>NZ_SBIK01000001.1:0-163748 GCF_006503695.1 Tepidiphilus succinatimandens
CTGTCAATACCTTCGAAGCCGGCCCCTTCGTACTGCCTCGACCCGGCTCCACAGGCCTTCCCGCCGCTTCACTCACCCGCTTTCAGCGGCAGCAGCGCGAGAGAGGGCGCATTGTAGGGAAAGGGGGCGAGAAAGGCAAACAAGAAATTTTGATCCATCCTATAACAAAACGAAAACGGCACCCAGAAAGGTGCCGTCATCAGTCATCGTGCGCCATCGCTCCGTCAAGGACGGGGCGATGGACGCAGGCTCAGAGCGCGACGCTTTCGGCGACTTCGGCGAACTCAGGGATCTGATCGAAGTTCATGTAGCGATAGATCTCGTTCGCCTTGCTCGTCACCGGCTGCAGGTGCGCGAGGTACTCTTCCACCGTCGGGATGCGGCCGAGCAGCGCACAGACCGCCGCGAGTTCGGCCGAGCCGAGGTAGACGCGCGTATCTAGCCCCAGCCGGTTGGGGAAGTTGCGCGTCGAGGTCGACATGGCCGTGGAGCCGCGCTTGATCTGCGCCTGGTTGCCCATGCACAGGGAGCAGCCTGGCACCTCCATGCGAGCGCCGGCGCGGCCGAGGATGCCGTAGTAGCCTTCCTCGCGCAGCATCATCTCGTCCATCTTGGTGGGCGGGGCGATCCACAGCCGCGCCGGGATGTCGCTCTTGCCTTCGAGCACCTTGGCGGCGGCGCGGAAGTGACCGATGTTGGTCATGCACGAGCCGATGAAGACTTCGTCGATCTTGTCGCCGGCGACTTCCGACAGGCGCTTGACGTCGTCGGGGTCGTTCGGGCAGGCGACGATGGGCTCGGTGATCTCGGAGAGGTCGATCTCGATCACCGCGGCGTACTCGGCATCTGGATCGCGCTCGAGCAGCTGCGGATTTGCAATCCAGTCTTCCATCGCCTTGATGCGCCGCTCGAGGGTGCGGCGATCCTGATAGCCTTCGGCGATCATCCACTTGAGGAGCGCGATGTTCGAGCGCAGGTATTCGATGATCGGCTCCTTGTCGAGCTTGACCGTGCAGGCGGCGGCGGAGCGCTCGGCGGAGGCGTCCGACAGTTCGAAGGCTTGTTCGACCTTGAGCTGCGGCAGCCCTTCGATCTCGAGGATGCGGCCGGAGAAGATGTTCTTCTTGCCCTTCTTCTCGACGGTGAGGAGCCCTTGCTGGATCGCGTAGTAGGGGATGGCATTGACGAGATCGCGCAGCGTGATGCCGGGCTGCATTTCGCCCTTGAACTTGACCAGCACCGACTCGGGCATGTCGAGCGGCATGGCGCCGGTGGCGGCGGCGAAGGCCACTAGCCCCGAACCGGCCGGGAAGGAGATGCCGATGGGAAAGCGCGTGTGCGAGTCGCCGCCGGTGCCGACGGTGTCGGGCAGCAGCATGCGGTTGAGCCAGGAGTGGATGACGCCGTCGCCCGGGCGCAGCGACACGCCACCGCGCTCGGTGATGAATTTCGGCAGCTCGCGGTGCATCTTGACGTCTACGGGCTTGGGATAGGCGGCGGTGTGGCAGAAGGACTGCATCACGAGGTCGGCGGAGAAGCCGAGGCAGGCGAGGTCTTTGAGTTCGTCGCGCGTCATGGGACCGGTGGTGTCCTGCGAGCCCACGGTGGTCATACGCGGTTCGCAGTAGGTGCCGGGGCGCACGCCCTGTCCTTCGGGCAGACCGCAGGCGCGACCGACCATTTTCTGCGCCAGGGTAAAGCCCTTGCCGGTGTCCTTGGGCTGCTGCGGCAGACGGAAGAGCGTGCTCGGCGGCAGGCCAAGCGCTTCGCGCGCCTTGGCGGTGAGCCCCCGGCCGATGATGAGCGGGATGCGGCCGCCGGCGCGCACTTCGTCGAGCAGCACCGGGGTCTTGAGGCGAGACTCGGCGATGAGCTCGCCGTTCTTGTAGGCCTTGACTTCGGCGGTGTCGTGGTCGATGACGAGCTCGACCTCGTCGCCCATTTCCATCTTGCTGACGTCGATCTCGATGGGCAAGGCGCCGGCATCTTCCTGGGTGTTGAAGAAGATGGGGGCGATCTTGCCGCCGAGGCAGATGCCGCCGTAGCGCTTGTTCGGCACGAAGGGGATGTCCTGGCCGGTCCACCAGATCACGGAGTTGGTGGCGGACTTGCGCGAGGAGCCGGTACCGACGACGTCACCGACGTAGGCGACGACGTTGCCCTTCTGTTTGAGTTCTTCGATGAGGCGGATCGGGCCGCGCTGGCCGGGCTCGTCCGGTTCGATGCCGGGACGGGGATTTTTCAGCATCGCCAGGGCGTGCAGCGGAATGTCGGGGCGCGACCAGGCGTCCGGCGCCGGCGAGAGGTCGTCGGTGTTGGTCTCGCCGGGCACCTTGAAGACGGTGATCTTGATGCGCTCGGGCACGGCGGGGCGGGAAGTGAACCATTCGCCTTCGGCCCAGGAGCGCAGCACGGCCTGGGCGTTGGCGTTGCCCTGCTCGGCCTTTTCCTTGACGTCGTGGAAATAGTCGAACACCAGCAGCGTCTTCTTGAGTCCTTCGGCGGCGATGGAGCCGACGAGGGGATCGTCGAGCAGATCGATCAGGGGCTGGACATTGTAGCCGCCGAGCATGGTACCGAGCAGTTCGGTGGCGCGCTCGCGCGACAGCAGCGGGTTTTTCTCTTCGCCCTTGGCCACGCTCGCGAGGAATTCGGCCTTGACTTTGGCGGCGTCGTCGACGCCGGGCGGCACGCGCTGCTCGAGCAGTTCGAGCAGGAAAGCCTCTTCGCCGGCAGGCGGTTGGCGCAGCAGCGCGACGAGCTGCTCGGTTTGTTCTTTCGACAGCGGCAAGGGAGGAATGCCGAGCGCGGCGCGTTCGGCGGCATGGGCACGATAGGCTTCTAGCACGACGATCACCTCATCTGGGTTTGGGTCGAAAACCGCGGAAAGCGAACAGGTTCGATATTATATGTCTTTTATAAGACTTGGGCGTCCCCCGGCTCATTGTACCAAAGGGCAAGGCGCAAAAAACCCTCGATCGGAACGATAATTCGCTTCGATCGACCCTGCACGGCAATCGGGTCGAAGATGTTCTAGACTATTGCCAGACGGCGAAACCGTTTCGACCAGCGTTTTTCATAGGAGGTGTCCGATGTCCGTTGCTGCCGCTACGCTCAAGACCTTCCACATCCCGGGCGTCGGGACGGGGAAATTCCACGACCTTCAGGCGCTGGAGGCGCTCGGGATCGGCTCGGTGCGACGCCTGCCGGTGTCGATACGGCTCGTGCTGGAGTCGCTCGTGCGCAATTGCGACGGGGTGCGCGTGGAGGAACGGCACGTGCGCGAGCTCGCCAACTGGCAGCCGCAAGGGAAACGCACCGAGGAGATCCCTTTCGTCGTCGCCCGGGTGGTGCTACAGGATTTCACCGGCGTGCCGCTGCTGTGCGACCTGGCGGCGATGCGCTCGACGGCGGCCGGCATGGGGAAAAAACCCAAGGCGATCGAGCCGCTCGTGCCCGTCGATCTGGTGGTCGACCATTCGGTGCAGGTGGATTACTACGGTACGCCGGATGCGCTGCGCAAGAACATGGAGCAGGAATTTGCGCGCAACCGCGAGCGCTACCAGTTCATGAAATGGGGGATGCAGGCGTTCGACACCTTCCGCGTCGTCCCGCCGGGCATCGGCATCATCCACCAGGTAAACCTCGAATACCTCTTCCGCGGCGTGCAGCGGCAGGATAGTGCCGAAGGCCCCGTCTATTACCCCGACACGCTGGTGGGGACCGACAGCCACACGACCATGATCAACGCCGTGGGCGTGGTCGGCTGGGGCGTGGGCGGAATCGAGGCCGAGGCGGCCATGCTCGGCCAGCCAATCTATTTCCTCACCCCCGACGTGGTCGGGGTGGAACTGGTCGGCTCGCTTCCCGAAGGGGTCACCGCCACCGACCTCGTGCTTACCATCACCGAGATGCTGCGCAAGGCGAAAGTGGTGGGGCAGTTCGTGGAATTCTTTGGCGAGGGCGCAGCGAGCCTGAGCGTGCCCGATCGTGCCACCATCGCCAACATGGCGCCCGAATACGGCGCCACCATGGGTTTCTTCCCGGTGGACGAGAAGACGCTGGAGTACCTGCGCGCCACCGGCCGCACGCAGGAGGAAATCGCCGCGTTCGAAGCCTACTTCCGGGCACAGAACCTCTTCGGCATACCGCGTGCGGGCGAGATCGACTATACGCGCACGCTGCGACTCGACCTCTCCACCGTGCGCGCCTCGCTCGCCGGCCCGAAACGACCGCAGGATCGCATCGAGCTGCAGGCGATGAAGTCGAACTTCGAAACGCTCTTTTCCAAACCCGGGAGCGAAAACGGTTTCGGCAAGCCGGCCGAGGAGCTGGGCAAGCGCTACCCGGTGCCGGGCCGCGAGGGGCTCACGCTCGGGCATGGCGACGTGCTCATCGCTGCGATCACTTCCTGCACCAACACGAGCAACCCGGCAGTGCTCATCGCCGCGGGACTACTGGCGAAGAAGGCGGTCGAGAAGGGTCTGAGCGTGTCGCCGCACATCAAGACCTCGCTCGCCCCGGGTTCGCGGGTGGTCACCGAATACCTGCAGAAAGCGGGGCTGCTCGAGCCACTGGCCAAGCTGGGGTTTGCGCTTGCCGGCTACGGGTGCACGACCTGCATTGGCAACGCCGGCGACCTCGCCCCCGAGCTCAACCAGGCGATCACCGAGAACGATCTCGTGGTGGCGGCGGTGCTCTCGGGCAACCGCAACTTCGAGGCGCGCATCCACCCCAACATCCGGGCGAATTACCTCGCCTCTCCCCCCTTGGTGGTGGCCTTCGCCATCGCCGGACGGGTGAACGTCGATCTCACGAGCGAGCCGCTGGGCACGGGCGCCGACGGCAAGCCGGTCTATCTGCGCGACATCTGGCCGAGCAGCGAGGAGATCCACGCCGTCCTGCCCTACGCCAACGATCCCGAAGTCTTCCGGCGCCTCTACCGCGATTTCACCAAGGATCACGACCTGTGGAATGCCATCCCGGCGCCCACGGGCGAGGTCTACGATTGGCCGAAGTCGACCTACATCGCCCGGCCGCCCTTCTTCGACGATTTCTCCATGCAGCCGCCGGGGGTGCAGCCGATCACGGGTGCCAAGGCCTTGCTGCTGCTGGGCGACTCGGTCACCACCGACCACATCTCCCCCGCGGGTTCCATTCCCGAAAACTCGCCCGCCGGTCAATGGCTCAAGGCGCACGGGGTGGAGCGCAAGGATTTCAACTCCTATGGGGCGCGGCGCGGCAACCACGAGGTGATGGTGCGCGGCACCTTCGCCAATGTCCGGCTGAAGAACCTGATGCTGCCGCCCAAGCCCGACGGCAGCCGCATCGAGGGGGGCTATACGCTGCTCGATGGCAAGCAGACCACCGTCTATGAGGCGGCCATGGCCTACCGCGAGCGCGGCATCCCGACGGTGGTCTTCGCCGGCGAGGAGTACGGCACCGGTTCTTCGCGCGACTGGGCGGCCAAAGGGACGATGCTCCTGGGCATCCGGGCGGTGATCGCCCGCAGCTTCGAGCGCATCCACCGCTCCAACCTGGTGGGCATGGGCGTACTGCCGCTGCAGTTCCTGGGCGAGGATTCGTGGCAGAAGCTGGGCATCGACGGCTCCGAGACCTTCGACATCCTGGGGCTCGATGAAGCACGGCTCGCGCCGCAGCAGCAGCTCACCTTGCGCATCCGCCGCGCCGACGGCAGCACGCAAGAGGTTCCGGTGCTCTCGCGCATCGACACGCCCATCGAGGTGGAATACTACCGCCACGGCGGGATCCTCCCCTACGTGCTGCGCCAGATCCTGGCGCGCGTTTGATCGATCCGCCCCCGCCTTCGGGTGGGGGTGCCTCCTTGGCTAGGAGCCGTCGTGAACCCGGAAAAAGTCGTCTTCGGTTTCTTCATCCTACTGGCGGCCACGCTCAACTTCGGCTTTTTCATCGGCGATATCGGGGTGGCCGCCTACCACGACGTCTATGAACTCTTCGCCGCGCTGGTCGTGAGCCTGATCGCCACCATCCTGAAGCTGGGCGATCGCACCCAGATCGGGGCAGTGCACCTGGCCACCTCGCTCGTGGCCGACCTGCAGCTGATCACCGCCGCCATCGTCTGGGCCTATGCCGAACATGCCACCGCGGCCGGCCTCACGCCGGAGATGGTTGCGCGTATCGTCTCGCTCTCGGGCGGGGCCTTGCTCGCCAACCTCGTGTCGGTCACCATTCTCGTGGCCGAGACGCTGATGCAACGCCGCTGAGCCCTCCCCCATGAACGTCGAAGGGCCAGACCGCAATTTCAGCGTCATCCTGCTGGTTTTACGGCGGCTGCGCGGTCCCCTGATCCTGATGGTGACCCTCTTCACGCTATCGGTATTGGGTATGGCGCTCGCCCCCGGCCCGCCCGATGCCGAAGGTCGACCGACGCATCTGAGCCTCTTTCACGCCTTCTACTTCGTGAGTTACACCGCCACGACCATCGGGTTCGGCGAAGTCCCCGGGGCGTTCTCCGATGCGCAGCGCCTGTGGGCGATCGTCGTGATTTACCTGAGCGTGCTTGCCTGGGCCTACCTGCTCAAGCAGACGGTCACCTTGATGCAGGACGAAGCGCTACGTCGGGCGGTGGCGGCGCTCGGCTTCGCACGCCGGGTCCGGCGCTTACACCATCCTTTCGTCCTGATCGCCGGTTTCGGCGAAACGGGGGCGCAGCTTGCATTGGCCCTGGATCGTGAAGGCATCGCGACGGTGGCGCTCGATCTCGACCCGAAGAAGATCGAGCGCGCGGAAATGATGGAATTCGTCCACCCACCCGTCACCCTGGCGGCGGATGCAAGCGACCCGAACGTGCTGCTTGCCGCCGGCTTGCGCCAGCCGCGCTGCGCTGCCGTGGCGGCGATGACCGACGACGACGCGGCCAACCTGGCGGTGACGGTAACCCAGGGTCTGCTCGCGCCACGCCTGCCCACCGTTTGCCGCGCCGAGCACGACGCCACGGTGGCCAATATGGCCGAATTCGCCACGACGGCGATCATCGATCCCTTCCACGTCTTTCAAAACGACCTGGCGCTCGCGCTCGAACATCCGGCCGTCTGGCGGGTGCGCCAGATATTGCTCGACATGCCGATGGACGAGATTCGCACCGACCGACCGCCTCCACGGGGCAGATGGATCATCTGCGGCGCGGGGCGCCTGGGTCTGGCGGCAGAGGCGGCGCTGCGCGGCAGTGAGCTCGAACTGGTGGTGATCGACCGCGCCGCCACGGACGGGGGCAAGCATTCAGAATGGATCACGGGCGATGCCACCCAGGCGGAAGTCTTGCGGCGAGCAGGAATCGAGAAAGCGGTCGGTATCGTCGCAGCCACATCCAATGACATCGACAACATTTCGATCCTCGTCGCCGCCCGCCGCCTCAACCCCTCGCTCTACACCATCGTGCGGCAGAACCGCAGACGCAACGAAGCGCTCTTTGCCGCTTTCCACTACGACCTGCGCGTGGTGCCACGCCACCTCGTCGCTGCCGAGGCGCTCGCGTGGTTGCGTCTGCCGGAGATTCCCGCCTTCCTTGCCTGGCTCGCGAACGCCCCGCAAGAACTCGCCCATGATCTGCAGGAAACGCTGCTGCGCCTGCGACGGCATGGCCCCTTGCGCAACCTGAAGATCGCGATTCTGCCGCAAACCGCTCCTGCGTTGTGGCACGCGCTGGCCGATGATTCCGGGGTCACGCTCGAGCGGCTGCTGCGCTCGCCTTCCCTGCGGCCAGAACCGTTGGCATTGCGGGTACTGGCGCTGGAGCGCGAAGGGCATTGGCAGCCCTTGCCGGAGCCGTCGACCCTCTTGCGGCGGGGCGACGTATTGCTGGTAAGCGGTACCGCCGCGGCGCTTGCCGACCTGAAAGAAATCTGCGGCTATGAGCCGACCCTCTACTACGTGCTCGAAGGCCGCGAGCGACCGCAGACTTGGCTGGGACGATGGTGGGCGAAACGCGCCCCGGAGGGATGAGCATGGCACCCTGGAGTGAACGCATCCGTGCCGTTGCCGAACGGGCACTCGCCTGCGGCGCTCTGGAGCCGATCGCCACCGAGGCGCTCGAGCGCCATGAACAGGGGTTCCCCTTCGTGCTGCGCTGGGTCTCGACGCTGGCGCACAAACCGCACCCCAGAAACGATGCAGGGCGCAACCCCTTCCTGCCGCCCGAGCCGGAACTCACGGTCGGCGCGCTCGGCAAGCGGCACCTGGTGGTACTCAACAAGTACCCCGTCTTTGCCGGCCATACCCTCATCGTCACGCGCGAGTTCGAGCCGCAGACGGCGCCGCTTTCCGGCGACGATTTTCTTGCCTGGCATGCGCTGCTCGCCGAAGGGGGGCTGGGGTTCTACAACGGCGGAGAGATCGCCGGAGCGAGCCAGCCGCACCGTCATCTGCAGTGGCTCCCGGAGGGTCATCTGGGCGAAAACCAACTCCGCGCCTTCCTGCCTCCCGGCGAAACCGGTTGGGCGGAACTGCCGTGGGCGGCCTGGCGCGAGCCGTTACCCATGCATACCGAAAGCGCCGCCTGGGCTGCAGCGGCCCGCCGCGCCTACCGCGCCGCGCTCGCCTCAATGGGTTGGCATGACGAGGCGCCGCAGCTGCCGCCTTACGACCTCCTGCTGCGGCTCGATCGCCTGTTCTTCATCCCGCGCCGGGTCGAGCGACTCGCGGGCGTGTCGGTCAACGCGCTGGGCTATGCCGGTTCGCTCTTTGCCGCCTCCCCAGAAAAACTGCGCGCGCTCGCCGCGCTCGACCTGGTCGCAGGGCTATGCACCCTCGGCTGGCCCCGCGCCGAGCTCGCCTCGGGCAAACGCTGAGAGATCGGCGGTGACGCGCCACAGCGTCTGCCCCGAATCCCGGTACTTGCGCTCGAAAGGCGTCATCGGCTCCTCGGGCACGAATGGGGTGCATTCGCCCCGTATCCCCGAAAGGGCCAGCGCGGCGATGAGCTCGCGGGCATAGACCGACCAGTTGGTACGGCACTCGAAGCGTCCGCCGAGTTGCAGCACGGTAGGCCAAACGGGATGCGCATACCAGCGCCGCCCAAGGTGCCCGATCTTGGGCCATGGGTTGGGATAGAGCCACCAATGCTCGCGCACCGGAACGCTGGCTTCCAGCGCCAGGCGCCAGAAGTCGATCACGTCGGCGCGCACGAAACGCAGGTTCTCGGGCCAGGTCGCGCGCGGATAGGGTTTCTGCCGCGAGAGCCGCTCTTGCGATTGGTCCACACCGACGACGAAAGCCTCAGGGCTGCGCCGCGCCAGCAGGATCGTCGACCAACCCACACCGCAGCCGGAATCGAGGATCCACGGCGAGCGCCCGTCCCATGCGGCGAGCGTCTCTTCGAAGGCGGCGAGGTTATAGGGCGCGTAGGGTTTGCGGAAGGACCGAGCGAGATGGCGGCGCACGAGTTCGGGCAGGCGCTCGTGCACCTCGCCCTGGGCGCTCGTCGGGATGCGGGAGATGCCGTAACTCATGATCGCTCAGAGGAAAGAAAGGGGAATTTTAACGAAAACCCCTTGCCCCGACTGGATCGATCGGCGATAATTTGCGTTTTCTCCAAGCAAAAGGATGGCCAAATCCGCCATCCGCCCGATCCCGAGGTGCCCCATGAAAGAGAACATCCATCCGAATTACGCCGAAGTCCAGGTGACCTGCTCCTGCGGCAATTCCTTCGTGACGCGCTCCACCATCGGCAAGCCGGCGCTGCACGTGGAAGTGTGCTCCGAGTGCCATCCCTTCTACACCGGCAAGCAGAAGATCGTCGACACGGCCGGCCGTGTCGAGCGTTTCCGCCAGAAATACGGCAATCTCGCCAACCGCGGCTGAGTTCGTCACGCCGGGTTTCAGCGAAAGGGCGGCCTTGCCGCCCTTTTTCATTGACTCCGTCCCGCCCGACGACGGGGAGCGACTATAATCGCCTCTTCCGCAACGAGTGGCAATGGCATGTTTTTCGACCCGCGTCCGGTTCCGCCGTGGCAACGACGACTCTACGGAAAATGGGGATTGGTGGCGCTACTGGCCGCCTTTCTCTTGGTCGGCACCACAGGACACGACCCTTGGCGCGGCGCCGATTTGCGCCATTTCTTTGCCGTCTGGCAGGTGCTCCAAGGCCAATGGCTGCTGCCTTCCGCGCTCATCGATGGTACCGTCCCTGCAACCGGTCCGCTCTATTACTGGGTGGCGGCGCTCCTGGGCCTGCTGCTCGAACCCTTGGGCTTGGCGCTGCACGACGCAACCCGCTTCGCTTCTCCGCTTCTGCTGCTCTGCACGCTGCTGAGCCTGGGCGCAGCGGCGCTCCCCTGGTGCGGCAAACCCTGGCAGGCGGGCGCGATGCTCGTGGGACTGGGAACCCTCGGCTGGGTGCTCGACGCGCACCAGCATCAGGCCCTGCTCGCTTCTGCCGCCGCGATCGGCCTTGCCCTTGCCGCCGTGAGCCGACGAGAGGCGCAGCCGGCAAAGGCATGGATCGCTGCCTGTATTGCCATGGCAGCCGGCTTTCTCGCACAGGGGTTTGCTCTCCTGCTCGTGCTGAGCATCCCCTGGCTGGCGACCTGGCCCTGGCCTCGGATCGAGGCAGCGCGGCGTCTGTCGCTTCTCATGGCCACGGCGCTGATCTTTGCTCTCCCTGCGATCTGGTTCGTCACCGTCTGGCGCACTGCCGAAGGCGAGGCTTGGTTTGCGCTGCAAGCACCGCAGCTCTCACAGGAATTCATCGCCTCCAACCTCGATGACGCCTGGCGTGACGCAGCCTGGGTGGCCTGGCCTTTGTGGCTGCTGGCATTGTGGCCACTGCGCCGGGCTGTCAACGGCGATGGGTCGAATCTCCGGCTTCTTGCCGTGGCTTGGGCCATGATCGCCATGGGACTGGTCGTGGTAACCGCCTGGCCTCCCAGCAATCCCAGCGACCTCCTCATCCTCTTGCCGCCGCTCACCCTCTTGGCGACGGAGCGGCTGCGGCGCATGCCTTCCGGCGCCCGCGCGGCGTTCTCGTGGTTCTCTGCGGCAACGGTGCTGAGCCTCGTCGTCTTCGCCGGCCTCTCGTGGAGCGCATGGAACCTCGACTGGCCGCCGGGGCTTGCGCGCCACATGGTGCGCGTCGCGCCCGAGTTTGAAATGAGCGGGTCTTTGTGGCGCCTCGGTGCGGCCACGGCGGTGCTGCTCACCTGGTTCGTCCTCGCCGTGACGACCCCGCCTTCGCCGCTGCGCCCGGCAATCCATTGGGCGCTCGGCGTCACGCTCGCCTGGGTGGTGCTGGTGCTGCTGCTCGAGCCCTGGTTCGAGCATACGCGCAATCTGCGGCCGATCGTCGAGCAGATGCAGGGAACGCTGCGCGAACGCGCTCCTTCCTGCGTTTCCGTGCCCGGTCGAGAGCCCGACGTGCGGGCGGCGCTCGTCTATTTCGGCGGCATCCCTGCGACCCTGGAAGACGGCTGCCCCGTCCGTTTCGCCCGACTGCGCGACCAGCAGCCCTTGCCGTCGGACGGCAGCGTGCTCTGGTCGATGACGCGTGGCCAAGGCAAACGCCTAGAATACTGGCTTCTGCTGGACAACGAACGAGCGAGGCCCACCCATGACTGATTCTCTTCCCCCTTTCGTCGCGCCCGAGCAGACCCCTGCATGGGCCGAACTGCTCGCCTTGGCCGATCTCTGGCTGGCGCGCCGCATTACGGATGCGTTTTCCGCCGATGCCGCTCGGGTCGATGCGCTCTCGCTGCCGGCAGGCGCCTTGTGGCTCGACGCGAGCAAGCAGGCATGGGACGCCGGAGTGCTCGCGCAGCTCCTCGCCCTTGCCCGGGCGGTGCGGCTGCCGGAGGGAATCGAAGCGCTCTTTGCCGGGGCGGAAGTCAACTTCACCGAGCGTCGCCCGGCACTGCACATGGCCTGCCGCGGCGGAGCGGACGTACCGCCGGCCGATCGCGAGCGCTTCGCCGCAACGGAAAGCCGACTGCAAGCGTTCGTCACCGCCTTTCACCGCGGCGAGCTGCGCGGTGCCACAGGCGAGCGGCTCGATCATGCCGTCAACCTCGGCATCGGCGGCTCCGACCTCGGCCCACGGCTCGCCTGCGAGGCGCTCTCGCATCAGGAAGCGCCGCAGCGGAATGTGCGCTTCGTCGCCAATCTCGACCCGAGCGATTTCAGCGCAACGATACGCGGGCTCGAGGCGGCGCGTACGCTCTTCGTCGTCTCTTCCAAGAGTTTCGGCACCGCCGAGACGCTCGCCAACCTCGAACGCGCGCGGGCGTGGCTTTCCCGGGAACTGGGAACGCACGAAACGGCGGCACATTTCCTCGCCGTCACCTCCAACCCGGACAAGGCGCAGGCGCTAGGATTTGCGCCGGATCGCATCCTCTGGCTGCCGCCTTGGGTAGGTGGACGCTATTCGCTGTGGTCGGCCGTGGGCTTGCCGGTGGCGCTCGCTTTCGGCTGGGAACGGTTCCTCGAACTGCGTGCCGGCGCGCGCCGCATGGACCAACATTTCCGCACGGAGCCGCTCGAACGCAACCTGCCGGTGTGGCTTGGGTTGCTTGGTCTGTGGAACGCGAACCTGCTCGATGTTCCTTCCTGGGCCGTGCTCCCCTACGATCAGGGGCTTTCCTGGTTTCCGGCCTGGCTGCAGCAGCTCGAAATGGAGAGTAACGGCAAGCGCTGCCGGCGCGACGGTTCGCTCGTGCCCTATCCCACCGCGGCCGTCGTCTGGGGCATGAGCGGTACCCTGGGACAACACGCCTTCCATCAGCTTTTCTACCAAGGAACGCGGCGCCTCACGCTGGACTTCATCGTCCCCCTCCCCCGTCCGCTCGATGCCGGGCGTCGGGCCTTGGCGCAACATGCGCTTGCGCAGGCAGGCGCCTTGCTTGCCGGTCGCACGCGCGACGAGGCGCGCGCTGCGCTTCGGACGCAGGGCCTGGCACCCGAAGAGATCGAAGCGCTCGCGCCGCACCATGAGATTCCCGGCAACCGCCCCAGCTCCGTGCTACTCACCGAGGGCTGGGACGCCAGCGTGCTCGGGGAGCTGCTCGCCGCCTACGAACACGCCACGTTCGTGCGCGGCTGGATCTGGGGGATCGATCCGTTCGACCAGTACGGCGTGGAGCTGGGAAAGGAACTGGCGCGCACGCTCGCCGCGGGCGGAACGCTCGCCGGTTTCGACCCCTCCACACGCGCCCTCGCCGCCCGGCTGGATGCGCACCGCTGAAACGGGGCACCCCGAAAAACGCCGCGAGCGGAAAAGTCGCGAGGCACCAAAACGCTCAGCCTTCAGGCAAACGCAGGAAAGCAGCGCGGTAGCGGCGCAGCTCTTCGATCGACTCATGGACGTCGGCGAGTGCCGTATGCTTGCTTTCCTTCTCCCAGCCCTGCAGGATGGCGGGGGCCCAGCGGCGCGCGAGTTCCTTGAGGGTGGAAACATCCAGGTTGCGGTAGTGGAACCAAGCCTCGAGCCGCGGCATGTAGCGGTAGAGGAAACGCCGATCCTGGCAGATGGTGTTGCCGCACATGGGGCTCGAGCGCGGCGGCAGCCAAGGACTCAGGAATTCGAGCAGCATCGCCTCGGCCTGGGCTTCGTCGATGCGTGAGGCACGCACCCGCTCGATCAGGCCGGAAGCGCCGTGCGTCTTCTGGTTCCAGTCGTCCATCGCGGCGAGCACCTCGTCGCTTTGGTGCACCGCGATCACCGGCGCTTCGGCGAGCACGTTCAGGTCATTGTCGGTGACCACCATGGCGATCTCGAGGATGCGGTCGCGATCGGGATCGAGCCCGGTCATCTCCAGGTCGAGCCAGACCAGCTTGTCGGAAGGCGCGTTGTTCTCGCTCATGCGGTTTTCCTTTCTTGGGGGAATGGGTGCGCTATACTGCCACGGCCGCGTGCCGGACGGCGCGATCCTCACCCGTATTTTTTCGTATCCTGCCCATGGATGAAACCTTCCTCGCCACCGTCGTCGCCGCCCACGGCCGCAGCTACGAGATTTCCCGGACGATTCCGTGGCACGAGCCGCCCTGGCACGCCGTCACCCGCGGCAAACGCCACGACTATGCCTGCGGCGATGTGGTCGAGGCGCGCGCCACGGCCCCCGGCCAGGCGGTGATCGAGCGGCACCAGCCGCGCTCCTCGCTCTTCTGGCGGGCGGACGGCGTACGGCAAAAGCTCATCGCCGCCAACGTCGATCAGGTCGTCATCGTCACTGCGGTCGAGCCGCCCTTCTCGTCCGAACTGGTGACGCGCTGCCTCGTGGCCGCCGAACATCAGGGGATCGAAGCCCTCATCGTGCTCAACAAGTGCGACCTCAAGGACGGCCTGGATGCGGCGCGCGCACGGCTAAAGCCATTTCTCGCTGCGGGCTATCGGGTGCTCGGCCTCTCGGCCAAACGGGACGTCGCCCCGCTCGAACCGCTCTTCGCAGGGAAGCGATCGCTACTCGTCGGACAATCAGGCATGGGAAAATCGACGATCATCAATGCCCTGGTGCCAGAAGCCCGAGCGCGCACGGGCGAAATCTCGCGTGCGCTGGAATCAGGACGGCATACCACCACCGAGGCGCGGCTCTATCCCTACCGGCAAGGGTGGATCATCGACAGCCCCGGCCTGCAGACCTTCGGCTTGGCCCACGTGCCACTGGAGGCGCTGGAAGCCTGTTTCCCCGAACTGCGTCCGGCGCTGGGTGAATGCCGTTTCCGCGATTGCCGCCACGATGCCGAGCCGGGATGCGCCCTGCGCGCGCTGGCAGAGCGCGGCGCGATCAGCCCCGAGCGCTGGCAGCAGTACCGCCGCATCCGCGCCGAACTCGAGGCGCTGGCGCGGCGGTCCGCGACGGGGAGGTAGGGCAGGAACCACCCTATCCCCGCCCTCGGGACTCAGAGACGCTCGAAGATCACCGTCAGGCCCTGACCGCCGCCGATGCACAGGGTCACCAGGGCATAGCGCCCGCCGATGCGGTGCAGCTCATGGATCGCCTTGGTGGCGATGATCGCGCCGGTCGCGCCCACCGGGTGCCCCAGGGCGATGGCCCCGCCGTTGGGGTTGGTCTTGACCGGATCGAGCCCGAGCCCCTTCATCACCGCCAGCGACTGGGCGGCGAAGGCCTCGTTCGATTCGATCACGTCCATGTCTTCGAGCTTGAGGCCAGTCTTCTCCAACGCTTTCTTGGTGGCCGGGATGGGGCCCTCGCCCATGATGTCGTTGGGCACTCCCGCCACGGCGTAGCCGACGATGCGGGCGAGCGGTTTCAGGTTTTTCTGCTCGGCCGTCTTGGCGTCGGCGAGCACGAGGAAAGAGGCGGCGTCGTTGATGCCGGAAGCGTTGCCGGCCGTCACCGTGCCGTCTTTCTTGAACGCCGGCTTGAGCTTGGCAAGGCTCTCCATCGTCGTATTGGGCTTGGGATGCTCATCGACTTCGAACACCACGTCGCCCTTGCGCGTCTTGATCGTCACCGGCACGATCTGCGAGCGGAAGCGCCCTTCTTCGATCGCACGCGCGGCGCGGCGCTGCGACTCCAGCGCGAAGGCGTCCTGCTCTTCGCGGCTGATGCCCCACTTGACAGCGAGGTTCTCGGCCGTGATGCCCATGTGGCCGACGCCGAAGGGATCGGTGAGCACCGCCACCATGGCATCGATCATGGTCGTGTCGCCCATGCGGGCGCCGTTGCGCATCGTCGGTGAGAGATAGGCTCCGCGCGACATCACTTCCACGCCGCCGCCCACGCCCATGACCGCGTCTCCGAGCATGATGTTCTGGGCCGTGGTGACGATCCCCTGCAGACCGGAAGAACACAGGCGGTTGACCTGCATCGCCACCGAGCTCATCGGCAGCCCCGCCTGGATGGACGCCACGCGCGGCACGTAGGCATAGCGCGAATCGGTCGGGATGCAGTTGCCAACCGTGACGTATTCGACTTCGTTGGGATCGACGCCCGAGCGTTCGATCGCCGCCTTCATGACCTGGCCGGCGAGCTCGGCCGGTTCGATCTGCGACAGAGTCCCCCCGAAGGTTCCAATGGCGGAACGCACGGCGCTCAGTACCACGACGTCTTTGTTCGGCATATCCTCTCTCCTTGCTGGTCAGTGAAACGGTTCCATGCGACTGGATTCATCATACGACGAAATTGTGACGATTGTCACCTGGGAGGTCGTGCTCATTCTTCTTTACCACGAATTAGTTCGAGGAACATACGCAGCATGGCCGCTGTTGCCCCCCAAATGAAATACTGCCGCCAGGGAACGGCCCAATAGTGGCGACGGCCTGCTCCGTATTCCAGCGAGTGACGCACGTAGCGGCGCGGATCGAGCACGTGCGACAAAGGTACGGTGAACACCTCGGCAACCTCGAACGGATCGGGGCGCAGCTCGCCCGGATCCTCTACCCAGCCGACGAGGGGGGTGATGCGATAGCCCGTGATGGTGACGTAAGGCGGCATCGCGCCCAACACTTGCACCCGCTGCGGCGCGAGCCCGATCTCTTCCTCGGTTTCGCGCAAAGCTGCCTCCACCGGACCGGGATCTTCGGGCTCCACCCGCCCGCCGGGAAAACTGATCTGTCCCGGGTGATGGGCGAGATGCGGCGTGCGGCGCGTGAGCAACACTCGAGGCCCTTCTTCGCCGGGCACCAGGGGGGCGAGTACCGCCGCCGGCCAGCGGACCTCGCGAGCCCCTTCGTCGCCTGCAGCAAGATCAAGAGGCCGATTCGCCGTCCGCTGCAGACGCTCGGCGATGCGCTCGCGCAGCCGTTCGGGCGAGGAAAGCAGATCCAAGAGTTCGTCATCGCGCATCAGTTCATTGTGGCACAAAAAAGCGGGAGGTTCGGCAGCGACTTCAGCAAAAATTATTTGACCAACCGGTCGGTTTATTTTATTATTCCTTGATCCAGATCAAACTCTGCCGTGAGAAGCTGCAGTACATTCACGGTACGCGAACGGCTTCGATCATGTTGAAGCCGATCCGCGAACGATCCGGATGGACGTTTTATCCACCCTAGAGGAGGCAACACCATGGCTCATCACGACAAACTCGCCCTACAAATGGACCTTCCGCCGCAGATCCCGCAGCCGAACGTCTTTCCCCTGTCTTGGCACGCCAAGACGCAGAAGATGGAGGAAATCTGGGATGCGGCGCAGCGCGAGTTTTGGGATCCGAAGAAACTTCCCTGGGACACGCTCGACGTCGAGTCCTATTCTTGGGAAGAACGCGAGGCGATCGCCTATTGGTGGACGCTTCTGTCCGTCTTCGACGCTTCCGCGCCTCCCGTCTTCGCCTCGGCGCTGATCAAGACCTACGAAGACCACGAAGAAGACCCGGTACGCCGCTGCTTCTTCTCGGTGACGCGCGACGAGCAGAACCACGAACAGATGTGCGGCCTGGCGATCACCAAGTTCCTGGGACACGACGATCCGCTCACCTACCAGCCCAAAACCGACCTGGGCAAGCGCCTGCAGAAAAACGCCATGTGGCTCTACTACAACGGCGGACGCTACTGGAACGGCTACAAGAATGCCGTGCCGAAGTACTCGCTTGCCGTGCTCTTCTCCTCCTTCCTCATGGGCGAGATCGCCGCGGCCACCATTTTCAAGCAGATGCATGACAACAGCCGGGAGCTGGTGTTCAAAGAGGCGTTCCGCAATATCGGCCGCGACGAGGGTCGCCACATGGCGATCTGCATGGCGCTGATGGAGCGCGACTATCCCCGGCTCGCCGCCGAAGACAAGGCACTCGTCACCAAGCAAATCCGCGCCGGTTACCTCTTCCTCTCGGCGGTACTCTTCGAACCGCCGGAAGAATTCTGGGACCTGCCCGCCGACTTCATCAAGAACCAGCGTGAGGGCGAAGAAGTGGCGCGCGGCGCCGGCTTCGGCATCCCCACCTACGAGGCGAAGAAGGAGAACTGGCGCAACGCCATGCTCAACCTCAAGGGCGTGCTGGATCGTTACGGCATCCCCTTCCCTGCCATTCCGGAAGTCGGGATCGAAGGTCAGGAAGTAACGGAAGTCGACATGGACTCGATCATCCCGGTCTTCTGAGCTTCGGCGGCCGCCTGCAGGGGCGGTCGCGCCCAGGCACACCGACCGCCGGGGTCCGTGAAGGACACCGGCGGTTTCGTCGACCAGGCACCCCATCACCCCTCAAGAGAGCGAACCCGAATGAGTACTCTCATCAAACTGCACCCTTCCGGCCGCCAGATCGAATCCCGCCCCGGCGAAACCGTGCTGGAATCCCTCGAACGGGCGGGCTATGCGCTGCCGAACAATTGCCGGGCCGGCGCCTGCGGCGAATGCAAGGTCAAGGTCCTCTCCGGGCACTTCGACCAGGGGGTCGTGCTCGACATGGCCCTGTCGGCCGAGGAACGCAAGCAGGGATTCGGCCTCATGTGCATGGCCAAGCCCCTCTCGCCCGAGCTGGTGATCGAATGGGGCACGGCCGACGCAAAACCCAAACTCTTTCCGCCGCGGGAGAACCAGCGCTACGTCGTGATCGACCGCGTGCCGCGTACTCCTCGCATCACCGAATTCCGCTTGCGGCCATTGGGACAGCCGATGCGCTACTGGCCAGGGCAATACGTGACCCTGAGCGATGTCGATGGCAAGATCCCGGCACGCTGCTATTCGATCGCCAACGCACCGCGCCCCGACGGCGAGATCACCCTGCAGATCACGCGCATCGAAGGGGGTGTGACCAGCGTCTGGATCCACGATCACCTGCAGATCGGCGACATGGTGCGCATCAACGGCCCTTACGGGACCTTCATCGGCGACCTGTCGCTGGATACACCCGTCCTGTGCCTGGCAGCCGGCTCGGGCCTGGCGCCGATCCGCGCGCTCACCGAAGCGGCCCTGCGCCGGGGCTACCGCAAGCCCGTCACGCTCCTCTATTCAGGAAAGACGAAAGAGGACATTTACGAGCTTGGCCTGATGCGCTATTGGGAGACCAAGCACCGCAATTTCACCTTCAAGGCCACGCTCACGCAGGAACGCGATCCTCAGTGGCTGCACGGGCGTATCCCGCAGATCCTGCCCGAGCTTTTTCCGACGCTGGCTGGCTACAACGTATTCATCGCCGGCAGCCCGGCCTTCGTGGCCGACTGCAGCGCGGCAGTGCAAGCCTTGGGTGCGGAGGAAACGATGATCCACACCGAAGGCTATTTCGGCCAGGCGCAACCCTCGGTGGCGCCGGCCGAACAGCTCATGAGCGCGTGATGCTGCATGACCTGCCCGGGATCACTCGATCCCGAGCAGATACTGGATCAGTCCCTTGGCGATGAAGCCGATGAATCCTATTCCCAGGGCGAGGAAGAGCCACAGGGTGCCGTACTTGCCGGCCTTGGACTTCCACGCCAAGTTACCAATGATGAAGATCATGTAGAGGATGAAGGCCGGCACGAGGATCTTGAAGGCCAGGTCTTCGAGCTGGGGAAAGGTGAGTCCAAAAAGTACCGCGTCTTCCATGGGGAGGCTCGCTTGGCCGGATTCATCGATCCGGCCAATTTATAGGTTAAATTAAATAAATTAAAGATCAATTAGACGCCGCGTTTCTTTTCGAGTTTCGCCGCAATGCGCAAGCGCAGGGCATTGAGACGAATGAACCCTTCGGCGTCTTTCTGGTTGTAGGCGCCGCGGTCGTCTTCGAAGGTGGCGATCGTCGGGTCGAAGAGGGAGTCGGTGGGCGAGTCGCGTCCCACCACCATGACGCTGCCCTTGTAGAGCTTGACGCGTACCCAGCCGTTGACCGTCTGCTGGGTGGCGTCGATGAGGGCTTGGAGCGCGCGGCGCTCGGGGCTCCACCAGTAGCCGTTGTAGATCATCTCGGCGTAGCGCGGCATGAGCTGGTCTTTCAGGTGCGCGACTTCCCGATCGAGGGTGATCGACTCGATGGCACGGTGCGCTTTCAGCAGAATCGTACCGCCCGGCGTTTCGTAGCAGCCGCGGCTCTTCATGCCGACGTAGCGGTTCTCCACCAGGTCGAGCCGGCCGATGCCGTGCCTGGAGCCGAGTTCGTTGAGCTTGGCAAGCAGCTCGTGCGGCCGCAGGCGCACGCCGTCGATGGCCACGAGATCGCCCTTCTCGAACTGCAGCTCGACGTACTGCGGCGCATCCGGGGCCTTCTCGGGAGCCGTCGTCCAGCGCCACATGGATTCTTCCGGCTCGGCAGCCGGGTTTTCCAGGTGCCGCCCCTCGTAGCTGATGTGCAGGAGGTTGGCGTCCATCGAGTAGGGCGAGCCGCCTTCGCGGTGCTTCATCTCGATGGGAATGCCGGCCTTCTCGGCGTAGGCGAGCAGCTTCTCGCGCGAGGTGAGGTCCCATTCGCGCCAGGGGGCGATCACTTTGATCTCGGGCATGAGGGCGTAGTAGCCGAGCTCGAAGCGCACCTGGTCGTTGCCCTTGCCGGTGGCACCGTGGGCCACCGCATCGGCCCCGGTGAGTTTGGCGATCTCGATCTGGCGCTTGGCGATCAAAGGACGGGCGATGGAGGTGCCCAGCAGGTATTCCCCTTCATAGATCGTGTTGGCACGGAACATGGGGAAGACGAAGTCGCGCACGAATTCCTCGCGCAGATCGTCGATGTAGATGTTCTCGGGCTTGATGCCGAGCTTGAGCGCCTTTTGCCGCGCCGGTTCGAGCTCCTCGCCCTGCCCCAGGTCGGCGGTGAAGGTGACCACCTCGCAGCGGTAGGTGTCCTGCAGCCACTTCAGGATCACGGAGGTATCGAGCCCCCCGGAATAGGCCAGTACCACTTTCTTGACTTCGCTCATCGTCCTTTCCCATCGAGCGTTCGCACACGATCCGGACGCGGGGTGCGCCGGATCCCCAAAATCTGCCTCAACCGTCCATCCGGCCGAGCACGAGATATTCCATCAGCGCCTTCTGCGCGTGCAGGCGGTTTTCCGCCTCGTCCCAGACCACGGACTGCGGCCCGTCGATCACATCGGCCGAGACTTCCTCGCCGCGATGCGCCGGCAGGCAGTGCATGAAAAGCGCATCGGGCTTGGCCTGGGCCATCATCGCCGCGTCGACCTGCCAGTCGGCGAAAGCGCAGAGACGGTCGTCGGTCTCGTGCTCGAAGCCCATGGAGGTCCATACGTCGGTGGTGACGAGATCCGCCCCGCGCGCAGCCTCCATCGGGTCGTCGAAGCAGCGGTAGTGCCCATTGGGGGTGACGCCTGCAAGCTGCGGGTCGATCGCGTAGCCGGGCGGTGTGGACACGTGCACCGTGAAGTCGAGCACTTCGGCTGCCTGCAGCCAGGTGTGGCACATGTTGTTCGCGTCCCCGATCCAGGCGACGGTCTTGCCGCGGATGGAGCCGCGGTGTTCGATGTAGGTGTAGACGTCGGCGAGCACCTGGCAGGGGTGGAACTCGTTGGTGAGCCCGTTGATCACCGGCACGCGCGAACGGGCGGCGAAGCGCTCGACGATTTCCTGCTCGAAGGTGCGGATCATCACCAGGTCGCTCATGCGCGAAATCACCTCGGCGGCGTCTTCCACCGGCTCGCCCCGCCCCAGCTGGGAATCGCGCGTGTTGAGATAGACCGCGAAACCGCCGAGCTGCTGGATGCCGGCTTCGAACGAGAGGCGCGTACGCGTGCTCGCCTTCTCGAAGATCATGACGAGCGTGCGGTCGAATAGAGGATGCCAGGGTTCGTAGTTTTTGAACTTGCGCTTGATCCAGGCCGTACGCTCGAAGAGGTAGGCGTATTCGTCGGCGCTGAAATCCTTGAACTGGAGATAATGTTTCGGCGGCATGGCGACCCCTCAGTGGCGCGCGACGAAGCGCTCGACGAGCGGCACCAGGCGCTCGACGATCTGCTGCGCCTCCTCGATGGCAAGGATCAAGGGCGGGAGCAGGCGGATGACGCGCTCGGCGGTGACGTTGATGAGCAAACCCGCTTCCAGCGCATCGAGCACCAGCGCCCCACAAGGGCGGTCGAGCTCGACGCCGAGCATGAGCCCCTGACCGCGCACACCCTTGACCTGAGGAAGATGCGCCAGGCGCGCAGCGAGCGTCGCCTTGAGGTAGCCGCCGACCCGGGCAGCGTTGTCGAGCAGGGCGTCGGTCTCGATCACGTCGAGCGTGGTGAGCCCGGCAGTGCAGGCGAGCGGATTGCCGCCGAAGGTGGAGCCGTGGTTGCCCGGGCCGAAGAGCCCCGCTGCCGGCCCGGCGGCGAGACAGGCGCCGATGGGCACGCCCGAGCCCAGCCCCTTGGCGAGCGTCATCACGTCGGGGCGCACCTCGCTCCATTGCCAGCCAAACCATTTGCCGGTACGCCCGAGGCCACATTGCACCTCGTCGCAGATCATCAGCAGTCCATGCGCGTCACACAAGGAACGCACGGCGCGCAGGTATTCGGAATCGGCGAGCCGGATGCCGCCCTCACCCTGGATGACCTCGAACATCACGGCCACCAGATCCGGCGTCTCGGCGATGAGCCGGGTGAGCGCGGCGACCTCGCCGAAAGGCACGCGCAGAAACCCGGACACGAGCGGTTCGAAGCCGAGCTGAGTCTTGACGTTGCCGGTGGCCGAAAGGGTGGCGAGCGTGCGCCCATGGAAGGCGTGTTCCATCACGGCAATTTTTGGCGCTTCGACCTTCTTCACCTTGTGGCCGTAGAAGCGCGCCAGTTTGATGGCGCATTCGTTGGCCTCCGCCCCCGAGTTGCCGAAGAAGACCTCGTCCATGCCGGAGAGCTCGCACAGGCGGTCGGCCAGGCGCTCCTGGGCCGGGATGCGGTAGAGGTTGGAGGTATGGATCACGGCCTTCGCCTGGCGGGCGATCGCCTCGACCAGGCGCGGATGGCCGTGCCCCAGGGTGGAGACGGCGATGCCGGCGAGCGCATCGAGGTAGGGTTTGCCTTGTTCGTCGTAGAGCCAGACGCCCTCGCCGCGCACGAAAGCCACGGGCAGACGGGCGTAGGTGTTCATCAGATGCGACATGTGCGACGCTCCCGCGAAATCCGGTTTTCCCGTGCAGTAAGAAAGGGGTCCGGATCAGGAAAAGTCTATGATCTTACGGGAAAGGCGCTTTTTTTGAAAGAGCACCCATAGCAAAAAGCGGCGCCACGCGGCGCCGCCGTCTTTCTTGCACGATCAGGGCGCTCAGCTCTCGCGGATGGCCTCGGCGACCATCTCGAGGGTATGGGCGTCCTCGATGGTGGGAAGATCGCCGGGGTCGCGCCCTTCGGCGAGCGCCTGCAGCGAGCGGCGCAGCATCTTGCCCGAACGCGTCTTGGGCAGCCCCTGCACGAAATAGACGCGGTGTGGACGCGCGATCGCGCCGAGGAGCTCATCGACCGTCTTCTTGACCTCTTCTTCCAGCGCCCGGCGCGCCTCGCGCGTGGCGATGCGCGAAGGATCCTTGACCACGGCGAAGGCCACCGGCACCTGCCCCTTCACCTCGTCGTGCACCCCGACCACCGCCACTTCGGCGATCGCCGGATTGGCCTGGATCGCCTCCTCGATCTCGCGCGTCCCCAGACGGTGCCCCGCGACGTTGATGACGTCGTCGATGCGCCCGAGAATGGTGAGGTAGCCGTTCTCGTCCTTGATGCCCCAGTCGGCGGTGGAATAGACGAGCGGCTCGCGGAAGAGGCTGAAATAGGTCGACACGAAGCGCTCGTCCTGCCCCCAGACGGTGGCCAGACAGCCGGGAGGCAGCGGCGGCACGATGCCGACGATGCCTTTTTCGTTGGGGCCGCACTCGGTGCCGTCTTCGCGATAGACGTGCAGGTCGTAGCCGTAGACCGGCAGACCCGGCGAGCCGTACTTGATGGGCAGATCTTCCTGCACCCCGCGGCACAGGGCGAGGATGGGCCAGCCGCTCTCGGTCTGCCAGTAGTTGTCGATCACCGGCACGCCCAAGGCTTCGTGGATCCAGCGGTGGGTGGTCTCGTCGAGCGGTTCGCCAGCAAGGAAGAGGTGCTTGAGCGAGGAGAGGTCCCGCTTCATGTAGGAAGGGTCCTGCTTCTTGAGCACCCGCACGGCAGTAGGCGCCGAGAACATGACGTTGACGCGGTACTTCTCGACGATGCGCCACCAGATGCCCGGGTCGGGGCGAAGCGGCGTACCCTCGTACATCACCGTGGCCATGCCGGCGAGCAGCGGCCCGTAGATGATGTAGCCGTGCCCGACCACCCAGCCGATGTCGGAGGTGCAGAACATCGTCTCGCCTTCGCCGCCGCAGAAGATGTGCTTCATGGAGCTCGCGAGCGCCACGGCGTAGCCGCCGGTGTCGCGCTGCACCCCCTTGGGCTTGCCGGTGGTGCCGGAGGTGTAGAGGATGTAGCTCGGATGGGTGGCATCGACCCACTCGACCGGCACGCGCGCCTCGCCCACTTCGTCGCGCAGCGTCGCATAGTCGAGGTCGCGCCCCTCGACGCGGGCGAAGTTGGGGTCGAGCCCGCGATCGACGATGAGCACCTTCTCCGGCGGGAACTGGGCGAGCCGGCAGGCTTCGTCGAGCAGGTGTTTGTAGGGGATGACGTTGCCGTTGCGCATGCCCGCTTCGGCGGTGACGACGAGCTTGGGTTGGGCATCGTCGATGCGGGTGGCGAGCGAGGCGGCGGCAAAGCCGCCGAAGACCACCGAATGGATGGCACCGATGCGCACGCAGGCGAGCATGGCAAACGCCGCCTGCGGGATCATGGGCATGTAGATGAGCACCCGGTCGCCTTTCTCCACGCCGAGCCGGCGGTAGATCGCCGCCATGCGCTCGACTTCGCGCTGCAGCTCGCCGTAGGAGTAAGTCTTCTCCTCGCCCGTCTCGGTGGAGACGTAGATGAGCGCCGGCGCGTCGGGGCGCTTGGCGGCATGGCGATCGACGGCGTTGTAGCAGAGGTTGGTGAGCCCGCCCTTGAACCATTTGACGAAAGGCGGATTGCTGTAGTCGCAGATGAGCTCGGGCGCTTTCTCCCAGTGGATGAACTGCGCCTGTTCGGCCCAGAAGGCGTCGCGATCCTCGATCGAGCGACGGTAGAAATCCTGGTACTTGCCCATGTCCTCTCCCCGATGACAAAGAAATTCCGGAGCGATGCCGTCCGGTCTTGCGAAAGTTGTCTATTATAAGACATGGTACCAAAGGGGAAATCCCCGGTCTCGCGGCAGAACGGCGAAACCAGGGAGTTCTGGCCAAAAAGGGCTCGGCTTACTCGCCGCCGATGCGCACCACCGTGCGCCCTTTGGCGCGGCCGGCGATGAAGTCGTCGAAGGCAGCGGGCAGTTCGTCGAGCGTGATGACGCGCGTGATCTCGGTCAGCTTCTTCGGTTTGAGATCCGTGGCGAGCCGCTGCCAGACGATGCCGCGGGTGGGAAAGCCGATGTAGCCGGAATCGACCCCCAGCAGGCTCACGCCGCGCAGGATGAAGGGAAAGACCGTGGTCTCGAGCTTGGGCGAGGCGGCATTGCCGATGGAGGCCACCGTACCGGCTTGCTGCATGGTGGCGAGCATCCAGTGCAGGATGGGGCCGCCGACGTTATCCACGGCGCCGGCCCAGCGGGATTTCTCCAGGGGGCGGGTGGCGGCAAAATCGATGGTATCGCGCAGCAGGATCTCGGCTGCCCCTAGCCCCTGAAGATAACCGCTCTCCTGTGCCTTGCCGGTGAGCGCCGTCACGCGATAGCCGCGTCCGGCGAGCATCTGGATGGCAAAGCCCCCTACCCCGCCGGTGGCGCCGCTCACCACCACCGGACCTTTTTCCGGCTCGAGGCCATTGTCCTCCATGCGCTGGATGCCCAGGGCCGCGGTGAAGCCGGCCGTACCCAGCGCCATGGCCTCGAACAGATCCAGACCCTGCGGCAGAGGAATCACCCAGCCGGCAGGGATGCGGGCGTATTCGGCATAGCCGCCGTGGTGCGACACGCCGATGTCGTAGCTGGTGGCGATGACCTTGTCGCCGGGACGGAAACGCGGATCGCTCGACTCGACCACCGTACCCGAAAGGTCGATGCCGCCGATGCAGGGAAAGCGCCGGATGATCTTGCCCTTGCCGGTGGCGGCGAGCGCATCCTTGAAGTTGATGCTGGAGTACGCCACCCGGATGAGCACTTCGCCCGGATCGAGGACGTCGAACCCGACCTCTTCGATGCCGGAGCGCACCGCCCCGCCTTCTTCGCGGATCATGAGGCATTTGAATTTTGCGGGTAATTGTCGTTCTTGCGTCATGGCGACTCCTCCTTCGTGAATGAAACCGCAATCAGGGTGAAGTGCCGCGCTCGAGCACGGCAGCGAAAAAGCCGTCGGTGCCATGCACGTGCGGCGCCAGGCGCAGCACCGTCGGGCTGAAGCGATCGACCAGTACCTCGGCCGTCGGACTCTCCCATCGGGGAATCTGCTCGGGCACCCCCGCCTTGAAGAGCAGCGGCAAGGGATCGAGCAGGGAGAACCGCGGCTCCTGCGCGAGGAAGGCTTCGAGCACGGCCTCGTTCTCCTCGGGCAAGAGGCTGCAGGTGACGTAGACCAAACGGCCGCCGGGGCGCACCAGGCGCGCCGCGGCCGCGAGGATGGCGCACTGTTTTTCCTGCAGCTCGGCGATCAGCGCCGGGTGCTGACGCCACTTGAGATCCGGATTGCGCCGCAGTGTCCCGAGGCCGGAACAGGGCGCATCGACCAGCACGCGATCGGCCTTGCCTTCGAGCCGTGCGAGGCGCTCGTCGCGCTCATGCGCAAGCACCATGGGCTGTACGTTGGTGAGTCCGGAGCGCACGAGCCGCGGCTTGAGTTTGGCAAGCCGCCCGGCCGAGACATCGAAGGCGTAGACCTGACCGGTGTTGCGCAGCGCCGCGGCGAGTTGCAGCGTCTTGCCGCCCGCTCCGGCGCAGAAGTCGACCACCGTCTGCCCGCGGCGGGGGGCTACGAGCAGGGTCACCAGCTGGCTTCCCTCGTCCTGTACTTCGAACATCCCTTCCTGAAAGAGGGGATGGGCATGCAGTGCCGGTTTCCCTTGCACGCGGATACCCAAGGGCGAGAAAGGGGTTGGCGCGCAGTCGATGCCGTCGGCCTGAAGCCGAGCGAGCACCGCCTCGCGCGTCGTCCGCCACGAGTTGACGCGCAGATCGAGCGGGGCCGGTCGGTTCGAAGCCGCGAGCAGCGCTTCCGTCTCTGCCGGGCCATAGGCGGCATCGAGCCGTTCGATGAGCCAGTCGGGCGCCTCCAGCCGCTCGGCGCGCGAGAGCACGGGCGCTGCCGCCTTGCGCTCGGCAAGCCAGGCGCGCTCCCCTTTCTCCAGCCAGGGCTCGAGACGGGCGAGCGACCAGCCTTCGCCACGCACGAGCCAGGCGAGCAGCAGCGCGCGCGGGCTCGTGCGTCCAGCCCAGGTTTCCAGGCTGCGCCGATGGCGCAGCACGGCGTAGACGCGCTCGGCGATCTCGCCACGATCGCGGTGCCCCAAATGGGGCCTCTCGCGGAAGAAGCGCGACAACACGGCGTCGGCCGGCCGCTCGAAGCGCAGCGCCTCGGCGAGTGCTGCCACCGCCTCGGTCAGCCAAGGGGCACGCGGCGCGGTTTCGCGCGAGGGGATCTTACGGCGACGGGAAGCGCTCACGGCTGCAACCAATGGTCGAACACGCCGTCTTCGGCCTCGATGAGCAGGCGCACCGGGCGCGAGGCCGGTTCGGACTGCCACCATACGGTCATGGCGAAGTCGCCCTCGACGGTGCGCGCCGTGATGCGCTGCACCGGAATCTCGCCCAACCCGTCGAGTTTGAGGCGCTCCGGCTGCGGCTCGACGCGGTAGGTAGCCTGCTTGATGCGCTTGCCGGTGACCACGGCGATCTTGCCTTCCCGCGGCCCTTTCTGCCGCAGGAATCCGAGCTGGTGCATCAAGGAAAGATAGTCCTGCTCATGGTCGGTGAGCGGCAGATCCACCGTCTTCCCTTTGCGTGTGCTCCGTACCGTGCGGGCTTTCCAATCGAAGTCGAGCATCTCGGGCGGCTTGCCGGAGCGCAGGCGCTCGTAGTGCAGCGGATGAAAACCCGTCTTCGCATCCCAGGTGCCGTTGCTCGTGCGTTTCTCGTTGACCTGGGCGACCAGCGCCACCAGACCGGTGCTCTGCAATTGCAGGGTCATGGTGTAGCGCCCGTCGTCGCTCAGCGTCCAGGCGAGGTCGGCTTGCCCGATCTGTAGCCCCCTTTCGCCGCTCAGGACGCGATAAACGAGCCGCTGCGACTCGGCAGCGAAAGCGGATGCCGCAACGAGCATGCCAACAACGACCAGAATTTTCTTCAACATCATGACTCCAATGGCGGCCAGACGAGGGCCGCTTCTTGCACGCTGGCCGACACTCCCTGCAGCACGACGCGGCCGTCGGCCGTGAGCCGCAGGCGATCCTCGACGAACCAGCGCACCGCCTGCGGATAGATGCGGTGCTCCTGCGCGAGCACGCGCGCAGCCAGCGTCTCGGGGGTGTCGTCGGGCAGCACCGGCACTGCCGCCTGCACGACGATGGGCCCGTGATCGAGCGCCGGAGTGACGAAATGCACCGTGGCCCCGTGCACGCGGCACCCTTCCTGCAGCGCCCGCTCGTGCGTGTGTAGTCCGGGGAAGGCGGGCAGCAGCGACGGATGGATGTTCAGCATCCGCCCCTCGTAGCGGCGCACGAACGCCTCTCCCAGCACGCGCATGAACCCGGCGAGCACCACCAGATCGGGCGCGAACGCATCGATCGCCGCGGCGAGCGCCACCTCGAACGCCTCGCGCGAGGAATGGGCCTTGTGATCGACCACGGCCGTGGCGATGCCGTGGCGCCGGGCGAATTCGAGGCCGGCGGCTTCGGGACGGTTGCTGATCACCGCCGCGACGCGCGCCCCTGGAATCGCAGCGCGCACGATCGCCTCCATGTTGCTGCCGCGGCCGGAAATGAGGATCACCAGATTGCGCACACCCGCTCCTTTCACGCCGGCTTCACGATAAACTTGGATTGTAGCGTCTACCGCCAAGCCCCATGCCCCGTATCCACCTGCTGCCCGACGCCCTGATCAACCAGATCGCTGCCGGCGAAGTCGTCGAGCGCCCTGCCTCCCTCGTCAAGGAACTGGTCGAGAATGCGCTCGACGCCGGCGCCCGTGCCGTGGCGGTGACGCTCGAGCAGGGCGGCGTGCGCCGCGTCCGCGTCCAGGACGATGGCCACGGCATAGCGCGCGAGGAGCTCGCGCTCGCGGTCATGCGCCACGCCACAAGCAAGCTGCACACCGCGGAAGACCTGGAGCGCATTGCCACGATGGGTTTTCGCGGCGAAGCGCTCGCGGCGATCGCCTCCGTCTGCCGCCTGACGATCACCTCGCGCGCTCAGGGAAGCGAGCACGCCTGGCGGTTCGACGCCGTAAGCGGCGAACTCGCCCCGGCGGCTCTGGAATCCGGCACGGTGATCGACTGCGCCGACCTTTATTACAACACGCCGGCGCGGCGCAAGTTCCTCAAAAGCGAATCCACCGAATACGCCCACTGCGAAGAGGCCCTGCGCCGCGTGGCCTTGTCGCGCCCAGAAGTAGCCTTTGCGCTCAGCCACAACGCCCGCAGCGTGCTGCATCTCAAGCCAGGCACCCCCGAGGAGCGGCTCGCCGCCCTGCTGGGGGAAACGTTCATCGAACGCAGCCGGGCCGTGGAGGCCGAGGCCGGTCCGGCTCGGCTCTTCGGCCGGGTGATCGAACCGCGCCACGCCGATCAAAGTCGACCGCCGCAATACTGGTTCGTCAACGGCCGCTTCGTGCGCGATCGCATGCTGACCCAGGCACTGCGCCAGGTCTACGCCGACGTCCTGCACGGATCACGCCAGCCCGCCTTCGCCCTCTTCCTCACCATCGACCCCGCGCTCGTCGACGTCAACGTCCATCCGGCCAAGATCGAGGTGCGCTTCCGCGATTCGCAGGCGGTGTTTCGCTTCGTGCTCGACGCGGTGCGCCGGGCGCTGGCGCCGAGCCGCATCGCGCTCGAAGCGCTTGAAGAAACCGATCGGCGAGGGAGCCCCGAATCTCTCGGCACGGCGCCCCTGCCGCAACAGCCAAGCCTACCCTACTCTTCCCGGAGCGGCGCACCGGCCTCGCGCCCGGCCCCCTATCCCGCCTCGCCTCCCCGCGCCCCCGCCGGTTCGCGCCTGCACGACGCCGCCGCCGAGACTGCCTATCTCGCCTTCGCCCGCTCGGCCCTTGCCCCAACGAGGGAAGCGGACGGCACCTCGGCCGTGCGACCGGTCGCAGAAAGCACCGAAAAGGGCTCGCCGGAAATTCCCGCCCTGCCGGCTGCCACCAGCACCGACGACGCCCTCGCCCCCCCGCCGCTGGGCTACGCGCTGGCGCAACTGCACGGCATCTACCTGCTCGCGCAAAACGCCGCCGGACTCGTGCTCGTCGACATCCACGCCGCACACGAGCGTATCCTCTACGAAGGGCTCAAGGAGGCATGGGATCGCACCCCGAGCGTGCAACGCCTGCTCGTGCCGCTCGTGCTCGCGGTCGATGCCCGAGAATATGCTGCATGGGAAGAACACCGTGAAACGCTCGAACGGCTGGGGTTCGACGTCGGCGCCCTGGGTCCCGAGCAACTGGCCGTGCGCTCGGCCCCTTCGCTCCTCGCCCAAGGTGCGCTGGAACCCTTGGTGCGCGCCCTGCTGCACGAACTTTCCGAGCTGCCGCAAAGCCTTGCCGTCGAATCCTTCCGTGATAAGATTTTAGCCACGATGGCCTGTCATGGAGCCGTACGGGCCAACCGCCCGCTCACGCTCCCCGAAATGAACGCGCTCCTGCGTGCCATGGAGCGCACCGAACGCAGCGACCAGTGCAATCATGGCCGCCCCACCTGGGTGCAACTGAGCCTCACCGAGCTCGACCGCCTCTTCCTGCGCGGACGCTGAACGCCCGCAGCTCTTCTGGCCGCTCAGCCCCACCCCCAGCGGTAGAGCGCATAGGCAAGGAGCAGTGCCGCCACGCTCGCCCAGCCGAGCCGGTCGATGATGCGGTGCAGCCTCGCCTCCATGCGCTCGCCGCCCCAGCGCATCAGCGCCGCCACGAGAAAAAAGCGCGCGCCGCGCCCCACGAGCGAGGCGAGCGTAAACGGCAGCAGCGCCATCTGCGCCACCCCGGCGGCGATGGTAAAGACCTTGTACGGGATCGGCGAGAAGCCGGCGATGAACACCGCCCACGCTCCCCAGGCGTCGAACCATGCCCTTGCCTGCAGATAAGGCTCCCAGTACGAAGAACCCTCCAGCCAGGGCCGGATCCCCGCGAACGCGAAATAGCCGATGGCGTAGCCGAAAAGCCCTCCCAACACCGAAGCCACGGTGGTGAGCAAGGCCAAAGCCCAGGCGCGGCGCGGCGCGGCCATGGCCATCGGCGCGAGCATCACATCCGGCGGCACCGGAAAAAACGAGGATTCGGCAAACGACAGCAGCGCCAGATACCACGGCGCGTGTGGATGGCGCGACCAGCGCATGGTGCGCGCGAACAGCGAAGAAAAGATCTTCATCGACGAAAATGGCCTGGCGGGATGAGAATCGGCCGGATTCTATGCTATAGAAAAGAAAATGCACATACCGCCACCCCCAAAGGGCGAGGTCACCAACCGTCCCCTTATCCCCTGGCTGCTCGGCCCTACCGCCGGCGGCAAGACGGCGCTCGCGCTCAGGCTCGCCGAGCGTTTTCCGCTGGAGATCGTCAGCGTCGACTCGGCGCTGGTCTATCGCGGCATGGACATCGGTACCGCCAAGCCCACAGCCCAGGAACGGGCGCGCGTGCCGCACCATCTCATCGATCTCGTCGAACCGGAAGAAGCCTACGGCGCGGCGCGTTTCCTTGCCGATGCGCTCGCCGCCATCGAGGAAATCCTCGCGCGCGGGCGGCTGCCGCTGCTCGCGGGCGGCACCATGCTCTACTTCAAGGCGCTAAGGGAGGGCCTCTCCGACCTTCCTCCAGCCGATCCGCGCCTGCGCACCGAGCTCGACGCACGCGCGGCACGCGAGGGCTGGCCGGCGCTACACGCCGAACTCGCCCGCCTCGACCCGCAGGCCGCCGCCCGGCTCGCTCCCACCGACGCGCAGCGCATCCAGCGCGCACTCGAGATCGTCCTTCTCACGGGCGAACCGCTCGCTGCACGCTACGCCCGCCGCACCCCTGCCGCCCACGGTTACCGCTGGCTGCCGCTCGCGCTCGTGCCGACGGATCGCGCACGGCTGCACGAGCGCATCGCCGAGCGCTTCCGCGCAATGCTGCAAGCAGGATTCATCGAGGAAGTGATGCGGCTACGGCAGCGCCCGAACCTCACCCTTTCCCACCCTTCCATGCGCGCCGTGGGCTATCGCCAGGTCTGGCACTACCTCGAAGGCACGATCGGGCGCGAAGCCATGATCGACGCCGGGATCGCCGCCACGCGGCAACTGGCCAAACGCCAGCTCACGTGGCTGCGCCAGTTCGGCGAAACCTGGCCCGAGCTGCGCCGCTTCGACCCCTTTGCGCCGGACACGCCGCAGCGCTTGGCTGCGGCGCTGGAGGAGGCGTTTTAGGCTGGCGAGCCCACGATGCGCGCCTGCGGCTCATCCCCTACCCGCGGCACCACCTCGCCGATGCGATAGACCGTCTCGCCCTGCGCCCGCAGCAGTCCTTCTGCCGCCCCGGCCTTCTCGGGCGCGACCACGAGCACCATGCCAATGCCGCAGTTGAAGACGCGCGTCATCTCGGCCTCGGCCACCTCGCCCTGCTCCTGCAGCCAGCGAAAGAGCGCCGGCCGGGGCCAACTGCCCAGATCGATGTGCGCGGCGAGCGGTTCTGGCAGGATACGCGGCACGTTCTCCCTGAGCCCACCGCCGGTGATGTGCGCAAGCCCCTTGACGGCCTCGGGCAGCTCGCGCAACAGCGCCAGGATACTGCGCACGTAGATACGGGTGGGTTCCATCAGCGCCTCACGCAGCGGCTTGCCGTCGAGCACGAGTTCGGCATCGCGCGCCGCATCCACCCCATGGCCCGCCTTGGCGAGCACGCGGCGGACGAGGGAATAGCCGTTCGAATGCGCCCCGCTGGACGCGAGCCCCAAGAGCACGTCGCCGGCGGCGATGCGCGAACCGTCGAGGATGGCTTCGCGCTCCACGGCCCCGACCGCGAACCCGGCCAAGTCGTATTCGCCTTCCGGATACATGTCGGGCATCTCGGCCGTCTCGCCGCCAATCAGCGCACAGCCGGCGAGTTCGCAGCCGCGCGCGATTCCGCCCACTACCCGCGCCGCCACCTCGACGTCGAGCTTGCCGCAGGCGAAATAATCGAGAAAAAAGAGTGGCTCGGCGCCTTGCACGAGGATGTCGTTCACACTCATCGCCACCAGATCCTGCCCCACCCCGTCGTGCATGCCCCAGGCGAAGGCGAGCTTGAGCTTGGTGCCCACGCCGTCGGTGCCGGAGACGAGCACGGGATCGCGATAGCGCCCGCCCAGCGCGAAGAGGGCCCCGAAGCCGCCAATGCCGGCGAGCACTTCCGGGCGCATGGTGCGCGCCGCCAAGGGTTTGATCCGTTCGACCAGGGCATCGCCCGCGTCGATATCCACTCCGGCATCCCGATACGTCAGTCCCGTCACAACGGCTCCTCTTGCTCAGCTTCCGGTTCCCCGGCGATAATTGACACCTATATATCACAAGGCGGTCGTTTCGACCGAACCCTCGCACATGGCGAACGACGCAAAATTGTACGATACCGCATGAACGGCGCACCCTCGACCCGTGCAGAATTTTGGCTGTGGGGTGGATGTGCGGCGCTCTTCGCGCTGCTCTTCTACTCCCTGCTGCCGGTGCTCACGCCGTTCATCGTCGGCGCGGTGCTCGCCTACATCTGCGGCCCCATCACCGACCGGCTCTCCGCCCTGGGCCTGCCGCGATCCTTGGCGGCCTGGCTCACCATCATGGCCGTCGGGCTGGTGCTGGTGACCCTCGTCCTGCTCGTGCTGCCCATTTTCTGGCGCCAGATCGCCGTCTTCATCCAGCAGCTGCCCGACCTGCTGGGCCGGCTCGACACGCTCTTGCAGGACCTGGGGCGGCGCATCGGGGTCGACATCGATCGCATCGACCCGGAGTTCGTGCGCGACTGGCTCAAGGAACACTGGGCGAGCGCCCAGAGCTGGCTGCTGGTGCTGCTGGGCAAGCTCAAGAGCGGCGGCGCCGTGCTCGTGGGAACGCTCATCGACCTCGCCCTCATCCCGCTGGTGATGTTCTATCTGCTGGTGGAATCGCCGCGCCTGCGCCGCGCGTTGTTGCGCCTGCTGCCGCGCGACTGCCAGCAGCCGGTGGCAAGGAAGATGCGCGGCATCGACCAGGTGCTGGCCGAATTCCTGCGCGGGCAGCTGTCGGTGATGATCGCGCTCGCTTTTTACTACAGCATCAGCCTGAGTCTGGCGGGGCTCAATTTCGCCCTGCCGATCGGCGTCATCACGGGACTCGTCGCCTTCATTCCCTACGTGGGCTACGGCACGGGAGTGGTCCTGGCCACCTTGGCCACCCTGCTGCAAGGGCCGGAGCTCGGGCTCGTGCTGCCCGTGGTCATCATCTTCGCCCTCGGTCAGGCCCTCGAGACCTATGTGCTCACCCCCTATCTGGTGGGCGAGCGCATCGGGCTGCATCCCTTGGCGGTGATCTTCGTGCTCATGGCCTTCGCCCACTGGTTCGGCTTCGTCGGTATGCTGATCGCGCTGCCCACCGGCGCGGTGCTGCTCGTGGTGTTGCGCGATCTTCTCGCGGCATGGAAGCGCAGCACCCTCTACCGTGGACGTCGGGGGAAAGGCCCTTGAGCACCCAGCTCGTGTTCGATTTCTTCGACGACACCGTGCCGACCTTCGAGCGCACGGTCATCGGGCGCAACGCGGAGCTGGTAGCGGCGCTGCAGTGCGTGGTGCAGACGCGAGACGGCAATCCCCTGCCCGCCGCCCATCTCTACCTCTGGGGCGACTCAGGCAGCGGTCGCACGCACCTTCTGATCGCCACCGCCGAGTTCGCCCAACGCCACGCTCGCCCCGTACACTACTTCGCCGCAGAGCATTTCGCCGGCGAAGCGCTGCCGGAGACGCCCGAGGCGATCCTTCTCCTCGACGACGTGCAGCGCGCCCCCCCTGGGCTGCAACATGCGCTCTTCAACGCCTACAATCGCGCACGCGAACTCAAGCAACGGCTGGTGGTGAGCGGTGACGCCCCGCCGCTGCGACTGGCGCTGCGCGAGGATCTGCGCACCCGCATCGGCCAGAGCCTGGTGTTCCACGTCGAGCCACTCGACGATGCGCAGCGGCTCGGCTTCCTGCAGCAGTGGGCCCAGGCACGCGGCATGCGGCTGGAACGCGACGTAGCCACCTACGTGCTGCACCGCATCGAACGCGACCCGCGGCGCCTTGCCGCTTTCGTCGCCGCGCTCGACCGGCGATCGCTCGAGCGCCAGCGTCCCGTGACCGTGGCGCTCGCGCGCGAGGTGCTCGCCGAGCTGGAGGCGGAACCGCTTCGGGATGAATCTGGTCTATCAAACAAGGAATGAAGGTGAACCTCACGCTCTTCGATCTGGACAACACCCTGCTTGCCGGCGACTCGGATTTCGAGTGGGCGCAGTTCCTGATCCGCAAAGGACTGGTCGACGCCGAGCTCTATGAAGCGAAGAACGCCGAGTTCTACGCCCAGTATCAGGCGGGCACGCTCGACATCCACGCTTTCCTCGATTTCCAGCTCGCCCCGCTCGCGCGCCACGAGCGCCGCACACTGGAGGCGCTGCACGCCGAATTCATGCGGGAAGTCATCGAACCCATGATGACGCCGGCGGCCAAAGCCTTGGTACGCGAGCATCTGGCCGCGGGCGACGTGGCGGCGATCGTCACCGCCACCAACGCCTTCGTCACCGGACCGATCGCGCGCGCCTTCGGCATCTGCCACCTCATCGCCACCATCCCCGAGCAGCAAGACGGACGGTTTACCGGCCGCTGCCGCGGCACGCCGGCCTTCCAGGCGGGCAAGATCGCGCGCGTCGAATCCTGGCTCGAATCGCTGGGCCTATGGTGGACGAGCTTTTCCCGCACCACCTTCTACAGCGACTCGCACAACGACCTTCCCTTGCTCGAACGCGTCGACGAGCCCGTCGCCGTCGATCCGGACGAGCGGCTGCGCATGCACGCCCTTACCCACGGCTGGCGCATCTTGTCGCTGCGCGAAGCCTCGCCCGCGACGTGCTGAGAAACCCATGATCCGCAAACTCATCAAAAAAGTCATCGCCAAAGTCACCAAACCGAGCGCTTCGGTGCCGGCCGTCTTGCCGGCCGCGCGCTACGGCATCACGCCCGAGCACATTTCTCCCGGCGCCCGCCTCGTGTGCGAGACGCTGCAGCGCCACGGCCATCAGGCGTACGTGGTGGGTGGCGCGGTGCGTGACCTGCTCTTGTCGCGCACGCCCAAAGACTTCGACGTCGCCACCGACGCCCATCCCGAGCAGGTGCGTGCCCTTTTTCGCCGCGCCCATATCATCGGACGCCGCTTCAAGATCGTGCACGTCTATCACGGCAAGGAAACGGTGGAAGTCACCACTTTCCGCGGCCTGGTCGATCCCGAGCGCGCCCCCGTGGATGCACACGGCAGGCTCCTCGACGACAACGTCTTCGGCACGCACGCCGAAGACGCCCAGCGGCGCGACTTCACCATCAACGCCCTCTACTACGATCCGGTGGCCGGCGTGCTGCACGACTTCCATCACGGCGTGGGCGACATCGAGGCGCGTACCCTGCGCGTGATCGGCGACCCGGAGCAGCGCTACCGCGAAGATCCGGTGCGCATGCTGCGTGCCGTACGGCTCGCCGCCAAGCTCGACCTCCTGATCGACCCGGCGGCCCGCGCCCCCATCCGGCGGCTCGCGCCGCTCCTGGAGAACGTTCCGCCGGCGCGGCTCTTCGACGAGATCGTGAAGATCCTCACCTCGGGTTACGCACTCGCCTGCCTCGAGCGGCTGCGCGAGGAGGGCTTGCACGGAGGTTTGCTGCCGGTGCTCGATCTCGTCTTCGCGCATCCGAGCGGCGAGCGCTTCGTGCGCCTTGCCCTGGAAGACAGCGACCGACGCATCCGCGAGGGCAAGAGCGCCTCGCCCGCCTTCAGCTTCGCCGCCCTGCTGTGGCCGCGCGTGCTCGACGAATGGCGCCGGCGTCAGGCCCAGGGCGAACCGGTCTTCCCGGCGCTGGAAGCCGCAATGGACACCGTACTGGAGACGCAGGCCGAGTCGCTCGCGATCACGCGCAAGCTCGCCGGCGACATCCGTGAGCTGTGGATGATGCAACCGCGCTTCGAGCGGCGTGCCGGCAAGGCCCCCTACCGCCTCGTCGAGCAGCCGCGCTACCGTGCCGGTTGGGATTTTCTCTCGCTGCGTGCCAAGGCAGGGGAAGTGCCGGAAGAATTGCCGCGCTGGTGGCAGCGCTTCGCCCACGGCGACGAGGCCGAACGCGCGGCGCTGCTGCGCGAAGCGCGAAGTGCCGGTGAACCGCCGGCCAAACGCAAGCGCCGCCGCCGTCCGCGCAAGGCAAACGCGGTCGAACCCGGGACGATCGCAGTCACTCCCACGCCGGACGCGCCATGACCCCCGTGCTTTCCTACGTCGCGCTCGGAGCCAATCTCGGCGAAGCCGAAACCACGGTACGGGCGGCGATCGCCGCCCTGGGGCGATTGCCCGGCACGCAGCTCGTTGCCGCCTCCTCGCTCTACCGCACCGCGCCGCTCGAAGTCCCCGAGCCGCAGCCGGACTACATCAACGCCGTAGCGCGCCTGGCTACGACGCTGACGCCGCATGCCTTGCTCGACGAACTCCTCGCGCTGGAAGCGCGCTTCGGCCGCGTCCGTCCCTACCGCTGGGCGCCGCGTGCGCTCGATCTCGACCTGCTGCTCTACGGCGACGTCGTACTCGACACCCCCCGCCTCACCCTGCCCCATCCGCGGCTGCATCGGCGCGCCTTCGTGCTCGAACCGCTGCTCGAACTCGATTCCTTCCTGGAAGCCCCTGGCCTGGGGCCGCTGTCGGCCTGGCGTGCGCGGCTGAGCAACCAGGACGTCGAACGCCTCCTGCCCCATCCCGCATGAACGCGCTCTCCCACCCCCCTCTCTGGCTGCAAACGGCGCTGCTGCTTTCCGCTTCCAACCTCTTCATGACTTTTGCCTGGTACGGCCATCTCAAGCATCTGGCCGACCGGCCGTGGTGGTTCGCCGCGCTCGCCTCCTGGGGCATCGCCTTTTTCGAGTACCTGCTGCAGGTGCCGGCCAACCGCATCGGCGCCCAGGCGCTCGCCCTGCCGCAGCTGAAGCTGATGCAGGAAGTCATCACGCTCGCCGTCTTCGTGCCGTTTGCCGTCTTCTACATGAAGCAACCGCTCAAGCTCGACTATCTCTGGGCCGCGTGCTGTCTGCTCGGCGCCGTCTATTTCACCTTCCGGACGACCTGACCATGCTCGACAAGGCCCGCTATCTCGTCATCGAAGGCCCGATCGGCTGCGGCAAGACTCGGCTCGCGCAGAAACTGGCCGAGGCGCTCACCCTGCAGCCAGCGCTGGAAGCGCCCGAGCGCAACCCCTTCATCGCCCGCTTCTATCAACACCGCGAACGGTGGGCGCTGCCCTTGCAGCTCGACTTCCTCTTCCAGCGCCTCGAAGCGCTCTCGAGCGTGAGCCAGATGCTCGCCGCCGGGCAGCGCGTGGTGAGCGACTTCATGCTGCAGAAAGACACTCTCTTCGCCGAGCTCAACCTCGAGGCGGACGAATACGCCCTCTACCGGCGGATCCAGGAGCGGATCGTCCCGGCAAACCTCCCCAAGCCCGACCTCGTCGTCTACCTGCAGGCGCGCCCCGAGACGTTGGCCGAACGCGTCGAGCGCCGCGCCTGGGCGGCCGAGCGCGGCATCTCGCTCGATTACCTCACCGACGTCTGCGCCGCCTACGCCCGCTTCTTCTATGAGTACGACGCCTCCCCCCTCTTCATCCTGGACGCGGAGGTACTCGATCCCATCCACGAATCGGGCGATTTCGCCCTTGTGCTCGAACGCCTGCGCGAGATGCGCAGCCACCGCGAGTATTTCGGCTACGCCTGAGCGGCGCGGGTTGTGCGCCGCGGCGAAATGCGCCACAATCGCCCGCACCATCGCTGCACGGAGGAAGTCATGAGCGCCCAACCCTTGGACGACAAGCCCGTCACGCTCACGCGGCTCGCCGAGATGCGCGCCGCCGGCGAGAAGATCGCCATGCTCACCTGCTACGACGCGAGTTTCGCCACGCTCTTGGAGCGCGCCGGCGTCGACGTCCTGCTCGTGGGCGATTCGCTCGGTAATGTCGTACAGGGACAAAAGAGCACCCTGCCGGTGACGATGGCCCACATGGTCTATCACACCGAATGCGTGGCCCGCGGAGCCCGGCGCGCCTTCGTCGTCACCGACCTGCCGTTTGCCTCCTACCAGGAAAGCCCGCAGCAGGCGCTACGCAACGCCGCTGCCCTCATGGCTGCCGGGGCGCAGATGGTCAAGCTCGAAGGCGGGCAGGTGATGGCCGAGACGGTGCGCTTTCTCGTCGAACGCGGCATTCCGGTGTGCGGGCATATCGGCCTCACGCCGCAGGCGGTGCACCAGCTCGGCGGCTATCGCGTGCAGGGGCGCAGCGAGGAAGACGCACGCCGCCTCCTCGAAGACGCCCTGGCGCTGGAAGAAGCCGGAGCGACACTCCTCGTCATCGAGATGGCCCCGCGTACCCTGGGTGCCGAGATCAGCGCCAAACTTTCGCGCACGGCCACCATCGGCATCGGCGCCGGGCCTGAGTGCCACGGCCAGGTCTTGGTACTGCACGACATGCTGGGCATCTACCCCGGGCGCAAGGCGCGCTTCGTCAAGAATTTTCTCACCGGCCGCGATTCGGTCGAGGAAGCGGTGCGCGCCTACGTGCGCGAAGTGAAGGAAGGGACGTTTCCCGCCCCGGAACACTGCTACTAGAGGCTTTAGAGGCTTGCCATGACCACGATTGCACCGCTCACGACCGTGGCCGAAGTCCGCGCCCTGCGGCCCTCCCTGGGACGCGTGGTGCTGGTGCCGACCATGGGCTGCCTGCACGAAGGGCACCTCGCCCTCGTGCGCCAGGCCAAGACGCTCGCCGACACGGTGGTGGTGAGCATCTTCGTGAACCGCCTGCAATTCGGCCCGAACGAGGATTTCGAGCGCTACCCGCGCACCCTGCCGCGCGACCTGGAGCTGCTCGCCGCCGAAGGCGTGCGCCACGCCTTCGCCCCCAGCGAAACGGAAATGTACCCCGAACCGCAAACCTACACCGTGGCGCCTCCGCCCGAGCACACCGACATCCTCGAAGGCGCCGTGCGCCCCGGGCATTTCCGCGGCGTAGCCACCGTGGTCACCAAGCTCTTCGGCATCGTGCAGCCCGAAGTCGCTCTCTTCGGCAAGAAGGACTACCAGCAGCTCATGGTGCTGCGCAACCTGGTGCGCCAGCTCGCCCTGCCGGTGACGATCGTCGCCGGCGAGACGATGCGCGCCCCCGACGGCCTTGCACTCTCCTCGCGCAACACCTATCTCTCAGAAGCCGAGCGTGCCGAAGCCCCGCGCCTCTACCGCGTGCTCACGCGCATCGCCCAGGCCGTGCGCGCCGGGGCCACCGACCATGCTCGGCTGGAAACGGAGGCGATGGCCGAACTTGCCGCCCACGGCTGGCAGCCGGACTACGTCACGGTACGCCGCCGCGCCGACCTGCAGCCGCCCGCACCGGGCGAGCAGGAACTCGTCGTGCTCGGCGCCGCGCGCCTGGGCAGCACGCGGCTCATCGACAACCTCGAGATCTGACGGGAACCGACATCAGCGCGGCGTGTAGCGCAACCCCACGAAAGCGCTCAGTCCCGGCGTGTTGTAGCCTCTCACGCTCTCGTAGTCCTTGTCGAAGAGGTTGTCGATGCGCGCCTCCAGCTTCAAATCCGGCGCGAAACGATAGCTCGCCACGAGGTTGAAGAGGCTATAGGCGCCGAGCTCGCCGCCGCCGGCCGTCGCGGCTTCCGGACGCCGCTCCATCCCCACCCATTCGAGGCCGGCGTCCCACGCGCCCCATTGGCGCCACAGCGACGCGGTGGCGCTGTGCCGCGCCCGGCGCGCGAGCGCTTTGTCGGTGGTCTCGTCGATCGCCTGCAGCCAGTCGTAGCTCGTGCGCCACTGCCAGGCACCCGCAGTCCCCTCCCAGGCGAGCGTCACCCCCTCGAAGTGCGCTTTGCCGACGTTGATGTAGCGTCCGCCCCAGGTGTCGGTCGGCACCCAGTCGATCAGATTTCTCACCCGGTTGTAATAATAGGTGAGCGAGGCGGACTGCTGGCCGCGTTCCCAGACGAGCGCGACTTCACGGTTGCGCCCTTTTTCCGGCTCCAGCTGCGGATTGCCGGAATAGGGGTCGAAGAGCTGGTAGAGCGAAGGCGCCTTGAATGACGTCCCCAGACTCGCGTGCGCTCGCCATTCGCGGGCGATCTGATAGCCGTAGGCGAGCGCGTAGGTATCCTCGCCGCCAAAAGTCGAATGCTGGTCATGCCGCGCGCTCAGCTGCCAGCGGTGCGGCCCGAGGTTGGCGCTCCAGGCGGCCACGGCCGAGTTGATGGCGATGGATTCCTCGCTCGAGGACTCGTCCCCTAACGGCGCGTTCTGCTCGAAGCGCTCCAGCGCGAGCATCGCCCGCCCCAGCGGCAGGGCCACGTCGTTCTGCCAGCTGTATTCGTCGTTCTCGGTGCGCATCCGGCTGGGCCAGGAGGAGACGTATTTGTGCCAATCCAGAGCGTGCCCGATGCGCAAGGTGCTCGTCCAAGCGTCGGTGAGGGCGTTGCGCGTATAGACCTGCCACTGCTGCGTGCGAAACTCCTCGTAGTCGTTGAACTGGCTCGTCGGCGGGATTTCGTCGTAGTGGGCTCGACCCTGGTTTTGTCGCAGCACGAAGCCCATCTCGTGGCCGGCGAGCGGCGTGAGCACGAGCGAGGCGGTACCGCCGCGGTTGCGGTAGGCATCGTCGTCCGCGTCCTGCCCCGAGGCATTTTTCATGGCGGAGAAGCCACCGCTATAGCTCTGCTGGAAGTCCGCCCGCAGCCGGACGAGCTCGTTGCCCACCGACAGCCCGGCGCTGCCCTGCGCCGTGTCGTACGAGCCATAGCCCGCGAAGGCATCGACCGAGAGGCCGGGCGCACCGCGCCGGGTGAAGATCTGGATCACGCCGCCGATGGCATCCGCCCCGTACAAGGTCGAAGCCGGTCCGCGCAGGATCTCGATGCGATCGACATCGGCCAGCGACAGGAAACGCAGGGGCGAACCGGCCAGGTCGAGCGAGTTGATCGGGACGCCATCGACCAGCACCTTGGTCTGGTCGGGACGCGTCCCGCGCACGAAGAGGCTGGCCGACGTCCCAGGCCCCCCGTTGCGCGTCATCTGGATGCCGGGCTGGCGGGCGAGCAGGTCGACCACGGTCTCGCCCCCCGCGCGCTCGATCTCCTCGCGCTCGATCACCGTGACGTCGGCAAGGATCTCGGAGACGCGCGTCTGCTGCCGCGTGGCCGTGACCACCACCGGCTCCAGCGCCTCCTGCGCCCCGACCTCGAAAGGAAAAGACGACAAAAGCAGGCTCGGCGGCAGCGCGGCCGCCAAAGATTTGACGAAGCGATTCACATGATTCCCCTCGGCCGGCCACCCCGCCGGCCCGAATGGAAAGCCCACCGCAGGCGAGCACCTCGCCTGCGCCCTGCGTTTCTGGCCGGTCTCCGGGCTTGCGAGATTTGACGCGCCGCCTTCCCGGGCCCAAAGAGCCCAGTGGCGTTTCGGCGCGCCCGCACTCGCCTACCGTTGCGGGGGCAGCAGCGGCTTTGCCGGAAGCACTCCAGCGCACCGCTTTCCCGTTTCACCGCGCCGGGAGAACCCCGGCCGCGGCACCAGAAACGTGAGGGGCGATTCTACCTCAAAGCGCTACCGGCGCTTCGTCGGCCATGCGCTCGAGGATCTCGCGCACCTCGGCCGAACGGGCCTGGCGGCGGGTCGCCTCCAGCACGGGCGCGAAAGACACACGATAGGGCTCGGCCCAACACCGCCAGCGCTCGAGCGTCCGGGCAAGGCGCGCCCCTACGATGGGGTTGGTCGCATCGAGCCGCAGCACCGCCTCCTGCCAAAAGGCCCAGGCCAGCTCGCCGGCGGCGCAGGCTTCGGCAAGGTTGTTGGCAAAGAAATTGAGTACCAGGGCATAGACCTTGTTCGGGTTGGTCCAGCGAAACGCCCGATGCTCGGTCAGACGCCGCACGCGCGCAAGCACCACCCCCGGGGCAGCGTGCCACGACCAGCGCATCGCCTGGCGGGCGAACCATTTGTCGAGCACCAGCTCGTCGTCGGCGTAGCGCGCCTCGAAGGCGGAGAGCAGCGCCTCGCCCACCGACTCGTCGGGATGCGCGAGCGCGGCATCGAGCGCCGCCAGCCGCTCGGTGAGGTTGTCGGCGGCGGCAAACGTGCGCGAGCAGCGTTCGTCCTCACCCAGCAGCGCCTCCATGCGCCAGGAAAACGCGGCGAGTGCACGCCGGCCGGCCTCCAGCGGATCGTAGCGGTAGGGGCGAGCGGCTCCGGAATCCCGCCAGCGGGGCCACAGCTCGGCTCCAGCCCGGGCGAGCGCGAGCGAGGCGCGCACGAGGGCGGCACGCAGGCGCACCGGGTCGGCCGGCGTCATCGCCTCCAGCAACCAGCGCTCGCTGGGAAGCGCCGCGGCCTTGACGCGGAACATCGCATCGAGCGACTCGTCGGCGAGGAGCTGCCTCCAGGACGCGACGAACCCCTCGTCCAGCGTCTCGGCTTCACCCCGCGCCAGCCGCAGCACCTGGCGCTGCGCCCAGCTCTGCGCCGCATCCCAGCGGTTGAAGGCGTCCGAATCGTAGGCCATGCGGTGGCGCAGCGCCTCGTCCGGCTCATCGAGCATCAGCCGCACCGGTGCCGAAAACCCGCGCAGCAGCGAAGGCACCGGCTTCGGCCCTGGCGGCAGACCAACGAATTCGAGCGCGAGCGTCTCCCCGGTCAGGGTGAAGAGGCGGGTCCTCGCCCCCACCGCGGTGTCGCGCGGCGCGATCGGCCGCATTCCTCCGGCTGGCGGCGCCTCGGGTTCGGGCACGGCATCGCGCTCGTCGGCGAGCACGAGCGGCAGGTCGCGCCCGTCGGCGCCGAGCAGCCCCAGGCGGATGGGCAGCACCACCGGCCCTTTCTCCGACTGTCCCGGCGTAGGCGGGGTGAATTGCCTCAGGCGCAGCCCGTAGCGCCCCGCTTGACCGTCCCAGTCTTCCTCCACCACCAGCCGCGGCGTGCCCGCCTGCTCGTACCAGCGCAGGAAGGGCGTCAGATCCACGCCGTTCGCCTCGGCCATGGCCGCGACGAAATCCTCGCAGGTCACCGCCCGACCGTCGTAGCGCTCGAAGTAACGGTCCATCCCGGCGCGAAAGCCTTTTTCTCCCAGCAAGGTGTGCAGCAGCCGGATCACCTCGGCGCCCTTTTCATACACGGTGGCGGTGTAGAAATTGTCGATCGCCCGGTACGCCTGCGGGCGGATGGGATGCGCCATCGGCCCGTCGTCCTCGGGGAACTGCGCCGTGCGCAGCGTCTGCACGTCCTCGATGCGTTTCACCGCCCGGGCCGACGCCGCCCGTTCGGGCCCAGCCGCCTCGGCCAGCTGGTCGGCGCTGAATTCCTGCTCGCGGAACACCGTGAGCCCTTCTTTCAAAGTGAGCTGGAACCAGTCGCGGCAGGTGATGCGGTTGCCCGTCCAGTTGTGGAAGTACTCATGCCCCACCACGGCCTGCACCGCGGCATAGTCCGCATCGGTGGCCGTCTCGGGGCTCGCCAGCACGTACTTCGTGTTGAAGATGTTGAGCCCCTTGTTCTCCATCGCCCCCATGTTGAAATCCGACACCGCCACGATCATGTAGCGGTCCAGATCGAGCACGCGGCCAAAGCGGCGTTCGTCCCAGCGCAGCGCCGCCTGGAGCGACTCCAGCGCCCAATCCGCCCGCGGCAAGTGTTCGGCCTTGACCCACACCTGCAGCAAGGCCCGGCGCCCGTCGGCCAGCGCCACTTCCCGCTCGAGCGCCTGCAGGTCGGCCGCCACCAGCGCGAAGAGATAGCACGGCTTGGGGAAAGGATCCACCCACACCGCGCGATGCCTTCCGCCGGGCAAGCGCGCCGTCTCCTGCAGATTGCCGTTGCTGAGCAACACCGGATAGCGCGCCTCGTCCGCTTCCAGGGTCACGTGGAAACGCGCCATCACGTCGGGCCGATCGGGAAACGGTGTGATGCGGCGAAAGCCCTGCGCCTCGCACTGCGTGAAAAGCCCCGTGCCCGAGCGGTACAGCCCCGAGAGCGCCGTGTTGCGCGCCGGATGGATGCGCACCACGGTCTCTACCCACGCCTCGGGGCCGCGTGCGCCGTAGAGCCGCAGGCTGGAGGCGTCATACACGAACCCGCGTTCACCCGGTCCGGCCAGCGGCGACAGCGGCTCGCCATCGAGCGTCACCGAGACGAGCTCGAGCTCCTCGGCATCGAGTACGACCGGTTCCTCTTCGCTCACCCCTTCGCCGCGCACGCAGTGCAGCCGCGCCCGCACCTCGGTCGTTTCCTCGTCGAGCGCAAAGGAGAGCCACGCCTCGCGCACCGACCACTGCGGCGGCCGGTAATCTTCGCGTCGGATCAGGTTTTCCGTCATGGTTTGCTCCTCATCGTTTCGGTGGCAGCAGCACGACTCGCGTGCCTGCCAAGCGGTCATGCAAGAATTGCCCCTCGGCATCGACGAAGGCCCATAGCACCCCAAGCCCCGTCAACCACGAAGGCCAGCAGAGCAGGTAGCGCCACAGGCAGCGCCGCAGGCCCGGGGGCGCACCGTTGCACTCGACCAGCCGCAGGCGCCAGGTCTGCATCGCCAGCGTCGCCCCCAGGCGCCACCAGCAACCGACGAAATAGGCGCCCAACAACATGAAAAGGTGCAGGAAAAGCCAACCGCCAGAAGCGATCCTCCCCCAGACCGTTCCAATCAGGATCCACGGCAGCATGAATCCGACCCCCACGATGCCGCCCAGGAGCAGCAGCTCGTAGAGGGCGGCGGCAAGCCGCCGTGGCAGCGGCGCGAGCACGGCCACGATCTTGCGCCCTTCGTCTTCCATTCTTCGCTCCGAAATCGTCAATGCAGATGCCACCACGCATAGAAGGCCGCACTGCTCGCCACCACGTTCAAGGCCGCCTCGGCGAACCCTCCATTGGCGAAGAGCCGAAAACCCACCCGCCGGCGCCACGGCCAGAATAGGGGGATCCCGCCGTCGGTGAGGAAATCGCCAAAAAGGTGCGAGGCGTAGCCCGCCGCGAACCCCAGGCCGATCGGCATCGACACGAAACAAAAGAGCCCTCCGCCCACCAGCGCGAGAAACGCGAGCGAATGCGTCAGCCCCCGATGCCCGGCGATGCAGCGCACCAGCCACGACACGAGCGGCATCGCCCGCCCCATGCGCGAATGCGGGTGATCCACGTCAGGGAAGAGCCCTCCGACCACCGCCGCCGCCATCCACAGCATGAACTCGTTCGCCCCGCCCACCGGCAGCCGCCCCACCCCTGGCAGCGGCACCACCTGCACTGCCGCCCACGAGGCGCTGCCGGCCAACACGGCCCAGAGCAAATGCGATTTGTACGTCATTGCAGGATGATCATCGTTACGTTCGGTTTTCGCGCCGGCGCTGACGCGGCGCCCTTCCCCCTCCCTCATCGGGCGCAGACTGTACCATTTCCGGCGCCGCTACTGCGCCCTCTCCTCCACTGCCCCCTCGCAAAAGCCCACCAGCGTCCCCGGCGGAATCGGCGTCCAGGTTTCGTTGTCGGTGAGCGGCGTGGTGGCGATCACCGCCACGCGGTCCTGCGGCGTGGTCACCTCGCTGAAGTCCATCGTCAGGTCTTCGTCGCACAGATGCGCCGCGGCAAAGGGCGCCTGGCGCACCCGGTAGCACAGGCGGGTCGAAGCGTGCGCATAGAGCCGCTCGCCGTTGGAGAGCAGGAAGTTGAATTCCCCGTGCGCGGCAATCTCCCGCACCGTCTCGCGCAGCGTGGCGAAGAGCGCTGCCGGCGTCGGCGGCCCATCGGGGAAACGCCGCGCCAAGGTATCGAGCAGGTGGCAAAAAGCCCGCTCCGAATCGGTATCCCCCACGGGCAGGAAACGTCCGCTCAAACGAGGCGCGTAGTCGAGAAGGTTGCCGTTGTGCGCGAACACCCAGTAGCGGCCCCACAGCTCGCGCACGAAAGGGTGCGTGTTCTCCAGCCGCACCACCCCTTGCGTGGCCTTGCGGATGTGGGCGATCACGTTGAGCGAACGGATGGGGTAGTGGCGCACGAGCTCGGCGATCGGCGAATCGGCGCTCGGCTGCGGATCGAGGAAGACGCGCACGCCACGCCCCTCGAAGAAGGCGATCCCCCAGCCGTCGCGGTGGTGATCGGTGCGCCCGCCCCGCGCGCGGAAGCCGGTGAAGGAAAAGCAGATGTCGGTGGGAACGTTGCAGTTCATGCCGAGCAGCTGGCACATGGACAGACCTCGCAAGCACGAATCATGGGTTCGACGAGCGATAGTCTAACGCAGACGAAACCTTGCTTGACCGTGCGCACTCCCATCGTTATAATTTCATGTTCTCTCATACCCTTTTTCGGAGCAGCGCCATGTACGCGGTCATAAAAACCGGCGGCAAGCAGTATCGCGTCACCGTCGGCGAAAAGATCAAAGTAGAACAGATACCTGCTGAAGTGGGCGCCGAAATTTCCCTGGACCAGGTCCTGATGGCCGGTGAAGGTGATTCGGTGAAAATCGGCACGCCCGTGCTCGAAGGCGCGCGCGTGAAGGCCACGGTCGTCGCCCACGGCCGGCACCCCAAAGTGCGCATCTTCAAGATGCGCCGCCGCAAGCACTACCAGAAACACCAAGGCCACCGGCAAAACTACACCGAATTGCACATCCAGGCGATCGAAGCCTGATCCCCTTGCGCGAGGACAACCACCATGGCACACAAAAAAGCGGGCGGCAGTTCCCGTAACGGCCGCGACTCCGAATCGAAACGGCTCGGCGTGAAGCGCTACGGCGGCCAATTCGTGATCGCCGGCAACATCATCGTGCGGCAGCGCGGCACCCAGTTCCACGCCGGCGACAACGTCGGCGTCGGGCGCGACTACACGCTCTTCGCCCTGAAAGACGGCATCGTCGAATTCACCGTCAAAGGGCCGAAGCAGCGCCGCTACGTCACCATCCGGCCGCTCGAAGCCTGATTCACCGCGCCGCCCCTGCGGCCTGAGGAAAGCCTCGTCCGGCGTACCGGGTGAGGCTTTCCCTCTTTGGAAGACCCATGAAATTCATCGACGAAGTCCGCATCGAAGTCATTGCCGGCAAAGGGGGCGACGGCTGTGCCTCGTTCCGCCGGGAGAAATTCATCCCCAAGGGCGGGCCCGACGGCGGTGACGGCGGACGCGGCGGCAGCATCTGGTTCGAGGCCGACGAAAACCTCAACACCCTCATCGACTACCGCTACACCCGCCTCTTCCGTGCCCAACGCGGAGAAAACGGCCGTGGCAGCGACTGCTACGGCGCCTCCGGCGAGGACATGACGCTGCGCGTACCGGTGGGCACCCTGATTTTCGACGACGAGACCGGCGAGCTCCTCGCCGACCTCGCCCGGCCGGGCGAGCGGGCGCTCATCGCCAAAGGCGGCCGCGGCGGGCTGGGAAACCTGCACTTCAAATCGAGCACCAACCGCGCCCCGCGCCAGCGCACGCTCGGCGAGCCGGGCGAACACCGTCTGCTGCGCCTCGAACTGCGCGTGCTCGCCGACGTGGGGCTCCTGGGGCTACCCAACGCGGGCAAATCCACCTTCATCCGCGCCGTCTCCGCCGCGCGGCCCAAAGTGGCCGACTATCCGTTCACCACGCTCCACCCCAACCTCGGCGTGGTGCGCACCGACGTGAACCGCAGTTTCGTCGTCGCCGACATCCCCGGCCTGATCGAAGGGGCGAGCGAAGGCGCCGGGCTCGGTCACCGTTTCCTGCGCCACCTGCAGCGCACGCGCCTGCTGCTGCACCTCATCGACCTCGCCCCCCTCGACCCAGAGGCCGACCCGGTGCACGACGCACACGCGCTCGTCGAAGAGCTGCGCCGCTACGACGAAGCGCTCGCGGCCAAACCCCGCTGGCTCGTACTCAACAAGATCGACCTCATCCCGGAGGACGAGCGCGAAGCCCGCATCGCCGAGTTTCTCGACGCCTACGGCCCCGCGCCGCGCCATTTCGCCATCAGTGCCGCCACCGGCGAAGGCTGCCAGGCGCTCGTCTATGCGGTGCAGGAAGCGCTCGAGGCGATGAAAGCCGAAGCGCCCGCGCCGCAGGATCCGGAAGACGTCTTGGACGACCGCGACGAGACCGAGCATGACGCATCCTGACCGCCGCGCAGCGCTCGCCACCGCCAGGCTCCTCGTGGTCAAGGTCGGCAGCGCGCTCGTCACCGCCGACGGCCGCGGCCTGGATCACGAGGCGATCCGCGGCTGGGCAGAGCAGATCGCCCGCCTCTTCGAGGAAGGGCGGCGCGTCTGCCTCGTCTCCTCGGGGGCGATCGCCGCCGGCATGCAGCGCCTGGGCTGGCGCAAGCGTCCCAAGGAAATCCCCATGCTGCAGGCCGCGGCCGCCGTCGGCCAGGCCGCACTCGTCGACGCCTACGAGCACGCCTTCCGCCCCCACGGGCGGCACACGGCCCAGATCCTCCTCACCCACGCCGATCTGGCCGATCGCACGCGCTATCTCAACGCCCGCAGCACCCTCAAGACCCTGCTCGATCTGGGCGTGGTACCCATCATCAACGAGAACGACACCATCGTCACCGACGAGATCAAGTTCGGCGACAACGACACGCTCGGCGCGCTGGTGACCAACCTCATCGATGCCGACGCCCTCTTCATCCTCACCGACCAGCAAGGGCTCTACACCGCCGACCCGCGCCTCCATCCCGAGGCCGAGCTCGTGGCCGAGGGCAACGCCGAAGACCCGCGTTACGCCGCCATGGCCGGCGGGGCCGGCTCGAGCATCGCCAAGGGCGGCATGATCACCAAGATCCGCGCCGCCGCCCGCGCCGCCAAGAGCGGAGCGCACACCGTCATCGCCTCCGGGCGCGAGCCCGAGGTGATCGTGCGCCTCGCACATGGCGAACCGCTGGGAACGCTCCTCTACGCCGAGCGCAACCGGCTCGCGGCGCGCAAGCAGTGGCTCGCCGACCACCTCAAACTCGCCGGCAGACTGTACGTCGACGCGGGGGCCGCCCGGGCGCTGCGCCAGGGCAAGAGCCTGCTGCCGGTCGGCGTCACCCGCGTGGAAGGCGAATTCGTGCGCGGCGCCGCCGTCGCCTGTCTCGACCCCGAAGGGCGGGAGATCGGCCGCGGTCTCATCAACTACAGCGCCGCCGAGGCGCGGGCCATCCTCGGCCTGCCCTCGAACCAGATCGCCGAGCGCCTCGGCCACGTGGACGAACCCGAGCTCATCCACCGCGACAACTTCGTGCGCACCGGCTGAGCGTCAGCGCCGAATCATCGCAGCCACCCCAGGATCACGCTCAGCGTCAAGGCCGAGGCCAGCGTGGTGAGCGAAATGAGCCGCGCCACGGCCGGCGCGTCGCCCCCGAGGCGGCTTGCGAGGATATAGGCCGAACTCGCAGAAGGCAGCGCCGCAAAGAGGATCAGCATCTGGCGCGCCAAACCCTCGATCCCCCACCACTGCGCCAACCCCCAGGCGACGAGCGGCAGCGCCAACAGCTTGATGAACACGATGAACCACGCCCCTGGCTTGACGAAGGAGCGATCCAGGCGCAAGGCCGCCCCCACGCCAAGGAGCCCCATGGCCACCGCCGCGGATGACAGGCGCCCCAGCAGCGTATCGACCGGCGCGGGCAACGGCAGACCCGCCGCGTGATAGGCGGCACCGGCCAGGGTGGCCAACACCAGGGGATTGGTGAGCAGCGCCCGCACGGTGGCCCGAACCCCTCCCCGGCTCATGGATCCCACCGCCAAGACGTTCGCCAGCGGCACCATCGAGCCGCACAGCGCCCCCATGAGGGCCGAGCCGCTCGCCCCGGCCAGTTGCCCCGCGAGCGCCATGCCGATATAGGTATTGAAGCGATAGGCGCACTGGATCTGCGAGGCCGCCCGCACCGCATCCGGGTCGATCGCGCGGCGCAGCATCCACCCCAGGGCAAAGCCCGCAATCACCGTGACCGCCGCCGCTCCCACCAGGGCCACGGCATCCGCGCCCAAGATCGGCGCATGGACGAGCGAGCGGAAGAGCATGGCCGGAAAGAGCACGAAATACACCAGCCGCTCCACCCCGTTCCAGAATTCCGGCTGCACCATCACCCGGCGTGCGAGCAGCGCCCCCAGCACGATCAAGGCGAAATCCGGCAGGACCAGCGCGAATCCCTCTCCCATGTGCCCTCCTCTCCTGGTTCAGTCGCCCATTGTACGGCTTGAGGCAATGGGAAAAATCTCCTTGAAATCCCCCGCTCCCGCCCCCATAATGGATCGACGACCCCTATCTGCGGAGCAAACAGGCATGACCGAAGAAACCCGACGCACCGAACCGATCGATCAGCCTCAAACCCCCGAGGCAGCCAGTGCGAACGAAAGCACGGCCAATGCCAACGAAGAAAAAACCGACGTGATGCCCAGCCTCGAAGAGATGCTGCGCATCGCCGAGCAGAAAGCCGCCGAACACCACGATGCCTGGCTGCGGGCCAAGGCCGAGGCGGAAAACGTCCGCCGCCGCGCCCAGGAAGAAGTCGCCAAGGCGAGCAAGTTCGCCAGCGAGCGCTTCGCCGCCTCCATGCTGCCGGTGAAAGACAGCCTCGAGGCCGCCCTCGGCACACCCAACCAGACTTTGGAAACCCTGCGCCAGGGGGTGGAACTCACCCTGCGCCAGCTCGAAAACGCCTTCGAGAGCGCCAACGTGCGCCAGATCGATCCGCAGGGCGAAAAATTCGACCCCCACCTGCATCAGGCGGTGGGCATGATCGAGAGCGAGGCCGAGCCCAACACCGTCGTGCAAGTCCTGCAAAAAGGCTATCTGCTGCACGAACGCGTACTGCGCCCGGCGCTCGTCATGGTCGCCAAGCCCAAGTCCGAACCGGAAAGTACCAAGGGCGGCGAGCAGGGCGCCTCCTCTTGAAAAACCGGCTCCTCGCCGCCATCTGAACTTCAACCGAATCCAAACGAGAGGAACGCATCATGGGAAAAATCATCGGCATCGACCTCGGCACCACTAATAGCTGTGTGGCCGTGATGGAAAACGGCAAGCCGAAGGTGATCGAAAACTCCGAGGGCGCGCGCACCACCCCCTCGGTGGTCGCCTATCTCGAAGACGGCGAAATCCTGGTGGGCGCCCCGGCCAAGCGCCAGGCCATCACCAACGCCGCCAACACCATTTACGCCGTCAAACGCCTCATCGGCCGCAAGTTCGACGACCCGGAAGTGCAGAAGGACATCAAGCTGATGCCCTACAAGATCGTGCGCGCCGACAATGGCGACGCCTGGGTCGAAGTGCGCGGCAAGAAGATCTCGCCGCAGCAGGTCTCGGCCGAGATCCTGCGCAAAATGAAGAAGACCGCCGAAGACTATCTCGGCGAGGAAGTGACCGAAGCCGTCATCACGGTGCCGGCCTACTTCAACGACGCCCAGCGCCAGGCCACCAAAGATGCCGGCCGCATCGCCGGGCTCGACGTCAAGCGCATCATCAACGAACCCACCGCCGCGGCGCTCGCCTACGGCATGGACAAGAAGCCGGGCGACTCCAAGATCGCCGTCTATGACCTCGGCGGTGGCACCTTCGACATCTCCATCATCGAGATCGCCGAAGTCGACGGCGAGCACCAGTTCGAAGTGCTCTCCACCAACGGCGACACCTTCCTCGGCGGCGAAGACTTCGACAACCGGCTGATGGACTACATCGTCGACGAGTTCAGGAAGGAACAGGGCGTCGACCTCAAGAAAGATCCGCTGGCCATGCAGCGGCTCAAGGAAGCGGCCGAGAAGGCCAAGATCGAGCTCTCCTCGAGCCAGCAGACCGAGGTGAACCTCCCCTACATCACGGCGGACGCAAGCGGCCCGAAACACCTCGCCATGAAGATCACCCGGGCGAAGTTCGAGGCGCTGGTCGACGACCTCATCGAGAAGACGCTCGAACCCTGCCGCATCGCCCTCAAGGATGCCGGGCTCAAGGTCTCGGACATCGACGACGTCATCCTCGTCGGCGGTCAGACCCGCATGCCCAAGGTGCAGCAGAAAGTCAAGGAATTCTTCGGCAAGGAGCCGCGGCGCGACGTCAACCCCGACGAAGCCGTCGCCATCGGCGCCGCCATTCAGGCGGGCGTGCTGCAAGGGGAAGTCAAGGACGTGCTGCTTCTGGACGTCACGCCGCTGTCGCTGGGCATCGAGACGCTCGGTGGCGTGATGACCAAGCTCATCCCCAAGAACACCACCATCCCGACCAAGGCGACGCAGATCTTCTCCACCGCCGAGGACAACCAAACGGCCGTCACCATCCGCGTCTTCCAGGGCGAGCGGGAACTCGCGCGCGACAACAAGCTGCTCGGGGAATTCAACCTCGAGGGGATTCCGCCTGCGCCGCGTGGGGTGCCGCAGATCGAGGTCACTTTCGACATCGACGCCAACGGCATCCTGCACGTGTCGGCCCGCGACAAGGCCACCGGCAAGGAGAACAAGATCACCATCAAGGCGAACTCCGGCCTCAGCGAAGAACAGATCAAGCAGATGATCCGCGACGCCGAAGCGCACGCCGAGGAAGACCGTCGCCTGCGCGAGCTGATCGAGGCGCGCAACCAGTGCGACGCGCTCATCCACTCGGTGCGCAAGAGCCTGGAAGAGCTCGGCGACAAGGTGAAGGCCGACGACAAGGAGAAAATCGAAGCGGCCCTCAAGGAAGCCGAAGAGGCGATGAAATCCGACGACAAGGGTAAAATCGAGGCTGCGATGCGCAAGCTCGGGCAGGCGAGCGCCGAGATGTCGCAGCACCTCTACGGTAGCGGCGAAGCGGGTGGCGCGACCGGCAGCGCCGGCGCCTCGTCGAGCCAGCGCGCGGGCGACAGTGACGTGGTCGACGCCGAGTTCACCGAGGTCAAGGACGACAAGAAACACTGACCGGCCCTGCCCTGCACCCTGAAAGCCGAGCCCGCGTCGGACCCTTCCGGCCGGGCTCGGCTTCATCATGATTCCACACGGGCGAGACGATGGCACAACAAGACTATTACGCGATCCTCGAGGTGAGCCGCGAAGCGACGGCGGCCGAGATCAAGAAGGCCTACCGGCGCCTGGCGATGAAATACCACCCGGACCGCAATCCCGGCAACAAAGAGGCCGAAGAGAAATTCAAGGAAATCCAGCGCGCCTACGACGTGCTGAGCGACGAGCAAAAGCGCGCCGCCTACGACCGCTACGGGCACGCCGGCGTCGATGGCGCGGCCGCGGGCGCTGGGGCGGCCGGATTCGACGACTTCGCCGAGGCCTTTTCCGACATCTTCGGTGACCTCTTCGGCGGCGGCCGGCGCGGCCGCTCCCAGGTCTATCGTGGCGCCGATCTGCGCTACCAGCTCGAGATCACGCTCGAAGAGGCCGCCCACGGCACCACCAAGACCCTCCGCATCCCCACCACCGAGACCTGCGACACCTGCCACGGCACCGGCGCTCGCCCCGGCACGCAGCCACGGGTGTGCCCCACCTGCGGCGGCGTCGGCCAGGTGCGCATGCAGCAAGGCTTCTTCTCCATTCAGCAGACCTGCCCCGAATGCCACGGCAGCGGCAGTATCGTCGCCGATCCCTGTCCCGACTGCGGCGGCGCCGGACGCGTGCGGCGAACGCGCACGCTGGAGGTGAAGATTCCCGCCGGCATCGACACCGGCATGCGCCTGCGCCAGAGCGGCTATGGAGAAGCCGGCATCAACGGCGGCCCGCCGGGCGATCTCTACGTCGAGATCCGCATCAAGCCCCACCCCATCTTCCAGCGCGAGGGCGACGACCTGCACTGCGAGATGCCCATCTCCATCACCACCGCGGCGCTGGGCGGCGAAATCGACGTCCCCACGCTCGATGGCATCGCCAAGCTGCGCATCCCGCCGGGCACACAGACGGGCAAGGTCTTCCGCCTGCGCGGCAAAGGCATCCGCAACGTGCGCAACCAGGGCGTGGGCGACCTGCTCTGCCACGTGGTGGTAGAGACACCGGTCAATCTCACCGAGCGGCAGAAAGAACTCTTGCGCGAATTCGAGGAGATCGCCCGCGAGAATGCCGAGCGCCACAACCCGCGCAGCAAATCCTGGTTCGACCGCATGCGCGAGTTCTTCACCGGCGAGACGCAATGAGGCGCTGACAACGGACGCGGCGGCAGGCTTCGATCCCCCCTCTCCGACCGAGGGGGACGCATCACCCTAGCCCTCGTCCAGACGCGCGCCGCGAATCTGCTATCCTTGCCCAGCCGTCTTCGTACAGGACCTTCCCATGCCGCAGACCGCTTCCCGCATGAACCCCTGGCGCCGCGCCCTGCTCGCGGCGCTCTTCGCCTGCACCTTCTCCCCCCTTTCCTTCGCCCAAGGAGCCCAAGCCGTGCAAGTCAAACTCGCCACCAACCGCGGTGACATCGTGCTCGAACTCGACGCCGCCAAAGCGCCCAAGACCGTCGAGAACTTTCTCGCCTACGTCGAGAGCGGCCACTACGACGGCACCATCTTTCATCGCGTCATCGACGGCTTCATGATCCAAGGCGGCGGGCTCACCGCCGACATGAAGCAGAAACCCACCCGCGCCCCCATTCCCAACGAGGCCGACAATGGTCTCAAGAATCTTCGCGGCACCGTGGCCATGGCCCGCACCCAGGACCCGAATTCGGCCACGGCGCAGTTCTTCATCAACGTGGCCGACAACGACTTCCTCGACTACCGCGCCCCCACCGTTCAGGGCTGGGGCTACTGCGTCTTCGGCAAGGTCGTACAGGGCATGGACGTGGTCGACGCCATCAAGTCGGTGAAGACCGGCGCCGTCGGCCCGTACCGCGACGTGCCGCTCGAACCGGTGGTGATCGAGCACGCCGAGGTGATCCGGTGATGGCGCTGCCGGCGTTCGAAGCGCCGCGCCTGCGCCTGCCGCGCGCCGCTTTCGTCTCCGACCTGCACCTCGACATCGACCGCGATACGCCGCGCCTGCACGCCTTCCGCGAATGGCTCGCGCAGCGCCCGGCCGAAGAACCCATCTTCCTCCTGGGCGACATCTTCGAATACTGGATCGGCGACGACTGGACGCACCCGGTGGTGGAGACGCTCATCGACGCCTGCGCCGCCGCCCGTGCACGCGGGGCCGCGTTCTACTTTCTCACCGGCAACCGCGATTTTCTCGTAGGCGAGACCTTCGCCGCGCGCGCCGGCTGGGAGATGCTGCCCGACCCGGTGACGGTGGAGATCGCCGGAATCGCCTTCGTGCTCACCCACGGCGATCTGCTCTGCACCGACGATCACGCCTATCAGACCTGGCGCGCCCAGGCACGGCAGCCCGCCGCCCAGGCTGCCTTCCTCGCCCAGCCGCTACCGGCGCGCATCGCCTTCGCCCAGCGCTCGCGCGAGCAGAGCCGCGCCTACCAGGGGGAGCTGGAGGCGCCGATCGACGTCAATGAGGAAGAAGTCCGCCGCTGGCTCGAAGCCTGCCGCCCCGCGGTGCTGCTGCACGGCCACACCCACCGCTGCGCCGTGCACCACTATGCGATCGCAGGCGAGCCACGCGAGCGCTGGGTGCTGCCCGAATGGCACGACACCGCCCGCTGGCTGGAGATCGGCCCCGACGGCGCCACTTGGCACGGCGTGACGCCGGCCAGAGTGGAGCACTCGTGAGCGCACCATGCCGACGATCAGCCTCTTCTATGGCATCATCATCAACATGTACTTTTTTGACGACGAGCGGCACAAGCTTCCCCACATCCATGCAAAATACCAGGGAATGGAAGCCGCTTTCTCCATCATCGACGGCTCGTTGTTGAGTGGGGATTTTCCTGCGGCAAAAGCCAGGCTCGTCCAAGCATGGATCGAGATCCATCGAGAGGATCTCTTGGCCGATTGGGAACTCGCCATCAACGGTCAAGCTCTTTTTCCCATCGACCCCTTGCGTTGAGGTTCTGCCATGGAATCGGTCGTCCGCGTCATCCCGCACGAGAACTTCACGCTCGAGCTCTGGTTCGACGACGGAAGCCATCGCCTCTTCGACGCCCGTCCCTATCTCGAACGTGGCATTTTTACCCGCCTGAAACGGTGGGACGAATTTCGGCTGGCCCACGTTGGGCTCGGCACCGTCTGCTGGCCCGGAGGACTGGACATCGCCCCGGAGACGCTCTACGACAAATCGGTGCCGCTCGCATCCGGGGAACCTCTGAATCTCGCCACCGGCTGAAGCCTCAGCCGCCGATCGCATCCAGCCCGCGGGCGAGGTCGGCTTGCAGGTCTTCGACCTCTTCCAGGCCGACCGAGAGGCGCAGCAGGTCTTCGCCCACGCCCATCGCCTGCCGCACTTCCGGCGCCAGCCGGCCGTGCGTGGTGCTTGCCGGGTGCGTGATGGTGGATTTGACGTCGCCGAGGTTGCCGGTGATCGAGAAGAGCCGGGTGGAATCGATCACGCGCCAGGCTTCGCTGCGTCCGCCGCGCACGCGGAAACTCACCACGCCGCCTCCGAGTTTCTGCTGGCGCCGGGCGAGCGCGTACTGCGGGTGGGATTCGAGCCAGGGATAGCGCACCTGCACCACGTTCGGATGGGTCTCGAGCCAGCGCGCGAGCGCGAGCGCCGCCTCGCTCTGCGCACGAACCCGCAGCGGCAAGATCTCCAGGCTCTTCACCAGCACCCAGGCGTTGAACGGTGAAAGGCTCGGCCCCGTCGTGCGCAGAAAACGATAGACGAGGTCGATGAGGGTACGGCTGCCGAGCACCGCCCCACCGAGCACCCGGCCCTGACCATCGAGGTATTTGGTGGCCGAATGGATGACGAGATCCGCCCCCAGAGCAAGCGGCTGCTGTCCGATGGGCGTGCAAAAGGTGTTATCGACCGCGAGCAAGGCGCCGACCCGGTGCGCCCGTTCGGCGAGCGCGGCCAAATCGACGAGCTCCATGAGCGGGTTGCTGGGCGTTTCGCAGAAGACGAGCTTGGTGCGTGGCGTGAGCGCCGCCTCGAGCGCCGCGGCATCGCTCAGATCGACGAAGCGCGTGGTGATGCCAAAGCGCGGCAGGATGGCCGAGAAGAGCTGGTGTGTAGCGCCGAAGAGTCCCTGCCCGGCCACGATCTCCTCGCCTTGGGAGACGAAGGCCATGGCCGTGCACAGAATCGCCGCCATGCCCGAAGCCGCGGCGATGCAGGATTCGGCACCTTCGAGGCTCGCGAGCCGCTCCTGGAACATGCTCACCGTCGGATTGGTGAAGCGGCTGTAGGTATAGCCCTCTTCCTGCTCGAGGAAGCGCGCCGCGGCTTGCGCCGCGTCGGCGAAGACGAAGCTCGAAGTGAGATAGAGCCCTTCGGCATGCTCGCCGAATTGGCTGCGCAGCACGCCGTCGCGCACCGCGCGCGTGCCCAGTCCTTTACCGTCGTCCATCACCGTCCTTTCATGCATCTTGGTCGAGCGGGAGGTTGAGGTCGAGCTGCGCCGCGCCGGCGCCTTCCTCCCCTTCCCGTGAAGCGACCGAATCCTCGCCGCGCCGTTCGATCCGTTCAAGGTATTCGGGCGTGACGTCGCCCGTGATGTAGCAGCCGTCGAAGCAAGAGGACTCGAAGCGCTGGATCGATGGGTTGACGCTCTGGATGGCGCGCTTGAGATCTTCGAGTTCCTGATAGAGCAAGCCGTCGGCGCCGATCTGGCGGCGCACTTCCTCCTCGTCGCAATAGGCGGCGATGAGCTCGCGGCGGCTTGGCATGTCGATGCCATAGACGTTGGCATAGCGCACGGGCGGGGCGGCCGAGGCGAGGAAGACTTCCACGGCACCGGCGTCGCGCGCCATCTGGATGATCTCGCGGCTGGTGGTACCGCGCACGATGGAGTCGTCGACGAGCAACACGCGCTTGCCGCGGAATTCCTGATGTACGGCGTTGAGTTTCTTGCGCACGGAATTCTTGCGCACCGTCTGCCCCGGCATGATGAAGGTGCGGCCGATGTAGCGGTTCTTCACGAAGCCTTCGCGGTAGGGTAGCCCCAAGCGGGTGGCCATCTCCAGCGCCGCCGGTCGGCTGGAATCGGGAATCGGGATCACCACGTCGATGCGTGCGTGCGGATAACGGGTGCGGAAGCGCTCGGCGAGGTATTCGCCCATTTTCACCCGCGCCTCATAGACCGACACCCCGTCGATCACGGAATCGGGCCGCGCCAGATAGACGAATTCGAAGAGGCAGGGGGCGAGCACCGGCTCGTCGGCGCACTGGCGCGCCCGCATGGTGCCGTCGATGCCAAAGAGGATCGCCTCGCCCGGGGCGACGTCGCGCACGAGACGGAACCCCAGGGTGTCGAGCGCGACCGATTCGGAGGCGACCAGCCACTCCGTTCCAGAGGACGTGTCGTTGCGGCCGAAGACGAGCGGACGGATGCCGTAGGGATCGCGGAAGGCGAGCAGGCCGTAACCGGCGATCATCACCACCACCGCGTAGGCGCCGCGGCAGCGCCGATGCACGCCCCGCACCGCCGCGAACACCGCCTCGTCGTCCGGCCGCGCCCCTTTGGAGGCGGCCGCGAGCTCGTGGGCGAAGACGTTGAGCAGAATCTCGGAGTCGGAATTGGTGTTGATGTGACGCAGGTCGGTTTCGAAGATCTCGCGCTTGAGCGCCTCGCCGTTGGTGAGGTTGCCGTTGTGCGCGAGCAGCAGCCCGAAGGGCGAATTGACGTAGAAAGGTTGCGCCTCGGCCGGATTGCAGGCATCCCCCGCCGTGGGATAGCGCACGTGACCGATGCCCCAGTTGCCCACGAGGCTGCGCATGTTGCGCGTGCGAAAGACGTCACGCACCAGACCCGGCCCTTTGTGCATGTAGAAGCGGTCGTCACTGCCGGTGGCGATACCCGCGGCGTCCTGGCCACGGTGCTGCAATACCATCAGGCCGTCGTAGAGGAGCTGATTGACCGGCTGATGGGCGACCACCCCGATGATTCCGCACATTCAAACGATCTCCCTAGGCAAAGGCAATTTCTCGATCAAACCTCGCGGCAGCCAAGGCTCCAGGCGCTGCAAGGCCACGACGATCCACGGCACCGTGCGCGCCTGTCGCCACCAAGGGGATTCCTGGGCACCGACCGCCAGCAGCACCGCCGCACACAACAACACCACGGCCGCTCCGCGCAGCACACCGAAGATGGCACCGAGCAGACGGTCCACGCCCCCCAGCCCGATGGCGTGCAGGACCTCACGCAAAGCGTAGCGTACCAACGCCGCCAGCATGAAGACGGCAAGAAAGATCGTCGCAAACCCGAAGATGCGCTGCAGCAAGGGATCGGCGAACCAACCTGCATAGAACGCCCGGCCGATCGGCCAGCCGAACGCCCACCCCAGACCGATCGCCAGCACCCAGGCCGCCAGCGAGAGCAGCTCGGCGACGATGCCGCGCCAGGCGCCCACGAGGAGCGAAATGCCGATCACCGTGAATACCGCGTAATCGAACTGATTCATGGTGAAGCGACATGCACGACGCGCGGGCTCAGGCGCTGCTGCTCGGCGATCGCCTTGGCCGACTGCGCCTTGGCTTCACTCACGAAAGGACCAATGCGCACGCGGTACCACCCGTCGGCGCCTCCTTCGACGAAGGCATCGAGCCCGGCGCCGCGCAGCTGCCCGGCCACCTGTTTCGCCTTGGCCTCGTCGCGGAAGGCACCCGCCTGCACCACCCAGTAGCCCGGCAGTTTCTGTCCCGGTTTCAGCGCCCCTTCCAGGGCTGCGAGCGCGCGCGCCTTCTCCTGCAGGGCATCGGGTTTGACGGTAGGCGCCGGTTTGGGTTCGGGCACCGGTTTGGGGGATTCCGGCGGCGCGGCGGGTTTGGCCGCCGCCACGTTCGCTTCCGGTCGCGGCGGGAGAGACGCCACCGGTTTCGATTGCGGCGGCTCTGGTTTGGCAGCAGGTTCTTGCCAGGCCGGAGGGGATGAGGGAGGAACCGGTACGGGCGCTTCGGCGAGTTCGGCTTCCGGGGGCGGTGTTCCTTCGGGGCCGGCCGTCTGGGTCGGGTCGGGAACGGCTGCAGGCGGCGGCACGGTCGCCGGCACCTGATCGCGCGCGGGGATCCGCACCTCGACCGGGGCTTTCTGCCCCTTGGGCTTTTTCTCCATCACCAAGGGTAGGGTGATGAGCGCCGCGAGCAGCAGGACGATCGCGCCGACGAAACGCCGCCGTATCCTGCGCAACCGCTCGAGAGTGTCTTCCTGGGTCGTCACCGTGCTTCCGTGTCCTGGACGTGCAGCGCACGCAGCGCCTCGGCCACCGTGAGGAAAGAGCCGAACACGACGATTCTATCATCGTCCTTGGCCTGCGCCCTGGCCGCAGCAAGCGCCTCGGGCACCGAGGCGAACGTTTCCCCAGGCACCACGCCCGCAGACTCCAAGCGCGCGGCGAGCGCCCCGGCCGTGAGCGCGCGCGAGCCTTGCAGACCGGCGGCGAACCACACATCGATCCGGCGGACGAGCGCGCGCGCCACCCCTTCCACGTCCTTGTCGGCGAGCATGCCGACCACCGCCAGCGTGCGCCGGTAGCCCGGCATGGCGGCGAGGTTCTCGGCGAGCACGGCCGCGGCCTGCGGATTGTGCGCAACGTCGAGGATCACGCTCGGGCGGCCCGGCAGCACCTGGAAGCGCCCCGGCAGTTCCACCGTCATCAGGCCCTCGCGCACCGCCTGCATCGCCAGCGGCAGACGATCGCGCAGGCAGGTGAGCGCCATCAGGGCCGCGGAGGCGTTCATCAGCTGATTGACTCCGCGCAGCGCCGGATAGGGCAGACCGCCGCGGTTGCCCGCCGTGCGCGACCACCAGCGCCACTGCTGGCGGTCGCCGTCGTAGCCGAAATCCACCCCGAGGCGGTAGAGCTCGGCACCGAGCGCAGCGGCCGTCTCCAGCACCGAGCGCGGTGGCACCGGATCGGCGACGATGGCCGGACGTCCGGAGCGGAAGATGCCGGCTTTTTCACGACCGATCGCCTCCCGGTCCGGCCCGAGCCAGGCCTGATGGTCGAGCGCCACGCCGGTGAGGATCGCGGCATCCGCATCGAAGACGTTGGTGGCATCGAGCCGCCCGCCCAGCCCGACCTCCAGGATGATGGCATCGAGCGGTTCGCGGCAGAAGGCCACCCAGGCCGCCAGCGTGCCGTGCTCGAAATAGGTGAGCGGCACGTCGCCCCGCACTGCCTCTACGGCTTCGAAGGCGGAAAGCAGGGCTTCGTCGCCGATCGGCTGACCGTCGAGGCGCACGCGCTCGTTGTAGCGCAGCAGATGTGGCGAGGTGTAGCAGCCGACGCGGTAACCGCCGGCGCGCAGCATCGCTTCGAGCAGCGCGCAGGTCGACCCTTTGCCGTTGGTTCCAGCCACGGTGATGACCACCGCCCCAGTCGCAACCGGCAGGCGATCGAGCACCGCCCGCACCCGCTCGAGCCCCAGGGCGATCACATGGCTCGCTGCGCGCGCTTCGAGCTTCTCCAGCCAGCGATCCAGGGCGGAAGTCTGCGTCATGCCACCTCGTGCGGGCGCAGCCCCAGCAGAGAGAAGGTACGCGCGAGCCACGGCCGCAGCTGGCGCCGATCGACGATGGCATCCAGCGCCCCCTTCTCCAGCAGAAACTCGGCGCGCTGAAACCCTTCCGGCAGAGTCTGGCGCACCGTCTGCTCGATGACGCGCGGCCCGGCAAAACCGATGAGCGCTCCCGGTTCGGCCACGACCACGTCCCCCATGAAGGCGAAACTGGCCGACACCCCGCCCATGGTCGGATCGGTGAGCACCGAGACGAAGGGCAGCCGTGCCTGGGCGAGCTGCGTGAGCGCGGCATTCGTCTTGGCCATCTGCATGAGCGAGAGCACCCCTTCCTGCATGCGCGCGCCGCCGCTTGCGGCGATGCACACGAAGCCGCAGCGATGCTCGATGGCGTGGCGCACCCCGCGCACGAAACGCTCGCCCACGACCGAGCCCATGGAGCCGCCCATGAACTCGAACTCGAAGCAGGCCGCCACCACCGGCAGGTTCTCTAGGTGCCCGGCGAACACGATGAGCGCCTCGCTCTCGCCCGTGGCCTTGGCCGCTTCCTTGAGCCGGTCGGTGTAGCGTTTGCTGTCCTTGAATTTCAGCGCATCCACCGGACGTACTTCGGCACCGATCTCCACTCGCCCCTCGGGGTCGAGCAGCGCCTCGAGCCGGGCACGGGCGCGGATACGGTGGTGATGGCCGCATTTGGGGCAGACGCGCAGTTCGCGATCGAGGTCGGCAGCGTAGAGCACCTCGTCGCAGGCTTCGCACTTGGTCCACAGCCCCTCGGGGACGCTGTGGCGCGCGCCGCTCACTTCACGCCGGATGCGCGGCGGCAGGATCTTGTCGAGCCAGCTCATGGCGCCACTCCTTCATCGAGCGCCCGGCGGATCGGGCGCAGGAATTCCTCCGCCCGCCGGCACGCCTCGTCGGCATGTGCAGCGCCTTCGATCGCTTCGAGCAAGCGGCTGCCGATGACGACCGCGTCGGCCGCCGCGCCGATCTCGGCGGCGGTGTGCGCATCCCGGATGCCGAAGCCCACCGCGATGGGAAGCCCCGTGCGCTCGCGCAAGGCGGGAATGCGCGCGAGCACCTCGGCCACGTCGAGGGAACCGGCCCCCGTCACGCCGGTGAGCGAGACGTAATAGACGTAGCCGCCGCCGAGCCGTGCCACCTCGTCGGCCCGCTCTGGTTTGGAAGTGGGCGCGAGCAGAAAGATGGGGTGCAGCCCCGCTTCGTGCAGCCGCGCGGCGAAGGATTCCGCCTCCTGCGGCGGATAATCGACGGTGAGCACGCCGTCGACGCCGGCGTCGCGCGCCGCCTCCACGAAGCGCTCCTCGCCCATCGCCTCGATCGGATTGGCGTAGCCCATCAGCACTACGGGCGTGTCGGCATCCATGCGGCGAAAGTCGCGCACCAAGTCGAGCACTTGCGCAAGCGTCATACCCTGCGCCAGGGCCCGTTCGCTCGCACCCTGGATGGTGGGGCCGTCGGCCATGGGGTCGGAGAAAGGGATCCCCAGTTCGATCAGGTCGGCGCCGGCGCGCACCAACGCCGGCAAGAGCGCCTGCGTTGTTTCGACCGAGGGAAAACCCGCCGTCACGAAAGGGATGAGCGCCTTGCGCCCCTGCTCGCGCAGGCGGGCGAAGGTGCAATCGATGCGGTTCATGGGACGCTCCTCGTTCACCAGCGAATGCCCGAGCGTTCGGCCACGGTGTGCATGTCCTTGTCGCCGCGCCCCGAGAGATTGACGAGCAGCACCGTCTCGCGCGGCAGGCTCGGCGCGAGCTTGGCCGCATAGGCGAGCGCGTGCGAGGATTCGAGCGCGGGGATGATGCCCTCGTAACGGCACAACGCGTGGAAGGCCGCCAGCGCCTCCTCGTCGGTCACGGCCACGTACTCGGCGCGTCCCAGGTCCTTGAGGAGCGCATGCTCCGGCCCCACGCCGGGATAGTCCAGACCGGCGGAGATGGAATGCGTCTCGCGGATCTGCCCGTCCTCGTCCTGCAGCAGGTAGGTGCGGTTGCCGTGCAGCACGCCGGGGCGGCCGGCCACGAGCGTGGCCGCGTGCCGCCCCGTCTCGATCCCCTCTCCTGCCGCCTCCACCCCGATCAGGCGCACCGATTCATGCTCCAGATAGGGGTAGAAAATCCCGATGGCGTTGGAGCCGCCGCCGACGCAGGCGATCACGTAGTCGGGCTGACGGCCGATGAGCTCGGGCATCTGCCACAGGCACTCTTTGCCGATGACGGACTGGAAGTCGCGCACCATCTCTGGATAGGGATGCGGCCCGGCGACGGTGCCGAGAATGTAGAAGGTGTCGTGCACGTTGGTGACCCAGTCGCGCATGGCCTCGTTGAGGGCGTCCTTGAGCGTGCGCGAACCGGAGGAGACCGGCACCACTTCGGCCCCCAGCAGCTTCATGCGATAGACGTTGGCCGCCTGCCGGCGCACGTCTTCTTCGCCCATATAGACGACGCAGCGCATGCCGTAGCGCGCCGCCACCGTGGCGGTGGCTACGCCGTGCTGCCCCGCGCCGGTCTCGGCGATCACGCGCGGTTTGCCCATGCGCCGGGCGAGCAGCGCCTGGCCGATGCAGTTGTTGATCTTGTGCGCGCCGGTGTGGTTCAGGTCCTCGCGCTTGAGATAGATCTGCGCCCCACCCAACGTCTCCGACCAGCGTTTGGCGTGGTAGATGGGGCTGGGGCGGCCGACGTAGTGTTTGAGCTCATCCTCGAACTCGGCACGAAAAGACGCGTCGCGCTTGGCCTCCTCATAGGCCTGGGCGAGCGCCTCGAGCGCCGGCACGAGCGTCTCGGCCACGTAGACGCCCCCGTAGGGGCCGAAATGGCCCCGGGCATCCGGGTAGTGATAATCCATCAGCGCATTCCTCGGGTCACGGCGGCGAAGAAGGCCGCCATCTTCTGCGGGCATTTGATTCCTTTGGCCGCCTCGACGCCGCTCGAGACATCCACGGCCCAGGGTCGCACGCGCGCGATCGCCTCGGCCACCGTCTCGGGCGTGAGGCCGCCGGCGAGCACCACGGGGCACGGCAGACCGGGCGGGATCAGGTTCCAGTCGAAAGCACGGCCACTGCCGCCCCATACGGCGGAGTCGGCATCGAGCAGCAGCCCCTTCGCGTCGGGATAGCATCGCGCCAATTCTAGCAGATCGAGCCCCGGGCGCACCCGCAGCGCCTTGAGATAAGGCCGGGCGAAACGCCGGCACAACTCGGGCGGCTCGTCGCCGTGGAACTGCAGTAGATCGAGCGGCACACGCTCGAGCACCGATTCCACCTCGTCCGGGGTGGGATTGACGAAGAGCCCCACCGTGGTGACGAAGGGGGGCACTTCGGCAAGCAGGGCTTCGGCCTGCGCGATCGTCACCGCCCGGGGGCTGGGCGGATAGAAGACGAAACCGAGCGCATCGGCGCCCAGCCGGCAAGCCTCCCGCACGTCCTCGGAGCGCGTCAGACCGCAGATCTTCACGCGCACGCGGCGGGGGGGGGCAGAATTTGAATTTTGGGGGTCAGGATTTTGGGACATCCACTTCCTCGTCCAAGCCGAATTCGGGCCGGCGCACGATCCGCTCGGGCACGCCCAGCCCTGGCGGATACTCGACCCCACAGAAATAGAGCCCGGCGGCAGGAAAAGTGGGCGCGGCGAGCGCGCGCTCGCGCCGTTCGAGCACCTCGCCGACCCATTCGGGCGGGAAACGCCCCTTGCCCACGTAGACGAGCGCGCCAACGAGGTTGCGCACCATGTGATGCAAGAAGGCGTCGGCGTGGAAGTCGAAGTGCAGGAAGGGGCCGCGGCGTTCGATTTCGAGGCGATGGAGGGTCTTCACCGGCGAGCGCGCCTGGCATTGGGCCGTGCGAAAGGCCGAGAAGTCGTGCGTCCCCAAGAGCGACGCCGCGGCCTCGCGCATCGGCTCGAGCGCAAGCGGCCGCGCTTCCCAGCCCACCCGGCCGGCGAGCGCGGCCGGGCGCACCGGCGCATTGTAGAGCACGTAGCGGTAGTGGCGGGAGACGGCGCGATAGCGCGCGTGAAACGCCTCGGATACGGGCCAGGCCGCACGCACCGCCACGTCTTCGGGCAGATGGGCATTCACGCCCCGCACCCAGGCGTAAGGCGGTCGTTCGGCCTCCGCGTCGAAATGCACCACCTGGGCGAGCGCATGCACTCCGCCATCCGTGCGTCCGGCGCAATGCAGGCGCACCGGCTGCGCGGCGAGTACCGAGACCGCCGCCTCCAGCACCGCCTGCACCGTGCGCCCCTCTGCCTGCATCTGCCAGCCGAGAAACCCCTGCCCGGCGTATTCGACGAGCAATGCCCAGCGCACCGCGCCTCACCCCCGCCGGCGGGAGAGTCCCGTCAAGCTTTACTCCCCAGGATCCGGTCCATGAGCTGCTGCGCCGCAGCGCGCTGTGTCTCGTCGCCGTCGCGCAGCACTTCCTCGAGCAGTTCACGCGCTCCTTCGGTATCCCCCATCTCGAGATAGGCCTCGGCGAGTTGCAGGCGGGTGTCGTGATCGGCCGTGCCGGCTTCACCGGCGAAGCGCTCGAGGTCGATGTCCATCACCTCGGTCGGCGGACCAGCCTCGGACGACTTCTGCTCTTCAGCGCTTGCCGGAGCCACCGCGGAAGGCTCCGCTCCTTTCGGCGGTTCGGTCGGCTCCTTGCCCGGCGCCTCCGTCTCCGGCGAGATCTCGGCGAGATCGAAATCGATCTCTTCGAGCATGGACTTCAATTCCTGCGACTCCGCCATTTCGGCCGGAGAAGGAGCGGGGCGCTCTTCACGCGGCGCCGCAGCGTTCTCTTCCAGCGAAAGCTCGGGGAATTCCAGCGCCGAGGAATCCTCCCCTTTTTCCGGGGAAGGAGCCTCTGCCGCCGGAGCCCCCGAGGGCGCCTGCGGCCGAGCTTCTTCCTCGGGAGGAAGTTCGAGATCGAAATCCAGCGCATCCGGGGCCGGCGCAGGCGCCGCGGTAGCCGGCGCAGGCTTCGGTTCGGCCGCCATCTGCTCCGTCAGTTTGTCGAGATCGAAGTCGAGTTCGACGAAGTCTGCTTGGGGAACGGTCGCAGCTGGCTCGGCAGTCGCGGCCGGTTGGGCCGGCGCCTCGGCGGCCGGCGCCGTAGCCGATGCAGGCGAAATCTCGCGCTGCAGCGTCGATTCGCCCGCTTTTTCGGCCAAAGACTCCGTGGGCTCCAAGGTGTCGGTCACGACCACCGTGGCGAAACGCTCGTCCTGCGGCCAGGCCCGCTGCCCGATCGCCAGGGCCATGGTCCAGTCGGGCCCCTGCTCGCCGGTCAATTCGGACAGGGTCCGCAGATATTGATCGAATTTCGCCCGATCGCCGCGCTTGGCATAGACTTCGAGCAGCTTGAGGTAGATGGCCGCACGCCGCGGGTTCTGCTTGAGCGCGTCGAGCAGGATCTCCTCGGCCTGGGGGTCGCGGCCGTAGGCCAGATAGACCTCGGCCTCGGCCACGGGATCGACCCCTTCGTCGGCATGCAGGGCGTTGAACGCGACTTGGGTGAAATCGGTACCGAGGATGCTGGAGGTGTCGATGTTCTGCCCCGAGGTGACGGCGCGACCGGACTCGGTGACCGGACCGGAGTGCTCCATCGTGGTCACGGCAGGCGTCTCCGGCTTCGCAGGCGAGGGAGTCGTCGACAGGGGGAATGCGGCTTTTTCCTCGCGCCGGCGGCGGTAAGCAGACCAGCCAAACATCGCAAGCAGCGCGGCCGCAGCCCCTCCTACAGCAGGCAGGAGCCCATCGATCCACGACGCCTCGCTCTGTTTGGCGCTGGCTTCGGCCTGCGCCTGCAGGCGGGCCAGGGTGGCGTTTTGCGCCTCGAGCTGTTTCTGCAGGCGGGCGATTTCCGTCTCGAGCTTGACGATGCGCTCGTTCGCCTCGCCGAGCGCCGCTTCCGAGGCAGAGAGGCTCTCTTGCAAAGCCGCGGTCTCGGGCAAAGGAATGGCGGGGCTTTTCGTTTCCGTGCCGGCCCCCGTCTCCGGAGCCGCACCGACCTTGAGCCGATCTTCGGCGGGCGCAGGCGATGGGGCTTCGAGCGCCTCGCGGGCGATCGCCTTGCCCTTGTCTGCCGCAGCCTCCGGCGCTGGCGCAGGCCCCGTTTCGCGGGCAGGCGCTGCCGCGGCCTGCCGCGGCTTGCTTGGCGCACGCAGCATCGAACGCGCTTCGGCCAGAGGGATGCGGCGGATCTCCTCGCTCGAAGGCACCTTGAGCGTCGCGCCGACCTTGAGCCGGTTGATGTCCCCCTCGATGAACGCATTGGGGTTGGCGCGCCACAATGCCACGAGCGTCTGCTCGGTCGTGGCACCGGATGGCGAGACTTGCCGTGCGATGGCGTAGAGCGTTTCGCCGGGCTGCACGGTCCATTGACCCGGCGTCTGCCGCGCTGCCGCCTTGGCGGGTACGGTCACATCCTTTCCGGTAGCCGGCACCGGACGTGCCGGCGCAGCCATTTCTGGCGGATCGAGCAGGATGGCGAATTCCCGCACCAGACGTCCGCCGGCCCAGTTCATGTCGAGCAGGACATCGACGAAGGGCTCCCGGATCGGCGTGCGGCTGGTGAGCACGATCTTGGCCCGGTTGCCGTCCCGGACCACTTTGGCATCGATCGCCTGGATCGTGGCGTTGTACGGCACGCCGACTTGGCGAAAATACTCGGCGGGGGCGATGCGTGCCGAGAGGGATCGCAGCTCTTCCGGAGTCGCCTTCACGGTGATCTCGGCCGTGAGCGGCTCCCCCAGGCGGGAGCGCACGATGAGCTCACCGAATCCCGCGCTCCAGGCGTTACCCCACAAAGCGCCCAGCAACAGGGCCAAAGGCACCTGCCTCGTTCGTTTCATGTTCTGCGCTCCCTCGTCGACATCGAATCCTGCAGCGGTTCCTCAGGCTTGCAGCAGGATCCGCAACATTCGGCGCAACGGCTCGGCCGCTCCCCACAGGAGTTGGTCGCCTACCGTAAACGCCCCCAGATACTCCGGCCCCATGGCGAGCTTGTGCAAACGCCCGATGGGTACCGTCAAGGTCCCCGACACGGCCGCCGGCGTGAGCTCGCGCTCGCTCGCCTCGCGCTCGTTCGGTACCACTTTCACCCACTCGTTGGCCCCGGCGATGATCGCTTCGATCTCCTCGAGCGGCACGTCGCGCTTGAGCTTGACCGTCAACCCTTGTGAATGGCAGCGCATGGCGCCGATACGCACGCACAAACCGTCGATGGGGATCGACCCTGGCGTGCGGAAGGGCGGCTTGCCGAGAATCTTGTTGCACTCGGCCCCGCCCTTCCATTCTTCCTTCGACTGACCGTGCTCGACCGGCACGTCGATCCAGGGGATGAGGCTGCCGGCAAGCGGCACGCCGCGGAAATTCTTGGTGGGAAAATCGGGCGAGCGCAGAGCAGCCGTCACCTTGCGGTCGATCTCCAGGATGGCGGAGGCCGGGTCGGCGAGATCTCTCTCCACCGCCCGATAGAGCCGCCCCATCTGCTCGAGGAGCTCGCGCATGTTCTGCGCCCCCGCGCCGGAAGCCGCCTGGTAGGTCATCGACGAGACCCACTCGACGAGCTCCTCCCGGAAGAGCCCGGCGAGCGCCATCAGCATGAGCGAGACGGTGCAGTTGCCGCCGATCCAGTCGCGCCCGCCCTTGGCGAGCGCCGCATCGATGACCGGCCGATTGACCGGATCGAGCACGATCACCGTGTGCGGTTCCATGCGCAGGGCGCTCGCTGCGTCGATCCAATGCCCTTTCCAGCCGGCCGCGCGCAGCTTGGGATAGACCGCCTTGGTGTAGTCGCCGCCCTGGCAGGTGAGGACGATGTCCATCCGGGCGAGCGCTTCGAGGTCGTAGGCGTCCTGAAGCGGCTCGGCCGGGGTCACGCCGCCGAAGCCCGGCGCAGGTTTGCCTGCGGCCGAAGTGGAGAAATACACCGGTTCGAAGAGGGTGAAATCTTTCTCCTCTTCCATGCGCTGCATCAGCACGGAGCCGACCATGCCGCGCCAGCCCACCAATCCCACTCGTTGCATTGCCATTTCCTGTTCCTCGTCTCGTTTTTCTGTCAGCGCAGTGCCGCCACCACCGCCTCGCCCATCTCGGCGGTACCGACGAGCCGCGTACCGGGCTCGAAAATGTCGCGCGTGCGCAGGCCCTGGGCGAGCACCGCACGCACGGCGCGTTCGATGCGCGCCGCCGCTTCTTCCCAGCCGAAGCTGTGGCGCAGCATCATCGCCGCCGACAGGATGGTGGCGAGGGGATTGGCCACCCCCTGGCCGGCGATGTCCGGCGCGGAGCCGTGGCAGGGCTCATAGAGCCCCTTGCCCTGCTCGTCGAGCGAAGCCGAAGGCAGCATGCCGATGGAGCCGGTGAGCATGGCCGCCTCGTCCGAGAGAATGTCGCCGAACATGTTGCCGGTGACGATCACGTCGAACTGCTTGGGCGCGCGCACGAGCTGCATGGCGGCGTTGTCGACGAGCATGTGCGTGAGCGTCACGTCGGGGTACTCCGGCGCGAGCTCGTTCATCACGTCGCGCCACAGCTGGGTGGTCTCGAGCACGTTCATCTTGTCGACCGAGCACAGCTTCTTGCCGCGGCGGCGGGCCGTTTCGAAGGCCACGCGGCCGATGCGGCGGATCTCGCTTTCGCGGTAGATCATGGTGTTGAAGCCCACGCGCTCGCCGTCGCGCACCTCGATGCCGCGCGGCTCACCGAAGTAGATGTCGCCGGTGAGTTCCCGCACGATGACGATGTCCAGCCCCGAGACGACTTCGGGCTTGAGCGCCGAGGCCGAGGCGAGCTCGGGAAAGAGCACGGCCGGGCGCAGGTTGGCGAAGAGCCCCAGATCCTTGCGGATACCCAAAAGCCCCCGCTCGGGGCGCTGGGCGCGCGGCAGCTCGTCCCACTTCGGCCCGCCCACGGCGCCGAGCAGCACCGCGTCGGCCCGGCGCGCCGCCTCCCGCGTCGCCTCGGGGTAAGGCTCGCCGGTGGCGTCGATCGCCGCGCCGCCCAGGAGGGCGTATTCGTACTCGATCGGCAGCGCGAGGGCGTCGAGCACCTTCACCGCCTCGGCCACGATCTCGGGGCCGATGCCGTCGCCGGGAAGCACACAGACGCGTTTTTTCATGCTGCCGACTCCTCGACGAAATAATAGGGATGGCGCGCGCGATAGGCCTCTTCGAAGCGGCGGATCTCGTCGGCGTGGCGCAGCGTCAAGCCGATGTCGTCCCAGCCGTTGAGCAGACACTCCTTGCGGAAGGAGTCGATCTCGAAGGAAATCACCCTGTCCTCGGGCGTGGTGATGGACTGCGACGGCAGATCGATCGCCAGACGGTAGCCGGGCGCGGCCTCGCATTCGCCAAAGAGCCGATCGACCTCCTCGGCCGGCAGCACGATGGGCAGCAGCCCGTTCTTGAAGCAGTTGTTGTAGAAGATGTCGGCGAAGCTCGGACCGATCAGCGCCCGAAAACCGTAGTCGAGCAAAGCCCAGGGCGCATGCTCGCGCGAGCTGCCGCAACCGAAGTTCTCGCGCACGAGCAGGATCTGCGCCCCCTGGTAGCGCGGCTGGTTGAGCACGAAGTCGGGATTCTTCGGCCGCTTGCTGCAGTCCATGCCCGGCTCGCCACGGTCGAGGTAGCGCCACGCGTCGAAGAGGTAGGGGCCGAAGCCGCTGCGGTGGATGGACTTGAGGAATTGCTTGGGGATGATGGCGTCGGTGTCGACGTTGGCCCGATCGAGCGGAGCGACCAGGGCGTCGAGGCGGATGAATTTTTCCATGTCTTTGTCTCTCTCGGGTCTCAGACGGAGGCCGGCAGCAGTTCGCGCACGTCGACGAAGTGTCCGGCGATCGCGGCGGCGGCGGCCATGGCGGGGCTCACGAGGTGCGTGCGCCCACCCGCACCCTGGCGGCCTTCGAAGTTGCGGTTGGAAGTCGAGGCGCAGCGCTCGCCCGCCTCCAGACGATCGGCGTTCATCGCCAGGCACATGGAACAGCCCGGGTCACGCCATTCGAAGCCGGCTTCGATGAAGATGCGGTGCAGCCCCTCTTCCTCGGCCTGTTTCTTCACCAGACCCGAGCCGGGCACCACCAGCACGCGCTTGACGTTGGGTGCCTTCTTGCGCCCGCGCACGACGGCGGCGGCCGCGCGCAGATCCTCGATGCGGGAATTGGTGCACGAGCCGATGAAGACCTGATCGACGCGGATCTCGCCGATCGGCGTGCCCGGCTCCAGCCCCATGTAGGCGAGCGCCCGCTCGGCGGCGTCCCGCTTGACCGGATCGGCGAAAGAAGCCGGATCGGGCACGCGCCCTTCGATGTCGGTGACCATCTCCGGCGAGGTGCCCCAGGTGACCTGCGGCTTGAGGGTGGCGGCGTCGAGCACCACCTCACGGTCGAACCGGGCTTCAGGATCGGACACGAGGGTGCGCCAGTAGTCGACCGCCTGCTCCCACAGCTCGCCCTTGGGCGCGAGGGGTTTGTCGCGGAAATAGTCGAGGGTCTTGTCGTCGACCGCGACCATGCCCACGCGCGCGCCGGCCTCGATCGCCATGTTGCATACCGTCATGCGCCCTTCCATGGAGAGCGAGCGGATCGCCTCGCCGGCGAATTCGATGGCGTGCCCCGTGCCGCCGGCGGTGCCGATTCTGCCGATGATGGCCAGGATCACGTCCTTGGCGTAGACGCCCGGCGGCAGGCTGCCGTCGACGCGCACGCGCATGTTCTTGGCCTTTTTCTGGATGAGGCACTGGGTGGCGAGCACGTGCTCGACTTCGGAAGTGCCGATGCCGTGGGCGAGGCAAGCAAACGCCCCGTGCGTGGAGGTGTGCGAGTCGCCGCACACCACGGTCATACCGGGGAGCGTCGCTCCGCTCTCCGGGCCGATGACGTGCACGATGCCCTGGCGCGGATCATGGAAGGGAAAATAGCGCAGCGCGCCGAAAGCGCGGATGTTCTGGTCGAGCGTGACCACCTGCTCGCGCGAGATGGGATCGCGGATCTCGGTCTCGCTAGGATCGGTAGGCACGTTGTGATCGGCCGTGGCGACGATGGAACCCGTCCGCCAGGGCTTTCGCCCCGCCAGACGCAGCCCTTCGAACGCCTGGGGACTGGTCACCTCGTGGATCAGGTGGCGATCGATGTAGATGAGGGCCGTGCCGTCGGGCTCCTGGCGCACCAGATGCGCGTCCCACAATTTGTCATACAAGGTCTTGGCGTTCATTGCAGGTTCTCTCCGGGTCGATCGCGCCACCCACGGCGCGTAATTATTTCACAACCTCGTCATCGGCGCCAACACCATGGCGTAGCGCATTAGCAACAGGTCATCCCTTCAAAGTGGCGAAGGAATCGAACCCGTTGCACCCGGCGACAAAGCCGGAACGGGGGAAAGCGGCGGCACCACGTCGCCGCACTGCGCCCGATGGCGCAGTGCCTGATCCATCAGCACCAGGGCGAGCATGGCCTCGGCAATCGGTGTGGCGCGAATCCCCACGCAGGGGTCGTGCCGTCCGTGGGTGGCCACCGTGGTCGGCACCCCGCGCAGGTCGATCGAACGGCGCTCGAGCCGGATGCTGGAGGTGGGCTTCACCGCCAGATGCACGACGACGTCCTGCCCCGTGCTGATGCCGCCGAGAATGCCGCCAGCGTGGTTCGACAGAAACCCCTGCGGCGTGAGCTCGTCGCCATGCTCGCTGCCGCGCTGGGTCACGACGGCGAACCCGTCGCCGATCTCCACGCCCTTGACGGCGTTGATGCTCATCATCGCCGCGGCGATCTCGGCATCGAGCCGCCCGAACACCGGTTCGCCCCAACCCGGGGGTACGCCGCGGGCCACCACCGTGAGCCTTGCGCCGACCGAGTCGCCCGCCTTGCGCAGCGCATCCATGAAGCGTTCGAGCTCCGGCACCAGCTCGAGATTCGGAGCGAAGAAAGGATTCTGCTCCACGTGCTCCCAGGAAACGAAGGGGATCTCGATCGGCCCCAGCTGGGCCATGAAGCCGCGGATCACCACGCCGTGGCGCTCGCGCAGCCACTTCTTGGCGATCGCCCCGGCCGCCACCCGCACCGCCGTCTCGCGCGCCGAAGAACGCCCGCCGCCGCGCGGATCGCGCCGGCCGTATTTCATGGTGTAGGCGTAGTCGGCGTGCCCCGGACGGAACGTCTCCACGAGGTTGCCGTAATCCTTGGAGCGCTGATCGACGTTGCGGATGAGCAAGGCGATCGGCGTGCCCGTCGTCATGCCCTCATAGACGCCCGAGAGGATCTCGACGGTGTCGGGCTCGCGCCGCTGGGTGACGTGGCGCGAAGTGCCGGGCTTGCGCCGGTCGAGCTCGCGCTGGATGTCGGCCTCGGTGAGCGCCAGGCCCGGCGGGCAGCCGTCGACCACGCAGCCGATCGCCGGCCCGTGCGATTCCCCGAAGGAAGTCACCGTGAACACTGTGCCGAAGGTATTGCCCGCCATCGCTTACCCTACCGTCCGTGCGCAAAAGAACGAGTTTAGCATGCGCTCCACACGGCTTCGACTCACTGGAAGAATCGCTCCAGCTGCACGAACACCTCGTGATCGGCTCCATGGCGGCGCACTTCGAGCACGTCGACCAGGCGCTCGAGCTGGCGGACGAGCTGTTCCAGCCGCTGGTCGGCGAAGACGGTGAGCCAGATGCGGCTGCGCCGCCCGTCGGGCAAGGGCATGCACAGGATCCCCTCGACGTTGAAGGCGCGCCGCGCGAACAAGCCACAGACGTGACTCATCACGCCGGGATGGTTGTTGACCTCCAGCTCCAGCACCACTTTCTCGAAACCGCCCGTAGGCAGCGGTTCGGCCACTTGTTCGATCATCTTCCTCTCCTGTCAGCCCTCGATCATCTCGGTGTTGGCGGCGCCCGGCGGCACCATGGGATAGACGAAGCGCTCGCGCTCGATCGAGCAGTGGATGAGCGCCGGACCGGGGCGGCGCAGGATCGCCGCCAGATCGGCCTCGGGATGCTCGCTGCGATCCAGATCGAGCGCTTCCAGCCCGAAGCCCTCGGCGATCTTGACGAAGTCCGTCGGCCGGCGGTAGTTCGAGGCGATCACGCGCTTGCCATAGAAGAGATTCTGCTGCTGATAGACGAGCCCGAGCGACTGGTTGTTCATCAGCACGATCTTGACGTTGCCTCCTTCTTCGGCGAGCGTCGCCATCTCCTGGATGTTCATCTTCAGGCTGCCGTCGCCGGTGAAGCACACCACCGTGCGCTGCGGCTCGGCGAGCGCAGCGCCGATCGCCGCCGGCAGACCGAAGCCCATCGTGCCCAGCCCGCCGGAGGTGAGCCACTGCCGCGGCCGGCGCAGCGGATAGGCTTGCGCCACCCACATCTGGTGCTGGCCGACGTCGGTGACCACCACCGCCTCGTCGTCGAGCGCCTTGGCCACCGCCTGGACGAGCCCGTAGTGGCTGCGCGGATCCTCGCGCCCCTCCAGCACGAGAGGGAAGCGCGACTTCAGTCCCGCCACGTGGCTCAGCCAGCGCTTGCGCAGCTGGGCCCGCACCCGCGGCAACAGCGCCTGCAGCACCGCCTTGACGTCGCCATGGATCGCCACGTCGGGGCGACGGATCTTGCCCAGTTCCGCCCGGTCGATGTCGATGTGGATCACTTTCGCCTCGGGGCAGAACTGCGACGCCTTGCCGATGGCCCGGTCGTCGAAGCGCGCCCCGACGCAAACCAAGAGGTCCGCCTCCTGCAGGGCAAAATTGGTATGGCGCGCCCCGTGCATGCCCAGCATCCCCAGCGAGAGCGGATGATCGACCGGCATCGCACCCAGCGCCATCAGCGTCATGGTGGTAGGCATCGAGGTCTGCTCGGCCAAGGTCACCGCGAGCGGGGCCGCATCGGCATGGATCACTCCGCCGCCCAGGTAGAGCACCGGGCGCTCGGCCTCGTCGATCAAACGCGCCGCCGCCGCGATCGCCGTTTCATCCAGCGGCGGCAGCGGATCGGACTCGGCCGGCGCGGGCAGTCGCTCGAAGGTGACGAGCTGGTTCTGCACGTCCTTGGGCACGTCGACGAGCACCGGCCCGGGACGCCCCGACATGGCGATGCGAAACGCGTGTGGCATCACCTCCAGCAGCTCGGCGGCCGAGCGCACGAGGAAATTGTGCTTGGTGATCGGGATGGTCATGCCGTAGATGTCGACTTCCTGAAAGGCGTCGGTGCCGATCATGGCAAGCGGCACCTGCCCGGTGATCGCCACCAGCGGGATGGAGTCGAGCCGCGCATCGGCGATCGCCGTCACCAGGTTCGTCGCCCCGGGGCCGCTCGAAGCGAAGCACACCGCGGGTTTGCCCGTCACCCGCGCCATGCCCTGAGCCATGAAGCCGGCACCCTGCTCGTGGCGCGCGAGCACATGCCGGATCGTCTTCGACTGGCTCAAGGCGTCGTAGAGCGGCAGGATCGCCCCGCCGGGAATGCCCACGATCGTCTCTATCCCCTGCTGTTCCAACAAGCGCACGATCAATTCGGCGCCGGTCATCGTCATCATCGCCCTACTCCTCGTTGCCGGGAAAAACGAAAACCCCCTCGGGAGACTGGCTCCGGAGGGGGTCGGGTTCGAATCGGTAGTACGGTTTGATCCGGCTTCAGTCCCTCCGGGGCGCACGCAGCCCTACGCCTACGCGTACGAGCAGCAGCACGGCCAGGGAAACGGGAAAACGGATCACCAAAGCACTCCGACTCGACTCACGGGCAAAAGTAAAACATGAAATCCGGTCTCTGACAAGCGGTTTTTTCACCCCTGCCGCCAAGCTTCCTCGCGCAGCGCGCGGCGCAGGATCTTGCCCACCTGCGTCTTGGGCAGTTCCTCGCGGAATTCGACGTAATGCGGCACCTTGTAGGGGGTGAGCCGCTCGCGGCACCATTGCCGAATCGCTTCGGCATCGAGCGTGGGGTCACGACGCACCACGTAGGCTTTCACCGCCTCGCCGCTGCGCTCGTCGGGCACGCCCACCACCGCCACCTCCAGCACGCCCGGATGCAGCGCGATCACGTCCTCGACCTCGTTGGGATAAACGTTGAAGCCGGACACGAGGATCATGTCCTTCTTCCGATCGACGATGTAGAGGAAGCCGCGCTCGTCCATTCGCGCGACGTCGCCCGTGCGCAAGAATCCATCGGGGAAGAATACCTTGGCCGTCTCGTCCGGGCGGTTCCAGTACTCCCGCATCACCTGCGGTCCGCGCACGCACAATTCCCCCGCATCACCCGGCGGCACCTCGGCGCCGGCGTCGTCGCGCAGGCTCACCTCGGTGGACGGCAGCGGCAGGCCGATGGAATGGTTGAACGCCGGCAAATCCAGCGGGTTGATCGTCACGGCCGGCGAAGTCTCGGTCAAGCCGTAGGCTTCGAGCAGCGGCCGGCCGGTGAGCTGCTGCCACTTCTGCGCCACCGCCTGCTGCACGGCCATGCCGCCGCCCAGGGTGAGCTTGAGCGGGGAAAAATCGAGTTTGGCGAAACCGGGGTGATGCACCAAGGCGTTGAACAGGGTATTGACGCCGGTGATGGCCGTAAACGGCCACTTGGCCAATTCCCGTACGAGACCGTCGAGGTCGCGCGGATTGGTGATGAGCAGATTGTGCCCGCCCAGACGGAAGAAGACGAGGCAGTTGGCGGTGAGCGCGAAGATGTGGTAAAGCGGCAAGGCGGTGACCACCCGCTCCTGCCCCTCGCGCAGCACCGAACCCACCCAGGCCGTAGCCTGCAGCACGTTGGCGATGAGGTTGCGGTGCAGCAGCACCGCACCTTTTGCCACCCCCGTGGTCCCTCCGGTATATTGCAGGAAGGCGACGTCTTCCAGCCCTGGTTCGACGCGTGTCATGGGGCGTGCCGCCCCCCGGCGCAGGGCTTCGCTCCAGCGCCGATGCCCCGGCAGGCGCCACGGCGGCACCATCTTCTTTACCCGACGAACGACGAAGTCTACGGCCCAGGAACGCGGTGCGCCCAGCATCTCCGCCAGCGAAGTCACCACTAAGGCCCGCATCGCGCCCGCCTCGGGCACCTCGTCGAGCGTATGGGCGAAATTCTCCAGCACGACGATCGCCTCGGCTCCTGCGTCGCGCAGCTGATGCGACACCTCACGCGGCGTGTAAAGCGGATTGACATTGACCACCACGCAGCCCGCCCGCAGGATGCCGAACATCGCCACCGGATACTGCAGCACGTTGGGCAGCATCAGGGCCACCCGCGCGCCCGGCTCGAGGCCCAGTTCATGCTGCAGAAAGGAAGCGAAGGCGGCCGAGAGACGATCTATCTCACGATAGGTCAATGTCCTGCCCATGTGGGTGAACGCGGGCAGATCGGCGAAACGCGCCACGCTGCGCTCGAACAAGTCGACCAGCGAGGCATGTTCGGTCGGGTCGATTTCCGCCGGCACGCCCGGCGGATAGCTCCTGAGCCAGATTTTTTCCATGGATACTCCTCCTCCATGTCGGACCATGCCGCGGCCCTTGCATGCCGCGGCCCCTGGCCCCCCCTCCCGGCAAACCGCCGCCTCTTACGGGCGGCTCGGCCGGACGACCATGGATCAAGTATCTTCTTCGTCGACTCCCGGCCAATTGCGGATGTAGTTCTTCAGCATCCGGTTCTCGAAATCCTTTTCCTCGAGCACCGCCTTGGCGACATCATAGAACGACACCACGCCGAGCAGCGTTCCGCCCTCCATCACGGGGAAATAGCGCTGGCGCGTCTCCACCATGCGGCGACGCAGCTCGTCGAGCTCCATGTCGGGATCGGCGACGATGGGCTGGCGCAGCATGGCCTCCTCCACCGTCAACATCCCCCAGGAGGCGCAGGCATGATGGATCGCCACCAGCACTTCGCGAAAGGTGAGCAACCCCGCCATCTTCCCCGCGTCGAACACCACGAGCGAGCCAATGTCCTGCTCCACCATCACCGCCACGGCATCGGAGAGAAAGCGGCGGGGCGTGATGGTGAAGAGCGCCGTTCCCTTGATCGCCAGGATTTCACGTACCTTCATGCTTTTGCCCCTGGCTGCTCAGCGGATGAGCTGGTCGCGCTTGTTCTTGACCTTTGCCCATTCATCGGCATCGGGCAAGGGATCCTTGCGCTCCACGATCGGCGGCCATTTCTTGGCGAGTTCGGCGTTCAGAGCGATGAAATCGCGCTGATCGGCCGGGACGTCGTCTTCGGCGTAGATGGCCTCGACGGGACATTCCGGCACGCACAAGGAGCAATCGATGCACTCATCGGGATCGATCACCAGCATGTTCGGGCCCTCGCGGAAGCAATCCACGGGACAGACGTCCACACAGTCGGTATACTTGCAACGGATGCACGCTTCGGTCACGACGTAGGTCATGAGAAATCCCCTGTTTGTGCGCGACGGCAGGGCGAACGGCTCACCCGCCTTTTGCATTTATACCACGCTTTCGTCGTTTTGCGCGGCCGCAGCCCCCTTCCCGCCTCCTTACCCCTTGACGCCGCGGCCATGATGCCCTAAGTTACGCCTTATCGCCCCGCAGCCGTTCGGCCGGGGCTTTCCTTCTCTCCCGACCACCCCCGAGACACACGATGAGTGAACACATCCATCACGTGAGCGATGCCACTTTCGAGCAGGAAGTCCTGCAGTCGAAGACGCCGGTGCTGCTCGACTTCTGGGCCGAATGGTGCGGCCCCTGCAAGATGATCGCGCCGATCCTCGACGAGATCGCCAAGGAATACGCCGGCAAGCTCAAGGTCTGCAAGCTCGACATCGACCAGAATCCCGAGACGCCCGCCAAATACGGCGTACGCGGCATCCCGACGCTGATGCTCTTCAAGAACGGCAACGTCGAGGCCACCCGCGTCGGGGCAATGGCCAAATCCCAGCTCGTCGCGTTCATCGACAGCAACCTCTGACGCCGACTGCGCGCCTGACGTGTTTTCCGGCCGGCCGTTCGTGCCGGCCTCCTTTCAGCCTCCCTCTTCCGGCTTGCTGCCACGATCATCGCGGCAAGCCGGTCTCGATCTCTTCCCATCCAGAACCTTCATCGACCGAAAACCATGCATCTGTCCGAGCTCAAGTCGTTGCACGTCAGCCAGCTCTTGGCCCTAGCCAATGAACAAAACATCGAAGGCGCCAACCGCCTGCGCAAACACGAACTCGTATTCGCGCTGCTCAAGAACCGCGCCAAGAAAGGGGAACCCATCTTCGGCGAGGGCGTGCTGGAAGTCCTGCCCGAAGGCTACGGCTTTCTCCGTTCGCCCGACACGTCCTACCTCGCCAGCCCGGACGACATCTACGTCTCACCCTCCCAGATCCGTCGCTTCAACCTGCACACGGGCGACACCATCGAGGGCGAGATCCGCATCCCCAAGGAAGGCGAACGCTACTTCGCCCTGGTGAAGCTCGACCGCATCAACGGCGAGTCGCCCGAGAAGTGCAAGCACAAGATCCTCTTCGAGAACCTCACCCCGCTGCACCCGAACGAAGCCTTCAAGCTCGAGCGCGACATCCGCAGCGAAGAGAACCTCACCGGCCGGGTCATCGACATCATCGCCCCCATCGGCAAAGGCCAGCGCGGCCTCATCGTCGCCCCGCCCAAGACGGGGAAGACCGTGATGCTGCAGCACATCGCGCATGCCATCACCTCGAACCATCCCGACGTCGTGCTCATCGTGCTCTTGATCGACGAGCGCCCCGAAGAGGTCACCGAAATGCAGCGCTCGGTACGCGGCGAGGTGGTCGCCTCCACCTTCGACGAGCCGGCCGCGCGCCACGTGCAGGTGGCCGAGATCGTCATCGAGAAGGCCAAACGCCTCACCGAGCACAAGCGCGACGTGGTGGTGCTGCTCGACTCGCTCACGCGCCTGGCGCGCGCCTACAACACCGTCGTACCCTCCTCGGGCAAGGTGCTCACCGGCGGCGTGGACGCCAACGCCCTGCAAAAGCCCAAGCGCTTCTTCGGCGCGGCGCGCAACCTCGAAGAAGGCGGCAGCCTCACCATCATCGCCACGGCGCTCATCGACACCGGCAGCCGCATGGACGACGTGATCTACGAGGAATTCAAGGGCACCGGCAACATGGAGCTGCACCTCGACCGGCGCATGGCGGAGAAGCGCGTCTATCCGGCGATCAACGTCAACCGCTCCGGCACCCGGCGCGAAGAGCTGCTGATGAAACCGGACATCCTGCAAAAGGTGTGGATCCTGCGCAAGCTCCTCTACGGCATGGACGATCTGGAAGCCACCGAATTCCTCCTCGACAAACTCAAGGCGACGAAGAACAACGCCGAGTTCTTCGACGCCATGCGCCGCGCCTAAAACAGAACGGTCGAGGCGGGAGCCGCTTCCGGCAGCCCGGCCTGCGCCAAACCCAAGCGCAAAAAACCGCGGTTTCGAACCGCGGTTTTTCGTCTACCGCCCGGCTACGGCCCAGGACAATCGCCCCGAGCAGCCTGAGGCTTACCTGTCGTAGCGGTAGAACCCTTCGCCCGTCTTGCGCCCGAGCCGGCCGGCCTCGACCATCTCCACGAGCAGCGGCGCGGGGCGGAATTTCGGATCCTTGAACCCTTCGTAGAGCACCTGCATCACCGCGAGCTCGACGTCGAGCCCGATGAGATCGGCGAGCGCCAGCGGCCCGATCGGATGGTTGCAGCCCAGTTTCATCGCCTCGTCGATCCCCTCGGCGCTCGCCAAGCCTTCCTGCAGCGCGAAGATCGCCTCGTTGATCATGGGGCACAGCAGGCGATTGACCACGAAACCCGGGCTGTTCTTCACCGCCACCGGCGTCTTGCCCAGCGCCTTGGCGATCGCCTCGGCCTTCTGGTAGGTTTCGTCGGAGGTCTGCAGGCCGCGGATGAGCTCGATGAGCGCCATCACCGGCACCGGGTTGAAGAAGTGCATGCCGATGACGCGTGCGGGATTCTTCGTCGCGGCGGCGATCTTGGTGATGGAGATGGAGGAAGTGTTGGACGCGAGGATCGCCTCGGGCTTGGCGAGCGCGTCGAGCTTGGCGAAGAGCTCGAGCTTGAGCGCCTCGTTCTCGCTCGCCGCCTCGATCACCAGGTCGGCCGCAGCCACGCCGTCGAGCTGGGTCGCCGTTGCGATGCGCGCGAGCGTCGCGTCTTTGTCCGCCGCCGTGAGTTTTTCTTTCTTCACCAGGCGATCGAGGTTGGCGGAAATGGTGGCCCGAGCCCGCTCGAGCTGTTGCGTGGAAATGTCGTAGAGCCGCACGGAAAACCCGCTCTGGGCCGCGACCTGGGCAATGCCGCTGCCCATCGTTCCTGCGCCGACGATGAAGATGGTCTGCATGGATGACTCCTCTGCGGTTGGTGGAAGACGTGCGCCGGCCTCCGGCGCGTTTGCTGCAGTGCAGTGTAGCACAGCGCCAACCGGAGCGCTTGCCGCCTCGCCCAGCCTCCTTTATCATGGAAAGCGCATGACGACTGGCACCGCCCATGCCCCGAGCCCTTCTCATCGACGACGAACCCGACCTGCGCACGCTGCTCACGCTCGCGCTGCACCGCCACGGCTGGCAGGCCGACGCCGTGGGTGACTGCGCCGGGGCCCGCCGCGTGCTCGACGATACCGCCACGCCGTATCACCTCATTCTCACCGATCTGCGCCTTCCGGACGGCAACGGGCTCGATCTCGTGCGCCACGCCCGCGAGCGTCGCCCCCTCACGCCGGTGGTCGTCCTCACCGCGTACGGGGACATCGACACGGCGGTACAGGCCGTCAAGCTCGGGGCGCACGACTTCCTCACCAAACCCTTGCGCATCGAGCGCCTCGCCCAGCTCCTCGAAGGTTTCGCCCAGTGCCCGCCGGATCAGGACGCCCCCGTCGACCCGGCAGCCTTGCGCGCAGCCCTCGAGCGCAACCGCTGGAACCAGAGCCGGACCGCACGGGAACTGGGCTGGACGCTCGCCAAGCTGCGCTACTGGATGCAACGCCTCGGCCTGACCCAATAGCGCCTTGCGAAATCATGAAAATAGCATGAAACGAACCCTTCCCCGCTGATGGTACAATTTCTTTTTTCTCTTTCGAGGAGTCTCCCTCATGTTCATCACCGACGCTTACGCCCAAGGCGCCCCGGCAGCGGATCCGACCGGCGGCCTGATGCAGCTGCTGCCCATCATCCTGATGTTCGTCGTGCTGTGGTTCCTCATGGTGCGGCCGCAGATGAAACGGGCGAAGGAGCACAAGGCCATGATCCAGGCGCTCGCCAAAGGCGACGAGGTAATCACCCAGGGCGGCATCGCCGGTCGGGTGACCTCGGTGGACGAAGATTTCGTTCGGGTCGAAATCGCCAAAGGGGTTGAAGTGACGGTGCAAAAACCCACCATTGCCGCCGTGCTGCCCAAGGGCACGCTGAAAAATCTCTAAAGCGCTCCCCTACCCATATGAACCGCTACCCTCTGTGGAAGAATCTGCTGATCGCCTTCGTGCTGCTGCTGGGGGCGATCTACGCCGCGCCGAACCTCTTCGGCGAGATCCCCGCCGTGCAGATCACACCGGCGCGGCCCGGTGCCCCGTTCGACGCCCGTTCTCTCGCCGCCCGGCTGGAGCCGAAGCTGACCGCGGCTGGGCTCACTCCCCAGGGTTTTCTCTTCGAGGCCGGGGCCCTGAGGGTGCGGTTCGCCGACACCGAAACCCAGATCCGGGCAAAAGACCTGATCGAAGCCGAGCTCAATCCCGATCCGGAAAAGCCCGAGGCGATCGTGGCGCTCAACCTCCTGCCCGGCACGCCCGAGTGGCTCGCACGGCTGGGCGCCAAACCGATGTATCTCGGGCTCGACCTGCGCGGCGGCGTCCACTTCCTGCTCGAAGTGGACATGGACGGCGCGCTGACCAAGCGGCTCGACGCCATCGCCGCCGACCTGCGCTCGCTCATGCGGGCGGAGAAGATCCGCCACCAGGGAATCGTGCGCAACGGCCGGCTCATCGAAGCGCGTTTCGCCGACGAAGCCGCGGCCGAAGCGGCGCGGCGCGTGATCGCCAAGAACGTGCCCGATCTGGCCCTCGACGTGACGGCCCAGGGCGAAACGGTGAAGCTCGTCGCGCGGCTCACGCCCGCGGCGGAGAAGACCCTGCGCGAATTCGCCCTCAAGCAGAACATCACCACCCTGCACAACCGCATCAATGAGCTGGGCGTCGCCGAACCCGTCATCCAGCAGCAGGGGACAGACCGCATCGTCGTGCAACTGCCCGGCGTGCAGGACGTAGCCAAGGCCAAGGACATCCTTGGGCGCACGGCCACCTTGGAAGTGCGCCTAGTCGACGACACGCCGGGCGCGCTCGAAGAGGCGATCGCCGGCCGCGTTCCACCGGGCACCGAGCTCCTCTACGAGCGCAATGGCCGCCCCATCCTGGTGAAGAAAGACGTCGTGCTCACCGGCGAGCGCCTCACCGACGCCCAGCCCGGCTTCGACGGGCAGACCGGCGAGCCGGCGGTGCACCTGACGCTGGATTCGGCCGGCGCGCGCATCTTCCGCGACGTCACCCGCGACAACGTCGGCAAGCGCATGGCGATCCTGCTCATCGAGCGGGGACAGGCCGAAGTGATCACCGCCCCGGTGATCCGCACCGAGATCACGGGCGGACGGGTGCAGATCTCGGGGGCGATGACGGTGGAAGAGGCGCGCGACATCGCGCTGCTACTGCGTGCCGGCAGCCTTGCCGCCCCGATGCGCATCGTCGAGGAGCGCACCGTCGGCCCCAGCCTCGGCAAAGAGAACATCGAGCGCGGCGTGCACGCCACGCTGTGGGGTTTCGCGATCATCGCCGTCTTCATGATCGTCTATTACCAGCTCATCGGCCTTTACTCGGTGGTGGCGCTGGCGGCCAACCTCATGCTCCTCGTGGCGCTGCTGTCGCTCTTGCAGGCCACCCTCACCTTGCCGGGAATCGCGGCGATGGCACTCACGCTGGGCATGGCGATCGACGCCAACGTCCTCATCAACGAGCGCATCCGCGAGGAATTGCGCCTGGGCGTCTCGCCGCAGATGGCGATCGCCGCCGGCTACGAGCGGGCGTTTGCCACCATCCTCGACTCCAACGTGACCACGCTCATCGCCGGCGTGGCGCTGCTGGTCTTCGGCTCCGGCCCGGTGCGCGGCTTCGCCGTGGTGCACTGCCTCGGCATCCTCACCTCCATGTTCTCGGCCATCCTGGTGTCGCGCATGCTGGTCAACTTCACTTACGGCGGCAAGAAGCGCGTCGCCCACGTCTCGATCGGCTGAACGGAGACTTCCATGGAATTATTCCATCCGCGCCAAGACATCCCCTTCATGCGGCACGCCCTGTGGTTCAACGCCGTGTCGCTCCTCACTTTCGTGGCCGCCGTACTCTTTCTCGCCCTGCGCGGGCTGAACCTCTCCATCGAATTCACCGGCGGCACCTTGGTGGAAGTACGCGCCAGCGAGGCCGTTGCGCTCGAAGCGGTACGCGACGTGCTCGCCCAGGCGGGGCTGCGCGAAGCCCAGGTGCAGAACTTCGGCTCCGCGCGCGACCTCCTCATCCGCCTGCCGCATCTGGGCGACGGCGAGAGCGCCCAGGCCGGCGAACGGGTGAAGGCGCTGCTCTCCCAGGTACCGGGGGCGAACTTCGAGGTGCGCCGCGTCGAGTTCGTGGGGCCCCAGGTGGGCAAGGAACTGGCCACCAACGGGCTCATGGCACTCGCTTTCGTGGTATTTGGCATCGTCGCCTATCTGGCGATGCGCTTCGAGTGGCGCTTCGCGGTCTCGGCCATCATCGCCAACCTGCACGACGTGGTGATCATCCTCGGGGCATTCGCCGCCTTCCAGTGGGAATTCTCGCTCTCCGTGCTCGCGGCGGTGCTCGCCGTGCTGGGCTACTCGGTCAACGAGACAGTGGTGATCTTCGATCGGGTGCGCGAGGTTTTCAAGCAGCGCCGTGGCAAGATGGACACGCCCGCCGTGCTCGATCATGCGATCACCGCCACCATGTCGCGCACCATCATCACGCACGCGAGCACCCTGGCGATGGTGGTGACGATCCTGCTCTTCGGCGGCGAGACGCTGCACTACTTCGCGCTCGCGCTCACCATCGGCATCGTCTTCGGCATCTATTCGTCGATCTTCGTCTCGGCCGCACTCGTGATGTGGTTCGGCGTCACGCGCGAGGATCTGGTCAAACCGGCGAAGAAGAAGGAAGAGGCGGTGGTCTGATTCTCTCTTCTGTGGCATGAAAAAGCCCCCGGAACCGGGGGCTTTTTCATGGGTAGCGCGAAAGGGCGGCGGGCTTACTGATCGACGAAGGCCCGTTCGATGGCGTAGTGACCCGGCACGCCCATGCTGGGCGAGACCTGGAAGCCCAGGTCGTCGAGGATCTTGCTCGTGTCGGCGAGCATGCGCATGCTGCCGCACAGAAGCGCCCGGTCGGTCTCGGGGTTGAGCTGGGGAATGCCCAGGTCGGCGGCGAGCTTGCCGCTGGTGATGAGGTCGGTGATCCGGCCTTGGTGAATGAAAGGCTCGCGCGTGACGGTGGGGTAGTAGATGAGTTTTTCGCGCACCATCTCGCCCAGGAACTCGTGCTGCGGCAGTTCCTTGGTGATGTAGTCGTAGTAGCCGAGCTCGCGCACCCAGCGCGTGCAGTGTACAAGGATCACTTTTTCGTAGCGATCGTAGACGTCCGGATCCTTGATGATGGACATGAAAGGCGCGAGCCCCGTGCCGGTGGCCAGAAGAAAAAGCCGCTTTGCGCCGGGCAGGAGGTTGTCCTGCACGAGCGTGCCGGTGGGCTTGGTGGAGACGAGCACTTCGTCGCCTACCTTGAGGTGCTGCAGCCGCGAGGTGAGCGGGCCGTTGGGCACCTTGATCGAGTAGAACTCGAGGTGCTCTTCCCAGTTGGCGCTGGCGATGGAATAGGCGCGCAGCAGCGGCTTGCCATCGACCATCAGACCGATCATGACGAACTGGCCATTGATGAAGCGGAAACCCGGATCGCGGGTGCAGCGGAAGCTGAAGAGGGTGTCGGTCCAGTGATGCACCCAGATCACTTTCTCGACGCGCAGGTTCTTGGGCAAGGCGGGGGAAGACGTCTGCTCGGCAACGGCACCGGTTTCGGCCATGGCGGTCAAATCCTCGCTGAAGGACTAAAAAACGCAATGATAGCACCGGCTTAATTCCGGCGCCAACACGATTGGAATCTCAGATGCGCTTGGCGAGCTCCTCGGCCTTGCCGGTGTATTTCTGCGGCACGAGGGCGAGCAGCCGCTCCTTGGCCGATTCGGGCAGAGGCAAGCCGGCGATGAAACCGCGCAGCGCCTCGGCGGTGATCGCCTTGCCGCGGGTCATCTCCTTGAGTTTCTCGTAGGGGTTGGGGATGCCGTGGCGCCGCATCACGGTCTGCACCGCCTCGGCGAGCACCTCCCAGGCCTCGGCGAGGTCGCGCTCGAGCGCCTTCGGATCGGCTTCGAGCTTGTCCAAGCCCCGGCGCAGCGAATCGAGCGCGAGCAGCGTATGTCCGAAAGCCACCCCCATGTTGCGCAGCACCGTGGAGTCGGTGAGATCGCGCTGCATGCGCGACACCGGCAATTTGTCGGCGAAATGGCGCAGCAGGGCGTTGGCGATTCCCAGGTTGCCTTCGGCGTTTTCGAAGTCGATGGGGTTCACCTTGTGCGGCATGGTCGAGGAGCCGACCTCGCCCTCCTTGAGCTTCTGGCGGAAGTAACCGTAGGAGATATAGAGCCACAGATCGCGGCATGCGTCGATGAGGATGGTGTTCGTCCGCGCCATGGCATCGAAGAGTTCGGCCATCGCGTCGTGCGGTTCGATCTGGATGGTATAGGGGTTGAATTCGAGCCCGAGCGATTCGATGAAGCGGCGATTGAATTCTTCCCAGTCGATCTCGGGATAGGCGATCGCGTGGGCGTTGTAGTTGCCCACCGCGCCGTTGAACTTGGCCGTGAGGCGCACGGCGGCGATGGCGGCGCGGGTGCGCTGCAGGCGCGCGGCGACGTTGGCCATCTCTTTGCCCAGGGTCGTGGGGCTCGCCGGCTGGCCGTGGGTGCGCGAGAGCATGGGCAGGGCCGCGTGTTCGTGCGCGAGTGCCCGGAAGCGTTCGATCACGGCGTCGAGCGCCGGCAGCAGCACCCGGTCGCGCCCGGCGGTGAGCATGAGCGCGTGCGCGGTGTTGTTGATGTCTTCGGAGGTGCAGGCGAAATGTACGAACTCGCGCGCCCGCTCGGCTTCGGGCAAGCCTTCGAGCCGCTCCTTGATCCAGTATTCGACGGCCTTGACGTCGTGGTTGGTGCGCGCCTCGATCGCCTTGATCGCCGCGGCATCCGACGGCTTGAATTCCTCGACGAGCAAGTCGAGCTCGCGCACGGTGCTGGGGGAGAAGGTCGGGACTTCGGCGATGCGGGGATCGGCGGCGAGCGTCTTGAGCCATTCGATCTCGACGCGCACGCGCTCGCGCATGAGGCCGTATTCGGAGAAAATCGGGCGCAGGGCGTCGAGCTTGGTGGCGTAGCGGCCATCGAGCGGGCTCAGGGCAAGGAGGGTGGCAGGATCGGTCATCGCGGCATGTTCCTTAGCTGCGGTATTCGGCGTTGATGCGGACGTAGTCGAAAGAGAGATCGCAGGTCCAGACGGTGGCGGCGGCCTCGCCCCGGGCGAGATCGACGCGCACGGTGATTTCGGCGTGCTTCATGACGCGGGCGCCGTCTTCCTCACGGTAGGAAGATGCCCGACCGCCCCCTTCGGCCACCAGGATGGAATCGCCCTCGGCTTCGAGCCAGACGCGGATCGCCGCGGGATCGAGATCGTCGATGCCGGCGTAGCCGATGGCGGCGAGGATGCGGCCCAGGTTGGGGTCGGAAGCGAAGAAGGCGGTCTTCACCAGCGGCGAGTGGGCGATGGCGTAGGCGACCTTGCGGCATTCTTCGCGCGACGCGCCGCGCTCCACCCGCACGGTGATGAACTTGGTGGCGCCTTCGCCGTCGCGCACGATGGCCTGGGCGAGCCAGCGCGAGACTTCGATCACGGCGGCGCGCACCTTGCGGTAGTCTTCGTCGTCGCTCACCGCGAGCTCGCGCGACATGGCCGCGCCGGTGGCGATCAGCACGAAGGAGTCGTTGGTAGACGTGTCGCCATCGACGGTGATGGCGTTGAAGGATTCATCGGCCGCCTCGCGCACCAGGGCATCGAGCAAGGGTTTGGCGAGCCTGGCGTCGGTGGCCACGAACCCGAGCATGGTGGCCATGTTGGGGCGGATCATGCCGGCGCCCTTGCTGATGCCGGTGATGGTGACGACGGTGCCGTCGGACAGGCGCACCTGGCGCGAGCAGGCCTTGGGCACCGTGTCGGTGGTCATGATGGCGTAGGCGGCATCCAGCCAGGCGTCGGGGCGCAGGTTGGTGACGAGCGCCGGCAGCGCGGCCTCGATTTTCTCTACCGGCAGCGGCTCGAGGATGACGCCGGTGGAAAACGGCAGCACTTCCTGCGGCTCCACCCCCAGCACCTGGGAGACCGCCTTGCAGGTGCAACGCGCCGCCTCCAGCCCCTCGGCGCCAGTACCGGCGTTGGCCACGCCCGTGTTGATGACGAGTGCACGGGGCGCGGCCTCGCCCGCCAGGTGTTCGCGGCAGACCTGCACCGGCGCGGCGCAGAAGCGGTTCTGCGTGAAGACGCCGGCCACGCGGCTACCGGGGGCGAGCGAGATCACGGTGAGGTCGCGCCGTCCGGCCTTGCGGATGCCGGCTTCGGCCACGCCCAGGCGCACGCCGGCGACGGGGCGAAGGTCCTTGGGATCGGGGGCGGTGAGATTGACGGCCATCGCGGGACTCCGTTCAGCTCAGTTTACCGTGGCAGTGTTTGTATTTCTTGCCGGAACCGCAGGGGCAGGGATCGTTGCGGCCGACCTTGGGCAGCGCATTGGTCTGCGGCCGGGCCTTGACGGCCGTCTCACCTCCCTCTTCGGCACCGGGTTCGGCGTGATGGTACTGCACTTGCTGCACTTCGGGGGGGCGTTCGACGACCTCTTCGACCGCGGCCTCGGTGCGCACCTGCACCGAAAGAAGGATGCGGCTGACGTCGCGCCGGATGGCGTCGAGCATGGTCTCGAAGAGCTCGAAGGCTTCGCGCTTGTATTCCTGTTTCGGGTTCTTTTGCGCATACCCCCGCAGATGGATGCCCTGGCGCAGGTGATCGAGCGCCGAGAGGTGTTCGCGCCAGTGCGTGTCGATGCTCTGCAGCAGGATGCTGCGCTCGAACTGTTTCCAGGCCTGCGGATCGACCAGGCTCGCCTTGGCGCGGTAAGACGCTTCGGCCGCTTCGAGCACGCGCTCGAGCAGCTGCTCGTCGCTGAGATCCGGTTCGGCCTCGAGCCACTGGCGCAGCGGCAGCGACAGGTTGAATTCGCCGGCGAGCGTCTGCTCCAGCCCGGCGAGATCCCATTGCTCTTCGACGCTGTCGGCCGGCACGTAGGTGCGGAAGATGTCGGTGAGGGTGCCGGCGCGCATGTCGGCGACGAGTTCGCTCACGTCCTCGGCGTCGACCACTTCGTTTCGCTGGGCGTAGATGACCTTGCGCTGTTCGTTGGCGACGTCGTCGTATTCGAGCAGCTGCTTGCGGATGTCGAAGTTGTGCTGCTCGACGCGGCGCTGGGCCGATTCGAGCGAGCGCGTCACCATGGGATGTTCGATCGCCTCGCCCTCGGGCATCTTCAGGCGCACCATGATGGCGTTGAGCCGGTCGCCGGCGAAGATGCGCAGCAGCGGGTCTTCCAGCGAGAGGTAGAAGCGCGAGGAGCCGGGGTCGCCCTGGCGTCCGGCGCGGCCGCGCAGCTGGTTGTCGATGCGGCGCGATTCGTGCCGTTCGGTGCCGATGATGCGCAAGCCCCCGGCGGCGATCACCGCGTCGTGTGCTTTCTGCCATTCGGCGCGCAGTGCCTCGATGCGCTTTTCCTTTTCTTCGTCGGAGAGCGCGGGGTCGTTGCGGATCTCCTCGATCTGCGGCGCGATGTTGCCGCCGAGCACGATGTCGGTGCCACGGCCGGCCATGTTGGTGGCGATCGTCACCATGCCGGGGCGTCCGGCCTGGGCGATGATGTGCGCCTCGCGCTCGTGCTGCTTGGCGTTGAGCACCTGGTGCGGGATCTTTTCCTTGGTGAGGAGCCGGGAGAGGAACTCGTTGACCTCGATCGAGGTGGTGCCGACCAGCACGGGCTGGCCGCGTTCGCGGCAGTCCTTGATGTCCTCGATCACCGCCTGCCATTTCTCCTTGGCGGTGCGATAGACGCGGTCGTTCTCGTCGCGGCGCACGAGCGGCCGGTTGGTGGGGATGATGACGGTCTCGAGGCCGTAGATCTGCTGGAATTCGTAGGCTTCCGTGTCGGCCGTGCCGGTCATGCCGGCCAGCTTTTCGTACATGCGGAAGTAGTTCTGGAAAGTGATCGAGGCGAGCGTCTGGTTCTCGGCCTGGATGCGCACGCCTTCCTTGGCTTCGATCGCCTGATGCAGCCCTTCGGACCAGCGCCGGCCGGGCATGAGCCGGCCGGTGAATTCGTCGACGATGATGATTTCGTCGTTCTGCACCACGTAGTGCTGGTCGCGGTGAAAGAGCGCGTGCGCCCGCAGCGCCGCGTAGAGGTGGTGCAGCAGGGTGATGTAGCGCGGATCGTAGAGGTTGCCGCCTTCGGGCAGCAGCCCCATGCGCATGAGGATGCCCTCGACCTTTTCGTGCCCCTGCTCGGTGAGCAGCACCTGACGCGCCTTGAGGTCGATGGTGTAATCCCCGGGCTCGAGCACTTCCTCGCCCTGCATCTTCTGTTCGGTAAGGAGCGGCACCACCTCGTTCATCTTGAGGTAGAGCTCGGTGTTGTCCTCGGCCTGGCCGGAGATGATGAGCGGGGTGCGCGCCTCGTCGATGAGGATGGAGTCGACCTCGTCGACGATGGCGTAGTGTAGCCCCCGCTGCACGCGATCGACCGGGGCGTAGACCATGTTGTCGCGCAGATAGTCGAAGCCGAATTCGTTGTTCGTGCCGTAGGTGATGTCGGCCGCGTAGGCTTCCTGCTTTTCGCCGTGCGACAGGCCGGGGACGTTGCAGCCCACCGTCAGCCCCAGGAAACGGTAGATTCGCCCCATCCAGTCGGAGTCGCGCCGCGCGAGGTAGTCGTTGACTGTGACGACGTGCACCCCTTTGCCCGTGATCGCATTGAGATAGGCCGGCAGCGTCGCCACCAGGGTCTTGCCCTCGCCGGTGCGCATCTCGGCGATCTTGCCCTCGTGCAGCACGATGCCGCCGATGAGCTGGACGTCGAAGTGGCGCATGCCATGCACGCGCTTGCCCGCCTCGCGCACCACGGCGAAGGCCTCGGGCAGCAAGGCATCGAGCGATTCGCCATTGGCATGGCGCTGTTTGAATTCCGCCGTCTTCGCGCGCAGGGCTTCGTCCGAGAGGGCGGCCACGCTCGGTTCGAGTTCGTTGATGCGGGCGACGGTGGTGCGGTAACGCCGCAGCAGCCGGTCATTTCGGCTGCCGAAGAGTTTCTTGAGGACGCGGGTAATCATTACGTGCGGTCGGCTTGTCGGAGCGAATGGTGAAGTTTATCATGCCCCATCGGACGAGGCACGGGAAAGGGCGATGACACGGAAACTGGGAGAACTCTTCCGTCTCAGCGCGGAACTGGAGCCGCTGCGTCATCATGCCATGACATTACAGCGGCTGCAGGAAGAAATCGACCGTCTGCTGGAGGAGGAGTTCCGGGGGCGGGTGTCCGTCGCCAACCTGAAGGACGGAACGCTTTATCTGCACACGGCCTCGGCGCTCGCGGCGGCGAAGCTGCGGCACCGTCTGCCCAGCCTCACGGCAGCGCTCGCGGCATCGGCCCCGGTCCAGGCGATCAAGTTGAGGGTACGCCCCACGAACGCCCCCGCGAGCGGCGTGGCGGCACCGCGGCCGCCGCGGGTACGGACCATCGGGCCGGGGGGGCGCGCAGCGATCGCCGAACTGTGCGCCCGGCTCGCGCCGGATTCGCCCCTGCGTCAGGCGCTGGAGCGGCTGATCGAGCGCGCGGCGATGGCCTCAGAGCAAAGGCAAGAGGGCGATCCGCTCGAGCGCAAAGAGGCCGAGATAGATGAGGACGATGCCGAGCGCAAGCCTCAGGATGCGTTTGGCGTACCGTAGCCAGCGCCGCTCGCCGCTCCAGAGATAGGCGGCGACGCAGACCCCTGCACCCAGAAGGACGAAGACGAGGAGAAGGCGGAACCCCAGCACGGCATGCGCTTACGTCGTCGCGGCGCCGGTGGCGAGCGTAGGCAGGAGCGCCGGCGCCTCGTCCCGTTCCAGGGTGGTGAGTTCCCAGGCGCTGCGATCGGCCATGAGGGCGCGCAGGAGCTGGTTGTTGAGCGCATGGCCGGATTTGTGGGCCACGTAGCGCGCGAGCAGCGGGTGACCGGCCAGGTACAGGTCGCCGATGGCATCCAGGATCTTGTGCCGTACGAATTCGTCGGGGAATCGCAAGCCTTCGGGATTGAGGATGCGGTATTCGTCGAGCACGATGGCGTTGTCGAGGCTGCCGCCCTGGGCGAGGCCGAGTTCGCGCAGCAGCTCCACTTCGTGCACGAAGCCGAAGGTGCGGGCCCGGGCGACGAAGCGCGGATAGGCATGCTCGGAGAGATCGACCACGGCGCGGGTTTGCGAGGCGCTGATCGCCGGATGGTCGAAGGCGATGGAGAATTCGAGACGGAATCCGAGATAGGGTTCGAGGCGGACCCACTTGTCGCCCTCGCGGACCTCCACCGGTTTGAGCACTTTCAGGAAGCGCCGCGGCGCCGGCTGGGCTTCGAGGCCCGCCTCGAGCATCATCATGACGAAGGGCGCGGCGCTGCCGTCCATGATGGGGATCTCGGGCCCATCGACGTCGATGTGCACGTTGTCGACCCCCAACCCGGCCAGCGCCGACATGAGGTGCTCGACGGTGGCGATTCTCACGCCGTCGCGCTCGAGCCCCGTGCACAGGCGCGTCTCGCGCACCGCCTCGGGGGAGGCGGGAATGGACACCGGCGGATCGAGATCGACGCGATGAAAGACGATGCCGCTATCGGGCGCGGCCGGTCGCAGCCACAGCTGCACTTTCTCACCGGAGTGCAGGCCGACTCCGGTGACGTGCGCGATGGACTTGAGCGTGTGCTGGGAAATCATGCCGGTCCGGGACGATCAGTCGTTTTGCTTGCGCAGGAAGGCGGGGATGTCGAGCCGGTCGAGCCCGGGCATGCGATCGGCGAGCGTGCTGCGGCGCCCCCGGACGGAACGCTCGACCTGGGGCATGCCGCCGCGCTGCGGAGTCTCGGTGCGCCCTTGCGTGGTGCCCATGGTGGCGCCGCCGCCATAGGTTCCCGTGCCACGGATCACTTCCATTTGGGGCTGCGGCCGCGTGGAACGCGCCGCTCCGAGACCGGTGGCGACGACCGTGATGCGGATGCGGTCTTCCATCGTGTCGTCGAAGACGGCCCCGTACTTGACGAAGGCTTCGGGAGCGGCAAAGGCCTGCACCGTGCGCACGGCGTCGCGCACTTCGGAGAGCTTGAGCGAGCGGCTGGCGGTAATGTTGATGAGGACGCAGCGCGCGCCGGAGAGTTCCGTCCCTTCGAGCAGGGGGCTCACTGCGGCCTGCTCGGCGGCGATGCGCGCGCGATCGATGCCAGAAGCTTCGGCCGAACCCATCATGGCGCGGCCCATCTCGCCCATGGCGGTGCGCACATCCTGAAAATCGACGTTGACCAGCCCCGGCACGTTGATGATCTCGGCGATGCCGGCCACGGCGTTCTTGAGCACGTTGTCGGCGGCCTTGAAGCAGTCTTCGAAGCCGGCGTCGTCGCCGAAGACTTCGAGCAGGCGGTCGTTGAGCACGACGATGAGGGAATCGACGTGGCGCGTGAGCTCTTCGATGCCGCTTTCGGCGACGCGGTCGCGGTTTTCGAAATCGAAGGGCTTGGTGACCACCGCCACGGTGAGGATGCCCATCTCCTTGGCGATCTCGGCAATGACCGGCGCGGCGCCCGTTCCCGTGCCCCCTCCCATGCCGGCGGTGAGAAAGGCCATGTGGGCCCCCTCGAGCGCGGCGACGATGCGATCTCGCGACTCCATCGCCGCTTCACGTCCGGCTTCCGGCTTGGAGCCCGCCCCGAGCCCGGAAGAGCCGATCTGGACCTTGGTGGGGGCGAGGCAGCGCGTGAGCGCCTGCGCATCGGTATTGACGGCGACGAACTCCACCCCGCCGATGCCCTCGCGAATCATGTGGTCGACGGCGTTGCCGCCCGCCCCCCCGATGCCGAGCACTTTGATGACCGTACCCTTGTGGGTGGTGTCGACCAATTCTTCAATCCCTTTGACCGCCATGACATTCTCCCGCTTTTGTCGTGCATTCTAACCAAGAAATCGTGATATTCAGAAATTTTCCCGGATCCATTGCCACGTGCGCCGCCACCATTGTCCTCCGGAGGCACGCCCTCCCCTGCCCGGGATCCTGCGCCGGGAATCGGCCGCCTCGAGCACCAGGCCGACGGCGGCGGCGTACTCGGGATCGGCGAGCCGCTCGCGCAGGCGCCCGCCCACCAGCGGCGCGCCGAGCCGCGCCGGCATCCCCAGGACTTCCTCGGCCAGCTCGACCATGCCGCCGAGCTTGGCCGAACCGCCGGTGAGCACCACGCCAGAGGAGAGCATCTCCTCGTAGCCGCTGCGGCGCAGTTCCTGCTGCACCAGCTCGAATATCTCCTCGGCGCGGGGGTGGATCACGTCGGCCAGCCGCTGGCGCGACAGACGCCGCGCCGGACGGTCGCCCACCGGGGCGACTTCGATCATCTCCTCGGGATCGACCCAGTCGTGGCGCGCCGCGCCGTGTTCGAGCTTGATCGTCTCGGCCTCTGCCGTGGGCGTGCGCAGCGCCATGGCGATGTCGTTGGTGATCATGTCGCCGGCGGCCGGAAGCACGGCCGTGTGCCGAATCGCCCCCTGGGTGTAGACCGCCAGGTCGGTGGTGCCGGCGCCGATGTCGATGATGCACACGCCCAGGCTCTTTTCGTCCTCGGTGAGGACGGCGTGCGCCGCAGCGAGCGGTTGCAGCACGAGTCCGTCGATTTCCAGCCCGGCGCGGCGCACGCACTTGATGATGTTCTGGGCGCTGGCCGCCGCCCCGGTGATGATGTGCACCTTGGCCACGAGCTTCACCCCGCTCATGCCGACGGGATCCTTGATGCCGCCCTGGCCGTCGATGATGAATTCCTGGGTGAGCAGGTGCAGCACCTGCTGCTCGGAGGGGATGGGCATGGCGCGGGCGACTTCGATCACCTTGACCACGTCCTCGCGCGTGATCTCGCTGCCCTTGACGGCGAGCATCCCCTCGGCGTTGGTACATTGGATGTGGGCCCCAGAGATGCTGGCGTGCACGCGCGGGATGTCGCAGGCGGCCATGCGCTTGGCCTCGTCGACGGCCTGGGCGATCGCCGCCACGCTCGCTTCGATATTGACGACGGCGCCGCGTTTCATGCCGGTCATCGGCGCCACGCCGAGCCCGATCGGCTCGACGCCGCCGTCCTCGCGCAATCGGGCGACGAGGCACGTCACCTTGGACGTGCCGATGTCGAGCCCGACGAGCAGATCTCGATCTTCCCTCATCTCTTCTTCTTCCCCTTTGATTCCGGCGGTGGAGGCGGCGCAATGATACTCGCCGGCCCGGCGACCGCGAGCGCCTGCTGGTGGCGAAAATCGACGCGCACGGGCGCATAGCCGAGCCGCTCGCGGATCGCATCCCAGCGCTGGGCGAGCCAGGAGAGGCGCTGCTCGGCCTGCTGCAGGGAATCGAGCCGTCCGAGCACGAATTCCGTCCCTTGGCTCAGCCGCACGACATAGGAGAGCGTAGGGCCGACCTGCAGCACTTCCAGGCGCCCCAGCGGCTGCAGTACCCGGCTGAGTCCCTCGTAGGCTTCGAGCAGGGTTTCCTCCTGCCCGGCGGGGCCGATGATGCGGGGCAGATCGTCGGAGGGCGGCACGGCGCTGAAGACGTGCCCGTTGGCATCGAGCAGGGAGAGCTCACCGCTGGCGACGTCGATCCAGATCGCGATGGGACGATATTCGGCCAGGCTGACCACCAGGGAATCGGGCCAGACCCGGCGCACGTCGGCGCGGCGAACCCAAGGCAGGTCTTCCAGGGCTCGGCGCAAGGCTCCGAGATCGACGTCGAAGAAGGTCTTCCCCTCCACCGCCCGCAGGGCCGCATAACGCAGGCGGTCGGAGTCGCTGTGCTCGAGTTCGCCTTCGATGACGACGGTGCGAATCGGCGGCAGCCATTGCTCCCCCCAGTAAGACCAGGCCGCGGCGGCGAAGAAGAGCAGCGCGAGCATCGTGAGGCGCCGCGTCCAGCGGGCGAGCACGAAGGCATCGCGCCACCAGCGTGCCCCGGGAGGCACGGGCGCGGGCGCATGGCGGGAGAAGCGCTCAGAGCTGCTCATCGCAGCGCGCTTCCTCGAGAATACGCAGGCACAAGGCCTCGAACTCGATGCCGAGCGCGCGCGCGGCGAGCGGCACGAGCGAATGCGAGGTCATGCCGGGTGCGGTGTTCATCTCCAGCAGATAGGGGTCTTCCCTCTCGAGCAACAGATCGATGCGCCCCCAGCCGCGGCAGCCGAGCGCGCGCACCGAGCGCATCGTGAGTTCGGCCAGCCGCACGGCGAGCGCTTCCGGCAAGGGGGCCGGGCAAAGATAGCGCGTCTCGTCGCTGAAGTATTTGTTGTGGTAGTCGTAGCGGCCTCGGGGAGCGATGATCTCGATGGCGGGCAAAGGCTGATCGCCGAGAAAGCCAATCGTGATCTCCCGCCCGGCGATGAAGCGTTCGACGAGCACCTCACCATCGAAGCGCCGCGCCGCCTCCAGCGCCGGCCACAGATCCTCTTCGCGCTCGACGCGCGTTGCCCCCATGCTGGAGCCTTCGTGCACCGGTTTGACGAACACGGGTAGCGCGAGCGCCTCGCACACCCGCCGCGACACCGCCTCGGGTCCGGCGGCGAAGTCTTCGTCGGTGAGCCGCAGCGCCGGCGGCGTGGGCAGCCCCTGCGCCTGCCACAGGAGCTTGGTGCGCCATTTGTCCATGGCCAGGGCGGAAGCGAGCACGCCACTGCCGGTGTAGGGGATACGCAACCATTCGAGCGCGCCCTGGAGGGTGCCGTCCTCGCCGCCGCGGCCATGCAAGGCGATGAAGGCGCGCGCGAAGCCTTCGCGCTTCAAGTCGCAGAGGTCGCGCTCGGCGGGATCGAACGGGTGCGCGTCCACGCCGGCGCGGCGCAGCGCCTCGAGCACCGCCGCCCCCGACATGAGCGACACCTCGCGCTCGGCCGAGCGCCCGCCCAGAAGCACCGCCACTTTGCCCAGATCGCCGCTCATGCCACCCGCTCCTCGTTCGCCGCCACGGCGGCGGATTCCTGCACCAGGCGTGCCGGCAGTCGCCCGATCGAGCCCGCCCCCATGGTCACGACCACGTCGCCGTCGCGCACCACCTGCGGCAGCACCGCCGGAACTTCATCGAGCTGCTCGACGAAGAACGGCTCGATCTTGCCGCGCAGCCGCAGCGCCCGCGCGAGGCTGCGTCCGTCGGCCGCCGGAATCGGCTCCTCGCCGGCCGGGTAGACCTCCAGCAGCACCAAGGCATCCACCCCCGAGAGCACGCGCACGAAGTCCTCGAAGCAGTCGCGCGTGCGGCTGTAGCGGTGCGGCTGGAAGACGACCACCACGCGCCGCCCTAGGAAGGCAAGGCGCACCGCGTCCAGCGTGGCCTGCATCTCCACCGGGTGGTGCCCATAGTCGTCGATGAGGGTGTAGGTGCCGCGCACCGCCCCGTCTTCCCCGATAAGGGGCAGATCCCCGTAGCGCTGGAATCGTCGCCCCACCCCTTGGAAGCCCGCCAGCGCACGCACGATCGCCTCATCGGGCACGTGCAGTTCGCTCGCCACAGCAATCGCCGCCAGCGCGTTGCGCACGTTGTGCAGGCCGGAGAGGTTCAATTCGACCGGAAGACGCGTCTCGCGCCCGTTGCGCCGCACGGCGGTGAAGAGCATCTTCCCGCGCTCGGCGCGCACGTCCTCGGCGCGCACGGCCGCCTCCAGGTTCAAGCCATAGCCCACCGTTGGTCGCTCGATCCGCGGCACGATGGACGCGACGTGTGGATCGTCCAGACAGAGTACTGCCACGCCCCAGAAAGGCAGGCGATGCAGGAAATCGACGAAGGCGGTCTTGAGCCGCTCGAAGTCGTGCCCGTAAGTGGACATATGGTCGGCATCGATGTTGGTGACCACCGCCATCACCGGGGAAAGGTGCAGGAAAGAGGCATCCGACTCGTCCGCCTCGGCCACGAGGTATTCTCCCTGGCCCAGACGGGCGTTGCTGCCGGCGGCGATCAAGCGTCCGCCGATGACGAAAGTCGGATCGAGCCCCCCCTCGGCGAGGATGCTCGCCACCAGCGAGGTGGTGGTCGTCTTGCCGTGGGTGCCGGCGATGGCGATGCCCTGCTTGAAGCGCATCAGCTCGGCCAGCATCTGTGCCCGCGGCACCACCGGGATGCCGGCCGCGCGGGCGGCGAGCACCTCGGGGTTGTCCGCCGCCACCGCCGAAGAAACCACCACGGCGTCGGCCCCGGCGACGTGCTCCGGGGCGTGCCCGAGCATCACCCGCACGCCGAGCGCACGCAGACGCGCGAGCGTCGCGCTCTCGGCCAGATCCGAGCCGCTCACCTCGAACTCCAGGTGCGAGAGCACCTCGGCGATACCGCTCATCCCCACCCCGCCGATGCCGACGAAGTGCACGCGTTTGACGCGGTGTTTCATGTTCCGTCCTTTGCCAATCGTTCGAGTTCGTCGGCGAGCGCCTCGGTCGCCTCGGGCCGGGCGAGCGCCCGGGCGGCGAGCGCCATCTGCCGGCAACGTTCACGGTCCAACCCCCGCAGCAATTCCGCCAGGCCCGCGGGCGTGAGCCCGGATTGAGGCAGCAGCCGCGCCGCGCTGCCCTCGACGAGAAAGCGCGCGTTCGCCGTTTGGTGATCGTCGACCGCATGGGGGAAAGGCACCAGAATCGCCCCCACCCCGACGGCGGCGAGCTCTGCCACCGTCATCGCCCCGGCGCGCGAGACGACCAAATCGGCCTCGGCCAGGGCGGCGCCCATGTCCTCGATGAAAGGCAGCAACCGCCCTTCCACGCCGTGGTGCGCATACGCTTGCTCGAGCGCGGCGAAATGGGCGCTGCCCGACTGGTGCGTCACCACGGGTCGCTCGGCGGGCGCAAGCCGCGCCAGCGCCGCCGGCACCACCTCGTTGAGCGCCTTGGCCCCAAGGCTGCCACCCACCACCAGCAGGCGCAAAGGCCCCTGCCTCCCGGCAAAGCGCACCTCGGGCGGCGGCACGGTAGTGAATTCGCGCCGCACCGGGTTGCCCACCCAGCGCCCGCCCGGCAGCGTCCCGGGAAAGCCCGTGAGCACGGCATCGGCCAGGCGCGCCAGCACCCGGTTTGCCAGTCCGGCCACGGCGTTCTGCTCGTGCACCACGAGCGGGATGCCTCGCAGGCGCGCGGCCACCGCTCCGGGAAAGCTCACGTATCCGCCCATGCCGAGCACCACGCCCGGGCGCACTTCTCCCAGCAAGCGCAGGGCGCGCGCAATCGCCACCGCCAAGGAAAACGGCAGTTTCAGTTTGCGCCCCATCCCCTTGCCGCGCAAGGCGCCGAAACCGAGCGAAACGAATTCGAATCCGCGCGGCGGCACGAGCCGGGATTCCATTGCCTCCGCGTTACCGAGCCAGACCACGCGCCAGCCGCGCTCGCGCAAGGCTTCGGCCACGGCCAGCGCCGGGAAGATGTGCCCGCCGGTGCCTCCGGCCATCACGAGCGCGGTGCGCCTGCTCATATCCGCACCCCTCGCCGCAGGCAGCGCAGCTCCCAGTCGGCGCGCAATACCACCGCCATCGCCGCGAGGTTGGCGATGATACCCGAACCGCCATAGCTCATGAAAGGCAGCGTCAGCCCCTTGGTCGGCAGAAGCCCGACATTCACCCCCATGTTGATGAGCGCCTGCACGCCGATCCACAAGCCGATGCCGAACACCGCCAGACCGGAGAAGTACTGCTCCACGCACACCAGCCCCCGGCCGATGGAGAAGGTGCGCCAGATGACCACCGCAAAGAGCGCCACCACCGCGCACACCCCCACCCAGCCGAGTTCCTCGCCGACCACCGCGAGCAGGAAATCGGTATGCGCCTCGGGCAGATAAAAGAGCTTCTCCACGCTGCCGCCCAAACCGACGCCGAACCACTCGCCCCGGCCGAAGGCAATCAGCGCGTGCGTGAGCTGGTAGCCCTTGCCCAAGGGATCGGCCCACGGATCGAGAAAGGCGAAGAGACGCTGGCGGCGGTATTCGGAACTCAGGATCAGGCCGGCGAAGGCAAAGCCGGCGAGCACCATCAGCGCGAAGAAGATGCGCAGCCTCAGCCCGCCCAGGAAGAGTACGCCGAAGGCGATGGCGCTGATCACGGCGAACGCCCCGAAATCGGGTTGCAACAGCAACAACACGCCCACGAGCACCACGACGAAGGCAAGCGGCAGGAAACCGCGCCAGAAACTGGCCATGAAGCGCAGCTTGCGCACCGTGTAGTCGGCGGCGTAGAAGGCGACGAAGAGTTTCATGAACTCGGAGGGCTGCAGATTGACCGGTCCCAGCGGGATCCAGCGCCGCGAGCCGTTGACCACTTTGCCGACCCCCGGCACCAGCACCAGCACCAGCAGCGCCACGCCCAACAGGAAGAGCCAGGGGGTGAGCGACTGCCACACCCGCATCGGCACCCGAAACGCCCCCCAGGCCACCGCAGCCCCCACGAGGACGAACACCATCTGCCGCACCAGGAAGTAGTGCGCACTGCCCCCCGTGGCGCGCGACTCGTCGGCAAAGGCGATGCTTGCCGAATAAACCATCACCAGCCCGAAGAGCGTGAGCGCCGTCACCGCCCAGAAGAGCGCCAGATCGAACTCTCCGAAGCGTACCGGCGGCACCTGCCCTGCATGGCGCGCGGCCGCCTCGGTGAGGCGGTCCGGCCCGCGGCCGAACCAGCGGCGGATCAGCGCATCGACCATCGTCCCTCCCCGCCCGGCAAAGACCGGATCGCCGCCAGAAACACCTCGGAGCGGTGCGCATAGTCGCGGAACATGTCCAGGCTCGCGCAGGCCGGCGAGAGCAGCACCGCCTCGCCCGGATGGGCCACCGCATCGGCCAGCGCCACCGCCTCGGGCAGCGAAGCGCATCGGCGCGCCGGCACACCCGCCTGGGCGAAAGCGGCTTCCAGTGCCGGGGCATCGCGCCCGATCAGGAGCGCCAGACGCACCCTGCCGTGCGCCGCCTGAGCGAGCGGCGCGAACGACTGCCCTTTGCCGTCGCCGCCGGCGATCAGGATCACCGGCGCATCGAATCCGGCGAGCGCCGCGATCGTCGCGCCCACGTTGGTGCCTTTCGAATCGTCGATGAAGCGCACCCCGTCGGCACGCACCGCCACCGTCTCGACCCGGTGCGGCAGCCCTTGGAACGAGGCAAAGCCCTCGATCGCCGCCTCGGGCGCCACGCCCATCGCCTCGGCGAGCGCGAGCGCCGCGAGTGCATCGATCTCGTTGTGCCGCCCCGGCAACGGCAGGATCGAACGCGGCGCCAGACGCTGCCGGCCGCGCACGAACCAGCCCTCCTGCACGCCGAAATCCGTCGCCGCGCCCGGCGCGTCGCTGCCCACCGTCACGCGCCGCGGCGCGCTGCGGGCCATGTCGCGCACGAGGGCGTCGTCGCGCACCACCACCGCCGTCTCCACGCCCTCATAGACGCGCGCCTTGAGGGCGGTATACGCCGCGAGCGAACCGTGCCGGTCGAGGTGATCCTCGGTGACGTTCAGCACCACCGCCGCCTGCACGGCGAAAGGCCCGGCCGTCTCCAGCTGGAAACTCGACACCTCCAGCACCCACACCTCCGGCCAGGGCAACCCGGCCTCCTCGCGCTCGCGTGCGGCGCTGAGGATGGCCGGGGCGATGTTGCCGGCGGCGAGCGCATCGAGCCCGGCGTGCCGCAGCAGATGCGCCGTGAGCGCCGTGGTCGTGGTCTTGCCGTTGGTGCCGGTCACTGCCACCAGCCGCCCCGGACGCCCGCGCGCCTGCCAGGCCTCGTAGAAGAGCGCCAGCTCCCCCTGCACCGGCAGGCCGCGCGAGCGCGCCTGCCGGCACAGCGGCAATTCGGGCGACAGCCCCGGCGAGAGCCACACCCGTTCGACTCCTTCGAGCAGCGACGCCTCGAACGGCCGGCCCAGCACCAGCGATTCGGGCGGCAACAGGGCATCCAGCCTTGCCGCGCCCGGCGGCCGAGCCCGCGTGTCGGCCGCGCGCACGGGCACTCCCCGATACGCGAGCCAGCGCACCATCGCCTCACCGCTCAAACCGAGTCCCAGCACCAGATCCATCGCCCCTCACCGCAGTTTCAAGGTGGAGAGCCCGAAGAGCACCAGCATCAGGGTGACGATCCAGAAGCGGATCACCACCTGGGTCTCTTTCCAGCCCCCCAGTTCGAAATGATGGTGCAGCGGCGCCATGCGCAGGATGCGCTTGCCGCCGGACCACTTGAAGTAGCCCACCTGCAGCATCACCGACAGCGCCTCGGCCACGAACAAGCCGCCCATGATGAAGAGCACCAGTTCCTGGCGCACGATCACCGCGATGGTGCCCATGGCCGCGCCCAGCGCGAGCGCTCCCACGTCGCCCATGAACACCTGCGCCGGATGCGCGTTGAACCACAAGAAACCCAGCCCCGCGCCGCACAGCGCCCCGCAGAAGACGGCGAGCTCCCCCGCTCCAGGAATGTAGGGCACCCCCAGGTAGCGGGCGAACACGGCATGCCCCGCCACGTAGGAAAAAATCGCCAGCGCCCCGGTCACCATCACCGCCGGCGTCACCGCCAGACCGTCGAGCCCGTCGGTGAGATTGACCGCATGACCGGTGCCGTTAATGACGAAGTAGGACAACAGCACGAAACCGCCCAGACCCAGCGGGATCGCCACTTCCTTGAAGAACGGCACGATGAGCTGGGTTTGCACCGGCTCGGTGGCGGTGAGCCCCAGATAGAGGCTTGCCGCGAGCGCGATCGCCGAGGTCCACAGATACTTCCAGCGGCTGGGCAAACCTTTCGGGTCGCGCCGCACCACCTTGCGCCAGTCGTCGACCCAGCCCACGATGCCAAATCCGAGCGTGACGAGCCAGACGGTCCACACGTAGCGGTTGGTCAGATCGCCCCACAGCAGCACCGTCACCGAGACGGCGAGCAGGATCAGCGCTCCACCCATGGTCGGCGTGCCGGACTTTGCCAGATGGGTCTGCGGCCCGTCGGTGCGCACCGTCTGCCCGATCTTCTTTGCCGCAAGCCAGCGGATCACGCGCGGGCCCAGCGCGAAGGAGACGAAGAGCGCCGTCATCGCCGCCAGTACCGTGCGCAGCGTGATGTAACCGAAGACGTTGAACGCCCGGATATCCTGCCCCAGCCAAAGCGCCAATTCCAAAAGCATCGAATCACCCTTGAAGCGCCGCGGACCGAGCCGCGAGCGCGGAAACCACCCGTTCCATGCGCATGAAACGGGACCCTTTGACCAATACCGCCGTCTGCGGCGAGAGCTCCGCGCGCAGCCGCTGTACGAGAGGCTCCAGCTCGACGAAAGATTCCGCCGCCCGACCAAACGCCGCGGCAGCCTCGCGCGCGAGCTCGCCCAAGGTAAACAGCCGCTCGATACCCGCCGCGCGCGCCTGGACACCCAACTGGGCATGCAGCCGCGGCGCCTCGGAGCCCACCTCGCCCATGTCGCCCAGCACGAGCAGCTTGCGCGCATGCGGCAGCGCCGCGAGCACTTCGATCGCCGCGCGCATGGAGTCCGGATTGGCGTTGTAGGTGTCGTCGATGAGCAAGGCCCCCTGCTCGCCCGGGACCGGCTGCAGCCGTCCGGGCACGGGGACGAAGGCGGCAAGCGCACCGGCCGCCGTCTTGAGCGGCACTTCCAGCGCCACGGCGCAGGCGATCGCCGCGAGCGCGTTGTGCACGTTGTGCCGCCCAGGCAGCGGCAGCGTGAATTCCCCCTCATCGCCCAGCGCACGTACCTGCACGCGCCAGCCCCAGGACAAGGGCTCGGCCGTGCCGCAAACCTCGCCGCCACGGCCGAAAGTAAGCACGCGGCGCCCCGCCGCCATCTCCCGCCACAGGGACGCATGAGGGTCGTCGGCAGGAATGACCGCCGTCCCGTCGGACGCGAGGAAACGGTAGATCTGCCCTTTCTCGCGCGCCACGGTGTCGAGCGTGCCAAACCCCTCGAGGTGGGCGCGCTGCGCCGTGGTCACCAGCGCGACGTCAGGGCGGGCGATGGCGGCGAGCATCGCCATCTCGCCGGGCCGGTTGATGCCCAGCTCGCACACCGCCGCGCGGTGACCCGCTTCGAGCTCCAGCAAGGTGAGCGGCAGGCCGATGTCGTTGTTGCGGTTGCCGCGCGTGGCGAGCACCGACTCCGCCCCGAAGTGCGCGCGCAGGATCGCTGCCGTCATCTCCTTGACGGTGGTCTTGCCGTTGCTGCCGGTGATGCCGGCCACCGGCCACGGGAAACGCGCCCGCCAAGCGGCGGCGAGCCGGGCGAGCGCGTGGCGGGTATCCTCGACCACGAGGAAAACCCCGGCCGGCTGCCGTGACGCCCACCAGCGCCGTTCGACCAGGGCGGCGGCCGCCCCGGCCGCGAGCGCAGCGGCGACGAAATCGTGCCCGTCGAAGCGCGCTCCGCGCAGGGCCACGAAGAGCTTGCCCACGAGCGGGGCGCGCGAGTCGATCTCCACGCCGGCGATTTCGCACTCGCCGCTGCCGACGCGTTCGACCTCCTCACCCTGCCCGGCGAGCAGGTCGGCGAGCTCCGCCAGTGGCGTGTTCACGGCAACTCCGGGAAGAGATTGCGTTCGCGCCAGCGCGCCAGCGCCGCCTCGGCTTCCTGCTGGTCACTGAAGGGATGGCGCACGCCAGCGATCTCCTGATAGGGTTCGTGCCCCTTGCCGGCGAGCAGGATCACGTCGTCGGCGCCGGCCGTCTCGATCGCCTGGGCGATGGCCTTGGCCCGATCGGGCTCGACGAGGAGGTCGCTGCGTTCGATGCCGGCGAGGATGTCGGCGATGATCGCCTCGGGCGGTTCGGAGCGGGGGTTGTCGGAAGTGACGATCAAGGCATCGGCGCGCGCCGCCACCGTGCCCATGAGCGGACGCTTGCCCCGGTCCCGATCCCCGCCGCACCCGAAGACGACCACGAGCCGCCCGCCGCGGGTCCGGGCCGTGGGCACGAGCGCCGAGATCACCTGCTCGAGCGCATCCGGCGTATGGGCATAGTCGATCACCACCAAGGGTTCCGCCACCCCGCCGAGCCACTGCATCCGCCCCGGCGGCGGCACCACCCGCCCCAGCGCCGCCGCCGCCCGCTCGAGCGCCACGCCACGCGCAAGGAGCGCCCCCAGCACCAAGAGCGCATTGCCGGCATTGAAGGTACCGAAGGCCGGCAGGTGCATGGGCAGCGTGCGATCCTCGAGGGCGAGCATCAGGCGCTGGCCGCTCGTGCCTTCGCGCGGCGGCTCCGCGAGCCACAGGGGCCGCACGCCCGGCAACGCCGGACGTGCCCTCAGACTCACCGCCCAAGTCTCCAGCCCGCGGGCAGCGCACTCGCGCGCGATGGCCTCGCCCACGGCGTCATCCACGTCGATCACCGCCGCACGCAGCTCCGGCCGCTCGAAGAGCCGCCGCTTGGCCGCCGCATAGGCTTCCATGCTGCCGTGATAGTCGAGGTGATCGCGCGTGAGGTTGGTGAAGAGCGCCACGTCGAAGCGCACACCGGCGACTCGGTCCTGTACCAAGCCGATGGAGGAAACCTCCATCACCGCTGCCTGGCAGCCGGCATCGAGAAAACGCCGCAGCCAGGCGTGGATCTGGGGCGCCTCGGGCGTGGTGAATCCCAGGTCCTCCAGACGGCCGATGCGCCCGCAGCCGAGCGTACCGATCACCCCGCACGCCACCCCGAGCGCTTCCAATGCCTGCGCCAGCCACTGGCTGGTGGTCGTCTTGCCGTTGGTGCCGGTGACGCCGGCCACCCACAAGGATTGCGACGGCGCCCCATAGACACGGTCGGCGAGAAGGCCAGCCATGGGCCGCAGCCCCTCCACGGCGATCAAGGGAACCCGGTTGGCCAATTCGGGCGGAGGGACCCAGCCATCCCCGGCCTCATAGACCACCGCCTCCGCACCGGCGGCAAGCGCCTGGACGAGGTAGTTCCTGCCGTCGGTCTTCTCTCCCGGCCAGGCCAGGAACAGCGTACCTGGCGCCACTTGCCGGGAATCGTGCGTCACCGCCCGCGGATAGACCCCTTGCCGGTGCAGCTCCCACCACAGATCCTCGATGTCGCGTATCGGATTCATGTCAGCCTCGCGGTCGTTCGGCTGCCGCCACTGCCGGTCCAGGCATGTCCGGCGCCACGCCGAGGCCGGGCAATACCTGCCCGACGATCTCGGCGAACACCGGCGCCGCCACGATGCCACCGTAGTAGGACTTCACTTTGGGTTCGTCGATCATCACCGCCACCACCAGCCTCGGCTGGGAAGCCGGAGCATAGCCGACGAAAGAAGCGACGTATTTGTCCACATAACGCCCGTCTTCGAGTTTGTGCGCCGTACCGGTCTTGCCGGCGGTACGATACCCTGCCACCGCCGCGCGCGTCGCGGTTCCCCCGGCCTGGGTGACGAGTTCCATCATCGCCTTCACCTCCTGCGCCGTCTTGGGCGAAAGAAGCCGGCGCTGCTCGGAGACCGGAGGGGGCGCATCGCGCCGCGTCAGCGACAGGGGCAGCATCACCCCGTCGTTGGCGATCGCCTGATAGGCATGCGCCAGCTGCAGCAGGGAAGTGGAGATGCCATGACCATAGGCCATGGTCGCCACCTCGATGGGCTTGAGAGAGCCGGAAGGCAGCATGCGCCCCGATGCCACCCCGGGCAGAGGCAGATCGGGGCGCACGCCGAAACCGAAAGCCCGGTAGTGTTGCCAGAGATCCCTCGAATCGAGGCCGAGCGCGATCTTGGCCACTCCCACGTTGGACGACTTCTGGATCACCTGGGATACCGTCAGGGCACGATCGCCGGTATGCGAATCCCGGATCGTGTGGTTGCCTACCTGGAAGACGCCCCCCTGGATGTCGATGAGCGTGTCCGGTCTGACCTTGCCGCGCTCCAGTGCCAAGGCAACCAGCACGGGCTTCATCACCGAGCCGGGCTCGTAGATGTCGGTGACCACGCGGTTGCGCACCTCGCTCAAGTCGAGCCCCGTGCGGCGGTTGGGATTGTAGCTGGGCCAATTGGCGAGCGCCAGGATTTCCCCCGTGCGCACGTCGATCACCACCGCCCCGCCGGCGCGCGCCTGATGCAGTTCCACCGCCCGCTCCAGCGCCCGGTAGGTGATGTGCTGGATGCGCGCATCGAGCGAAAGCACCACGTCGCGCCCGTCGCGCGGCCGCTGCACCCAGACCGAATCCTGCACCACGCGGCCGTGCCGGTCCTGGATCACCAGGCGTTTGCCAGCCTCCCCCTGGAGCATGGCCTGCAGACTCGCCTCCAGCCCCTCGATGCCGTTGCCATCGACGTCGACGAGCCCCACCAGCTGGGCGAATGCCTCGCCCTGAGGATAGAAACGCTGATATTCCTCGACCACGCCCACGCCCTCGAGGCCGAGCTGGGCCAGCGGTGCGGCCTGATCTGGAGGCAACTGCCGTCGCAGATAGACGAATCGGCGCCCGCCTTGACCGAGGCGCCGATCCAATTCATCGGTACTCATGCCCAAGGCGTGCGCCAGCCGGGCAAAATCCTCCGCCGGCCATTCGCGCACCTTGGCCGGGTCGGCCCAGATGCTGGCCACCGGCGAGGAATCGGCGAGGATCTGACCGTTGCGATCGAGCACACGCCCGCGCATGGCCGGCACCTCGATCTGGCGTTCATAGCGCGCCTCGCCCTGCTGCTGGAGAAAATCTCGCTGCACCCCCTGCAGATACGCCGCCCGCACCACCAGAGCCGCCAGCAGGGTCAGCAGCAAACCCGCCATCAGCCGCTGGCGCCATACCGGAACCGCCAGCACCAACATCGGATTGACCGCCGTCTTTTCCATCGTCAACGCTCCCACGGCACGATCTGCTCTGGCCGCGGCGACGCCAGGCCCAATTTTTCCTGCGCCAGGCGCTGTACCCGGTCCTGGGTCACCAAGGTCGCGCGCTCCAACTGGAGCTGTCGCCACTCCACGTCGAGCCGCTCGCCTCGCCGCGTCTGCATCTCCAGCGCCAGATAGCGCAGCCTCGCCTCGTGCTTGGCCTGCACCAGCATCACGCCGCTCGCCACCACCAGACCGACGAGCATCGCCTCGAAGCGCGTCATGAGCGCCGCTCCGCCACCCGCATCACCGCGCTGCGAGCACGGCGGTTGCGGGCGCATTCTTCTGCGGAAGGCCGCAGCTTGCGCACCACCCACCGTAGCGGCGGCACCGGGCGCTCGGCCTCGCGCACCGCCAGGCCCGGCGGCAGCGGCGGCGGGAAAGAGTGCTCACGCATGAAATGCTTCACGATCCGGTCTTCGAGCGAATGGAAACTGATCACCACCAGCCGCGCGCCGGGGCGCAGACGCGCCATCGCCTGCGGCAGGGTCAGCGAGAGCTCTTCGAGCTCGCGATTGACGAAAATCCGAAGAGCCTGGAAGGTGCGCGTCGCAGGGTGCTGCCCCGGCTCGCGCGTGCGCACCGCCTGCGCCACGAGCTCGGCAAGTCGTCCCGTGCGCTCGATAGGCGCCCTTGCGCGCGCAGCAACAATCGCCTTTGCAATCGCATCAGCAAACCGTTCTTCGCCATAATTTTTTATCACCTCCCTGATCTCTTCACGGCTCGCGCGCGCGAGCCAGCTCGATACGGGTTCGCCGCTCGTCGGATCCATGCGCATGTCGAGCGGCGCATCGAAGCGGAAACTCATGCCGCGCTCGGGCGCATCGAGCTGCGGCGAGGAAACCCCCAGATCGAGCAGGATGCCGTCGACCTGCGCCACCCCCAGCGCGTCGAGCTCGGCCCCCAGGCGCGAGAACGGCGCATGCACCAGAGTAAGGCGCGGCTCGCTCCAGGCGCGGCCGTGCGCGATCGCCTCCGGGTCGCGATCGAAGGCGATCACCCGCCCTTGCGGCCCCAGGCGCTGCAACAACGCGCGGCTATGCCCGCCGCGCCCAAAGGTGCCATCGACATAGATGCCGTCGGGGCGCGGTGCGAGCGCCTCGATCGCCTCTTCGAGCAGCACGGAAACGTGCGCTTCGCTCACAGCACCACGCCCTCGAACGTCCCGGCCAGATCCTCGGCCGAGAGCGCCAGCATCGCCTGCTGCTGCGCCTGCCACCCCGCTTCGGACCACAACTCGAAATGCGTGCCTTGACCCACCAGCCACACGTTCTTCTCCAGCCCCGCCCACTGCCGCAGGGAAGCGGCCACCGACACCCGTCCGGAGGCATCGAGCTCCTCTTCCTGAGCAAACCCCACCAGCAGGCGCTTCAAGGCCGCGGTGCGCGGATCGAGCCCAGGCAGGGCCACGATGCGCTCGCGGATGGGCGCCCACACCGCTTCGGGATAGACCAGCAGACACTTGTGCGGATGCGCCGTCAGCACCACGGGGCGATCTTCGGGCGCCAGGGCCGCGCGAAAACGCGCCGGAACGACGATCCGTCCTTTCGCATCGAGACTGAGCGTGACCGCCCCTTGGAACATCGCCGTCGCCTCTGGCCGTAACACCCACATTTTGCCACTTTTTCCCACGAAATCCCACGGCCGCAAAAAAACCTCGCTGCCGCATTCCGGTCAGGCCGGCAAGACGAATGAATGGAAGCGAACAGGAAGTGAAAACAACAGCCGGACGGGCAAGGGAATGCCCCTCCGTTTCAGCATGACAAAAGAGAATCGATCGGTCTTGCGCCACGGCAACGGGCGCGGCATGATTTGTAAGCAAATGTAAAGAAGAGAAGCCCGCCGCTTAAGCCGGGTTCTGTCGCGCATCGTGCGATGCGGGGCAGTCATTCCTCTAGGCCCGCCGTTGCCGACGGGCTCGAGCGGCCAACCCGGGAGCGGCGCGAGCCACGCCATCGCTCCCCTATTCGGCCTTGCTCCGGATGGGGTTTACCGTGCCGCCTCCGTTACCGGAGACGCGGTGGGCTCTTACCCGCAGGGATCGCCCCCGCGCCGGGTCTCCCCGGCCACCGTTTCACCCTTGCCTGAGCCCTCGCGGGCCATCGGCGGTCTGTTCTCTGTGGCACTTTCCGTCGCCTCGCGGCGCCCGGCCGTTAGCCGGCATCCTGCTCTGTGGAGCCCGGACTTTCCTCTCCGCGCCTTGCGGCGCGCAGCGACTGCCGGGCGGACTTCCCGCTACATGATACCGCACGGCGCGGCGGAAGTTCCTTATGGGGCAGATTTGGGCGCCGGCTCGAAGACGAGGACGCCATCACGGTGCAGAAAAGTCCCCACCACAGGCCCCAGTGCCTGCGGGTCGGGCTTGTCCCAAGGTTGCAGGCGGCAATCCTCGGTCGAGGCGAGGTACCAGCGCCCGTCCTGCTCGAGCGCCCACAGCAGGTCTCCCGCCTCATAAACCTTCATCGGCGTCATCTCGGCGCGATCGGATTCGATCGGATACTTTCGCTGACACTTCGGCAGACGCGAGACGACCACCGCCTGCTTCACCTCGCTCCAGGGGAAGGACTGCTGGCGCTCGAGCACCAGAGCATGATTCATCCCCTCGATGCGGTAACTGATCGCCGCATCCTCGCAAGCGGCCAAGCCCAAGGCGCATAGCGCCGCGATCGCCCCTCTCCTCCAGCGCATCGCCCTCTCCTCACTCAACCACCCAGCCCATCGTCTCGCCGGCGCGCAGAGGCACCACCTCCTCGCCCTCGCCCAAGGGTACTGCTGCCGGCACCGTCCACGGCCGCCGCACCAGAGCGATGCGCTCCGTGCTCTCCGCCACGCCGTAGAAGCGGGCGCCGAAGCGCGAGGCGAACCCTTCCAGCCGATCGAGGGCGCCGGCCGCCTCGAACACCTCGGCGTAGAGCGGCAGCGCGAGCGGCGCGGTGTAACAGCCGGCACAGCCGCAGGCCGATTCCTTCGCCCCGCGCGGATGCGGCGCCGAGTCGGTGCCGAGGAAGAATTTGGGCGAACCGCTCGTGGCCGCTTCCACCAGCGCCCGGCGGTGGCGCTCGCGCTTGAGGATCGGCAGGCAGTAGAAATGCGGCCGGATGCCGCCGGCGAGCATGGCGTTGCGCTCGTAGCGCAGATGATGCGCGGTGAGGGTGGCGGCCACCGTCTCGGGCGCCTCGCGCACGAAGGCCACCCCTTCGGCGGTCGTCACGTGCTCCAGCACCACTTTCAAGCCGGGGAAACGCGCCACCAGCGGCGCGAGCACCCCTTCGACGAACACCGCCTCGCGATCGAAGATGTCCACTTCTGGATCGACCACTTCGCCATGTACGCACAGCACCAGGCCGCGCTGCTGCATCCGCTCGAGCACGGGATAGATTCGCTCGATGCGGCGCACGCCGGCATCGGAGTTCGTGGTCGCCCCGGCCGGATAGAGCTTGGCCGCGAGCACCGCCCCACTGTCCACCGCCCGGTCGATCTCCTGCGGCGCCGTCGCCTCGGTGAGATAGAGCGTCATCCACGGCACGAAGGATGCCGCCCGCCCTCCGGCCGCCCGCGCCGCCGCCAGGATCTCCTCGCGGTAGGCAAGCGCCGCGGCGGTCGTCGTCACCGGCGGCTTGAGATTTGGCATGACGAGCGCCTGAGCGAACACCGCCGCGCTCGCCGGCACCACCGCGCGCATCGCTTCGCCCTGCCGCACATGCAGGTGCCAGTCGGCGGGACGCAACAACTCGATCCGATCCATTCCTGCTCCTTCAATCCTCATCTTCCCGCCCTCTGGCGAGCCCTTGGGCGTAAAGCCGGTTCTTGGACGCGCCAGTCAATTCCGCCGCCAGCCGCACCGCCTCGCCGAACGGCACCCCGGCCTGCGTCAGGCGCGCGAGCACCCTCCGCCCCTCGTCCTCGCGCGCGGCCTGCGCCTCTCCCGGACCCAGAATGAGGACGAACTCGCCGCGCGTGCGCTCGGGGCGCTCCTCGAGCCAAGCAGGCATCTGCGCAAGTGGCAGGCGCACCGTTTCCTCGAAGCGCTTGGTGAGCTCGCGCGCAAGGAAGAGTTCGCGCGTCCCGCCCAGCACCTCCAGCATGTCGGCCACGCTCTCGCGCACCCGGTGCGGCGCCTCGTAGCACGCCACCGGCACTTCCTCGGCCGCGAGCGAAGCCAGGAGCTTGCGCCGCGCCGCCTGCTTCGGCGGCAGAAACCCGATGAAACGAAACCCCGGCTCGACGAAACCGGCCACCGACAGCGCCGCGATCACGGCGCTCGGCCCCGGCACCGGCACCGCCGCGAAGCCGGCCGCGCGCACGGCGGCGACGATGCGCGCGCCCGGATCGCAGATGCCGGGCGTGCCCGCATCGGAAATCAGCGCCACGTGTTCGCCACGAGAAAGCCGCGCCACGATCGCCTGCGCCGCGGCCTGCTCGTTGTGCTCGTGCGCCGGCAGCATCGGCGTGCGGATGCCCCAGGCATCGAGCAGCCGCTGGCTGTGGCGCGTGTCCTCGGCCGCGATACAATCGACCCCAGCAAGTACCGCGCGCGCCCGCGGACTCAGATCGGCCAGATTCCCCAAAGGGGTAGCCACCACGTAGAGCGCCGGCGCGGCCTGACGCCACGCCCCCTGCGCGATCACTTCCGGATCCATCGCTCCCGCCCATGACACGAAAACCCGATTTTGCGCCCAATCCCGCCCCCGCCACAAGCGCCCGCGCCGTCGGCACCGCGTACGAGGCGCTCGCCGCCGCCTGGATCGAACGCCAAGGCGTGCGCCTGCTCGCGCGCAACGCCGCCAGCCGCCGCGGGGAGATCGACCTCATCGGCCTGCACCACGGCACGCTCGTCTTCTTCGAAGTCCGCCACCGCCGGCGCAGCGACTACGGCGGCGCCGCCGAGAGCGTCACTGCCGCAAAACAGCGGCGCATCCTCGCCGCCGCCCGCTACTGGCTCAACGGTCCCGCAGGGCGACACCATATGGACCGCCCCTGCCGCTTCGACGTGCTCGCCTTCGACGGCGAAGCGCAGATCCCCGAGTGGATCCAAGGCGCCTTCGACCTCGGCGCGGCATGGTGAGCGACACGCCATGTTAGACTAAATCGATGGATCTGATCGAACACCTCACCGAGCCCTTCCTCTTCCAGGCCGCCCTCTTGCAGGAGACGGCACCGGCGCTCGCCGCCCCCTGCGCCGCGGCCGCCGAGATTCTCGCGCAGAGCCTGCTGCAGAGCGGCCGCATCCTCGTCTGGGCCGAGGGGCCGGAACGGGCGCTCGCCGAGCTCTTCGTGCAGCGCCTGTGGCATGGGCTCGACCGCGAGCGCCCGCCGGTGGCGGCACTGCGGCTCGAAGGCGAAGGAGAGGACGTGCTTCGCCCCTTCACGGCGCTGGCGCAGCCGGGCGATACGCTCGTCTTGCTCTTCGCCCGTCCGAATCCGACCGCCACGGCGCTGCGCGAGGCCGCCCACGAAAACGGCATCGCCCTGGTCGCGCTCGGCACCGACCCCGCGGGCACATGGTTCGCCGAACTCGCCGGCAGCGACGTCCCGCTGGAGCTGCCGGAACTGCCGCCGTCGCGCCACGGCGAACTCATGCTCTTCACGCTCGATCTTCTCGTCGAAGCCCTCGACGCCGTTCTCCTCGGAGATTTCGCATGACCCGCACCCCTCTGCGTTCCACCCTCGTCCTGTTCGCGATCGCTGCCGCGACGGCGCTGCCGCTTGCCGGCTGTTTTCCCATCATGGCGGGCGGCGCGGCGGTAACCGCCTCGGTCGCCTCCGACCGGCGCACCAGCGGCGCCATGGTCGACGACGAGGCGATCGAATGGAAAGTCGGCGACAAGATCGCCCAGCGCCTGGGCGATCGCGTCCACATCAACGTCACTTCCTACAACCGCATCGTGCTGCTCACGGGCGAAGCCCCGCGTGAGGAAGACAAGGCGCTGGCCGAGCAGCTCGCCCGCGAGACCGACAACGTGCGCGACGTGGTCAACGAAATCCAGATCGCCAACCCCACCTCGCTCGGCTCGCGCGCGAGCGATTCGAGCATCACGGCGCAGGTCAAGGCCCGCTTCGTCAACCAGAGCAACGGCGCCTTCGCCGCCAACCATGTCAAGGTCGTCACCGAGAACGGCGTCGTCTACCTCATGGGGCTCGTCACCCGGCGCGAGGCCGACGCCGCCACCCAGATCGCCCGCACCACCAGCGGCGTGCGCAAGGTCGTGCGCGTCTTCGAATACATCCCCGAAGAAGAAGCCCGCCGGCTCGACCGCCAAGGCGCCGAACCCAAGGATACGCCGAAAGGCAACCCCTGATTCAGGCTTTCACGTCGAGGTGCGAGACGGTGCCGACGCTGCCCGACTCGCGCAGATAGATTCCCGTGCTGCGCAGCATCCCCAGAGCCTGGCTGCCGTCGGTCACCGTCAGCGGCGTCGCCGCCCGCGCCAGGCCGATCGCGCCGACGTCCGCCTCGGGCAGCGCGATCAAGGCATCGCGACGATACGGATGCCAGACGTAGAGCTGCGACCACGCCGGGTCGCTCTCGTCGATCCAGCCGTTGCCGTCGGTATCGAGCGCAGCGAGTTCGCCGAAGCCGTCGCCGGTGCTCGGACCGAAGAGCTCCCGTCCGTCATCGACGCGGCCATTGCCATCGCGATCGAACACGAGGAACCCCTTGCCGCTCGTCGGCAGCGGCAGATTCACCTCCGAGCCGTCGCCGTGCAGATCGAAGCGAAAGCCGAAGTCGCGCAATTCCGCCTCCGTGTCGGCGAAATCGAGCACCAGCGGATCTTGCGCCTCCGCACCGAACGCCGCCCGCACCTCGGTGGCGGTGGCGCGCGTGAGCGCCAAGCCCAGAGAAAACTCGATGCTGCGCCCGTCGGCCGTCTGCACGCGGCCACTCGCCGAGAAGGAGAGCTGCTCCACCGTCAGGGTACGCACCGTCAGCGTCCCGCCCAAGCCGGTGCCGCTGCTGGCTGAACTACTGGCGGAATCTTCGGGCACGCGAGCGGCCGCCGGCACTTCCGCCGATGGCGTCTCGATCTGACGGACTTCGACCAGATCGATCGAACGCCCCAGAGCCCACTCGAGCAGGCGTTTCAACACCTGTAAAGACGGGGACAAATCCCCCTCCTCCTGCACCGGCTCGGTCGGAATCGCGGCGGAAGTCTGCATCTGCCGCCCCGCCTCCTGCAGCCGCGCGGCGGCCTCATCCCTGCTTCCGCTCGCCCCCTCCTTCCGCCCCGTCAGGCGTAGCGACGCCTCTTGCCGTTGCCACGACGCAGACTGCGATTCCATCGCCACCCGTGAATCCACGATCTTCATGGCCCCTCTCCCCCGGAACGTCTTGGGTGTGTTTACGGCAAATGCCAAAAAAACTTGAGGCCATAAAGGGTTGTGTGCCAGTTCAAGCCCCCTGCCGCGGACCCGCTCAGTACACCACGATCTCCGCCTCCAGGCTGCGCCAGAGATACCACGTCGCCGCCGTGCGCCACGGGCGCCAGCGCTCGCCGGCTTCGAGCCACACCCGCCGCGGCGCCTTCTGCGGCAGCCCCGCATGGCGCACGAGCGCCCGGCGCAGACCCAGGTCGTCGATCGGCCACACGTCCGGCCGCCACAGATGGAAGATGAGGAACATCTCCGCCGTCCAGCGACCGATGCCACGCACGGCGAGCAGCGTGCGCAGGATCTCCTCGTCGCCCATCTCCCGCCAGCGCCGGGGATCGAGCCGCCCGGCGATGAAATGCTCCGCCAGATCGACGAGCCAGGACGCCTTGGCGCCGGACAGGCCCGCCTCGCGCAGGCGCGCCGCCCCCGCCTGGAGCACGGTCTGCGGTGAGATCGCCCCGAGTCCTCCTTCGAGCCGCTCCCACACCCGGCGCGCCGCCTGCACCGACAGCTGCTGCCCGACGATCGCCCGGGCGAGCGTGGCGAATGCATCGCCGGAGGGCGCCACGGCGGGCGGCCTTGACCGCGCGATCAGCGTCGCGAGCAAGGCGTCGCGCGCCCCCAGCGCCGCACAGGCTTCTTCCCACCACTCGGGAGCCATCCCCCCTTCGCTCATGATCCTCCCTCGCGTGCGGCGAGCGCCGTGAGCAGCCGCTCGTGGATGCCCTCGAAACTGCCGTTGCTCATCACGAGGATCGCATCGCCCGGGCGCGCCTGCGCGACGATTCCGGCCACGAACGCCTCGATCTCCTCGCCCACCGTCGCCCGCACCCCGAGCGGGGCCAGCGCCTCGCGCGCATCCCAGCTCAGACCCCTGGCGTAGCAATGCACCCGATCCGCTCCGGCGAGCGCCTCGGGCAAGGCGGCGCGCATCACGCCCAGTTTCATCGTGTTCGAACGCGGCTCGAAGACCGCGATCAAGCGCCCCGGCACGCGCGGACGCAGCGCGGCGATCGTCTCGCGGATCGCCGTCGGATGATGGGCGAAATCGTCATAGACCGCCACGCCGGCCACGACCCCGCGCCGCTCCAGCCGCCGACGCACGCCGCGGAATTCGGCCAGCGCCGCGAGCCCATCCTGCGGACGCACCCCGACGTGGCGCGCCGCGGAGAGCGCCGCGAGCGCATCGAGGGCGTTGTGCCGCCCCGGCACCGGCAGTGCGATCTCGCCCAGCGGGCGCCCCTCGCAGAAAAACTCGGCCGAAGCGCCGTCTTCCGCGACCGCCACCGTCCATTCCGCATCCGGACCCGGCACCAGCCCGAAGCGCTCCACCTGCGACCAGCAGCCGCGGGCGAGCACCCGTTCGAGTGCCGCTTCGCCGGCGAGCGCCACGATGCGCCCCGAGCGCGGCATCGTGCGCACCAGATGGTGGAACTGCGTCTCGATCGCAGCCAGATCGGGGTAGATGTCCGCGTGGTCGAACTCCAGGTTGTTGAGAATCGCCGTGCGCGGCCGATAGTGCACGAATTTCGCCCGCTTGTCGCAGAAGGCCGTGTCGTACTCGTCGGCCTCGATCACGAAGAACGGCCCCGCCCCCAGTTGCGACGAACGCGCGAAATTTCCCGGCACTCCACCGATGAGAAAACCCGGAGCGAGCCCGTTCGCCTCGAGAATCCAGGCGAGCATCGAACTCGTGGTCGTCTTGCCGTGCGTTCCTGCCACCGCCAGCGTCCACCGGCCGGGCAGGATGTGCTCGGCCAGCCACTGCGGCCCGGAGACGTAGGGCAGCCCCCGGTCGAGGATCTCCTCGAGCAACGGGTTGCCGCGCGAGATGGCATTGCCCACCACGAAGACATCGACCGGCAGATCCGCCTGCTCCGCCCCGTAGCCCTCGATCCAATCGATCCTCTCGGCCTCGAGCAGCTCGGACATGGGCGGATACACATTCGCGTCACAGCCGCTGACCTCGTGCCCGGCCTGCCGCGCCAAAAGCGCGAGGCTTCCCATGAAGGTGCCACCGATCCCCAGCACATGGATGCGCATCGCCTCTTACCCCTCGAGCGGAAAAACGCCGATGGTAAAATGCCCCACGATCCTGCACAACCCGTGGAACGCCCATGCCCAGCAGCCGCACCTTCGAGTCGCTCGACGCCCGCGAAGAGATCGCCGAGCTTGCCGCGCGGCTCATCTACGACGAAGGCATACGAGACTATGCGCTCGCCAAGCGCAAGGCCGTCAAGCAGCTCGGGTTGTCGCCGCGCACCATGCTGCCCACCAACGAAGCGATCGAAGAAGCGCTCGCGCGCCGCGCCGCCGAATACCAGGACGAGGACGACGCCGAGCGGCTCGGGCGCATGCGCCGCGCTGCGGCCGAAGTGATGCGCTGGCTCGAGCCCTGGAGCACCTACCTCGTGGGCCACGTGCTCGAGGGCACCGCCGGGCCGCTGTCGGTCGTCGACATCGACCTCTACGCCGAGAGCGCCAAGGAAGTCGAGATCTTCCTGCTCAACCACCCCTGGCTGCGTTTCGACGTCCACACGCCGCGCGCCGGTGGCGCCAAAGAACCCGAAACGGTCTTCGAGTTCGACTGGCACGGCGTGCCGGTGAGCCTGCGCATCTGGCCCCTGTCGAGCGAGCGCAACCTCAAGCGCAGCGAACACCGGGCGCGGCTGCCGGCCGTCCTTGCCCTGCTCGAACCGCCCGCCTCTCTTTCTCCGGCCGAGCCCGCGCGATGACCTCCGCCGACCAGGAAGAGGCATCCTCCCCATTCCTACGACGCCGGCGGCTGCTCGCCGCCCTCGCTGCCTTGGGTCTGGGCGGCGCGCTCTTGTGGCTCGCCCGCCCCCAGGGCGACCCGGCGGCGCATGCGGCGCTCTCCCGCCTCATCTATGCCAAGCTGCAAGAGCCCGACGGAACCCCCAGGCGCATCGCCACCGACTGGCGCGAGCGCGTGCGCATCGTCAATTTCTGGGCCACGTGGTGTCCTCCCTGCCGCGCCGAGCTGCCGCTGCTCGCCGCCGCGAGCCAGGCGTGGCCGGAAGAAAAAGTACAATTCCTCGGCCTCGCGCTCGACGACAAAGAGGCCGTGCGCCGCTATCTCGAACGCACCCCCTTGCCCTATCCCGTCCTCCTCGCCCCGCCCGCGCTCCTCGATCTCACCGTCCCCCTGGGCAACCGCCGCCGGGTCCTTCCCTTCACCCTGGTGATCGACCCCCACGAGGAACAGGTCGCCGCCCAGGTCGGACCCGTGACCCGCGCCAAGCTCGACGGCTGGATCCACGCTGCCCTCACGGACGACGCCGCGTCCCGCTGATTTCCAGCAATTTCCCGTTGCACCTTCTCATCCAACGCCTTGCCCGGGCGCGTGCTATGATGAACAAAGACACCTTTTCCTTGGAGACTGCCATGTCCCTCTCGTTGCGGCATCTTTGTCTGTTGTTCTTCCTGTGCTTTGGCGTGAGCCTCGCCCAGGCCCAGGGGACGGTCTCGTGCCCCGAGTGCGGTGTCGTCGATTCGATCCACGTCGTCAAGCGCGACTCACCGGGCGTGCTCGGCGCGATCGGCGGCGGTGTCGCCGGTGGCCTCGTGGGTAGCCAGATCGGCTCCGGCTCGGGCAAGACGGCGGCCACCGTCATTGGCGTGGTCGGCGGTGCGCTCGCCGGCCGCGAAATCGAGCGCCGCCTGCGTTCCGACGAGGAATACGAGATCGTCGTGCGCATGGACGATGGAACCTACCGTTCGGTACGTACCGACAAGACCCCCACCGTTCGCGCCGGCCAAAAAGTTCGCGTCCTCGGCGATACCGTCGTGCCGCGCTGAGCCGCATCCTGCGCGTGCCCGCCGGTAGATTTTGTCGGCGATTTGCGGCAAACTTCGGGTTTCGATCACGAAACCCGGAGCGGGCACGATGCAAGATCCTTCCGGCCCCGGCACCGACGAACGCTCGGTGCCGCGCATTCTCGTCCTTCACGGCCCCAATCTCAATCTGCTCGGCGTGCGCGAGCCTCAAATCTACGGCCGCACCACGCTCTCCGACATCCACGCCCGGCTCGAAGCGCGGGCGCAGGCCGCCGGTGCCCGCCTCGAATCCTTTCAAAGCAACCACGAAGGCGAGCTCGTCGACCGCATCCAGGCGGCGATGGAAGAAGGCGTAGACTTCATCCTCATCAACCCTGGCGCCTACACCCATACCAGCGTGGCGCTGCGCGATGCGCTCGCCGCCGTGAGCATCCCTTTCATCGAAGTCCATCTCTCCAACATCCACGCCAGAGAGCCCTTCCGGCATCACTCCTACCTCTCCGACCAGGCCGTCGGCGTCCTCTGCGGCCTGGGCGCCTACGGCTACGAGGCGGCGCTCGAATACGCCTTGCGTGCGCTGAACGCCGCCGACTGACCTCCCACCCTCTTCGACGCGGAAACTCCATGGACCTGCGCAAAATCAAGAAACTCATCGACCTCGTACAAGAATCGGGCATCGCCGAACTCGAAATCACCGAAGGCGAAGAAAAGGTGCGCATCGCCAAGCACCCGCCCACCAACTTCACCATGCCCGCGCCTGCCGGCCCTACGGTCGTCGCCTCCCCCGTGCCGGTGGCCCCGCAGGCCGTCGCCGCCCCCACCGAGCCGGCCCCTTCTGCCGAATCGGCACTGCCCGCGGGGCACATCGTCAAATCCCCCATGGTCGGCACCTTCTACCGCGCCCCCTCGCCCACCGCGCCGCCCTTCGTCGAAGTGGGAAGCAAAGTCAAGCCGGGCGACCGCCTGTGCATCATCGAGGCGATGAAGCTCATGAACGAGATCGAATCCGACGTCGCCGGCACCGTCACCGCCATCCTGGTGGAAAACGGCGAACCGGTCGAATACGGTCAGCCCCTCTTCGTGATCTCGTAAAGGATTTCTCCCCGATATGCAAGCTCCTCCTTTCAAGAAAGTGCTGATCGCCAACCGCGGCGAGATCGCGCTGCGCGTCCTGCGCGCCTGCCGCGAACTGGGCATCCGCACCGTGGCCGTGCACTCCGAGGCCGACCGCGAAGCGAAGAACGTGCTGCTCGCCGACGAGTCCGTCTGCATCGGTCCGGCCCCTTCGGCCCAGAGCTACCTCAACATCCCGGCCATCATCGCCGCGGCCGAGGTGACCGACGCCGAGGCGATCCATCCCGGCTACGGTTTTCTCTCGGAAAACGCCGATTTCGCCCAGCGGGTCGAGGCTTCCGGCTTCGTCTTCATCGGTCCGCGGCCCGAGACCATTCGCCTGATGGGCGACAAGGTGAGCGCCAAGGCGGCGATGAAAGAAGCCGGCGTACCTTGCGTACCCGGCTCCGACGGAGCGCTCCCGGAAGACCCCGATACCATCCTTGCGCTCGCGCGGCGTATCGGCTACCCCGTCATCATCAAGGCGGCCGGCGGCGGCGGCGGACGCGGCATGCGCGTGGTGCACACCGAAGCGGCGCTCCTCAACGCCGTGGCCATGACGCGCACCGAGGCCCAGGCGGCCTTCGGCAACCCTACCGTCTATCTCGAAAAATACCTCGAACGCCCGCGCCACATCGAGATCCAGGTACTCGCCGACGAACACGGCCACGCCGTGTGGCTGGGCGAGCGCGACTGCTCCATGCAGCGCCGCCACCAGAAAATCCTGGAAGAGGCCCCTGCACCAGGAATCGACCGCAAGAAGATCGCCGCGCTCGGCGAGCGCTGCGTCGACGCCTGCCGACGCATCGGCTACCGCGGTGCCGGCACCTTCGAGTTCCTCTACGAGAACGGGGAGTTCTACTTCATCGAGATGAACACCCGCATCCAGGTCGAGCACCCCGTCACCGAGATGATCACCGGCATCGACCTGGTGCAGGCGCAGATCCGGGTAGCCGCCGGCGAAAAACTCTGGTTCCGCCAAAAGGACGTCGTCCTGCGCGGCCACGCCATCGAATGCCGCATCAACGCCGAGGACCCCTACAAATTCACCCCCAGCCCGGGGCTCATCACCCACTGGCATCCGCCTGGCGGCCCCGGTGTTCGGGTCGATTCGCACGTCTATACCGGCTATCGCGTGCCCCCGCACTACGATTCGCTCATCGGTAAGCTGATCGCGCACGCCGATACGCGCGAAGGGGCGATCGCCAAGATGCGCGGCGCGCTGCAGGAGCTCGTCATCGACGGCATCCACACCAACGCCCCGCTGCACTTCGAGCTGATGAACGACGGCCCCTTTCGCGAGGGTGGCGTCTCGATCCACTATCTCGAGCAATGGCTCGAAGCACGGCGCACCGCGGCGGAGCGCAGCCGATGAGCGCAGCCGAGCCGCGCTGGCTCAACGTCCGCCTCACTGCCCCGGCCGAGCTCGCCGAGCGGCTCTCCGAAGCCTTGCTCACCCATGGAGCGCTCTCGGTCGGCATCGAGGACGCCGACGCCGGCACGCCAGCCGAGCGGCCACAGTTCGGCGAACCCGGGCTGCACCCGGAGCGGCTGTGGGAGCGCTCGGTAGTGCTCGCGCTCTTCGAGGCCGAAGCCGACTGGCGCGCGAGCCTCGCGGCCGCCGCGCGCAGCATTGGGCTCGCCCAGGTGCCCGAACCCGCCGTGGAACCGCTCGCCGATGCCGACTGGGTGCGGCTCACGCAGAGCCAGTTCGACCCCATCCCCATCGACGGCCGGCTGTGGATCGTCCCCTCCTGGCACGAACCGCCCGATCCCAGTGCGATCACGCTCACCCTCGATCCGGGACTCGCCTTCGGCACCGGCTCGCACCCCACCACCCGCCTGTGCCTGCGCTGGCTGCTCGCGCACGTGCGCCCGGGCGACACGGTGCTCGACTACGGCTGCGGCTCCGGCATCCTTGGCATCGCGGCGGCCAAGCTGGGCGCGGCGCGCGTGGTTGGCGTCGACATCGACGACAAGGCGCTCGAGACGGCCCGCTACAACGCCGAGCGCAACGGCGTGGCGCTGGAACTGCACCACGCCCGCGACCTGCCGCCCGGCACCTTCGACCGGGTCGTGGCCAACATCCTCACCAAGCCGCTGTGCGTGCTCGCCCCTCTCATCGCCCAGGCCGTGCGTCCCGGAGGGGAACTCGCCCTCTCCGGCATCCTCGCCGAACAAGCCGAGGAGGTCGTGGCCGCCTACGCCCCGTGGATCGCGCTCACCGAGGGCGCCGAAGACGAAGGCTGGATCCGCCTCGAAGGGATGCGCCCCGCATGAACGCCCTGCGCCGCGTCCGCTGCCCCCATTGCCAGACCGTCTTCCGCGTCGACCCGGCCAAGCTCGAGCGCTCCCGCGGCTGGGCACGCTGCGGCCACTGCCTCGAGCCGTTCGACACCGCCCGCCATGCCCTCGATGCCGCAGCCGAACCCGCCCAACGGCTCGATTTCGACCGCCTGCTGCACACCCCCGCGCCGCCCGCCCCCGAAACCAACGCGGCGACGCTGCCCGAACTCGACCAGCCGACCGTCTTCAGTCCCGCCTGGGAAGCCATTCCCAGCGGCAATCGCCAACAGGCCGAAGGCGTATCCGACGCCCCGCCCCCCTCTTCGTCCGCACACGAAGCACGCCGCGAGGAAGATGCGGTACAGCGCTCGAGCTTCGCGGACGAGCCGCTGCTGAGCGAACCGCCGCTCGTGCCCACGACCTTCCCCTTCGAGCGGCAACCCCGAGGGCCCTCCCCCTTCGCACTCCTCGCCGTGCTGCTCCTGCTCCTCGCGGCGCTCGCCCAAGTCGCCTACCTCTGGCGCCAGGAATGGATCCAGCGCTTTCCGCAGACCTTCTCCTACTGGGAGCGGGTCTGCCAGGAATTGGGCTGCACCGTCTCTCCGCCCGTCGACCTGCAACAACTCGTGCTGGAGCATTCCGAGCTCATCCGCGAGCCCGCGCCAGGGCGCTGGACGCTCACGTTTGCGCTGCGCAACCGCGCCGCCTACCCCTTACCCTGGCCCACGCTGGAACTGACTTTGAGCGATGCCATCGGCCGGTCGCTCCTGCGCCGCCCCATCCCGCCGCAGGAATGGGGGGCGACGGGTCCCTACTTCCCGCCCGGAGAACGGGTGGAACGCACCCTCGCCCTGGAAACTTTCGAAGCCGGCATCGTCGGCTATGAACTCAGGCCGATCGCTCCCTGAGCCTCAGCGCGCCACCCGCGTCGTGCCTGCGTCGTTGACCACGCGCACCCGCTCGCCGACGCGGAAACCTTCGCCCTGATCTTCCTGCACAACGGCGATCACCCGTCCGTTTTCGAGGCGGACCGTCACCTCCACACCCGGCTTGCGCGTCGCCGCCTCTTCCAGCGCGGCCCCCGCGAGGCCGCCGGCCACCGCGCCCACCGTCGCCCCGACGATCTCGCCGCGACCGCCACCGACGCCGCTGCCCGCCACCCCGCCGACGATGGCTCCTGCTCCCGCCCCCAAGGGGGACTTCGTCCCCTCCAGCTGAACCGGCCGCACCGCTTCGACCACGCCGTACTGCACGGTCATCATCCGGCGCGCTTCCGCCCGGCTATAGGTTCCGCCGCCGAGATCCGAGGCGCATCCGGCCGCCACGAGCGCCGCCACCCCCATCAACGACATCACGGCTACCCGCGCAAACCCTGATCGTTCCCCGTTCACTGCCATGGCCATTCCTCCTGATAGGTCTCCTGATAGCGCCGCACGAGGTCCTCGTGCCGCAGCGTGTAATTCTGCGCTCCGCGCGAGGCGATCTTGATTGCGCCGAGCACGGCACCCAGACGCACCGCCCGGATCCAGTCGCTGCCCGAGGCGACTGCATGGAGAAGGCCGGCGCGGAAGGCATCGCCACAGCCGGTCGGATCGACCACCGCATCGGGGCGCACCGGCGGCACCTCGAAGCGCTCTCCCTCGACGAAGACCCAGGCGCCCAAAGCCCCCCGTGTCACGACGAAGGCCTCGACCCGCGCGGCCAAGGCCACCAGCGACAGACCCGTGCGCACCTCCATGAGCTGCGCCTCGTAATCATTGACGGCGCAGACCCGTGCCGGTTCCAGGCACTGCAACAACTGCTTGCCGGAAAAAAGGGGCAGGGCCTGCCCCGGATCGAAGGCAAAAGGAATGCCAGCCTCGGCGAGCGCCGCACAATGGGCGATCATCCCCTCGAGACCATCGGGGGCCACGATTGCCCACTGCCCGTTCATTTTTCCTGCCACCGGATTGCGATGCGACGAAGCCATCGCCCCCGGATGAAAGGCGGTGATCTGGTTGTCGTCGAGGTCGGTGGTGATGAAGGCCTGCGCCGTGTATTCCCCCGGCAGCACGGCGATCCCCTCACGCGAGATCCCCAGCGCCCCGAGCCGGTCGAAATACGGCTGCGCGTCCTCCCCCACGGTGGCGACGATTACCGGCTCGGAACCCAGTTGCTTCAAGCCGTAGGCGATGTTGCCGGCGCAGCCGCCGAACTCGCGCCGCAGCCTGGGTACGGTGAAGGCCACGTTCAGCATGTGGATCTTGTCCGGCAGAATGTGCTCGCGGAAACGATCCTCGAACACCATGATCGTGTCGTAAGCCATCGACCCGCACACCACGATACGCGCCATCGCCGCTCCCTTCAGCGCCTTGCCGAGTAGAGGGCGATTATACGGGAGCGACGAGGATGCAGGCGGTAAATCCACCCGGGAGCGGCGCCAAAAAAACCGCCTCATGCACACCCCCTGAGCGAGGCCGGCGGAAATCCGCACGACGCCGCCACGCAGCCGCGGCGCAGCCCATCCGCGGCGTCCCTTTATCCGCTACCATGCGCCGGTCACCCACTCGCACCGCCGATCGCCATGCCCCGTCCCGTTCCCCGACCGATCCGGGCGCTGCGCCTCGCCCTCCTCGCTCTGCATCTCGCCACCGGGCTCGCCACCATCGTCCTGCGCTTTCCTTTCGCCGATGCCGCCACCCGCGCCCTATTGCGGCGGCGCTGGTCGCAACGCCTCCTCGCCCTGTGCGGCATCGAGGTGGAGCGGCACGGCGAATTCGCCGCCGGCGCCTTGCTCGCCCTCAATCACGTCTCCTGGATCGACGTCTTCGTCGTCCTGTCGCAGACCGACGCCACCTTCATCGCCAAGGCGGAAGTGCGCCGCTGGCCGCTCATCGGTTGGCTCGCGGCGCGCAACGGAACCATTTTCCTGCGGCGCGGCAGCCGTGGCCACGCGGCCGCACTTGCCCGCGAGCTCGTATCGCATCTGCGGCAAGGGCAGAGCGTGGCCCTCTTTCCGGAGGGAACCACCACCGACGGCCTGTCGCTGCACCCCTTCCACGCCGCGCTGCTGCAGCCAGCGATCGACGCCGGCGCCCCGGTTCAGGCCGTGGCCATCCGCTACTATGACGCGAGCGGCCGACGCACCACCGCCGCGGCCTTCTACGGCCAGATGACGCTCATGCAATCGCTATGGCGCATCGTGAGCGAACCGCGGCTGCGTGCCCGCATCGACGTTTCCCTGCCCTTTTCCATCCACGGTATCGACCGCAAGGCGCTCGGCCGTGCCCTCGAAGCCTGGATCCGCGAGCGCGTGCAAGAAGACCTCGCGTGATCCCCCCCCTCTTCCGCCCCCGGATCGTGCTTGGCGAGTCGGGGCAACGGAACAGACGCGGCGTTGCACTTCCCCCTCGTGTCGCCGATCCCAGGCTTTCAGGGCATAATGCGCTCCATGCGCTTCCTTGGAAAGCTCGCCATGCATGGTTCCATCCACGAGATCAAAGTCACCCTGCTGCGCCTCTTGCGTCTGCGGCAACGTGATGCGGCGCGTGGACACCCTCGCCTCGCCGTCAATACCAAAGTCATTGACGATGAGGGATTGCGCCGTCTGATGGCCGAAGGAACGCTCTCGTGGAACGGGGGCAAACCTCAACCCAAGGTGCCGGTTACGCTGTCTTCTGGCGGCACCCCCGTCAGCCAAGGGGTGATCGAGGGACGGGGGTGATCCTCTTCTGCGACACTTCTGCTCTGGTCAAACTCTACGTCGAGGAAGTTGGCAGCGCAGCGATGCTTGCCGCCGTTGCTCAGGCCCGGCTGGTTGCCGTCGTGCGCATCGCTTGGGCCGAAGCCATGGCGGCGCTGGCGCGACGCCTCCGTGAGCGTCCTGCCGATGCGGTCGCCATCGACACCGTGCGCGCCAGGCTGCGGGACGATTGGTCGAGCTACGCCATCGTCGAAGTCACGCAACCGCTCGTCGAGCTCGCCGGCACTCTTGCCGACGCGTTTGCGCTACGCGGCTACGACAGCGTCCAGTTGGCGGCCGCGCGGACGGTGCAGCAAGCCAGCAACGATGAGTTGTGTTTCGCCTGCTTCGATGCCCGGCTCACGCAAGCCGCAACACTGCTGGGCATGAGCCCGTTACGCATACGATCGTCCCAATGAGCCCTCGCCCCGAACAAGGCCAGTAATCGGCTCACGTCCCCGGCGGTGAGCCTTTCGTAGGTCCAGCAGGCGTGCTCGAGCAACCCTGTCATCAGCCTGTTACAAACCGCCTCTAGACTTCTCGCCACCGAGATCCGCCCTAGAGGGGCACCCCATGAAAGCGATGAAAGACAACGCCGCACCGCGCGAGGTACACGGCAATACCTTCGACGAAGTCATCGACCAGGCCCGCCGCCGGCTGCTCCAAGGTGCGGGTGGGGCTGCGTTCCTGGGCTTTTTCGCCTCGCCGGCGGCGCTCGCCCGCTCGCTCGATGAACCGGTTGCCGCGTCCTCGTCCTTGCTCGCCGCCTTCCCCCGCTCGATCCCTACCCACAGCGACGATCGCGTCACCGTCATGGACGGCTACGTGGTGCGCGCCATCCTGCCCTGGGGCGATCCGCTCATCGATTTCTCTGCCTACTGGCGCCCCGACGCCTCGTCCAGCGCCGAAGAGCAGGCGCGACAGATCGGCGACAATCACGACGGCATGCACTTTTTCCCTTTCGGTCCCAATGGGTTCGAGCAGGGTCTGCTCGCGCTCAACCACGAATACACCAACTATGAATACCTCTTCGGGAAGGAATACACCGAGCCCTGGACGCGCGAAAAGGCGATGAAGGCGATCAACGCCCATGGCGTATCCATCGTCCACCTGCAGCGCGACGCGCGCAGCCTCTGGCGTCCGGTGATCCCGTCGAGATACAACCGCCGCATCACCGGCGACACCCCCATCGAGCTCACCGGACCGGTCGCCGGACATGCGCTGCTGCGCACCTCGGCCGACCCCAGCGGCACCCGGGTACGCGGCACGCTCAACAACTGCGCCAACGGCTTCACCCCCTGGGGCACCTATCTCACCTGCGAGGAAAACTTCCACAACTACTTCGGCGGCGGCAGCAGCGATCCGCTGCACCAACGCTACGGCATCGGCAAGGACGGCGGCTACCGCTGGTTCGAGGTGATCGAGCGTTTCGACCTGCGCCGCGAACCGAACGAACCCAACCGCTTCGGCTGGGTGGTCGAGATCGATCCCTTCGACCCGCAGAGCACCCCCAAGAAACGCACGGCGCTTGGCCGCTTCAAGCATGAAAACGCTGCGGTCACGCTCGCCCCGGATGGGCGCGTCGTGGTCTATATGGGCGACGACGAGCGCTTCGAGTACCTCTACCGCTTCGTGAGCCACGGCCGCTACGATCCTGCCAACCCTGCCGCCAACCGCGATCTGCTCGATGCGGGCGATCTCTACGTCGCCCGCTTCACCGCCGACCCCGCCGCCGACGGCACCCGTCTGCGCGGACAGTGGATTCTGCTCGACAAGGCGCGCAACCCGCTGCTCGCGGCCGACGCGCGGCTCCCCACGCAGGCAGACGTCCTCATCCACGCGCGGCTCGCCGGCGACATCGTCGGCGCCACCAGGATGGACCGCCCCGAGTGGGTCGCCATCCACCCCGTCTCGGGCGAAGTCTACGTCACGCTCACCAACAACGACAAGCGCAAACCCGGGGAAGTCGACGCCGCCAACCCCCGCGCCGAGAACCGCTGGGGCCAGATCCTGCGCTGGCAGGAAGCAGGTGGCGACCCGAGCGCCGACGAATTCGCCTGGGATCTCTTCGTGCTCGCAGGCAATCCGCTCGCCTACCCCAAAGGGGATCCGCGCGCCGGCTCCGCCGCGATCACGCCGGAGAACATGTTCAACTCCCCCGACGGGCTCGGGTTCGACGCCGCCGGCCGTCTGTGGATCCTCACCGACGGCAACTACAGCAATACCGGCGCCTACCAGGGTATGGGCAACAACCAGATGCTGGTGGCCGACCCTAACGTCGGCCTCATCCGCCGTTTCCTCGTCGGGCCTTCGGGCTGCGAGATCACGGGGCTCACCTGGAGCAACGACGGGCGCACCATGTTCGTCAACGTCCAGCACCCCGGCGAGGCCGAAGGGCACCCGCGGGCACCGCGCATCCCGCCAGGGCAGGATCTCGCAACCTTCCTCGCGGCCCATCCCACGGTCTTCTCCGAATGGCCCCATTCGCAGTTCCATGAGCTGGGCGGCGGCCGACCCCGCGCAGCCACCCTGGTGATCGAGCACGCCAACGGCGAGCCCGTCTTCGCCGCGCGCTGAGGGCCAGGCATCGATGGCGCGCCCGCTTCGCTCCTTTTCCCTGTCGCTGCAGGCGCGCTACTGGACGATGGTCGCGATCGCGATCGGGCTCTTCTCGCTCGTGATCGCGCTCGCCTATCACACCATCGCCGCGCAGACCGAGACGATGCGTGTCGCCTACAGCGGCCAAGTCGCCCCCTTGGTCGATCTCGCCCAGCTCAAGCAGCTCACCGAGCGGCAGGCGAGTTTTCTCTATCGCGTCTTCGCCGACGCGAGCCAGAAAATCTCCTCCTTCGACCCACAAGCGCTCGAGCGCACCGCCACCCAGGCCGACGCCATTCTCGCAACCTTCGGGCAGCGCGCGATGGGCGAGGACGAACGCGCCGCCTTCGCCAAACTGGAAGAATCCGCCCACCGTTTCCGCCAAGCGGTGGACACCGCGCGCCAGACCATCGAACTCTATGGCGACGATCTCGCCGGGCTGGGCCGCGCCCAACGGGGGCTCATCGGGCAGATCGAGACCCAGCTGCGCGACGTCCACGCCGCGCTCGATGCGCTGATGGCGCTCGAGCGCGACGGCACCCGCGCCGCGTTCGAACGCAGCGCCGAGCGATCCGATCGCAACCGCCTGGCCATCGCCGCCCTGTTCGCAGGAGCAGCGCTGCTGCTCGTCGCCCTCGCCACCCTCTCCGCCCGCCGCCTGCGCCACGGCATGCGCACCGTCCTCGAATTTGCCCGCGCCGTGGCCGCGCTCGACCTGCGCCACGAGCTCGACGACGCCGGGCGCGACGAGATCGGCTCGCTGGCCGCCGCTCTCAAAGAAATGCGCACCCAGCTACGCGGTTTCGTGTCCACGCTCGCCCAGGCGGCCCAGCAACTGGAAGCCTCGGTCGCCGCCGAACGCGAACGCGCCAGCCACACCGCCGGCACGGCGGCCCACCAGGCCGAATCCGCCCAGGAGATGGCCGCCGGCATCGAAGAGCTCTCCACGGCCATGGATCAGACCGCCACCGATGCCCAGCAGGCGGCCGAGCGCGTTGCCCAAGGCATCGAGCACAGCCGGGCGGCGGCCGGGCGCGTGCGCGCCCATACCCACAAGGCCGAAGCGCTCGCACAGCGGCTCGATGCGCTCGCCGAGGACGCGCGCCTCATCGACGGCGAGATGAGGTCGGTTCGCCACGTGGTCGAGCTCATTCGCGAGGTGGCCGAGCAGACCAATCTGCTCGCCCTGAACGCCGCCATCGAAGCCGCCCGCGCCGGCGAACACGGCCGTGGCTTTGCCGTGGTCGCCGACGAAGTGCGCAAGCTCTCCGAGCGCACGGCGCAGGCCACTGGCGAAATCGGCGGTACGATCCATCGCGTCGAGACTCGCGTCACGCAGATGGCGGCAGACATGGCCCAAGGAGAGGAATCCATCCAGGAGACGCTGGCCTCTGCGCACGAAGCCCTGGAAGCGATCGACGCCATCGAGCGCACCATGGACGACATCGGCGAGCAGGCCCGCGCCATCCGCGACGGCGTGCACGAGCAGGCCGGCGTCAACCGCCAGATCGCCCAGGAAGTAGCCAAGGTCGCCGGCACCGCCGAGACGCTAGCCGAGCTCGCGCGCCAAGGCCGGGACGCGGCCGGTGAGCTCGACCGGCTCACGCAGACGCTCGCCGCGCTGCTGCAGCGCTTCCGTGCCTGAATCCTCACGGCCCCCGTACCGAGAACACCGCCGCATCCTCCAGCCGCACCGCCGTGAGGAGCCCGCCGTACACGCAGCCCGTATCGATTCCCAGCACTCCGTCGCCGGCGAAGAACCCCAGCGCCGACCAGTGCCCGAACACTACCTGCAACCCCAGGGGGACGCGTCGCGGCCAACGAAACCACGGCACCGTGCCTTTGGGTGCCCGCTCCGGCGGCCCTTTCGCTTCCAGCTCCAGCGCCCCCTGACGCAGCGACACGAAGCGCATGCGCGTAAACGCATTGACGATGTAGCGGAGGCGATCCATGCCGGAGAGATCGTCGCGCCAGCGCGAGGGACGGTCGCCCTTCAAGCGCAGCAGCCAGCCGAGTTCCCCCTGCAGTTTCCCTTCCACCTCGCGTGCGCGCGCCGCTGCCTGGGCCAGCGACCACACCGGGCTCACTCCGGCATGCGCCATCGCGTAGCCCAACGCCTCGTCCACCACCAGGAGCGGCCGTGCACGCAGCCAGTCGAGCAGTTCGTCGCGATCCGGCGCCGCGAGCACCGCATCCAGCGTGTCGTCCCGCGCGCGTTTGGGGTAACCCGCCGCCCGCATCAAGAGATACAGATCGTGGTTGCCCAGCACCACCTCGACCGAATCTGGCGGCAGGGAGCGCACGAAACGCAGCACTTCCAGCGACTGGGGGCCGCGATTGACCAGATCGCCCACCAGCCACAGCCGGTCACGCGAGGGCGTAAACCCGATCACCTCGAGCAGGCGCTGCAGTGCCGTGAAGCAGCCCTGCACGTCGCCGATCGCATAGGTCGCCATCCCGCGTCCTCTCTCCCTTTCTTTTCCGGCACTTGGACGCACCGCCGCCGGACTTGCTAAACTAACACCATCGCCCACCTTCTGCGACGGCGCCCGTGTCTTTACGTTATCACATCTACGACGCCCTCTGGCGGCTCGCCTGGCCGTGGCTGCGGCTGCGCCACCGCTTGCGCCATCGCGGCGACCCCCATGAAGCGCAGCGCTGGCGCGAGCGGTTGGGTCGCATCGCGCTGCCCGAAGAGGCGCGTGACACCGTCTGGATCCACGCCGTCTCGGTGGGCGAGACGCGCGCGGCCCACCCCCTGGTACGGGCGCTGCGCCGCCGCTATCCCCGGCTGCGGCTTCTCGTCACCCACATGACGCCCACGGGGCTGGAGACCGGCCAGCGGCTCTGGGCCCACGATCCCGCCATCGTGCAAGCCTATGCGCCCTATGATCACAGCCACTGGGTGCGGCGTTTCCTGGAAAGTGCGCGTCCATGCCTGGGCATCGTGATGGAGACCGAGATTTGGCCCAACTGGTTGCAGCAGGCCAAGCGCCGGGGCGTGCCGCTCGTGCTCGCCAACGCCAGGCTCTCGGAGCGTTCCTTCCGCCGCTACCGGCGCTTTCGCTGGCTGCTGCCGCTCGAATGGAAAGCCTTCGTGCAAGTCGGAGCGCAGAGCGCGGCCGATGCGCAGCGCCTGCGCGCGCTGGGGGCGCGTCAGGTCGTCGTCACCGGCAATCTCAAGTTCGACTGGAGCCCGGAGCCCGCGGCGATCGCGCTGGCGCACACCTGGCGCGAGGCCATCGGCCCCCGCCCCGTCGTCGTGCTCGCCAGCAGCCGCGAAGGCGAGGAAGCCCGTTTCCTGCGCGCCTGGGAAGGGTTGCGGCAGGAATGGGCCGAACGGGAGGATTTCCTCTTCCGCGAACCGCCGCTTCTGGTGATCGTGCCGCGCCACCCCGAGCGCTTCGACGAAGTCGCCCGCCTCGTCGAGCGCCACGGGCTGCGCTACCGCCGCCGCAGCGCCTCCTTGCCGCACCCCGAAGACGACGTCTGGCTCGGCGACAGCATGGGCGAGCTCTACGCCTATTACGCGCTCGCCGACGTGGCCATCATCGGCGGCAGCTGGGAGCGCCACGGCGGACAGAATCCGCTGGAAGCGCTCGCCGCCGGCACGCCCCCCATCGTCGGGCCGCATACGGAGAATTTCGCCGAGGTCGTTTCCCTGGGCGTGGCGGCACGGGCCATCGTGCAGGTGCGCACCCCGCAGGAAGCGATCGAACTCGCCCAGCGCTGGATCGAGCAGCCCGACGAGCGCGCCGCAGTGATCGCCCACGGTGCCATCTTCCTCGCAGCGCATCGCGGCGCCACCGAACGCACGCTCGCCCTGCTCGCCCCCTGGCTCAAGCACGAGCCTGGATTCGAGCAGCGCGGCATCGATGGTCCCGTCACTCCTCGGCCAGAAGCGCATTGACCGCGGCCAGGTCCTCTTCCGACAGCCGTCCCACCGCCGCTTTCAGCCGCAGCTGCCACATCAAGGTGTCGTAACGTGCCCGTGAAAGCCGGGTGCGCGCATCGGCCACCTGCGCCATGGCATTCAGCACATCGACGTTGATGCGCACCCCCACTTCGTAGCCCAGTTTGGTGGATGCGAGGTTCGACAAGGACGATTGCAGCGCCGCTTCCAGCGCCTTCACCTGCGCCAGCCCGCTCGTCAGACCCAGATAGGCCTGCCGCGCGCTCAGCACCGCCTGCCGCTTGGCGTATTCCTCGTCCTGCTCGGATTTGGTGAGCAGCGCCGCCCCTTCGCGCACCTGCGACTGGATGGCGCCACCAGCGTAGAGCGGCACCGTCAGCTGCACCCCGATCCGGGATGACTCCACCGTCTCGGTATGCAACGGCGGAAAACGCGACAGGTCCTTCGACTTGCCGTATTGCGCCACCACGTCCACGCTAGGCAGATGCCCCGCGCGGCGCCGCTGGACTTCGCGCTGGGCGATCTCGCGGCTCACCATCGCCTGCTGTACCAGGAAGTTGTCCTTCTGTGCCGCCTCCACCCAGGGATCCATCGGCGCCGGATCGGGGCCGCGCAGTTTCACTTCCGGCCGCAAGTGGGCATACTTTTGCGGCAAGTCGACCACGATGGCCGCCAGAGCCTGCTGCGCCACGTCGAGCTGGTTCTGCGCCGCGATGAGCTGGGCATCGGCCAGATCGAAACGCGATTGGGCCTCGTCGACATCGACGATGGTAACGGTGCCGACCTCGAAGCTCTTCTTGGCAAACTGCAGCTGCTCGCCGGCGGCGCGGCGCAGCTCGTCGGCCGCCGCCACCGCTTCCTGCGCCGCGACCACGTCGAAATAGGCCTGGGCCAGGCGCAGCGCCACGTCCTGCTGCGCCTGCGCCCACTGCAGGTCGCTCAAACTCGTCTGCAGCTCGCCCTGCTTGGCCGCCGCCCAGTTCTGCAGGCGAAAGAGCGGCTGGGTGAGCCGTACCGTCCATTGGTGCGACCCGTAATCCTTGTCGAGCTCGCTCGCTTCCAGGCGGTTGTGCAGCGCGTTGGCGTCGAGCGCCACGTTCGGCAAGAGCAGCGCCCGCCCCTGCACGGTCTTTTCCTGTCCGGCCATCATCGAGGCGCGCGCCGCCGCATAGCTCGGATCCTGCACCAAGGCTTGGCGGTAGAGCGCGAGCAGGTCGGCCGCCTGCGCAGCACCGGCGCCAAAGGCGGCCACGGCGCCCATACCCAAGGCGATGCGCCGCAGCAGCGTGCGGGCGGCGCCGCGCCTTCGCGCGTACGATTCGCTCATACCAACGCCGACGCTACCGGCTGCGGCACACGCAGCATCGGCACCACCGTTTCGAAGAGGTCTTCGTAGCGCACCTTACCCGGCTCGGAACAGGTGTAGAGCCGGCCGTGCATGAAGCGCTCGTCGCCGACGAAGGCGAAGAGCCGGCCTCCGGCCTTGAGCGCATCGAGCAGGAAACGCGGCACTTCCGGCACCCCGCCCGAGAGCACGATCACGTCGAAAGGGCCGGGCGCCGCGAGCGCCTTGAGTCCGTCGCCCGTGATCACCTCGACGTTGTCGAACCCTTCGGCCTCGAGGTTTGCCTGCGCGCGCGTGGCGAGCTCCGGCACGATCTCGACACTGTGCACCCACTGCCCCAGGTGCGCGAGGCAGGCGGCGAAGTAGCCCGAACCGGTACCGACCTCGAGGGCGATCTCGCCTTTCTGCAGCTGCACCGCCTGCAGCACCTTGCCTTCGATCACCGGCCGCAGCATCCGCTCCCCGAAGCCCAGCGGGATCTCCACTTCGGCGAAAGCCAGAGTCCGGTAGGACTGCGGCACGAACTGTTCGCGCCGCACCGTCATCAGCGTCTCCAGCACCCGCTGATCGAACACTTCCCAGGTGCGCACCTGCTGCTCCACCATGTTGAACCGCGCCCGCTCGAAATCCATGCTCATGCTCCCTACGACCGGAAAATGGAACGATCTTACGATTCTAGCCCATTTCGCGCCGCGGCAGGCGGTACCACAGCGCATAGAGCGCCGGCACGAAGCACAGGGTGATGAGCGTGCCTGCCATCACGCCGCCGATCAGCACGTAGGCAAGCGGCCCCCAGAAAGTATCGGTCGCGAGCGGCACGAAGGCGAGCACCGCCGCCAGCGCCGTGAGCAGCACCGGCCGCGTACGCCGCACCGCCGCCTCCACCACCGCTTCGGTCGCCGTCATTCCCGCCCCCAGATTGTCTCGTACCTGCTGCGTGAGGATGAGGGTGTTCCTCATCAGGATCCCCGCCAGGCCGATCAAACCGAGAAGCGCCACGAAGCCAAACGGCTTGCCGAAGACGAGCAGCGCCGTCGCCGCCCCGATCACGCCCAGGGGGGCGGTGGCCACGGTCATGAAGGTGCCGGCAAACTCGCGCATCTGCAGCATGATGAGGATGAGCATCACCGCCACCATCACCGGCTGCAGTTTCTGGATGGATGCATCGGCCTTGCGCGACTGCTCCACCGTGCCCCCCACCTCGAGACGGTATCCGGGCGGCAGTGCCGCGCGCAGCGGCGCGAGCGCTTCCCACAGCGCCTCGGTCACGTCCACCGCCTGCGCCCCTTCGAGTTCGCCCTGCACCGCGACGAAACGCTCCCGATCCATGCGCTTGTAGCGCACTTCCTCGTGGCGCACTTCGAGCCGCCCCACCTGCCCCAGCGGCACGCGGGCGCCGTCGAGGGTACGCAGCTCGAGGCCTTCGAGCCGCGCCGGGTCGCGCACCGCCGCCTCGCCGCGCACGAGCAGCGTCACGGTGCGGATGTCGCGCCGCACCTCGGTCACCGGGATGCCGTTCAAAGCGAACTGCAGCTGCCGCGCCACTTCCCGCGGCGTCAAGCCCATGGCCCGCAGGCGCTCGGCCGGCGCCTCCAGCACCAATGCCGGCGCGCGCTCGTTCCACTCCAGATGCGCGTCGCGCACGTGAGGATTCCTTGCCATCACCGCGCGCACCTCCTCACCCAGACGGCGCAGCACCTCGAGATCCGGCCCCACCACCCGAAACGCCACTGGCCAGGGCACCGGCGGACCATAGAGAAGGCGGTGCACGCGGATGCGCGCCTCGGCAAATTCCCCTGCCTGCCGGTGCTGCTCCAAGAGCGCGATCACTTTCTCGCGCGCTTCCACCCCCTGGGTCACGACCACGATCTTGGCAAAAGCCGGATCGGGCTCCTCGGGGTTGGCCGAGATGAAGAAGCGCGGCGCCCCGCGACCGACATAGGCCGACACCGAACGCACCTCTGGCAAGGGCGCGAGGATCGCCTCGATGCGCCGTGCCACCTCGTCGGTGCGTTCGATGGCCGAGCCCGCCGGCAGCCAGATCGACACCAACACCTCCGGCCGATCCGAACTGGGAAAGAACTGCTTCTGCACCGGCCCGACCATGGCGGCCACCCCCAGTGCGAGCAAGCCGAGCGTCGCCGTCACCACCGTCTTGCGCCGGTCCACGCACCAGGCGATCGCCGCGCGCCAGCGGCGGTAGGCCGGGGAATCGTACACCCCATGCCCGGCCTCGCGCTTGCGGTAGGACGGCAGCAGTTTCACGCCCAGATAAGGTGTGAAAACCACCGCCACGAACCAGGAAATCACCAGGGCGTAGCCGAGCACCCAGAAGATGTTCCCGGCGTATTCCCCCACGGCCGAGCGGGCAAAGCCGATGGGCAGGAATCCTGCCACCGTCACCAGCGTGCCGAAGAGCATGGGCTTGGCCGTCACGTTCCAGGCATGGCCGGCCGCCGCGATCCGGTCACAGCCTTCTTCGAGCTTGACGATCATCATCTCGATGGCGATGATGGCATCGTCGACCAGCAAGCCCAGGGCGAGGATCAGGGCGCCGAGCGAGACGCGGTCGAGGTCGATCCCGCTCCAGCGCATCGCAAGAAAGGTGAGCCCCAGCGTCACCGGAATGGCCACGGCTACCACCACCCCGGCGCGCCAGCCCAAGGTGAGGAAAGTCACCCCCATCACCACCGCCACCGCCACGAGGAACTTCACCTGGAAGAGATCGACGGCGTGCGCGATCGCCTCGGCCTGGTTGGTGAGCACGGAGAGCGTCATGCCGGCCGGCAAGCGGGCCTTTTCTTCGGCCACGAAGCGCGCGAGCCGCTTGCCCAGCTCGAGGCCGTTTTCCCCGCGCTGCATCACCACGCCAAGAAGGATCGCTTCCTCGCCGTGGGCCCGCACCAGGAAAGAGGGAGGATCCTCGATCCCCAGGCGCACCTTGCCCAGTTCCCCCACGGTGAGAATGCGTCCGCCCACGCGCAAGGGCACCGCGGCGATGCGCCCCACCTGCGACAGGTCCGCCCCGGGAAGCCGCACGTACACCCGCGGCCCGGCGGTGTCGATGAATCCGGCCGGCACCAGGGCGTTGTTCGCGTCGATCGCATCGAACACCGCCTGCGGCGTCAGCCCCAGCTGGATGAGACGGTCGAGGTCGAGCTCCAGGAAAATCTGCTCGGGACGCTCGCCGATGAGCTGTGCCTTCTGCACGCCGGGCACGCGGGCGAGCCGGTCGCGCAGCGCCTCGGCCTCGCGCACCAGATCCCACGAAGGCATTCCCGGCGCCGTCAGGGCCATCAGGCTGAAATAGACGTCGGAGAAATCGTCGTTGACGACGGGGCCGATCACCCCCTTGGGCAGCGTCGGGCCTTCGTCCCACATGCGTTTTCGCACTTCATAGAACAGCCGCCCGATCTCGCGCTGCGGCACGTACCCTTCGAACTCCACCTGGATGTCGACCCGTCCCGGCTGCACCGTCGTCGTCAACCGGTAGAGGTATTCCAGCTCCTGCAGCCGTTTCTCCAGGCGGTGGGCCACCTGATCTTCCATCTGCTGCGCCGTCGCACCCGGCCACAGCGCCGACACCATGAGGATGCGCACGGTGAAGGCCGGATCCTCCGCCCGCCCCAGGCCGAGGAAGGCGTACAGCCCCGCGAGCGCCGACAGGATCAAAAAGAAGAGGGTGACGGCGCGCTCGCGCACGGCAAGCGCCGAGAGATTGGGGAAACTCACGGTGCGCGCTCCTCGACCCGCATCCCCTCGCGCAGCACGTGGGTGCCGAAAGCCACCACATGATCGCCGGCCTCGAGAGGGCCGCGCACGCGCGCCGTGGCGTTCTCGACCGCCAGCACCTCCACTGGCACCGCTTCGAGGCGCCCCTGCTTCACCCGCCAGACCCGCGGACCAGCGCCGCGCTCGTCCATCGCCCCCACCGGCACTTCCCAGCCTTCCACCGGCGGCTGCGGCAGGCGTACCTGCACCACGCTGCCCAGGGGCGGCGGCTCGGCAGTGAGCAGGCGATAGCGCGCGCGGAAGGTGCGCGACACCGGATCGGCCGCTCCGCTCACCTCGCGCAGTTCGAGCGGTACCGCTGAGCCGTCGGGCAGGACGGCCTCACCACGCGGCGGCGGCTGCCGGCCGAAGCGCTCCGGCAGCGCCACTTCCACCTCCCGCTCGCCCTTTTGTGCCAGCATGGCCACCGGCTGCCCCGCCGCCACCACCTGCCCCGGCTCGGCGCTCCATTCCATGAGCACGCCGTCGGCCGGAGCGCGCAGCTCGGTATATTCCATGGCGTGGCGCGCCTGCCGCTCCTGCGCCTGCGCCGCCTCGAGCTGCGAGCGCGCGGCCTCGAGCTGGGTGCGCGCCCGATCGAGCGCCTGCTCACCGACGAAGCGCTGCGCCGCCAGGCGCTCGGTGCGCGCGAGCTCGTTCTGCGCCAGACGCCACTGCGCCTGGGCGGCACGCTCCGCCGCCTGCGCCGCCTCGAGCTGGGCGAGCACGTCTTTTGGATCGAGCCGCGCCAGCGTCTGCCCGGCCCGCACCGTCGCCCCTGCGTCGACGAGCCGCGCCACGATGCGCCCGCCCACCTGGAAGGCGAGCGGCGACTCGTAGCGCGCCCGCACCGTGCCGGAGAGCACCAGCGGGGCTGGCTCCGCCGCCCGGACCGGTGCCGTGCGCACCACCACCGCCTGCTCCTGCTGCTGCGCCGGCGTCTCCTGCCGCCCACAGGCGGCAAGGAGCACACAGGCCGCCATCACCCATCCCCATCGCCGCACTGGCGCACTCCCCAATCTCAGGCAAAAAAGAGCGCGCGCAAAGCCGCGCCCGGGTCGGGCACGCGCATGAAGGCTTCGCCCACGAGAAAAGTCTGCACGCCGCGCGTGCGCATCGCCGCCACGTCCTCGGGCGTGCCGATGCCCGATTCCGTCACCACGATCCGGTCGGCCGGAATGCGGGGCAAGAGCGCCCAGGTGGTCTCCAACGACACGGCAAAGGTACGCAGGTCCCGGTTGTTGATGCCCACGAGCCGCACCGGCAGGGCGAGCGCGCGCTCGAGCTCGGCCGCGTCGTGCACTTCCACCAGCACGTCCAGCCCCAGCTCCTGGGCCAAGGCGGCCAGATCGCGCAGTGCCGCATCCTCGAGCGCCGCCACGATCAGCAGCACCGCATCGGCGCCGAGGGCGCAGGCTTCCCACACCTGCCATTCATCGACGAGGAAATCCTTGCGCAGCGCCGGCAGCACACAGGCCGCGCGCGCCGCCGCGAGGTATTCCGGCGATCCCTGGAAAAACTCCCGGTCGGTGAGCACCGACAGACACGCGGCACCGGCCGCTTCATAGGCGCGGGCGATCGCGGCCGGGTCGAACTCGGGCCGGATCACCCCTTTGGAGGGGCTCGCTTTCTTGATCTCGGCGATCACCGCGGGCTCACCAGCCGCAAGCCTGCGCTCGATGGCGGCAACGAACCCGCGCGGCGCATCGCGCTCGAGCCGCGCCCGCGCTGCCGCCTCCAGCTCCGTCCGGGACTTGGCCGCCCGCGCCGCGGCCACCTCTTCGCGCTTGCGTGCGAGAATGCGCTGCAAGACGTCGCTCATCGCCCCGACTCCTGCGCCAGACGGCGCGTGGCGGCGACGAATTCATCGACCTTGGCCCGCGCCGCGCCCGAGTCGATCGCCTCGCGGGCGCGCTCGATGCCCTCGGCGATCGAAGGAACGACGTTGGACGCATAGAGCGCTGCCCCGGCGTTCAAGAGCACGATGTCGCGCGCCGGGCCCTGCTCGCCTTCCAGCACCGCCAGCAGCCGCGCCCGCGATTCCTGCGCGTCGCCCACCGTGAGGTTGCGGCTCGAGGCCATCGGCAGGCCGAAATCCTCCGGATGGATGCGGTACTCGGTGATCTCGCCCTCCTTCAATTCACCCACCAGCGTATCCGCGCCCAGGGTGATTTCGTCGAGCCCGTCGAGCCCGTGCACCACCAGCACGTGCTTGGCACCGAGCCGTTGCATCACCCGCACCAGGATCCCCACCAGATCGGGGTGGAATACGCCCAGCAGCGAATTCGGCGCCCCGGCCGGGTTGGTGAGCGGCCCCAGAATGTTGAAGATGGTGCGCACGCCCATCTCGCGCCGCACCGCCGCCACGTTCTTCATGGCGCTGTGGTGCGCCGGCGCGAACATGAATCCCACTCCCACCTCGGCGATGCAGCGCGCCACCGCCTCCGGCGGCAACTCGATGTCCGCGCCCAGCGCCTCGAGCACGTCGGCGCTGCCGGACTTGGACGACACCGAGCGGTTGCCGTGCTTGGCCACCTTGCCCCCTGCCGCGGCGACGACGAAGGCGCTCGTGGTCGACACGTTGAAGGTGTGTGAAGAATCCCCCCCCGTGCCGACCACGTCCAGGAGATGATCGTGCGGCGGTGGCACTTCCACCTTGAGCGCCAGTTCGCGCATCACCTGGGCCGCGGCGGTGATCTCGCCCACCGTCTCCTTCTTCACGCGCAGCCCGGTGAGGATCGCCGCCATCATCACCGGCGAGACCTCGCCGGCCATGATCTGGCGCATCAGATCCAGCATCTCGTCGTAGAAAATCTCGCGCAGCTCGATTGTGCGCTGCAACGCCTCCCGCGGCGTGATCTTCGTTCCCACTTCAACCCCTCGTCCGATTCATCGAAAACCCCGTTCCCTTGCCGCGTTTCAGGCCGCCGCCGGCTGCGGCGCATGCTGGCGCAGGAAATTGGCCAGCATCTCGTGCCCATGCTGCGTCAGGATCGATTCCGGATGGAACTGCACCCCTTCCACCGGCAGCGTGCGGTGGCGTAAGCCCATGATCTCGCCGTCCTCGGTCCAGGCCGTCACCTCCAGGCACTCGGGCAGCGACTCGCGCTCCACCGCCAGCGAATGGTAGCGCGTGCACTCCACCGGATTGGGCAAGCCCTCGAACACCCCCTCGCCGCGATGGAACACGGGCGAAGTCTTGCCGTGCATCAGGCGCTTGGCATGGACGATGCGCCCGCCGAACGCCGCCCCGATCGCCTGATGCCCCAGGCACACCCCGAAGATGGGGATCTCGCCGGCGAAACGCTCGATCACTTCCACCGAAATGCCTGCCTCGCGCGGCGAGCACGGCCCAGGCGAGATCACCAGGTACTCCGGCCGCCAGGCCGCGATCTGCGCCGCCGTCACCTCGTCGTTGCGCACCACCTTCACCTGCGCCCCGAGCTCGCCGAAGTACTGTGCCAGATTCCACGTGAAACTGTCGTAATTGTCGATCAGCAGCAACATCGCCCTTTCTCCCAGACCGTCGGACGGTCCATTGTACACACCACCGCCGTGCTCACTCTTGCGCCGGCCGCGGCAGCCACACCCGAAAGCATCCCTTATCGACCCACTCCACTTCTGCTTGGTTCGCCTGCGCGAGCGTGCGCGCCACGTACAGCCCAAGGCCTGTGCCACCGGGCCGGGAAGACGCGAACGGTTCGAACAAGCGCTCGCGCACTTCCGGTGCCACACCCGGTCCATCGTCGCACACCTCGACGCACACCCGCTCCCCTTCGGCCCGGGCGCGCACGCGGATCGCCCCAGCGCGGCGGCTCGCAAACTGCGCCGCGTTGTCGACGAGATTGTCGAGGATGTGCCGCAAATGCAGGGGGTCGATCCAGATGCGCAAGCCCTCGCCCACCTCCAGCACCACTTCCTCCTCGCCGCGGCCGAGCCGCGCGAGCGCCTCGCGCCGCCACTCCCTCAGCCACCCAGCCAGATCGAGCACTTCTGGCTGCGGCCGTTGCCGCCGCCCCAAAGACAGGATGTCCTCTACCAGGTGCTCGATGCGCTCCGCGTTGTCGAGCGCCATCGCCAGCAAGCGCTCGCGCGCCGCCGCGTTCTCCTCACCCCGCATCAGCTCCAGCGCCTGTACTACCGCCGCCAGAGGGTTGCGCACCTCGTGCGCCACCCCGCTCACCAGGGTTCCGAGCGAGGCGAGCTTGTTGCGCTCGAATTCGCGGCTCACCTCTTCCAGGTCGCTCACGAACGCCAGCCACCCGCCGCCGCGGTAGGGCACCGTCGCCCGGCAGCGCAGCCGCCGCCCCTGAACCGCCACCCAGCGCTCCCCGCCGCGTCGGGCCAGCAGCCGGTCCACTCCGGGCAGGACTTCTTCGACGCGTTCCCCCACCGGCTCCCGCCCCAACCACTGCCGCAGCGGCTGCGAGGCGTAGCGCACCACGTCTTCGTCGTCGATCACCAGCACCCCGTCGCGCAGCTCGCGTAGGATGCGATCGTTGATCTCCCGCTGCCAGGCGAGCGTCTCCTGCTGTGCCCGGATCGACGCTTCCGCCCGGCGCAGACGCTCTCCCACCGCCTGCGCCGCCAAGGCCACCGCAAAGGCTCCCGCTCCGCTCAAGCCCACGAGATAGGTATCGCTCGGCCCCCCTCCCTCCCCGGTTCGCCACAGGTTTTCTCCCAGCAGGGCAAGCGCCACCAGCGCCGCGTAAAAAGCGGCAAGCCGGCGCGATACCACCAGCGAAGCCCCGCCCACCGCCAGATAAAGGAAAGGAACCAGTCCCGAGCGGAATCCGCCGCTCACCGTCATCACCCCGGTGAGCGCCGCCACGTCCAACAACACCGCCGCCGTCACCCAGGCACCGGCCCGGCGCAGGCGCAGCGGCCGCAACACCGCCAATGCCACGGCGGCGCCGAAGTAGCCCACGCTCAGCCACAGGAAGGCCGACGGCCATTCCTCGCCCAGCGACATCTGTCGCCCGCCCACCAGCAGCACGCCGGCCACGGCCACGCGCAGCAGATCGCCTAGGCGGCCGACCGTTCCCGCCATGCCGGCGATGGAAGGCTCACTCCCGCGCACGCGCGCCTTCCTGCCGATGCGCCTCGCAGCAGAAGGTCTGCCCCCCGGCGCGCACCGCCTCGGAGGCCGGCACGAACACCCCGCAGCGGGCGCACTGCACCATCGGCTCAGCCTCCGCGGAAGGCTTCCTGTGCCCCCGCCCCGACCGCGCGCTCTCCTCGCCCGGACGCGATCCCCCGCCGTCGAGAAAACGCCGCCGCACCCACCACACCACCGCCAGCAGCACCACGAACCAGAACAACCAACGCATCACCGCATCCCGAACCGGACCAAAGAAGCGATTGTAGCGCGTGCCCATGTTCCTGCCGTGCTATGATTTTCTCTGCCCGGACCGACGTTGCCTACACGATGTCATTCACTCCCCCGCTTGCCACCCTGCGCCGCGACGGCAACTCCATCGTCATTATCGATCAGACCGGACTCCCCTGGCGCGTCGTCGAGCGCCGGCTCGGCACGCTCGACGACGTGCTCGAAGCCATCGTCGCCCTGCGCGTGCGCGGCGCACCGCTCATCGGCGTTGCCGCCGCCCATGGCCTCGCGCTCGCCCTGGAGCGCGACGCAAGCGACGCCGCCCTGGAAGACGCCATCGCCCGGCTGCTTTCCACCCGCCCCACCGCGGTGAACCTGCGCCTCGCGCTGGAAGCGCAGCGCGCCGTGCTCGCGCCGCTGCCGCCCTCCGAGCGCCCCGCTGCTGCCTGGCGTGAGGCCGAACGCCAGCGCGCCGACGACGCCCAACGCTGCGAGGCCATCGGCCGCGCCGGCCTACCCTGGATCGAGGAATTGGCGTGCCGGCTCGATCGCCCCGTACGCGTGCTCACGCACTGCAACGCCGGCTGGGCCGCCACCTGCGGCGCGGGCACGGCGCTTTCCCCCCTCTACCTCGCCCACGCTGCCGGCATTGCGCTCGAAGTCTTCGTCAGCGAAACCCGCCCGCGCAACCAGGGCCTCATCACCCACTGGGAGCTCACGCAAGCCGGCGTGCCCGCCACCCTCATCGCCGACAACGCCGCCGGTCTGCTCATCGCCCAGGGCGACATCGACCTCGTGCTCGTCGGGGCTGATCGCATCGCCCGCAACGGCGACGTCGCCAACAAGATCGGCACCTACCTCAAGGCCCTCGCCGCGCACGCCCACGGCGTGCCCTTCCTCGTGGCGGCGCCCGCCACCACGTTCGATCCCACCTGTCCGAACGGCGCCGCCATCCCCATCGAGGAGCGCGCCGCCGACGAAGTCCTCACCGTCGCCGGCCTGCCGCCCGGGGCGGACGAGCCCGTTCCCGTGCGCCTCACGCCACTGCCGGCCCGGGTGCGCAACCCCGCCTTCGACCTCACCCCTGCGCGCTGGATCACCGCCATCCTCACCGAGACCGGTGCCTGGCCCGCACCGCTCGCCGCCGCCAAGCTCTTCCCGGAGCCCGACCGATGACCGATGCCGCCCTGGCGCTTCTTGCCGCCGCCCGGCGCCTGGCCGAGACCGGGCTCAACCCCGGCAGCGCCGGCAACCTCAGCGTACGCACCGTCGAAGGTTTCCTCATCACCCCTTCCGGCATCCCCCCGGAAGAACTCGGCGCCGAGATGATGGTGCCGATGACGCTCGAAGGCATCTCCTCCGGTCCCTGGCCACCGTCGAGCGAATGGCGCTTTCACCGCGACCTCTACCGCAGTCGGCCAGAGGCCGGTGCCGTCGTCCACTGCCACAGCCCGGCGGCCACGGCGCTCGCCTGCCACCGCCGCGGCCTTCCCCCCTTCCACTACATGATCCTGCGCTTCGGCGGCCCCGACGTGCGCTGCGCCCGCTACGCCCGTTTCGGCACCCAGGCGCTCTCCGACGCCGTGCTCGAAGCCCTCGAAGGCCGCCGCGCCTGCCTCATGGCCAACCACGGCATGCTCGTCCTCGGCCGCGACCTCCCCCAGGCGCTCGCCCTGGCGCAGGAGCTGGAAACCCTGTGCGAACACTACCTGAGGGCCCGCACGCTCGGCGAGCCGGTCCATCTCACAGACGAAGAGATCGCCGAAGCACAGGAGGCCATCGCCGGCTATGGCCGGCGTTGAAAGACATAAAAAAGCACCTGAACGGTGCTTTTGGTGCCCGGGAAGGGACTCGAACCCCCACGCCTTGCGGCGCCAGAACCTAAATCTGGTGCGTCTACCAATTTCGCCACCCGGGCACGGCGAACCATTATAATCGAAGCCTCCCGCTGCCAAGATCAGGACCGGAGATGACCCGCAAGATCCTCGTCACGAACGCGCTCCCCTACGCCAACGGCGACATCCACCTCGGCCACCTCGTGGGCTACGTGCAGGCCGACGTCTGGGTGCGCTACCAACGCATGTGCGGGCATACGGTCCATTACGTCTGCGCCGACGACACCCACGGCACGCCCGTGATGCTGCGCGCGGAAAAAGAAGGCATCACGCCCGAAGCGCTCATCGCCCGCGTGCAGCAGGAACACGCGCGCGATTTCGCCAACTTCCTCGTCGCCTTCGATCACTACCACAGCACGCACAGCGAGGAGAACCGCTTCTTCGCCGAAGACATCTACCGCAAGCTCAAGGCGGCGGGTCTGATCGAAGCGCGCGAGATCGAGCAGTTCTACGACCCGGTCAAAGGCATGTTCCTGCCGGACCGCTTCATCAAAGGGGAATGCCCGCGCTGCGGCGCGCCGGATCAATACGGCGACAACTGCGAGGCGTGCGGCGCAGCCTATTCCCCCACCGAACTCAAGAACCCCTATTCCGCCGTCTCCGGCGCCAAGCCCGTGCTCAAGAAGAGCGAGCACTACTTCTTCAAGCTCTCGGACCCCCGCTGCGTGGAATTCCTGCGCCGCTGGACGCGCGGTACCAACGCGCGCGGCGAACCGCACCTGAGCCTCGAAGCGGCCAACAAGATCCGGGAATGGCTCGGCGAAGAGGGCGAGAACCGTCTCTCGGACTGGGACATCACGCGCGATGCCCCCTATTTCGGCTTCGAGATCCCGGATGCCCCCGGCAAGTATTTCTACGTCTGGCTGGATGCCCCCATCGGCTATCTGGCGAGTTTCCTGGCGCTCGCCAAGCGCCGGGGCGACATCGACGTGGCCGAGTACATCGACGCGCGCCGCGCCGCCGAAGCCGGCACCGAGATGGTGCACTTCATCGGCAAGGACATCCTCTACTTCCACGCCCTCTTCTGGCCGGCGATGCTGCACTTCTCCGGCTATCGCACGCCCACGCGCGAGTACGTCAATGGATTTCTCACCGTCGACGGCGCCAAGATGAGCAAGAGCCGCGGCACTTTCATCACCGCCCGCTCCTGGCTCGAACACGGGCTCGATCCGGAATGGCTGCGCTACTACTTCGCCACCAAGTCGAACGGCACCTTCGAAGACCTCGACCTCAGCTTCGACGATCTCATCGCCAAGGTCAATAGCGACCTCGTGGGCAAGTACGTCAACATCGCCAGCCGTACCGCCCGCTTCATCGCCGATCGCTTCGAGGGCCGGCTCGGACCCGTCGATGCCGCAGCGCTCGCCCCCTTCAAGACTGCCCACCGCGACGAGCGGCTGCATCGTGCCTTCGAAGACGCCGACTACGGTCGGGCGCTGCGCGAGGCGATGGCGCTCGCCGATGCCGCCAACCACTACATCAACGAGCACAAGCCCTGGGAATTGGCAAAGAGCGGCGAACCCGAGCGGCTGCAGCGCGTGTGTTCCACGGCGCTCACCATGTTCCGCGACCTCACCCGCATCCTCAAGCCAGTCCTGCCGCGCACCGCGGCCCGCGTCGAGCGATTCCTCGCCATCGAGCCGCTGTGCTGGGGAGAAGACTGGGCGCCCCTGCCGGCCGGGCATCGGATCGAAGCCTACGAGCACCTGCTCACCCGCATCGAGCGCAAGGCGATCGACGCGCTCATCGAAGCCAACCGCGAAGCGCTCGCTCCGGTCGCTCCTGCGCCCAAACCTGCCGAAGCGAAGCCCGAAGCGGCCGCGCCGATCACGCTCGAGCAGTTCCTCGGCGTCGACCTGCGCGTGGCGCGCGTCATCGCCGCCGAGCCGGTCGAGGGCGCCGACAAGCTGCTGCGGCTGCTGCTCGACGCCGGCGAGCGCGAGGAAGACGGCAGCGCCAAGGTGCGGCAGGTCTTCGCCGGCATCAAATCGGCCTACGATCCCGCCGCGCTCGTCGGCCGCCTGGTCGTGCTGGTGGCCAACCTCGCGCCGCGCAAGATGAAGTTCGGCCTCTCGGAGGGCATGGTGCTCGCCGCCTCCGACCCGGGCGGCACCCATCCCGGCATCTACCTCGTCTCGCCCGACGAAGGCGCAACCCCCGGCATGAGAATCAAATGAGCTTCTTCCGCCCGCGCCTCATCGAGACGCTACGCGGCTATGACCGCGGGCAGTTCCTCGCCGACCTCTCGGCTGGCGCCACCGTGGGCGTGCTGGCGCTGCCGCTCGCCATGGCGTTTGCCATCGCCAGTGGCATGTCTCCCTCGGCCGGCATCTGGACCGCCATCGTCGCCGGCTTTCTCATCTCCGCCCTGGGCGGCTCGCGGGTGCAGATCGGCGGCCCCACCGGCGCCTTCATTCCCATCGTCTATGGCATCGTCGCCGCCCACGGCGAAGCGAACCTGCTGGTGGCAACCATGCTCGCCGGCCTGCTGCTCTTCGCGCTCGGTGCGGCTCGGCTCGGCACGCTCATCCGCTTCATCCCCCTGCCGGTGGTGATCGGCTTCACCAACGGCATCGCCGTGGTGATCTTCCTCTCCCAGATCAAGGATTTCCTCGGCCTGTCGATCGACAAAGTCCCGGCCGAGTTCTTCGGCAAGATGCACGCGCTCGCCACGGCGCTGCCCACCGCGCACTGGCCTACGCTCGGCTTCGGGCTCGCCTCGCTCGCCTTCCTGCTCACCTGGAACCGCTACGCGCGCCGTCAGCGCTGGCTCGCGCGGCTGCCAGGGCCGCTGGCGGTACTGATCGTTGCCACCGCCGTGAACATGCTCTTCTCCCTGCCGCTGGAGACCATCGGCACACGCTTCGGCGGCATTCCCCAGACGATCCCCACGCCATCGCTGCCAGCCTTCGACATCACCCGCCTAGGGCAACTGCTGCCACCGGCGATCGCCATCGCGCTGCTCGGCGCCATAGAGAGCCTGCTCTCGGCCCGGGTGGCCGACAGCATGATCGACGACCGGCACGACCCGAACCAGGAGCTGATGGCGCAGGGCATCGCCAACGTCGTCGCACCCCTCTTCGGCGGCTTCGCCGCCACCGGCGCGATCGCCCGTACCGCCACCAACGTGCGCGCCGGCGGCCGCACCCCGGTGGCCGGCATCGTCCATTCCCTGACCCTGCTCGCCGTCGTACTCGTGCTCGCGCCGCTTGCCGCCCACGTGCCACTCACCTCGCTCGCCGCCATCGTGCTCGTCACTGCAGTCAATATGGGCGACTGGCACGAAATGGCCCCCGCTGCGCTCAGACGCTATAGCACCAAGTATCGCGTGATTCTGCTCACCACCTTCGCCCTCACCGTGCTCTTCGACCTCACCATCGCCGTCGAAGTCGGCATGGTGCTCGCGAGCCTCGCCTTCATCTACCAGATGGCGCGCTTCACCCACGTCGAACGGCTGCCGCTGGAGCGACGGCCCGACGCACACCGCTTCCGGCGCGAGGACGGGTCGCTGCGCGTGGCCGCCTACCGCATCTCCGGCTCGCTCTTCTTCGGCGCCATTCACAAGCTCGACGAGCTCCTCGACACCGAAGACTGGCCCGACGTGGTCGTGCTCGACCTGGGCAAGCTCGTGAGCATCGACGCTTCGGGACTCGATACGCTGCGCGCCATCGCCCGCGAGCTCAAGAAACGCGGCATCCCGCTCGTACTCGCCGAACTGAACCGCGACGTCTTCCGCACGCTGCGCAAGGCAGGCTTCATCGACGAGATCGGTCGCGAGAACCTGCGACGCAACCTCGAAGACGCTCTCGCCTGGGCCGAAGGCTTGCAGCGGAAGGAACCCGAGATTTCCTATACTTGACGCAGGTTCGGCGCCCGTCGCCAGGTCGTGCTGCGGTATACTTGATCCTTTTCCTTCAACGAGCCTCTTTCCCCAAACGCGATGGACTACCTCGGCTTTCGCCTGCGCAACAACCTCTTCGTCGCCCCGATGGCCGGAGTCACCGACCGTCCGTTCCGGCAGCTGTGCAAGCGCCTGGGTGCCGGGCTGGCGGTCTCCGAGATGGTCACCTCCAATTCGCTGCTCTACGGCAGCGCCAAGACCCTGCGCCGGGCCGATCACACCGGAGAGGTCGAACCCATCGTCGTGCAGATCGCCGGTGCCGACCCCGAGATGATGGCGCAGGCGGCGCGACACAACGTCGAGCGCGGGGCGCAGATCATCGACATCAACATGGGCTGTCCGGCGAAGAAAGTGTGCAACGTCTATGCCGGCTCGGCGCTCATGCAAGACGAAGCGCTCGCCGCCCGCATCCTGGAAGCCGTGGTGCGTGCCGTGCCCGACACGCCGGTGACACTCAAGATGCGCACCGGCTGGAACCGCGCCAACAAGAACGCCCCGCGCCTGGCGCGCATCGCCGAATCCTGCGGCATCCGGGCGCTCGCCATCCACGGCCGCACCCGGGCCGACCAGTACATGGGCGAGGCGGAATACGACACCATCGCCCTGGTGAAGACGCTCGTCTCCATTCCCGTGATCGCTAACGGCGACATCACCACGCCCGAGAAAGCCCGCGCCGTGCTGGACTACACCGGCGCAGACGGCGTGATGATCGGCCGCGCCGCCCAGGGGCGTCCCTGGCTCTTTCGCGAGATCGAACACTACCTCGCCACCGGCGAGCATCTGCCGCCGCCCTCGCCGCCCGAGATCCGCGCCCTGCTGCTGGAGCACCTCGAAGACCTCTACGCCTTCTACGGTGAAACCACGGGCGTGAAGGTCGCGCGCAAGCACATTTCCTGGTATACCAAGGGGCTCGTCGGCTCGGCCGCCTTCCGTCAGCGCATGAACCAGCTCGAGACGGTGACCGAACAGCGCGCGGCGATCGACGAGTTCTTCGGCGATCTGGCCGCCCGACGGATCGAATCCCTGGAAACGACCGCCGAGGTCTGCGCATGAAACCGGTGCCCGAATGCCGCGACGAGCTCGGCCGGGCGGTGTTCGCCACCCTCGAGCGCTATTTCCACGACCTCGAGGGCCAGACACCCACGGGGCTGCATGCCTTGGTGATGGATCGGGTCGAATGTGAACTCATCCGCTACATCCTCACGCGCGCCGGCGGCAACCAGACGCTGGCGGCGCAGATGCTCGGCATCAACCGCAACACGCTGCGGCGCAAGATCCAGCAATACCAACTCGGCTGACCTCCACGCACGGAAAACCATCATGACAGAAAGATATGCGCTCCTGAGCGTCTCGGACAAGACCGGCATCGTCGAATTCGCCCGCGGCCTCGAACGGCTGGGCCTGAGGCTGCTCTCCACCGGCGGCACGGCCCAGGCGCTGCGCGAAGCAGGGCTGAAGGTCACCGACGTGGCCGAGCACACGGGCTTTCCCGAGATGCTCGATGGCCGCGTCAAGACCCTGCACCCGCGCGTGCACGGCGGCATCCTCGCGCGGCGCGACGATGAAGCGCATCTGGCCGCACTCGCCGCCCAGGGCATCCCGCTCATCGACGTCGTGGCCGTCAACCTCTACCCCTTCGAGCAGACCGTGGCGCGCCCCGGCTGCACCCTCGAAGAAGCGATCGAGAACATCGACATCGGTGGCCCGGCCATGGTGCGCGCCGCGGCCAAGAATCACGGCAACGAACAAGGCGGCGTGGCCGTGCTCACCGACCCGGCCGACTATGCGCCGTTGCTCGACGAGATGCACGCCAACGGCGGCCGCGTGAGCTACGCCACCCGTTACCGGCTCGCCGCCAAAGCCTTCACGCACACGGCACGCTACGACGCCGCCATCTCGCACTACCTCACCGCCCGCACCCCGGCAGGTGAGACCAGCCGCTTCCCCGCCGCCTTCCAGCCTGCTTTCGACAAGGTGCAGGACCTGCGCTACGGCGAGAACCCCCACCAGAGCGCCGCCTTCTACCGCGACCCGCGCGCGGCCGCCGGCGGCATCGCCCAGGCGCAGCAATTGCAAGGCAAGGAGCTCTCCTACAACAACCTCGCCGACGCCGACGCCGCCTGGGAATGCGTCAAGAGCTTCGAACCCGCCGCCGATGGTCCTGCCTGCGTCATCGTCAAGCACGCCAATCCCTGCGGCGTCGCGCTCGGAGAAAACCCCCTCGAAGCCTACTTGCGGGCCTTTGCCACCGACCCCACCTCCGCCTTCGGCGGCATCATCGCCTTCAACGTGCCCGTCGATGCGGCAGCGGCCCAGGCCGTGGCGGCGCAGTTCCTCGAAGTGCTCATCGCACCGGGCTACACTGCCGAGGCGCTCAAAGTGCTCGCAGCGAAGAAGAACGTGCGCGTGCTGCGCTGCCCACTGGGCGCCGATCCCGCCCAATGGGAGTACAAGCGCATCGGCGGAGGGCTCCTGGTGCAGACACCCGATGCCGTCTCCTTCGATCCGGACCAGCTTCGCGTCGTCACCCGCCGCCAGCCCACCCCCGAGGAGATGCGCGACCTCCTCTTCGTGTGGCGCGTGGCCAAATACGTCAAGTCGAACGCCATCGTCTACGGCAAGGAGCGACGCACCGTGGGCATCGGCGCCGGCCAGATGAGCCGGGTCGACTCCTCGCGCATCGCCGTCATCAAGGCGCGCAACGCCGGGCTGGAGGTGCGCGGCAGCGTGGTCGCCTCCGATGCCTTCTTCCCCTTCCGCGACGGGCTCGACGTGCTCGCCGAAGCCGGCGCCACCGCCGTCATCCAGCCCGGAGGCTCGGTACGCGACGAAGAGGTGATCGCCGCGGCCGACGAGCATGGCCTGGCCATGGTCTTCACCGGCATCCGCCATTTCCGTCACTGACCGTCTGCCAAGAACGAGCGAACCCCCATGAAGAAACACGGCCTCACCGTGATGGTCATCGGCAGCGGCGGGCGCGAACACGCGCTCGCCTGGAAGCTTGCCCAGTCACCGCGCGTGCAGCACGTCCTCGTCGCCCCAGGCAACCCCGGCACCGCCCGCACGGAGAAATGCCGCAACCTGCCGGCAAGCACGATCGAACAATGGCTCGACGCCGCCCGGCTCGAGCACGTCGATCTCACCGTCGTCGGGCCGGAAGCGCCGCTTGCCGCCGGTATCGTCGACGCCTTCCGCGAGGCAGGGCTCGTGATCTTCGGCCCGACCCAGGCCGCTGCCCAGCTCGAGGCGAGCAAGGATTTCGCCAAGCGCTTCATGCAGCGCCATGGCATCCCTACCGCCGCCTACCAGACCTTCGCCGACGCCGCGCAAGCGCACGCCTGGGTCGAAACCAAAGGGGCGCCCATCGTCGTCAAGGCCGACGGGCTCGCCGCCGGCAAGGGCGTGGTCGTGGCGCAGACGCTCGCCGAGGCGCACGAGGCGATCGACCGCATGCTCGTGGCCAACGCCATGGGAGATGCTGGCGCGCGCGTGGTCATCGAGGAATTCATGGAAGGCGAAGAGGCAAGCTTCATCGTGCTTGCCGACGGGCGCAACGCGCTTGCGTTTGCCACCAGCCAGGACCACAAGCGCCTGCTCGACGGCGACCGTGGCCCCAACACCGGCGGCATGGGCGCCTACAGCCCCGCGCCGGTGGTCACCCCCGACGTGCACGCCCGCGTCATGCGCGAGATCATCCAGCCCACGCTCGCCGGCATGGCCGCCGAGGGCACGCCCTACGCCGGCTTTCTCTATGCGGGCCTCATGATCTCGCCGCAGGGCGAACCGCGGGTGGTCGAATTCAACTGCCGCCTGGGCGACCCCGAGGCGCAACCGCTGCTCGCGCGACTCAAGACCGACGTCGTCGATCTCATCGAAGCGGCGCTCGCCGGCTCCCTGCTCGAAGTCGAAGCTCAATGGGACCGCCGCCCGGCCGTGGGCGTGGTACTCGCCGCCGCCGGTTATCCGGAAGCACCGCGCAAGGGCGACGTCATCACGGGGCTGCCCGAGGAATGCACCCCGCTCGAACCCCAGGAACCGGTGCTCGTCTTTCACGCCGGCACCGCCGAGCGCGAAGGGCAGATCGTCACCCATGGCGGGCGAGTGCTGTGCGTCACCGCGCTCGGCGAGACGCTGCGCGAGGCGATCGCGCGCGCCTATGCCGTGGCCGACCGCATCGAGTTCGCCGGCAAACAGATGCGCCGCGACATCGGCCACCGGGCGCTTAACCGCCACCATCCATGATGCCAGACACCGCCGCGATCCGGCGCCATTTCCTCGCGCTGCAGACGCGCATCGTGGAGGCGCTCGCCGCACTCGACGGCCGCGCGTTTCGCGAAGAGCGCTGGGAACGGCCGCAGGGCGAAGCGCTCACGGGCGACGGGCTTACCTGCATCACCGAAGACGGCCCGGTGCTCGAGCGCGGTGGCGTCAATTTCTCCCACGTGCGCGGCGCGAGCCTGCCGCCTTCGGCGAGCGCCCGGCGGCCGGAACTCGCCGGGCGTGCCTTCGAGGCGCTGGGCGTGTCGCTCGTGCTGCACCCGCGCAATCCTTACTGCCCCACCGTACACCTCAACGTGCGCGCCTTCGTCGCCACCGCCGAAGGGCTGCCGCCCGTGTGGTGGTTTGGCGGCGGCATGGATCTCACGCCCTACTACCCTTTCGTCGAGGACATCGTGCACTTTCACCGCACCTGCCGCGACGCGGTGCTGGGCGCGGGCTTCGGCGAGGCGCACTATCGCCACTACAAGCGCTGGTGCGACGAGTACTTCTACCTCAAGCACCGCGAAGAACCGCGCGGCGTGGGCGGCCTCTTCTTCGACGATCTGGGGTCCGATGGCACCATCCCCTTCGAATCCGCTTGGCGGCTCGCCCAGGCCGTGGGAGATGCCTTCCTTCCAGCCTATCTCCCCATCCTCGAGCGGCGGCTCGCCCACCCCTACGGTGAGCGCGAGCGCGACTTCCAAGCCTATCGCCGCGGGCGCTACGTCGAATTCAACCTCGTGTGGGACCGCGGCACCCACTTCGGCTTGCAAAGCGGCGGGCGCACCGAAGCCATCCTCATGTCGCTGCCGCCGCTCGCGCGCTGGCGCTACGACTGGCACCCCGAGCCCGGCAGCCCCGAGGCGGCGCTCTACGAAGCGCTCAGGCCACGCGACTGGGCCGAACGCTCGGCCGAGGCTCCGCTCACCGGAACGGAATGAAAACCGGCGAGACGTCGATCGTCACGCCTGGACCGTAGTACGGCCGCGCATAGCGATACTCCACCACCCGCGGCGGCGGCGCCCAGTCGCGATAGATCACCGTCTTCTCACGCACCACCGTCACCGGCCGCCGATCCCAACCGTAATGACGCCCATGGTCATGGCGCTCGATCACCACCACGTCCGGCCGCCCTGGATGATGGCCCCATTCCCCCGGCCTTCCCGCCCACGCCGACGTCACTCCCAGCAACAGGGCTCCCAGTCCGAGCACGATCTTCTTCGTATTCATGATCCTTCCTCCGGCAAAGCTGTCTTTTTCCTGACTACAGAATAGCGTCCCTGGCGCTTCGCCAGCGTAAAAAGGTGTTTCGCCCAAAGTACGGCGGCAAAGCGCCTTCTTGCTACAATGAACGCACGCAAGCGCGTTGCGCCACCATCCGGAGTGCCCATGCCGCTACGCCACACCAAGATCGTCGCCACACTCGGCCCGGCAAGCTCCAGCGCCGAGGTGCTCGGCCGCATGATCGATGCCGGGCTCGACGTCGCCCGGCTCAACTTCTCCCACGGCAGCGCTGACGAGCACCGCGCCCGTGCCAAACTGGTGCGCGAGCTCGCCCTCGAGCGCGAAAGGCCCGTGGGACTACTCGGCGATCTGCAAGGGCCCAAGATCCGCATCGGCAAATTCGCCCAGGGAAAAATCACGCTCGAGCGCGGGCAGAAATTCGTGCTCGACGTCCACTGCCCCGTAGGCGACGAAACCCGGGTCGGGCTCGACTATCCCGATCTGCCGCGCGACGTGCGCCCCGGCGACGTGCTGCTGCTCGACGATGGCAAGATCCGGCTGCAGGTCGATTACGTCGCCGGCGATCGCATCCATACCACGGTGCTCGTGGGCGGCGTGCTCTCCGATCACAAAGGCATCAACCGCCAGGGCGGCGGCCTCTCGGCCCCGGCGCTCACAGCCAAGGACATGGAAGACATTCGGCTCGCCGCCGAGATCGGCGTCGACTTCCTTGCCGTGTCTTTTCCCAAGAACGCCGCCGACATCTACATGGCGCGCCAGCTCATGCGCGCTGCCGGCGGGCACGCGCTCATCATCGCCAAGATCGAGCGCATCGAGGCGGTGCAAAACCTCGAGGAGATCCTGCAGGCGAGCGACGGCATCATGGTCGCGCGCGGCGATCTCGCCGTCGAAGTGGGCGATGCCACGGTACCGGCGCTGCAGAAAAAGATGCTGCGGCTCGCGCGCGAGCGCAACCGGCTCGCCATCACCGCCACGCAGATGATGGAATCGATGATCGAAAGTCCCGTGCCCACGCGCGCCGAAGTCTCGGACGTGGCCAACGCCGTGCTCGACGGCACCGACGCGGTCATGCTCTCGGCCGAGACCGCCAGCGGGCGCTATCCGGTCGAGACGGTGGAAGCCATGCACCGCGTCTGCCTCGAAGCCGAACGCTCGCAGGAGAGCTCGCTCGACCGGGAGCTGCTCGACCGGGTCTTCACCCGCATCGACGAAGCGATCGCCATGTCGGCCATCTGGACCGGCTGGCACCTGCGCGTCAAGGCGATCGCCGCCATGACGCAGACCGGCGCCACCGCCCTGTGGATGAGCCGCATCAACTGCGGCGTACCCATCTTCGCCCTCACCCCCGACGAGCACACGCGCAACCAGATGACGCTCTACCGCCAGGTCACCCCCATCCTCGTGTCACAGCTACACCAAGACCGCGACGAGATGCTGTGGGAGGCGGAAAAGATCCTGCTCGAGCGCGGCATCGTCGCCTACGACGATCTCATCGCGCTCACCATCGGCGAACCCATCGGCGTGCCCGGCGGCACCAACACCCTCAAGATCGTGCGCGTCGGACAGACCCTGCGGGCGAGCGTCCCGCCGGTGTAGAATCCGCCCGAACGATCCGCTCCCAAGGAGAAACGACCCATGCCTCTCGTCTCGATGCGCCAGCTGCTCGATCACGCCGCCGAACACGGCTACGGCATTCCCGCCTTCAACGTGAACAACCTCGAACAGGTGCAGGCGATCATGGAAGCCGCGGCCGAGACCGACAGCCCGGTGATCATGCAAGCCTCGGCCGGCGCACGCAAGTATGCCGGGGAGCCCTTCCTGCGCCACCTGCTGCTTGCCGCGGTCGAAGCCTACCCGCATCTGCCGGTGGTGATGCACCAGGACCACGGCCAGACCCCGGCCGTGTGCATGGCCGCCATCCGCTCCGGCTTCACCAGCGTGATGATGGACGGCTCTCTGCTGGAAGACGGCAAGACCCCTTCTTCCTACGACTACAACGTGGCCGTCACCCAGGAAGTGGTGCGCTTCGCCCATTACATCGGCGTGACGGTGGAAGCCGAACTTGGCTGTCTGGGCTCGCTCGAGACCGGCCAGGCGGGCGAGGAAGACGGCATCGGCGCGGCCGGAACGCTCGCGCACTCGATGCTGCTCACCGACCCCGAACAGGCCGCCGACTTCGTGCGCGCCACGCAGTGCGACGCGCTGGCGATCGCCATCGGCACCAGCCACGGCGCCTACAAGTTCTCGCGCAAGCCCACCGGCGACATCCTGGCCATCGAGCGCGTGAAAGAGATCCACGCCCGGCTGCCCAACACCCACCTCGTCATGCACGGCTCCTCCAGCGTGCCGCAGGAGCTGCTCGAAGAGATCCGGCGCTACGGCGGCGACATGAAAGAGACCTATGGCGTGCCCGTCGAGGAAATTCAAACCGCCATCCGCTACGGCGTGCGCAAGATCAACATCGACACCGACATCCGCCTGGCCATGACCGGCGCCATCCGCCGCTTCTTCGCCGAGTCGCCCGACAAGTTCGACCCGCGCGAATACCTCAAACCGGCGCGCGCCGCGGCCAAGGCCGTGTGCAAGTCGCGCTACGAAGCCTTCGGCTGCGCCGGCATGGCGAGCAAGATCAAGCCGATCCCGCTCGAAAAGATGGCCGAGCGCTACCGCAAGGGTGAACTCGCCCAGCAGGTGCGCTGAAACATCGCCAGAAGCCCGCCATGTGCGGGCTTTGTCCATTCAAGGAGGAGACATCCCATGAGTGAAGAGCGTATCAGCCGCTTTCCCGTCGCCCGGCTCGACGATCTGCCCGAAGACATCCGCGCCCGCATTCTCTCGGTGCAGGAAAAGACCGGCTTCATCCCCAACGTCTTCCTTGCGCTCGCGCACCGGCCCGAGGAATTCCGCGCCTTCTTCGCCTATCACGACGCGCTCATGGAGAAGAACACCGGGCTCACCAAGGCCGAGCGCGAGATGATCGTGGTGGCCACCTCGGCGGCCAACGACTGCCTCTACTGCGTGATCGCCCACGGGGCCATCGTACGCATCCGCAGCAAGAATCCGCGCCTGTCGGACCAGCTCGCCGTCAATTACCGCCGCGCCGAGATCACCCCGCGCCAGCGCGCCATGCTCGACTACGCCATGAAAGTGGCGCTGCGCTCGGCCGAAGTCAGCGACGAAGACTTTGCCGCCCTGCGCGCCCATGGCTTCACGCTCGACGACATCTGGGACATCGGCGCCATCGCTGCTTTCTACGGCATGAGCAACCGCATCGCCAACATGAGCGCCCTGCGGCCCAACGACGAGTTCTACGCCATGGGACGGGGCTGAACACGGCAAAAAATCCTGCCCTCTGGGCGCCCGGGCGCCGCGAAAAAACGTCGAGAAGAAACGAGGCAGCGGGTCGGCTCGCCACCTCGTCGCGGTGGATTTATGACCGAAATTCATAAACAAACCCCTCCAGCTTGCTTGGCGAACGCGTCCTCCTCTTCTATCATCGCCCACCTCGACTTCGAGATTACACGTTGAGGTGATGGCGATGCGTTCCCTTGTCTGCTCCTGCCGCTCACTCCTGGTGACGTTCCTGCTGGGTTTTGCCGCCTTCGCCGCCGCGCAAACCCAGCCGGTGCGACCTTTGCTCACGCCGGATGAGCTCGTGCCGCTGCTGCGCGATCCCGGCGTGCGCGTGCTCGACATCCGCCCCGCCGCGGAATACGCCACGGGCCACCTGCCCGGTGCGGTCAATATTCCTTACGGTGTCTTTCGCGGCCCGGCCGACAACCCCGGCGCCCTGCCCTCCGAACAGACGCTGACCGAAGCGCTGCGCCGCGCCGGCATCGACCAAAACGTCCATGTGATCGTCGCCCATGCGGGCAAGGACGCCACCGACTTCGGCGCTGCCGCGCGCGTCTACTGGACGCTCAAGGTGGGCGGGCTCACCCGCCTGTCGGTGCTCGACGGCGGCACGCTCGGCTGGAAAGAACAGGGTGGAGCGTTGGAGACTGCCGCCGTCCAGTCGCGGCCTAGTACCTTTACCTTCCATTACGATCGCCGCTACGCCCTCTCCACCGAAGATTTGGCCGCCCAGGTGCGAAGCCCACATCCTCCCGTGCTCGTCGATGCTCGACCCGAGCCCTTCTTCCGCGGCGACGAACGCCACGGCGCCGCCGCTCGTTACGGGACGCTGCCCGGCGCCACGTCCTTGTCCTACGCGCACTTTTTCAACGCCGACGGCCGGACCCTCAAGCCGGTCGAGGAGCTGCGCACCCTCGTCGGGCGCGAAGTGCCGCCCGCGGGCAAACCGACGGTGACCTTCTGCAACACGGGGCATTGGGCCGCCATCGACTGGTTCGTCCTCTCGGAGCTCTTGGGCAGGGAAAACGTGCTGCTCTACCCCGAATCGGTAGTCGCCTGGAGCCGGCGCGACCTGCCGATGGACCACGAACCCTCCCGCCTGCAGGCGCTTGCGCGCGAAGCCAAGCGCTGGTTCGACCAATGAGGCCTATCATGCCGATCCGCCGTCTCCTCCTCATCGCCGGCGCGCTCGCGCTCGTGTTCGCCGTGACGCTGCTCGCCGGCCTGCGCCAGGGGTTGCTCACGCTGCTCGGGCTCGGTTTCGGTGCCGTGCTGCAGGGCTGCCGTTTCGGTTTCACCACCGGCTGGCGCGAGTACCTCGAGCGGCGCAATCCGCACGGGCTGTGGGCGCAGCTGCTTCTGCTCGCACTCGCCTCCAGTCTCATGCTGCCCCTGCTGGCACAGCATTCCGGCGAACTGGTCGGCGCAGTGGCCCCGCTCACCTTCAGCCTCGTGCTCGGTGCCTTCCTCTTCGGCGCGGCGATGCAGCTCACCGACGGCTGCGGCTCCGGCACGCTCTACAAGGCGGGCGCCGGGTCGCCGCTCTCGGTGGTGGTGTTGCCCACTTTCGTGCTCGGCAGCTTCCTTGGCGCCTCGCATCAGCCGGCCTGGGTCGCCCTCGGCGGGCTGCCGCCCGTCGATCTGCTGCGCTACGGCTGGCCGCTGGCGCTCGCCCTCACGCTGAGCGGCTGCGCCCTGGTGGCGCTCCTCACCCTGCCGCAGGCGCGCGCCGCCGGTCCCTGGCCGCGGCGCTGGGTGATCGGCGCCGTGCTGCTGGCGCTCCTGGCGGCGCTGCACCTGATCGTGGCCGGTCAACCCTGGGGCATCGTCTACGGCGTGGGGTTGTGGGGCGCCAAGGCCTTCGCGGCGCTGGGCTGGAATCCGGCTGCCGACCCCTTCTGGGGCGTGGCCCCGCACGCGGCGCGCCTGGCCGAACCCATCGTCTATGACGTCACCTCGGTGACCAACTTCGGGTTGCTCTACGGCGCCTATGCCGCCTCGCGCTGGCACGGCCCCGTGACCACCAACCTGCCTTCGGCACGCCGCCTGCTGGTGGCCGCCGCGGCCGGCCTGGTGCTGGGTTATTCTTCCCGAATGGCATTCGGCTGCAACGTCGGCGCCTTGCTGGGCGGTATCACCTCGGCCAGCCTGCACGGCTGGGTGTGGTTCGCCATGGCTTTTCTCGGCTCGATGGTGGGCGTGCGCCTGCGCCGGCGGATCGACGTTCCCCAAGGAGCGGTCTTCGCATGAACACGAACCTCCGTCTGCGCCGGTTCCGCCGCTTCACGGCGCTCTTCTGGCTCGGCTTTACCGTCCTGATCCTGCTTGATGCCTTCAGCAGCCGCGTCTACCGGCCCGAACCGCCCCCCATCGCCCTGGGAAGCGGCCAGGCTCCCGGCGGCGGTCACTGCTCCGGGCGCTGAACCCGCCCGCTGGCACCACCAGCGGAACGAACGGAATCGGCGAGGTCCATGCGGCAAAAAATGGCGCTATACTGCAGGGTCGATACGCAGGGGCTGCCATGTCGATCAAACACCCGATCATCGCGGTCACCGGCTCTTCCGGCGCAGGCACGAGCACCATCACCCGCACTTTCGCGCGCATCTTCGAGCGTGAAGGGGTCAATGCCGCCATCGTCGAGGGCGATGCCTTCCATGCCTTCGACCGCGCCGAAATGCACCGGCGCATCGCCGAGGAAACCGCCCGCGGCAATCCACACTTCAGCCACTTCGGCCCCGAGGCGAACCTGCTCGACGAGCTGGAAAACCTCTTTCGCTCCTATTCCGAGAGCGGCACCGGGCGCACGCGCCACTACCTGCACACCATCGAGGAAGCGGCGAAATACGGCGGGGAGCCCGGCACCTTCACGCCGTGGGAGCCGTTACCGGAGAACACCGATCTCCTCTTCTACGAAGGGTTGCACGGCGGGCTCGTCACCGAGACGCACGACATGGCGCGCTTCGTGGATCTCTTGATCGGCGTGGTGCCCATCATCAATCTGGAATGGATTCAGAAACTGTGGCGCGACCGCAGCGAGCGCGGCTATTCCACCGAGGCCGTCACCGACACCATCCTGCGCCGCATGCCCGACTACGTGCGCTACATCTGCCCGCAGTTCAGCCGCACTCACGTCAATTTCCAACGCATCCCGGTGGTCGACACCTCCAACCCCTTCATCGCCCGCGACGTGCCCACCGCCGACGAGAGCCTGGTGGTGATCCGCTTCGCCAACCCGCGCGGCATCGACTTTCCCTACCTGCTCAACATGATCGCCGACTCCTTCATGAGCCGCGCGAACACGCTGGTGATCCCCGGGGGCAAGATGGACCTGGCCATGCAGCTCATCTTCACCCCTTTCGTCTGGCGCCTGATGGAGCGGCGCCAGCGGGTGATGGGGGTGCTCTAAGCGCTCAGGCGCGCTGCGCCAGCGCCACTCGCCGCGCGGTCACCGCCTCGGCGAGGCGATCGAGCGCCGCAACCGTATCTTCCCAGCCGATGCAGGCGTCCGTAATGCTCTTGCCGTATTCGAGCGGCTTGCCCGGCACCAGATCCTGCCGCCCTTCCTTCAGATGCGACTCGATCATCACGCCGATGATGCGATCCTCGCCGCCGGCGAGCTGCTCGGCCACCGCTTCGACCACTTCGAGTTGCCGCTTGAACTGCTTGCGGCTGTTGCCGTGCGAGCAGTCGATCATCACCTTGGCCGGGATGCCGGCCGCGGCCAGGTCGCGGCAGGCCGCCTCGACGCTGTTCGCATCGTAATTGGGCTCCTTGCCGCCGCGCAAAATGACGTGGCAGTCTTCGTTGCCCGAAGTGCTGACGATGGCCGAGTGCCCGGCCTTGGTCACCGACA
>NZ_SBIK01000001.1:163758-397282 GCF_006503695.1 Tepidiphilus succinatimandens
CGATGGCCGAGTGCCCGGCCTTGGTCACCGACAGGAAATGGTGCGGCGCCTGGGCCGCCTTGATGGCGTCGATGGCGATGCGCACGTTGCCGTCGGTGCCGTTCTTGAACCCGACCGGGCAGGAGAGACCCGAAGCGAGCTCGCGGTGCACCTGGCTCTCGGTGGTACGCGCCCCGATCGCGCCCCAGGCGATGAGGTCGGCGATGTACTGCGGCGTGATCATGTCGAGGAACTCGGTGGCGGCCGGCAGCCCCATCTCGGTGATCTCCCACAACAATCGACGGGCGAGGCGAATGCCGTCGTTGATGCGGTAGGAGTCGTCCAGGTAGGGATCGTTGATGAGTCCTTTCCAGCCCACCGTCGTGCGCGGTTTCTCGAAGTAGACCCGCATCACCACCAGCAGCTCGCCGCGCAGCCGGTCAGCCTGTTCCTTGAGCCGGCGGGCGTACTCCAGCGCCGCTTCCGGATCGTGGATGGAGCACGGCCCGACGATCGCGAGCAGCCGGTCGTCGGCGCCGTAGAGGATGCGATGGATCGCCTGGCGCGCGAGGAAGGTGGTCTCGGCCGAGGCCGGCGTGGCGGGAAACTCGCGCAACACGTGCGCTGGTGGCACGAGCTCCTTGATCTCCTTGATGCGCACGTCGTCGACGTGCAAACGGGTATGGGCTTTGACGGTGTTCATAGGCTTTCCTCGTTGGCTCATCCCTGAGAGGGTTTGACGGCGCTCTTGGGGCGAAACGCTGCGACGACCGCGGGATCCGTTTCCAGATAGGGCCCGCCGATGAGATCGATCGCGTAGGGAATCGCCGCGAAGATGCCGGCGTGGATCACCTTGCCGTCGGCATCGCGCAGCCCCTCCAGGGTTTCCTGAATGGACTTCGGCTGCCCCGGAAGGTTCACGATCAGGGTGCGACCGCGGATCACCGCCACCTGGCGCGACAGGATGGCGGTGGGGACGAAACGCAGGCCGATGCGCCGCATCTCTTCGCCAAAGCCGGGCAGCTCCTTCTCACCCACGGCGAGCGTCGCCTCGGGCGTGACGTCGCGCGGGGCCGGACCCGTCCCGCCGGTGGTGAAGACGAGGCAGCAGCCGAGCTCGTCGGCCAGTTCGATCAAGGTGCGCTCGATCACGGGCCGCTCGTCGGGAATCAGGCGCTTCTCCGCGCGCCAGGGCGAAACGAGCGCCCGGGAAAGCCATGCCTCCAGCGCCGGCAGGCCACGATCCTCATAGACGCCCTGGCTTGCCCGATCGCTCACCGACACGAGTCCGATCACCGCTTCCGCCTTCATTCCTCTCCCCCTTCTTCTGCGGCCGAATCCAACCTTCCCTCTGCCTCGCGCGCCTCGAAGAGCACCTTCAGCTCGCGATAGAGCGCACGATAGGACTCACCCGTCGGCTCCCCCTTCTGCCGTTCTTCCAGCACCTTGCGCCGCAGCGCACGCAGGTGCTGCACGTCGGCCTGCGGCGCCCAGGCAAGGATCTCGCCCAGCACGCGTTCGTCTTCGAGGAAACGCTCGCGCAGCCGTTCCAGCTGCGCCCGGCGCGCTTTGGCCTGCGGCGAATCGCCCTCCAGCCCGGCAAGCCGCTGTGCGATTCCCGCCGCATCGACGTCGCGCATGAGGCGGCCGACGTACTGCATCTGCCGCCGCCGCGCCTCATGCTTGCCTTCCAGACGCTTGGCTTCCAGGATGGCCCCAAGCAGAGTTTCGGGCAGATCGAGCCGCGCCAGACGCTCGCGCGACAGCGCCGTGAGCCGCTCGCCCAAATCCTGCAAGGCGAGCATCGCTTTCTTTCGCCTCGTCTTCGAGGGCGGAGCTTCGGGGCGGGACGGCGGCAGGGAGGAGGTCATCGGCAAGGATTGCTCGGGATTACGGTCAGGGAAGGATAGAATTATAAGCCAGTCCCTCAGGAGAGCCCGGAATGCCAGCGGTCGAATTTGCCTATCCCCGCGATGAACTCGCACGCATCGCCGAGGCGGCGCTCGCCCAGGCGCGCACGCTCGGCGCCGATGCGGCCGAAGTCAGCGTCTCCGAAGACCGGGGCCTGTCGGTGACGGTGCGCCGCGGCGCGCTCGAGACGCTCGAACACCATCACGACAAGGGTTTGAGCGTCACGGTCTATGTCGGCCAGCGCCAAGGGCATGCAAGCTCGAGCGACCTGAACCCGGAGGCGATCGAACGCACCGTCGCCGCTGCCGTGGCCATCGCCCGGCTCACCGCCGAAGACGATGCGGCCGGCTTGCCCGAGGCGCAGCGCCTGGCCGACCCGCAGCGCGTTCCCGACCTCTCGCTTTTCCACCCCTGGGCGCTGGAAGCGGAAGCGGCGATCGAACTCGCCCGCGCCTGCGAGGCGGCCGCCCTCGCGGTGGATGCCCGCATCGCCAATTCCGAAGGGGCGACGGTCTCGACCCAGGCGCACCAGTTCGTGCTCGCCAATTCGCTCGGTTTCCTCGCCGGCTACCCGACCACGGCGCATAGCCTCTCCTGCAGCGTGATCGCCCAGGACGAAGCGGGCATGGAGCGCGACCATTGGTGGGATTGGCGGCGCGATCCGCTCGATCTCGAACCGGCCGAGACGATCGGACGCAGTGCCGGACGGCGGGCGATCGCCCGGCTCGGCGCCCGGCGCCTCCCCACCGGTACCTACCCCGTCGTGTTCGACCACACCGTCTCGGGCAGCCTGCTGTCCCACTTCGTCCATGCCGCGAGCGGCGGCGCCCTCTACCGCAAGTCCTCCTTCCTGCTCGGTAAACTCGGCGAACGCATCTTCTCCCCCCTCGTCACCGTGCTCGAGGATCCTTTCATCGCCAAGGCCCCCGGTTCGGCCCCTTTCGACGACGAGGGCGTGGCCACGGCCAAACGCACCGTGGTGGCCGAAGGCGTGCTGCAGGGCTGGTTCCTCTCCACCTACTCCGGGCGCAAACTGGGCCTGCCGAGCACCGGCAACGCCGGCGGAGCGCACAACCTGTTCGTGCCGCCGACGCACGAAAGTCGCGAAGCGCTGCTGCGCGAGATGGGGCGGGGTCTGCTCGTCACCGAACTGATGGGGCATGGCGTCAATCCCGTCACCGGCGATTATTCCCGCGGCGCGGCCGGCTTCTGGGTGGAGGGTGGTGAAATCGTCCACCCGGTGAGCGAGATCACCATCGCCGGCAATTTGCTGCAGATGTTCGCCGCCATCGGCGGCGTGGCCGACGACGCCCGTCCCTGCCACCGCTACCGCCTCGGCTCCACCCTGATCGAAGCGATGCAGGTGGCCGGCGACTGAAGCCAGGGCACACGCGAGCTCTGGTTTTTACGCTACCATCGCAACGGCGTTTCGGCGCGCCATCCAGCCTTCAACCACACAAAGGGAGACCCACCATGCAACGACGCAAGTTCCTCCAGGGAGCCGGCATCGCCGGCATTCTCGCCAGCGGCACCGCTCCAGCCATCGTCATGGCGCAGCAGAACATCCGCTGGCGCCTCGCCTCGAGCTTTCCCAAGTCGCTCGACACCATCTTCGGCGCGGCCGAGGAGATGAGCAAAACCATCAGCGAACTCTCCGAAGGCAAGTTCCAGATCGACGTCTTCGCCGCCGGCGAGCTGGTGCCGGCCTTCGGCGTCTTCGACGCGGTGCAGCAAGGTACCGTCGAGATGGCCCACACCGCCTCGTACTACTACGTCGGCAAGAACGACGCGCTTGCCTTCGACTGCGCCGTCCCCTTCGGCCTCAACGCACGCATGATCAACGCCTGGATGTACGACGCCGGCGGTCTGCAGCTGATGCGCGAGCTCTTCGCCCGCTACGACATCGTCAACTTCCCCCTGGGCAACACCGGCGCCCAGTGGGGCGGCTGGTACCGCAAGGAGATCAAGTCGGTCGAGGATCTGAAAGGGCTGAAAATCCGCATCAGCAACCTCGCCGGCCGCGTGCTCACCAAACTGGGCGCCGTGCCGCAGGCGATCCCCGGGGGCGAGCTCTACCAGGCGCTGGAAAAAGGCACGATCGATGCGGTGGAATGGACCACCGTCTATGACGACTACAAGCTCGGTTTCCACAAGGTGGCACCCTACGGCTACTACCCCGCATGGTGGGAAGGCGGCGCCCAGCTGTCGCTCTACGTCAACAAGAAAGCCTACGAAGGGCTGCCCAAGCGCTACCAGGAACTGATCCGCATCGCCGCGAGCGACGCCCACACCCGCATGACGGCAAAGTACGACGCACGCAATCCCGACACCATCCGCAAGCTGGTCGCGGAAGGAGCGAAGATCAACCGCTTCCCCAAAGACATGATGGACGCCTCGTTCAAGGCCCGCAACGAGCTCTTCGCCGAGCTCAACGACACCAACCCCGACTGGAAGAAGATCTACGCGCACTACGAGAAATTCCTGCGCGACGAGTACTCCTGGTTCCGCCTCTCGGAGATGAGCTACGACCAGTACATGACGAGCATCAAGCTCTGAGCCGGCCAGGTTTTTGGGTGGCAAAGAACGGCCCCGCGGGGCCGTTCCTCATTGCGCCGGCGGCTCGTCCAACCCCGCTTCGGCCATCTCGGCGGCCTTGAGCATGGCGCGCGCCTTGTTGCGCGTCTCCTGCCATTCGGCCTCCGGGTTGGAATCGGCGACGATGCCCGCGCCCGCCTGCACGTGGATGGTCCCGTCCTTGATGACGGCGGTGCGGATGGCGATCGCCAGATCCATTTCCCCGTGAAAGCCGATGTAGCCCACCGCCCCGGCGTAGATGCCGCGCTTCACCGGTTCGAGCTCATCGATGATCTCCATCGCCCGCACCTTGGGTGCGCCGCTCACCGTTCCGGCGGGGAAGGCGGCGCGCAGCACCGACAAGGGCGTCTCGCGCTCACCGAGCTCGCCCTCGACCTGCGAGACGATGTGCATCACGTGCGAATAGCGCTCGATGGCGAAGGACTCGGTCACTTTCACCGAACCGGTCTTGGCCACGCGCCCCACGTCGTTGCGCCCCAGATCGAGCAGCTGCACGTGCTCGGCGCGCTCCTTCTCGTCGGCAAGCAGCTCCCGCTCCAGCGCCTGATCTTCGGCCGGGGTGGCGCCGCGCGGGCGGGTGCCGGCGATGGGACGCACGATCACCTTGCGCGCCGTGCCTTCGTCTTCGAGGCGCACGAGGATCTCGGGCGAGGCGCCCACCACGTGAAACTCCTCGAAGTCGAAGTAGAAGAGATAGGGCGAAGGATTGAGCGAACGGATGGCGCGGTAGAGCGTGAGCGGATCGGCGCGAAAGGGCTTGCTCATGCGCTGCGACAGCACCACCTGCATGACGTCGCCCTCGACGATGTAGCGCTTGATCCGCTCCACGGCCGCTTTGAAAGCTTCCTCGCCGAAGGCCGACGCCGGCTCGCTGGGGGGAAAGGGGCGCGAGACGGGGATACGCACCGGCGTGCGCAGCCGCTCGAGCAGTTCCTGCAGGCGTTTCTTGGCACGGCGATAGGCTCCGGGCACCTCGGGCTCGGCGTAGACCACCAGCGTGAGCTTGCCGGTGAGGTTGTCGACGATGGCGAGCTCTTCGGAGACGAGCAAAAGGATGTCGGGCGTGCCGATCGGATCGGGTTTCTCGATGCCGGCAAGGCGCGGCTCGATGTAGCGCACCGTGTCGTAGCCGAAGTAGCCCACGAGCCCGCCGAGGAAGCGCGGCAGCCCGGCACGCGGCGGCACCTTGATGCGATCGAGATACTCGCCGATGAAGGTGAGCGGATCGCCGTAGTCGCGCCGCTCCACGAGCCGGTTGCCGTGCAGCAGCAAGGCGCTGCGGCCGTAGACTTCGAGGCGCACCGGGCTGGAGAGCCCAATCATGGAATAGCGCCCAAAACGCTCGCCACCCTGTACCGATTCGAGCAGGTAGCTCCAGGGTCCATCGGCGAGCTTGAGATACAAGGAGAGCGGCGTGTCGAGGTCGCAAAAGGTGGTGAGCGTGACCGGGATGCGGTTGTAGCCCTGCGCCGCGAGGGCGTCGAATTCGGATTCCTGCATGGCTTCGCCCTGGAAGGACTCAAGCCAAGTAGTTTAGCAGCTCCGGGAAGCGATCGAGAAAGACGGCGACCGGCAGACGACGCAAAGCGTCGGGATCGCCGTAGCCATAGGTGACGAGTGCCACCGCCACCCCTGCCCCCTGTCCTGCCTGGGCGTCGATGGCCGAATCGCCCACGAGCAGCGCCCGCTCGGCCGGACGGTTGAGGTGTTCACAGGCGTGCAGCACCATGGCCGGATCGGGTTTCTTCACCGGCAGGGTGTCGCCGGCGACGACGACGTCGAAAAACGGCGCCAGATCGAGCGCTTCGAGCAGCGGCAGGGTGAATTCCCAGTCCTTGTTGGTGACGCAGCCCATCACCAGGCCGCGGCAGGAAAGTTCGGCGAGCGTCTCCGGCACACCCTCGTAGGGGCGGCTGGCCGTGCCATTGACCACGGCGTAGTGCGCCTTGAAGCGGTTCGTGGCTTCGGCCACCTCCGCCGGGTCGGTACGGCCGTTGGCGGCCATGAAGCGGCGCACCAGCTCGGCGATGCCATCGCCCACCCAGCCGCGGATCGCCTGCGGCGAGGAAACCGGCAGGCCGAGGTCGCTCAAGGTGCGCGCCGCAGCCTCGGCGAGGTCGGGCAAGGTGTCGACCAGGGTTCCGTCCAGATCGAACAGCAAGGCTTCCGCCGCGATCGGCTTGGCACTCATCTTTTCTTCCTTTCCACGGTTTGCAGCCGGGCCTTCATCCCAGCGATGATCGAATCGTAGCGGTGGGGATCCTCTGAGCGGGCGGCGCCGAACACCGCCGAACCGGCGACGAAGACGTCCGCCCCCGCTTCCGCCACCTCGGCGAGGTTGTCGAGGTTCACGCCGCCGTCGACTTCCAGAAGCAGACGGCGGCCACTCTCATCGGCATAACGATCCAGCATGGTACGCGCGGCGGCGATTTTTTTCAAGGCATGCGGAATGAAGCGCTGGCCGCCGAAACCGGGGTTGACGCTCATGAGCAGCACGAAATCGAGCCGATCGAGTACGTGTTCGAGCCAGACGAGCGGGGTGGCCGGATTGAGCACGAGCCCCGCGCGGCAGCCGCAGGAGCGGATGAGCTCGAGCGTGCGGTCGACGTGCTCGGACGCTTCGGGGTGAAAGGAGATGAGATCGGCCCCCGCCTCGGCGAACTGCGGCACCAGCGCATCGACCGGTTTCACCATCAGATGCACGTCGATCGGCACGGTGGCGTAGGGCTTGATCGCACGGCACACCATTGGCCCCATCGTGAGATTGGGGACGTAGTGGTTGTCCATCACGTCGAAGTGGATCCAGTCCGCCCCGGCGGCGATCACGTCGCGCACTTCTTCACCGAGACGGGCAAAATCGGCCGACAAGAGACTGGGAGCGATCAAGAAAGTCGAGGCATTCATGAGGCGGGGGGTGGCGCGTAGAGGAAGATGAATTCCACGGTGTCGATCACCACGCGATCCCGGTCGTGCAGCGGCACGAAGGGCGCGTTGGGGAAGACGCCGTTGATCTTGGGTGGCGCTCCGCTTTCGTGGCGCAGTAACACCCGCCAGCCCTGATCGATGAGGGCGATGACGGTGTGTCCGGCCTTCCCCAGGCGGGTCACCTCGCGCACCAGGGGAATCGTGCGGGTCTGACCGTTGTTCATGCCCATCCGCAGTTGGGGAACGAGCCCGCGGCGCAGCAGCGCGTCTTGGGTGGCGGCGGGCCAAGGAGGGGTGCGCTCGAGGCGGGAAGCACCGTAGAGGAAATGGTAACGGGCGATGCGAAACGCTTCGCCCGGCTTGAGGCGGTATTGCTGGATCTTCTTGCCCTCGACCCAGGTGCCGTTGCGGCTGCCCAAATCCTCGAGAAGGAGCTCGCCCCTCGAGGGCTGCAGGCGGGCATGCTGCCCGCTCACCGCCAGGCTATCGATGCGCAGATCGTTGCCCGGTTTGCGGCCGATGAAGAACTCGCGGGCGGGAAGATCGACGCGCACGAGCTCGCTGCCGTGATGGATGACCCGCAAGTGCCCCGCCCCTGCGGCAGGGGCGGGATCGGAATCAGTCGCAACCCCCATGGCATGTCCTCAGTAGGGCAAGGGACGACCCAGCCCGCGCTCGCGCGCGCGTTCGAGCACCAGGGCCGCCACGGCGAGATCCTGCACCGCCATGCCCTGCGATTCGAAGAGGGTGATCTGGCGCCCGTCCCTGCGTCCGGGGCGCATGCCGGCGATCACCTCGCCCAGTTCTGCCCACAGCCCCGGGCGGGTGCGGCCTTTCTCCAGCGCCGGCAGCAGGTCACCCGCCTCGCGCAAGGCCACCTCGCGGCTGTCGACGCAGATGAGGTCGGCGCGCAGCACGGCCTTCTCCGGTAGCTCTTGGCGCGCGAGGCTGTTCGAGCCGGCGGCGGTGACATGCACCCCCTCTTCGAGCCAGTCGGCCTCGAGCACCGGCTTGGGCGAGGTGGTGACGGTGACGACGACGTCGGCGCCACGCACCGCCGCCTCGATGGACTCGGCCGGCACGAACTTCCGCCCGGTACGTTGCACCATGGTCTCGCAGAAGGCGCGCACGTGCTCGGGGGTACGCGCGGCGACACGGAAGGTCTCGATCGGCAGTGCTTCGGCAAGCGCCAGCGCCTGCCCCTGGGCCTGCCAGCCGGCGCCGACGATGGCGGCGATCTTCGCATCGGGCCGAGCGAGGTATTTCGCCGCCACGCCGCCAGCCGCGCCGGTTCGCATCATGCCCAGCGTGTCGGCTTCCAGCACGGCCACGGGCTCGCCCGTGTCGCTGTCGAAGACGTGCACCCAGAAGCGGGCGCGGCCGCCCGAGGAGGTATAGACCTTGAAGCCGGTGAGCCGCTTGTCCGGCACCGCGCCTTGCAGCATGTGCGTCATCGAGGTGGGCAGGCGCACGCGCTGTCGGGGGTAATCCACGACTTCGCCCCTGGCGTGCGCCGCCATCACCGCCTCGACGGCGGCCATCACGGAGGGCATGTCGAGCAGCCCGGCGACTTCTTCTTCCTGCAGATAAATGGCCACGCTCGCCTCCTCGGCGCCAGGGATGGGATCAGAGCAGGCTCTTCATCAGCTTGCCCATCTCGGACGGGTTGCGCGTGACCTTGAAGCCGCACGCTTCCATGATCTCGAGCTTGGCCTGGGCCGTTTCGGCGCCCGTGGAGATGATGGCGCCGGCGTGCCCCATGCGCTTGCCCGGGGGCGCCGTGACCCCGGCGATGAAGCCGACCACCGGTTTTTTGAAGTGCTCCTTGCACCACATGGCGGCGTCGACTTCATCGGTGCCGCCGATCTCGCCGATCATGATGACGGCGTCGGTGTCGGGATCGTCGTTGAACATCTTCATCACGTCGAGGTGCTTGAGTCCGTTGATCGGGTCGCCGCCGATGCCCACCGCGGTCGACTGCCCCAGGCCGAGCTCGGTGAGCTGCGCCACCGCTTCGTAGGTGAGCGTGCCGGAGCGTGACACCACTCCGATGCGGCCTTTCTTGTGGATGTGACCGGGCATGATGCCGATCTTGAGTTCGTCGGGCGTGATGACGCCGGGGCAGTTGGGGCCCAGCAGCAGCGTCTCCTTGCCGCCGGCGGCGACCTTGTGCTTCATCTTGTTGCGCACGATGAGCATGTCACGCACCGGGATGCCCTCGGTGATGCAGATGACGAGGTCGAGGTCGGCCTCGACCGCCTCCCAGATGGCATCGGCCGCGCCGGCCGGCGGCACGTAGATGACCGAAACGGTGGCGCCGGTGGCCTCTTTCGCTTCTTTCACCGTGGCAAAGATGGGGATGTCGAAGATCTTCTCGCCGGCTTTCTTGGGGTTGACGCCGGCCACGAAGCAGTTGCGGCCGTTGGCGTACTCGAGGCACTTCTCGGTATGGAACTGACCGGTCTTGCCGGTGATGCCCTGCGTGATGACTTTCGTGTCTTTGTTGATCAGGATCGACATGGGTGGATTCCTTGGCGGCGGTTCGGTCAATGAGCGGCGGAGACGGCGGCGACGATCTTCTGCGCCGCGTCGGCCATCGTTTCGGCGGAGATGATGGGCAGGCCGGATTCGGCGAGGATTTTCTTGCCGATGTCCTCGTTCGTACCCTTCATGCGCACCACGAGCGGCACGTTCAACTGCACTTCGCGCGCGGCGGCCACCACGCCGTTGGCGATGGTGTCGCAGCGCATGATGCCGCCGAAGATGTTGACCAGGATGCCCTTCACCTTGGGATTGCGCAGCATGATCTTGAAGGCCGCGGTGACCTTTTCGGTGGTGGCGCCGCCGCCGACGTCGAGGAAGTTGGCCGGCTCGCCGCCGAAGAGCTTGATCGTGTCCATGGTGGCCATGGCCAGCCCCGCGCCATTGACCAGGCAGCCGATGTTGCCGTCGAGCGCGATGTAGGAGAGCCCGTACTTGGAGGCTTCCACCTCGTCCGGATCCTCTTCGTCGAGGTCGCGGTAGGCCACGATCTCGGGATGGCGGAAGAGCGCGTTGTCGTCGAAATTGAACTTCGCATCCAGCGCCTTGATGCCGCCGTCGCCTTCGAGGATGAGCGGGTTGATCTCGGCGAGCGAAGCATCCGTCTCCATGTAGCAGGTATAGAGTTTTTTCAGGGTGTCGACGGCCGCCGGCACGGACGCCTCGGGAATGCCGATGCCGCGTGCGAGCCGCTCGGCCTCTTCGTCGGGGAAACCGACGATGGGATCGATGAAGGCCTTGAGGATCTTCTCGGGAGTCTTCGCCGCGACTTCCTCGATCTCCATGCCGCCCTCGCTGGAGGCAAGCACCGCGACTTTCTGCGTGGCCCGGTCGGTGAGGATCGAGACGTAGTATTCGTGTTTGATGTCGGCGCCCTCTTCGATGAGCAGGCGCTTGACGATCTGGCCTTCGGGGCCGGTCTGGTGCGTCACCAGGCGCATGCCGAGGATGGCCGAAGCGTGCTGGCGCACCTCGTCGAGCGAGCGGGCGAGCTTGACGCCGCCGCCCTTGCCGCGCCCGCCGGCGTGGATCTGCGCCTTCACCACCCACACGGGGCCGCCGAGCGACTTGGCCACTTCCAGCGCTTCCTCCACCGAAAACGCCGGCCCGCCCTTGGGCGTGCGGATGCCGAACTTTCTCAGGACTTCCTTGGCTTGGTATTCATGGATTTTCATGTTCACCCTTCGTTTTTCCATGCCCGATCGGGCACGAGGTTGATCGGTCGCACCGCAGCGGATCGCGACGGCGCGGCGTTCTCCCGGGGCCGAACGTTTCGGCCCCGTCCCTTGGTTTGGCACGGATAATTATAACGACAATCGTCCCCGCCTTCGTGCGGCGGTGCACGATTTCTTCGTTTGCGGCCAGCGCTCGGTGCGCTTTCAGACGGGGCTCGGCACTTCATGATAGTCGACCACGAGCCCAAATTCCTGCGCCAGCCAACACCCCAGTGCCTGCACGCCGAAGCGCTCGGTGGCGTGGTGCCCTGCGGCGATGAAGGCCACGCCCGCATCACGCGCCAGATGCACGCAGGGCTCGGAGACTTCGCCGGTAATATAGACGTCGACGCCCTCGGCGATCGCGGCGGCGAACTCGCCCTGCGCCGCGCCGCTACACCAGGCGAGCCGCTCGATGCGCCGTTGCGGCTCGCCCAGCACCAGCGGCTCATGGCCCAGCATGGCGTTCAGCCGTTCGGCCAGGGCGGAGAGCGTGAGCGGCTCTTCGGGCCAGCCGAGCCAGACGAGATCCTCCCCGCCGCAGCGGCCCTCGGGGCGCCAGCCCATCGCCCGCGCCCAGGCGGCGTTGTTGCCCACTTCCGGATGCGCGTCGAGCGGCAGGTGATAGGCGATGAGGCTCACTTCGTGCACGAGGAGCGGCCGCAGGCGCCGGAGCCGCCAGGCGGTGAGGGTAGGATCCTCGCCGCGCCAGAAAAAGCCGTGATGCACCAGGATCGCGTCGTAGCCGCCAGCGATCGCGCGTTCGATGAGCGCGACGTTGGCCGTCACGCCGCAGAGCACGCGCCTCACGTCCGGCCGTCCTTCCACTTGCAGCCCGTTTGGGCAATAATCGCGAAACGATGCAGGCTGCAAGAGGCCGTCCAGGGCCACCACCAGATCCGACAATCGCATGTTCGCCGCTCCTTTGGGGAATCGATGAAGAAACTGTGGCAGATTTTCGCGCAAACCGTCACCGTCGTCGCCCTCGCCGGCTTCGTCGTGGCGCATCTGAAGCCGCACTGGTGGTTCGGCGCGGGCGCCCCGCTCACCGTCGAACGCAACGCGCCCGCCGCCGCGGCGGCCAAGGACTACCGCCTCGCCGCCGCCCGAGGGGCCGCCGCCGTCGTCTCGCTGCAGCCGATGGAGGCGGATCGGGCGGAGGCAGAGAAAGCCCCGCGGCGGCTGCAGCTGCCCGAGGGTCACCCCGACATTCCCCTGCCCGACGAAGACTCGCCCCGCCTGCCCGAAGCCATGGGCTCGGCCGTCCTCATCGCCGAGGATGGCGTGCTGGTCACCAACGCCCACGTCGTGGAAGGGAACGAGCGCTTTCTTGCGCGTTTTGGCGACGGGCGCAGCATCCCGGCGCGCGTGGCGGGACGCGATCAGGAGAGCGACCTCGCGATCCTGCGGCTCGAAGCCCCCGGCCCCTTCGCCGCCCTACCCTTCGCACCCGCCGACAGCTTTGCCGTGGGCGACGTGGTGCTCGCGGTGGGGCATCCCTTCGGCGTGGGGCAGACGGTGACGATGGGAATCATCTCGGCGCTGGGGCGCAACGACCTGGGCCTTTCCACGTTCGAGAATTTCATCCAGACCGACGCGGCGATCAATCCCGGCAATTCGGGCGGCGCTCTCATCGACACCCAGGGGCGGCTGGTGGGCATCAACACCGCCATCTTCTCGCGCACCGGTGGGTCGCTCGGCATCGGGTTCGCCATTCCGGTGCAGATCGCGCAGCCGGTGGTCGAGGAGCTGCGCTCGCGCGGTTATGTGCGTCGCGGCTGGGTCGGAGTGCAGTTGCAGCCGCTGGAAGCAGCCCTTGCCGAGGCCATGGGCGTGATGGCGCGCGAAGGGGCGCTGGTGGCGGCGGTGCTGCCCGACTCGCCGGCTGCCGCCGCTGGCCTCAGGCCCGGCGATGTCATCCTCGCCATCGACGGCAAACCGACGCGCACCGTGCGCGAAGTGCTCGACACGGTGGCGGCGATCCCGCCGGGCAAGGAGGTCACACTGCTTCTGGAACGCGAACGGCGCACGCTCGAGGTGAAGCTCGTCGCCGGTGAGCGGCCGCGACCGGGCTCGTGACCTTTCTTCCGCGTCAGTCCTGCATCCGCTGCGGCGACTTCTCTTCCCGCGGCGCGGGCAAGGTCTCTTCGGCCGCGTCCTTGGCCGAAGCGCTCCACCGTACGAAGACGACTCCCAGCTCGTAGAGCAGGATCATCGGCACCGCCAGCATGAACTGGGAGACGACGTCGGGCGGAGTGACGACCGCCGCGACGACGAAGGCGCCGACGATCACGTAAGGCCGGGCCTGGCGCAGCTTGGCGGCGTCGACCACCCCGGCCTTGGCGAGCAGGATCACCGCGATCGGCACTTCGAAGGTGATGCCGAAGGCGACGAACATGGTCATCACGAAGCCGAGATACTGCTCGATGTCCGGCGCCACCTGGACGCTCGCAGGAGCGAATTCGGCGATGAAGCGGAACACCCCGCGAAAGACGAAGAAGTAGCAGAAGGCCACGCCGAGCAGAAAAAGCGCGGTGGAGGCGATCACCAGCGGCGCGACGAGGCGCTTTTCGTGGGCATACAGGCCGGGGGCGACGAAAGCCCAGGCCTGGTAGAGCACGTAGGGCAGCGCGATGAGGAAGGCGAGCAGCATCGTCACCTTGATCGGCACGAAAAACGGGGTGACCACGCCGGTGGCGATCATGGTCGCGCCGGCCGGCAAGGCATCGAGCATCGGCTTGGCGAGCAGGTCGTACCAGAATCCCGCCCAAGGCGCCAGACAGAGGAAGACGAGCAGTACCGCGATCGCCGAGTGGACCAGGCGGCTGCGCAGCTCGACCAGATGCGACAGGAAACTCTCTTCGCCGGACGTCGGTTCGCTCATCACGTCTTTCCGCTGCCAGGAGAGGGGGATGCCACTGGAACGGGCTCGGCAGGGGATGGGGCCAGCCCCAGGCCGGAGGGCAAGCTCATGGCCTCGCGTGCATCACCCGAAGGCGCGGTGCCCGTGCCAGCCGTCGAGCCCGAAGGGGCAGGCGGATGGGGGTGCGTCATGGGCAGCTCCCGTCCCGATGCCCGCACATCCGCCTTGGCGGACGGCACATCCTCCGGTTCGGCAGCGTGCGACGGGAGCGGCTCGCCGACAGCAAGCGCCTGACGCGCCTCCTCGACGCTCTGACGCAGCGGCGCCTGGACCTCCTCGGCCTGACGGCGCATCGTCTCCTGCAGCTCGCGCGCCTGGGATTCGATCTGGGCCTGCAGTTTCTTCAGTTCCTCGAGCTGGAGCTCACGCTCGATGTCCGCCTTGACGCCGGAGACGTAGCGCTGCAAGCGTCCGATGAGCTCTCCCGCCGTACGGGCCGCCTTGGGCAGGCGCTCGGGACCGAGCACGATGAGCGCCACCACGGCGATCACGATCATCTCGGAGAAGCCGATGTCGAACACACTCGCTCCTCAGCCGGACAACGAATGCGGCAGCCGGCTCACGCCTGCGTCCGCGACGCGTCGCTCTTCTCCCGCACGCCCCCTTCGATCGTGGTCTGGTCGCTCACGGCCTTGGGTGAAGCGGCGGCGGGCTCTTCTTCCGCGCTCTTCATCCCTTCCTTGAACCCGCGTACGGCGCCGCCCAGATCCTGCCCGATGTTGCGCAGCTTCTTCGTGCCGAAGATCATCACGACGATGAGCAGCACGATGAGCCAGTGCCAGATGCTAAACGAACCCATGACAGTTCTCCTATGACCTACGTCGCCGCTTCAGCGCTTGAGCATGATGGGCAGCGGCTCGTTTCCCCCGCCGAGGAGATGCACGTGCAGGTGCATCACTTCCTGGCGACCGATGCGCCCGGTGTTGATGATGGTGCGCCAGCCATCGGCACAGCCGGCCGCGAGCGCCACCTTGGTGGCGGCGACCATCAGGCGCCCCATCCAGCCGGCGTCGGCGTCGGTGAGCTCCTTGGTCGAGGGGATGTGGTGCTTGGGGATCACCAGCAGATGAACCGGCGCCACGGGACGGATGTCGTGAAACGCCAGCACCTCGTCGTCTTCATAGACTTTCTTCGCCGGAATCTCGCCGGCGACGATCTTGCAGAACACGCAGTTCGGATCGGCTTGCGTCGTCATGCTTTCCCCCCTTTGGCAATCACCACGGACTCGGCCTCGGCCGCCGTGGCCAGACGCGAGCGCTTCTCGTCGATGCCCGAGACGCCTTCGCGGCGGCGGAACTCGGCGGCCACGTCTTCGACCGACAGGCCGAAGTGCGCCAGCAGCACCAGCGTGTGGAACCACAGGTCGGTGACTTCCCACACCAGATGCAGCCGGTCGCCGTCCTTGGCCGCCATGATCACTTCGGCGGCCTCCTCGGCCACTTTCTTAAGGATCGCCTCCGTACCCTTCTGGTACAGGCTGGAGACGTAGGACTGGTCGGGATCGGCCGCCTTGCGTTCCATCAACGTCTGGCTGACGCGGCGCAGTACTTCCAGGTCGATCATGAGTATATCTCCTTCGGATCCTTGACCACCGCTTCGACGACTTCCCAGCCCCCGTCGCGCCAGCGGCGGTAGAAACAACTCCGCCGTCCGGTGTGACAGGCGATGCCGCCCTTTTGTTCGACGCGCAGCAGCAGCGCGTCGCCATCGCAGTCGAGCCGCAGCTCGACGAGCTTTTGCACGTGTCCGGAAGTCTCGCCCTTGGCCCACAGCCGACCGCGCGAGCGCGACCAATAGACGGCCTGCCCGCGCGCGAGCGTCTCGGCCAGAGATTCGCGGTTCATCCAGGCGAGCATGAGCACTTCGCCCGTGGCTGCGTCCTGGGCGATTGCCGGCACCAGGCCGTCTTCGCCCCAGCGCACGGCGTCGAACAGATCTTCGCTCACAGCCGTACCTCCACGCCGGCCGCCTGCATCGCCTCCTTGGCCTGGCGGATGCTGTATTCACCGAAATGGAAGATGGAGGCGGCGAGCACCGCGTCGGCGTGCCCCTCGGTGACGCCTTCGACCAGATGCTGCAGCGTGCCCACGCCGCCGCTCGCGATCACCGGCACGGGCACGGCGTCGGACACCGCGCGGGTGAGTTCGAGGTCGAACCCCTGCCTGGTGCCGTCGCGATCCATGCTGGTGAGGAGGATCTCACCTGCGCCGAGCGCACAGACTTTCTGCGCCCATTCGATGGCGTCGAGCCCCGTGTCGACGCGCCCGCCGTGGGTAAACACCGACCAGCGTCCGGGCGCGACGCGTTTGGCGTCGATGGCCACGACGATGGCCTGCGAGCCGACGCGATCGGCCGCCTCGGCGATGAGCTCGGGCCGCTGTACCGCCGCGGTGTTGATGCTCACCTTGTCGGCCCCGGCAAGGAGCAGCGCGCGCACGTCCTCGAGGCGGCGCACGCCCCCGCCCACGGTCAGCGGGATGAAGACGCACTCGGCCACCCGCGAGACGACCTCGAGCAGGATGGCGCGCTCTTCGCTCGAAGCCGTGATGTCAAGGAAAGTGAGTTCGTCGGCCCCCTCGGCATCGTAGCGCCGCGCGATCTCCACCGGGTCGCCCGCATCGCGCAGCGACACGAAATTGACCCCCTTGACCACGCGCCCGGCATGGACGTCCAGACAGGGGATGACGCGCTTGGCGAGCATCAGGCCGTCCTTTGCGCACTGCGCCGCGCCGCGAGTTCGTCGGCGAGCGCCTGCGCGGCCTTGAAGTCCAGCGTGCCTTCGTAGATGGCGCGCCCGGTGATCGCCCCCATCACGCCATCTTCCTCGATGGCGCACAGCGCCTCGATGTCGGCGAGCGTGGCGATGCCGCCGCTGGCAATGACCGGAGTGGCACGCAACGCACGCGCGAGCCGCGCCGTCGCCTCGACGTTCACCCCCGAGAGCATCCCGTCGCGGCCGATGTCGGTATAGACGACGGCCTCCACGCCGTAGTCCTCGAACTTGCGCGCGAGCTCGACGACGTCGTGGCCGCTCGAACGTGCCCAGCCGTCGATCGCCACCTTGCCGTCCTTGGCGTCCAGCCCCACCATGACGTGACCGGGGAAGGCGACACAGGCGTCCTGCAGGAAACCGGGATGCTTCACCGCGGCCGTGCCGATGATGACGTATTCGATGCCCAGCTCCACGTAGCGGTCGATCGTGTCGAGGTCGCGGATGCCGCCGCCGAGCTGCACCGGCACCTCGCCGTCGATTTCTTCCAGGATGGCCTCGATCGCCGCGAGGTTCTTCGGCTTGCCGGCGAAGGCCCCGTCGAGGTCGACGAGGTGAAGCCGCCGCGCCCCCTGGTCGAGCCAGTGGCGCGCCATGGCGGCCGGATCTTCGGAGAATACCGTGGCCTCTTCCATGCGCCCCTGGCGCAAGCGGACGCATTGGCCGTTTTTCAGGTCGATGGCGGGAATCAAGAGCATGATGTCACAGGTCCCCTTGGGCGGTCTCGGCCGCCGTCGTTGTCACCCGGTGCGGCAAACCGCACCTCCTCCCCTGCGCCGCGCTCATGGAGCCCAGCGCACGAAGCGCTCGAGTAGCGCCAGCCCTGCCCGCCCGCTCTTCTCGGGGTGGAATTGCACCGCCACGAGATTGTCGTGCGCCACCGCCGAGGCGAAGACGACGCCGTAATCGGTGCGGGCGAGCACGAGTGAATCATCACGCGGCGCGACGTAGTAGCTGTGCACGAAATAATAGCGCTCGCCGCTGCCCTGCACCGGCAAGATGGGATGCTCGCGCACGTTCTCGACCCGGTTCCAGCCCATGTGCGGCACCTTGAGATGCGCCTGCCCGGGAGCGAACGCCCCGTCGCGCGGGAAACGCACCACCTCGCCGGCAAAAAGGCCGAGCCCGGCGGCACCCCCTTCTTCGGATCGCTCGAAGAGCATCTGCAGGCCGACGCAAATGCCGAGAAACGGCCGCTCGCGCGCCGCCCAGGCCACCGCCTCGTGCATCTCCTGACGCTGCAGCGCCCCCATGCAATCGGGCATCGCTCCCTGGCCGGGAAAGACGATGCGGTCGGCCTCGCGCACCTCGCGCGGCGTGCGCGCCAAGGCCACCTCGACGCCAGGAGCGACGGCCTGCAGCGCCTTCTGCACCGAGCGCAGGTTCCCCATGCCGTAATCGATCACCGCGATCTTCATGGCTGGCTCACAGCACCCCTTTGGTCGAGGGCATCCGTCCCTCCAGGCGTGGATCGCGGTCGCAGGCCATGCGCAGCGCCCGGCCGAAGGCCTTGAAGAGCGTCTCGCACTGATGGTGGGCATTGACGCCGCGCAAGGTGTCGAGATGCAGCGTCACCGCGGCGTGATTGACGAACCCCTGGAAGAATTCGCGCACCAGATCGACGTCGAAGGCGCCGATGCGCGCACGGGTGAATTCGCAGCAGAAAACGAGCCCCGGGCGGCCGGAGAGGTCGACCACCGCGCGCGACAGCGCCTCGTCGAGCGGCACGTAGGCGTGCCCGTAGCGGGACACGCCGCGCTTGTCGCCCAAAGCCTTGGCAAACGCCTGGCCGAAGGTGATGCCGACGTCCTCGACCGTGTGGTGGTCGTCGATATGCGTGTCGCCCTCGGCGCGGATCTCGAGGTCGATGAGGCCATGGCGGGCCACTTGCTCCAGCATGTGGTCAAGAAAAGGCACGCCGCTGGAGAGTTCGGCGCGGCCGTTGCCGTCGAGATCGAGCGCCACACGCACGCGGGTCTCGAGGGTGTTGCGTTCGACGACGGCGGTGCGGCCCACTGAGGATTCGGTCATGGAAAAGCCGGAGAAACGGAACGTGGCGACCCGCGCATGATACCATTGGCCGTGTCAAGCGTAGCAACCCCGATTCCGAGAAAACGGCGCATGGACGATCGTTACTGGAGCCCCACCGTCAAGCGGCTCACCCCCTACGTTCCGGGCGAGCAGCCCCGAATCCCCGATCTCGTCAAACTGAACACCAACGAGCATCCGCACGGCCCTTCGCCTCGGGTACTCGCCGCCATCCAGTCCGAGCTCGACGAGCGGCTGCGTCTCTATCCCGACCCCGAAGCGACGGCGCTGCGCCACGAACTTGCGCAACGCCACGGCGTGGAGCTGGACAACGTCTTCGTCGGCAATGGCTCCGACGAAGTGCTCGCCTTCGCCTTCCAGGCGCTCCTGGGTCATTCGGGGCCGGTCTGGTTTCCCGACGTCACCTACAGTTTCTATCCCGTCTATTGCACGCTCTATGGCCTGCCCCACGAGACGGTGCCACTGACCGACGACTTCCGTCTGCCCACAGACGCCTTCCTGCCCCAGCAGGGGCGCGCCGCCGGCGGCATCGTCTTCGCCAATCCGAACGCCCCCACCGGCATCGCCCTGGAACTCACCGAAGTCGAACGCATCGTGGCCGGCAACCCGCAGTGCGTGGTCCTGGTCGACGAGGCCTACGTCGATTTCGGGGCGCAGAGCGCCATCCCGCTCGTCAAGCACTACCCCAACCTCCTGGTGGTGCAGACTTTCTCCAAGAGCCGGGCGCTTGCCGGATTGCGCGTGGGCTACGCCATCGGCCAGGCGCCGCTCATCGAGGCCTTGCGCCGCGTCAAGGACAGCTTCAATTCCTACCCCCTCGACCGGCTCGCCCAGGTCGGGGCGATCGCGGCGCTGCAGGACGAAGCGCACTTCGAGGCCATGCGGCTGGACGTGATCGCCACACGCGCCTCGCTCGCGCGCGGGCTCGAAGCGCTGGGCTTCGAAGTGCTCCCCTCGCAGGCGAACTTCGTCTTCGCCCGCCACCGGGAACGGAGCGGCGCGGAGCTCGCGCAGTCCTTGCGCGAACGCAAGGTGCTGGTGCGCCGCTTCGATCAACCGCGCATCGCCGATTTCCTGCGCATCACCGTAGGCACCCGCGAGCAGTGCGCCCGGCTACTGGAGGCGCTCGCCGAGATCCTGGGGGGTTAGGAGTAAAGACCATATCTACATGTCAAGCATCAGGCATGAAGCGCCTCGAGAAACGCCTCGATGGAAACGCCAGCCTGCTTGAGCACGCCGACCAAAGTGCCAACTTTCAGCTCACGGTGATTCGGCACGACGCATCCTGCCGAGCCGCGACGCATCACGAGATGACTGCCTCGCTGACGCACGATCACGAACCCGAGCCGCTCCAAAGCGCGCACGACTTCGGCCCCGGATACGACCGGCAATTTAGGCATGTTCGGGCACGTCGAACGTCGTCAGCAATGGCCGCCCGGCAACGGCCAGGGGAAATTCCTCCAGGTAGAGCGCCGTCGCCTCACGCAAGTTGGCCAAAGCCTCTTCGATGGTTTCGCCCTGCGTCGTCGTGCCGGTTTCGGGGTTGAATGCCACATAGCCCCCTTCCGGCGCCGGAGTCAAAACAGCGGATAGTTCCATCGATCCTTCCTCATCGGTTCTCACGCCATCAAGGCAAAATGCGCATCTGCGCCGAACGCGCGTGCGCCATGAGCCCTTCGCCTTGGGCGAGCGTGGCAGCGATGGGGGCGAGCTTTTGCGCGCCGGCGCGCGATACGGCGACGAGGCTCGTGCGCTTCTGGAAATCGTAGACGCCCAGGGGGGAAGAGAAACGGGCGCTGCGCATCGTCGGCAGCACGTGGTTCGGCCCGGCGCAGTAGTCGCCGATCGCCTCCACCGACCAGTGGCCGAGGAAGATCGCCCCGGCATGACGGATCTTGTCGGCCCAGGGTTCGGGATCTTCCAGGGCGAGCTCGAGGTGCTCGGGGGCGATGCGGTTGGCGATCGCCACCGCCTGCTCCAGGTCATCCACCCGGATGAGCGCGCCGCGATGGGCGAGCGAGGCGGCGATCACCTCGCGGCGCGGCATCGTCGGCAGTAGCCGCTCGATGGCTTCGGCCACTGCATCCAGAAAATCCGCCTGCGTGCTCACCAGGATCGATTGCGCGAGTTCGTCGTGCTCGGCTTGGGCGAAGAGATCCATCGCCACCCAGGCCGGATCGCCCGAGCCATCGGAGAGGATCAGCACTTCGGAGGGCCCCGCCACCATGTCGATGCCCACCACGCCGAAGACGCGCCGCTTGGCTTCGGCCACGTAGGCGTTGCCGGGGCCGACGATCTTGTCGACCTGCGGAATCGTCTGTGTGCCGTAGGCGAGCGCCGCCACCGCCTGCGCCCCGCCGAGGGTGAAGACGCGATCGACTCCGGTGAGGTGCGCTGCGGCGAGCACCAGGGGATTTTTCTCGCCGCGCGGCGTGGGCACGGTCATGATGAGCTCGCCCACGCCGGCCACTTTGGCCGGGATGGCGTTCATCAGCACCGAGCTGGGATAGGCGGCGCGCCCGCCGGGGACGTAGAGCCCGACGCGATCGAGCGGCGTCACTTTCTGCCCCAGGCGCGTGCCGTCCGCCTCCTCGATCACCCAGCCCTCGAGTTTTTGCCGCTCGTGGAAGGTTTCGATGCGCTCGGCGGCACGCACCAGGGCGTCTTTCTGCTCGGCGGGCAGCGCGGCAAAGGCCTCGGCGAGCGCCGACTTCGGTAGTTCCAGCTCGGCCATGTGGGTCACGGTCAGACCATCGAAGCGGCGGGTATAGTCGAGTACCGCCGCATCGCCCGTGGTGCGCACCGCGCGCAGGATCTCGTCGACGGCGCGGCCGACGGCCTCGTCCGTCTGCGCCTCGAAGGCGAGCAGCGCGTCGAGCTGGGCGAAGAAGTCGGGGTCGCGCACGTCCAGCCGGCGGATGCGCGCGGCGGACGAATCAGGCGTCTGGCTGGTCATGGAGGGTCTCCGCGAAGGTGTCGATGAGCGGCTGCACCAAGGTACGCTTGAGCTTCAAGGCGGCCTGGTTGACGATCAGACGGCTGGAAATGGACATGATTTCCTCGACCTCGACCAGATGATTGGCGCGCAGCGTGTTGCCCGACGAGACGAGGTCGACGATGGCATCGGCCAGGCCAACCAAGGGCGCGAGTTCCATCGAACCGTAGAGCTTGATGAGATCGACGTGTACGCCCTTGGCGGCGAAATGCGCCTTGGCGGTCTTGAGGTACTTGGTCGCCACGCGGATGCGGCTGCCGAGCTGAACCGCCGCGCCATAATCGAACCCCTCGGGCACGGCCACGCACAGGCGGCAGCGGGCGATGCGCAGGTCGAGCGGCTGATACAGCCCCTGCCCGCCATGCTCGAGCAGCACGTCCCGCCCGGCGATGCCCAGGTCCGCCGCCCCGTATTGCACGTAGGTGGGCACGTCGGTGGCGCGCACGATGAGCAGCCGCACCTCGGGACGGTTGGTCTCGAGGATGAGCCGACGCGAGGTCTCGGGGTCGTCCTGCGGCACGATGCCGGCCGCTGCGAGCAGCGGCAGCGTCTCAGTGAAGATGCGCCCCTTGGAGAGCGCGAGCGTGATCCGTTCCATGAGCCGATTCTACCGGATGCGGCGCACCTGGGCACCCAAGGCGCCGAGCTTTTCTTCGAGCTGCTCGTAGCCGCGATCCAGATGATAGATGCGCTCGATCACCGTCTCGCCTTCGGCCTTGAGCGCGGCCACCACCAGCCCGGCAGATGCCCGCAGGTCGGTGGCCATGACGGTGGCCCCGTCGAGCCGCGCCACCCCCTTGACCACGGCGGTGTTGCCGTCGATACGGATGTCGGCTCCGAGTCGCTGCAGCTCGACGGCGTGCATGAAGCGGTTCTCGAAGATGGTTTCGCGGATGACACCGCTGCCCTCGGCCACCGTGTCGAGGGCCATGAATTGCGCCTGCATGTCGGTGGGGAAACCCGGGTAGGGAGCGGTGCGCACGTCCACCGCCCGCAGCCGCGGCGGCGCCTCCAGCGCCACCCAGTCGGGGCCGGTCTCGATGCGGCAACCGGCCTCGGCGAGCTTGGCGAGCACCGCTTCGAGCGCATCGGGGTCGGCCCGGGTGAGCCGGACCTGCCCCCCCGTGATGGCGGCGGCGCACAGATAGGTGCCGGTCTCGATGCGGTCGGGCATGACGCGATAGCGGGCGCCATGCAACCGACGCACGCCGCGCACGCGCAGGGTGTCGGTGCCAATGCCTTCGATGTCCGCGCCCATGGCCACCAGGCAGCGGGCGAGATCGCTCACCTCCGGTTCGCGCGCCGCGTTCTCGATCACCGTCGTTCCCTCGGCCAGGCACGCGGCCATGAGCAGGTTCTCGGTGCCGGTGACGGTGACCAGATCCGGCACGAGCCGCGCCCCGCGCAATCCTGGCGTGGTGGCGTGGATGTAGCCGTGTTCGACGCGCACCTCGGCACCCAGCGCCTGCAACCCCTTGATGTGCTGGTCGACCGGGCGCGCGCCGATGGCACAGCCGCCGGGCAGGCTCACGACGGCTTCGCGGCAGCGCGCCACCAGCGGCCCCAGCACGAGGATGGAGGCGCGCATCGTCTTGACGAGCTCATAAGGCGCTTCGGGGGACGCGATGCGCTGCGCCTGCAGCCGCAGGGTCGCACCCTCGCGCTCGATCGCCACCCCCATGCGCGCCAGGAGCGCGAGCAGGGTGTCGACGTCGCGCAAGCGCGGAACGTTCTCGATCTCGAGCGGCTCGTCGGTGAGCAGCGCCGCGCACAGAATGGGCAGCGCCGCGTTCTTCGCCCCGGAGACGGGGATCTCACCGGCAAGCCGCGCGCCGCCGACGATGGCGAGTTTGTCCACCCCGTTCTCCTTCAGCGCGACTCGAGCTCGGAGCGCAGCCGTTCCCACTCCTCGGGCGTGAGGGTGGTGAGCGCAAGGGCGTGGATCTCCGTGCCCATCGCCGGGCCCAGCGCCTGATAGACCAGCTGGTGCTGCTGCACCTTGCGCTTGCCGCGAAACGCCTCGCTCACCACCAGGCCGGTGAAATGCACCCCATCCTCGCCCTCGACCTGCACGTGCAGGCAGGGCAGATGGGCCGCGATGGCCGCTTCGATCGCCTTGGGATCGTACATGTCGGGCTCCAGGAAGCTCATTGACGCAGTTTGTAGCCGCGGGCGAGCAGGGCCAGCGTCAGCGCCACCACCACGGCCGTGGCCGCGAGCGACACCCCCAGACTCACCCAGGGATTGGTGTCCGCCTGGCCGAAAAAGCCATAGCGAAAGCCGTCGATCAGGAAGAAGAACGGGTTGAGGTGGGACACTTTCTGCCAGAAGGGAGGTAGCGCCGCGATCGAGTAGAACACCCCCGAGAGCATGGTGAGCGGCATGACGAGGAAGTTCTGGAAGGCGGCGAGCTGGTCGAACTTGTCCGCCCAGATGCCGGCGACGATTCCCAGCGACCCCAGCAGCAGCGAACCGATCACCGCAAAAGCGAGCGCCCACAGCGGCGCGGCGAGCGGCAGATCGACGAAGACGAGCCCCACCAGGATCACCCCCAACCCCACGGCGAGTCCCCGCACCACGCAGGCGAGCGCGTAGCCCCAGAAAAATTCCTGGTGCGACAAAGGCGGCAGGAGCACGAAGACGATGTTACCCGTCACCTTGCTCTGAATGAGCGAAGAGCTGGAGTTGGCGAAAGCGTTTTGCAGCACCGACATGATCGCAAGACCCGGGATGAGAAAGGCCGTATAGGGTACCTCGCCGTAGGTCGTCACATGCCGGTCGAGCACGTTGGAGAAGATGAGCAGAAAGAGCAGCGCGTTGAGGATGGGCGCGGCCACCGTCTGGAAAGCCACTTTCCAGAAGCGCATCACTTCCTTGTAGAAGAGCGTGCGGAACCCCGCGCCGAAACATTCAGGCACTTCGCATCACCTCGACGAAGACGCGCTCCAGATCCGGCTCGCCCACGCGTAGCTCGCGCACCTCGGCCCCGGCCTCGCGCAGGCGGCGCAAGATGAGTTCGATGTCGGTGTAGTGCTCGAAGGGGATGCGCACCCAGCCATCCTCGCCTGCCTCGCCGCCCAAGGCGAGCGCCGCCTGGGGCTGGTCGAGCCGCACTTCCAGCTCATGGGCCTGGAAGCGCGCGAGCAGCCGCTCGGTGGTATCGAGCGCCACGATGCGGCCGGCCTTGAGCATGGCGATGCGGTGGCACAGCGACTCGGCCTCTTCGAGATAATGGGTGGTGAGCAGAATCGTGTGTCCTTGATCGTTGAGCTTCTGGATGAACTGCCACAGGCCGTGGCGCAGCTCCACGTCCACGCCGGCGGTGGGCTCGTCGAGCACGATCACCGGCGGGCGATGTACCAGGGCCTGCGCCACCAGTACCCGGCGCTTCATCCCACCCGAGAGCGTGCGCATGTTGGCCTCGGCCTTGTCGGCCAGCCCCAGGCCGTGCAGCAGCTCCTCGATCCAGGCTTCGTTGCGGGTGAGGCCGAAATAGCCGGACTGGATGCGCAGGATCTCGCGCACCGTGAAGAAGGGGTCGAAGACGAGCTCCTGAGGAACCACGCCGATGGCACGGCGCGCCTGGCGGTAGTCGCGCACGACATCGAAGCCCATGACGCGCACGCTGCCCTCGCTCGGGCGCGCCAGCCCCGCCAGAAGCGAAATGAGCGTGGTCTTGCCTGCCCCGTTGGGTCCGAGCAGGCCGAAGAATTCGCCGCGCTCGATGGTGAGGTCTACGCCAGCGAGCGCCGTAAAGCCACCATAGCGCTTGACGGCGCCTTGCAAGGCAATGGCAGCGGTCATGTCCCGGACGGCTCCGGCGCCAAGGGCAACAGGGTATCGACGCCGTAGAGCTGCGCGAGCGCCAGCGCCTGATGTGGCAGACCGGCGATCTCGATCGTGGCCCCGCACCGGCGCGCCCGACGCAGCCAGTCGATGAGGAGGGCCACCAGCGAGGAATCGCAGCCGCTCACGCCAGAAGCATCGACGAGGACGCGCGAGCCGGCAGCGACCCCCTCCGGCCAGCGGTCGAGGAAACCGGTGACACTGCGTAGATCGATGCGCCCTTCGAGCGGCACGCGCAGCGCCTGGCCTGAAGCAGACATCGCCTTGCTCACCCCTGCTTCGCCGTATCGGCCGGCATGGTCTCGCCGTGGGCATTCTTCTCGGCAAGTGTCTGGATGAGCCCGTCGATCCCCTTGGCCTGGATCTCCTGGCCGAAGGTGCTGCGATAGCTGGTGACCAGGCTCACGCCGGCCACCACCACGTCGAACACTTTCCAGCCGTCACCTTTGAGTTCCATGACGTAGTCGATGGCGATCGGCTCGCTGCCAGGACGGATCACCATCGAGGAGACGCGCACGGTCTTGTCGCCCGGCGCCATGCGCAGCGGCTTGAATTCGAGTTTCTCGTCACGGTATTCGCGCAGCGCGTTGGCGTAGGTGCGCACCAGCAGGGTCTTGAATTCCTGGGTGAGGCGTTTGCGCTGCTCGGGTGTGGCCTGGCGCCAGGGCTGACCGACGGCGAGCATCGTCATGCGCTCGAAGTCGAAATGCGGCAGGACGCGCTGCTCCACGTAGGCGAGCCATTCGTTCATGTCCGCATCGGTCTTGATCGGGCGCTGTTTGAGCCGCTCGATCACCTCGTCGGAAATCTCCTTGACCAGCACGTCCGGCGCCTTGGGTTCGGCCCGCAGGGCCGCCCCCCATGTCATGGCCAGTAGAGCCAGGCAGGCGGCCAACCATCGCCGCATCATCGTTTGCTTCATCGCACATCCTCTCTCATGTCGGGTTCGGGAAAGCCAGATATTCAGCGACTCCCGCCGTTCGAAGCGCCGTTGCCGTTGAAATCCTCATATTCGATCGGCGGGTTGCCGTCGTGTATCAGATAATTACGCCGCTGGAAGTAGACATCGCGCAGGTGTGCGTACTTGTCGATGATCTGCCCTTCGGTAGCCCGATCGGCCGGCAGCAGCTCGGCGCGCTTGACCACGATCTCGGCCGCCTTGAAGGAATATTTCGCCGCATCGCCTTCGACGTAGGTGGTCGGATCGCTGTAGTAGTCGACCGGCAGCGCGGCGGTGTCGCGCAGGTTGTGACCACCGAAGAGCGGCAGCACGAGGTAAGGGCCGTCGCCCACGCCCCACACGGCGAGCGTCTGGCCAAAATCTTCGTTGTGCTTGGGCAAACCCGCCTCGCTCGCGATGTCGAGCACGCCAAGCAGCCCCCAGGTGGAGTTGAAGGCGAAGCGAACGAGGTCGTTCAAGGCTGCCTGCGGCTTGCCCTGCAGCAGGTTGTTGGCCGCGTTGCCCAGATCGCCCAGGTTGCTGAAGAAGTTGCCCACGCCCGTCTTCACCGGCGAAGGCAGGACGTTGTCGTAGACCACCGCCGCCGGGCGGATCACGACGGTATCGAGCGCGTCGTTGACCTGGAACATCGCCCGGTTGAAGCCTTCCCAAGGGTCCTTGGGATTGGACGGTTGGCTGGTCGCGCAGCCCGACATTGCCACGCAGGCGGCGATCGCCGCGATCGCACGGGTTTTCTTGTTCACCTCGTTCCCCTTTCCTCGTTATTTGCTGCCGCCTTCGGCCGCCTTGTTGAACAGGAACTGGCCGATCAGCTTTTCCAGCACCAGCGCCGACTGGGTCATCTCGATGCGATCGCCGTCCTTGAGCATCTCGCTATCGGCTCCGGCCGCCAGCCCGACATATTGCTCGCCCAAGAGGCCCGAGGTCAAGATCGAAGCGATCGTATCCTTGGGAAAAGGATAGGCCGCCGAGACCTTCATTTCCACTTCGGCCTGGTACGTCTGCGGGTCGAAACGGATCGCTGCGACCCGGCCCACGACCACCCCGGCGCTCTTGACCGGAGCCTTGACCTTGAGCCCGCCGATGTCCTCGAAGCGCGCGCGCAGCGTGATCGTCTCGCCCCGCGTTCCTTCCTCCGAGACGTTGGCCACCTGCATCGCCAGGAACATCAGCGCCGCGAACCCCAGCGCCACGAACGCCCCCACCCACAGATCCAGTATCGCTCGATTCATCGCCACTCCCGGGACCGTCGCCCGTCCGTCATTTACCGATATACATGAAAGAAGTCAGAATGAAATCCAACGCCAGCACCATCAGCGAGGAATAGACCACCGTCTTCGTGATCGCCCGCGACACGCCCTCGGCCGTCGGCGTGCAGTCGTAGCCTTGGAAGACCGCGATGAGGCTAACCGCCCAGCCGAACACGAAGCTCTTGACGACACCGTTCACCACGTCTTCGCGGAAGTCGACGGAATTGGCCATCTGCGACCAGAAGGTGCCGTTGTCCACGCCGATGACCACCACGCCGATGAACCAGCCGCCGATGACCCCGACGGTGCTGAAGATGGCCGCCAAGAGCGGCATGGACAGCACCCCGCCCCAGAAGCGCGGCGCCACCACGCGGGCGATGGGGTTGACGGCCATCATGTCCATGGCCGTGAGCTGCTCGGTGGCCTTCATGAGGCCGATCTCGGCGGTGACCGCCGAACCGGCACGGCTGGCGAAGAGCAGCGCCGCCACCACCGGCCCGAGCTCGCGCAGCAGCGACAGCGCCACGATGCTGCCGAGTGCCGACTCCGAACCGAATCGCTGCAAAGTGTCGTAGCCCTGCAAGCCCAGCACCATGCCGACGAACGCGCCCGAGACCACGATGATCACGAGCGAGAGCACGCCGGAAAAATAGAGCTCGCGGATCGTGAGGGAAAAACGCGCGAACGACGGCCCCGAGTGGCGCAGCATCGCGAAGAGGAAGCGGGTCGCGAATCCGACCTGCCACACCCCATCGACGGTGAGATGCCCCAGGGTACGCAGCAGCTGGATCATGGCGCGACCTCCGCTTCGAGGAGCAAGCTTTCTTCGAGGGGAGGCGCCGGATAATGAAACGGCACGGGTCCGTCGGCTTCGGCGTAAATGAACTGATGCACGAAGGGATCGGGGGAATTCCGGATTTCGTCGGGCGTGCCCTGGGCGATGATCTTCCCCTGCGAGACGAGATAGACGTAATCGACGATGGACAGCGACTCGACCACGTCGTGCGTCACCAGGATGGAGGCGGCACCCAGCGCATCGTTGAGCTTGCGGATCGCCTGCCCGATCACGCCGAGCGAGATCGGATCGAGCCCGGCGAAAGGCTCGTCGTACATGATGAGTTCCGGGTCGAGTGCCACCGAGCGGGCAAGCGCCACGCGCCGCGCCATGCCACCCGAGAGCTCACTGGGCATGAGCGTGGCGGCTCCCCGCAGACCCACCGCGTTGAGCTTCAAGAGCACGAGGTCGCGGATCATGGATTCGGGCAGGTCGGTGTGCTCACGCAAGGGGAAAGCGACGTTGTCGAACACCGACAGATCGGTAAAGAGCGCACCGAACTGGAAGAGCATCCCCATGCGCCGGCGCAGGGCGTAGAGCTCCTTTTCGGAGATGCGCTCCAGAGACTGGCCGAACACGCGCACGCTTCCCTTGCGGGCGCGCAGCTGGCCGGAGACGAGACGCAGCAAAGTCGTCTTGCCCGAACCGCTGCCGCCCATCACGGCCACGAGCTGCCCGCGGCGCACCGAAAAATCGATGCCGGAGAGGATCAGGCGCTCGCCGTAGCCGGCGTCGACGCCGCGCAACTCGACCACTGGATCTGCAGAATGAGGATTCGTCGTCACCGTCTCACTTCCACCTCGGATCTGCCCAATGATACACGAAACCCGCAAACGGGACCAAGCAGGCGGCCGCGACGAAAATCCTAAAGTCCGCGCTCGGTGCGCCGATAACCCTACAAAACCCGGAGCCCAGCAAAATGCGCCCCCTGACACTTTTACCCTCACTCCTGACGCTCATCCTCCTTGCCGGCTGCGCCTCGCAGCATCAGAATGTACAGGTCGTCGTGAGCGGCAACGGTGGTCCGGAGGCCAGCGCAAGCGTTCGCGGCACCCGCAAACCTTCGCCTCCGCCGGGCGATTATGCCTACACGTACGTCGAAAATTACGACCCCTCGTCTGGCGAAGACTTCCTCGTCACCCATCGCCCAGGCGAGCGCAATTGATGTCCAGGAGAACGACGATGAAACGCCTCGCCCCTCTTTGCCTCGCCCTGCTGCTGGCGGCTTGCGCCCAGAGCGCCACCCGCGAAGTGAGCACCACCTCTGCTCCTGCCGCCCCGGCAAGCCCTGCAACCGCTCCCGACGCCCTCGCCTACCGTCCAGCCAATTCCGGCGCGGCCCGGTTCAACAGCAAAATCATCTTTCTCGCCGACCAGATCGAACGCAACATCCAGCACAAGAACCTGCTACCGGCGGTGCTGGCGAGCACCTTCGTCAATCTCGACGATCTCGACGATACCTCGCCGCTGGGGCGCCTCATCACGGAAAACCTCATCCACGAGCTGCAGGTGCGCCACTGGAACGTCTACGACATCCGCCTGAGCAAAGCGGTAGCCGTAAATCCTGCGGGCGAATTCGTCCTCACCCGCGACCCCAAACTGCTCGAATACCAATACCTGGTCGCCGGCGTGCTCGCCGGCACCTATTCGGTCACCGACGACGAAGTCTTCGTCAATGCCCGGGTGATCGACGTCAATACCGGCGTGGTCGTGAGCTCTGGCCAGATCAGCCTGCCCATCGACGACTTCGTCGCCCGGCTGCTCGTCGATGGCGACCAGCTCAAACCGATGCGCATCATCCGCGGCAAATGACCTTCCGCTTCTCGGCTACGGCCGCGGCGTTGCTCACGGCGGGGCTCCTTTCCGCCTGCAGCCTCGCCCCCACGGCCAGCATGTGCCGCGAAGCGACCGAGAACGAGCTCGGTCGCATGGCCCGGCAGACCTGCCCGCGCGGCGGCAGCGTCATCATCCCCGATTTCGTCGAGGTCGACGGATACCGCACGGGGCGCTTTGGCAAGGCGCTGGGCGAAGCGTTTGGTCTGGCGTGGAGCCGGCATTGCGCCGCGCCCATGCGCCAGGTCGAGGTAGGCGAGCACCTCAGCCTCGACGAGGACGGCCTGCGGCTCCTCACCCGCGACCCCGAATCGATCCGGCAAGACATCGTGATCGACCGCTACGCCCTCGTCGGCACCTACCGCCGCGTGGGCGAGGCGCTGCAGCTCGGCGTGCGCCGCATCGATCTGGTCGACGGCACGGTGCGCGCCGCCGCCTCGGGCCAGATTCCCGAGCGCTGCTTCGGTGCGGAACCGACCCGCCGCGGCAGCAAGGAAAAGCTGCGCACCACGGTCAGCGATTGATGGTCCCGCGCGGGGATCGTCCGGCGGCTCGGCGTGCGAGCGCTCACGGCCCCTGCAGCAGAATCGCCTCGCCGCGCTCGAGCGCTGCCTGCTCGCCACGCAGGATCACCACGTCGCCCGCCTGCAATACCAGCTGCGGTTCCGGCGTCTGGGCGCGGATGCCGCGCCGGCGCACCGCCGCCACCGTCACGCCGCACTCTTCCAATCCCACATCTCCCAGGCGCCGCCCTACCGCCCAGGAATCGGGCGACAAAAGCACCGAATGCAGACGCATGCCGCCCTCGCCCGCTTCGCTCTCGTCGGAGCGGCCGGCGAAATAGCCGCGCAGCAGCGCATAGCGCTGCGCCCGGATCTCGCGGATGCGCCGCGCCACGCGCGTGAGCGGCATGCCGATGAGCGCCAGCGTGTGCGTGGCCAGCATCAGGCTCACCTCGATCGCCTCCGAGATCACCGCCGTCGCTCCGGCCGCCATCAAGCGATCGACGTCGTTCTCGGTGCGGGCGCGTACCACCACCGGCACGTCCGGGCGCAATTCGCGCAGCACCGACAGCACGCGCAGCGATGCCCCCAGTTCGGCAAAGGTCACCACCACCGCCCGCGCCCGCAACAAACCCGCCGCGATCAGGGTCTCGCGCCGGCTCGCGTCACCGTAGAGTACGCTCTCGCCGGCCACTTCCGCCTCCCGCACCCGCTCCGGATCGAGGTCGAGCGCCACCGTGGGCACCGCCTCGTGCTCGAGCAGCCGCGCCAGATACTGACCCGTGCGCCCGTAGCCGAGCACCAGCACGTGCTGCTTGACGAGCATGGTGCGCGAGGCGATCTGGGTGAGTTCCATCGAGCGGGCGAGCCACTCTGAGGCGACGAAGCGCAGCACCAGCCGATCGGACACCGCGACGATCAAGGGTGCGGCCAGCATCGACAAGACTAGCGCCGCCACCGCCGTCTGCAGCCATGCCGACGGCAGCAGACCCAGCCCCGCCGTCTGCGCGAGCAGCACGAAGCCGAACTCGCCGCCCGTACATAGCCACAGTGCCGAGCGCATCGCCACTGCCGCGTTCGAACCCAGGGCGCGCGAGGCGCCCCACACCACCGCCGCCTTGATGCCCAGCATGCCGACGAGCAGCAGCACGACGAAGACGAAATTGCGCGTCACCTCGCCCACGTCGAGGAACATGCCCACCGTAATGAAGAAGAGACCGAGCAGTACATCGCGAAACGGCTTGATGTCCTCTTCCACCTGGTAGCGGTATTCCGTCCCCGAGATCAGCATGCCGGCGAGAAACGCCCCCAGCGCCAGCGACAGCCCCAGGGCGTTGGAGAGCGCAGCCATCCCCAGCGTCACCAGCAGGACGTTGAGCATGAAGAGTTCGGGCGATTTCTGCCGCGCCACCCAGGTGAACCAGCGGCGCATCACCGGCTGTCCGAAGCGCAGCACCAGCACGAGCAGCACGGCGATCTTGAGCACCGCCGCCCCCAGCGTCACCCACCAGCGCTCGCCGTCGGGCGCCGCCAGGGCGGGCACCAGAATGAGCAGCGGCACCACCGCCAGATCCTGGAAGAGCAGCACACCGATCACTTCCCGTCCGTGCGCTTTGTCGAGCTCCAGCCGCTCGACGAGCAGTTTCGAGAGGATGGCCGTCGAAGACATCGTCAGTGCCCCGCCCAGCGCCCAGGCCGCCAGCAGCGACAAACCCAGAGACCAGCCGAGGAGCGTGAACACCAGGTGCGTGACGAGCACCTGCAGCGCCCCCAGGCCCAGGACCACGCGGCGCATCGCGTTCAACTGCGCCAACGAGAACTCCAGGCCGATCGAGAACATGAGGAAGACGACGCCGAACTCGGCCAGCACCGCCGCCCCGCCCTCCTCCGGCATCAGGCCGAGCGCGTGCGGCCCCACCGCCACGCCGACGAGCAGATACCCCATCAGCGCCGGCAAGCCCATGCTCTTGAACAAGGCTACCGCCGCGAGCGAACCCGCCAGCAGCAGCAAGACCGTCGTCAAGCCTCCCTCCATGAAAAACCCGCTCCCTGCGTTTTTGCTATACTGGGCTTCCCAGTATAAACGAGGCCGCAGCCGAGCCCATGGATCGCCCTCTCGATCCCGGGCGCATCCTCGAGAGCGCCCGGCGCACCCTGCGCATCGAATCCGAAGCCATCGCCGCCCTCGCCGAGCGGCTCGGCCCTTCCTTCGCCGAAGCCGTGCGGCTCGTCCTCGGCGCGCGCGGCCGGGTCATCGTCACCGGCGTGGGCAAATCCGGCCATATCGGGCGCAAGATCGCCGCCACCCTCGCCTCGACCGGCACCCCCGCCTACTTCGTCCATGCCGCGGAGGCCGCGCACGGGGATCTCGGCATGATCGCCCCCGACGACGTCGTCATCGCCATCTCCTACTCTGGCGCGAGCGACGAGGTGCTGATGATCCTGCCCGCCATCAAGCGCCAGGGCGCCGCCTTGATCGCCCTCACCGGTCGGCCGGACTCGCCGCTCGCGCGCCAGAGCGACGTGCACCTCGACGTGAGCGTGCGCGAAGAAGCCTGCCCGCACAACATCGCCCCCACTGCGAGCACCACCGCCGCGCTCGCCATGGGCGACGCGCTCGCGATCGCGCTCCTGCAAGCGCGCGGCTTCGGTCCGGAGGATTTCGCCCGCTCGCACCCCGGCGGCGCGCTCGGGCGCCGGCTGCTCACGCGCGTGGCCGACGTCATGCGCCCGCGCCCCGAGGTCCCGACCGCGCCACCCAACGTTCCCCTCACCGAAGCGCTGCTCACCATGTCGCGCGGCGGCATGGGCATGGTCGCGGTGGTCGATGCCGACGACCGGCCGCTGGGCATCTTCACCGACGGTGACCTGCGCCGCACCATCGAACAGGGCGCCGACCTGCGCAGCGAGACGCTCGCGCAGCGCATGAACCCATCGCCCAAGACCATCTCCCCCGAGGCGCTCGCCGCCGAAGCGGCGCGCCGCATGGAAGATGCGCGCATCAGCCAGATGCTGGTGGTCGAGGACGGCCGGCTCGTCGGGGCGCTGCACATGCACGACCTCATGCGCGCCAAGGTGCTGTGATGACCACCGCCACGGCCAAAGCCGCCCGCGTACGTCTAATGGGCTTCGACGTCGACGGCGTGCTCACCGACGGGCGCCTTTACTACGGCCCCGAGGGCGACACCCTCAAGGCGTTCCATACGCTCGACGGGCACGGACTCAAGCTGCTCGCCCGCGCTGGAATCGAACCGATCGTCATTTCCGGCCGAACTTCCGCCGCCCTGGCGCGCCGCTGCGCCGAGCTGGGGCTGCCGCTGGCGATGGGAATCGAAGACAAACACGCCGAGATGGCGACGCGGCTCGCCGCGCGCGGGCTCGGGTTCGAGGCGGCCGGCTACATGGGCGACGACGTCGTCGACCTGCCCCTCATGCTTTCCTGCGGCTTCAGCGCGGCGCCGGCCGACGCGCACGAGCTCGTCAAGTCGCGCGCCGACTGGATCGCCCCTCGCCCGGGCGGGCGCGGCGCCGTGCGCGCGCTGTGCGACTTCCTCCTGCACGCCCAAGGGCGCTGGGACGAGCTCCTCGCGCCCTACCTTCGCGCCCCATGACCCTCCTCCGCCCCACCGTCCTCCTGCCGCTCCTCTTCGCCACGCTGGTGGCCGCCTTCTCCTTCTGGCTCGAACGGCGGGTGAATCTGCTCACGCAGTCGCCTCCCGTGGAGCCCGCCGGCGAGATCGACCTCGTCTCCGGCGAGCTCGCGGTCGACGTCTATTCCGATACCGGTCTGCCCATGCACCACATCGAGGCCGATCATGCCATCCATTACCTCGCCGGCGATCGGACCGCGCTCGAGCGTCCGCGCGTCACGTCCCTGCGCGAGGACGTGCGCTTCACCGGCCGTGCCCAGCGGGCCGACGTCTTCGATCATGGCGAGCGCATCGAAGCCTTCGGCGACGTGCTCGTCACCCGAGTGCTCGACGGCGCCGAGACCCGCTACGAGGGGCAGATGCTCGTCTGGTGGCCCGACGAGGGCCGCGCCCGCTCCGACCTGCCCGTCGTGATCACTCGCGGCGAGCGCCGCGCCACCGGCGACCGGATGGAGGCCGAAGACCATCTCGCGAAAATCACCCTGATCGGCAACGCGCACGTGCATTGGCCGCCCGAGCCCAAGACGGCTGCCAACGCGCTTGCGCCGGCAAAACCCGCCGCTGGCAAAACGACCGCACCCACCCCTCGCGCCAGACCCGATTCCCGCCAACCCGCCCCCCGACGGAGTCCCAGCCGATGACCCGCCTTTTTCTGCTCCTCTGCCTGCTGTTCGTGCTCGCCGTACCGCTCGCGCACGCGGAGAAGGCCGACAAACAAAAGCCCATCGAGATCGATGCCGACCGCATCCACGTCGACGACCGGCAGAAAGTGCACGTCTTCGAGGGCAACGTGCTCATGAAACAGGGCACGCTGGAGATCCGGGGCGATCGCGTGGTCGTGACGCAAGACGAGCAGGGCTTCAAGACGGGCGTGGCCACCGCCCAGGGCGGCAGGCTCGCCACCTTCAAGCAGAAGCGCGACAACAGCAACGAATGGGTCACCGGAGAAGCCGAGCGGCTCGAGTACGACGCGCGCACCAACAAGATCAAGCTCATCGGCCGGGCCCGCGCCACTTCCGGCCAGGACGAAGTACGCGGCGCCTACATCGAATACGACCAGAACACCGACCAGTACTACGTCACCACCGCCGGCGGTGCCTCCAGCGCCCCCTCGGGCCGCGTGCGCGCCGTGATCCAGCCCAAGGACGACGGCGGACAATGAGTTTTTCCCACCCACGAGAGGAGCACTTCATGGACTACCAGAACATCATCGTCGAGACCCACGGCCGCGTCGGTCTCATCCGGCTCAACCGGCCCAAGCAGCTCAACGCCCTCAACGATGCGCTGGTCGACGAGCTGGGGCATGCGCTCGACGTCTTCGAGGCCGACGAAGGAATCGGCGCCATCGTCATCACCGGCAGCGAGAAAGCCTTCGCCGCCGGCGCCGACATCGCCGCCATGGCCAATTTCTCCTACATGGACGCCTACAAGGGCAACTACATCACGCGCAACTGGGAACGCGTCAAGACCTGCCGCAAGCCGGTGATCGCCGCGGTGGCCGGTTTCGCTTTGGGCGGCGGCTGCGAGCTCGCCATGATGTGCGACCTCATCATCGCCGCCGACAACGCCAAGTTCGGCCAGCCCGAAGTCAAGCTCGGCATCCTGCCCGGCGCCGGTGGCACCCAGCGCCTGCCGCGCGCCGTGGGCAAGGCAAAAGCCATGGAGATGTGTCTCACCGGCCGCTTCATGGATGCCGAAGAGGCCGAGCGCAGCGGCCTGGTGGCGCGCGTGGTGCCGGCCGAGCGGCTGCTCGAAGACGCCCTCGAGACCGCCAAGACCATCGCCAGCTACTCGCTGCCGGTGGTCATGATGATCAAGGAGTGCGTCAACCGCGCCTACGAGAGCCCCCTCAACGAGGGACTCCTCTTCGAGCGCCGCACTTTCCATTCCAGCTTCGCGCTCGAAGACCAGAAGGAAGGCATGGCTGCCTTCCTCGAGAAACGCGCGCCGCAGTTCAAGCACCGCTGATCTCCCGGCATCCCGACGCCGCACCCGCGCCACGATCCCCTTGGGTGAGGATCGTGGCGCGGAACCTTGCAAGGCATCGAACATTCAAAGGCTTTGTGCAACGCACAAAATCACTTGACACGCAGAAATCCTTGAACTATAGTGAGTGCGTTGCTGCGATGCAGCAATCTCAATCCCTCAAGGAGGACGTACCATGAGCACCACCGACACCCTCACCCAACGCGGCCGTCAAATCTCCGATGCCTGGCTCGCCGTCGCCAGTTCCGGCTTCTCCACCATCGAACGCCTCATCGCGCTGCAGATGAACGCCCTGCGCGAAACGATCGAGCAGTCGCTCGCCCACGCCAAGCAAGTGGCCGAGACCAAGGACGCGCAGGAATTCTTCAAGCTGCAGCAGGAAGCCCTCACCCCCTCGATCGAGAAAACGCTCGCTTATCAGCGCAACGTCTACGAAGTGCTGCAGCAGAGCCAGACCGAGATCGCCAAGATCGTCGAGACCCAGCTCTCCGATCTCAACCGGCAGATGATCGAGCTGCTCGACAAGATGGCCAAGTCCGCACCCACCGGTGCCGAGACGGTCATCGCTGCGGCCAAGTCCGCCATCGCCGCGGCCAACAGCGCCTATGACAATCTCGCCAAGGCCGCCAAACAGGTGGCCGAGATCGCCGAAGCCAACATGACGGCGGCGACCAACGCCACCGTCAAGGCCGTGACCTCCGCCTCGCAGCAGCTCGCCACCAAAGCCGCTCCGGCGGCGACGGCTGCCCGGAAACCCTCGGCGAGCGCTTCCCAAAGCGCGGCCTGAGTCGCAAACTGAATGCGGTGCCATGCACCGCGTTGCGTGAAACGCCCGCCCCGAGCGGGCGTTTTGCTTTCCCCCTGCCCCCGGCTCTGCTAGGATAGCGTTTCGACCGAACTTCCTTCCTGCAGACCATGCGTTTTCTCCTCCCCCTCGTCCTTGCCCTGGCGCTTTCCGGCTGCGGCGTGAAAGGACCGCTCTACCTGCCTTCCCCGCCCTCCTCGGGGGGATCGAAATGAATTTTCCCATGCCGACGCTACGGGTCACGGCGCACGGACTCGCCCTCGAAGACGTTCCGCTCACGACCATCGCGGCCACTTACGGCACGCCCTGCTACGTCTATTCGCGCACGGCGATCGAAGAAGCGTTCGAGCGCTATCGCACGGCGCTGCCGCCCGAGCGCGCCGAGATCTGCTACGCGGTCAAGGCCAATGGCAACCTATCGATCCTGCGGCTGCTCGCTGCGCGCGGAGCGGGCTTCGACATCGTCTCCCGCGGCGAGCTCGAGCGCGTGCTCGCGGCCGGCGGTGAGGCGAAGCGCGTCGTCTTCTCGGGCGTCGCCAAAGGGGCCGCCGAGATCCGCCGCGCGCTGGAAGTGGGCATCGGCGTGTTCAACGTCGAATCGGCGGCGGAGCTCACCCGCATCGCGCACATCGCCCGCGAGATGGGGCGACGCGCCCCGGTGGCGCTACGCATCAACCCCGACGTCGACCCCAAGACGCATCCCTACATCTCCACCGGGCTCAAGCGCAACAAGTTCGGCATTCCCGTGGCGGAAGCGCTCGCGCTCTACCGCCAGGCCAAGTCGATGCCCGAGCTCGAGCTCGTGGGCATCGCCTGCCACATCGGCTCGCAGCTGCTCGACCCTTCCCCGCTGCTGGAAGCTGCCGAGCGCGTGAAAGACGCGGTAGAGCAGCTCGAGCGCGACGGCATCGCGCTGCGGCACATCGACCTGGGCGGGGGGTTAGGCATCCGCTACCGCGACGAGACCCCGCCCGACATCCCCGCCGTGCTGCGCGCGCTCGCCGAGCGTTTCGCCGATCGGCCCGAGCGGCTGATGTTCGAGCCGGGGCGCTCCCTCGTCGGCAACGCGGGTTTGCTGCTCACGCGCGTCGAATACCTCAAGCACGGCGAGGAGCAGGACTTCGCCCTGGTCGATGCCGGCATGAACGACCTGATGCGCCCGGCGCTCTACGACGCCTGGCACGAGATCGTCCCGGTCGTGCCGCGCTCCGGACCGGTACGCCGCTACGACGTGGTCGGGCCGGTGTGCGAATCGTCCGATTTTCTCGGCCGCGGGCGCGAACTCGCCCTCGAATCCGGCGACCTTTTGGCGGTGCTCTCGGCCGGCGCCTACGGCATGGCCATGAGCTCGAACTACAACGCCCGGCCGCGCCCGGCAGAAGTGCTCGTCGAAGGGGCGACGCACCGCCTCATCCGTGCGCGCGAACCGCTGGAAGCCTTGTGGGCCCTGGAGCAATGAACGGGCGGCGCACCTGGCGCCCGCCCCTGCCCGCCGCCGTGCGCTTCATCCTCCTCATTCTCTTCGCCGCGCTTCCCTGGCTGGGGCCGGAGGACGTTCGCGCCGACACGCTCCCGCCGCCGGTGCGCGAAGCCCTGAACAAAGCGCAGGTGCCGCCCGAGGCCGTCTCCGTCCTCATCCAGCCCCTGGAAGGCGGCGCGCCGCTCCTGGCGGCGAACGAGACCGTGCCGCGCAACCCGGCCTCGGTGATGAAGCTCGTCACCACCTTCGCCGCCTACGAAACCTTCGGCGCCCAGCGCCGCTGGACGAGCCGCTTGGTGGCCCGCGGCCATGTGCTCGGTCAGGAGCTCGTGGGCGATCTGGTGCTGCAAAGCGACGGCGACCCTTACCTCACCGCCGAGCGGGCCTGGAAGCTGCTGCGCACGGCGCGCGCGCTGGGGATCCAGACCATCCGTGGACGGTTGAGGCTGGAGGCCGACGGGCTGCGCATCCCCCCGACCGACCCGTTCGCCTTCGACGGCGACGGCTATCGACCCTACAACACCCCCGCGAGCGCGGAACTGGTCAATTTCAACACGGTGATCGTGCAGATCCAGCCCTCTCCCGACGGCACGCGGGCACTCGCCACGCTGCACCCGCCGCTTGCCGGCGTGAACGTCGGCAACGCCCTGAAGATCGAGGCCGGCCTCTGCCCCGCCGACGTCGTCAAACGCCTCGAGACGGGTGTGCAGGAAGATGCGCAAGGCGTGGCGATCACCCTTTCCGGACGCTATCCGACGAGCTGCGGCATCCGCTGGCTCGGACTCTCGCCGCTACCCGCCGAGCGCTTCGCCTCGGCCATGCTCGAAGGCATCTGGCGCGAGCTCGGCGGCCGGCTGCTGCCCGCCGATGCGCCCGCCCCAGCCACAAGCGAATGGCTCGTGGCCAGCGACGACTCGCCCACGCTCACCGAGATCGCCTACCAGATGAACAAGTGGTCGAGCAACCCGATCGCGCGCCAGCTCCTCGCCCTCGTCGGCGCGGCGCGCTCGCCCGAGGCGCCGGATCACGTCGCCGCCGGCGCGCAGGCCGTGCAGGCACTGCTCGCTGAAGCGGGGATCGATCGCCACGGCGTGGTACTGGAAAACGGCGCGGGGCTGTCGCGCGAAGAGCGCATCGCCGCTTCCGACCTCGCCCGCCTGCTGCAGACGGTCTGGAACCGTCCCTACGCGGCCGAATTCATCGCCACCCTGCCGGTGGCCGGGGTCGACGGCACCGCCCGGCGCCGCTTCAAGGACACCCCCATCCGCGAGTGGGCGCATGTGAAGACGGGGACGCTGCGCGACGTGCGCGCGATCGCCGGTTTTGCCCAGAGCCGCTCGGGACGGCGCTACGTGATCGTCGCCTTCGTCGAACACGCGAACGCGGCTCAGGCCGGCGACGTCCTCACCGCCCTCTTCGACTGGTTGTGGGAGCACTGATTCCCATTGCACCTCCGGCGCAGGTTGCGCCATAATCGCGCCCTGGCGCGTTCGCCCGAAAGGAAGTCCCGATGCACCGATCGACCGTCCGCCGGCATCTCTGGTTGCGCACATCCATGGCCCTCTACGGCGCGGCCGTCTTCGGCCTTGCAGTGGCCGCCCTCTCGGATCCCAACCCTTACGGGCGCAAGGCGGTGGTGGCGGAACTGCCGCCGATCACCCTCACCCCGCCCTCGTCGGGCGATGCCGCGCACGCTTACGTGATCCGCGAAGCCTTCCGCCGCGGCGAAACGCTGCCCGCCTTCCTCGAGCGCATCGGCGCCGAAGACGAAGCGCTGCTCGACTATACCTCGCTCGATGAAGAGGTCCGCGCCATCCAGCGCCAGCTGCGCGCGCACTCCACCGCCACGGTGCGCCTGCGCGCCGACGGTCAGGTCGATGCCCTGGTGCTGCCTCTGGTGAGCGGCGAGCGCGTCACCATCCGCCGCAGCGACGAGGGCTTTCGCCTCGAATCCCCGGCTCCAGAGACCGCCGGCAGTACCCATCCCTTCCTCGAGCTGCGCCAGGGCGTGATCACGCACTCGCTCTTTGCCACCGCCGCCGAGATCGGCATGCCGGATGCCATCGCCACCAAGCTCGCGGAGATCTTCGGTACCGAAATCGACTTCTCCCGCGACCTGCGCGAGGGCGACTCCTTCGCCGTCATCTACGAAACCACGCTCGACGCCGAGGGGTTGCCGCAACCCGGCGAGATCGTGGCCGCCGAATTCGTCAATCAGGGCAAGCGCCACGTGGTACTGCGCCATACCGATGCCGGCGGCAAGAGCGGCTACTACACCCCCGACGGCCGGGTGCTCGGCACCGGGTTCCTGCGCTATCCGCTGCAGTTCACCCGCGTGAGCTCGAGCTTCGGCGCCCGCTTCCACCCCATCAAGAAAGAATGGCGCCACCACGCCGGCACCGACTTTGCTGCCGCCCCCGGCACGCCGGTGATGGCCGCTTCCGACGGCGTGGTGAAGTTCGCCGGCTGGCAGAATGGCTACGGCAACTTCGTGCTCATCGAGCACCGCAGCGGCTATGCCACCGGCTACGGCCACCTCAAAGGCTTCGAACCGGGCCTCAAGGCGGGCAAGCGCGTGTCGCAGGGCGACGTGATCGGCTACGTGGGTTCCACCGGCTGGGCCACCGGACCGCATCTGCACTACGAGGTGCGCATCGGCGGCAAGGCGCAAGATCCGCTCAAGATCGCCCTGCCCGCGCCCGAGCCGCTGCCTGCGCGCGAGCTCGCCCGATTCCGTCAGGAAACGGGGCCGCTGCTCGATAAACTCGCGCTGCTCACGCGCACACCGACCGAAGTCGCCGCGGCCGATTGAGGCGAGGGTTCAGTCGAAGCCTTCGGCTTCGGCCAAGAGCGGCGCCGCACGGTCCTTGTCCGAGACGATGGGCTCGATCCCCAGATCCGGCCAGGCAATCGCCAGCGTCGGATCGTCGTAGCGCAGCGAGCGGTCACACTGCGGCGCGTAGTAGTCGGTGGTCTTGTAGAGGAGCCGCGCGTACTCGGAAAGCGCGAGAAAGCCGTGGGCGAAGCCGGGCGGGATCCACAGCTGGCGCTTGTTCTCGTCGGAGAGCTCGGCGGCCACCCAGCGCCCGAAAGAGGGCGAGCTTCGGCGCAGGTCGACGGCCACGTCGAACACCGCCCCCTCGGCGCAGCGCACCAGTTTCCCTTGCGCGTGCGGCGGCAGCTGGTAGTGCAGGCCGCGCAGCACACCGCGGCGCGAGCGCGATTCGTTGTCCTGCACGAACTCGACATCGACCCCCGTGGCGGCGAAGAATGCGCGCCGCGTGTAGACCTCGAAGAAATAGCCGCGTGCATCGCCATGCACCCGCGGCTCGAGGAGGATCACCTCGGGGATCTCCAGTGCCGTCGCGCGCATCACAGCGCCTCCCGCCCGTGTTCCAGGAGCTGGCGCAGGTAGCGCCCGTAGCCGCTCTTGCCCAGCCGCTCGGCCTGGCGCAGGAGCCCCTCGTCGTCGATCCAGCCCTGCATCCAGGCGATTTCTTCCAGGCAGGCGATCTTCAGCCCCTGACGCCGCTCGATGGTGGCGATGAACTGCCCGGCTTCGAGCAGCGAATCGTGCGTTCCCGTGTCGAACCAGGCATAGCCGCGCCCCATGAGTTCGACCGCGAGCCGCCCTTCCTGCAGGTAGCTGCGGTTGAGGTCGGTGATCTCGAGCTCGCCGCGCGCCGAAGGGCGCAGCGCCCGCGCGCGCTCGACCACGCTGCCATCGTAGAAGTAGAGCCCCGTGACGGCGTAGTTCGACTTGGGACGGGCGGGTTTCTCCTCGATGTCGATCACGCGCCCGGTGGCGTCGAAGGCGACCACGCCATAGCGCTCCGGATCCTGCACGTGGTAGGCGAAGACGGTGGCGCCCCGTTCGCGCGCGTCCGCCGCCCGCAGCAGCTGCGGCAGGTCGTGGCCGTAGAAGAGATTGTCGCCCAGCACCAGGGCCGAAGGCGCGCCGGCAAGGAAATGCTCGCCGATGAGGAAAGCCTGCGCGAGCCCGTCGGGCGAGGGCTGCTCGGCGTAGGACAAGGACAGCCCCCAGGCGCTGCCATCGCCCAGGAGCTGGGCGAAGCGCGGCGTATCCTGGGGCGTGGAGATCACCAGGATGTCGCGGATGCCGGCGAGCATCAGGGTAGACAGCGGATAGTAGATCATCGGCTTGTCGTAGACCGGCAGCAGCTGCTTGGAGACGGCGAGCGTCGAGGGATAGAGCCGGGTGCCGGAACCGCCGGCGAGGATGAGGCCCTTGCGTGCAGAAGTCGGATTCATGGCGGATGCGTCAATGGGGAAGAAGGGAGAGCGGCTCGGCGAGCACGGCCACCGTGCGCGCCACTTCGTCCTGCCACGGCGGCAGGCGCAGGCCGAAGGTGGTGGCAAGCCGCGTGGTATCGAGGCGCGAATTGGCCGGGCGCGGCGCCGCGGTCGGATAGTCGGCGCTCGCGATCGGCTCGAGCGCTTCGAGTGCGAGCGGCCAGCCGGACTCGCGCGCGCGCTCGAAGACGAAGGCGGCGTAGTCGTACCAGCTGGTCTCGCCGGTGGGGGCGAGGTGGTAAAGACCAGAGGGACAGGTATCAGGCGCAGTGCGCAGGCGGCGCACGAGCTCGGCGCTCACCTCGGCGGCAAGCCCGGTACCGGTGGGCGCGCCCACCTGGTCGGCCACCACGCGCAGCACGCGCCGGCTCGCGCCCAGGCGCAGCATGGTCTTGAGGAAATTGGCGCCGTGCAACCCATAGAGCCAGCTCACCCGCAGGATGAGGGCACGGGCACCGCTTTCGAGCACCGCTTCTTCCCCGGAGCGCTTGCTGCGGCCGTAGGCGTTCACCGGATGGGGCGCGTCGTCCTCGCGCCAGGGGCGGCTCCCCGTACCGTCGAAGACGTAGTCGGTGGAATAGTGGATGAGCCACGCCCCGTGCGCCGCTGCCCAGCGGGCGAGCTCGCCGGGCAGCTCGGCGTTGAGCCGCCAGGCGAGCGCCGTCTGCGTCTCGGCCTGGTCCACCGCGGTGTAGGCCGCGGCATTGACGATGCCCTGCGGGCGCAGGGCGTCGAGCCGCGCGCGCAGCGCCGCTGCGTCGCCGAGATCGAGCTCGGCGCGCGAAGGCGCCACGAGCGGGGCCTGCAGCGCGAGGAGCGGGGCGAGCGCCCAGCCGAGCTGGCCGCTTCCCCCCAGCAAGAGGATGGGTGCCTCGCTCATCGCGCCTGGGCCGGCAAGGACGCGCCGTAGTGGCACGACAGCCACTCGCGGTAGGCGCCGGAGGTGACGTGCTCGACCCAGTCGCGGTGCGCGAGATACCAGCGCACCGTCTTCTCGATGCCGGTATCGAAAGTCTCGGCCGGCCGCCAGCCCAGTTCGCGCTCGATCTTGCGCGCGTCGATCGCGTAGCGCCGGTCATGCCCCGGACGGTCGGCGACGAAGGTAATCTGCTCGGCGTAAGAGCGGCCGTCGGCGCGCGGCGCGAGCGTATCGAGCCAGCGGCACAAGGTGTGCACCACTTCGAGGTTGGTGCGCTCGTTCCAGCCGCCGATGTTGTAGGTCTGCCCCGGCTGGCCGGCTTCCAGCACGCGCCGCAGCGCCGCGGTGTGATCGCCCACGTAGAGCCAGTCGCGCACCTGACGGCCGTCGCCGTAGATGGGGAGCGGCTCGCCGGCGAGCGCGCGCGTCAGGCACAGCGGGATGAGCTTTTCCGGAAACTGGTAGGGGCCGTAGTTGTTGGAGCAGTTGGTGGTGATCGTCGGCAGGCCGTAGGTGTGATGGAACGCACGCACGAAGTGGTCCGCCCCGGCCTTGCTCGCCGCGTACGGAGAATTGGGCGCGTAGGGCGTGGTTTCGGTGAAGGGCGGATCGTCCGGGCCGAGCGTGCCATAGACTTCGTCGGTGGAGACGTTCACGAAGCGAAAGGCCGAGCGATCGGGTTCGGGCAAGCACTCCCAATGCGCGCGCGCCGCCTCCAGCAGCCGCAAGGTGCCCAGCACGTTGGTGCGCGCGAACGCCTCGGGCCCGTGGATGGAGCGATCGACGTGCGATTCGGCGGCGAAATGCACGATGGCGCGCACCCGGTGTTGGGAGAGCAGGCGACGCACGAGGTCCTGATCGGTGATGTCGCCGTGCACGAAGACGTGGCGCGCATCGCCCTCGAGCGCGGCAAGGTTTTCCAGGTTGCCGGCGTAGGTGAGCGCGTCGAGATTGACGAGAGGTTCGTCGTGTCGCGCGAGCCAGTCGAGCACGAAGTTGCTGCCGATGAAGCCGGCGCCGCCGGTCACGAGGATCGTCATGGTCGGTAGGGATCGCGGAAAAGCGCGATGATACCAGCCTCAGCCTTCCATGTCGCGCGTGTAGCCCGCCCAGCCGATGATGAGCCGCACCCAGCCGAGCACCACCCAGCTGAGCGCCTTGCGCCAGCGGGGCAACCGGGCGAAGCCCTCTTCGTCGAGCCGCACCGCGCCCTGCGCCACATGCTGCTCGAGCCGCGCGCGCAGCTCCGCGCTGAAGCCGAGGTCGTCGACCCACACGTTGGCCTCGCGCGCCATGAAGAGGCTGAAGGGGTCGATGTTGCTCGAACCCACCGTGGCATAGCGATCGTCGAACACCGCCACCTTGGCGTGCATCTCGGTGGCATGGTATTCCCACAGCTCGACGCCCTGGCGCAGCAGCCAGGGATAGAGGGCGCGCGTGGCCTGCGACAGGATGGGATGGTCGCTCAGTCCCTGCAGGACGAGGCGCACCCGCACGCCGCGCGCCGTGCAGGCCGCGAGCGCCCGGCGAAAGCGTTTGCCGGGGAAGAAATAGGCGCAGGCGATCCACACCTCCTTTCGGGCGCGGGCGAGCATGTGCAGATAGGCGTTCTCGATGTCGTGGCGATGGCGCCAGTTGTCGCGCAGCACCAGGACGGCGCGATGCGGCCCGGCCGGGCCGTCGTGCGCGGCACGCGCCACGAGGCGGGGCGGGCGGCGCCGGCCATTCGTCCAGCACACCAGGCGCCACAGCCGCTGCATCGCCTGCTGCACCGAACGCACGAGCGGCCCCTCGATTCGAACCGCATAATCCCATCGCGGCAGACGGATCCGGCGCCCGGGCAGGCGGGTGAAATCGGAAAGGATGTTGATGCCGCCGACGAAGGCGACTCGCCCATCGCAACAGGCGAGCTTGCGGTGCAGGCGCCGCAGGCGACGGCGCCGCGGGATGAACCAGGGGCCGCGCAGCGGGCGATAGACCTCGACTTCGACGCCGGCGGCGGCCACCCCGTGCATGCGATGGACGATGAAATCGCGGGCGCCGAAGCCGTCTACCAGCAAATACACGCGCACACCGCGCGCCGCCGCCCGCACCAGCGCCGCGAGCACCGCCTCGCCGATCTCGTCGCACTCGAAGATGTAGGTCTCGAGCCGCACCTCCTCGCGCGCCGCATCGATCGCCCGTAGCAGCGCGGGAAAGAATTCCGCGCCGTTCTCCAGCAGCTGCAGACGGTTACCGGGCAGGAAATCCAGGGCCATCGTCCGGCCCCTCGGCCAGGAAGCGGTGCGGCGGCGCGCTCATCCGCCCTCCAGGGCGAGATCGACCACGAGCGGCAGATGGTCGGACAAGTGCGACCACGGCCGCCCGCGCGGCACCTGGGCCGCGTGCACCTCGCAGCCACGCACGTAGAGCCGGTCGAGCCGGCCGAAGGCCAGGCCGCGCGCCGGGTAGGTGCGCGGCGGCGCACGGCGACCGACGGCAGCGAAGGCGTCTTCCAGACCCAGGGGCGCGGCGAGGAGTTCCTCCGCCTCCCGCCCCCAATCGTTGAAATCCCCGCCCACGACGATCGGCGAGCGCGGCGGCAAGCCGGCGATCAGCTCCCGCAAGCGTTCGAGCTGCATCCGGCGCCAGCGCGCCCGCAGGCCCAGATGGACGCAGAAGACGTGCAGGCAAAGGCCATGCGGCAAAACCATGGCGCAATGCAGGATGCCGCGGCGCTCCCAGCGGTGCGCCGAGACGTCGTGATTGGCCCAGTCCTGTACCGGAAAGCGCGACAGCACGGCGTTGCCATGATGCCCCAGCTCATGGAAGAGGTTACCGCCGTAGATGCGCTCGGGCCAGTGTTCAGCGCCGAGATAGTGATGCTGCGGCTGGGCAGGCCAAAGGGGATGGCGCTGCGCGTGTCCAAGATGCGCCCCTTGAACTTCCTGCAGCAGCACGAGGTCTGGGCCAAGCTCGCGCAGCGCCTCGCGCATCTCGGCGATGGTCAGGTGGCGGTTGAACGGCCCCCAACCCTTGTGGATGTTGTAGCTGACCACACGCAACGCCACCCCCGCCTGCCTCGCCCCGGCAGGAACGAGCTGGCGCGGATCTTCCAATGGCGCGCGCCAAGAGCGCCACCGCCCCCAGAGTTTCTGCCGTTTTTCTGCAATCATCGGAACGTTCATGTGGCCGAGAGCATCCGCTCGAGCGCCACTTTCGCCCATTGCGCGACCTCCCCGGGCACGGCGATGCGATTGACCACCCGCCCCTGAACCAGATTGTCGAGCGTCCAGGCGAGGTGCTGCGGGTCGATGCGCTGCATCGTCGAGCACATGCACACCACGCCGCCCATGAACTGCACCGTCTTGCCCTGCGGAGCCATCTCCTCGGCCAGGCGGCTCACCAGGTTGAACTCGGTGCCCACCAGCCATTCGGTGCCGGCCGGCGCCGCGCGCACCGTGCTCTGGATGAATTCGGTCGAACCGACGTAATCGGAGGCGAGGCACACCTCGAAGGCGCACTCCGGGTGCGAGATGACGTAGCCCTGGGGATGCCTGGCGCGCCAGCGCTCGATCTGCGCCTTGGTAAACATCTGATGCACCGAACAATGCCCTTTCCACAGCAGGATGGTAGCCCGCCTGATCTGCTCCGGGCTCAAACCGCCGTAGGGCAGGTCGGGATCCCACACCAGCATGTCTTCCAGCGGGATGCCGCGCTGGTGGCCGGTCCAGCGTCCCAGATGCTGGTCGGGAAAGAAGAGGAGCTTGGGGCGGCGCGCCAGCGCCCACTCCATGATGTGCGGCGCATTGGTCGAGGTGCACACGATGCCGCCGTGGCGGCCGCAGAACGCCTTGAGATCGGCCGCGGAATTGATGTACGTGACCGGCGTATAGACCTCGGCCGGATCGCCGTCGAGCACCTCGCCCAGTTCACGCCAGGCGCGCGTCACCTTGGCGAGATCGGCCATGTCGGCCATGGAACAGCCGGCGGCCAGATCCGGCAGGATCGCCACCTGCTCGGGCTGCGACAGGATGTCCGCGACCTCGGCCATGAAATGCACGCCGCAGAAGACGATGTAGCGCGAGGAAGTCTGTGCGGCGAGCCGGGCGAGCTTGAGCGAATCGCCGGTGAGATCGGCGTGCCGATAGACGTCGGCGCGCTGATAGTGGTGGCACAGGATCACCGCCTCCTCGCCCAGCCGCGATCGCGCCGCGAGGATGCGCTCCTGCGCCTGCTCGTCGCTCATCGCGGCATAAGGCGCGAATGGCAAAGATTTCTCGAGGACCGTCGTCATCTCCTCCCTCCCAAAGGGTAGTGATTCAACTCTGCACCCACGGCAGACCGTGGAACTTCCATCCGCCCACCGTGCCGCGATGGCCGGCGGCGTCTTTCGCGCCCTCGAAGCCTTCGAGCACGTTGTAACACGAAGTAAAACCGGCCGCCGTAGCCACACGCGCCGCCTGATCGGAACGGCCACCCGAGCGACACAAGAACATCACCAAGGACTCGGGGTCGACCTGGGCCCGAAGGTGGGTGACAAAATCGGGATTCGGCATCAAGTCGGGATAGTGTAGCCATTCGATCTCCACGGCACCGGGAATACGGCCTACCCAATCCCACTCGGCGCGGGTACGGCAATCGACGAGTACCGCGCCGGGCGCCGTTTGCCACACCAAAAACGCCTCGGGGGGCGTCAAAGCCCCGGCGTAGGGCAGGCCGAAGCGCTCGGCGCGCTCGCCGGCAAGCGCTAGAATATCGTGCAGATTTCCCACGGCGTCCTCCATGAGCTCCAAACCTAGTATACCGTCTCCACCGCCCGACGCAGCGCGGATGCGCGGCAACGCCATCGCCCGCGCCAGTTTCACGGCCATGGCCATCAACGCCACCCTGGCCATATTGCAGATCCTCATCGGGCTGGCCGCCAACGCATTCAGCCTCGTGGCCGATGCGATCCATACCCTCGCCGACCTCACCACCGACGCCATGGTGAGCTGGGCAGGACGAAGCGCCGGCGCGCCCCCCGATGCCGAACACCCTTATGGACATGGACGCTTCGAGACTCTCGTCAGTTTCATCCTCGGCCTGGTGCTGCTGGGCGTGGGCTGCGGCTTCCTGTGGGCGGCGGGCATGAAACTGCAGACGCTCGAACATGCCCCGCCGATCGAGATCCCCGCCCTCGTCATGGCGGTGATCACCCTGCTCGCCAAGGAAGGGATGTTTCACTGGCTGTACCGCCGCGGACGCGCCCTCAAGGCGAAAGTGCTGGAAGCGGCCGCCTGGCATGCCCGCTCGGATGCCGCCTCCTCGCTCGTGGTGGCGATCGGCATCGGCGGAAGCCTTGCCGGCTACCGCTTCCTCGAACCGCTCGCGGCGGCGCTGGTCGGCTTCATGATCGCCTCGATGGGAGTGCGCTTTGCCTACCGTGCGGTGCGCGAGCTCGTCGACACCGGGCTCGAGCCGGAAGAAGTCGCCCGACTGACCGAGACGATCCGCACCACCCCCGGCGTCGAGGATCTGCACCAGATCCGCACGCGGCGCATGGCCGACCGCATCCTGGTGGATGCGCACATCCAGGTCGCCCCCCGCCTGTCGGTCTCCGAAGGGCACCGCGTGGCCGATACCGTATTCGCCCGCCTCAAGGGCCGCTTCCCCAACCTCGACGACGCGCTGATCCACGTCGATCACGAAAACGACACGACCCGCCCGCCCGGTCAGCTGCAGGCGCTCACCGACCGCACCGAAGTGGTGCAGGACCTGCGCGCGCTCCCGGCTTTCGCCGCCGCTTCGCCCGACTGGATCGTCCTGCACTATCTCGGCGGGCGCACCTATCTCGACCTGCTGGTTCCGGCCAAACACGCGCCTTCCCTGCTCGCCGCGGACCGTGCGGCCCTTTTCTCCCAGCTCGACGCCCTGCGCCAACGCCATCCCGACCTCGCTTCCCTGCGGCTCTTCGTCGAGCTTGCACCGGAACCGGGCACAGGAAGCGAAAAATTGCACCAAATCAGTGCAAACGAAGTCCCTCCTCCCCCTCCTCCAGCCGGAAATGCCTCCCTTTGAGGCAAACCAAAAGCTGGCACGACACTTGCTAAAATCCTTCCACTTTTTCCTGACCCGGAGTCGATCCGATGAATGCCCAAGACGTCCTCAAGCTCATCCACGAAAGTGAAGCCCGTTTCGTGGACTACCGTTTCACCGACATCCTCGGCAAGGAGCATCACGTCACGGTGCCGGTCTCGGCCTTCGACGAAGAAGTCTTCGAGCGCGGCCACGCCTTCGACGGCTCCTCGATCGCCGGCTGGAAAGGCATCCAGGCCTCCGACATGCTGCTCGTGCCCGATCCGGATACCGCCTACGTCGACCCCTTCTACGAAGAACCCACGGTGGTCATCACCTGCGACGTGGTGGAGCCGGCCGACGGCAAGGGCTATGACCGCGATCCCCGCTCGATCGCCAAGCGTGCCGAAGCCTATCTGAAGTCGACGGGGCTGGGCGACACCGTCTACTTCGGCCCCGAACCCGAATTCTTCATTTTCGACTCGGTCGAGTGGTCGGTCGACATGTCCGGCTGCTCGGTGAAGATCCAGTCGGGCGAGGCCTCGTGGGAAGGCACCGGCCACCGTCCGCGCGTCAAGGGCGGCTATTTCCCCGTCCCCCCGGTCGACAGCCTGCACGACATCCGCTCCGCCATGGTGCTCGCCCTCGAATCGATCGGCGTACCGGTGGAAGTGCACCACCACGAAGTGGCCAACGCCGGCCAGTGCGAGATCGGCACCAAGTTCAACACCCTCACGCGCCGCGCCGACTGGACACAGGCGCTCAAATACGTGGTGCACAACGTGGCGCACCAGTACGGCAAGACGGCCACCTTCATGCCCAAGCCCATCGTCGGCGACAACGGCTCGGGCATGCACGTCCACCAATCCATCTGGAAAGCGGGACAGAACCTCTTCGCCGGCAACGGCTACGCGGGGCTGTCCGAATTCGCGCTCTACTACATCGGCGGCATCATCAAGCACGCCCGGGCGCTCAACGCCATCACCAACCCCGGCACCAACTCCTACAAGCGCCTGGTGCCGCACTTCGAGGCCCCGACGAAGCTCGCCTACTCCGCGCGCAACCGCTCGGCCTCCATCCGCATTCCCTACGTGGCCAATCCCAAGGCGCGGCGCATCGAAGCGCGCTTCCCCGATCCGCTCGCCAACCCCTATCTCGCCTTCGCCGCGCTGATGATGGCGGGGCTCGACGGCGTGCAGAACAAGATCCACCCGGGCGATCCGGCCGACAAGAACCTCTACGACCTGCCGCCGGAAGAGGACGCCAAGATCCCGACCGTGTGCCACAGCCTCGACCAGGCGCTGGCAGCGCTCGATGCCGACCGCGAGTTCCTCACCCGCGGCGGCGTCTTCTCCAACGACTTCATCGATGCCTACATCGAGCTGAAGAACGAGGAAGTGCAGCGCATGCGCATGACCACCCACCCGCTCGAATTCGAGCTCTACTACAGCCTGTGAGTGCGAGCTGCCCCCGCAGGGGGCGATGAAAGGAAGAGGGCGGCCGCGGCCGCCCTTTTTCCTTTATACTTGCTGCATGATCCGGTTTCCGTCCCGCCTCGCCTCCTGCGCCGTCCTCCTGGGTTTCGGCATGCTGTGCGCACCGAGCGCCGGGGCGACGCTGTGGAAATGCAGCGACGGCGACGGACGCATCACCTACACCAACGATCGCGCCAGCACCAAAGGGATGCGCTGCGAGGCCCTGCGCGATCTCCCCTACCTCGACGCGACGCCCGCCCCTTCCGCCCCCGCTGCCGCTTCCCCCTCGAACTTTCCCCGGGTGAGCCCCGGCGAACAGCGCCAGCGCGACGACCTTCGCCGCCGCATCCTCGAAGAAGAGAAAGCCGCAGAGAACCAGCGCCTGCAAGAAACGCAGCGCGCGCTGCAGACCGCCTCGCCGGAGCGCGCCGCCGAACTCAAAGCCCAGGCCGAACGCCAGCGGCGCAACCTCGAAGCGATCGAACGCGAACTCCAGCGCCTGCGCTGAGTCTGCAGCATACCTGGCACCGTTCTTGCTGCATTTCTCCCGTTCCGACACCAGGCACCGCCATGCCGCCCGACCTCACCGCCCTCGACTGGCTCTCCACCGCCGTCGTCCTCGCCGGCCCCGACCGTCGGCTACTGACGGCCAACGCCGCGGCCGAGCACCTCTTCGGTCTCGCCCGCGAACGCCTTGCCGGTCGCCCCTGGGAAGAGATCTTCGGTGCCTCGCCCACCTTGCGCACCGCTCTCGACGAGGCCGAACGCAACCGCTGGTTCTACGCCTGCCACGGCATCGGCCTTCATCTTCCTTCCGGCCAGACGCTCGCGGCCGACGTCACGGTGAGCCCCATCCAGGACGACGGCGAAGGATTCACCCTCGAATTCCGCCCCATCGACCAGCGCCTCAAGACGACCCAGGAAGAAGAGCGCCTGCGCCTGCAGCAGGCCGCACGCGAACTCGTGCGCGCGCTCGCCCACGAGATCAAGAACCCCTTGGGCGGCATCCGCGGCGCGGCGCAACTGCTGCAGATGGAACTGCCCGATCCGGCACTGGCGGAGTACACCGAAGTCATCATCCTCGAGACCGACCGCCTGCAGCGCCTGCTCGCCGGGCTGCTGGCCGCGCACCAGGCGCCGCACCCGGCCCCGGTCAACGTCCACGAGATCCTCGAGCACGTGCGCCGGCTGCTGCTCGCCGAATTCCCCGCCTTGAGGGTCGAGCGCGACTACGACGCGAGCCTGCCGGAGCTCACCGCCGACCGCGAGCGCCTGCTGCAGGCGATCCTCAACATCGCGCGCAACGCCGCCCAGGCCACCGGGGGCAAGGGTAAAGTCGAGCTGCGCACCCGCGCCGCGCGCCAGGTGACGCTCGCCAAACGGCGCTACCGCCTCGCGCTCCACGTCGAGATCGCCGACGATGGTCCCGGTATCCCCGAAGCGCTGCGCGAGCGCATCTTCTATCCGCTCGTGAGCGGGCGCGAGGGCGGCGCGGGACTGGGACTGGCGATCGCCCAGGATATCGTCGCCCAGCACCACGGCGCCATCGAATTCGACAGCCGCCCCGGGCGCACGCGCTTCCACCTCCTGCTGCCGCTCGCTTCCGGGAGCCCGACATGAACGACGCCATCTGGATCCTCGACGACGACAAATCCATCCGTTGGGTGCTCGAGCGCGCCCTCGAACGCGAGAACCTGCCGCATCGCGGTTTCGATCGTGCCGAGACGGCGCTGGAGGCGCTCACGCAGGAGCGGCCGGCAGTGGTGCTCACCGACATCCGCATGCCCGGCACCGACGGGCTCGAGTTCGTGCGCCGGCTGCATGAGCGCGCCCCCGGCACGCCCGTGATCGTGATGACCGCCTATTCGGACCTCGACAGTGCCGTGAGCGCTTTTCAGGCCGGCGCCTTCGAGTACCTGCCCAAACCCTTCGACGTACCCGAAGCCGTGCGCCTGGTGCGCCGGGCGCTGGAAGCGCGACCCGCAGCCGCCGCCCAAGACGAACCAGACGCCGCCCCCGAGATCTTGGGGCAGGCCCCGGCGATGCAGGACGTCTTTCGCGCCATTGGGCGGCTATCGCACTCGAGCGCCACCGTGCTCATCACCGGTGAATCCGGCAGTGGCAAGGAGCTCGTCGCCCGGGCGCTGCACCGCCACAGCCCGCGGCGCGACGGCCCCTTCATCGCCATCAACACTGCGGCGATCCCGCGCGAACTGCTCGAAGCCGAGCTCTTCGGTCACGAGAAAGGCGCCTTCACTGGCGCCGCCAGCGCCCGGCGCGGGCGATTCGAACAGGCCGAGGGCGGCACGCTCTTTCTCGACGAGATCGGCGACATGCCGGCCGATCTGCAGACGCGGCTGCTGCGCGTGCTCTCCGACGGGCACTACTACCGCATCGGCGGGCAGCAGCCGCTGCGCGCCAACGTGCGCATCATCACCGCCACCCACCAGGATCTGGAAGCCCGCGTGCGTGAAGGGCTCTTTCGCGAAGACCTCTATCACCGCCTCAACGTCATCCGCCTGCGCCTGCCGCCGCTGCGCGAGCGCGCCGAAGACATTCCGCTGCTTGCGCGCCACTTCCTGACCAAGAGCGCACGCGAGCTGGGCGTGGAGCGCAAGACGCTCTCGCCCGCTGCCCTGGAAGCGCTCAAGCGCTACCCTTTCCCCGGCAACGTGCGCCAGCTGGAGAACCTCTGCCACTGGCTCACCGTCATGACCCCGGCGCAGCAGGTCGAGCCGCACGACCTGCCGCCCGAATTCCGCACCCCCCTCGCCCCTGAAGCCCCCCTGCCGGATTCCCCGGCTTCCCCGGCGTGGGAGCAACTGCTCGCCGAAGAAGTCGACCGGCTGCTCGCCTCCGGTGCAAGCGCCCTCTACGACGCGCTGCACGCGCGCTTCGAGCGCGTCCTCTTCGAACGGGCGCTCGAGCATACCGGCCGGCGCCGCGCGGAAGCCGCCGCCCGGCTCGGCGTGGGCCGCAACACGCTCACGCGCAAGCTCAAGCGCTAGCGCCTGCCGTACAATAAGCGCTTCGCACCCTTCCTGCGACGCTCCATGCCCGCTCCCTCCGCCTTCGATCCGGCGGCATTGCACCGGCTCCTGCCCGAGGCGCTCGCCCGACGGCTCGACCTTCATTGGCTTGGCGAATGCGCCTCGACCAACGACGAGGCGATGCGCCTGCCGCTGCCCGATCCCGGGCGCCTTGCCGTCGTCGGTGCCGACCGGCAGACCCGGGGAAGGGGACGGCAGGACCGGATCTGGCAATCCTGGCCCGATGCGAGTCTCACCTTCTCCTGCCTCTTCGCGTTTCCTCCGGGCACCTCGCTCGAAGCGCTGCCGCTTGCCGTCGGCGTGGCGCTCGCTCGAGGCTTGCAGGCGCTGGGCGTGCCCGGCGTCGGGCTCAAATGGCCCAACGACCTCCTCATCGCCGGCGCCAAGGTGGCCGGCGTGCTCATCGAAGCGCAAAGCCGTCATGCGGCGCCGACCCGCGTCGTCGTCGGCATCGGGCTCAATCTCGAACTGCCGCCGGACTTTCATCCCGCAAGCGGCCTGCCGGCCACCGCGCTGGCGCATCACCTCGCCCCCCTGCCGCCGCGGGAAGCGGTGCTCGCCGCGCTCCTCGAACGGCTCGACGCCGTGCGCGCAAGCTATCTCGCTGGCCACGGCTTCGCTGCCTGGCGCGACGAATGGAACGCGCTCGACGCCTACGCCGGCCAAGAAGTGGCGGTACGCGACGGCGAGCGCGAGCTCGTCGGGATCGACGCCGGTGTCGACGACACCGGCCGCCTGCTGCTCGACACCGCCAGCGGGCGCATCGCCTGCTGCGTCGGTGACGTCTCGCTGCGCCCCCTCGCATGAATCCGACGCTGCTCCTCGATCTGGGCAACACGCGGCTCAAATGGGCCTTGCTCGAGGGCGAACACTGGCGCGAGAGCGGCGCCTGCCGCCACGTCGACATCCCGCAGTGGATCGAAGCGATGCGCGTACGGCTGCCCGCTTCGACCCGGCGTTTCGGCGTGAATGTGGCGCACGACCGGCTCGCCCTCGAACTCGAACGCCAGCTCGGCCCCATTCGCTGGCTCGTGGCCGAGGCGCAGTGCTGTGGCGTCACGAACGGCTACGACGAACCCGAGCGGCTCGGCGCCGACCGCTGGGCCGCGCTCATTGCCGCGCACCACCTGCACGACGGCGCGGCCCTGGTGGTGTGCTGCGGCACGGCCACCACGGTGGATTGGCTCGAGGCCGACGGACGCTTTCGCGGCGGTCTGATCCTGCCGGGGCTCACCACCATGCGCGAAAGCCTGGTACGGGCCACCGCAAAACTGCCGCTCGCCGCCGGCGAAGTGCGCCTGCCGCCCACGAACACGCGCGACGCCATCGCCAGCGGCTGCCTGCTCGCCCAGGTCGGGGCCATCGAACATTACTATCGTGTCATGGAGGGGACTGCCTGCGGCGCCGTGGCGCTCGTCTCGGGCGGCGACGCCGAGATCATCGCCGCGCATCTGGCCATTCCGGCCCGGACGGTGGATAATCTCGTTCTGCGCGGCCTGGCCGTGGTCGCCGCAGCCAGCGCCAGCCCGAATCCTTCCCATGACACCCGAGAGACCGCCCCATGAGCGAACCGACCCGGATCCTCCTCGAGGAACACGAGATTCCGACGCACTGGTACAACATCGCCGCCGATCTCTCCACCCCTCCGGCACCCCCGCTCGGGCCGGACGGCAAGCCGATCGATCCCTCCGCGATGGCCGCGATCTTTCCCGAGCCGATCCTCGAACAGGAGATGAGCCGCGAGCGCTGGATCGCCATCCCCGAGGCGGTGCGTGAAACCTATGCCATCTGGCGTCCCTCGCCGCTCATGCGCGCCGTGCGCCTGGAGCGGCGCCTGGGCACGCCGGCCAAGATCTTCTTCAAGTACGAAGGGGTTTCGCCGGCCGGCTCGCACAAGCCCAATTCCGCCGTACCTCAAGCCTATTACAACCGCCAGGTGGGCATCAAACGGCTCACCACCGAGACCGGCGCCGGCCAGTGGGGCTCCTCGATCGCCTTCGCCGGCCAGATGTTCGGTCTGGAAGTGCGCGTCTACATGGTGCGCGTGAGCTACCAGCAAAAGCCGCAGCGCCGCGTGCTGATGGAAACCTGGGGCGCGGAAGTGCACGCCAGTCCTTCGCCGCTCACCGAGACCGGGCGGCGCATCCTCGCCACCGAACCGGATCATCCCGGCTCCTTGGGCATCGCCATCTCGGAAGCCGTCGAGGAGGCCGCCTCCCGGCCCGACACCAACTACACCCTGGGCTCGGTGCTCAACCACGTCCTGCTGCACCAGAGCCTCATCGGGCTGGAAGCGAAGAAGCAGTTCGAGAAGATCGGCCTTTATCCCGACGTGATCTTCGGTCCCTGCGGCGGCGGCTCGAGCTTCGGCGGCATCGCCTTCCCCTTCCTCGCCGACAAGTTCGCCGGCGAACGCCGCGCCGCGGGACTGCGCTGCGTAGCGGTGGAGCCCGAATCCTGCCCCTCCCTCACCAAGGGCACCTACGCCTACGATTACGGCGATGCCTCCGGTTTCACCCCCCTGATGCGGATGTACACCCTGGGGCACGACTTCGTGCCGCCGGGCATCCACGCCGGCGGGCTGCGCTACCACGGCGCCTCCCCGCTGGTGTCGCAGCTGGTGCACGAAGGCCAGGTCGAAGCGCTCGCCGTGCCGCAGCGGGCCACGTTCGAGGCCGGCATCCAGTTCGCCCGCGCCGAGGGGATCATCCCCGCGCCGGAATCCTGTCACGCCATCCGTGCCGTGATCGACGAGGCGCTGCGTTGCAAGGAAACCGGCGAACCCAAGGTGCTGCTCTTCAATCTCACCGGGCACGGGCACTTCGACATGAGCGCCTATGAGCGCTACCTGCGTGGCGAGCTCGAAGACTACACCCTGCCCGACGAGCTCTTGGCCGAGGCGCTGCGCACGCTTCCGAGCGTGGGCTGACGCAGAGGCAAGCGGCGATGCGCCTCCTGATCGCGCTGCTCCTGCTCGTCAATGCCCTGCTGCTGGCGATGACCGCGGGGCTGCTGCCGCGACCTGCTCCCGAAGCGGTGCGCGCCACCGCCGAGCAGCCGCTGCGCCCCGACCGCCTGCGCATCCTCGCCGCCGCGGCGGGTCACGACGTCGCTGCACCTCTGCCCCCGACCGTTCCCGCCAACCCGCCGGCGAGCGAACCCCCGGCGCGCGACAACGCCGCGCCCGACTCCGCCTCCGCCGCAGAACCCGCGCCAACGGCTGCCGAACCACCGCCTCCCAAGCCGACGGACGCTGCGGCCGCTGCGGCCGCTGCTCCCCCCGCTCCCCTCTCCTGCCTGCGGCTCGCCGAGGTCGATCCCAAGCTCCTGCCGGCGCTCAAGGAACTGCCGCAAGGACTGAGCGGCGTCCAAATTCAAGAGCGAACAAGCGAAAAACCCACCAGCTGGCGCGTGGTGCTCCCGCCCCAAGGCAGTGCGGCCGCGGCGAACCGCCGGCTGGAAAACCTGCGTCAGGCCGGGGTGGACGACGCCTTCGTGATCCGCGACCCCGGCCCCCTGCAGTGGGGCATTTCGCTCGGCCTCTTCCGCGCCCAGGAAAGCGCCGAGAAGCGCATGGCCGAACTGCGCGACAAGAACGTCAAGGGAGCGCAGGTCGTTACGCGCACCACCCCCGTTGCCGAACTCGTCTACCGATGCCCCTCGTCCGTGGCCGATGACCTGCGCCAGCGCATCCAGACCCGTTTCCCCCAGCTTTCCGTCGACGCATGCCCCCCCTGAACCGTTCCCCCTTCATCGTCGGCCTGACCGGCGGCATCGGCAGCGGCAAGAGCGCCGCTGCCGAGCACTTCGCGCGCCTCGGCGCCGCCGTGGTCGACACCGACGTGATCGCCCACGAGCTCACCGCCCCCGATGGTGCGGCCATTCCCGCCCTCGCCGCCGCCTTCGGCCCCGACATCCTCACGCCGGCCGGGGCGCTCGATCGCGCCAAGATGCGCGCGCTCGCGTTTACCGACCCCGCGGCAAAACACCGGCTCGAAGCCATCCTGCACCCCCTGATCCGTCAGGAAGCCGACGCCCGCTGCCGCGCCGCCGTCGACGCACCCTACGTGGTGCTGGTGGTTCCCTTGCTCATCGAAGCGGGCGAAGACTACCGCCGCCGCTGCCAACGCATCGCCGTCGTCGACTGCCCCGAAGAAGTCCAGATCGAGCGAGTACGCGCGCGCAGCGGCCTGGACGAAGCGCTGATCCGGCGCATCATGGCCCAGCAGGCAAGCCGGGCCGAGCGGCTGGCGGCGGCCGACCACCTCATCGACAACGGCGGCGATCTCGCCCAGCTCCACGCCCAGGTCGAGGCGCTCGACCGCCTCTACCGCGAACTCGCCCGAACCGCGCCGCCATGATCCTCTTCGAATTCCCCTTCACCGAGCGCATTCGCACCCTGCTGCGCCTCGAAGACGTCTGGCGACGCTGGACCCATTTCCTCGAGGGCAGGCATCGCGACGATCACCACGCCGCCCTCATCACCCTCTTCGAGCTCGCCGACATCGCCGGGCGCACCGACCTCAAGCTCGACCTGATGCAAGAACTCGATCGCCAGCGTTCGGCCCTGCTCACGCTACCCGTCGAGCAGGTCGACACCGAACGCGTCGCGGCTCTGGTGGAGCATATCGAACAGATCCGCGCCGCCCTCCTCGGCATGGTCGGACGGGTGGACCACTATCTGCGCGGAAACGAATGGCTGATGGCGCTACGCGCGCGGGCCCACATCCCTGGGGGTTTGTGCGCTTTCGACGCCCCCGCCTATCACTTCTGGCTGGAGCAGCCGCCCGAGCGGCGCACCGCCCAACTCGAACGCTGGGTCGCCCCCCTGCAGCCGATTCGCAACGGCATCGAACTCGTGCTCAGCCTCCTGCGCGGCAACGCCGAGCGCCATGAGGCCGTCGCCGTGCGCGGCGCCTATCAGCGCGAGCTCAAAGGCGCCTGCTGCCTGCTCGCCCGCGTCCACGTCGACCCCGCGCTGCAGGTCATCCCCTCGATGTCGGCCAACAAATACCTCATCAACCTGAGATTCGGCCCGCCGCGCAGCGACCTGCGCCCTTCCACGCAACCGCTGGAACTCGACGTCCCCTTCGTGCTCGAACTGTGCCGACTGTAAAAGGGATGCAGCACCATGAACGACCCCGCGCCGAAGACGCCACGCCTCGTCTCCTGCCCCACCTGCGGCAAAGCGGTCCCCTGGACGCCGGAATCGCGCTGGCGCCCGTTCTGCTCCGAACGCTGCAAGCTCATCGACCTCGGCGCCTGGGCCGACGAGCGCTATCGCCTCCCCTCGGGCGGAAAAACGCCGCCCGAGGCCGGCAACGAGTTGCAATAGACGATTAGTCCCACCAGGCGCGGATCGCCGCCACCCCGTGCGCTCCGGCGTGGTGCGCTGCTTCCAGGTCCTCTGGGCCCAGCCCGCCGATGGCGTAGACGGGGATCGCCGCTGCCCGGGCGATTGCCTCGAATCCCGGCCAGCCGAGCGCCGCCGCCCCCGGATGCGAGCGCGTCGGCCGCACCGGCCCCAGCACGGCGTAATCGAGCCCCAGCGCTTCGGCCCGGCGCAAGGCGGCCGCCCCGTGCACCGAGGCGCCCACCCAGGGTAGCTCAGGCCGCCCAGAAAGCGCTTCCAGCCGCCGCTGTGGCAGATGCAGCCCCGTGCCCAGCGCCTGGGCAGCATCGACCTCGCCATTGACCACCAAGAGATCCTCCGCCCCCAGCTGGGGACGCAGCCGCCGCACCAGCGCCTCGGCGAGCGCCGCCGGCTCGCGCACCTGCACGAGCACCGGCCCCTGGGCACGAGCGCGCGCAAGCGCCGCCTCCTGCCGTTCGAACGCCGCCGCGAGCGGCTCCCCTGCTTCGAGCAGAACCGCCACGCCGCTCACCAGCATCTGCTGCGGCAGGGCGAGGAATTTCCACACTGGGCCATTGGCGGGCAGCATCGGCGCCACCGTCTGCTGCGGCGGCTTCACCCAGGCGAGCGCCGCATGCACCCGCGCCCGAGGCTCCCCCGCCCAGCGCGGGACGCGAAAGAAGTGCAGACGCACCTGCGCGTGGGGATAGACGTGCTCGCGCACCACCCACGGCAGCAGGTCTTCGGGCGCCACGGCGATCTCCAGCTCCTCGGCGAGCTCCCGCAGCAGCGCCTGCGCCGGCGTCTCGCCCGGCTCCACCTTGCCGCCGGGAAATTCCCAATACCCGGGATAGAACGTCCCCTCGGCCCGCTGCCCCAGCAGGACGGCACCGTCGCCGCGGCGCAGCACCGCCGCGGCCACGTCCACGCGCTTCATGCGCACGCTCCCTGCTGCGGCAGGCCGTGCCGTCCCGCCCAGTCGCGCGCGAACTGCCAGGCCACCCGGCCGGAGCGCGAGCCGCGCTCGATCGCCCACTGCAACGCCTCGGGACGCGCCGCCTCGATCTCGGCCTCGGAGACGCCGAACGAACGCAACCAGTGCGCGACGATGGTGAGGTATTCCTCCTGCGAAAAGGGATAGAACGACACCCACAGGCCGAAACGCTCGGAGAGCGAGACTTTCTCCTCCACCGCCTCGGCCGGATGCACTTCTTCGCCCACGTAGCGCGTGCGCTCGTTCTCGTGAAAGAACTCCGGCATGAGATGGCGCCGGTTGGAGGTCGCGTAGAGCAGCACGTTGTCCGGCTGGGCCCACACCGAGCCGTCGAGCACGCTCTTGAGCATCTTGTAGGCCGGCTCGCCTTCCTCGAACGAGAGGTCGTCGACGAAGACGATGAAGCGCTCGGGCCGCGTCTCGAGGCAGGCGAGCACGTCGGGCAGATCGACCAGATCGGTCTTCTCCATCTCCACCAGCCGCAGCCCCCGAGCGGCGTACTCGGTGAGCAGCGCCTTCACCAGGGAAGACTTCCCCGTGCCGCGCGCCCCCGTGAGCAGCACGTTGTTCGCCGGACGGCCGGCGAGGAACTGCTCGGTATTGCGCACCACGCGCGCCTTCTGCGGCTCGATGTCCTTGAGATCGTCGAGCCGCAGGCGATGCGGCCGGCGCACGGGTTGCAGCACGCCGCGACCGCCCACGCGCCGGTACCAGTAGGCCAAGCCTTCCTCATCCGGCCAGCGCACCCCCGCCCCCTGCTTCGCCCCCAGTGCCTCCAGCGCCGCAGCCAGGCGCTCGAGTGCAACGACCAACCCCTGCACGTCCTTCGCTTCCATCGTCTCTCCGTCCGAACCGGGCATCGCACCCCTCGCCCATGAGGAGGATGAGTATACCTGCGTCCTGCCCGGAAACGCGCCTGCCCAAAGGCAGGACGATCGTCGGCACCCACGGGATCTCCCAGCGCCAGCCCAGCGCAAGGTTGGGTTCGAGGGCACTCCGATCACTCACGCAGGTACATGTTCGGCCAGCGGACGCACAGGGGGTTGCTCATGCTGCATGGCTTGCCATAAATCGTAATTCGCCTGCATCTGCAGCCAGGCCCGCGCCGTTGCGACCCCCGCCCGTTCCAGCCGTATCGCCAAATCAGGACTGATGCCCGCTTTTCCGTTGAGCACGCGCGATAACGCTACCCGCGACATCCCTAACCGCCGAGCCGCCTCCGTCACCGACAAGCCCAAAGCGTCGATCACTTCTTCCCTCAAGATTTCTCCCGGATGCGATGGATTGTACATGGCATTTTTCCATATGATATTTACATTTAAACACGGCTTTAATTATAATCGATATAATTTATGTCACATATGTTTCCATCTTTGAAGCGAAAAATGACCCTCCAGTTCTTATTGACGGTCATTGCCCAAAAGCCCGCCATGTCTCCCTGCAAACGATGGAGCTTGAAGCCGGGCAATGCCAAATCCCGTGGCTCATGAGCCGCATCGAGCGCTGACAAGATGCGCCGCAATTTTGCTTCGTGACCCGGCTGTATCCCCTTGAGGGAACCACTCGCGTAGAACCAATACAGGCCCTTGTGAGCGAACTGACTCTCATCCATGGAATCTCCCCTCGGCAGGGGCGAAACTGTATCTCGTATCGATACAGTTGTCAATCTCTGCCCGCTCGCTCAAAAGGATACCCACTCGGTGAGCATCCGGGCACGGGGCGAGGCCGCCATCCGGCCGTGCAGCCGTCTGCTCGCGGTACCCTCACCGTTCCCGGGACAAGAAATCCATGAGGTCGGGCGCGCGGATCAGCCCAGGAATGCGCCTTCCCGACGGCAGAACGATCGTCGGCACCACCGAGATTCCCAACCGCCGGCCCAGCGCAAGGTTGTGTTCGAGCGCGCTCGCGTCACAGCCCGGCGACGCCGATGCCGGCTCTTTCCCTTCGAGCATCCACGCCCGCCATGCCCGCGCCCGATCCGGAGCGCACCAGATCTGCCGAGATTTTTCCCACGAATCCCCCTCCAGAATGGGATAGAGGAAGACATAGACGGTCACGTCGTCGACTGCCTCGAGTTCGCGCATCAGTTTCTTGCAGTATGCGCAATTCGGATCTTCGAACGAAACGATCTTCCGCGCCCCTGCGCCATGGACCATGGCGATCGCCCGTTCGAGGGGTAAACGAGAAAAATCGACGCGCTCGGCCCCGGCGCTTCGCTCCTGCCCAAACTCCGGCCAAACCGCCTCGCCGCCGCTCACCACCGACGGCTCCCCTGCCGCTGTCAGCGTCCACACCAGACCCAGACCCGCCCACCATGCCATTCGTTTCCGCCCCTGCCGCATCGCCCCCTCCCTGCGCGATCGTCCCCCGTGCCATTATGCTCTTGGCGGATATACTTGGGGCAGGATTCCATCACCCTCGACCGCTCATGAGACGTTTCATTGCGCCGCGCCGCACTCTGCTTGCCGTATTCCTCCTCGCCCTCGCTGCCTGCCGCGGCGAGGTGCCGCAAACGCCGCTCTGCGTCTGCCCGCCCACCGAACCTCCGCGCACGCCGCAAGCCACGCCTGCTTTGCGCGCCGAACCCGCCTCATGGGAAGCGCTTCCCGGCTGGTGCGCCGATCGTCCTTCCCAGGCGTGGGATGCTTTCTTGGCGGGCTGCCCGCGGCTCGAAACGCTCGATCCCGCATGGCAAACGCTGTGCCGCGAGGCGCGCGAGCAGCCGCGCGAAGACGCGGTACTGCGCCGTTTTCTGGAGCAACGCCTGCGGCCCTGGCGGCTCGTCGCGGTGCAGCCCGACGGCAGCGCCCGCGACACGGGGCTCGCCACCGGTTATTACGAACCGCTGATCGCCGCGAGCCGCACGCCGGATGCCCGCCACCGCACCCCCATCCTCGGACCGCCCGCCGACCTCGTCACCGTGGATCTGGGCGAGGTCGCGCCGGTGACGAAGAATCTGCGCCTCAAGGGCCGGCTGGAGGGCCATCGGCTCGTGCCCTATCACAGCCGCGCCGAGATCCGCGCCCTGGGCGAGCGGCTCCCTGCGCCGGTGCTCTTCTGGGCGGCCGACGAGCTCGATTTCTTCTTCCTGCAGATCCAGGGCTCCGGCCTGCTGCGTCTGCCCGATGGCGCCACCTTGCGCATCGGCTACGCCGATCACAACGGCCACCCGTACCGCTCCATCGGGCGCCTGCTCATCGACTCCGGCGAGCTCACCTTGCAGGAAGCCTCGGCACAGGGAATCCGGCGCTGGCTCGAACGCCACCCCGAACGGCGTCGGGAAGTGCTCGACGCCAACCCGGCCTATGTCTTCTTCCGTGAATTGCCCGCCGACGGCCCCGGTCCCCTCGGCACCCTGGGCGTGCCGCTCACGCCGCAGCGCAGCCTCGCGGTCGATCCGGCCCATCTGCCGCTGGGCGCGCCGCTCTACGCCGTGGTCTCGGGCACGCAACCGTTCGCCCGGCTGATGCTGGCGCAGGATACGGGTGGGGCCATCCAGGGGCCGCTGCGCGTCGACGTCTATGAAGGCAGCGGCAAGGAAGCGGGCGAGCGCGCCGGGCGCAGGCGCGACGAAGTCGCCCTGTGGCTGCTGTGGCCGGCCGATGCCGATCCGCCTGCGGCGAGCCGATGAAAAAGGCGCCCGCAGGCGCCTCGAGGAACACGGGACAAGCGGCTACTTCAGCAGCCGCCTTCCAGCCCCATCATCCGGCGGTAGAACGCGTGGAAATGCGGCATTCCCACTTCGAACGGCTCCTGATAGGGCCCGACCTCGTCCCTGCCCTCGGCCAGGAGCGCCTTGCGGCCGCGGTCCATGCGCTCGGCGATTTCATCGTCCTCGACCGCCGTTTCCATATAAGCCGCCTGCTGCGCTTCGACGTACTCGCGCTCGAACTCGACGATCTCTTCGGGATAATAGAATTCCACCACGTTGATCGTCTCGCTCACCGACACCGGCCACAGGGTGCTCACCACCAGGGTATTGGGATACCACTCCACCATCACGTTGGGGTAGTACAGCATCCAGATCGCGCCGTGCTCGGGGAGTTTCCCTTGATGATAATCGAGTACCGCCTTGTGCCAGCGCGCATAGACCGGCGTGCCCGGCTTGTCGAGCGCCGTAATGCCCACGCGCTGTACGGAGTACCATTCGCCGAACTGCCACTCGAGGGCGCTGCAATCGACGAAATTGCCCAGCCCCGGATGGAAGGGCACGACGTGGTAATCCTCGAGATACACCTCGACGAAAGTCTTCCAGTTGTAGTGGCAGTCGTGGCGCACGACCCGGTCGAGCTTGTAGCCGGAGAAGTCGAACCAGCGGGCAAGCTCCATGCCAGCGAGATCGGCCGCCGCCGAGCGCGGCCCGCGGAAGAGGAGCCCGTTCCACGATTCCAGCGCCTCGCGCTGCAGGTTCAGGCAGGGCGTCTCGGAAAAATGCGGCGCACCCACCAGCCGCCCCGTGAGATCGTAGGTCCAGCGGTGCAGAGGGCAGACGACGTGCTCGGTCTTCCCTTCCCCCTGCAGCATGATGGCCTGCCGATGGCGGCAGACGTTGGACAGCAGCGCCGGCCCCTGGGCATCGCGCACCAGCGCCTTGGCGTGGTCGAGCCACTCGAGCGAGCGGTAGGAACCCGGCTCGGGCACCATGGCCTCGTGCCCGACATAGCCCGGCCCCTGACGGAAAAAAACCTCCAGCTCGCGGCGAAACAGCGCCTCGTCGAAATACCACGACACCGGAAATTGCAACGCCGCCGGCTGCAGACGGACCCCAGAACCCATCTCCGACATGATCGAACCCTCCATGGACGAAAGGACCCGACCTCGACGCCGAGGTCGCCGAAAGAGCGCGGGATGGTACCACGAAACGAATGCAAGGGGTTGATCGAGCGAAAAATCTTTCGCCTCGCCCCGATCGGATTCATTCCAGCCGCACGAGCAGCCCCTTGAGGTATTCGCTCTCGGGCACCGCCAGACCCACCGGATGATCCGGTCCGGCCTGCAGGCGGGCGAGCACCTGCGCGTCGCGCCCGTTCTTGGCGGCGCACTCGGCGACGATCTCGCGGAATTCCTCCGCGCCGATGCCGCCGGAGCAGGAAAACGTCATCAAAAGCCCGCCGGGGGCGACCAGGCGCATGCCGTGCAGGTTGACGTCGCGATACGCCCGCCGCGCCTGGGGCACGTGGGCCGCCGAGGGAGCGAACTTGGGCGGATCGAGGATGACGAGGTCGAAGCGCTCGCCGTCGCGCTCCCACTCGCGCAGCAGAGTGAAGACGTCGGCCTCGAACCAGCGCGCCCGATCCGCCGGCAATTCGGCATCGAGGGCGAGGTTGCGCCGCGCGAGTTCCAGCGCCGGACCGCTCGAATCGATCGAGCAGACCTCGCGCGCGCCGCCCGCGAGCGCGTGCAGCGAAAACCCGCCGCTGTAGCAAAACGCATTGAGCACCCGCGCCCCCTCGGCGAGCTGCCCGGCGAGCCGCCGGTTCTCGCGCTGATCGAGATAAAAGCCGGTCTTGTGCCCCTGCACCACGTCGACGAGCAGACGCACGCCGTACTCCTCGATCACCACCGTCTCGGGCAAGGTTCCAAAAACGAGCCCCGTGCGCGGTTCCAGCCCTTCGAGCCGGCGCGCGCCGGAATCCGACCGCTCGTAGAGCGCCTCCAGCTCCGGCAAGACGCGCCGGATGGCATCGACGATGGCCTCGCGCCAGCGCTCGGCCCCGGCAAAGGTCATCTGCAACACCGCCACCGCGCCGAAGCGATCGAGGATCACGCCGGGCAGGCCGTCGGCCTCGCCGTGCACCAGCCTCAGACCCTGCTGCCCGCGCAAGAGGGGATGCGCCAGACGCCGGGCGATCGCCTGGGCGATGCGCCGCCGGAAGAAGGCGTGATCGACGGGCGAATCCGGCGTGAAGTGCCACACCCTCGCGCGGATGCGCGAAGCGAGCGACACCCCGGCGCGCGCGAGCGGCGTGCCGTCGTGGCGCGCCACGAGCACGGTGTCGCCGTTTCTCACCGGCCCGTCGATGCGCTCGACGCTGGTGTCGAAAATCCAGGGGTGACGCCGCATGAGCGAGCGCTCCCGCCCCGGTTTGAGGATCAAGGTCACCATGAAGACATTCCGTTCTATTTGCGTTTGGCCCGCGGATGGGCCGCGTCGTAGATGCGTGCCAGATGCTGGAAATCGAGCCGGGTATAGACCTGGGTGCTGGCGATCGAGGCGTGTCCCAGGAGTTCCTGTACCGCCCGCAGGTCGCCCGAGGATTGCAGCAGGTGACTGGCGAAGCTGTGGCGCAGCCGGTGCGGATGGAGGCTCCCTTCCACGCCATGCTTGCGCCCCCAGCGCACCAGGCGGCTTCCCACCCCCTGAGGGGAGAGGCGCGTGCCCTCGCGGCTCACGAAGAGCGCCTTCTCGCCCGGCGCCACGAGCTCGGCGCGCAGCGCGAGCCACTGGTGCAGCGCCGCGATGGCCGTGCGCCCCAGCGGCACGGTGCGGCGTTTGCCGCGTTTGCCGGTCACGCTCACCCAACCCTGGTCGAGATCGAGGCAGGCGGGATCGAGGTCGAGCGAGACGAGCTCGGCCACCCGCAGCCCCGTGGCGTAGAGGAGTTCGGCCATGGCGCGGTCGCGCACCTCCAGACCCGCCTCGGGCGCGGCGTCGAGCACGCGCTGCGTCTCGTCCACCCCCAGCGCCTTGGGCAAGAGGCGCGGCGCACGCGGCGCGCGCAGCCCGTCGGCGGGGTTGGCCGCCACCCAACCCTGGCGCAGCGCCCAGCGGTAGAACCCGCGCCAGCACGACAGGCGGCGCGCGAGCGAACGCGGCGCCAGACCCTGCCCGTGCGCCCGGGCGAGCGCCGCGCGTAAGGCAGCCGCATCGGCGCGCAGCGGCTCGCCGCCCGTGGCCTCGGCCAGGGCTGCGAGTTCCAGCCGGTAGGCACGCACGGTCGCCGTGGCGCTGCGGCGCTCGGCCTCGAGCGCGACGAGGTAGCGCTCGATCGCGTCGGGCAGCTTGGCTTCGTCCATGAGGCTCACGCCGCCTCGCGGCAGCGGGCGAGCGCCGCTGCCGCGAGCTCGCCGATACGCCGCAGAAAGACGGTTCCCATCGCCGGGTAGAAGCGCTGCGGCTCGGGACTGCCGAGCGCCAGCAACCCCACGCCCTCCTCGGGCACCGGTAGCGGCAACACGGCGCAGGAGGCGACGTCGGTACCGAGCCAGGCGGCAAGCGCCGGATGCGGCGGCGAGCCCACGTGCACCTCGGCGAGCGTGCGGGCGAATTCGGCCAGCGCCTCGGGCAATTCCGCCGCGAGCCAACCGGGCAGCCCCAGGCGCACCGTCGGCACGGCGAATTCTTCGCTGAGCGCGCGCGTGAGGATGTGGCGCACCTGCGGCCGTGTCTCCGCCCCGATGAGCGCGAGCGCGAGGCGATGCAGTTTCTCGGCGAGCTGGTCGTTCTGCCGCCCGATCTGCAGGAGCTGGGCGAATTTCTCTTCCAGCGCCTGGAGCTGACCGCGCAGCAGGCTCGCCTGATGCTGCGCGAGCGACACCGTCCCCCCCGGCCCCTCGGAGGGCAGGGCCAGTGAGACCACCAGCGCTGGCTCGCGCAGGAAGAAATCCGGATGCTCCTGCAGATAACGGCGAACGTCGTCGTGCGAGCAGCTCATCGCGGCAGCTCCCGGGGCTGGTCGAGATCGATCACGCCTTCGAACACCGTGCGCGCCGGCCCGATCATGATCACGGGCTGGCCGGGACCGGCCCACTCGATGCGCAGCCGCCCGCCGCGCGTGTGCACCGTCACCGGCGGGCGCAGCAGCCCGCGCAGGGTGCCGGCCACCACCGCGGCGCAGGCGCCCGTGCCGCAGGCAAGCGTCTCGCCCGCCCCGCGCTCGAACACCCGCAGCCGGATCGCATCGGGCGCGAGCACCTGCATGAAGCCGACGTTGACGCGCTCGGGAAAACGGGGATGGCGCTCGATCTGCGCGCCGAGCTCGGCCACCGGCGCCCGATCGACGTCCTCCACCACCAGCACCGCGTGGGGATTGCCCATGGAGACCGCCGTGAGTTCCACCCGCGCGCCATCGACTTCGAGCGTCTGCACCACCGCGTCCGTGTCGCTCACGAAGGGGATGCGTGCGGGCTCGAGTACCGGCACCCCCATGTCGACGGCCACCTCATCTGCTTCGCGCAGCTCGGGTTCGATCACGCCGCTCGCCGTCTCCACGCGCAGGCGCCGCTTGCTGGTGAGCCCTTTCTCCACCACGAAACGGGCAAAGCAGCGCGCGCCGTTGCCGCACTGCGCCACCTCGCCGCCGTCGGCGTTGAAGATGCGGTAGCGGAAATCGGCGTCGGGACGGGTAGGCGGCTCCACCAGCAGGAGCTGGTCGCAGCCGATGCCGAAATGCCGGTCGGCGAGCCAGCGCACCAGTTCAGGCGAAGGGGTGAAGCGCTGGCGGATCGCGTCGATGACGACGAAATCGTTGCCCAGACCGTGCATCTTGGTGAAATGGAGGAGGTTCATGTCCTCAGCGCCTCGTCGAGGAGTTCGATCCAGTGCTGCACCGGCACGTTCGCGCCCTGTTCCAGGTGGGTGATGCAGCCGATGTTGGCCGAGGCGATCCGGGCCGGGGCGTGCTCGGTGAGCGCGGCGAGCTTGTTGCGCTTGAGCGCCTCGGCCAATTCCGCCTGCAGCAGGGAGTAGGTTCCGGCCGAGCCGCAGCACAGGTGCGCATCGCGCACCGGAACGAGCGTGTAGCCCGCGCGCGCGAGCAGCCGTTCCACCACCCCGCGCACTTTCAGGCCGTGCTGCAGCGAACAGGGGGCGTGAAAGGCCACGGCGCCGCGCGAGGTCGGCTGTGCCGGCAGGAGCGCCTCAAGCGAAGCGGATTCGGCGGCGAGCACTTCGCTCACGTCGCGCGCCCGCTGCGCCACTTGCGCCGCCCTGTCGGCATAGAGCGGATCCTCGGCGAGCCAGAAGCCGTAGTCGCGCACCTGCGCCGCACAGCCGGAGGCGGTGATGAGGATGCCCTCGATGTCGCCCGACTCGATCGCCGGCCACCAGGCGTCGATGTTGCGCCGCGCCCGCGCGCGCGCCCGCTCCTGCTCGTCGAGGTGCCATTCGATCGCCCCGCAGCAGCCCGCCCCCGGCGCCGCCTCGAGCGAGATGCCCAGGCGGTCGAACACGCGCTCGGCCGCCGCGTCGATTGCCGGCTTGAGCTCGGGCTGAACGCAACCTTCCAGCCGCCACCAGCGGCGCGCGTGCCGCAGCGCCGGCCGGGGCCCGGCTTCCTGAGGGGCCGGAATCTTCCCGGCCAGGGAATCTGGCAGCACCCCCTTGCCCATACGGGCGAGCCGCAGCGCCGCGGCGAAGCGTTTTCGCTCGGGCAGCACGCGCGCGAGCGCCCAGCGCTTGGCCCGCTCGGCAAGCGGCCGTGGCACGCGCGCATCGACTTCGTGCCGGCCGATGTCGAGCAGATGGGCGTACTCCACGCCCGAGGGACAGGTCGTCTCGCAGGCGCGGCAGGTGAGGCAGCGGTCGAGGTGCTGCTGGATGGCGCGCGTAGGCGGCACCCCTTCGAGCACCTCCTTGATCTGGTAGATGCGCCCGCGCGGCCCGTCGAGTTCGTCGCCGAGCAACTGGTAGGTAGGGCAGGTGGCGGTGCAGAAGCCGCAGTGCACGCACTTGCGCAGGATGGCGTCGGCCACCCGGCCGGCGGGGGTGTCACGGATGAAATCGGCCAGATTCGTCTGCATCGCTCACTCCAAGGGCAAGCGGCGCGCGAACACGCCGTCGGGGTCGAATGCAGCCTTGAGCCGCGCTTCGATGGCGCGCTCGGCGGCGCCACGCGGCGCGAACACGCGCCCACCGGTCCGGGCACCGCGCCAGCGCATGGCATGTCCGCCCACGGCGCGGGCGCGCTCGAACCAGGAATCGTCGGCCGCCGGCCGGCGTAGCCAGCGCAACCCGCCGCCCCATTCGACGAGCGCATCCTCCGCATCCGCCCAGGCGGGCGTGGTCGGCGGCAGCGCCAGGCGCCACAGCACCTCGCCCTCCTGCAGCTTCCAGGCGGGCAGCCGCTGCTCGCGCACGTCCTCCCAGAAAACGCGAGCCGCCTCCTCGGGCAGCACCTCGCCGCCCAGGCGCGTCGCGGCCGCTTCCACCGCCGCCCGGGCGCCGGCAAGGCCCAGGGTCATTTCCCCCTGCCACCACACGCCCGCCGACAGCGGCAGCGGCTGCCCCGCCAAACGGTTGAAGCGCTCGATCGCCTCGTCCTGGCTGCAGGCAAAGCGCAGGGTACGGGTAGCCGGAGGCAGCGGCAACACTTTCAGCGACACCTCCAGGATCACCCCTAGCGTGCCGAGCGAGCCGGCAAAGAGCCGGGAGACGTCATAGCCGGCGACGTTCTTCATCACCTCGCCGCCGAAGCGCAGCACCCGTCCCTGACCATCGAGCACCCGAACCCCCAGCACGTAGTCGCGCAGCGCCCCGTGCCCCCAGCGGGTCGGGCCGGAGAGGCCGGAGGCCACCGCCCCGCCGATCGTGGCCGAGTCGGCGAAGTGCGGCGGCGAGAAAGGCAACCATTGCCGGTGCTGCGCGAGCAGCGCCTCCACTTCCGCGAGCGGCGTGCCGCCATAGGCGGTGAGCACCAATTCCGAGGGCTCGTAGCGGATGATGCCGGAGAGCATACCCACTTCCAGCGGCTCGGCTTCTGGGTCCGACGCGCCGTACCAGGATTTGCTGCCCCCGCCGCGGATCTCCAGCCGCCTGCGCCCGCACGCCTCCAACACCTGCTCGCGCAGGCGATCGACGATCGCGTTCATTGCTCCTCCTGTCGTTTTTTTCGGTGTCGCTCGGCAAGCCGCGCCTCGTCGCGCAGCCACAGCAAGGAACCGATCAGCCCCAGCACGGGAATGCCGACCAATAACAGCTGCACCCAGGCCCGCTCGCTCACGCCGTTCAAAAGCGCGGCAACTCGGCAAAAGGCAGCTTGCCGCGCGACACGCGCATGCGGCCGTATTCGGCGCAGCGGTGCAGCGTGGGAATCGCCTTGCCGGGGTTCAGAATCCCCGCCGGGTCGAAAGCCGCCTTCACCTGGAAGAAGGCTTCGAGCTCCACGGGCGAGAACTGCACGCACATCTGGTTGATCTTCTCCATCCCCACGCCGTGCTCGCCGGTGACCGTGCCGCCGAGCCGCACCGAGAGCTCGAGGATGTCGGCGCCGAACGCCTCGGCCCGCTCCCATTCGCCGGGCTGGTTCGCGTCGAACAGGATCAGGGGATGCAGGTTGCCGTCACCGGCGTGAAAGACGTTGAGACAGCGCAGGCCGTATTCGCGCTCCATCTCGGCGATCGCCTCCAGCATCTCGCCCAGGGCCTTGCGCGGAATCGTTCCGTCCATGCAGTAGTAGTCGGGCGAGACGCGCCCGGCGGCCGGAAACGCCGCCTTGCGTCCAGCCCAGAAGCGCAGCCGCTCCTCCTCGTCGCGCGAGACGCGCCACTCGGTGGCGCCGCAGCGCTCGAGCACCGCTCCCATGCGCGCGATCTCTTCTTCCACCTCCTCGGGCGTGCCGTCGGACTCGCACAGCAGCACCGCCGCGGCCTGAAGCGGATAGCCGGCGTGGACGAAATCCTCCGCGGCGATCGTCGCCCCCTGGTCCATCATCTCCAGCCCCGCGGGGATGATGCCTTCGGCGATGATCGCGGCCACCGCCTCGCCGGCGGCGCGCACCGAGTCGAAGGCAGCGAGGATGCAACGCGCCGTCTGCGGCCGGGGCAGCAGTTTCACCGTGATCTCGGTGACCACCGCCAGCATTCCCTCCGAGCCGATCGCCAGCGCGAGCAGGTCGTAGCCCGGCGCATCGGGGGCGAGGCTGCCAAAAACGACGGGCTCCCCTGCGGCGGTGTAGCCGCGCACGCGCAGCACGTTGTGCACCGTGAGGCCGTACTTCAGGCAATGCACGCCCCCGGAATTCTCGGCCACGTTGCCCCCCAGGGTACAGGCGATCTGCGAGGACGGATCGGGCGCGTAATAGAGCCCGTACGGCGCGGCTGCTTCCGAAATGGCGAGGTTACGCACTCCCGGCTGCACCGTGGCGGTACGTGCGAAGGGGTCGAGGGCGAGGATGCGGTTCAAGCGCGCGAGCGACAGCACCAGCCCCTGCGGGTGCGGCAGCGCCCCGCCAGAGAGCCCCGTGCCGGCTCCGCGCGGCACGACCGGCACCCGCAGACGGTGACAGGTCTGGAGCAGTGCCACCACCTCTTCCTCGCTGCGCGGCAGCGCCACGGCCCAGGGCAGCTCGCGAAAGGCCGAAAGGCCGTCGCACTCGTAGGCGCGAAGTTCGGCCTCGTCGTGGATCAGGGCGTCTTCGGGCAGCAGCCGGCGCAGCTCGGCGACGAACGCCTCGCGAGAAACGGTCGGGGAGAGGGAATCGGACGGGGTTTCAGCCATCGACGCGCTCCAGCGGGGCAGAGGGTTCTTCGACGGGATTCTCCGCCGGGCACAGCACTTCGGCCACACGATCGGCCGTTCCTTCCAAATGACGTTCGGCCGCGCGCCATGCCGCCGCCGGATCGCCCGCACGCACCGCTTCGAGGATCTCGCGGTGCTCGGCGTTGGCTACGAGCGGCCAACCCCGCACCTGCCCCTCCTCGCCCCAGAGGACGCGGTGCACGGCGGCATTCTTCGCGCCCAGGTATTCCTGGAAACGCTCGATCTCGGGGTTGTGCGTGGCGCGGGCGAGCGCCAGGTGGAATTCGTCGTCCCACTGCGCCCCGGTCGTCCCCTTGGCAGGCGAGTGCGCCGCCTGACGGGCCCAGCGGTCCATGGCAGCCACCACCGCTTCGAGATGGTGCAGATCGGCCTCGCTGCGCCGCAGCGCCGCCAGTTCGGCCACGCCGGTCTCGAACACCTTGCGCAATTCGAGAATATGGCGCAGCTCTTCGAGCACGTCGACTTCCTCGACGTTCTTGAGATGGAACCCCTTGCGGCCTGGACGATCGATGACGTACGTGCCCGAGCCCTGACGCGCCGCCACCACCCCCTCGGCCTTCAGATCGGCAATGGCCTCGCGCACTACCGTCCGGCTCACCCCTAACTTCGCACACAAAGCATGCTCCGAGGGCAAGCGGGCGCCCCGGGGATGATGGCCGGCAAGGATGGATTCGACCAGCGATTGGACCACCCGCTCACATTCCCGCGTCGTTTTTTTTCGTGTGTCCATGGCCTTGGCTGCGTGAATGAGCTCACGAGGAATTTACACGCAAGCCGGGCTAGGATCAAGCGGCGCGTTCGAGCAAGGGGCGGGCGATGGTCTCCAGGCCCTGCTGCAGCGCGGTTTCGAGCCGCTGCAGCTGCTGCTCGAGCCGCTCGCGCTCGGCGCGCAGTTCGGCCAGCTGGGATTCCAGCGACTCGGCCGCCTGATGCACCCGCACGATGCCGTTCATGCGCAGCTCGAGTTCGGTCTTCTTCTCTTTCAGGGCCGCCTCGAGCGGCAGCAGCGCCTGCCGCACCCAGGTGGCCGCCTCGCGGTGCATCGCCTCCCAGCGATGCTGGACTTCGCTCGCGACCAGGGAAAGGAATCGCTCGATGACACCCGACTTGGTATGCACGAGCATGGTACCCCAGCTGGCGAGCTGGCGCAGGGCCAGGGTTCGCGCCGTCTCGAGCGAAGCGCGCGCGGCGGCGAAATCGAGCGGAGCCGGCGGTCGGCAGTCGATGCCATGCTCCACCTCGAGCTGGCGCATCATGGCCGTGAGCATTTCGTGGATTTCCTTTGCCTTGGCCTGCGCCCGGTCGACGAGCGCAAACACCCGCTCGAAGAACTGCTCGATGCGTTCCTTGAGATCCAAGGAAAAGGCCGCCATTTCCATCTGATGGCGCACGTCGGTGAGCTCGAAGCGGAACCGCGACACCGCCACCGCGTCGAGCAGCTCCCGGCACTGTTTGGCGTAGACGGCCCGGGTAGCCTGATAGCGGCGCAGGGCTGCGTCGAACTCTTCCTTCTCCGCCTGGGCCTTGCGCAGCAGATAGGCCACGCGGCTGCGGTTCTGGCCCCGCAGGGCGGCCAGCTCGGATTCTTGCGCCGCCACCGCCGACAGACGCTCACGCACCATCCCCGCCGCCAGCGCGCCGATCTCGCGAAAGGCAGCCGCCACCGCCTCGCGCGTGAGCGCCTGTCGCTTGCCGAGCAGATCCTGCGACAAGGCCTGTTCGAAAGGCTCGATGCGGCTGCGGCGCAAGAGCGCCTCGTCCCCATGGATGCGCGCAGCCAGCGCCTTCTGCGCCGACAGCGGGAAGACGTGCTCCGGGCGCACCTCCAGCATGCGGGCCACGGACTGGACCTGGGCGGCGATCTCGCGCTCGATCTCGGCTTCGGTGCGGATGCCGTCCCACAGCGAGTCGATCTTGTTGAGCGCGACGAGGCAACCCTCGTCGGGATCGACGCGCGACTCGAGCACGTAATGGCGCCAGATCTTCATGTCGCTCTGGGTGACGCCCGTGTCGGCAGCCAGCACGAAGACCACGGCGTGGGCCTGCGGCAGCAGCGAGAGGGTGAGCTCCGTCTCGGCGCCGATGGCGTTGAGCCCCGGCGTGTCGAGGATCACCAGCCCGCGGGCGAGCAGCGGATGCGGATAGCGCACGATGGCATGGCGCCAGGCAGGCACTTCCACGAGGCCGTCCTCACCGGGCACCAGCCCCTCTTCCCCGCTCGGGTCGATGTGAAAGCCCAGGGACTCGGCCTCATCGACGGGAATACGCCGGGTTTCGCCCACGCGCTCGAGCGCCTGCTGCACCGAGGCCAGGTTCTCCGGGTTGTAGGACTGCACGCTCCAGCACTCGCGCCGACGCCGCGCCTCGTGCAACGAGACGATCTCGCGGCGCGTGTCGATCGGCAGCAACAGCACCTCCGGGCGCGCCCCCTCGAACCATTCGATCTCGGTAGGGCACATGGTGGTGCGTCCGCTACGCGAAGGCAGCGCCCGCGCACCGAGCGAAGAGAAGACGAGCGCGTTGATGAGCTCCGACTTGCCGCGCGAAAACTCCGCCACGAAGGCCAGACGCAGGCACTCCTCGCGCAGCCGCTCGCGGGCGGCATCGAGCCGGCTCCTGAACACCTCGTTCGCCACGCCCAGGGATTCCAGCGTGCGGGCGAGCGACTTCAGCGCATCGAGCGCCCCTTGGCGCCATTCGTCATAAGCCGTGAAATACCGTTCGAGACTCACCGCCAATCCCCGCGCATGGGAACATCGCATAAGCTTACCATGCCGTTCGCCCCGGAGATTGGCAAACCGGGCAAAAGAACGTGCTTCGCCCCCCTTGGAGCACCCGCCGCACCGGCGCAGCGCAACGCGGACAGGGTTCGCCTTCGCGTCCATACACCGCGAGCCGGTCGCGGTATTCACCCCCCTTTCCTTCCACCGTGCGGTGATCGCGCAGGGTCGTGCCGCCGGCGGCGATCGCCGCCTCGAACACCGCCCGCAGCGCTGCGAGCAGCCGCGCCCAATCCTCTTCGCCGAGCGTACCCGCTGGCCGGTCCGGATGGATACCGGCATGAAAGAGCGCCTCGCAGGCATAGATGTTGCCGGCGCCCACCACCACGTCGCCCGCGAGCAGCACCTCCTTGATCGCCCGCCGCCGCTCCTGCACCCGTTCGCGCGCCAAGGCCGGCGTGAGCCGCGCATCCCACGGCTCCAGCCCCAGGCGCACCTCCAGCGCCCGCTCGGCGGCCGCATCCAGCGGCAGGATGAGGCCGAAACGCCGCGGGTCGGTATAACGCAGCAGATTCTCTTCGAAGAGGAAATCCACGTGATCGTGCCGCCCCGGCGGCACCTCCGGCGCTGCGAACGCGAAATGGCCGCTCATCCCCAGATGCACGAGCAAGGCGCCTTCGTCGAAGCGCCACAGCAGATACTTCCCCCGCCGCTCCACCCGCAGCAACCGCCGCCCCACCCAAGGCGAAAGGGGCGGCACCGGCCGGCGCAGGCGCGGCTCGCGCACCCGCACTTCCGTCAGACTTTTCCCGACGAGGCGATCCTCCAAGCCGCGGCGCACCGCCTCCACTTCGGGCAGTTCAGGCATCCTTTCCTCCGCGAAACCGACGCCGCGGCCTCTCCTCCTTCACCTTCCCAACGGGCGCATCCTGCCACGGCACCAGCTGATCCGGCCGGTTGCCGATGAGATCGCGCCGCCCCATCTTCAGCAGCGCCTCTCGGATGAGCGGCCAGTTGGCCGGATCGTGCCAGCGCAGCAGCGCCTTGTGCAGCCGCCGGCGCCGCCCCTCGCGCACCACTTCCACCGTCTCGCCGCGCGCGAGCGGTCGCAGCGGATTGCGCCTGCTGTGATACATCGCCGTGGCGAGCGCCATCGGCGTGGGCAGAAAGGTCTGCACCTGGTCGGGGCGAAAGCCGTTCTTCTTCAGCCACAGCGCCAGCGCCACCATGTCCTCATCCGTGGTGCCCGGATGCGCGGCGATGAAGTACGGGATCAGCTGCTGGTTCTTGCCCGCCTCGCGCGAGAAGCGCTCGAAGAGGGCGCGGAACTGCTCGAAGGTCTCCACCCCCGGTTTCATCATCTTGGAGAGCGGCCCCGGCTCGGTGTGCTCCGGCGCGATCTTCAGCCGCCCGCTCACGTGATGGGTGACGAGCTCGCGCACATACTCGGGCGAGCGCACCGCCAGATCGTAGCGCACGCCCGAACCGATGGTAATGCGCTTCACCCCCGGCACCTGCCGCGCACGGCGATAGAGCCGGATGAGCGGCGCATGGTCGGTATCCAGGTTCGGGCAAATGCCGGGATAGACGCAGGACAGGCGCCGGCAATGGCGCTCGATCGCCGGATCCTTGCAGCGCATCCGGTACATGTTCGCCGTCGGTCCGCCCAGGTCGGTCACGTGCCCGGCAAAGCCCGGCGTGCGGTCGCGGATCGCCTCGATCTCGCGCAGGATGGAGTCTTCCGAACGGCTCTGGATGATGCGCCCCTCGTGCTCGGTGATGGAGCAGAACGTGCAGCCGCCGAAACAGCCGCGCATGATGCTCACCGAGAACTTGATCATCTCCCAGGCCGGAATGTGCGCCTGCCCATAGCTCGGATGGGGACGACGCGCGTAAGGCAAGCCGTAGATGAAATCCATCTCGGCGGTAGACAGCGGCAGCGGCGGCGGATTGACCCACACCTCGCGCGCCCCCGGCCCTTCGCCGTGGCGCTGCACCAGGGCGCGGGCGTTGCCCGGGTTCGATTCCAGATGCATCACGCGCGAGGCATGCGCATAGTGCAGGGGATCGTCGCGCACCGCCTCGAACGAAGGCAGGCGCACCACCTCGCGGCTGCGGTCGCGCTTGGCGCCCACGGGCTCTCGACCCTCGGCGGGCTGCGGCGCGGAGGGCATGGGACGCACGGCGTAGGGATCGGGCGGAGGCATGGGACGTCCGGGCGCCTCGATCTCGCTTGCGTCGATCTCACGCCAGTCCGCCTGCGGTTTCCAGCCCGGCGGCACCGCGAACACCGTGCCGCGCAGATCGCGGATCGAACCGATGGGCTCGCCCGCATCCAGCCGGCGCGTGAGCGCGAGCAGAGCCCGCTCCGCGTTGCCGTAGAGCAAAATATCGGCCTTCGCGTCGAGCAGCACCGAGCGGCGCACTTTCTCCGACCAGTAATCGTAGTGCGCCAGCCGCCGCAGGCTCGCCTCGATTCCCCCCAGCACCACCGGCACGCCAGGAAAGGCCTCGCGCACCCGCTGCGCATAGACGATCACCGCCCGGTCCGGGCGCTTGCCCGCCACTCCGCCCGGCGTATAAGCGTCGTCCGAACGGATGCGCCGCTCGGAGGTATAGCGGTTGACCATGGAATCCATGTTGCCGGCGGTGATGCCGAAATACAGCCGCGGGCGCCCCAAGGCCTTGAACGGCTCGGCGCTGTGCCAATCCGGCTGGCTGAGGATGCCCACGCGATAGCCGTGCGCTTCCAGGAAACGCGCGAGCAGCGCCATGCCGAAACTCGGATGGTCGATGTACGCGTCCCCCGTCACCAGGATCACGTCGCACGCCTCCCACCCCAGCCGTGCCATTTCCGCGCGCGTCATCGGGAAGAACGGCACCGGCGCCCGGCCGCTCGCCGGCGCGATGATCGTATCCTCCCCCCTGTCTTCCGTCTGCTGCATCGTCTCTCGCCCTTCGCCCGCCTTGCCGGGCTCATCGATTCTCATTATCCTACGCAAAGAACGCTTCTGGAGCGAATCCCATGCCCCCCGATCGCACCGGCACCGTCGGCCTGTTCGCCACCTGCCTCATGAACGCGATGCGGCCCAACATCGGCTTTGCCGCGGCGCGGCTCCTCGAAGACGCCGGCTGGCGCGTCGAAGTTCCGCGCGAGCAGACCTGCTGCGGTCAGCCCGCCTACAACGGCGGCGACGAAGACGCCGCCCGCGCGCTCGCCCGCCGCACCATCGCCCAGTTCGAAGCCTTCGATGCCCTCGTGGCCCCCTCCGGCTCATGCCTGGCCACCCTCAAGCACGACTACCCCCGCCTGCTGCGCGACGACCCCCTCTGGGCTGGCCGTGCCCAGGCGCTCGCCGACAAATCCTGGGAACTCCTCACGTTTCTCCACGAACGAGTCGGCCCCGAGCACATCCGCAGCCGATTCCCCCATCGTGTCACCTACCACGACAGCTGCTCGGGGCTGCGCCAGCTCGGCATCCACGAGGCGCCCCGGGCATTGCTTGCCCGCGTCGAAGGGCTAAGACTCGTCGAAGCCGAAGAACGCGAAGTCTGCTGCGGCTTCGGCGGCACTTTCAGCGTCAAGTATCCCGCCCTCTCCGAGCGCCTCGCTGAAAACAAGGTGCAGCGGCTGCTCGCCACCCGCGCCGAGGTCGTGCTCGGGGGCGACCTCGGCTGTCTGCTGCACCTCGCCGGGCGGCTTTCCCGCATCTGCGCCCCGGTGCGCGTCTATCACACGGTCGAAGTGCTCGCCGGCCTGGCCGACGGCCCCGGCATCGGCCAATCCTGAACGGAGCGCCCCATGCAGATCCGCACCCGCGAGTTCATCCCCCGCGCCACCTTCGCGCTGCACGACCCCAACCTGCAGCGCGCGCTCGCCAAAGCCGCCGACGGGTTCATCGGCAAGCGCGCCAAGGCCATCGCCGAAGTCCCCGAGTTCGAAGCCCTGCGCGAAGCCGCCCGCGTGCGCAAGGACGAGATCCTCTCCGAGCTCGACCTCTGGCTCGAACGCTACGAAGCGCGCGTACGCGCCGTGGGCGGTCAAGTCCACTGGGCGCGCGACGCCGAAGAAGCCCGCGCCATCGTGCTCGCCCTGTGCCGGCGCGCCGGTGCCAAGACCGTGGCCAAGGGCAAATCCATGGTCTCCGAAGAAATCGGGCTCAACGAAGCGCTCGCCGCCGACGGGCTCGAAGTGATCGAGACCGACCTCGGCGAATACATCGTGCAGCTGGCCAAGGAACCCCCCTCGCACATCATCGCCCCGGCCGTGCACAAGACCAAGGAACAGGTCGCCGAACTCTTCGCCGAGCACCACGGCACCACCCCCGAGCCCACGGTCTCGGGCCTCGTCACCGAAGCGCGCCAGCAGCTGCGGCGCGCCTTCTTCCGTGCCGACGTGGGCATCACCGGCGCGAATTTCCTCATCGCCGAAACCGGCGCCTCGGTCATCGTCACCAACGAAGGCAATGGCGACCTCACCCAGACGCTCGCCCGCGTGCACATCGTCACCGCCGGCATCGAGAAAGTCGTCCCCGCGCTCGAAGACGCCACCCTCTTCCTGCGCCTGCTCGCGCGCAGCGCCACCGGCCAGGACAGCGAAACCTACACCACCTATTCCATGGGCCCGCGCCGCGCCGGCGATCCCGACGGTCCGCAGGAATACCACGTCGTGCTCGTCGACAACGGCCGCAGCCGCATGCTTGGCGGCCCTTGGCGCGAGATGCTTCGCTGCATCCGCTGCGGCGCCTGCATGAACCACTGCCCCGTGTACGGCGCCATCGGCGGGCATGCCTACGGCTGGGTCTACCCCGGCCCCATGGGCTCGGTCCTCACCCCCCTCTTCGTGGGACTCGACACCGCCTACGACCTCCCCAACGCCTGCACCCTCAACGGCCGCTGCGGCGAAGTCTGCCCGGTCAAGATCCCCCTGCCCGATCTCATCCGCGAAGTGCGCCACGCCCAGCAGCGCGACGGCCTGCACCCCCCGGCCGAGCAGCGCGTCAAGGCCCTGTGGCGGCGCGTCGCCGAACGCCCCGCCCTCTACCACGGGCTCGAGCGCCTCGCCGTGCGGCTCCTCGCCACCCTAGGCCACAAAGGACGCATCCGCCGCCTGCCGGGGCTCTCCGGCTGGACGGACGCGCGCGACCTCCCCGCCCCCGCCGGGCGCACCTTCCTCGAACTCTGGCACGCCAAAGGCCACGACGAATGAGCGAATCCGCCCCCCTCGACCCCGCCCTCGCCGCCCGACGCCGCGACACCGTGCTCGGCGCCATTCGCCGCAACCTCGGCCGCGACGCCGCCCCGCCCGCCCCCGAATTCCCCATGCCGCCGGCGCACCCGCGCCTTGCCGTGCCCGAAGAAGACCTGGTCGAACGCTGGCGCAAGCGCTGGGAAGCCCGCGGCGGCACCAGCGCCCTCGTGCCCACGAAAGCCGCCGCGGTCGAGCACCTCGTCGCATGGTGCCGCGAACATGGCCTTCCCGCCCCCACCCACGCCGCCCGGCCCCTGCTCGAACTCCCCTGGCCCGCCGACTGGCACCTCGACCCTGGCCCCGCCGGCATCGACACCCAGAGCGCCGTGAGCCTCGCCTTCGCCGGCATCGCCGAAGTCGGAACCCTCGCCTTCCTCTCCGGCCCCGAGAGCCCTGTCACCCACCTCTTCGTGCCCGACAACCACTTCATCCTGCTCGACGCTGCCACCATCGTGCGCCACTTCGAAGACCTCTGGCAGCGCCTGCGCCACCACCTCGCTCCCGCTGGCGGCGACTGGCGCGAACGGCTGCCGCGCACCATCAACTTCGTCGCCGGCCCCTCCCGCACGGGCGACGTCGAACAGACGATCCAGCTCGGCGCGCATGGACCAAGGCGGGTGCATGTGGTGATTTTCCAAGAAAATCGTTGAAACACCCTTTGACGAGGAGCCCCCCCATGACCGACCAACCCTACACCCCGCCGCGCGTCTGGCAATGGGAACAACCCAGCGGCGGGCGATTCGCCAGCATCAACCGCCCCGTGGCCGGGCCCACGCACGAAGCCGAGCTGCCCGTGGGCAAGCACCCCCACCAGCTCTACTCGCTCGGCACGCCCAACGGCCAAAAAGTCACCATCCTCTTCGAAGAGCTGCTCGAAGCCGGCCACGCCGATGCCGAATACGACGCCTGGCCCATCGACATCATGAAAGGCGAGCAATTCTCGACCGGGTTCGTCGCCATCAACCCCAACTCCAAGATTCCGGCCCTGCTCGACCGCAGCACCAATCCCCCGACGCGGGTGTTCGAATCCGGCGCCATCCTGGTCTATCTGGCGGAAAAATTCGGCCAATTCCTCCCCGCCTCGGGTGCTCCGCGGGCCGAGTGCCTCTCCTGGCTCTTCTGGCAAGTGGGTTCCGCCCCCTACCTGGGCGGAGGCTTCGGGCACTTCTACGCCTACGCGCCCATCAAGCTGCAATACCCCATCGACCGCTTCGCCATGGAAGTCAAGCGCCAGCTCGACGTGCTCGACCGCAACCTCGCCCAACGCCGCTTCATGATCGGCGACGAATACACCATCGCCGACATGGCCATCTGGCCCTGGTACGGCGGCCTCATCCTGGAAAACCTCTACGACGCCGCCGAGTTCCTGCAGGTCCACAGCTACAAGAACGTGGTGCGCTGGGCCAACGAACTCGCCGAACGCCCCGCCGTCCAGCGCGGCCGCCGCGTCAACCGCATCCGCGGACCGGAATCGCTGCGCCTGCCCGAGCGGCACGGACCGGAAGATTTCCTTGCGTCCTAAGCTCTTGCGGCAAACGACGAGACAAAGGCGGCCCAACCATCAGAAGCCTGTCTGTTCAGAAGTGGGCGCTGTGCCAAGGCTGGGCCGGCCCTTGACAAGGGGCAGGAGCCCGACTTTAATAACTGTTGTTAGTCATCAAGAGACACCGCAATGCCGACCAGTGTGGCACTCAGCCCCCATTTCGAGGCCTTCATCCGCCAGCTGGTGGAGTCGGGCCGTTTCAACAACGCCAGCGAAGTGGTGCGCGCCGGACTGCGCCTACTCGAAGAGTACGAAGCCGAACGAGCGGCCAAGCTGCAGGCCCTGCGCGAAGCCGTTGCGGTGGGGCTGGCCAGCGGACCGGATATCCCGGCGGACGAGGTGTTCGATCGACTGGAGGCGAAGTATCTCGCCATGGCTGAAGCGACCGAAAGAACCTGATGCGGCTTATCTTCCTGCCGCAGGCCGAGACGGATCTCGAAGCCATCGGTGACTACATCGCCCGGGACAATCCCCGACGGGCGCTGAGCTTCGTGCGCGAATTGCGCGCCCAGTGCCGCAAGATCGCGAAGGCGCCAAAAGCCTATCGTCCCCGGCCAGAGCTCGGCCCGGGCCTGCGCTCATGCCCCTATGGCAACTACCTCGTGCTGTTTTTTGAAGAGCCTGGTCTCGTGCGGATCGTGCGGGTGCTGCACGGGGCCATGGACGTCGACGCGCAGTTCGCCGAAAAAAATTTCAACGGAAACGCGACGCCTGCCGGGTTTCCCCCCTCCACGAAATGAGCGCCCATGCCAACATTGAACTGGATCGGCAAAGAAGCCGTCGTCAAACACCACCGGGAAGTTCCTTTTCGCCTGCTCGAGCCGGTCGCCGATCTCTCCTGCGGCCCGGCCGATTCGGGCAACCTGATCGTGCAGGGCGACAACCTGCACGCCTTGAAGGCGCTGCTGCCGCGCTACGCCGGCCAGGTGAAATGCATCTACATCGACCCGCCCTACAACACCGGCAACGAGGGCTGGGTGTACAACGACAACGTCAACAGCCCGGAGATTCGCAAGTGGCTGGGCGAGGTGGTCGGCAAGGAAGGCGAGACCCTCGACCGCCACGACCGCTGGCTGTGCATGATGTACCCGCGGCTGGTGCTCTTGAGGCAGTTCCTGCGCGAGGATGGGGCGATTTTCGTGTCGATCGACGACAACGAGGTGGCGACGCTGCGGTTGTTGATGGATGAGGTGTTCGGGAAAAGAAACTTCATCGAAACAATAATTTGGGAAAAAAACTATGCCCCCAAAGCCTCATCTCGTCATTTTTCAGAATCACATGACTACATAGTCGTATATGCTATGAATTCAGATCGTTGGACTCGAAACCTGATTCCTCGCTCTGAAAAACAGAATAAAATGTACAAAAATCCTGATAATGATCCTCGTGGTCCATGGCGCCCAAATAATCTTGCTGCTCGAAATTTTTATAGCAAAGGAACATATTCCATTACTTGTCCATCAGGAAGAGTCATTTCTGGCCCTCCAAAAGGATCGTACTGGCGTATTTCTGAAGAAAAGTTCAAAGAATTAGATGCCGATGGGCGAATTTGGTGGGGGATAGATGGGAACAATATACCAGCGCCTAAAATTTTTCTTTCAGAGGTCACTCAAGGCGTTGTTCCCATGAGTATTTGGTATTACAAAGACGTAGGCCACACACAGGAAGCCAAGAAAGAATTGCTCGAACTGGTCGATTTCGCCTCCAGCGACGACGTGTTCATTACCCCCAAACCCACCCGCCTAATTCAGCGCATCCTGCAAATCGCCACCGACAAGGGTTCACTCGTCCTCGACAGTTTCGCCGGCTCCGGCACCACCGCCCACGCGGTCCTGAAACAAAACGCCGAGGACGGCGGCAAGCGCCGTTTCATCCTTGTCGAGATGGACCCGGGCATCGCGCAAAACGTCACCGCCGAGCGCGTGCGCCGGGTGGCGCAGGGCTACACCAATGCCAAGGGGCAGGCGGTGGCAGGGTTGGGCGGCGGATTCCAGTTCTGCCGCCTGTCGGCCGAGCCTCTGTTCGATGCCGACGGGCAAATCCGCCGCGATGTGACCTTCGCGCAACTGGCCGAGTTCGTCTGGTTTGCCGAAACCGGCACCGGCTTTACCGGCATGGCCGATTCGCCGCTGCTGGGCGTGCACGAAGGCCGCGCCATCTATCTGCTCTACAACGGCATCTTGAAAGACAAGTCCGTGGCCGGCGGCAACGTGCTCACCGGCGCAGTGTTCGACGCGCTGCCGCCGTTTGCCGGCCCCAAGGTGATCTACGCCGCCGCCTGCCGCCTGGGCAACGCACGGCTGGCGCGCGAGGGCATCATCTTCAAGCAAACGCCCTACGCGCTGGAGATGTGAGCCATGCAGGCGCGCAAGGTCATCATCATTGCCGGGCCAAACGGCGCGGGCAAAACCACGTTTGCGCGCGAATTCTTGCCCAACGAGGCCGGCTGCCCGGTGTTTGTGAACGCCGACCTGATCGCCGCCGGACTCGCGCCCTTTGCGCCCGAGACGGCGGCCGTACAGGCCGGCCGCCTGATGTTGCAGGAACTCGCGCGGCACTTCGCGGCTCGCGAGAGTTTCGCGTTCGAGACCACGCTCGCCGGGCGCGGCTACGTACACCACATCCGCGACTGGCAGGCGGCTGGCTACCGGGTCAAGCTGATTTTTCTGCAGCTCGACAGCCCCGAGGAAGCCATAGCCCGTGTCGCGCAGCGCGTCCGTCAAGGCGGACACGCCATTCCCGAGACGACGATCCGCCGCCGCTTTGCGGCCGGCCGGGAAAATTTCGAGCGCCTGTACGCCCCGCTGGTGGGCGCTTGGGCGCTGTATGACAACGCCGGCGCCACGCCGGTATTGCTGGACTGGAGCGAGAAGCCATGAATCCACGACCGATCGAAACCGCGCAGGATGAGGACTTGCGCCTATCACGTCAGGCCATGCAACGCGCCGCCCTACGTGCCTGGGAAATCGCAGCGCGGACCGGTACGGCCATCATCATCCGCCGTGCCGGCGCGATCGAGGCGGTACGGCCCCAAGAGCTCGAACCGCCGCAGCTGCAGCAGACACTGCACGCGCCAGACACGGGAAAGCCATGACCCCCTTCACCCCCAAAACCTACCAGCAGCAGGTGCTGGACAGCGTGCAGGCCTACTTCACGGCGTGCCATGAGCTGCCTTCGCCTTCGCTCGCCTTCACCGCCACCACCGAACGCCTGTGGGGGCGCGGTAATCCGTACCATGCGCTCGTGGGCTTTCCGGCCGACATGCCGTATTTCTGCCTGCGCGTGCCGACCGGCGGCGGCAAGACCTGGCTCGCGGCGAAAAGCGTGCAACTCGTCAATACCCATCTCTTGCGCTCCCAGTACAGCGTGATTCTGTGGCTGGTGCCGAGCAAACCCATCCGCGAGCAGACCCTCAAGGCGCTGAAGGATCGTGCGCATCCCTATCACGCCGCGCTGCGCGAGGCGGGGCCGGTGACGGTGCTCGATCTGGAAGAAGCCAAGAGCGTGACGCGCGCCACGCTGGACACGTCCACCACGGTGATCGTCGCCACGCGCCAAGCCTTTCAGGTGGAGGACGAGGAATGCCGCAAGGTGTATCAGTCAAGCGGCGCGCTGATGCACCACTTCGACAATCTTGTGCCCAGCCAGCGCGATGCCCTGCTCTCCGAGGGCGAGGGCAGCGAGCGCACCGTGCCCTATTCGCTCGCCAACGTGCTGCGCCTGCGCCGGCCGTTCGTGATCGTGGACGAGGCGCACAACAGCCGCACGGAGCTCGCCTTCGACATGCTGGCGCGCTTTCGCCCGAGCGGCGTGATGGAGCTCACCGCCACGCCCGATCTCACGCGCACGCCGAGCAACGTGCTGCACAGCGTCTCGGCCGCCGAGTTGAAGGCGGAGGAGATGATCAAGCTGCCGGTGGTGCTGGAAACCGAGCCCAACTGGCGGCAGTGCCTCGCCGATGCGCTCACCCGGCGCGAGACGCTGCACCGGCTGGCGGAGGAAGCCCGCCGCGCTGGCGCGCCCTACCTGCGCCCGGTGGTGCTGATTCAGGCCGAAGCTCGCCGCGCCGGGGTGGAAACGCTCGATGTGGCGCGCGTAAAAAACGAGCTGATCACCAACCACGGCATTCCGCCCGAGGAGATCGTCGTGGCCACGGGTGAGGAAAAGGGGTTGGAAAGCATCGACGCCTCGTACCCCAAAGGGATTGCCGACCCCGCCTGTCCGGTGAAATTCGTCATCACCCAGAAGGCGCTCGCCGAGGGTTGGGATTGCCCGTTTGCCTACATTCTGGTGAGCATGGCCGAGCTGAAATCGGCCACGGCGGTGGAACAGCTGCTGGGGCGCATCCTGCGCCAGCCGAACGCGCGCCACTTTGCCGACCAGCGCCTCAATCAATCCTACGCATTCGTGGTGTCGCGCAACTTTGCCGAAACAGCGGCCGCGCTGCGCGACCGGCTGGTGGCCGGGGCCGGCTTCGAGCGGCGCGAGGTGGCCGAATTCGTGGCTGCGGCTTTGCCGGAGCAGGCGCGTCTCGACCTGGAAGCTCACGCCGGGCGTGTGGTGGTGCGGCCGGTGGCGGTGACGCTGCCGGAAAAGCCCGACCTCAAAAGCGTGCCGAAACCGGTGCGCGACAAACTGAGCTGGGACAGTGCGCTCAACACCCTGACCCTGCACGCGCCGCTCTCGGAAGATGAAACCGAAGCGCTCAAGGCATCGGTCACTTCCGCAACGGCAGCCGCGGCCATTGAGGAAGCTGCCGAAAAGAGCCGCACGACGGCGATCGAGTTTTTTCAGACACCGGCCGAACAGGGTGAGCGCTTTCGCGTGCCGCAGCTGGCCTTGCGCGTGCAGGGCAAGTTGCAGCTCTTCGACGATCCGGAAGTGCTCGAATATCCGTGGAACCTCTCGCTCTACGACGCCGAACCGACGGCCGGCGAACTCGCAGCCTTGGGTGCGGCGCTCAAGGTGGCCGAGGGCGGCGAAATCGACGTCGACGCGGGTGGTCACGTGGTGTCGCGTTTCCTGCCCGAATTGCAGCGCGACTTGGGTCTCGTGTATCCACCCGAACACTGGGACGAAGTACGCCTCGCCACCTGGTTGTGCCGCAACCTGCCCGAACCGTCGCTGACCCATGAGAACAAGCAGGCGTTCGTCGCCGCGTGGCTCACGGCCTTGCTGCGCCGGGACGGCTTCACGCTGGCGCGCGTCAACCTGCAGAAGTTCCTGATCCGCAATCTGATCGAAGCGCGTATTCGGGAACTGCGCAAACAGGCTGTCGGCAAGGCGTACCAGCAGACCTTATTCGGTGACGATGCGGCCTCGCGCGTGGCAGTGAGCGACCAATACGTCTTCGAGTTTCACGCCCTGGCTGTAAGCGCGCAATTAGTTTGCGACACTTTGCGCAATTAGTTTGCGACTTTTAGCGAATTGTTTGCTACATCAGACGCCTATTGACCGCTCGCAGTGATCTGGGTCGAGCGCGTCGAGCAGGCGGCATAGGAGGCATGCCCAGCGCCGTCCTTTGCGCCGCGCGCGGCCGGCGCGGCTGCTGATGGTTTCGTCTTCGTTTCCGCCAAATGCCGTGTTGGCGAGCTGGTCGTAGGCGATGGCGAGACGCCATGCGCGGCGTCCGTGCGGGCTGATGATGGAGGCGGCGAGCATCCACAGGCTGGCCACGATGTGGGCAATTTGGCAGAGCAGCCACAGGGCGATGAGGAGCGTCATGCGGCGCAGGTGGAGCGCGATACGTTTCATGGGGATACCTCGATGCTCAGCGTCTGCGGATCTTCAGATCCGAGGCGCAGCGTCAGATCGAGCGTGACGTGGCCAGACGACGGCATGGCGGCTGCGACGCGCAGCACGCGCACGCGCGGTTCCCAGCGGGTGATGGCCTGCGCGACGTTGAAATATAGATCGGCAAGCCACTGGGCGTTGACCGGGCGGTCGATGAGGTCGCGGATGCGGCTGCCGTACTCCGGGCGCATGATGCGCTCTCCGGGGTAGGTGGTGAGGATGTCGATAATTGACTGGCGCAGATGGTCGATACCATCGATCGCGCTGGCGCCGTTGCGTCCCAGACCGCGCCAGCGCTTGAGACTGGCGAGATTCGGCGCGCGGCGCGGCAGAATGTCGATGAGGGTGGCGTCGGTCATTCGATCTCCTCAAGGATGCTGTCAGTGAGGTCTGTGCTGGCGCGCCCGCCTGCCGACGGCGGCACGCATTCAATACGAGTTTTGAGGCCGCTGGCGTCCAGCGTATGCTCGGCGCGCTCGATGACCCATTGCCCGGCGACAGGTTCGGATAGCCCGGTAACCAGCACATGATGGCCCGCCAGCAAGCGCGTGTCGCCTGGCATCTCCAGCGTCAGGCTGCCGGATGCTCGGCGCAGCTGTCGAAGGCGGGCGGTGGCCAGATCGAGCGCCGATTGCTCGTCGCGGGCATCGTGCCTCAGGTCGAGCGTGGGGGCGTCCAGTTGCTCTCCGTCATCCACCTCAACGGGGACGCGCCGCCCGGTGTCATGGTCGTAGTACCAGGAGCGCACCTTGCCGTAGCGGCTGCGGGCGTTGGTGGTGTAGTCGTAGCGGGTAATTCTGCGCGCGTCGATGCGGTGAATGGCCGGCTGCCACTCGGATGCCTCACGCGCCGGAGGGAGATTTCCGGCGTGCGGTCGCAGGATCAGGCGGTTGCCATCCAGCCTGGTCACCCAGTCGCGGTCGCGGCCGATGCGCGTGAGCAGCGCCATGTCGGATTCGGTCTGCTGGTCGATGTGCCCCAGCGGGATGCGCTCGGCGTCAGGGTGGATTTGCACCTCGTAGCCATGGCGCTGTGCGATGCGCCGTGCCAGATCGGCCAGAGTGTCGTCGTCGGCGTCGTCGATGATCGGGGCCTTGAGTGATCGCGTCATGTCCGCGCCTTTGGCGGTAAAACTGATGGACAGCGGCGGGCCGGACAGCCGCACTTCGTCGACGACGAAATCACCGATCACTGGAATCGGCGTGCGCTCCAGGTAGCCCATCATGAGCCGTAGGCGGTCGCCGATGGCTGGCAGCTGCACGAACTGGCCACGGTCGTCGAGCTCGACTTCCAGCGTGTCACTTGAGACGCCCTCGGCGTCGGTGACGGTGATGCGCGTGGTGCGGTCGATGAGCGTGCCGGTGAGGTCACTACCGTTGGCATCGAACAGGTAGAACACCGGCCTCATCAGAAAATCCTTGTCCCTGGCGCGCTGCGTGCGGGCAGCGGCGGCATGATGATCTCGGTACGTGCGGGCAGCCTGGCCGGATCACGGGCAGCCAGGCCTGGGTTGGCATCCAGCACACGCTCGACTACACGGTTGCCCAGCGTGCCGTAGTAGCGGTAGCAGATGAGGTCTAGGCGCTCTCCATCGCGCGTGGTAATGTACGTTGTGCTCATGCGGCGTCCCTCGCATAGGCGGCCAGAGTTAGCCGGAATCGCTGCTCCAGCGGCGCGCCAGATGGGCCTATTGTGGGCTGCTCTTCCTCGATACCGGTGATGACCCACTCGCCCAGCACGTCGCCGTAGCCGGTGACAAGCAGCAGCGGACGCGCACCGCTGCCGTCGCGCAAGGCGGCGTCGGAGAGGTCTCGCATGGCCTTGATCTGACCGATGCCACCGCGAAAGGCTGGCAAGATCACGCCTTCCAGTGTGATCTCGTCGTTGCCCTTGCCGGTGAACTGGCGCGCCGGGTCGTTCCACAGGCGATCCTGCGCGGGCCAGCGCCACTCGGTGCGGCGTTGCAGGCTTTGGTAGGCGGCGGTGTCGATGGCAAAGCGGAACTGCGCCTGCCCGTCGCCCAGGGTCATGAGCACGTCCATCAGGCAAGCCCTCCGTCAATCATGGAAGCGCGGCGGGCCAGCGCATCGCGCCGCGCAGATTCGGCCAGCGCGCGCTCGACCTCGCGGCGCACGGCGGCGGCGATGTCGTTGGCAGCCTCTGGGGTAGCCGGGCCGTTGAGGTTGACCGTGACCTGAATGGCCGCAGGTGCAGCGGTTGGCGACGAAGCTTGCGCAGGCTGCGGCATCTGCACGATCGGCTGCGTCATCACAGGCTGCGGCATCTGCACGATCGGCTGCGTCATCACAGGCTGCGGAACGGAGAATGCGGAATTTTCGCCCAACATCAGGCCGCCAGCAGCGATCGGCACCGCAAGCCCGGTCGCTACGCTGCGCATGGCGGCCAGCGGCAGCCCTGCAGTGCGCTCGATGCCCTGAGATAGTCCATCCATGAGGTGTCCGCCGATCTCTGCAAACACGCGGCTTGGTGAGTTGATGCCCAGCATGCCGCGTACCGTGTCGGCGATCCCGCTGGCAATGCTTGATATGCCGTCTTTGAGCGCTTGCCAGCGTTCGCGGATGCCGTTGATAAACCCATCTATCAGATCTCGCCCAATCTGCATGATCTGTGATGGGATTGCGCTCATCCACTCGACCACGGCCATGGCGCCCGCCTTGATCTCGTCCCAATGCTGAATCACCTGACCGACGGGCGTCATGTTCAAAAACGCCCACTTCAGGGCATCGGCCACGGTCTGGCCGGCGGATTGGAGCCATTGCCACGTGGCGGCCAGAGCCGCCTTGACCGTATCCCAGTTGCGCCAAATGAGATAGGCCGCACCGGCGATGGCAGTGATCGCCAGGCCGATGGGGTTCATCAGTAGCGCGCGCCCAAGCCAGAGGATGGCGCGTCCGGCAGCAAGCAGCGCGGTTTTGAGTGTGCCCCCGATGGCCGTCGCTGCCGCGCCGGCGTGGAATGCCAGCGCCCGCAATGGCGCGCCGGAGTTGGCGATTTCAAATGCCACCTTGGCGGCGGTGGTGGCAGCGAAGGCCAGCCGCAGCCTTCCCAACACGGCGATGAGCGTGCCGATGCCACCCACCACCGCCGACACCCCGGAGAGCGTAACCGAGAGCGCGCCGAACACGGCCGCCGCTGCGCCAAGCGCCACCAGGCCGGTGGCGAGCCGACCGGCAAGCTCCTCGTTCTGGTTCATCCACTGCACCATCGACGAGAGCCGGTCGATCAGCGCGTCGAGCCACGGCATGGGGGTCGTTTCGAGCTGGATGCGGAATTGTTTCCAGCGCTCGGCCGTGGTGCCCATCATGCGCGTGAAATTTCCCTCGATCACGCCGTTGGCGCTGTCAATCTCGGCGACGAGCTTTTTGTAATCGTCGGTGTAGAGCAACAGCGGCTTGATGAAATTCTGGACCTGCATGTCGCCGAAGAGCTCGCCGAGCTTGAATTCGTCCCCGCCGGTGGCCTTTTGGACGGCCTTGAGCGTGACCAGGAACGGATCGAGCCCGCGCTCGCGCGCGGTTTTGAGCAGGCGCGGCAGGTCGATGCCAAACTTGGCGAAGTTCTTCTGCACCTCGGGGGCGGCCAGCTTGACGAGGAAATTTTGCAGGTTGTTCGCCGCTTCCGCTGCGTCGCCCGCGCCGCGGCGGGCGATCTGCAGCGCCGCCCCAAGGCGTGAGACATTCTCAAGCCCAGTAAACTTTAGCACCCCCATGCTTACGCCCAACTTATCGAATTCGCGCGCCATGTCCTTGAGCTCGAATTGCCCAGACTGGCCTGCCACAATAAGGCGCTCGAATGCTGTACGCATTTGATCAAGCGGCACGAGCATGGAGGTATGAATCGAGTAACCTGTTTTGGCTAGGTCTCCAACTGCGGCCTGTGATGCTGTGGCAACCTCGCCGATTATCGGTGTGATGTCCAGCGCCTTGCGCCACTCGAGGCCGGCGGCGATGAGCTGCTCGTTGGCGGCGAGCAGATCGGACGTGAATTGGTTGGTTGCCCGCGCGGCTTGTTTGATCCGATCGTACATCTCATTGAGTTCGCCGTTGGACATGTTCGCTGTGTTGCCCAGCGCGGCGAGCCGATGTTCCACATCCAGAGCGTTGCGGGCGTAGCTTTCGAGGCCAAACCCGGTCGCCAGCTGCCCGGCCGCGGCGGCCTGCGCCGAGAGCGTTGCCACGTGGCGCGCGGCGTCAGCTACGCCGCGCAGCGCCACACTCACCTTTTGGGCTGCGCCATGCGCCTCTTTCATGCGCGCCGCCAGCGCCGCCACCCCGCTTTGCGCCGCGCGCAGCGGTGCGCTAAGCTGGTCTTTGAGCGTTAATATCGCGGCAATCGACAGGGTGGCGGACATGCTCGAATCAATCCTTTCGTATGCCAACGATCACGCGTGGGCGGGCTGGACTCTGGTGGGGCTGCTGTTTGCGCCGCCCATGCTGATCAGCCTGGCGCAGGGGGAGCGTGGAATCTCGCCCATCGGCACGATGTTGGGCTGGTGGGCTCTACTGCTCATCGTTGCGCTCCTGCTTGCCTAGGCTGTTGCGCCGCGCGACTTGATCGCCCGCTCGGCGCGCCGCACCCAGTCCATGAACTCGTCGAGATCCATCGCGCGGCCCACCTCCGGCGGCCAGTGGTAGGCCAGCGCCAGCAGCTCAAGGCCGTCCATGGGCGCGATCAGTCGTTTCCCAGCATTTCGGCCACCGCTTTGGACGCGGCAGCGAAATCTGCGGCGTCGAGCTCGCGCACCTGATCCGGCGTCCATTCGGCGAGGTTGGCGATCAGCGCGACGGTCTTGGCAGTCTCGCCGGGCACTTTGTCGATGGCCTCGAGGTCGCGCACCTTGGGACGGCGCAGGCGCAGCACGCCAATGGAGGCGCCGTTGAGGGTCACGGGTTCGCGCAGGGTGATTTCGATCATCATTCAAACCTCCTTCGATGGGCGTTTGCGGGATGGTTTGCCCGCATTCGATGCGACGATGGCGTTGTCGTCGGCGTCCGGCGGCGTGGCATCAGACAGCCGCACGATGCCGCGGCGCGCCAGCGCCTGGGCAGTGTCCGCGTCGAGCGTGAGCGTCTCGCCCGTGATGAGTGCGCGCCGTGGCAGCCACCATCCGCCGACCAGTACGGTTACGGTTACGGTCACGGTATCCACATCACACCCCCAGCGCCGCACGCATGGCCTGGAGTTGATCCTGACCGTTGATGACGGCGACCATGTTCACGGGGTCGATCTCGTGCAGCGTGCGGCCATCGATGTCCAATTTGTAGTAGTGGATCATCGCCGAGGCTTTCAGGTCACTGGCTTCGCCCGGTTTCCATGCGTCCGGCTCGAACGACAGCACCGCGCGCAGCGTGATCTCGATCGGGCGCGTGGTGCCGTCGTAATCCACCATGGCCCCGGTGAATCGCAGTTGCACCAGATTGCCCGGGACCACGGAAAACTGTACGAGCAGGTCCGGGTCGTAGCCGGTGAGAGTGAAACTCGCCTCGAGCTTTTCGACGGCGCCCATCGGGATGGACACCTCGGCGCCCATGCCGCCAGCCTTGTACTCGCGCACGACGGGGGCGAGCTTTGGCGGGCTGAACTCGGCCACGCGGCCGAGATACCCTTTGCCGGCCACGAATGCAGAGAGGTTGGAGAGAATGTGCTGAATGGCCATGTCTGCCTCCTATCAGGCGGTGAAGATTTCGGCGGCATAATCGGCCACCAAGTGAGAGCGGAACGTCACGCGCTCAGCCGGAGCGGGCGGGGTGAAGTCGAAATCGAAATACACCCGGCCCGCTGCGATGTTGGCCGGGGTGTTGAGCTCCTCGTCGAGCCAGCAGCGGCCGCCGAGGATGGCCCCTAGGCTCTTCAGGTGTCGCAGGTAGGCGTTGACGGATTCCTGCACGTCGCGCACGTAGGCCTTGCCGATGGCGCGATCCACTGCCCACAGGTGCGCCTGCAACAGCGACTCGTGGATCATGTCCGCCGTGCGACGAACCGAGAGGAACGACCATTTAGGATCGCTCGAGCAGGTGCGGTTGCCCCATAGGCGGATGCCCTGCTCGGTGATCAGCGTGGCCACGCCGTGCTCGTTGAGCAGGTTTGATTCTGAATCTGCGCGGCCAAGGCCGAAGTCGATGGGGCGCGCAGGGCGCTCGATGCCAAGAAGCGGGTTGTTGGAAGGAGACCACCAAAAACCGCGCTCGTTGTCGATCTTGGCGATCAGCCCGGCGACATGGGGCGATGCCGGCACCACCGCGCCGTCGGACACCGCCCACGGATCGATGAGGTAGGCGCGCGAGCTGTCGAACTGTGCGCGGTAGGCGATGGCGTCCGGCGTGGTTTCGTTTGGTCCGTCGAGTAGCGCCGCGGCGCGCAGTTTTTCGGCCTGCGCGATGAGCGCATCGGCGACCAGTTTGTGTTGCGAAAACCCCGGCGCGAGCAGGATGCGCGGCGTCACCCCCAGCACAGATCGCGCCGTCTCCAGCGCCGCGATGCCCGTGCGCTCGCCGGTCGTGGTATCCATCCCCCCAATGATCGCTGCCAGCCGCTCGTCTGGCGTGGTATTGGGGTCATCGGCCACATCATCGACGCGGATGAGGACGATGAGTGGCGCGTACCCCTGCGCGTGGATCGATCGCACTGCAGACGGCAGCGTGCCAGCGGTGCCCAGCCCGGCCGCGCTACGCGGCGTGATCAGGAGCACGGGCACGTTGAGCGGGAATGCGCTGGCGGTAGCGTCTGGCGCGGTGCCGATCAACCCGATGACGCTCGAGCGAGCGGTCTGAATGGGGCGGATGCCGTCGTCGATCTCGACGACCTCGACGCCGTGGTGAAAGTTTGTGGGCATGTCATTCTCCTTGGATGATGCGACCGTTACAGACCAGCCGCCGTAATGAACAGTTTGTCCATCTGCTCGTCGGACAAGCCGATCTTGGCCGAAAACATCGCGATGAGCGATGAATCCCGGCGCACTTCGTTGGCGTAATCCCACTCGATGCGAGCGGCTTTGCCTTCGTCCCCGGCCAGGGACGCGATGGCCGCGTCGATCTGATCGAGCAGACTGGCCTGCAGCAAGGCAAGCCGCGCTTGCCGCATGGTCACGGCCTCCGGAACCTTCGGCGCAGGCGGTGCAGCCTGCACCACTTCCCACCGATCACCGCGCCAGAAACAGCCGGACGTGGCAGGGTCGAAATCCGGCGGCGGCACGTTGGTGGTTCCCATCCAGTCTGCCACGCGGTCGGTACGGATCAGTTCGGCGGTGGCTGGGTTGTACGCGTACAGGGTCATGCTGTTACTCCCATTCGGTTGAGCAGGTTGTAGGTATTGGCCCATCGCGCGTGACCGCGCCACGACGCGAGGAATTTTTCGAGCGATTCGGCATCGCCGTACTTTCGGTAACGAGCAATCTTGCGCTTTGCCATTGCTACGGATCGGCGGCGCAACAGCTTGTGGGTCGGCCAAATGCGGTACCCGCAGAAATTTGCACCCATGCTGGCCGGTTGCACCGACCAGTGCGAGAATCTCAGACCCATCGTGGATGCGGCAAAACTCCCCATGAGGACGTGCAGCAGGCGCATGGCCTCGGCGCTATGGCCGATGACCACCACGTCGTCCATGTACCTGGCGAACGAGGTAATACCAATACGGTGCACCAGCCATCGGTCGAGAATATGGCCGTAAATGTTCGCGGCAAGCTGGCTGGTCAGGTTGCCGATAGGAACCCCCTTGCCGTCGGCCGGGATGAATGTCTCTATCAGGTCGAGCGTGCGCCGGCAGGCGATCTTTCGGCGAATCTCCTGATGCAAAACAGACCGGTCGATGCTGGCGAAGTACCTGGAAAAATCGGTTTTGAGCACCCATGCGTTGGGGGTCTTGCGCAGCATGGCCTGCACGGCAATGGCTGCCAGATGCGTCCCCTTGCCACGGCGGCAGGCGTAGCTTTGCGGCAGGAACACGCGATCGAAAATTGGCTCGATGACGTTGCACAGCGCGTGCTGGACGACGCGATCCACGAACGGCATCGCGCTGATCTGGCGCGGTTTTGGCTCGTGAATCATGAATCGGCGAGGCTCGCCCGGCACGTAGCTGCCCGCCTGCAGCATTTCTTCGAGTCGAGCTATGTTGGCCGCCTCGTTTTGGCGGAATCGCAGATAGCCAACGGTGTCGCGCTTGCCCTGCGCAGCCTTGCGGTACGCGCGCCACAAATTGTCGCGACTGACCACTGCATCAAAAACGTTTTTGTGTCTTTTTCCCATGGGAATAGCCGGCGCGGCTTTCGGTCGGTGACCTACTCGCCGTTCTCCGGACCTCGTAGTGTGTTTGCCGAAGCCGGCAGGAGTGTGCTGACCATCATGTGAAGGTCCGCCGCGGACGCCGTGGCAGCCGCGGCGTGGGTGTTGCTGATCGTCACAGGCGGCGCGCAGGCCAATGTTCCAGTTCGAGTTCCACGCCGCGTTGTTCCAGTTGGAACAGCGGGACCCGGACGAGGCCGCGTTGTTGCGGTCGCCGCCGAAAAGTTTAATCACACCCCTACCGCTTTTGCGCATGGCGAATCCATCCTCCCAGCATGGCTCCAGTCTCGGCGAGATGGACGGACGCCACCTCGTACTGGCGACGGGACACCAGCTTGCGAGCCGGGTCCGCCATAAATCGCAAAAGTCCTTTGATGTGCGCAAGGCCGGCGTCGGCGACATACGCGCGCGACACCTGACTGCTCTTCGCTGCATCGTAAAAAAGCCTGTACTGCTCAAACAAGGCCGTGAGCATCGCATCACGCAGTACCCGGTGCTTGTGGCTCATGTTGAGCAACAGCGGGTACAGATAATTGACCGCGCCCTCGTACCGCTCGACGATGGCCAGTACGGGCCCTGGGGCATGATCAGCGATGACAGTCATATTCATTCAATCCCTTGCGCCTTGTTTTTGCGGTCGCGGTCGCTTCCGCTCCCGCTACAGGTTCAGGTGGTCACAGGCGGCGCGCAGGCCAATGGGCCAGTCCGAGTTCCACGCCGCGTAGTACCAGTAGGAACAGCGGGACCCGGACGAGGCCGCGTCGTTGCGGACGCCGCCGAAAAGAGCTCCGTATGGTGTGCCATATGACTGGCCGCGGTTTGGTCCGCTCACCCAGCCAGATCCGCCGCTACCGTGCGCAACGCTCCCCCATGTCCAGTGGTGGCCGGTCATCTGTTCGCCGCCCCACCGCGAGGTGTAGCCCGGTTGTCGCGCCGTGGCGGGGATGGTCGACGAGGCTCCACCAAGGGATTGGTTTTCGGTCACCCCGAAGGCCGCCGCCGCGAATTCCTGGTAGCTCATCAGGCGTTTGCGATGGCTGAATGCAATCTCGGCGGCCTCGTACCACGACAGCGCGCTGTAGGAGGTCGATCCGTTGCCGCCAAACATCAGCGGGATGAGCGGCAACACCGTGCCGCTGGCGACGTTGGTGTTGTATCGGCTGGTGCCGTTGAGGATATGGTTTGTCGAGCAGAAGTAGAGGTCGAACCAGAACAGCGGCCTTCCTTTCGCGTCCTTGACGCACGCCATGCCGCGCGGGTCGCACAGCGGACGCCACGTCAAATCCCAGATCGAATATGCATTGATGCCTGCAATGGCGTCCACGTCGTTCTGCGTCCATATCATGCCGGGTCCGCTGGTGGCAAATGTGCCGGCGGCGACGGTGGTTCCCGGTAGCACCAGACCATAGTGGAATCCGCCGATCTTGATTGCGCCCGACGCCGGCGGGGACGCGGGAGATGGCGCGGGGTCGGGTGTGGCGACCGCGGTTCCGTCAGGCATCACCCACACGCAGTAATCCTCTCCGGGAATCAGGGTTTGAATGGCGACGGGAGTTTGCGCCGCGAACGTTACCGGGCCACCTGGCAGCTGCACGGTCGTGCCGGCTGCGATCGCCAATGTGGTGGCGCTTGTTTTGAGCAGGCACGGGGATGACGGATCGGCTCTCGTGATCTTGCGGTATAGCCTGACCGGTTCCAGCGCACTGATCGTTTGGTTGACACTCTGTTCGATCTGCGCCATCTTTCCGCTGACCTCGTTCGTTAGCGCGTGGGTCTCCGTGACCAGGTCGGCGATGGCGGTTTCAATACTCATCTGAGGCTCCGTTACAGGTAGTGGGTACCCAGCAGCAAGCGCTGCATGGCGATGACGGCTGCAGACAGCGCGGCGATTGCCTCTGTTTGGTCTGATGCGCGCTGCTCTGCGGCTTGAAGTTGCGTTTTGGTGGCGAGATCGAACACGTTGCCAACGGCAGCTTGCAGCGCATCGCGCAGGGCCAGCGCATCGGCAATCGCCGCGTTGAGCTGCGCGAGCGGCGATTGCATCACGGCGTCGATACGCTCGAGCCCAAACCCCTGCAGCGAGGCGATAGCGCTCTCCAGATCGGCGCGCCGATCTTCCAGCGCCGCGATGCGCGCGTCGATGTCGGACAGTATCGGGTTGAAATAGTCCTCGGCGAGCGGCGTAACGCCGTCGCGCATGCGGTACGCCTCGAACCTGGTCGGCATGGTCGTTTACCTCACAGGGCCAGATCGTAGCGCTCGGCCACGTGCCACGGGTACTGCCCCGTCACCCCCGTGCCGTCGATGCGGATGCGGTAGGACGTGGCGGGCGTGCCCGGACTGAACCGGAACTCGCGCCAGCGGCTGCGGCCATCGACGATCTCGTCGCGCGTGTTGGACGGGTTGATGGTGTTGGCGCCGATGATAAGCTGACACGAGACCGTGTGATTTGCCGACGGGTCGAAATCCTCCAGCAGCAGGCGAACGCGGATGTTGCTGGAGGCCGTGGCCAGCGTGCGCGGCGTGCTCACGTGCGTGAACGCCGTGCCTCGCCGGCGCACGGTCACCTGGGCCGTCCCCGGGCGAATGGCCGGCATCAGGTCGCTGGTGCCGATGAACACCGCGCGCAGCGGCACCAGCGCGGCCCCGCCAAACTGCGGCGGGTTATTCACGGTAACCGGACGCCACAGGCCTCCGGTCTGGTATTCCCATACCAGGCTGCACCCGGCGGGGACCGCCGAGTCGTAGAGCATGTCCAGCTCCTGAATGCCACCGGCCAGCTGCAACGGCTGCATCTGTACCACGGCGCGCGGGCTGGAAAACCGCGCAAAATTCAACCGCAGCATCAGGTCACGCTCGGCGGCCGCCGTGAAATATGCGCCGTCCTGGGCGTACATGAGCAGCCCTTGGGTGTATTCGGTGCCGTTGGTAAATCCTACCCGGTGGGCCGCGCCGCTGGCCAGCACGATGGCGTATCGTTTGCCCGCCTCGACCAGCAGCGGGTCCGGCAGCAAGATCTTGAGCCACCCGGCCGTGACGGCGCCGGGCGCGAGCGTGGCGCGCGCCAGCACCTTGGTGACGTCGGGTTGCCCCAGCGCGGCCTCGGTCACCAGCACCGTCAGCCCGCCAGAGGGATCGGCGCTGGTCACGAATACCTCGAGACTGGTGAGCCATCCGGTTTGCGCCATCAGTACCGTCTGCGCCAGCACCGAGCCCTGCACGGTGTGCGTGTCGGTCACCACATCCCAGTACGGCTCTTCCCATCGGTCGATCCACACGCGGGTCACGCGCACGAAGGCGTGCCCGAGTGCGGCGGCGCGGTCTTCCGGCACCACCTGCCACGTCTCGTTGCCACGGCGCAGAATTCCGGTGACGGGGTCGTACACGCCAGATCGCCAGAAGTTGCTGTTGGTGCAGTAGGTCAGCGTCTCGCCATAGCGCACGCGCTCGCGGCTGATGGTGCGCTGCACGATGGTGAAGGTTTGGTACTGATATTGATTGATCGTGATCTCGCCCGCGCGGGTCTCCATGCGCAGGCGGGTGATTTCATCGAATGCCGGCAGTAGCAGCCCTGCAGCAGAGACGCGGGACTCCGGGTCCATGGGATTGAGCAGCGCCAGTGCGCCCGTCTGGCTGGCCACCACTGGCGGGCGAATGCCCTCGAACGCCTCGGCGCTATAGGCCGGGTGTGCCGTATCACTCTCGCGCGCATCCAGATAGTGGTCTGCGCCATAGAACACATAGTCGTCGGGGATTTCCATGCGCTCCTTGAGCTTGGCCATATCGATGCCGAGCTGGGCGACGTGCTCCAGGCTCGCGCGGGTAGAGAGGTCCGATGCCAGCCCGGCGATGTCGCTCATGATGTGCGCGATGCGCGGCTCGGCGCTGGTGATCCACCCCTCGGCGGCGCGCAGGCGCTGATCAACCGCGAACAGGTTTGGTAGTTTGCGGCTGGTGGCCAGCACCACCTCCTGAACGCCAGTCGCGCTCAGGCGAACGTGCGCGAGCAGCGTGTAGCCGGTAGGGGGCTCGGGACGCTCTGGCGTTGGGCTTTCCAGTCCCTGGGCGATGTGCACCACCGCCACGCGGCGGCGCTGCATGGCCACCGCCTCGGGCTCCACCTCGCGCGTCTGCAGATCGATCAGGAAATCCCGCGGCTGGATGTCGGTATCTTCCTCCTGCCCGAACGCCGAGACCGCCAACCACTTCTGATCCTGCAGCGGCAGCATGGCGAACACCGAATGCACCTGCGCGCTCTCGATGGCGTAGACCTTGCCCGACGGGCCGTCGTACAGGCGGCCGGGCGCGACCTCGATCTCGGTGGCGCTGCGCGCGGTGACCGTGAGGCCGACGAACTGCCGCTCGGGCGTGATCGCGTCCGACACCAGGTGGCGCTGTGCCTCATCCGCCCAGGATTGGGTGTTGTTGAGGTCGGCGGCCTGCAGCTCCTGGCGGTCGCGGTAGAGGACTTGTTTTTCCATGTATCAGCTCCGGGTGATCGTCTGTCCGGCCAGCACGCTGCCGGCCTTGTGGATGCGCGAGGCACGCGCGCGGGCATGCAGCCGCGTGCGCACCAGAATCTGGTCATGTACGGCGCGCGCCCAGTCCATCGCATCGAGCACCGGGGCGATGCGCGCCCGGGCGTCTCCCGATGAAAGCGCGGCGCGCATGGCGGTGGAGGCCATGGCAAACGGCACGCGGCGCGGCGGCATCGCCACATGCGCCACCGCCACGAAGGGCGGGCTGGTCAGGCGCGTAAACCCAAGATACGTGGGGCCGTGCTTTGGTTGCGCCGCCACGGCAGGGTCGTGCAGCCGCACGCGCGCGTACAGCCGCGCATCGGTATCCGACCGTACGGTATGCGCGCCGCCAAGCGTCGCACCGAATGCGAGCACGCCCGGTCGCCGGGCGCGCTCGGCCACGGTCTGCACGTCGGGCGTGAGCGGCGTGAGCGACGGGCTCGTCTGCCGCAGCGTGAGGATGTTGAGTCGGTCTCGGTACTGCACACGGGCGATGCGCCAGTAGCGCGCCGATGCATCCGCCCGGCTGATCTGCCCGGCAAGCGGCATCCCGCAGACGATGCCCACGGCCTGAGCACGGCCCGCCAGATCGACCGTGCCGCTCGACTCGGTGTCCAGCGTCGTCCAGCCGTGGCTGGTGAGCGGCTCGCTGCGGCCGTCCGGCCAGACGATTTCGGCGCGGATCGCGCTGCGCGCCATGGCGGCCGTGCGGCAGGGCGGCTCGCCGCGGTGGGCGATGAAGGCGCGGCCCAACATCAGGCCCTCAGACTGGCTGCGCTGGCGCTGCGTGCGGATGCGCATCTCGGGGTGGGCGGCCAACCATTGCTGGCGGCTCGCCTCGTCCCAGAACCCCAAAAACGTCTTGGCCGGGGGCATCTCCAGCCGTGCGATGCGCGCTCCGGCCATACGGGCCAGCGCGCGCAGCCCGGCAGGCGTGCCGATGAGCGCGTGCAGCCGCGGGCTCGCGGCAATCAGCGCACGGCGGGATGCCTCGTCATCCGGCCAGACGGGCGGCAAGTCCTCGCCGGCGCCCAGGTGTGGCAGCAGCGCCGCCGGAATGCGGCGCGGATCGCCAAGCGCAGGGATGATCTCGGCGCCCGGAGTCCACGGCCCGATGGCGCGGCTGATGGCGCGCTCGACGGGCGTGGCGTTGGCAGGCAGCAGGTCGGCGCGCTCAGTCACGGCGGGCCTCCGTCTCGATGATGATGTCGGTGATCGCGGGGATTTCGCCCAGGCCCGCCGGCACGTCCTGCGCCGGCGCGTGCAGGAGCACATCGCGCACGCCGTCACCCATCAGCGCGGCGATGAGCTGCGCGCGCGTCAGATCCACCCGAAACGCCGCTTGCGCCGCGAGCGCCATCACCCGTACACGGGCAGCCTGGGCGAGCGTCGCGCCATCCGGCCCTGGTGGGTGGATGAGGGTGGCGCGCACCGCCACCGGCAGCACCCGTGCCACGGTCACATCCACCTCCACCGACAGCGGCCGCACATCCTCGGCCAACAGCGCCTGCGCAACCTGCGCAACGATGGCATCGGATGCCTGCGCCACTCGCCAGCGCATCGGTTGCGCGCCATCGTGCTGCGGGTGACGGCCAAACAAAGCCACCCCTATGGCCTCATCATCGGCGCTCACGGCGTACAACGGCTGCGCCACACGCGCGAGCAGGCACACCTTGACGCGCCCTGGCCGGTCGGCCCACACATCGACCTGCCGGATGTCGGCCGACACCGACATGGCGCGCAGTCGCCAGCTCGCCGCACTGCCCGCCGCGCTCAGTGCGTGATAACCAATGAGCACCCGCGCGCGCAGCCGCTCGTCGTCCTCGCCGGGCAGCCGCACGAGGTCATAGCGTGCGGCCAGATTGTCCAGATCGGCGCCTGCGGCCCACGGCAGCATCACCGCGCGCGCCGCATCGTTGATGCGCGCACGCAGCACCATCTCGCGCCATGCGGCCACCTCAAGCAGCTTGACCAGCGGCTCGCTCTCCAGCGCCAGCACTGGGGCCAGCTCTGGCGCGCGCGCCTGAAGGTCGGCCTTCAGGTCGGCCAGCACCGCCTCGAAGTCGAGGGCCTCGACCACCCCCGGCGGGGGCAGGCTGACGAGATCGATCACTGACATGCCGGTGACTCCCCGCCAGTAGGCCCTGCGCTGGTGTCGTTGCCAGCCCGAACGCCGGTGTGCTTGTGCTTGCGCAGGCTCACACCGCCCGCAAACACGTCACCGCTGACCAGCAGGTCGCCATCCACGCGCACCACGCACGGCGCATGCAGCACCATGCGGTGTGTATCGCGCTCATAGCGGATGAAGCCGCCGTCATCCCACTGCAACAGCGTGTGCTGCGGGTTGCTGCTGGGCGCCGGGAAGGCCCCGGCCTGCTGGAACACGGCCGGCACCGCCAGCGCCTGCGCCAGGTCGCCGCTGGGGGCCAGCACCAGGCACTGCTCGCCGATGGCCGGCGGGCTCCACACGCGCAAATGGCCAGCCGCCCAGGTCGCCCACGGCAGCCATCCGGTGCGCACGGCCTGGTCATCCTGACCGGCCAGCCGCACGCGCACGCGGCAGCGGCCAGCGTCAAAATCCGTGACCACGCCCACGCGCACGGCACTGCCGCGGCCCCAGTCGGCGGCGTCCAGCGTCAGTGCGTCGCGGTCGATCATGGCAGCATCCCGTCCAGCGTCTCGCCCGGATCGGGCACATCGGCCGCAAGGGGTCGGTACATCGGCTCGTGCGCCGCGCCGATCCATGGGGCCCATGAAGAGAACAGGATTACCGCGCCAGCAGCGCCGGCGCCCAGCAACGCGGTCGATGGCGCCTCGGCGGCATAACGCGCACGCACGATGACGCTTGCCTCGTCCATCGTTTGCATTAGCCGCACAAACCGGAACATCAGCCGTCCGCCATTCCCCCTGGCGATGACCACGGGAGGAAGTAGCGCATCGCACAGCGCATCAATATCGATCGCATCGGCGTCGGGCAAAGTCAGCAGCGCGTCGGCCTCGATGCGATAGCAGTCGTCAAGCGATTCGACCTGCGTGAGCAGCACGGGAACATGCTTCCCGCCCCATGCATCGCGCAGCAGATGCGCATGCGGTTCAAGGCGTAGGGCAATGGCTTCGGCCAGCGCACGGCGCATCATTACCCCCCGAAGACCCGTGTGATCGCCATCGAGGAAAGCGTCGCCAGCGCCGCAGCGGCCAGGCTTGCCACCCACGCGCCCACCGCGCGCGCCTGCTCGAGCGATACCATGCGCTCTTCCGCCTTGTCCATCCGCGCTTCCATCGCATCCAACCGCGCATGCACCTGCTGCACGGATTCGCGCATCACGGCCTGCTGCTCCTCGATGCGCACCAGCCGCAAAATCGCCTCGCGCATCGCCGAGATGTCGGCGCGCGTCGCATCGAGCACCGCCTCGATGCGCGCCAGACGGCTATCGTGATCATCGACGCCCACAAAAACCCCCGTTTAATGCGTTTAAAACCCGTTTAAAAACGTCTATCGCCCATTCGCCCATGCCACCCTACACGCTCGCAAGAAAAATAGCCCAGGCGGCCTGCATTCCTGCAAGACGCGAGATGCACTTTTCAGCCTCGTCCTGGCAGTGGCGGGCAAAGGCCTGCGCCTCGACAGGCGTGAGAAACCGCCACTCCACCGCCCCCTCCAGACGCCCTACCTTGGCCGCGCCGGAGAGGGCGAAGGCGTGCAAGAGCGGAGCGAGGCTTGCTGCCGCGAGCCATGAGATGGCGTCCTGCGCGTCCTGGCTCGACGGCGCCACACCAGGCAATCGTTGCGCGAACTGGCGCTGCGCCAGCCCCAGATGCGAGAGGATCATCTCCTCCGGCACCTCGGGCGGCCAACCAGTGAGCTCGCGCACGCGCTGCGGGGTCATGTCGTTTCTCAATAACCATACACACACGCCTGCTTGACCACGATCTCGTAGTCGCAGGCGGTATCGAAGGTCCACTCCACCGCACGGGCGCGCTCGTTGAACCGCCGCGTCTGCACCATTTCCGTATGCAAGCCGAACACCAGGTTGGTGGGCGGCGTCAGCAGCACCTTGCCAGCAGGCATATACGGGTTGTCGATGATCGGCACGCCGAGGAAACGGCGCAGCGGGCTTTCCGCCACCAGCGCCGAACCGGTCACGTGCGTGCCCAATTCCATGGCGTAGGTATCGGCATCGCCGGTATTCATGATGAATGCCGCCTGCGCGCGATACTGAGCCGGCAGGGCATCGAGCAGCTGCTTGAGACTCGCCCGCCAGCCGTTCGCGCCCGGGTCGATGTTCACCTTCACTGTGTCGCTGGTAGCCTCGCTGGCGATCTGCACCCAGCCCTTATTGAGCGTGAGAAACCCCGCCGAATTATCGTCATTGGTACCGTTGAATCCGAGGTCGAGATACTCCAGCGCAAACTTGCGCGCAAAGCTCGCCTCCACATCCGACACCAGCTGCGGGTTGTTGGCATTGTCGCGCAGGAAGGAAAGCGACAGCGTCGGGAAGAGCTGCACCGGCAGCGCCCGCAGCGTGCAGCCCACGCCGGAACCGTTGGCGATTTGCGCTGCGCTCGGCTCCGTACCCTCCGGCACGCGCACCAGCTGGCGGCTGGCGACATCGAACGCCATTACGTCGGCGGAGAGTTTGCCCATGCGCCGCGTGGTGATCTTGGTCAAGAACGGATCATCGAACACCAACGAAATCAGTCGCTCGGAGGCTTCCGGGCGCAGCGTGCCTCCAGGGGTCAAATCGCCAGGCTGGATCACCCCCTTGGCGAGTTTTACGAGTTCATGCATGCTGCCATCTCCTTCAGATAAAGTGCGCGCCAACATCCGGCGCAGGCTCGCCGCCGCCAGCACCCTTGCCCTGCGCCTCGAGCCGTGAAAGTCGCGCATCCAGCTCGGAGAGCGTCTTGTCCTTCTCGGCCAGAGATTTCTTGAGCGTCTCGATCTCGGATTCCTTCTCGGTCACCGCCTTCTTGAGCTCAGCCATTGCTTCACGGTCATCTTCGGCTTGCGCCGCCTTTACCGTCTCATCCAATACCTCGCGCACGATGGCGCGCACCTCGTCATGCGTCATATCCCGCTCCTTCTGGAAAAACCGATGGAAAAAACGCTTGCTGCTGGCGATGCGCGCTGTGCCCGCGAGACTCAGACCTTCCACCGCTCCGGACGCGATCTCCTGCCATAGCGCCTCATCCTCTACCTGGATGCCCACCGCCCAAGCCCCTGGCTTCTCGTCGGCAAAGATCGGATCGCCGCTTCGCACGATCCAGCTCTCGGCCACGAAAGCGGGCACAGGCTCGAATCCGTGCTCCACGTCCACCGCCCGCGCGCGTGCCTCGCGCATGAACGCATCGGCCGCCTTGCGGATCGTCTCCGCATCGGCATAGTCGCCATGCGCATCCACGTCATCAGGCGCATACACGATCCCATAGACGCGGTGCAGTTGCGAGTCGGCCTTGAGTAGCCGAACGCCTCCGCCGCGCGAATCGAGCGCCTTGAGGATCACCCCGCGCCCGTTGGCCGGGCGCTTGACCAGTGAAATCCACTCCACGGTGAGATCAGTGAGCTTTGCCATGCGATCAGTGTCGCGCATTCGCCGTCGTCCGTGCGCATGTCTTCACCATATATGGTGATCGGCTGGCAGCAAGGCCGGACGCGCGATGGATACTTGACGCATGCACATCGACCTCATCAAGTCAACCGCGCTAGACGCCATCGCTGCCGCTGCGCAACCCGGAGAACGGCCGTGGCCGGTGGCTCCAGCCCGCATCGCTGCCTGGTGCGCAGCCGACGCCACCCATGCGCGCGCCCTGCAGCTCAAGGCCGAAGGCATCGCCAGCGGGGGACTCATCGGTCCGGCCGCTGACCGCGCGCTCGAGCTCCTCGGCGGCGCTGCCGCACTCATCGAGTGCGCACTGGATCTGGAAACCTACGGCAACCTCTTCCTCGAACGCGTCAAGGACGGCCGTGGCCGGCTCGCCGCGCTGCGCCGCCTGCCCGCCTGGAGCATGGCGCTAAAAGAGCGCGACGGGTTTCGCCAGCGCGTCTGGAACGGTCAAAAAGAAGTCGTCACCGACTACGCGCCCGATGAAGTCGCCTGGCTCAAACTCCCCACCGTCGCCCCGGGATGGTATGGGCAACCGTCATGGATCGCCGCATCCGGCGTCATCGAGCTGCTCGATGCCATCACCCGCTACAACACGCGATTCTTCGAGCACAACGCCGTGCCAGATCACCTTATCAAGGTCTCCGGCGGTAGCCTCACTGACACGCAGAAAGAAGCCATCAGGGGATTCTTCCAAAGCGAATTCAAAGGGCTTTCCAACGCCCGCAAAACCCTGTTCATCGCGCTCTCCGAGGGCCAGACGCTCGAGATTACGCCCGTTGCCCAACCCAACGACGGCAAATTCATCGAGCTCTACAAGACGGCGCGCGAAGTACTCCCTGCCGCCCACGGCGTTCCGCCGCGCCTCTTGGGGATCGCCACGCCGGGCGCGCTTGGCGGGCTATCCGAAGTGGCGCAACAGATGCACATGTTCGAGACCTTCACTCTCGCCCCGCGCCGACGCCTGCTCGCGGGATTTCTACGCCGCGAAACGGGACTCGACATCGACCTGGCCGTGATCGACCTCACCCCGCCAGGGCAGGACATCGCTGCGCTGCCGCCGCTTATCGCCGCCGGCGTCATGACGCCTGACGAAGCGCGAGCCTGGATCGACCTTCCGGTCGTCACGCAGAAGTCCGCCGAGATCGATGGCGAACTCGCCGCCGCGCTGCTCGCCGCCATGGGCGGCTGATGGGGCGACGAATGAAGCTTGACCAAGCAACCATCGCCGACATCGTGCAGCGAATTCGCCAAGGGAAAACGCTCAGGGAAGTCGCCGCCGAAACCGGCCATGCCTACGGCACCATCCAGCGCATCGCCGCGCGCAACATCGGCCCTGGCCTGACGGGGAAACGTCCGCGCTACAACGACGACATCCGTCATGAGGCCCGCCGCCGATACATGACGGGCGAGCCCATCGCGCTGATTGCCAAAGCCGTCGGCGTGCACGAGAACACCCTCCGCGCTTGGGCGCGCGACTACGGCTGGCGCGAAGAACTCGCCCAGCTGCGCCAGATGCCAAGCCATCTCGACGAAGAAATCGCCCGCACCGTAGCGCTTTTGCGCCAGAGCAAAGGTGGAAAGGAATCGCACAGGCTCGCCATGCGCCTGCGCATGCTGCAAAAGGCGCGCGATGGCCTGCTCAAATCCCAGCCAAAGCCCCGCGACATCCCGCGCGTGGCCACAGCCCACCATGCCGATCTGCTCGCTCGAGCGCTATCAGACGACTATGGGCTTTTACCCTACCAGCGCGCATTCCTCGCCGACGACGCGCGATTTCGCTGCGTGCTCAAGGCGCGCCAGATCGGCTTTACCTACCTCATCGGCCTATCTGCCGCGATGGGGCTCGCCGCCGGGCGCGATCAGGTCATCGTCTCGGCCTCCGAAGACCAAGCAGCGCTCGTCATGCAGCACCTTCGCGACCATGCCGAACGGCTGGGACTCGACATCGAACACGACACCGACCGTCAGGTGCGCATCGCGGGGTCTACTGCCACCGCCTTGTCCACCAACTGGCGCACCGCGCAGGGCTACACGGGCGACGTCTGGTTCGATGAATTCGCCTGGGCACCACGCCCGGATCAACTATGGGGCGCCATCGTGCCCGCCATCACACGCGTTGGCGGACGCGTCACCGTCTGCTCCACCCCATGGGTGCCCGGAAACCTCTTCTGGAAGATCGCCACCAATCATCAAGGCAAGTATTCCTACTTCTCCCGCACCACCATCACCATCCACGACGCCATCGCCCAAGGCATGCCGCTACCAGGAGGACTGGACGAACTGCGACTCCTGTTCGATGCCGCCTCATGGGCCATGTTCTACGAGTGCCAATGGGCCGAGGAAGAAGGTGCGATCCTGCCATGGGGCCTGCTCGACGAACTCGCGCAAGACATGCCCTCGCCCGCAGGCAACAAGCGTGGCGCTGCGCCGCGCTTTGGCCGCATCCGCATCGGCATCGACCTCGGGCGCGTCGCCGACCGCACCGTCATCGTCATCGTGGGCGAATCCTTCGACCCTATCGCCGACGTCGGCACCGGCCACTATCGCGTGCTCGCCTGGCACAGCCTCCATCAGGCCGACTTTGCCACCCAGCGACGCCACATCGAAGAGGCCATCGCCCGCTGGCAGCCGGAACGCGTCGACATCGACCGCTCAGGGCTGGGTTGGCAGCTCGCCGAAGAACTGGCCCGCGCCCATCCCGGGGTCGTACAACCGCGCGCCTTCACCGCGCCCATGAAAGAACGCCTGGCGCTGGGGCTGATGCGATTGGCCGAACAAAAACGGCTGGCCATCCCGCGCGACTCAGCCCTCATGGCTAGCCTCCATGCCGTAAGACGCCTGCCGTCCGGCAACAGCATCAAATACGACGCCCCGCGCGATGCCTCGGGCCACGGCGATGCCTTCTGGGCGCTGGCCCTCGCGCTCGACGGAGCAACCCCCATCAGCCGCACCACGGAGGTCGAGCTATGGTAAAACCCATAGACACCCGACAGCTCATCGGCCAGCTCGCCGCCCAGATCGAAGAGATCGCCACCCGCCAAGGCAGAATCCCCTACCGCACCGGGCAACTGCAAAAGAGCATCACATCCCAAGTGCTCTCCGACACCGAAGCCGTGGTCGGCAGCAATCTCTTCTACGCCCGTTTCGTTCACGACGGCACCGGCATCTATGGGCCGCTACAGCGAAAAATCACGCCCAGACGCAAGAAGGCGCTTTATTGGAAAGACGCGGCGCATCCGGTCAAATCCGTGCGCGGGCAAAAACCGCAGCCCTTCCTCGCTGAAGCAGTGGAAGAATTCGCCCGGGTTGGCCCCGCCCCCGCCATCATCGATCGCTTCGGCCGCGACGTGGCCGATGCCATCGCGCTCGAACTCCAACGGCAAGGGCTGGAGGTCAAGCGCGGATGAAACGCACCCTCATCACCAGCATCGGCGCATCCGCCATCGCCGTTGGCCTCATCGCTGGGTTCGAAGGCTACCGCGGAAAAGCCTACGACGACGGTGTCGGCGTGCAAACCGTAGGGTTTGGATCAACCCGCCACCCATCCGGCCAGCCGGTCACGGCTGGCGATACCGTCACCCCCGAGCGAGCCGTGGTTATGCTAGCCAATGATGCAGACCGTATTGCCCGCGAGCTCGCCGCCTGTATCGGCAACGTGCCGCTTTACAAACACGAGTGGGACGCCTATGTCTCGTGGGCCTACAACGTCGGCGCATCCTCCGCCTGCCGTTCCACGCTCGTCAAAAAACTGAAACAGCAACCGCCCGACTACGAAGGCGCCTGCCGTGAACTCCTCAAATGGGACAAAGCCGGCGGCCGCGTCCTGCCCGGACTCAAAAAGCGACGCGAGGCCGAATATCGCCTCTGCATCGGAGAAACCAAATGACCCAGATACGCATGATGGTCATCGCCGTCGCGCTCATGGCCGCATTCACTACCGGCGTCTTCCTCAAAGGGCGAGCAGACGCCGCCAACATCGCGCGGATTCAAGGTGAGATACAAGCCATGCGCGCAGCCTATGCCGAAGAAAAGCGCCAGCAAGCCGAATCCGCGGCACGAGCCATCGCCGCTGCGCAAAAGGCCGCCGACGACGCCGCCTCGCGTGCAGCGCGCCTGCAAACCCGCCTCGAAGAGGAGAAAAACCGTGTCAAAACCGCGTTATATGGGCTCTCTGACCGCCCTTGCCTTGGCAGCGATGCTCTCGGCCTGCTCGAGCAATCCCCCGGCATTGCCCTGTCCGCGCCCGCCGGCAAGCCTGCTGGCGCCCCTTCCAGCGCTTCCGCCTCTACCGGTGACCAACCCCACGCCAGCGAGCGCGACCTCGCCCTCTGGATCAACGACGCCGCCGCCCTATACGAAACCTGCCGTGCCCGCATCGACGCACTGAGGGAATGGGGAGAAAAACTCGATGGCCGATGATGCAGACCGCGCGCAAGACCGCATGGAATGGGAAGAATCCTTGCGCCGACGCATGCCCCTGCCGCAGGGGCCGAAACCTACCGGTTACTGCCTGTGGTGCGAATCCACTCTGCCACCAGACCGGCGCTGGTGCGACGCCGACTGCCGCGACCACTGGCAGCGCTACCAGCGGGCGGATGGCCGCCTACACCAGTAAGAGGACGGTATCACTGGCACTCTGCCGTCCTTGCCCAAGAGGGGCGACCGATCATGAACGCCACATCCTCGTTGAAATCGCCTCAAGCCTTCATTCCGCCCGGCCAAGATACGCCACCGTGCGCGTGCGGCACCGAAAGTGATACGGCGGCAACCCAACGTTACCAGGCAACCGATCCGTCGGCGTCCCGGAAAAATCCGTCCCATCCGGCAGCATCGGCCAAGCCGACATGGCCGCATCCATCCGCCCGGCCGCCACCGCATCCAGATACGCCGCGCGCTGCCCCATCATACGGCTGACCGCGATCACCCGCCCGTGCAGGCTGCGGCAAATAGCCGTCGTTCGCTCATCCATGCGCGCCCGGATTTGCACATACTCGATGCCCGCCTGCGCGTAGCCCCCAATGCGCCCCATCTCGCGCGTCTTGGTCGCCATCGCATCCGCGGCGAGCTCCCAATAGCTCCGCCCTTTCTCATCGATTCCTGCAAACGCCTCGCGCAGCCGCTCGGCCATCTGCGCATACGTCATGCCACGCTCGAAGTATTCCGTCACCGCGTCGGAAAGCCGCTTTTGCGTGAACGCGTCCCACGACCGCCCGATCCAGTACAAATCCCCGCGCTGCGCCAACTCGAGTGCTGCGCGGTCGGGCAGATCGAATCGATAATCGATCCCGGCGGCTCGCGCCGCCTCTTGCCCGCCAACGCGCCAGATCGCCTCGGAGAGCGTCACAACCGGGCCATCCAGCAATCGCGGCAACGCGGCAGGGCCAACCTCGGCCTCGAACTCGGAAAGGATTCTCGCTCCGTCGCGCGACTCATCGAAGGTTTCAGCAGGCGTCGCCTCCAACAACCGCAAAGCGCGCGCCGCCGCCTCACGATAGCCCTGCGTCCATGTCCGCGTGATTACCATCTGCAGCCGTCGTGCCAGCCGCTCCCACGCCTGACTGTCCTTCACCAGTACCGCGATCAGACGCTCTTTCAGCGCGCCATACATCTCTTCCATCATGCTCTTCCCACGTTCGAAACCGCGCCCCGCAGGCACGGCATGCCCGCCATCGACGAACCAATCCCTCTACCCGCTGCGTGCAAGTTACATACACATCGCGTGAGCCACACGCCGGGCACTTCATTGCATGCCTCTGGTGAGCGCTTCCCGCGCCTTGGCCAGCATCTCACGCACCCGCGCGCGCTCTTCTTCCGTCGGCGCAGGAGGCGGAAGCGCCTGCTGCGGCTGCCGCGCAGGCAACGCATCGAGCAAGAGCTTCGGCGCCGGCCATCGATCGCAGGTCGTTTCCAGTACATCGAATGCCGCATGAATGCGTGGCGCATCGAGCCGCTCATCGGCCATCGGCAAACGTGCCGCGATGATTTCCGCCCACAACTGCACCACCGCCCCCATCGACCGACCAAGAGGGCGGCCTTCCAGGCCAAGAATCACCAGGCGCTCCATGCGCGCCTTGACGATCTCCAGCATCCACGAAGGAACGATTGCGTTATTCGTCATCATGTAACCCAATCTGATTTGGGTGATGATCGTCTGGCCTGGCTGGATATTTCTGCCCAACCGACCGGATGGCCAGAATTGCCTCCTCCGTGGCCGACAGCCGACCGACGATGCGTGGAGCCGCTGACCGCGTCGCGCTTGCAGTTCCAATGCGCGCCGCCACGCTCTCGGCCACACGCCGCAGATAATTGTGATTCTCGAGCGGCCTGATATCCCCGGCCTCGCGCTTCGCGCGCATCGCCTCCACGGTTTCGGCAAGCGCCGCCGTCAGCACCGCGCCATCGTCATGCACTGCCAGTGCCTCGCGCGCCAGCCGCAAGGCCCGCTCCCAAGAAAGCGCCCTCGAGCGCGAGCGAAACAACCCCAAATACGCCACCAGCGGTCGACCAACGTCGGCATCGAGCCCGGAAAGCAGCCCCATCATCTCACGCGCCGCCCCATCCTCCGCCCACGCCTCCAGGCTCGCCTCGGCATGGCACACCGGACACCTCAATCGCATGTCCGCGCTCCAGCGCGCTTTTGCTGATAGGCAAGCGCCGCCACCACCTTGCGCAGCAAAGGCGCCGGCACCCAGTCGATCACCGCCGGCGCCTCCCCCTGCATCTGCCGGACGATCCCTAGCGCGTAGGCTGGGAAGGGCACATCGAGCGCATGGCACTGCGCCGCGATCTTGGCAATCAGTGGCGCACGATCCTTCGCCGCCACCACCCGCGCCGCAGGCACGTAAATATCCGCCCCCTTGCGCTTGTAATGCGCGAGCAATCGCATCAGTGCCGCCTCGTCCATGTCTCGGCAACTCGCCGCCCCCGTCACCGCCAGCTGCACCGTCCGACGCGCATCCTCGTCCAACGCAAGCTGCTTGGCCGCCAGATGCGCCAACGCGATCAGCTTCTTGCGCTCATTCTGACGATTCATGGCGATACTCAAGCGCCTCGGCCAGCACTTTCTCTGCCATCCGGTAGGCGGACATCTCGCGCGTACCAGACGGCATGACGCACATCATGCCAGCCAGAGCGCCCATCAGACGCCGTACGATGGCAGCATCATCGATCGTTGCCATTCCTCTCTCGATCCGCTCGACCACGTCCATCGAAAACTCCTTCCCTAGTGATACTGCCGGGTGGCCCGCTCGCGCAGGCCACCGAGCCGGATCACTTCTCCGCGCGCCAAGTCACGGAATGGCTCTTGCCCACCGTCAGGCACTGACGGATCGACGGCGCCAGAGGCTCGTCGGCATTAACCGCCATCTCGATGAGCTTCTGCTCCGGCTTGTAGATGACCTCCGTTCTCACCAGATCGGTAAAGCGGAACCCAAGCACCCCTTTGAGCCGCTCGGCATCCTCGATTCTCACCGACTCGCGCTCGACCAAGCTCGCCCGGCACAGGCCAGACACCACCAGCGCACACCCCGTGCCATGCGCCTCGATCAGCCGGCCATTGATCGCATCCAGTCGCGCCTTGAGCTCATCCATCTGCCGCTTGATCTCCCACCCCTCGATCAGGAGCCGAATACTCCCCTCATCGAGCGGCGTCTCGCTCTTGTCGACGAGCTTCACGCCGGAGGGCAACGCCTCCTCGGTCACAGTCTTCGTCTTCACTGCTGCTCTTGCCATGTTTTTCGCTCCTTTTTTGCCGCCCGCCAGCGACATCAACCCCTCTATAACTCAACGTCGAGGCCGCTTTCACGCCCCTTCCAGCTCGCGCCGCGCCGCCGCCACATGCGCCTCAGCCAACGTCTCGCCAGACGCCTGCGCCATCATCCGCGCAAGGCGCAGCGTCTTGGCCAGCGCCCTCAGCGCCCCAAACCCCGCCCGGCCCGCGATCTCGCGCACCTCGCGCCAGCTGCCAGATGCCCCATAAGCCGCAGCCACTGCCTCGATATCCTCGCGGCTGGCCGCCGCGATCCGCAGCCGCTTGCCGATCCGGGAAAACAACCGATCCAGATACGCCGCCCGGCTGCCGCCCGTCATGCGCCCATACACCAACTCATTGCCGATCAACGCCAGCCCGACTCCCGCCGCATCGTGGATCGAACGCAGCGCATCCAGCGCCGCCACCCCAAGATGCTGCGCCTCATCCACCACGATCACCCCGCCAGTGCCGCGCACGCGCACCACCACCTCGCGGTGAATCCGCGCCGGCGACTGCGGCACATCCCGCAACCCGACGGCCATCGCCACCTCCTCAAGCGCCGCCGTCACCCCGGCATGCCCCGGCGTCATCGTCGCCAGCCACACGCTAGGCCGCGTCGCCGCATAGCGCGTCGCCGCCAGCGTCTTGCCCACGCCTGCCGCGCCGTAGATCACCGCCACATCGGCAGCCATCTGCGCATATGCCAGCGCCGCCTCGATGCGCTTGGCCGTTGCCGTCTCCACGAACCCCACATCCTGCGGCAAGCTCGCCGCCGCCCGCTCGCGCCGCGCCGCCAGCCACGCCGCCAGCTTCTCCAAAAGCTGCGACGGGTCAGCCGGATACGCGCCCTTCAACACCTGCGACAAGCTCGTTGCCGAAACCCCCGCCTCACGCGCCACCTGCGCCTGCGTAAGCCCCGCCGCGATCAGCGAGCGCACCTCATCCAGCACCGCAGCGCCGCTATCCACTACCTGCTCGATCACATCCGCCATGGATCCACTCCCTCTACATTGATTGCCCCTACTGCCCCACCGCGCGGGACAGTCCCAAAACCGCCGCCTCTGCCAAGCGCGAATAACGCTCCGCATCAGCACTGGAAACCGCGCACGCCGGCTGCGCCGCCTGCACGATCTGCACCACCGCGGGCTGCGGCGGTGCCGATGGAGACACCTCGGGCAAACGCGCCTCGATCTCGCCCATCCTCCGGATCGCATCCAGCTGCTGGCGCGCCGCGCGCTTCGCCTGCGCCTTCATCCGCGCATGAGCCACTGCCGCCGCCTGGTCATCAAAGCGCGCTAGCATCGGCTGCGCATCCGCAATGTGCACACCATCGAGCCGATCCACCCGAACCGGCAAATCCAGCCGATCCGGGTCGAACCGCACGATCACCTTTTTGCCCGCAAACGCCATCAACTCCGGCGACCCATAACGGTTCCCCAAAAGCTCAACCGACCCGTCCGCGCGCACCGTCACGCCCTCAGCTGCCAGCAGCAACACCGCCCGCTGGCTCGGCGCAAGCTTTCTCACCACCTGACCGGCATACAATCGCGCAAACGCCGCATCGAACGACTCACCCTTTGCCGTCTCCGTCCGCCGCCCGCCTCTCGCGTTATGCCGCGCGATCCCCTCAGCCACGATCTTCTCGAACGCATCCCAATCCATCGCCTTCGACCCATAGTTCTCCGGCTTCGCATCAGGCTTGTTCCCCGTGTAGGCCCCCGCGCAGCGCGGGTCCTTGGCGATCTCCTCGCACAAATCGCGGAACGCCCGCTCGATCGGCTTCGCCTGCCCGTGAAACGGCGTAGCCCAATGCACCTCGACGCCCAGCATCGGCAACACCCCAAGCGGCTCATCCTCTCGCACCTTGAACCGAAAGCGCCACGGCACGCCGCCCGTCATCACCTTCGCCCCAAACTCGCGCCCGTTATCCATCAACGCGTGCTGCGGCACCCCGTAGGCCTCAACCAGATCAGCAAAACACAGCTGCACCGACAACGCATTGAGCGTCGGCGACAACCGCCACGCCAAAATCTTGCGGCTCGCCACATCCTGCCAAGCAATCAAATGCGGCCGTCCAACCCCGCCCCCAAAACGCTCGGGGAGCCGCACGAACACATCGAACCGATGCCCGTCCGCATTCACCCACTCCAGCGCCCCGAGATGCGCCACCGAACGCTTCAGCGCAGGCAACCGCTCCTCGAGCGCCCGACGCCCCTCTCGCGCCAAGATGGCCACCGCCGACGGGATCGCCTTCAGGCGCCGCTCGAACGTCGCATAGCTCGGCACCTCCCATCCCATCGCCGGCGCCGCCGCGCACAAATCCCGATACACCCGCAGCGCCGAAGGCTTCTCTGGCCGCAAATACTGCGCCAGCGCCCAATCCCACGCCGGCCCGGAAAACCGCGCTTGGCGCCGCGCCTGCACCCCATAATCCGGCGCCAAGAGCGGAACCCAATCCTCGACGGGCTGATCGAACACCCCGACTTTGCCATGGCGGCCATACCACCATCCCAGCACCGTCGCCGCCGACTCGCCCGCCGCGGCCGCCGCCTCCGTCAGCGCCCGCCGCACGGGAAGTCCCGCATCCATTGCCCGCTTCGCCTGCAACAAAATCTCGAACCGACGCCGCGCCTCTGCCTGCACCGACTCCGGCCGCTTCAAAAACGCATTCCACAAAGCATCCGTGCGTGAAAAAGGCCCCGCCGCCGGCGCTTGCGCGCCAGCGGCAGGCAAAGCCGGCATCGCACCGGCGGAGGAGGCCGGGTACTCAAAAGCGCCCCCGGCAGGCGCGTCGATCAGGGTGGGGGCAGCCGGAGTCGAACCGGCTCCACGGGGTAGCGGCCCGTTGCCAGCGTCCGCAGCTGCCGTCGCAGCGCATCCGATCTGGTACCCCTGCGGCATGGCGGCGCCGCCACCCGCAGCGAAGGTGTATCCCACACCGCCCCCACGGGTGAGTCCTCCCGCACCCGTGGCGGCGGGGCTAGCATCGACGGCAGAGGGAACGGCCGCCGGGAAGGACTCGCCGGTAGAGGCGGAGCGAATCGCCGACACCGCCTGCTCGGCGACGTGGCGCTCCACGGCCGCCCGCACATCGGCAGGCAGCGCATCCAACGCATACACCCGCCGCCGCCCGCCTCGGCACGTCTGTTCGGTGTATGGCCAACCTTCGCGGGCGGCGCGACGCTCGGCGCTCCTCTTGGATATTGCTATCGCTTCTGCGATTCGCTCAATCGTCAGGTTTGTCATTCGACAACCCCATCCTTGAGTCCGAGCAGCACGGCGACCTTGTGCGTCTGCCCGCGCCGACCTTTCAGGCGTCCCCTTAGCACCTCATAGACGATCCGATCGGAAAAGCCATGTTCACGGGCCCAATCGCGTACTGACTTGCCGCGCCGATCAAACTCACGGCGAACATCATCGATAGACTTTGTCGGTTGACTCATGTTTGATGTAACCTTGTCGAACACAGTGCAATAATATTCGACAATAGACAAACATGTCAACCGTCAATCGACTAATTTTTTGTTCCCCACTTCCCCGCTTACAAGTGGGGAAGTGGGGAATTTCCCCGCTTTCGCGTTCCCCGCTTTCGTGTCGCACTTGTCGCGCTTTCGTGTCGTACTTGTCGCACTTGTCGCGCTTTCGTGCGTCGCACTTTTTCAAAGGAAGTACGACATGGATATAGGCGACAGGATCAAAGCATGGCGCCACGCGCTTGGCCTGACACAGGACGAGTTCGCAAAGCGAGCAGGGATTTCAAAAGCAACGCTTGTCGGCTATGAAGTGGGGCAGAGGAAACCAGGAGCTGACGCTTTAGCAGCCATCGCCAAGACCGGATGCAACATGACATGGCTGCTTACTGGAGAAGGTGATATGCTGCCGAAAACCCGCGTCAGTGCTGAAGAAAACGCGAGCCAGTACGCTCGACGCTTGGAAAAAATCATCGCCCTCGTGGAGGGCATCGAGGACGAACAAGAGCGCGCCGCCTTCATCGACGAGCTATACGCCCGCGCCCGTCAGACGGCGGAACTAGCCGAACTCCGCAAGGCCGTCCGCGAACTCTCGGCGGCCATCAAAAAGATGGCCTGACCGCGTTCAAACGCCGCTTAAACCATTTTAAACGCCGCCAGCCCACTGCCTGAACAGTCGCAAACCAAATGATCAAAAATCTGAATTTTCGACTTATCCACAGGTGTGTAGCAAACTGGCTCCGCCCCAAAAACTGCACACAACCCTTTGAATCCACGCAATTTCCCGCGCCCCCGCCCCTCACACTCATCTGTATCAAACCAATTGATCACACACACTGGCTTATGCGCCCAGTCGCGACTACGACGGACGATTCGGGCATTTCGACTTCCGCAAGCACTTCTACGGCCGCATCGGCGACTTCGACAGCAAAGAGGAGTTCGAATGTGCCTGCCAATTGGACATGTGGGCACAGCAGGACCGCATCAAGTTCTGGGTACGCAATCTCGTGCGCCGCGAAGGCTGCTCCTTTTTCCTGCAGAAAGCCGACGGACGCTTTTACCCGGATTTTCTGTGCCAGTTGCCCGGTTCAGAAGATAAACCGGGCCCTGTGCTGGCCGTCGAATACAAAGGCGCCGACCGTTGGAGCGGAGCCGAAGATGACCGCCTGATTGGCGGCCTGTGGGCCAGTCTGTCGCAAGGCCGCTGCCGCTTTGTGATGGTCACAGATAAGCGCTGGGATTGGATCGAGGAAAAACTGGGGTGACGAAACTGAGTATGAGCGTGAAAAAAGACACTCGCAGCAGCCGTTCGGGTGGAATCGAGGATTGATCCCAACACACCTGAATCCCTAAACCTGGGACGCATCGACCCTGAGCGGGTGGATGCCACGACGAAGGCCGAGATCGCCTGGCAAGTCGCCGCCAATTATGCATATGACATGAAAAGCACCGCACGTTTTGTACGTCACATCCGTCTGCGTTTGGGGCTGAGTCAGGCGGAATTCGCCGAGCGAATCAATGTTCCCCTCGAGGCCACCCGTAACTGGAAACAAGGTAAGCGCCGCCCCACGAGGGCCGCCAAAGCGCTACTCAAAATATTGGACAAAGCACCGGAGGCGGCCTTGGTCGCATTGCACTGAACAACGGCCGCACACACAAACCCAAAGGGACACCTTTATTTCAGCCGGATGGCCGGCATCATGGCCGCCAGCGCGACGCGCTCACGGGTGCATTTGTCCTGCAAAACGAAACCCGTTGGCTCACCGCTCGCATGGTCCAGATACAAGGCCCGCAAACCGTCCTCCGCGATCTGAATATCCCAGTGACCAAGCCGCCCGGCGGGAGGAGGCGAGACAACGGTCGGACAGGCCGGTGTCTTGAGTACGATAGGCATCGCCGGGTATATCACCGGCTCGGGCCGACCGCACAGCGTAGTAGCCAGTTTCATGGCGCCCTTCATGATTGGCATAACATAAGGAAGAAAAATTCCATCTAGTTCGACACAGTCACCTAGTGCGTAGATATGAGGGTCGGAGGTGCGCAAGAAAGGGTCGGTGACGATGCCCACGCCAGTCGCCACGGTAGCCGTCCTAGCCAGAGCGAGATTCGGCCGCACGCCGATTGCAGAAATCACCAGATCATAGGGTCGCCACCTGGCCTGGCTGTCCACGACGATTTGGCGTTCGCCGTCCCGGCAGATGGATTCCAGCCGTGTCTCAAGATGAAAGCCGACACCGATTGCCTCTAGCCGGTTGCGTAAGCGCTTAGCAGCAACGGGAGGAAGCAGTCGTCCCATCGGGTTTTCGAGCTGGTCGTACACATCGACGTCAAAACCACCGAGACGGAGGTCGTTGGCAAACTCGCAACCAATCAGGCCGGCCCCGATGATAGCAACGCTACGCTTGCCCTGCAGTCCCGTGCGCAGCCGCGCGTAGTCAGCCAGACTGTTGATGGATAAGACATCCTTAACGCCCTCACCGACCAGCGATAGGGGAATCTGCGACGCACCGACAGCAAGCACGAGTTGATCGTAAGCAAGTACTCCATGCGAACCTTTGATCGTTCGCTGCCTGGCATTGATCTCGGTAACGACAGTATTGGCCATGACGCGGATGTCCAGATCGCTTGCCAGCCGCCCGGCAGTCATCAGCACCATCTCCTCGGGCCGCTTGTTGGCGGCAAAAGCGTTAGACAGGCCGGGCTTGGAGTAGAAGGCGCCATCGTCAGCCGTGACGACGGTGATCTCCCGTTCCTTGTCGATCTTGCGCAATTCGCGAACCAGCGTGATTCCGGCCAGGCCGCTACCAATGATCAGAGTGTGATAGTTCATCTCAGGCTTTCAGTGAAAGCCAAGCTACCGGCAGGGTAGCCGCCGGCACCTGGCGAATCGGGCGATCAGTCGCCCGCGAACTCTTCGTAGGCGCGCACAGCTTCGGCGGCGTACATTAGCGTCGGTCCACCGCCCATGTACACGCAGATAGCCAGTGTTTCCATCAACTGCTCACGCGTCACGCCAAGTTTAATCAGGGTCTTGACGTGAAAACCAATGCAGGCATCGCAGCGTGAGGAAACACCGATGGCCAGCGCTGTCAGTTCCTTGTGCAAGGAGGACAATGCGCCATCGGCCAAAGCGGCTTGCGACATTTGACCGAAACCCTTCATCGTCTCGGGAATGGCGCTGCGCAATTTGCCCAGCGCCTTTGAGACGTCCCCGGTGATGACTGAAAACGATTTGCTCATCTCAGACCTCGGACACCCTAGCTATGGCAAAAGGGATCGGATTGCGCAGGGTGTTTGCAACCGGCGAGTAGTAGCTAGCTTTCTGCACGATGTCGTCGAGCTCTTCCTGGCTGGCATCTCCCTCAACAATAACCTTGACGCGGATTTCCTGGAAACCCATCTCCTCTGGCTTGCGTTCGGCACCACCGGCTCCCCAGGCGGCGGTATTGCCGATATCGGCTTCCATGAAAATCTCTAGACGGGAAAGCTTGATCTGTCGATATGTGGCGATGGCAGTGATGCCGACGCCGAGGCAGCCGCCGAGAGCGGAGAGGACAATCTCGCCGGGCGCCGGGGCAGTGTTCTCGCCAAACAGGTGTAAGGGCTCATCAACGACCACTGGATTGTGGATACCGGTGAAACTCCAGGAACGGAACTGCCCTTGCATGACAGTATGGACCTTGTTAGTGACGCGGTACTCAGGGTTCTCCCTACCTCTAGCGGCAAATTTCAGTAAACCGTCTCGATCGATTGGACGGAGGTAGGTTTTTGTGGTTTCTGCAGACATGATGTTCTCCGTTGGGGAAGTTAAAAACGCGAAATTCAGGCATGAGCTCCCCTGTCAAACGCACAGGCCTGAAACGGGGTGACTTTTGTAGAAAAACCACCCCAAAATAGGATACAGATCAGTAGGTCTTGTACGGCAGGAACTTGCCCGACATGGTGATGTTGACGCGATCACCCAGAGGGTTTGGCTCGCGTTGCAGATCCATCTTGAAATCGATGGCGGACATAATACCGTCGCCAAATTCCTCGTGAATCAGTTCCTTTAAGGTCGTGCCGTAGACGCTGATCAGCTCGTAGAATCGGTATATCAGCGGATCGGTAGGTACAGCCGTCGGTAGCGACCCTTTATAAGGAACGACCTGAAGCAGCTTGACCGCCTCTTCAGGCAAATTAAAGGTATCGCCGAGAATTTTGGCCTGCTCGGCAGTAAATGTCATTTGGCCAAGGCAGCCAGCGGTGACCCACTCCTTGGACAAGCCGATTTTGTCGGCGATATCTGCCCATTTCAGACCCTTGTTTACCTTGGCTGCAATGATCATTTCAGTGACGTCGTTGCGATTCATGATGTTTTCTCCTGGGTAAATATTAGTGATTGACGGCCTGCTTGAATTGCCGCAGCTGGCGAAAGGTGGTCATCTCTGGCTCCGTCTCTTTGAGCAGACCAGGCCGGACGACCGGTGGATGCTTCGCATCGTGCAGCACGGCGGCGTCGCTACCGGCGTAGTCCTTCGAGCGATTGACTAGGAAATCGACCAGGTGGTTACGGATTCGGTAGAACTGTGGATCGTGATGCATTTCGGCGCGTGTTCGGTCTCGTGGCATGGTGATCTCAACGATTTCGACGATCTTGGCTAGCGGGCCGTTGCTCATCAAGATCACCTTGTCGGCGAGCAAGATGGCCTCGTCGACGTCGTGAGTGATCATGAATACGGTCTGGCGCGTAGCCTGAACGATCTTCAGAAGCTCATCCTGGATGGTGCCCCGGGTCAGCGCGTCGAGCGCACCGAAAGGCTCGTCGAGCAGCAGCATCTTCGGTTCGATGGCGAAGGCACGGGCAATGCCGACGCGTTGTTTCATGCCGCCCGACAGTTCCGCCGGTTTCTTGTGGATAGCCTGACCGAGGCCGACCATTTCCAGATAGTGCGTGCTGTGTTCAGCAATCTTCGCCTTCGACCAGTCCGGCCACTTTGACTTAACGGCGAAGGCTACGTTGGCAAGCACACTCATCCAGGGCATTAGGGCATGGTTCTGGAAGACTACGCCGCGATCCAAGCTGGGGCCAGCGACCTCTCGGCCGTCCATAATAACGACACCGTCGCTAGATTCCTCGAGACCAGCCAAGATATTGAGTATGGTCGTCTTACCACAGCCGGAATGGCCGATGATGCAGACAAACTCGCCTTTGTCGATACCAAAGTGGATGTTCTCGAAAATCGGTGTTAAAGTTCCCGGGTAAACTTTTTTCAGTCCTTCAACGCTGAGAAAATGCTGAGTCATTGTCATTACTCCCGGTAGGTGACGAATTTCTGCAACACGCCGAAGATCTGGTCGAGAATCATACCGACGAAACCAATCATGACAACAGCGAATATCACGTTGTGCAGTGCCAGGTTATTCCACTCGTTCCAGACAAAGTAACCGATGCCAATGCTACCGACCAGCATTTCGGCCGCGACAATGACCAGCCAGGCGATGCCCATCGAGATGCGCATGCCGGTCAGGATGGTCGGCGCGGCGGCCGGTAAAATCACCTGAAAAGCCTTGCGCAGCGGACTGACTTCTAGCGTCCGGGCGACGTTGATCCAGTCCTTACGCACCGAAGCGACGCCGAAGGCGGTGTTGATCAGCATTGGCCACAGCGAGCAGATGAAGATGACGAAAATCCCGGAGACGTCCGAGTCCTTGAGGCTGTACAGGGCGATCGGCATCCAAGCGAGCGGCGAGATCGGCTTGAGGATCTGGATGAAGGGGTTGAAGGCCTGCAGTAACAAGGGCGACATGCCTATGGCAAAACCAAGTGGCAGGGCGACGATGACCGCCAGCAAGAATCCGAGGGCAACGCGACCAAGCGAATGGGCGAGCTGTATGCCAATGCCCTTATCGTTCGGCCCGTTGTCGTAAAAGGGGTCGGATAGGTATGTGATGAAAGCCTCGCCGACCTTGCTTGGCGTCGGGAATCCGCTCGACTTCTCGGCCCCCTTACCCATCAGTACGGTATACTCGGCATCAACGCTGCTCAACGTCGCCTGTTCCCTGGTGAAGGTGGCCAGCGACCACATCCCCAAGAACAGGAGAAAGAGAAGCAGCGAGATCAGTGCCGCCTGGAACCCTTGGGGCTTGAACATGGTCCGCTCCTCAGACTTTCTTGATGGCAAAGCTGTTGACGTAGTCATCGGCCTTGGGCGGGTCGAACTCCTTCCCCATCACCGAGAACTTCTTCATGTTCTCCTTTGGCGGATTCATGCCAAGCTCCGCCATGTACTTACGCGCGTCGGTCAGGCGGTAGACCTTTTCGGCGATGTCCTTGTAGCGCACCTCACCTTTAACGTAGCCCCATCGCTTCATCTGTGAAAGGATCCAATAGGCCATCGAGTACCATGGGAAGGGGTCATAATCAACGCGTTCTGGCACATTGCGCACATTGCCCAGGCCGTCGGCAAACTTGCCGGTGAGCACCTGCTCAAGAACTGTCTTCGGCTGGTTTAGATAGTTGGCCGGCGCTAGAACTTCGGCCATGATCGGCCGGTTCTTCGGGTCTCGGGCCATGGCTGCAGCCTTAAGGATGGCACGGTAAAGGGCGGCGAAACTGTTCGGATTCTGCTGGATGAACTCGGTCGGGACGGCGAAGGAGCAGCAGGGATGTCCATCCCAGATTTCGCGTGAGAGGATGTGGATGAATCCCAGTTCGTCATAGACGGCACGCTGGTTAACCGGATCGGGACCGAGAAAACCGTCGATGTTGCCGGCGCGAAGATTGGCCACCATCTCCGGCGGCGCAACAACACGCAACTGGACGTCGGTGTCCGGATTGATGCCATATTCGGCCAGGTAGTAGCGCAGCAGCAGGTTATGGATCGAAAACTCGAAGGGAATAGCAAACTTGAAACCCTTCCAGTTCTTTGGGTCGCGGTTGTTCTTGTGCTTGTTGGCCAGGACGATGGCCTGACCGTTAATATTCTGAATGGTCATGACTTCGATCGGCACAGCGTTCGAACCGATGCCCATTGAGATGGCCAGCGGCATCGGCGCCAGCATGTGGGCCGCGTCGTACTCCTTATTCAGCACCTTGTCACGGATCAGGGCCCAGCCGGCCGTCTTCATCATCGTGACATTTAGTCCTTCGTTCTTGTAAAAACCCAGCGGGTCGGCCATAATCAGCGGACTGGCGCAAGTAATAGGAATGAAACCGATCTTGAGGTCCTTCTTCTCCAGAGCACCTTTTTCCTGGGCCATGGATTCCAGCGCGCCAAAGGGGATAAGCGAGGAGATCGCTGCCCAGGCCGTCGATGCACCGACGGAGCGCAGGAAATTGCGGCGCTCCGCATCCTGCGGGAACAGCGCCCGCATCACCGTGGCCTGGATCACGCGTTGGTTCAGCGCATCGACTTCCGCCAAGTCATGGTCGGCTTGCGAGGCATGCTGACCACAACTGCAGGTGTGCAGCGTGCTGTTCGGGTCAAAGGGGTTGTTCAGCAACATGATGAAATCCTTAGGGCTTTAAGACTCTATATTGCAGAGCAAAATTCGTTCCACTCTGATCGTATGTAATCTAACAATCTGTTTTAATTTATTATTTTTTCAGTCTACCGAAAGCCTCGTTGTTGCTGATGCACGCAGTTGGTGCATCCATGCCGACCATCAGGACTGCAACGGCTCAAAATCAGCCTTGGTAACGCCGCACTCCGGGCAGTACCAGTCGTCAGGAATGTCGGCGAAGGGGGTACCGGGTGCGAGGCCGTGCTCGGGATCGCCAACAGCCTCGTCGTAGATCCAGTTACACACCTTGCAGATCCATTGAGTTGTTTGGACGGTTGTACTCATGGCTTTCCTCCCGCTCACATGCCGTCGCAACTGTGGCCGCCCTTGATACGAGCGATTTCGCGCCGTAGGTGCTTGATCGCTGGGGTGACGATGGCAACGAAGTAGGCTTCCCTTAGGCGCCGCTGTGCCGGATTGCGCACCAGATAGCCCTTGGCACCCTGATAGAGCATGGCAGCGTTGGCTGCCCTCAGGCACAGTTCGCCAATGGCCAAGCGCAGTTTCAGGATGTCCAGAGTGTGCTCGCTGCCCAGGCCCTCGGATAGCTCATCGGCGATGTCGTACACTGCTATACGGATGCTGTCGAGAACGGTCTCGATGTCCTCGACCTGGTCGTCAAGATACTGATTGACGTGGGCATGAGTACGGTTCGACTGGTGCATAATCTTGCAGCAGGCATCGATTAAGCCAAGTCCCATTCCCGTCTGAGCATGGATCATGCCAGGTTTAATGCGTTTGACGTATTCCGCCGAATCGCTCGTGTGGGCCAAAACCATTCTGTCTGGTATGAACGATTCCTTGAAATGGCAGGCCAGTGTGCGCGTGCCGTCGATGCCTATAAAGTGTGCACAGTCCACCAGCTTGAAGCCGGCCTGGCTGCAATCGACAAGGACGAAGATTAATTTGTTGTCCTCGCCAATGACCGGACAACCGGTGGTAAAGACATGGCTAGTACCTAGGTTTGAAACCCACGGAAGGACACCGTTGATGACGTAACCGCCGTCTACACGCCGGGCTGCGAGGCGGAATTCCTCGATCGTGTCGCAGGACTTGATGGTGTTCGAAAGACCGGTTCCCGCGAGTTGCTCCCCGCTGACGATGCGCGGCAGAAACTGCTGCTTCAGCCAGTCGTTGTTGGACATCTGGATGTAGCGGGCGCAGGCTGTCTGACACCAGACGAGGAATGCGCTAGACAGACATTCTTTGGCCACCATCTCCATGACTTGAATGACATGCTTCATTCCCAGCCCGTTGCCACCATAGGTCGGATTGACGGCCCCCCGGTAGCCACCGGCTTGGCCGAGGGCGAGCAGAAAGTCTTCCGGATACTCGGCCTTGAGGTCGACATCAAGAACCTTCGGTACCAGTAACTTGGCGATGACATCTCGAATTGCGGCAAGTCCGTCATCGTCCGGGACGGTCGGGGTAAATGGACTCATCTGGGTGGCGACAGGGGCATCAAGGGTAGTAGCAGACATGGACAATCTCCTGAACTGAAAGACTTTCACCGTAAGAATTTTCTTGTCTTCATCTAAGCAACTACCGTGCCAATCATTTAGTTATATAAAAATCAATGAGTTGCATACATCTCACGAATTGTGCGCATGCACAATAAGTGCACAAATTGTTCACAATTTGTTTTTTTCAGGCTGAGGGATAGCCAACACTTGGATGCGATAATTGAGCTGGCGCAAGGTCAGGTTGAGCGCCTTAGCCGTGCGCGACTTGTTGCCACCGTGGACAGCCAGAACAGCAGCAATGCGGTCGCGTTCGCTCGCTGTGACGGTCTGGTAGGAACGAATTAGCGAAGGGCTGTCAGAGATAATGGGTGACATCGTTGCTGGCGGTGCCAGGACCTCGACAGGTTGCCCCTGGGCTTCGGTAACCAGTACGTAATCGACCATGGCCTCGTCGATTTCGTCGCTTCGCGACAGAAGCACAAGGCGCTCGCAAACGTTGTACAACTGCCGGATGTTGCCTGGCCATGGATACGACACCAGGCTACGCATCGCTTGCGACGTGATCAGGACGTTGCGCTGATAATGCTGGTTGAGTTGTGAAACGAAATAGCGAACCAATAACTTGATATCGCCCATACGTTCGCGTAGTGCTGGCAGGCGGATGGGGATTACGTTGAGACGGTAGAAAAGATCAAGACGAAAGCGTCCGTTACGCACCAGCGCCATCATGTCCTGATGGGTGGCAGCAACGATGCGCACATCGACCCGAACCTCGCCGCTCCCACCAAGACGCTCGATAACCCGCTCCTGAAGCACGCGCAGCAACTTGACTTGGACCGGCAGTGGCAGATCGCCGATCTCGTCGAGGAAAAGGGTGCCACCATCAGCCTGTTCGAAACGGCCGATGCGTTGCTTGCTGGCACCGGTGAAAGCGCCTTTCTCGTAGCCAAACAACTCAGCCTCGAACAGCGTCTCCGGGATAGCAGCGCAATTCACTTTGACAAAGGGTTTGTCGCGGCGATGACTCTGCAGGTGCAGTGCCCGAGCGAACAGTTCCTTGCCGGTCCCCGATTCGCCAAGAAGCATGACAGTGGCGTCGCTTCCCGCAACCTGCTCCAGTTGTTCGAGCGCAGCAATCAACTGCGGTGCCTCACCGATGATTCCCCAGTTTGACTTTCCGCCCTGGCGCTGCTGTACGGTAGCTCGCAAACGCTGATTCTCTTGACGCAGATCAGCGGTACGCTTGTCGATCAACTCCTCGATCTTGAAAATCTGGCCGATCAACTCCGCTATCATCTTCAACACCTGTAAATCTGCACCAATTTGGCGCTGACGTGAGCGCAAACGATGCACACCGAGGACACCGATCACTGTGCGGTTGACCATAATGGGTAGGGCAATGAACGACACAGTCTCGTTCGGCAAAGTCTCGCGCTTAACTGAACGGGCGAGATATGCCGGCTCGTTGTCGATATCCTGGATGATCAAAGTCTCTCCGGTCTGCAACACCCGCCCGGTAATTCCTTCGCCAGGAGCGTAACGCCCGCGTTCGATCTCTGCCTTAGTCAGGCCATACGCGATGGCGATGCGCAGCTCGCCCGTCTCCGGATCCGGAAGTACCACGCGCCCGCGGTTCAGGCCGAGCAGCTCAGAAAGCAGGTGCAGCATCTCCCTGATCGCTTGATCCTTTGGCAACCCACGGCTCAGCAGCCGAACCGCTTGACGGATCAGCAACTGCTCCTGGTCGGCCAGTTCTTCCTCGGGTTTGTTATCAGACGTAATGCTCTTTGCCATGGGCGCTCGAATGATTGATGAGAGCCACAAACAAGCAAGATGCTTGCCATGATCCGAAAATCACGGATTGAGTCCGGTATCTGTAGGGTGTAGCCACCGATTCAAATCGGTAAATTTGACGTTACGGGACGTTAAAACTCCTCGCTATCGGTCCATTCAGCGGCCCCGCGTCGTCGGCTCATCCTTGTCGAACGACACGCTGTCGGAGATACCGCGGATATAAGTAGTAGTGCGCCGCGAGCTAAAATCGTCAGGCGCGGCGCTCAGCCGGAACGGCACCGAGTAGAGCATCTTGCGCACCTGGATGGTGCTGGAGGTGATAACGCGCACGGTCACTTCGCTGTAGTCGGTGCTGGGGCAACTGAGAAGCGGCTACAGCGCGCCACGCTCGACGGTGATGCGGACATTCTCGTGCACGTGTCCCGGATTGTTGCGGGCTGACGTCATGCCATAGTGGGCGCGCAGGGTGGCATAACGCTCAGCAAGATCCGCCTCGCTCTCTCGACCCAGGTTGCGGAAGGTCGCCGACAGACTGTCGGTGCGGTGCTCCGCGGGGGTCCCGCCGAGGCGCTCCAGCGCGTGGGGCAGACCTTCAGCCAGCGCCGGGTAGCTCTCGCCACCGAGCACCACCTGCACGTCGCACCAGCCGCTGCATGTTAGGCGGAAGTGATAGAGCGACTTGCCTGCCCTTGACTCGGCGTTGCAGGGTACGCGGCAGCCTGGCCGGATACCGGCCAGGATACTGCTCCTGCAACCAATCCAGCAGGGTCAGCGCCTGCAGGCCCGGAGCAACGACCTTCTGGGTCTGACCTCGTTGACGTTGCGACATACAGCCGTTACAGAGGGTTGCCGAGATTGCGCAATAGTCGCGTATTGGTCAGCAAGGACTGCGGCTCACCGATCACGATGCGCGCAAAGTCAGGGTGACGTGGGTTGAGCAGGTAGTTGCGCTCGGCGGGCACCACCGCGCTGGGTACGCTCAAGACCGCCGTCCGAGCACTTTTGAGCCAGGCCAGCCCCAGGGAGCGCAAAACCTCCCTCTCGCCGAGGGTGCGCCAGTCTGCTGGTAGCTGGTCGATATCGATACGCGTCTGTGGCAGATCGTCGGGTAACTGTGCCGGGATCAGGACGTAGTGCGCCCCCAGGGGCTCGTCCTGCACCATCAGTTCGAGCAAGGCCAAAGACTGGGATTCGGCGGTATAGACCACCTCCCAGCCTTTGGGATTCCAGCGCCCTCCGTAAGCTCGAGCACCTTCGCCGCTGAAAGCGCTCTGCGCAAAGCGTGCGGTGGTGATGCGCCAGACGGTGCGCATCAGGCAAACACCCCATGCTCGATCCGACCCAGCGTGTCGAGCACGCTCTCCGCCCCAATGTCGGTATCCAGCAGCGAGAGGGGGGTGACCCCGCCGAGCGCCGCATTCGGACTTTGCAGCCAGTTCAGGGCGTTTTCGAGGTCTTCGAAGACGGTTTCGGCGCGCTCGAGCACGCGGGCAAGGCGCACGAACTTGGCCGACTCTTCCGGCGACAGTGCCCCTTCGCGCTTGCGTCTGGCCAACGTGCGCTCGGGAATGGCCAGGGCGCGCGCCAGTTCGCTCTGCGTGATGCGCGTAATGCGCACCAGCGCGTCGACCGAGGCCGCTGGCAGGCCCTGCCGAACCAAGGGAATCCAGTCCAAGTCCCCCCGTGGTTGAGCCTGCAGCACCGATTCGCCACCGAGGAGTTTCACCGCCGAAACAAACGTGGATTCCAGACTGGCCGTGGTCATGATGCCCCCTGTTGAGCTAAAGCCATTTGGCTTTCATTCTAGTCAACAATGGCATCAACATCCATCCCGTTCCATCTTCATTCTTTGCAAGAGGAGTCTTCCATCATGTCCGCTTTGTTTTCCCCTTTCACACTCAAGGACGCGCGACTGCGCAACCGCATCGCCGTCTCGCCGATGTGCCAGTACAGCGCCGAAGAGGGCGTAGCCAATCTTTTCGACGCCGACAGCGAAGATTCCCAGGGCACCGGCCTTCATGGTGCCGATCGCGGCGCGGGTGCGCTAGGCCACGGTCCTGCCGGCGCCCTACGCCCATTGGCTGGAGCGCTACGGCAGGGCGTGAGATCGACCCCTCACTCCACCGTCACGCTCTTGGCGAGATTGCGCGGCTTGTCCACGTCGGTCCCTTTGACGAGCGCCACGTGGTAGGCCAGCAGCTGCAGCGGCACCACGTGGAGGATGGGGGCGAGCATGGCGTCGTGCGAGGGCACGACGATGGCGTGCACGCCCTCTTCTCCGCCCACACCGCTGCCATCTTCGGCGAAGACGAAGAGTTCGGCGCCGCGGGCGCGCACTTCCTGCAGGTTGGACTTGAGCTTCTCCAGCAGGTCGTCGCGCGGAGCCACCGCCACCACGGGCATCTCGCGGTCTACGAGCGCGAGCGGCCCGTGCTTGAGCTCGCCGGCCGGGTAGCCCTCGGCGTGAATGTAGCTGATCTCCTTGAGCTTGAGCGCGCCTTCGAGGGCGATGGGCCAGTGCGTGCCGCGCCCGAGGAAGAGCGCGTGCTGGCGTTCGGCGAAGCGCTGCGCCCATTGCTCGATCTGGGGTTCGAGTTGCAGCACGCGCCCGAGCGCCGCCGGCAGGCGCCGCAGCGCATCCAACCGGTTCGCTTCCACCGCCTCGGGCAGCCGTCCGCGTTGCTTGGCGAGCGTGAGCGCAAGGAGCGCGAGCGCCGTGAGCTGGGTGGTAAAAGCCTTGGTCGAGGCCACGCCGATCTCGGGGCCGGCGCGGGTGAGAAAGGCGAGCCTGGCCGTGCGCACGATGGCCGATTCGGGGACGTTGCAGATCGCCAGCGTCTGCGTCATTCCCCGGCCCTGGGCGTGGCGCAAGGCGGCGAGCGTGTCGGCGGTCTCGCCGGATTGGGAGATCGCCACCACCAGCGTCTTCGCATCCGGCACCGAGACGCGGTAGCGGTATTCGCTGGCGATCTCCACCGTGGTGGGTAGGCCCGCATATTCTTCCAGCCAGTAGCGCCCGACCATGCCGGCGTGGAAACTCGTGCCGCAGCCGAGGATCAGCACCCGGTCGATGGCGGCGAAGGTCTTCTCGGCCTCGGGGCCGAAGAGCGCCGGGGTGAGCCGCGCCCCGCCGGCCACGGCTTCCAGGGTGTCGGCCACCGCCTCGGGCTGCTCGAAGATTTCCTTCTGCATGTAGTGCCGGTAGCCGGCGAGCTGCACCGCGTCGGCCGTGACGTGAGTGAGCCGCACCGGCCGCTCCACCGTTTCACCCGATTCGTCGACGATCTGCACCCCCTCGAGCGTGAGCCGGGCGCAGTCGCCCTCTTCCAGATAGACCACGCGGCGCGTCTGCGCCACCAAGGCCGAGACGTCGGAAGCGGCATAGACGCCCTCTTCGCCCAAGCCCAGCACGAGGGGGGAACCGCGCCGGGCCGCAACCACTTCGCCCGGTGAGGTCTCGTCGATCACGGCGATGGCAAACGCCCCTTCGAGCTCGCGCATCGCCGCCTGTACCGCGGCAAAGAGCGGCGCGCCGGCCCGGCGCTTGCTCGCCACGAGGTGCGCGATCACCTCGGTGTCGGTCTCGGAAGTGAAGACGTAGCCTTCGGCTTCGAGGCGCGCGCGCAGGGCGGCGAAATTCTCGATGATGCCGTTGTGCACCACCGCCACCGTCCCCGAGACGTGGGGGTGCGCGTTGCGCTCGGAAGGCGCCCCGTGCGTGGCCCAGCGGGTATGGGCGATGCCTACCTGCCCGTCCAGCCCTTCTTCGGCCACCAGCCGGCGCAGCTGGGCCACCCGCCCCTGTACCCGGGCGCGGGCGATTCGGCCTTCACCGTCGATCAGCGCCAGTCCCGCCGAGTCGTAGCCCCGATACTCCAGGTGCGCCAGCCCGTCGAGCAGGATGTCCACCACCGAAGCGCGGCCGATGGCCGCGACGATTCCACACATCGTGCTACTCCTTTTTCTTGGTCGGCCGTTGCCAGCCGGAAAGGGTGCGCTGCGGCGCCCGGGAGACGGTGAGCGCCTCGGGTGGCGCGTCGCGCGTGAGCGTCGTGCCCGCGCCGAGCGTCGCGCCGCGCCCCACCCGCACGGGGGCGACGAGTTGGGTGTCGCTGCCGATGAAGGCGTCGTCCTCAATCACCGTGCGGTGCTTGTTCGCCCCGTCGTAGTTGCAGGTGATGGTGCCCGCGCCGATGTTGACGCGCGCTCCGATCTCGGCATCCCCCAGATAGGCCAGATGATTCGCCTTCGTCTCCGGCCCGAGGGAGGAATTCTTCACTTCGACGAAATTCCCTACATGCACGCCCTGCGCCAGCCGGGTACCGGGGCGCAGGCGCGCGTAGGGGCCGACCACCGCCTGCGGGCCGATTTCAGCGCCTTCTAGGTGGGAAAAAGCTCGGATCTCGGCCCCATCGCCCACCGTGCAGTCGGAAAGCACGCAGTAAGGGCCCACCCGCACCCCGTCGGCGAGCACCACGCGGCCGGAGAAGACGCAGCCGACGTCGATCGTCACGTCCAGGCCGCACTCGAGCGTGCCGCGCACCTCGAGCCGCGCCGGATCGAGCAGCGTCACCCCGGCGCGCAGGAGCCGCTCGGCCTCGCGCCGCTGATAGAGGCGTTCGAGCTCGGCCAGTTGCGCCTTGTCGTTCACGCCGGCCACTTCCGTCGCATCCTCGGCCTCCACGCCGATCACCGGCACGCCGTCGCGCACTGCCGCGGCGACGACGTCGGTGAGATAGTACTCGCCCTGGGCGTTGGCGTTGGTAAGCGCCTCGAGCCAGGCGGGAAGACGCGCGGCCGGCAGGGCCATCACGCCGGTGTTGATCTCGTCGATCGAGCGCACGTTCGCATCGGCGTCTTTCTCCTCGACGATGGCGCAAATGCGCCCGCTCGCGTCGCGCACGATGCGCCCGTAGCCGCTCGGATCGGGTAGCCGCGCCGTCAGGAGCGCCAGCGCCTTGCCCCCCTCGGACGCCTCCAGCAAGCGGGCAAGCGTCTGCGGCCGCAATAGCGGCACGTCGCCGTAGAGCACGAGCACCACGTCTTCTTGGCTAAGGCAAGGCAGCGCCATGCGCAGCGCGTGCCCCGTGCCCAATTGGGGGTGCTGTTCCACCCACACGAGATCGCCCTGCGCCGCAAACGCCTCGCGAACCTGTCCCGCCTCGTGCCCGACGACGACGAGCAGACGCCGCGGATCGAGGCTTCGGGCCGTGTCGAGCACGTGGGCGAGCAAGGGACGGCCGGCGAGCGGTTGCAGCACCTTGGGCAGGCGCGAGCGCATGCGCGTGCCCTTGCCGGCGGCCAGGATCACCACGTCCATCGTCTTCCTTCCGCACCGAAAAAAGGAATTATCGCGTAGACCCCGCTGCGAGCGGACGGGATGAACGTTTACGAACGTTACGCACCAGCCTGTTCATTCTGCCTATACCACCTATAATGGTGCAGAGCAAAAAACGGAGCCACGTAAATGACCTCGCTTGCCACGGAAACCATCGAGAATCATCCGTTCGACGAAATCCAGATCGGCCAGACGGCACAGATGACGCGCACGCTGCGCCCCCAGGACATTCCGCTCTTCGCCGCCATCTCCGGCGACGTCAACCCGACCCACCTCGACCCCGAATTCGCCAAGCAAGGGCCCACGCATGAAGTGGTCGGCCATTCCATGTGGGGCGGAGCGCTCTTCTCGGCCATCCTCGGCAACCAGCTCCCCGGCCCCGGCACCGTCTATGTGCGCCAGGACCTGCGTTTCCATCGCCCCATCGCCGTGGGGGATACCCTCACCGCCAGCGTCACCGTCAAGGAGAAGCACGCGGAAGATCGCCGTGTCGTCTTCGAATGCCTGGCCGTCAATCAAGACGGGCTCAAGGTGATCGACGGCATCGCCGAGGTCATCGCCCCGGCGGAGAAGATCCGCTGCGCCAAACTCCATCTGCCCGAGATTTCGGTCACCGACAAGGAATTGCGCTACCGCCAGATCATGTCTCGGGTGAAAGGTCTCGAACCGATTACCGTGGCCGTGGCGCACCCCTGCGACGAACCCTCGCTGGGCGGCGCGCTCGAGGCGATGCAGGCCGGCATCATCCGCCCCATCCTCGTCGGGCCCAAGGCGAAGATCCTCGCCGCGGCGCAGGCGCTGGGCGCCGATCTCTCCGGGTTGCAGATCGTCGACACGCCGCACTCGCACGCCTCGGCCGAAGTCGCCGTGCAGCTGTGCCGCGAGGGCAAGGCCGAAGCCCTCATGAAAGGATCGCTGCACACCGACGAGCTCATGTCGGCCGTCGTGGACAAGGAGAAGGGGCTACGCACCGCGCGGCGCATCAGCCACGTCTTCCTCGCCGACGTGCCCACCTATCCCCGGCCGCTGATGATCACCGACGCCGCCGTCAACATCGAGCCCACGCTGGAAGAAAAAGTCGACATCGTGCAGAACGCCATCGACCTCGCCCATGCGCTGGGTATCGCCGAGCCGAAAGTCGCCATCCTCTCGGCGGTGGAGACCGTCACCTCGAAGATCCGCTCGACGATCGACGCCGCCGCCCTGTGCAAGATGGCCGACCGTGGGCAGATCAAGGGGGGGCTGCTCGACGGGCCGCTCGCCTTCGACAACGCCGTCTCGCAGGTCGCCGCCCGCATCAAGGGCATCCGCTCGGCGGTAGCGGGCAATGCAGACATCCTCGTCGTGCCCGACCTGGAAGCCGGCAACATGGTGGCCAAGCAGCTCGAATACCTCGCCAATGCCCTGATGGCTGGCATCGTGCTGGGAGCCAAGGTCCCCATCGTGCTCACCAGCCGCGCCGACACGCCCGAGACGCGCGCCGCTTCCTGCGCCGTGGCCCAGGTGCTCGCCCATGCCAAGCGCACCACCGGCCTTCCCTCCTGACCGACTCCGAGGTATTCCATGCGACGTCCTGCCCTTCTCACACTCAACGCCGGATCGAGCAGCGTCAAATTCTCTCTCTTTCTCGTCGAGGATGACACCATCGTCGAAACGCCCCACGTATGGGGTCAGATCGACGGCATCGGCACGGCCCATCCCCGCTGGCGGGTGCGCCGCGGCAAAAACCCCAGCGAAACGGTCGCGCTTTCTCTGACAGGCTCGCTCGACCAGCAACATGAAGACGCGTTCACCCACCTCGTCGACTGGCTAAGCACCCACGTCGACGACGTGAAGATCCTCGCCACGGGGCATCGCATCGTCCACGGCGGAGCGCGCTTCCACGAACCCGTGCGGCTCACGCCCGAAATGGTCACGGAGCTGGAGCAACTCGTACCGCTCGCCCCGCTGCACCAGCCGCACAACCTGCGCCCGATCAAACGCATGCTCGAACGACGCGCCGATTGGGTCCAGGTCGGCTGCTTCGACACGGCCTTCCACACCACCCAGCCAAAACTCGCCCAGATGTTTCCTCTACCGCGAAAGCTCTTCGACGAGGGCATACGGCGCTACGGCTTTCACGGCCTGTCCTACGATTACGTCAGCCGTCGCCTGCCCGAAGTCCTGGGCCCCGAGCGTGCCAAGGGACGGGTGATCATTGCCCACCTGGGCAACGGCGCCTCGCTGTGCGCCCTGCGCGAAGGCAAGAGCGTGGCCACCACCATGGGATTCACCACCATCGACGGGCTGATGATGGGCACGCGCAGCGGCAGCATCGATCCCGGCCTCGTGCTGCACCTCATCGAATACGGCGGCATGAGCGTCACCCAGGTCGATCACATGCTCTACAAGGAATCGGGGCTGCTGGGCGTATCCGGCATCAGCCAGGACATGCGGGAGCTGCTCGCGAGCGACGATCCGCACGCCAGGGAAGCGGTCGAGCTCTTCTGCTACCGCCTGGTACGCGAGATCGGGTCGCTCGCGGCCGCCCTCGGCGGGCTCGACGCGCTCGTCTTCACTGCCGGCATCGGCGAGCATGCCGCGCCGGTGCGCGCGCGCGTGATCGAACGGCTCGACTGGCTCGGCGCCGTGCTCGATCCCCAGGCGAACGAGCGTACCGCCGGCATCGCCGGGCGCATCGACGCGCCGGATAGCCGCGTGGCCCTTGCCGTGGTACCCACCAACGAAGAAGCGATGATCGCGCGCTATACCCTGGAAGTCCTGCGGCGGGAAGGCTCTGCTACAATCGCCGCCAATCCTCCAGCCGCCGATGCGAACCGATGAAAGCCAGCCACGCCCACCTCGTCACGCTCAAGGAAGCCCCGGCCGATGCCGAGATCGTCAGCCAGAAACTCATGATCCGCGCCGGCATGATCCGGCGCATCGCCGCCGGTATCTATACCTGGCTCCCCTTGGGCTTGCGCAGCCTGCGCAAGGTCGAAGCCATCGTGCGCGAAGAGATGAACCGTGCCGGCGCCGTCGAGGTGCTCCTGCCGGTGGTGCAACCGGCGGAGCTGTGGCAGGAATCGGGGCGTTGGGAACACTACGGTCCGGAGCTGCTGCGCTTCAAGGACCGGCACCAGCGCGACTTCGTGCTCGGCCCCACGCACGAAGAGGTCATCACCGAGCTCGTGCGCCGCGACGTCAAGAGCTACCGCCAGCTGCCGCGGCACTTCTACCAGATCCAGACCAAGTTCCGCGACGAGATCCGCCCGCGCTTCGGCGTGATGCGCGCGCGCGAATTCATCATGAAAGACGGTTACTCGTTTCATGCCGATTTCACCGATCTCGAGCGCGAATACCGCAACATGTACGACACCTACACGCGGATCTTCACCCGGCTCGGGCTGAAGTTCCGTGCCGTGGCGGCCGACACGGGTTCCATCGGCGGCACCGGCTCGCACGAATTCCACGTCATCGCCGACACCGGCGAAGACGACATCGCCTATTGCCCCGCCTCCGACTACGCGGCCAACGTGGAGCTCGCCGAAGCCCTGCCCCCGCCCGGACCTCGCCCCGAGCCGCGCGAGCCGCTCGTCAAGGTGCACACCCCCGGCGTCAAGACCATCGCCGATCTGGTCGATTTCCTCAAAATTCCCGTCGAGCGCACCGTCAAGGCGATCGTCGTCGAAGGGGAAGACGGCGCCCCGGTGCTGCTGCTCCTGCGCGGCGACCATGAACTCAACGAGATCAAGGCGCAGAAACTTCCGGGCATCAAGAATCCGCTCACCTTCGCCGAAGAAACCGCCATCCGCGCCGCCTTCGGCGCCGGGCCGGGGTCGCTCGGGCCCATCGGCTTCACCGGCCGCGTCATCGCCGACCGCACCGTGGCCAAGATGGCCGACTTCGTGGTCGGAGCCAACGAGGACGAGCACCACTACACCGGCGCCAACCTCGGCCGCGACTTCCCCGAACCGGAAGTGACCGATCTGCGCAACGTCGTCGCCGGCGACCCTTCGCCCGACGGCAAAGGCACGCTCGAGATCTGCCGCGGCATCGAAGTGGGGCACATCTTCCAGCTGCGCACGAAGTACTCCGAGGCGATGCACTGTACCTTCCTCGACGCCGAAGGGCGTGAGCGCCCGATGGAGATGGGCTGCTACGGCATCGGCGTCTCCCGCATCCTGGGCGCGGCGATCGAACAGAACCACGACGAGCGCGGCATCCTCTGGCCTGCGGCCATCGCCCCCTTCGAAGTCGTCATCTGCCCCATCGGCGCGGCCAAATCCCCCATGGTGGCGGAAGCGGCCGAAGCGATCTACCGCGACTGTCTCGCTGCCGGCCTCGACGTCGTGCTCGACGATCGCAACGAACGTCCCGGCGCCATGTTCGCCGACTGGGAACTCGTCGGCGTGCCCTGGCGGGTGGTGGTGAGCGAGCGAGGGCTCGCCGCGGGTCGCTACGAAGTACAGCACCGCCGCGAACGCGAGGCACGCACGCTCCCCATCGGCGACGTCGTGGCCGAACTCGCCGCCGCGATCAGCGCCGAGAAAAGACCGCTGGGGTGATTTCGGGACGAGTTCGGTTACGCCGAATGGGTCGCGCCAAGGCCCGAGCCATTGGGTGAAAGTATTTGGCAAGAATCCGGTGCCCATGATGCAGCCGCCGTCTCACCCGCGCTTTTTCTCCCGGTCCGCGGCCAGATTCCTGCTCGCGGCGGCGCTCCTGCTCGCCGCGCTCGCCCCCGTCACGACGCAGGCAGGCGCCCAGATCTACGAACCGCTCGCCGACAGCGTGCGCGAGGCGCTCTCGGCCATCGTCGCCGACGCTCCCGTCGCCCCCGAGCGCATCCGCCGCGATCCGCTTGCCGCGCGCTGGATCGATGCGCAAAGCGAGCGGCTCGCCCGCCGCGTTCCCGACCCGGCCGAGCGCGAGGAGCTGCTCGCCACCGTCTACTACGAATCCGCCCGCGCCGGGCTCGACCCGGAGCTGGTGCTCGGCCTCATCGAGGTGGAGAGCGGTTTTCGCAAATACGCCGTCTCCACGGCCGGAGCGCGCGGCTACATGCAGGTGATGCCCTTCTGGGTCGGGCTCATCGGCATGCCCCAGCACAACCTCTTCCACCTGCGCACCAACCTACGCTACGGCTGCACCATCCTGCGCCATTACCTCGACATCGAAAAGGGCGATCTCTACCGCGCGCTGGGGCGCTACAACGGCAGCCTGGGGCGACCCGAGTACCCCAACGCGGTGCTGGCGACCTGGCGCAAGTACCGCCAGCCCGAGCTCAGCCCTGCGTCCCTCCGACGGTGATGCCCTCCACGCGCAGCGTCGGCTGACCCACCCCCACCGGCACGCTCTGCCCGTCCTTGCCGCAGGTGCCGATGCCCAGATCCAGCGCGAGATCGGTGCCGATCATCGAGACGCGCTGCATCACCTCGGGGCCGCTGCCGATCAAGGTCGCCCCCTTGATGGGGTAGCACACTTTCCCGTCTTCCACCCAGTAGGCTTCCGACATGGAAAAGACGAACTTGCCGGAAGTGATGTCGACCTGTCCGCCGCCGAAATTGACCGCGTAGATGCCGCGCTCGACGGAAGCGAGGATTTCCTCGGGGTCGTGCGATCCCGCGAGCATGTAGGTGTTCGTCATTCGTGGCATCGGCCCGTAGGCGTAGGACTCGCGCCGCCCGTTGCCGGTGGGCTTCATGCCCATCAACCGGGCGTTGAGGCGATCCTGCATGTAGCCCACGAGGATGCCATCCTCGATGAGCACGGTCGGCTGGGTGGGTGTGCCCTCGTCGTCGAGGGTGAGCGAGCCGCGGCGCAGCGGCAAGGTCCCATCGTCGACCACCGTCACACCCGGAGCGGCCACCCGCTCGCCGATCCGCCCGCTATAGGCCGAAGTCCCCTTGCGGTTGAAATCCCCTTCCAGGCCGTGCCCCACCGCCTCGTGCAGCAGCACGCCCGGCCAGCCGGGTCCGAGCACCACGGTGAAGACGCCAGCCGGGGCCGGCCGCGCCTCCAGGTTCACCCGCGCCTGATGCACCGCCTCACGGGCAAGGCGCTCGAGCGCCGCCTCGTCGAAGGCGGTAAGGCCATAGCGCCCGCCCATGCCGCTCGAGCCGCTCTCGCGCCGCCCGTCCTGCGACAGGATGACGGTGAGCGACAGACGCACGAGCGGACGCAAGTCGGCGGCAAGCAGCCCGTCGCTGCGGGCGACGAGCACCGTCTCCCACGAAGCGGCGAGCCCCGCCATCACCTGCTCGACGCGGGCATCCAGGGCGCGCGCCTTCGCTTCCAGCCGCTCCAGCAGCCGCACCTTCTCCGGCGCGGGCAGGGTTCCCACCGGATCGACGGCCGGGTAGCGCGCCGGCGGCAACGCGCCGCGGCGCAGGTCCACCCGCCGCGCCTGTCCGAGCGCGGCGACCGCACGCACCGTGCGCGCCGCCTCCAGGAGCGAGGCCGGTCGCAGGTCGTCGGTATAAGCGAGCGCCTGTTTGTCCCCGGCGATCGCCCGCACCCCCACGCCCTGCTCGATGGAGAAGGCGCCGGACTTCACGATCCCCTCTTCGAGGGACCAGCTCTCCACGTGGCGCAGCTGGAAATACACGTCCGCCTCATCCACGGCGTGGGTCTGCACCTGTGACAAGGTCGAAGACACGTCCTCCAGCCTCAATCCATTGGCCGCGAGCAACCGCTCTTCGGCCAGCGCCAGCGCGTCGACCTTTGCTTCCTTCACCTCCGCCATTTCCTTCATGCGTACACTCTCCTGATGAATGATCCTTCCCGTCGGTGCTGCCACGCCGGCAGCCTCGCGCGGACCTCGTCGAGTCGCTCGCGCCGCAGCGTTCCCTGCACCACGCCTTCCCCTTCGGGCAGACTGGCGAGCACCTCGCCCCATGGATCGACGAAGAGCGAATCCCCCCAGGTGCGCCGTCCCGCCTCGTGCCGTCCCCCTTGCGCCGCGGCGAGCACATAGCATTGATTCTCGATCGCCCGGGCGCGCAGCAGCACCTCCCAGTGCGCCCGGCCCGTGGTCCAGGTGAAGGCCGCCGGCAGCACGATGAGGTCCACGAGCCCCATGGCGCGATAGAGTTCCGGAAAACGCAGGTCGTAGCAGATGGACAGCCCCACCGTCCAGCCTTCGATGTCGACGGTGACCACCGCCTCGCCCGGCTCGATCGTCTCTCCCTCGTCGTAGACTTCCTCACCGTGGCGCAGGCCGAAGAGATGGATCTTGTCGTAGCGCGCCACGCAGCGCCCGTCCGGAGCATGGACGAGGCAGGCATTGCGCACCTTGTCGGGCACGTCCGCTTCCAGCGGCACCGTTCCGCCCACGATCCATAGCCCCAGGCGCGCCGCCTGCCGCGCCAGCCAATCCTGGATCGGCCCGGCGCCGAAGCGCTCGCGCAGGCGTACTTTCTCACGCGCATCGGCTGAAATGATGGCGAAATACTCTGGCAGCACCGCGAGCCTCGCACCGCTGTCTACGGCCAGCTCCAGCAGCCGTTCGGCAGTGGCCAGATTGTCCGCCACGCGCGGCGTCGACACCATCTGCAGCGCCGCGGCGCGCAAGGACGGGCGTTCCTTCTCCTTGTCCATCACTTCCCTCCCTCTCCTTCCACCGGAACGGGTTCCAGGGGTTTGACCTCGGGCTCCGACCATGGGCCCGTCACATGAAACCGCCGCCCCAAGATCCGCCCGAAAGGATCGCCCAGAAGCTTCTGCCCGATGAACGCCACCGCCCCGGCGAGCGGATTGGCGATGCCCACGGCCACCGCCGTGCTGTCCGACAACTGGGGCACCACCGTCACGTCCAGCTCTTGCGTCTGCTTGCGCAAATCCACCATGCCGACCATCTCCACCGTCGCGCTCGGCGCCGAGATGCGCAGGTTTCCCGTCGTCAGGTAGCCATCGTTGAGGGCAAAGCCCCCGTACAGGCGATCGAAGGCCATCCCCTTGGCAAACACGTCACCAAAATCGAGCAACAAACGCCGCGGCAGGCTCTGCAGGCTCAAGATCCCCAGCAAGCGCCCCACCCCAGGCTCGATCTCCTCGAACCGCCCGTTGACGATCTCGATCTCCCCTCGTCCGGCCACCTTGTAGAGATCGAAACCGAGCGGCGAACCCGGCCAGCGCCACTGGGCCGTCACCTGCCCCTTTCCTCCCTTGAGCCCGGCGGTATCGAACCAATGCCGCACCGTCTTGCCCGCATCCTCGATCGTCATCTTCGTGGCAAACTCGGTCTGCGGCCGCTCGCCATCGCGCCACACACCGCTCGCGTCGATGCGAAACACCGCCGGCACCTCCAGCGTGAGCGCATCGAGCGACCATCTTCCCGGCGCGAGGCTCGCGCGCAGCGCCAATGCCCCCAGCCAGCGTTCGCCCAAGCCGAAGCGATCGACCGTGAGATCGAAGGCCGGCAGGCGCCCTTCCTGCGGGGCTTGCCCCCCCTCTTCCGCCTCCGGCATCATCAGCTTCGCGAACCGCCCTTCGACGCGCTCGGCCCCCTCCCTGCCCAAGGTCACGCGCACGTTCCCCTGGGCTTCGTCGGCGGTCAGTGCCAGCGACCAGACGGGCCCCTTGCTCTCGCCCTGCACGTGCACGCGATGCCAATGCCGCCCAAGGAAACGGGCCGCCGCCGCATCCACCTGCAGTGCGGCAAACGCCGTTCCCCCTCCCCCATCGCCGATGTCATCGGTCACGGCCAGCCAACGATCCAGGTCGAGCTCGGAGGCGGCAAGTTGCAGCATGCCGCCCTTGCGCGGTGCCGGCGGCGCATCCACCGCTCCCACCGCCGCCGCCCAGGCGCCGTCGCGCGCGCGCACGAAACGCAGGCGATCGTCGAGCTGCGCTTTTACTTCCATGCCTACAGGCAAAAACTTGAACTCCGCCCGGCTCGGCCAGCGCACCCCGGCAGGTTTGTCCAGGGGCGGCGGCAGGTCCGAGCCCATGCCCGTGAGATCGGAGGTGAGCACCAGCGCCGGCCCATCCCTGGCGAAGCTCATCGTCCCGCTCACCGCCGTCGAACCGGACAGGGGCAGTTTCCCGAATACGGCCGAGAGCTGCGCTGCCGAGAACGATCCCTGCAAGGCGAGCTTCGGCGGATCGCCCCCCAGCCATTTCGCCGTCACCGGCGCATCCCACCATTTGCCCGCGGCCTGCGCCGAGCGCACGCCCTGCCCGTCGAACACTACCTCGCCGCGAATCTGCTCGATCGGCCAGCCCGTCACCTGCGCCGGGATCCGTCCCTCGGAGAACGTCAGCGACCCGCTCACCCCCGAAGCGAGATCGCCAGCGAAGGGCATCGTCAGCCCCAGGCGCAGCGCCGTCTTCGCCTCCAGCTGCACCGCCTGCAGAGCCGAGAGCGGCAAATCTTGGCGCAAAGGACTGGCGGCGGCATAGCGCAGAAACGCCGACCACGGCCCCTCGGCTTCGCCCGTCAGCGTCAGCACCGGAATCTCGGCGTCGAACGCAGGAATGAAGGCGTGGATCGGCCCGAACCGCACCCCTTGGGCGTGCGCCTGGGCCACCTCGATCGCCACCGCTCCCCGATCGAAGGTCACCACCCCCTTCACCTGCTCGAATTCCGGCCACTGCGGCGCAAAGCGCAGCGTCACCCCTTCGAGCGGCAGGCGCAGCCAGAACTCCCCGCCGTTGCCGCGGAAGGGAAACTCGGCGAGCGGCCCGCGCAGGCGAAACTCCACCGCCGAGAGCTTGCCGGCCACCAAGGCATCGCGCAGCCATCCCTGCAGCCGCGGTCCCACCGCGCCGCCCGGCAGATAGCGCACCAAGCGATCGAGCGCCACCTCGTCGAGCGAACCTTGCAGATCGGCCACGTCGCCCGCACGCGCCAGGCGGTAACGCCCCGATACCCGCGCGGTGAAATCCTCGGTGCGCAGCCGCCCTTCCTCCAGCGTCAGGTCGTAGCCGTTGCCGTCGTACGCCCAACGCCCCTGGATCACGCCCTCGGGTACCGCCACCGTCTCGAGCCGCGGCCACACCGCCGGCCAGCTCATCGCCCCTTGCGCGACCGACAGCGCGAATTCGCCCCCCGCGCGATCCCCTGCGATGCGCCCGCTCACGCCGCGCACGCCAAAGGAATCTCCCACCGCCGCCCAGCCCACTTTTTCCAGGGTGAGGTCGAACGACTGCAGGTTCTGGCCACCCAAGACCACGACGCCGGAGGCCGATCCTTCGGGGCGCAGGCCCGCCGCCTGCGGCCACCACAGCGCAAGCGACTCGCCGCCGATCTCCTTCAGGTCGAAATGCGCCTCCACCCGCCCCAGGCGTGAACCGGAAAGCAGCACCGACGCATGCCGCACCGCCCCAGGCGCCTCGCCCTCGAACCCCGCCTGCCAGCCCCACACCCCTAGCGCCAGCGCCAGCGACCCACGGGCGTGCGCCTCCTGGCCGTCGCGCCGCCACGCGAGCCGCGCTTCGCCCACTTCGACGCTCACCCCCGTCGGCAAACCCGACGCTGGCGCAGCGCCCCCAGCCTGCAGCCGCTGCTTCAGCGCCGCCGCATCGTCCACCCGCACCTGCGCCGCCGGCACGAGGATCTGCACCACCCCCTTGCCGCTGCGCCACGCCTCCCACCCTCCGCCCAGGGTCACCTGCACGAGCGGCAGCGAGGCCTCGGCCCCGTCGGTATGAACCTGCACGTCGTTCGCCACCGCTACCGGCCACCAGCCGTTCCATTGCCCTTCCAGACGGCCGACCGAGACCTGCATCCCGCTACGCGCCGAAAGCTCGCGCACCAGCGCCTCGCGCCAGCGGTCGAGCTCCGGCCACAGCCAGAACCGCAACGCCGCAAGCAGCATCACCATCAGCACCGCCGCGACGCCTACGAGCATCGCCGCCGCGATCCCTAGCCTGCGCACTCCCGTTGCGATCCTCAAACCCCGAACCCTCCGCTATCGCAATACACTACAATGGATACAGCCCGCATTGTAACGGACGCCCACCCGAGCCTGTCATGCAGACCCTGCCCGCCCCCTACGCCGAAACCCTCCGTTACAGCCCCTTTCTCGCGCGGCTGCTCGATTCCCGTCCCTGGCTCGCGGAGCATCTGGCCGCCACGCTCGACTCCCCCATCGACCGCGAGGCGATGCAGGCGTTCCTTACCGACCCGCCCGGTCCGCTGCCGTTCGACCCCGACGAACGGCTGGAAGCCTCCCTGCGCCGACTGCGCGCCCGGGTGCTCGCGCACGTGGCGCTGCGCGACCTCGCCGGGCGAGCCAACCTCGACGAAGTCACCGGCACCATGACCACGCTGGCCGAAGTCGCCCTGGAAGCGGCCCACGACCACGCCTTCGAGCATCTCATCGAGCGCCACGGCCGCCCGCTCTCCTCCTCCGGCTGGGAACAGGAACTGCTCGTCGTCGGCATGGGCAAGCTCGGCGGGCGCGAGCTCAACGTCTCCTCCGACATCGACCTCGTCTTCCTCTACCCCGAAGACGGCGACACCGCCGGTCCCAAGATCCTCAGCAACTTCGAATTCTTCGAGCGGCTCGGCCGGCGCCTCATCCACCTCCTCAGCGCCCCCACCGCCGACGGCTTCGTCTTCCGCGTCGACATGCGCCTGCGTCCGCACGGCGACTCGGGGCCGCTCGTATGTTCCTTCGACATGCTCGAAGACTACCTCCTCACTCAGGGGCGGGAATGGGAGCGCTATGCCTGGATCAAGGGGCGCGTGCTGCGCGGCGAGCGCTGGCAGGAACTCGAAGCCCTGGTGCGCCCTTTCGTCTTTCGCAAATACCTCGACTACGGCGCGATCGAAGCCATGCGGGCGCTGCATGCCCAGATCCGTCACGAAGTGATGCGCCAGGATCGGCTCGACGACGTCAAGCTCGGCCCCGGCGGCATCCGCGAGATCGAGTTCATCGCCCAGGTGCATCAGCTCATCCGCGGTGGCCGCGACCCCGAACTGCAGATCCGCCCCACGCGCCAGGTACTGCGCCGGCTCGCCGAGCGCGGCATCCTGCCCGCAGAAACCGCCGCGGCGCTCGACGAAGCCTACGTTTTCCTGCGCCGTGTCGAACACCGCCTGCAATACTGGGAAGACGCCCAGACCCACCGCCTGCCGCGCGACGAAAACCAACGCACGCTGCTCGCCCAGGCGATGGGCTACCCCGACTGGAGCGCCTTCGCGCGCGAACTCGAGCGCCACCGCGAGCGCGTCGCCGCCGAATTCACCCACGTCTTCGGGCACGAAGAGCAAAGCACCACCGTGGCCGTACCGGTACTCAGTGCCGCCGTCGACGAACTCGAACACTGCCTGCAAGAACGCGGTTTCACGCGGTCCGCCGAACTCGCCCGACGCCTCGACGCCTTCCGCGCCTCGCCGCGCACCCGCGCGCTCACCGCAGCCGACCGCAACCGGCTCGAAGCCCTGCTGCCGCGCGCCATCGACATCGCCGCCGCACATCCCAAACACGACGACGTGCTCGAACGCCTCCTCGATCTCTTCGAAGCCATCGGCCGGCGCAGCGCCTACCTCTCGCTGCTGCAGGAATACCCGCAGGCGCTGCGCCGCGTGGCCGAACTCGTCGGCGCGGCGCGTCAGGCCGCCACCTACCTCTCGCGCCACCCCATTCTGCTCGACGAACTCCTCGACGAGCGCCACCTCGACGAAGAACCCGACTGGCCCGCTTTCGCGCGCGAGCTCGAGCGTCTGCTCGACGCCCTCGAACCCGACGCCGAGCGCCAGATGGACCTGATGCGCGAGCATCACCACGCCCAAGCCTTTCGCCTGCTCATGCGCGACCTCGCCGGCCGGCTGACGGTGGAGCGCCTCTCGGATCACCTCTCGGCGCTCGCCGACACCCTGCTCGAGCTCAGCCTGCGCTACGTCTGGCGCAAGCTGCGCCGCCGCCACACCGACACCCCGCGCTTCGCCGTGATCGCCTATGGCAAGCTCGGCAGCAAGGAACTGGGCTACGTCTCCGATCTCGACCTCGTCTACCTCTTCGACGACCCCCACCCCGACGCACTCGAAACCTACACCCGCACCGCCCAGCGCCTCAACACCTGGCTCTCCACGCGCACCGCCGCCGGCATCCTCTACGAAGTCGACCTGCGCCTGCGCCCCGACGGCGAAGCGGGGCTGCCGGTCACTCCTCTCGAAGGCTTCCACCGCTATCAGCGCGAGAAAGCCTGGACCTGGGAACACCAGGCGCTCACCCGCGCCCGCTTCTGCGCCGGCGACCCGGAGCTCGGCGCGCGCTTCGAAGCCATCCGCCGCGAGATCCTCTGCCTGCCGCGCGAGCCCGCCAAGCTCAGGGAAGAAGTGCTCGCCATGCGGCAGAAGATGCGCGACGCCCACCCCTCCCGCCCGGGGCTCTTCCACCTCAAACACGACCCGGGCGGCCTCGTCGACGTCGAATTCCTGGTGCAATACCTCGTGCTCGCGCACGCCCACCAACACCCCGAACTCACCGCGAACACCGGTAACATCGCCCTGCTACGCTGTGCGGCGCAGATGGGCCTCATCGACGCCGCGCTCGCCCGGCAGGTCGCCGACGCCTACCGCGAACTGCGCCGTCTGCAGCACCGCCAGCGCCTCGACGAACTTCCGGCCGTCGTCCCCGAAGGGGAAGCCGCGGCGCTGCGCGAACCCGTCCTCGCCCTGTGGCGGCAAATCTTCACCTGAGGTACCAAGAACGGTCATGACCATCGAAACCGAACTCAAGCTCGGCATCCGCCGCGGCGACCTCCCCCGTCTGCGGGCGCACCCTCTGCTCGCCACGGCGCGTCACCATCCCCCGGTGCGTGTGGACAACACCTACTACGACACCGAAGACGAAGCGCTCGCACGCCACGGCATCGCCCTGCGCCTGCGCCAGATGGCGGGACGCAAACTCCTCACCGTCAAAACTGCCGCTCCCAGCCGCAGCGGGCTCTCCTCGCGCCAGGAATGGGAAGCTCCCTGGCCCGGTACGTTCGACTTCACCTTCGTCGAAGACGACGCTGTGCGCGAGCGCCTGGAAAAAGTCCGCGAGCGCCTCGAACCGCGCTTTCGCACCCGGTTTCGCCGCGAGATCTGGGAACTCCCCTGCGGCGAGGGGCACATCGAGATCGCGCTCGACCTCGGCCGACTGGAAGCCGGCGCAGCGAAATTGCCGATCCATGAGCTCGAACTCGAGGCCTACGCAGTCCCCGCCGCCGAACTCCTGACGCTCGCCCGGGCGCTGGCGCAAGATCTCTCCCTGTGGCCCGAAAACCGCAGCAAGGCCGAGCGCGCCATGCAGCTCGCCGCCGGCACCTGGGCCGCGCCGGTCAAGGCCGTCGCAGTCGAACTCGACGCCAAGGGCGACCCCCTCGCGGCGCTGCGCGCCCTTGCCGACGAAGTGCTCGCCCACTGGAGCGGCAACCTGGCGCTGCTGCCTTACCGCCACGACCCCGAATACCTGCACCAGATCCGCGTCGCCCTGCGCCGGCTGCGGGCGCTGCTGCAGATCTTCGAACCGGTCACCGGCCCCGAATTCGCCAGCCACTGGCGCGAACGCCTCGGCGAGCTCGCCGCCGAACTCGGCCAGCTGCGCGACCTCGACGTGCTCCTCGACGAGCTGCTCACCCCCGCCCTCGAACGTTGCCCCGTCGAGCGCGAGGCCCTCGGCGAGCTCGCCGCTCGGCTCTCCAGCGAACGCGAGCGCCTGCGCCGTCGCAGCGGCCGCCTCGACCCCGGCCGCCACGGCCGGGTGCTGCTCGACTTCCTCGCCGCGCTCGAAGCCCTGCCCGGCAACGCCCTCATCCGCGCGAGCGACCTGCGCCACTTCGCCCGTGACCGGCTCGAAGCGCTGCGCAAGAAAGCCCGCCGGCGGCTGGCCGCCCACCTCGGCGACCCTTCCCCCGCCGTGCGCCATCGGCTGCGCATCGCCCTCAAGAAACTGCGCTATGGGCTGGAATTCTTCCGTTCCCTGTGGCAGGGCAAGGCCACCGCCCGCGCGCTCGCCCGGCTCAAGCGGGCCCTCGACGTACTCGGCCGCGCCCAGGACTGGCAGGCGGCGCAAGAGGCACTCGTCCAGCGGCAAAAGCGCTATCCTGAAGAACGGCTCGCCGCCGCCGTGCTGCTTGCCTGGCACCACGAGCGCATCGCCCGCGACACCGCCGAGATCCTCGGCAACCTCGAAGACTGGCTCGAAGACGACCTCACCGGATGACGCACATGGATCTTCTTCTCTGGCGCCACGCCGAAGCCCAGGACGGGCAAGACGACCTCGCCCGCCCCCTCACCGAACACGGACACCGTCAGGCCAAGCGCATCGCCCGCTGGCTGGAACGGCACGCCCCCGAAGACCTGCGCCGCTGCTGCAGCCCCGCGCGCCGCGCCCGTGAGACGCTCGAAGCCTGGACCCAGGACTACGAGCTCCTGCCCGAGGCCGCCCCCGGCGCCGCGCCCCTTGCCGTGCTCGCCGCCATCGGCTGGCCCGAGCTCGAACGCCCCACCCTCATCGTCGGCCACCAACCCACCCTCGGCGGCATCGCCGCGCTCGTACTCGCCGGCCAGCACAGCACCTGGTCCATCCGGCGCAGCGCCCTGTGGTGGTTCAAACGCCGCCAGCGCCACGGCCACGTCGAGACGGTGCTGCGCGTCGTGCTCGATCCGGAACTGCTCGACTGAAGCGCCATCCAATCGCTCATCGACCGGCTCTTCCCCTTCTCCGCACCGCACCCCAGCCGGTGCGAATGCCCTCCTTCCATCCGCCCCTATTGCGACGCATCAATCGCAGCATTACACTTCTTCTTTTCCAGAAACAATTTGCAACGATGGCCCACGACAGCACCACTTCTCCGCCCAACGGCACGCGGCGCGTCATCGACGGCGTCGAACGGGTCTATTACGACGGCTACTGGATCAAGACGTACCCTATCCCCAAAGATACGATCCAGGCCAAGCGCACCCTCATCGCCGCCCTCACCCGGCGCCTCTTCAACCACGTCGAGCACGGCCTCAACATCCCTGGCAAACGGCTCGATGAAGCCCGCGCGGCCTATCAGGCGGAAACCGACCCGCAGAAGAAGCGCGTCAAGGGCGCGATGCTCGCCGGCGCGCTCTTCAACCGCGCCACCGACATCTTCACCAAGCTCACCGAGCTCGAAGAGCTCGGCGTCAAAATCACGCCGGACAACGAACTGATGCGCGAATGCGGCCGCTGCCTGCAGGAAGCTCTCTCCCTGGGGCGGCTCGTGCTGCATCGCAGCGGCGAAGAAGGCATCGACGAGCTCTGGGGCGAGCCCTTCCGCGCCTTCTCCATCCCCATCGAAGACTTCTACGAGAGCCGCTACCTCAAGATCGCCTGGACCATGCGCGACATCGACCGGATCGCTCAGGTCATGTGCCGCACCATCGGCGCCCACCCCTTCTTCCAGGGCATCAACCCCTACGTCGAAGCCTACGCCCGCGCCGCCAAGGTCAAGACCGAGACGCTGCGCACCGACAAGGAAATCTTCGACGTCTGGGCCGACTTCGTCGTGGCCGGAGAAAATCTCGCCAACTACAAACCCAGGCTCTCCACCCCCCCATCGCGCGACGAGCTGCTGCTCATCACCGATGGCGAGCGCCTCATCCTCGACGGCAAGGAACTCATCGGACACATCACCCGCGCCCGCACCCCCATGCCCAAGAGCACGCAGAACTACATCGCCCGCTGCGAACACTTCGCCACGGGGGCGCTCGCCATCACCCGGCACCGGCTGGTCGCCTGACCCCCCCGTCGCGCGAACGCCGCCCCATCAGCCCGTCACTCGATGACCCCGCCCAAACCCCTGGCCGCGCTCCTGCTCATCGTGCTGCCGGTGCTCGCCTGGTCTTGGCACGAAGCCGCCGATCGCCTCACCTGGTGGCTCGAAGCCCTGCCGGTCGTGCTCGCCCTGCCGTTGCTGCTGGTCACCGCCCGGCGCTTCCCCCTCACGCCGCTGCTCTATGGGATCATCACGATCCACATGGTCTTCCTGCTCGTGGGCGCCCACTACACTTATTCCCAGACACCCTTCGGATTCTGGCTCAAAGAGCTCCTCGCGCTGGAGCGCAACCCTTACGATCGCCTTGGCCATTTCCTGCAGGGAGTCACGCCGGCGCTGCTCGCCCGCGAGCTCTTCGTGCGCCTGGCCATCGTGCGCGGCAAGGGCTGGCAAGGATTCCTGGCCGTGGCGGTGGCGCTCGCCTTCAGCGCCTTCTACGAACTCCTCGAATGGGGCACCGCCATGACCTACGGCGCCGAAGCCGAACACTTCCTCGCCATGCAGGGCGACATCTGGGACACCCAGTGGGACATGGCCACGGCACTCTTCGCCGCCGTGCTGATCCTGCCGCTCACCGCTGCGCGGCACCGCTGCCAGATCGCCTTGCTCAGCGCCCGATCGGTTCCTGCTGCCCCACCGTCTCGATGATCCCGCCCCCCAGGCACACGCGGGACTCGTACACCACCACGCTCTGGCCCGGCGTGAGTGCCCACTGCGGCTGCGCGAACACGAGCTCGGCGCGCTCCCCTTCCACCCGCTCGATCTCGCAGGGCGCATCGGGGGAACGATAGCGAGGTTTGGCCGTATACACCCAATGCGTGTGTGGCGCCCGGCCCGAGATCCAGTGGCAGCGCACCGCCGTGAGCCGGTCGTGCCACAGCGCCGGATGCTCGCGCCCCTGCACCACGTAGAGCACGTTGGCCGCCACGTCCTTGGCCGCCACGTACCACGCCTCGTGCTCGGCAGGATCCTCGCCGCCCTTCACCCCGCCGATGCCCAGTCCCTTGCGCTGCCCCAAGGTGTAATACATCACTCCCTGGTGCGTGCCCAGCACGCGCCCGTCGTCGAGCGAGCGGATCTCGCCGGGGCGCGCCGGCAGATAGCGCTGCAGGAATTCGCGAAACGGCCGCTCGCCGATGAAACAGATCCCGGTCGAATCCTTCTTCTCCGCCACCGGCAGTTCCAGCGCCCGGGCGATTCTGCGCACCTCGCGCTTGTAGAGCCGCCCCAGCGGAAACATCGAGCGCGAAAGCTGCGCCTGGTCGAGCCGGTAGAGGAAATAGCTCTGATCCTTCGTGCCGTCCTCGGCCTTCAAAAGCTGATACGTCGCCCCCTCCTCGTCCTCCCAGCGCCGCACCTGAGCGTAATGGCCGGTGGCGATGCGCTCGGCCCCCAGCGCCATGGCATGATCGAGGAAACAGGCGAACTTGATCTCGGCGTTGCACAGCACGTCCGGGTTCGGCGTTCGGCCGGCGGCGTATTCGGCGAGGAATTCGGAGAAGACCCGCTCCTTGTACTCCTTGGCGAAATTGACGACTTCCAGCTCGATGCCCAGCAGATCGCACACACTCACCACGTCGATCAGGTCCTGGCGCGTGGAGCAATACTCCTCGTCGTCATCGTCCTCCCAGTTCTTCATGAACACGCCCGTCACGCGCCAGCCCCGCTCCTTCAGAATCCAGGCCGCCACCGACGAATCCACCCCACCCGAGAGCCCCACCACCACGTGGCGCCCCTCGCCCGGCTCGACGCCGATCGCATCCCAATCGAGTTGCTCCATCACGACTCCTCAGCCCGCCAAATGGCGGATCAAATCCAGGCTGTAGCGCCGCCCCTCGCGCCAATCGCGCACGCAAGAAAGCACCATGGGGCTGCGCAGACGCCCTTCGCGCCCCGCCGCCTCCACTTCTTCCGGCGATAGCCACAACGTGCGCAAAATCCCCTCGTCCAGCGCGCGATCGGGCTCCTCGCCCGTCACCTTGCCGGAAAAGGCAAAGCGCAGGTAAGTGAGCGCCCCATCGGGCCGGGTCCATTGATACACCCCTACCACGGCATTGGGCACGAACCGCAGGCGCGACTCCTCCAGCGTCTCGCGCACCACCGCCTCGACGAGCGACTCCCCCGGCTCCAGATGCCCCGCCGGCTGGTTCAGGCGCACGCCGAACTCCGTGTCCTCCTCGACGAACAAAAAGCGCCCCTCACGCTCGATCACCGCCGCCACCGTCACGTGCGGCCGCCACACTTCGCCCATCGCGCGCCTCAGACTTTACCGAAAAGAGCATTATAAGACCGGCGAAGCAGCCTATGGGCGCCCGAGCGATCGCCGACACGGCTACAGGACGGCGTCGTGCGGTGCTCGAACGCCCCCCGATCGGAGGGCTTCGCAACCGACCCCGCTCGTAGTGGTTTTTCACGAGACCCGGGAGTGTGCGATCATCTTCTGCTCGAAAGCATGAGGAGACGACGATGAAACTCTATGACTATCCGCCCGCGCCGAACCCCCGACGCGTTCGCATCTTTCTCGCGGAGAAAGGCATCGAAGTGCCGACCGAAGCCGTAGATCTACGCCAGGGTGCGCAACTCAGCGAAGCGTTCCGCCGAATCAACCCGCAGTGCGTGGTCCCCTACCTCGTGCTCGACGACGGCACCGGCATCAGCGAATCGATCGCCATCTGCCGCTATTTCGAGGCGCTGCAACCCGACCCGCCGCTCTTCGGCAAGACCCCGCTCGAGCAGGCCCTGGTCGAAATGTGGAGTCGGCGCGCCGAGTTCGAGGGACTGCTCGCCGTCGCCGACGCATTGCGCAATTCCGCACCGGCTTTCAAGAACCGCGCACTGCCCGGGCACGATGACTACGAGCAGATCCCCGCCCTCGTCGAACGCGGACAGCGCCGCACGAAACGCTTTTTCGACGTCCTGGAAGAACGGCTCGCGCACTCGACTTTTCTGGCGGGCGATTTCTTTTCAGTGGCCGACATCACCGCCTTCGTCACGGTGGACTTCGCCGGCTGGATCAAGCTCACGCTGCCAGAAACGCACATCAACGCTCGACGCTGGTACGAAACGGTACGGGCACGGCCGAGCGCGTCCGCCTGAGCGTCACGAACGAAATCACCGACCGACCAAAGCCCCCTTCAGGGACTCCTGCGCAGGCGAAGGACCCAGCCAGATCGCCAGCAGCACCGGGAAGAAACCCGGCTCACGCACCGGCTCCATCAACGCCTGTCCATCGACGAGAATGGAAGTTTCTCCATGAAGGTTCTCGGTGATTTCCACGGCGGTCCCTGCTTTCATCTCGCCTGCCGCTGCCATCGCCGCCCTGAGTCTGGCCAAAGGATCACGAAACGGGGCGAGCGCATCCGGCGCATGATTCTTCTCGAGTCCCTCCCACAGCGCTTCGACAAAGGTGCGTCCGTCCAAGCGTCGCAGCAAGCGAATCGCAATCACCCGCGGCGGTGGAGACGACAATGCCGCCTCGGCCGTTTCCGCCCGCTGCGGCAGATACAAAGCGATGGCATAGACGTCGAAGACGAGTCTCGTACGCACCCCCGAACCGTTGCGCACGAGCACCTGTCCTTCACGTTCGAGGGTTGGTGCGAATTCCCCCTGCCCCTCTCCGCCCCAAGCCAACGACCCAAAGCACGACAAACCGCACAAGATGAGCATCCAGCGGCGCAAGGTATTCATACAAAACTCCAACAAACGTTTGAATAAAATAAATGCTAGTGACAATGCTTTCATTCGTCAACGCCCTCATGCGTAGGGTAGCTCGCAGAACCATCGCACCAAGATAGGCGGGCATCCGAGCACCGCGCAACGCCGCCATACGGCCGCACCGTAGGTCATTCGCGACGCTCCATAGTATGATCGCCCCATGCCCATCCAATGGTTTCCCGGCCACATGCACGCGGCGCGGCGCAAGCTCGAAGAGACGCTTGCCGACGTCGACGTGCTCATCGAAGTGCTCGACGCGCGCATTCCCGCAGCGAGCCGAAATCCTCTGCTCGAGACGCTGCGCCGCAGCCGGCAGCGCCCCTGCCTGAAGCTGCTCAACAAGGCCGACCTCGCCGATCCGGCCCGTACCACCGAATGGATCGCCGCCTTCGAGCGCGAAGAGGGCGTGCGCGCGCTCGCCGTCTGCGCCAAGAATCCGGCCGACGTGCGCCGTATCCTGCCCGCCTGCGAGCGACTCGCGCCACACCGCAGCGAGCCGACCAAACCGCTGCGGCTGATGATCGCCGGCATCCCCAACGTCGGCAAATCCACGCTCCTCAACGCCCTCATCGGCCGCAAGGCCGCCAAGGTCGGGGACGAGCCGGCCGTGACGAAGAGCGTGCAGCGCTATGATCTTCCGGGCCTGCGCAGCATCACCGACACCCCCGGCCTGATGTGGCCCAAGATCGAATTCGAGGCCGACGGCTATCTGCTCGCTGCCTGCCACGCCATCGGGCGCAACGCCGTGGCCGAAGAGGAAGTGGCGGCCTTCCTTGCCGAGACCCTGCTCGCCCAAGGATACGCCGATCGGCTCACCGCACGCTACCGCTTCGATCCCACAGGCATGAACGGCGAAGAGATCGTCGAGGCCGTCGGCGAGCGGCGCGGCTGCCGGCGCAAGGGCGGCGAGCTCGACCGGGAAAAGGCGGCCAATATCCTCCTGCAGGATTTTCGCGAGGGCAAGCTCGGCCCCCTCACCCTGGAGACGCCCGCCTCGCGTGCCGCCATGATCGCTGCGCACGAAGAAGCGGCGCGCGTCAGCGCCGAAGAAAACGCTCAGCCGACCAGCCGGTAGCCAATCGGCACCGTGAACCCCCCTAGGGCGCACACGGCCGCGTCCCCCTCCAGCGCCGCCACCGCCTCGCGCACGAGCGCGAGCGCCGCCTCGTCGAGCCAGGGGGCACCGGAGGATCGCTCGAGCTGCACGACCGCCTTCCCTCCCGAGCAATGGAGCCGCACCCACACGGTCCCCTCCACACCGAGGCGCCGCGCCTTCGGCGGATAGACCTTGTGCGCCTCGAGCCAGGCGCGCAGCCGCTCGGACCAGGGCGCCCCGCCCTTGGAACCAGCACCCCCGCCCCCTTCTCCCTCCTTTCCGGAAGACGGCCCGGACGCCCCGTTCCCGCGTCCGCCCGCGCCCGCCCCTTCGCCCGTCGCAACGGCAGGCTCGGCACCGCCGCGCCCCTCGCCCGCTTCCTGCGAGGCCCCCTGCGATGGAGCATTTCCCTCCTCGCTGGCCGGCACGGCCGCTTTGACCTCGGGTAGCGCTTCCGCAGGGGGGATCCGCTTCTCGGGCAAGGGCATGTGCACCGGCTTCACCGCCACGGCTCGCGGCGCAGCCGTCGTCCGAATAGGAGCGGGCATCGAGGGCCGAGAGGGGGGCGCGTGCGGCGAAACCTCGGCCGGCGGCTCGGACACAGGTGCCGCGAACCCACCCTCCCCCCCTCCCGCCTCGCCCGCAGCGGCCGAATCCGGCGCCTCCTCCACCGGCCCGATCAAGGTCACGGCAAAAGGAGGCGGCTCGCGCGGCGGCCAGGCGGACGAGAGTCCCGCCGCCAGCAGGCCGAAGGCGAGCGCATGGACCGCGAGCGCCAAGGCCCACGCCGCCAGCGACGGCCGCCATTGCCGGCCCCCACGCCGCGCCGTCCCCCCGAACGAATCTTCTTGCATCGAAGCATTTCAATGAAAGGCAAAGAGGGATTATCGCACTGGCACCTCGCCGGAGCGCGCTTCCCTTCGCCGCGCCGGATTTACGCTATCATTGAACATACCCCAGAGGGAGCGAGACCATGACCGACAAAATCCCCGACCCGGTGCCCCAACACCCGCTGCTCGAGGGAAAACCCGAGATCGCACGGGGACGCTACAGCATCGTGCTCGAGAAGGGAGACGGCGAGCGCGTCTATAAGATCATCACCCATCCGGACGAATACCTGCTCTACGCTGCCGACGACCGCCCCCAGGGACCGCATTTCCCCACCGTCTACGCCTACCACGGCATCATCGGACGCGCCAGCAACGGTTTTCCCATGCACCTTTTCGAGGTGGAAAAGCTCTATCCCATCCCCGAAACCAGCCCCGCCGCCGACGCCGCCCGTCGGCTGATCCACGCCTGGTGGGATCTGTGCCAGCAGTGGCAGCAGCTGGGCCAGATGATGGGCCGCATCGCGCTGCAGCAGCTCACCGAGCTCAAGCCGCCGCCGTTCGATGCCGGCATGAAACAGGCAGTAGAGACGCTGGCGCGCTTCGCCGAAACCTATCGCGTGATTCCTGATCTGCTTAGCCGCGACAACCTCATGATGCGCAAGGACGGCACGCTGGTCTTCTCCGACCCCATCCGTCCCGGCAAGGACTGAGGCTCAGGCGATCTTCGCCTCCAGCACCCACCCGCCCTGCCCCGGCGCTTCCTCCAGCTGTCCGGCGAGCCAGGGCAAGCCTTCCTGCAGCCGCTGTGCCAACACATAGGGCGGATGCAGCACCACCAGGCCGCTCGCCGTCATGCCGCGGCCGCCCACGGGGGGCGGCGCCACCTGCAGCTCCACCCGCAGATGATCCTCCGGCGCGAGGTTCACCAGACGCCGGCGCAGCTCCTCCGCCTCCACCCGACGCAGGCGCGGGTACCACACGAGCACCGTCGCCTGCGGAAACTTTTCCAGCATCGCCCGCACGGCCGGGATGAGCCGCACGTAGTCGCCGCGCACTTCATAGGGCGGATCGATGAGGATCACGCCGCGGCGCGAGGGCGGCGGCAGCACCTGCAGTGCGCCGGCAAAACCGTCGCTCGACAGGCAGCGCACCTGCGCGTCTCCGGCAAAGAGCCGCTCGAGCGCGGCGAAATCGCGCGGATGGCGCTCGAAACACACCAGCCGATCGCCCCCCTTGCCGCGGGCGCCACTGCGGGCAAACTGCCGTGCGATCGCCGGCGACCCGGGATAGAGCTCCAGGCGCCCAGCGGGATTGAACGCCGCCACGGCCTCCAGATACGCGGAAAACACCGCCGGCGCCTTGGCGCGCGCCGCCCACAGGCGCGCGATCCCTTCACGGAATTCGTGGCTCGCCTGGGCACCACCTACCCCAGCCCCCAGTCGATAGAGGCCGGCACCGGCATGGGTGTCGACGTAGGTCCAGGGCGCAGGCTTTTCGTTGAAGTAGGCCAGCACCTCGGCCAGCACCCAGTGCTTGAGCACGTCGGCATGGTTGCCGGCGTGGAAACCATGACGATAGCTCAGCACTGCCCTTTCCTTTCGCGCTTCATCGAACCGGCAGGCCGGAGGCGTCGAACATGCCTTCGAAAAGCGCCGTGCTCAGGTAGCGTTCGCCCGAATCGGGCAGAATGACGACGATCGTCTTTCCGGCGTATTCCTCGCGTTTGGCAAGGCGCAGCGCCGCCGCCACCGCCGCGCCGCTCGAAATCCCGGCAAGGATTCCCTCCTCACGGGCAAGCCGCCGGGCGGTCTCCATCGCCTCCTCGTCGCCCACCTGCTCGATCAAGTCGATGAGCGACAGATCGAGCACCTCCGGCACGAACCCCGCGCCGATGCCCTGAATCTTGTGCGGCCCGGGCTTCACCGGTAGCCCTTCGCGCGTCTGCGTGAGCACCGGGCTACCCGCAGGTTCCACCGCCACCGACACGACGGGCTTGCCGCGGGTTTTTTTGAGGTAACGGCTCACGCCGGTGATGGTCCCGCCAGTGCCCACGCCAGCGACGAAGACATCCACCTGTCCGTCGGTATCGTGCCAGATCTCCGGCCCCGTGGTCTGCTCGTGGATGGCCGGATTGGCCGGATTGCGGAACTGCTGCAGCATCACGTAGCGCCGAGGGTCGGAAGCGGCGATCGCCTCGGCCCGCTCGATCGCGCCCTTCATCCCCTTGGCCCCTTCGGTGAGCACGAGCTTCGCCCCGAAGACGGCCAAAAGCTTCCGGCGCTCCAGGCTCATCGTCTCGGGCATGGTGAGCGTGAGGGGAATCCCCTTGGCCGCAGCCACGAATGCGAGCGCGATCCCCGTGTTGCCGCTCGTCGGCTCGATGAGCTCCTTGCCCGGACCGAGCAGGCCGCGGCGCTCGGCATCGGCCACCATGGACGCCCCGATGCGGCACTTCACCGAAAAAGCAGGATTGCGCGCCTCGATCTTGGCGAGTACCGTCGCCTTGGCCCCGGCAGTGAGGCGATTCAAGCGCACGAGCGGCGTGCGCCCGATGGAGGCAGGGTTATCGGCAAACCAGTTGGCCATCGTCTCTCTCCTCGATCAAGCGATGGTCGCATGATACCCTGCGCCGCACTGTCGCCCTACAACCCGCCGCTCGAAGCTCATGACGATTCGGACATAAGCCGACTACGCCCGATCGTCTTGACACGGATGGGCCGTCCGCTATAATTCGAGCCTCTCTTCCCCGATAGCTCAGTCGGTAGAGCAACGGACTGTTAATCCGTGGGTCGCAGGTTCGAGCCCTGCTCGGGGAGCCAATACATGCCTGCCTTTCTTTTCCATTCGCCTGCTCGATGAATCGAGCCGGGGTCTTTCGGTGCGACTCTGGTCACTCCACCCCGCGCTGCTCGATGCCAAAGGGCTCGTCGCCCTGTGGCGCGAGGGGCTGCTCGCCCAGGCGGTGCTCGCCGGGGCCACGCGCGGCTACCGCCACCATCCGCAGCTCGTGCGCTTCCGCGCGCATCCGATGCCGCTCACGGCGATCGCCGCCTATCTGCACGCGGTGGCCGACGAAGCCGAAGCGCGCAACTACCGCTTCGATCGCGCGAAACTTCCGCCCCGCGAGAGCGTCGCACCCATCGAAGTCAGCGAGGGACAACTCGCCCACGAATTCGCCCACCTGCTGCGCAAGCTGGAGCAACGCGACCCAGCGCGCGCGGCGCGGCTCTCCGGCACGGCACCGCTGCCGCATCCGCTGATGCGCGTGGTGCCCGGGCCGGTGGCCGAGTGGGAAGTCGGGCGCTGAACCTCTCGCCATGCGCTCGCAAGAAGGCACAGGTGCGTCCGCGCGGTTTCGAGTGGAATACTCGAAACAAGGCAAGGGTCGACCGTGCCCTTGCCGTCTCCGTCGACACCGATTGCCAGGCGCCTCTCGGCCTTACGGAGATGGGATGCGGCTGCCCCACGAAGACACCTGCCCGTATCGCTGGGATACAATGCCCGACATGAAAGTCAAAGAATTCATCTCGCTGCTCGAACGCGACGGCTGGATTCAGGTACGGCAAAAAGGTAGTCACCGCCAGTTTCGCCACCCGACCAAGCCGGGTACGGTTACCGTCGCCGGCAAGCCAAGCGCCGACATCCCTCCCGGGACGCTTGCCAGTGCGCTCAAACAAGCCGGCCTCACCCTAGGAGAATGAGATGCGCTACATGGTCATCATCGAACGCAGCCCCCAGGGATACGGCGCCTACGTTCCCGATCTGCCAGGCTGCATTGCCGTTGCTGACACAGAAGAAGAAGTGCGCCGCCTCATCCAAGAAGCCATCGAATTCCACCTCGAAGGGCTCAAGGAAGAAGGGAAAGAAATTCCCGCTCCTCGCTCCTACGGCGAATTCGTCGAAATCCCGGCCTGAACCTCGCGCAGGCGCTGCTCGCCGCATCCGCTGATGCGCGTGGTGCCCGGGCCGGTGGCCGGGTGGGAAGTCGGGCGCTGAAGCGGGCCCCGGCTCGTGCTATCCTCGCAAGCCCTGTCGTTTTTCGCCCCCCTTGCCGATGATCCCCGAACCCTCCGATTCTCCCTCGCAAAAACTGCTCAAGCTGGAAAAGCGCCTGCTGCGCCAGGTGGGCCAGGCGATCGGCGACTTCGGCATGATCGAGGAAGGCGACACGGTGCTGGTGTGCGTCTCCGGCGGCAAGGATTCGCTCGGGCTGCTCGCGCTGCTGCAAAAGCTCCAGGCGCGCGCACCGGTACGCTTCCGGCTGATCGCGATGAACCTCGACCAGCGCCAGCCGGGTTTTCCCGAGGACGTGCTGCCGCGCCATTTCGCTCAGGTGGGGGTGGAGTACCGCATCGTACGCGAGGACACCTACTCCATCGTCAAGGAGAAGATCCCCGAAGGGAAGACCACCTGCTCGCTGTGCTCGCGCCTGCGCCGCGGCATCATCTACCGCACGGCGCGCGAGCTGGGGGCGAACAAGGTGGCGTTGGGGCACCACCGCGACGACATCCTCGAGACGTTCTTCCTCAACCTCTTCTTCGGCGGGCGTCTGAAGGCGATGCCGCCCAAACTGCGCAACGACGAGGGCGACCTGGTGGTGATCCGGCCGCTCGCCTACTGTGCGGAAGAGGATCTGGCGCGCTACGCTCGCGGCATGAACTTCCCCATCATCCCCTGCTCGCTGTGCGGCTCACAGGAAAACGCCCAGCGCCAGCAGGTGAAAGCCATGCTGCGTGCCTGGGAACGGGAGGATCCGCGCCGCATCGCCTCCATCTTCACCGCGCTCGGCCACGCCGTGCCCTCGCACCTGCTCGACCGCGCGCTCTTCGATTTCGCCTCGCTCGCCGCGGGAGCCGGGGGAGCGGAAGCGGCGCTCGACGAGGCCGTCGGTGCCGCCCCCGTGCATTTCTTTGCTCCCTCGCCGCTCAGAACTTGACGTTGATCGCGGCGTAGACCGATCGCCCCATGCCCGGCACGGCGATGCCCCAGGGTACGGCGTTGATGCTCATCGTCGTGCCCTGGCCGACGTAGGCTCCGCCGGTGGGCAGGTAGTAGAGCTTGTCGAAGAGGTTCTCCACGCCAAGGTCGAGCCGCACGTCTTTCCAATCGTGACTCGCACGCAGGTGCACGAGGCCGTAGCCCGGCGTCTCGATCTCGTTGCGCGCATCCGACACGTCGTCCTTGCGCGCACTCAGTTCCCAGTCCACGGCATTGTTCCAGCCGGCGAGCTGGTGCGTGAGGGTGAGCGTGGCGCGCCAAGGCACGATGTTGTAGAGGTCGTCGTCGGTGTCGCGGTTCTCGCCTTTGGTGTAGCTCAGCACCCCCTCGAAGCCGAAGGCGCCCAGGCCGGTGCGCGCAAGCGGCGCCTTGCCCGAGAGGTCGAACCCGTAGAGGCGCGCCGACTGGTTCTCGTAACGTAAGACGACGAACTGGTTGCGCGTGAGCCTGGCCGCCGGGGCGTTCTTCGCCGCATCCCACTGCAGCGCGTCGATGTAGTCATCGACGTAGGTGAGATAGGGCGTGAAGCGCAGGCCCCATTGGCGGTCGGCGGCGTGCCAGTCGATCGTGGCCGACAGCGTATAGGCTTTCTCCGGTTCGAGGTCGGGGTTGCCGATGTAGCCGTTGCCGTCGCCGACGAAGTTGTTCATCACCGCCGCCATCGTCCAGGTCGACCACGGATAGCGCTCGTAGAGGCTGGGCGAGCGAACCTTGCGCGCAAAGCCGAGCTCGAATTCGCGCATCTCGTCCAGGGTGTAGCGCGTGAGCGCGGTGAAGTCGAGGTTGTCGTCGGTGCGCTTGCGCTCGCGCGCGTTGAAGGCGGCCGCGTCCCTTTTCTGATAGTTCAGCATCGTTCCCATGCCGTTCGTGTCGGCATAGCCCTGCACCGGATCGGCATCGGTGGTGACGTGCTCGTAGCGCACGCCGGCGAGCGCCATCCAGCGGTCGCTCAATTTCGTCTCCCACTCGCCGAAGAGACCGGCGCGGTCGCGCTCGCCGTTCTTGATGTTCCAGAAGGTGCCGGGCCACATGTTGGCGCCAGAAGGCGGCCACCAGTCGTCCAGCGTGTAGTGCTGGTACTCGCCGCCCAGGCGCAGCACGTCGCGCTCGCTCAGGGCGATGTTGGCGGTGAGTTTCGCCCCCGTGGTCCTGCTCTCGGTGTTCATCGGCATGCCGGCGGCGCAGCTCGATCCGATCGGCGAGCAGGGCTTGCCGTTTGGCGCCGTCGGGCCACCCGAGGCCGTTCCGTACCAGTAGCGCTTGTCTTCGCCGAAATCCATGAAGTGATCGACGCTCTGGTGATAGGCCCGGGCATCGAGCGAGCCCCAGTCGAACTGGCCGAGATAGCGCAAGTTGAAGAGGGTGGAATCGTTGTCCAGCATGTCCATGCGCTGGTTGGGATAGAGCTGGTCGGCCACGTTTTGCACGGCGACCGAGGCATCGAGGAGATGCGCGCCGCTCTTGAGCGCGAAGCCGACGAGGTGATTGCTCAGCTCATAGCTGGTGGAGCCGACTTCGTCGCGATCCAGCGTATGGCCAGCGCGTCCGGTGGCGGTGAAATCTTTGAAGTCTCCGCCTGCGGTGTAGTCGTTCGCCTTGGCGTACGCCCCGAGATAGCGCACGCTCAGCTGCTCGCCGGCAAGCGTGGCGGAGCCGTGCACTCCGAAGCCATCGCCATTGCTGCGGTAATAGGTGCCAGCCTCGCCGGTGACGAGCGTGCCCTGACCGGGCGCGGCGAAGCGCGGTTTGGGCGTCTCGACCACGATCGCCCCGCCGATCGCATCGCCCCCCACGCTCACCGGCGTGACCCCGGTCCACACCTGGATGGTCTCGACCTGGCTCGGGTCGAGATAGGAGAAGGCCGGGTTCATGTGATTGGGGCAGGCCGAGAGCAGATCCATGCCGTCGACCTGCAGGCGCAGCCGGTCGTCGGCCAGGCCATGGATGGCCGGAAGGCTGGAAGCGCCGCCCGCGCCGTAGAGCGTCACGCCCGGTACCTTGCGCAAGAGGCTTGCCGTGTCGGCAGTGGCGGCGCGCAGCGGGGCGAGTTCCTGCGGGCCGAGCGTCGTAGCCGGCGGGGCGGCCTGTTCCTTCGTATCCAAGACGATCACCGGCGCGAGCACCGCGCCGCCTGGCGGCACCGCTTCGCTTTGCGCCCAGGCAGCAGGCATACCGGCAAACGCGAGCGCCAGGGCGAGCGACAAGGGGCTGCGCCGCGGCGGAGACGAAGAAACGGGAGAGACGGTCATGGAACGAGACTCCTTTCGGGAGAGACGAAAAGGGGTCGCCGACGCAGGCGACGACGGGCGGCGTCATCGTAACGTTTCGTTTCCTGCGGCTCAATTGAGGATTGTCAATTTTCCCGGGGGCGGTTTTGACTTCGCGCAAACTCCCTGCGCGCACGCATTGTCAACCCGGTTGCGCACGCCTAAGATTGCCTCATCGGCAGATGTGCCGCACAAAGGTCGAGACACGATGACATGCCCGGATTTGCACCGTACATTTGCGCTCATGCTGCTTCCCGCCGCGCTGCTGCTGTCGGCCTGCGAGAAGGTCTCATCGCCGCCCGCCTTTCACGCCACCGAGATCCGCGAAGCCAGCTTCGGCCGCGAGCTGCGCCTGCCCGACACGGAAGGGCGCGTGCGCACGCTCGCCGACTTCCGCGGCGAAGTGGTGGGCGTCTACTTCGGTTTCCTGCAATGCCCCGACGTGTGCCCCACGGCCCTGTCGCGCGCGGTGGAGGTGAAGCGGCTGCTGGGCGAAGAGGGGAAACGCTTTCGCATCGTCTTCGTCACGGTGGACCCCGAGCGGGATACGCCCGAGGTCGTTCGAGCCTATCTCGACGCCTTCGATCCTTCGTTCGTTGGCCTGGTAGGAAGCCCGGAAGAGGTGGCCCGCACGGCCAAGGAATTCCGCGTCTATTACCGCAAGGTACCCACCGGCAGCTCCTACACGATGGATCACACCGCCACCACTTTCGTCTATAATGCCGACGGCAAGCTTCGACTGGCCGTACCCCATACGCTTCCGGCCGAAGCATTCGCCGCCGACGTTCGGCGGCTGCTCGCCGAAGCGCCCGCTGCTCCAGGACGTTGATCGCCCGCTTTTCCCACGCAAGGAGTCGATGATGCCGACCACCCAAACCCGCCGTTCTCTCGGTCTCGCGCTGATGTTCGGCGCCTTCGCGCTGCCCGCCTGGGCGCAGACGGTCAAGGTCGAAGACCCCTGGGTCCAGGCCACGGTAGCGGGGCAGAAAGCCACGGCCGCCTTCATGAAGCTCACCGCCGACGCGCCGGTCAAGCTCACCGGCGGCAAGACGCCGGTCGCTCCCGTGGTGGAGATCCATGAAATGGTGATGGACGGCGACGTCATGAAGATGCGCGCCATCCCCGGCGGTCTGCCGCTCGAAGCCGGCAAGACGATGGAGCTCAAGCCCGGCGGCTACCACGTGATGCTCATTGACCTACCCAAGCCCGTGGAAGTCGGCCAGAAAGTGCCGCTCACCCTCATCTTCACCGACGCGCAGGGCAAGGAATTCGAGGTTGCCGTGGAAGCGCCGGCGCGTCCGCTCAAACGCGATCACGGCCAGAAATCCAGCCATGGCATGTGAAACGCCTCTCACCGAGCGGCGTCTGGGCAAACGCGGCCAGGCGCTGGTCGTGGCAGGAGAGAGCGGCCCGGCCTGGCGGGTCGTGGAGGGGATCGTGCGGCTCGACCTGCCGGTCCCCTTCGGCGAGGAGCCCGGCGAGGAGCATTTCGTCGGCATCGCCTGGGGCGGCGACCTGATCGGGGCGGAAGCGCTGATGTTCGGCCGCTATGGCTACACCGCCACCGCCGTCACGCCGGTGGTGCTCGAAGGCTGGAGCCAAGTGGCCGCCAAGGAACCGGCGGCCCTGCTCTATGCCCGCTTCGAGCACCGCATGGGCGAGGTGCTGCGCCTGCGCGCGGGCAAGGCGCCCGAGCGCATCGCCCGCCTCTTCGAGCTTGCCCAGTCGGTCGGAGCCGAGCCGCTGCGCCTGCGCCTGCGCGACATCGCCGCGATCACGGGGCTGCGCATCGAGACCGTGTCGCGCACGCTCAAGGCGATGGAAGCCGGCGGCCTCAGCTGAGACGCCGGTAGCCTCCGGGCACGCCATCCGGCGAAAATACGAACTGCCACAGCTGGTTGGTACGCGCACGGAACGTGCCGGCGCAGGCAAGCAGGTAGTAGCGCCACATGCGGTAGAAGCGCTCGCCGTAGCGCTCGCGAAAGCGCGGCCAGGCGGCTTCGAAGCGCTCGTACCAGGCCATCAGGGTCTTGTCGTAGTCGGCGCCGAAGTTGTGCAGGTCTTCCATCACGAACCAGTGCTCGCTCGCATCCGCCACTTCGCCGATCGAGGGCAGCTCCCCGTTGGGGAAGATGTATTTCTCGATCCACGGATCGGTGCCCCCACCGCGGCGGTTCTTGCCGATGGTGTGCAGCAGGAAGAGCCCGTCGTCGCGCAGGCTGCGGCGCGCCATGGCAAAATACGCCTTGTAGTTGCGCACCCCCACGTGTTCGAACATCCCCACCGAGGCGATGCGGTCGAACCGCTCCTTGCCATCGACGTTGAAGGTGCGGTAGTCGGCCAGGATGAAACGCACCGGCAGCCCCGTGCAGCGCTTCTGCCCCCAGGCGGCCTGGTCCTTGGAGATCGTCAGCCCCACGCACTCGACGCCGTAGTGCTCGGCGGCGTAGCGCATGAGGCTGCCCCAGCCGCAGCCGATGTCGAGCAGCCGCATCCCCGGTTCCAGCCCCAGCTTGCGGCAGATGAGGTCGAGCTTGGCGACCTGCGCCTCTTCCAGCGTCTTGGCGTTCGCCCAGTAGCCGCAGGAATAGGCCATGTAAGGATCGAGCATCGTTTCGAAGAAGTCGCTGCCCAGGTCGTAGTGCACCTCGCCCACGTGCCAGGCGCGGCGCACGGATTGCAGGTTGATGAGCCGCGCTTTCAGCGCCCGCCACACGAGCGAAGGATTTTTCACCCGCTCGTCGAGCCGCGCGCGCAGCACCCGGGCGAAGAACTCGTCGAGCCGCTCGCACTCCCACCAGCCGTCCATGTAGGCCTCGCCCAAGCCGAGACTGCCCTCGGCAAGCACGCGTTCGAGCACCTTGGGGTGTTTGATCTGGAAATCCCACGGCCGATCGCCGTCCAGTTTCACGTCGGCCTCGTCGAGCCAGGACTGCACCAGGGCCCGCAGCCGGTCGGCGCCGTGCGCCGGTCTCCTCGCCGGCCTCGGCCGTTCTTCGACCAAGCCTTGCTGTTGTAGTGTCGGCATATACCCCTCCAGGATGGAACGGAAGGCGGAGCCCTTCGGCCCCGCCTCGTTTCATCATAGACGATCGAGCGCGCGACGCACACCTTCGGCGTAGGCTGGATCGATCTGGGCAAAGAGGGCGAGCTGGCGCTCGACGATGAAATCCGGCACGCCTTTCATCGAACGCGCGAGGTTGCCATAGAGCCGCTCCTTGTGCGCCTCGTCGAAGAGCGCCCACAGCGCGCGCGGCTGCGAGAAGTCGTCGTTGCCGTCGCGATGGCTGTAGCGGTCGATCATGCCGATGGCCGACAGGGGCGGCTCCTTGACCTCGGGCCGCTCGACCGGACCACCGAAGGAGTTGGGCTCATAGTAGGCGTCCGGGTTTTCGTGGAAGTTGTCGAAGAAGCGCATCGACCCGTCCTTGTGGTAATGGTGCACCGGACAGCGCGGGCGGTTGACCGGCAGCGCCTCGTAGTGCGTCCCCAGGCGGTAGCGGTGGGCGTCGGCGTAGGAGAAGATGCGCGCCTGCAGCATCTTGTCGGGCGAGAACCCGATGCCCGGCACCACGTTCGAGGGCGAGAAGGCCGCCTGCTCGATCTCGGCAAAGTAGTTGTCCGGGTTGCGATCGAGTTCCATCACGCCCACTTCGATGAGCGGGGCGTCGCGATGCGGCCAAACCTTGGTGAGATCGAACGGATTCCAGCCGGTGCGCTCGCTCCAGGCGTCGGCCTCTTTCTCGCTCATCACCTGCACGTACATCGTCCAGCGAGGGTATTCGCCGCGCTCGATCGCGCCGAAGAGCGCCTCCTGGTAGCTCTCCCGCGTCTTGCCGATGATCGCTTCGGCCTCTTCGTCGGTGAGCGTCTCGTGCCCCTGCCGCGTCTTGAAATGGAACTTCACCCAGAAGCGCTCACCGGCCTCGTTCCAGAAGCTGTAGGTGTGGCTGCCATAGCCGTTCATGTGCATGGGCGAGCGCGGGATGCCCCGATCGGAGAAGAGGATGGTGAGCTGGTGCAGGCTCTCGGGCGAGAGCGACCAGAAGTCCCACATCGCCGTGGGCGAGCGCAGGTTGGTGCGCGGATGGCGCTTCTGCGTGTGGATGAAATCGGGGAACTTGTAGGCGTCGCGGATGAAGAAGACCGGCGTGTTGTTGCCCACGAGATCCCAGTTGCCTTCTTCGGTGTAGAACTTGAGCGCGAAGCCGCGCACGTCGCGCTCGGCATCGGCCGCGCCCATCTCGCCGGCCACCGTGGAGAAGCGCGCCAGCATGGGGATTTTCGCCCCGATCTGGGAAAATACCTTGGCACGCGAATACTTTCGGATGTCACCGGTGATGGTGAGCGTGCCGAACGCGCCCCAACCCTTGGCGTGCACCACGCGCTCGGGGATGCGCTCACGGTTCTGGTGCGCGAGCTTTTCGAGCAGGACGTAGTCTTGCAGCAGCGTGGGGCCGCGTGGCCCGACGGTGAGCGAATTCTGGTTGTCGGCCACCGGCGCACCGGCCGTGGTGGTGAGATGATAGGGGCACTTCTGCTCGCTCATGGCGCGTTCTCCTTGCAGGGTCGAATGGCCGAACCACGCGGTCTGACGGTTTGAAAACAGGCACACCACGGGCTGCGGAACTCATGAAGGTGCAGCGCCTTCGCGCCGCGCCATCGACTTCATCATAGAAGAGGACTGCCCCGCGGCCAATCGTTCCTGCCTATCGACGGAATCAGGGAAAATTCCAGAATCGCCCTATGTCGTTCCCAAACCCCCGCCGATGACCTAAGATTGGCAAAGATCTCCCGGCGCGCCAGGGGCTGCGCCGCAAAAAAACGAGGAAAAGCCATGGAACATCGACCGTCGAGTGAAGCCCGCGGCAAGGAACTGGCGCTCTTGTGCCTGGGAGCGCTGGGGGTCGTCTACGGCGACATCGGCACGAGCCCGCTCTATGCGATGAAGGAAGTCTTCGCCGGCAACCATCCCATCGCCCTGGAGCGGGCCAACGTGCTCGGCAGCCTCTCGCTCTTCTTCTGGGCGCTCATCATCATCGTCGCCGTAAAATACGTTATTTTCATCATGCGCGCCGACAACCGCGGCGAGGGCGGCATCATGGCGCTCATCGCGCTCGCGCTGCGCGACACGCGCCCCGGCAGCCGCTCGCAGGCGGTCGTACTCGGCGTCGGCATCCTGGGCGCGGCCATGTTCTACGGCGACGGCATGGTCACGCCGGCCATCTCGGTGCTCTCGGCCGTGGAAGGGCTGCAGATCGCCGCACCGGCGCTGCATCACGTGGTGCTGCCGGTGTCGCTGACGGTGCTCCTCATCCTGTTCTACCTGCAGCACCACGGCACGACGCTCGTCGGGCATGCCTTCGGGCCGGTGATGTTGGTCTGGTTCGTGGTGCTGGCGCTCCTTGGCCTCAACCAGATCCTCGATGCGCCGGAAGTGCTCGCCGCCCTCAGCCCGGCGTACGCAATCTCCTTTCTCGTGCACCATCACGCGATGGCCCTGGTGGCGATGGGCAACGTCGTGCTGGCGATCACCGGGGCGGAGGCGCTCTACGCCGACATGGGGCACTTCGGACGCAAGCCCATCCGGCGCAGCTGGTTCCTGCTGGTCTTGCCCGCGCTGGTGCTCAACTACTTCGGCCAAGGTGCGCTGCTGCTGCGCGACCCTTCCGCAATGCAGAACCCCTTCTATTTCATGGCCCCCGAATGGGCGCTCTACCCCATGCTGGGCCTGGCGACGCTGGCGACCGTCATCGCCTCCCAGTCCGTCATCTCGGGCGCCTTCTCCATCACCCGGCAAGCGATCCAGCTGGGGTTCCTGCCGCGCATGGAAGTACGCCACACCTCGGAGCGCGAGCAGGGGCAAATCTACATACCCGTGCTCAACTGGGCGCTGATGGCCGCGGTGATGCTGCTGGTGCTCGGGTTCCGCTCCTCGAACAACCTCGCGGCGGCCTACGGCCTGGCGGTGACCGGTGACATGGTGATCACCTCGCTTTTGGCCACCGTGGTGGCCGCCCGCGTCTGGGGCTGGGGCTGGGCCCGCGCCGTGGCGCTCTTCGCCTGCTTCCTCGCGGTGGAATTGACCTTCCTCACCGCCAACGTGCTGAAGATTCCCGATGGCGGCTGGTTCCCGCTGTGCGTGGGGCTGGTGGTCTTCGTGGTGATGCTCACCTGGAAGCAGGGGCGGGAACTGCTCATCGAGCGGCTCGAGGGCGGACGCATGAGCCTTGTCGGCTTCATCGAGTCGCTGCGCGGCGGCATGCCGCTGCGCGTGCCGGGCACGGCGGTCTTTCTCAACGCCCACCCCGACCGCGTGCCGCACGCCTTGCTGCACAACCTCATGCACAACAAGATCCTGCACGAGCGCGTAGTGGTGGCCAGCGTGCACTTCGAGGACGTTCCCTACGTGCCACCTGAGGAACGGCTGGAAATCCGGGAGCTGCCGGAGAACTTCTGGCAGGTGATCGTGCGCTATGGTTTCATGGACGAGCCCGATCTGCCAGCCGCGCTCGTCGGCGCCGCCCCCAGAGGGTTGGAGTGCGAGCCGCTCGCCACTTCGTGGTTTCTGGGTCGCGAAACGGTCATTCCCCGCCCCAGTCCCGAGATGCGGCAGTGGCGCAAGCGGATCTTCGTCGCCCTGCATCGCAACGCCGGCAGCGTCACCGCCTTCTTCAAGATTCCGCCCAACCGCGTCGTCGAGCTCGGCACCCAAGTGCTGCTGTAGACGCAACAGCCTCCCGCCGGGAAGGACGGGAGGCGAACCAAAAATCGGGCTTGCTCCTTACGACTGCGCCGGGGCGAGCCGAATCAGATAATCGAACGCCGACAGCGCCGCCTTGGCCCCCTCGCCCATGGCGATGACGATCTGCTTGTAGGGCACCGTGGTGCAGTCGCCAGCCGCGAACACCCCCGGAGCGGAAGTCGTGCAGCGCGCGTCGATCTCGATTTCGCCGAAGCGGTTGCGCGCCACCGCCCCTTCGAGCCAGTCGGTGTTGGGCACCAGGCCGATCTGCACGAACACGCCGGCCAATTCCACCGTATGCTCTTCGCCCGTTGCACGGTCGCGGTAGCGCAGGGCGTTCACCTTGCTCCCATCGCCAAGAATTTCCATGGTCTGGGCGTTGGTGACGATGGTCACGTTGGGCAGGCTCCTGAGCTTGCGCTGCAGCACCGCATCGGCGCGCAGGGCATCGGCGAATTCGATGAGCGTGACGTGCTCGACGATGCCGGCCAGATCGATCGCCGCCTCCACGCCGGAATTGCCTCCGCCGATCACCGCCACTTTCTTGCCTTTGAAGAGCGGCCCGTCGCAGTGCGGGCAGTAGGCCACTCCCCGGCCGCGGTATTCCTGCTCGCCGGGCACGCCCAGCTCCCGCCAGCGCGCGCCGGTGGCGAGGATCACCGCCTTGGCCCCGAGCTCGGCGCCGTTGGCGAGCGCCACCTTCGCCGTCTTGCCCGGCTCGGCGGGAACGTCAAGGCGTACCGCGCGCTGATGATTCATAATATCTACATCATAGGCCTTGACGTGCTCTTCGAGCCCCGCGACGAGCTTGGGCCCCTCGGTCTCCTTCACCGAGATGAAGTTCTCGATGGCGAGCGTGTCCATCACCTGACCGCCGAAGCGCTCGGCCACGATCCCGGTGCGCAATCCTTTGCGCGCGGCGTAGATCGCCGCTGCGGCCCCGGCCGGTCCACCGCCGACGATGAGGATGTCGAACTCGCCTTTCTGGGAGAGCCGCGCCCGCTCGCGCGCTTCGGCCTGCGTGTCGACCTTGGCGAGGATCTCCGGCAGCTCCATGCGTCCTTGGCCGAAGAGCTCGCCGTTGAGATAGACGGTGGGCACGGCCATGATCTGCTTGGCCTCGACCTCGGCGGGGAAGCTCGCCCCGTCGATCATCACCGCCTGCACCTTCGGATTCAAGGCGGCCATGGTGTTGACCGACTGCACCACCTCCGGGCAGTTGTGGCACGACAGCGACACGTACACTTCGAAAGAGAGCGGCGACTCCAGGCTCTTGACCTGCTCGATCACCTCCGGCTCGAGCTTGGGCGGGTAGCCGCTCACCTGCAGCAGCGCGAGAATGAGCGAGGCGAACTCGTGCCCCAGCGGCAAGCCGGCGAAATGCACCCGCGGGGCTTCGCCGGGGCGCGTCACCGCGAACGCCGGGCGCCGACCGCCGGCGACTTCCTCACCCACCGCTTCGCGCACCGTCACCTTGCCGCCGCCGGCAGCGACGATCTCCTGCACCAGCTCGGCCAGCTGCCGACCGCGCTCGCTGTCGTCGAGCGCCGTGACGAGCTCGATCGGCCCGGCGAGCCGGGTCAGATATTGCGTCAAGGCGTTCTTCGTTTCTTGATCGAGCAATGCCATGGTAAATCCCCCCTTCGTCGAAACTTCGGATGAAAAAAGCCCCTCGGCCTCTTTCGGCCGACGTCTCCGTGATGCAAGGAAAAGGCGCCGCCGCCTCGTGCGGACGGTCGGCGCCCGGAATCTGGCTCCAACCGGGAGTGACCGCGGTTGGAATCCAGGCGATCAGATCTTGCCGACCAGATCGATGGAAGGCTTGAGCGTCTCGGCGCCTTCGTTCCACTTGGCCGGGCAGACTTCACCCGGATGCTCGGCCACGTACTTGGCAGCTTTCACTTTGCGCAGCAGCTCGGCGGCATTGCGGCCGATGCTGTTGTCGTTGACCTCCATCCCCTTGATGACGCCGTTGGGGTCGATGATGAAGGTGCCGCGCAGCGCCACGCCTTCTTCCTCGATCAGCACGTCGAAGGCGCGCGCCAGTTTCTGCGCCGGGTCGCCGAGCATGGGATAACGCACTTTCTTGATGGCGGGCGACGCCTCGGCCCAGGCTTTGTGCGTGAAGTGGGTGTCGGTCGACACGGAATAGATCTCGCAGTTGATCTTCTTGAACTCGTCGTACAGATCGGCGAGGTCTTCGAGTTCGGTCGGGCACACGAAGGTAAAGTCGGCCGGATAGAAGACGAACACCGACCAATGGCCGCGCAGATCGGCGTCGGTCACTTCGACGAACTTGCCGTTGTGATAAGCCTGCACTTTGAACGGAACGACTTGGGTGTTGATCAAGCTCATAACGGTTCCTCCTGTCTGGGTTTGCACATGGCGCCGGTCGGCCGACCGGCGGAGGCCCGGCGCTGCTGCCGGTCACCACGCGAACCATTCTAGGTCAGGTTCCAGGCAAAATCCAATCGTTCCTGGCAAACGTCATGATAGTTAAAAACTATCAAAAAAACACATGATTTAAAGCGTTCTCAATGATCCACACTTCCGTCGTGGGCGACGCCTTTCGGGACATGCGCTAGAATTGCCCCTCGAACCGTGCCCGGAGAGGATGATGGACCCGCGTCTGCGCGAAATCCCCTACAACTACACCTCCTTGTCCGACCGTGAGATCGTGATCCGGCTGCTGGGCGAGGAAGCCTGGGCGATCCTGGAGGCCCTGCGCGCCGAGCGCGTCACCGGCCGCTCGGCCCGCATGCTCTTCGAGATTCTCGGCGACATCTGGGTGGTGCGGCGCAACCCCTTTCTCGAAGACGATCTGCTCGCCAACCGCAAGCGGCGCCAGGCACTCGTCGAAGCCCTGCGCCACCGGCTCGACGAGGTGGAGAAACGGCGCGTGGCAAGCGCCGCCGCCGATCCCGAGCGCGCCGCGCGCGTGGCGCGTCTGGTCGAGCTCACGGCGGCCGCGATCGACGCCTTCGAGCGCTCCTTCGGCGAAACCGAACGGCTGCGCAAGGACGTGCTGCGCGTGCTGTCGCGCCACACGCGCCGCGACAACATCCGCTTCGACGGGCACGCACGCGTCTCGCACGTCACCGACGCCACCGACTGGCGCGTGGAGCTGCCCTTCGTCGTGCTCACGCCGGACACCGAAGAGGAAATCGCTCCGCTGGTGCGCGGCTGCATCGAGCTAGGGCTGACCATCATCCCGCGTGGCGGCGGTACCGGCTACACCGGCGGCGCCGTGCCGCTCGATGCGCGCTCGGCCGTCATCAACACGGAGAAGCTCACCTCGCTCGGCCCGGTCGAGGAGGTGGATCTGCCCGGGCGCGAAGGGCCATTGCCGCAGCGCTACCCCACCATCCGCACCGGCGCGGGCGTCGTCACGCAGCGCGTGGCCGATGCCGCGACCGCCGCGGGGCGCGTCTTCGCCGTCGACCCCACCTCGGCCGAAGCCTGCTGCATCGGCGGCAACATCGCCATGAACGCCGGCGGCAAGAAGGCGGTGCTGTGGGGCACGGCGCTCGACAACCTGCTGTGGTGGAAAATGGTCACGCCCGACGGCAACTGGCTCGAAGTCGAGCGGCTCGAGCACAACCTCGGCAAGATCCACGAGCAGGAGACGGTCTACTTCCGCCTGCGCCGCTTCGACGGGCTCACCTACGCGCCTTTGGGCGAGGAGATCATCAGCGCGCCGGGCGCGACGATGCGCAAACCGGGCCTGGGCAAGGACGTCACCGACAAATACCTGCACGGCATCCCCGGCATCCAGAAGGAAGGCACCGACGGCCTCATCGTGGCCGCGCGCTGGGTGCTGCACAAGATGCCGCCGGTCACGCGCACCGTCTGCCTCGAATTCTTCGGCCAGGTGCGCGACGCGGTGCCGGCCATCGTCGAGATCACCGACTACTTCAAGCCCGGCGGCGAAGGGCACGCAGCCGGAGTGCAACTGGCCGGCCTCGAGCACCTCGACGAGCGCTACGTCAAGGCCGTGGGCTATACCACCAAGGCCAAGCGCCGCGGTCGGCCCAAGATGGTGCTGGTGGGCGACATCGTCGGCCACGACGAAGAGGCGGTGATGCGCGCCGCCTCCGACGTGGTGCGGATGTGCAACAAGCGCGACGCCGAAGGTTTCATCGCCGTCACCCCCGAGCAGCGCAAGCGCTTCTGGCTCGAACGCTCCCGCACCGCGGCCATTTCCCGGCATACCAACGCCTTCAAGATCAACGAAGACGTCGTCATTCCCCTGCCCAAGATGGGCGAGTACTGCGACGCCGTCGAGCGCATCAACATCGAGCTGTCGCTCGACAACAAGCTCGCCCTGTGCGACCGGCTCGAAGCCTTCCTGCGCGAACCCAAGCTGCCGCTCGATCCGGGCGACGCCGACCTGCCGCCGGAGACGCTCATCGGCGAGAAGCGCGAGCACGCGCTCGAGCTCGTCGACGCGGTGCGCCGGCGCTGGCGCTGGCTGCGCGACCACCTCGACCTGCCGCTCGCCGAAGCCGAGCCGCACTTCGCCGCATACGGCATCGAAGCGGGCGAACTCACCAACCAGGCCGAGGCGCTCACGCTCTTCCACCGCCTGCAGGACTACTCCATCCGCGTCTCCTGGAAACGCGAACTGCGCCCGGGGCTCATGCGCATTTTCGACGGCGACGTCTTCCGCCCCACGCGCGAGCGCATCCTCGAGCTCCACGAGCAGGTCAAGCGCGGTCGGCTCTTCGTGGCGCTGCACATGCACGCCGGCGACGGCAACGTGCATACCAACATCCCGGTCAATTCCGACGACTATGAAATGCTGCAGACCGCCAACCGCGTGGTCGACCGCATCATGGCGGTGGCGAAGTCGCTGGGCGGGGTCATCTCCGGCGAGCACGGCATCGGCATCACCAAGATCGACTATCTCGACGAGGAGCAGCTTCGCCCCTTCTGGGACTACAAACGCCGCATCGACCCCAAGGGGGCGTTCAACCGCGGCAAGCTCATGCCTGGCGGCAACCTCTCCCGCGCCTACACGCCCTCGTTCAACCTGCTCGGGCACGAGTCGCTCATCATGGAGCAGACCGAGATCGGGGCGATCGCCGACGACATCAAATCCTGCCTGCGCTGCGGCAAATGCAAACCCGTGTGCTCGACGCACGTGCCGCGCGCCAATCTCCTCTACAGCCCGCGCGACAAGATCCTCTCCACCTCGCAGCTCATCGAGGCGCTGCTCTACGAGGAGCAGACGCGCCGCGGCGTGTCGCTGGCGCACTGGGCCGAGTTCGAAGACATCGGCGATCACTGCACCGTCTGCCACAAGTGCGAGAAACCCTGCCCGGTGGACATCGACTTCGGCGACGTCTCGATCAAGATGAGGAACCTGCTGCGCAAGCAGGGGAAGAATTCCTTCAACCCGGGCACGAAGGCGGCGATGCTGCTGCTCACGATCAAGGACCCGACCACGGTCAAGCTCGTGCGCAAGACCATGGTCGAGTGGGGCTACAAGGCGCAGCGCCTGGCGCATCATTGGGCCAAGCGCCTCGGGCTCATCCAGGAGCAGACGCGCCGCCCGCCGCTCACCGTGGGCAAGCCGCCGATCCGCGAGCAGGTGATCCACTTCGTGAACAAGCCCATGCCGGGCAATCTGCCCAAGCGCACGGCACGGCAACTCCTCGACATCGAGGACCAGACGGTGATCCCGGTGATCCGCAACCCGCAGGTGCCGGCGGGCGAGTCGGAAGCCGTGTTCTACTTCCCCGGCTGCGGCTCCGAGCGCCTCTTCAGCCAGGTGGGTCTGGCCACCCAGGCCATGCTCTACCACGTGGGCGCCACCACGGTGCTACCGCCGGGCTACCTCTGCTGCGGCTATCCGCAAACGGCCGCCGGCAACGACGACAAGGGGCAGCGCATCACCACCGAGAACCGCGTGCTCTTCCATCGCGTGGCCAACACGCTCAACTATCTCGACATCAAGACCGTGGTCGTCTCCTGCGGCACCTGCATGGACCAGCTGCTCGACTACCACTTCGAGCAGATCTTCCCTGGCTGCCGCCTGCTCGACATCCACGAATACCTGATGGAGAAAGGCATCGCGCTCGATGGCATTCCCGGCGTGCGCTACATGTACCACGAGCCCTGCCACACGCCGATGAAGCAGTACGCCGGCATCGAGGTGACGAAGAAACTGCTGGGCACCGAGGTCGTGCTCAACGACCGCTGCTGCGGCGAATCGGGAACGCTCGCCGTCACGCGGCCGGACGTGTCGACGCAGGTGCGTTTCCGCAAGCAGGAAGAACTGGAGAAGGACGCCGCGCGGCTTCGCGCCGACGCCGCGCCGGGCACGCCGGTGAAGGTGCTCACCTCCTGCCCCAGCTGCCTGCAGGGGCTGAGCCGCTTCGAGCACGACGCGGGAGGGCTGGATGCCGATTACGTGGTGGTGGAACTGGCGAAGCACCTGCTCGGCCCTGAGTGGCTCGAGCGCTACGTCGAGGCCGCCAACCGCGGCGGGATCGAGCGCGTGCTCCTGTGAGCTTGGCGCGGCCCGTCTGTGGGACGGGCCGCGCCGGGATCATCGCCCCTGCTGCTGTGCGCGCAAGGCTTCTTCGAGCTCACGGCGCTCGGCAGCGAGGCGCTCCGCCGCCGTGCGCCGCTCGTCCAAGAGGCGCTGCAGGGTCGGCACGAGCGCATCGGGGTCCGTCCCCTCGGCGAGCAGGGCGCGGATCTGGGCGATCTGCCGGTCGTAGTCGGCCAACTGCGCGTCGCGCCAGGCATCGAACGCCTGCAACGTCGGAAAAGCCTGCAGCAGACGCTCCTGCTTGCGGCGCAGGCCCTGTTCCTGCGGCGAGAGCGCCCCGGCCCCGCTTGCCTCCTGACGCTGCGCCCGCTCGGCCGCCGGATCGATCACCTTGCGGATCATGCCGCTGTCGTCGACCAGCCAGTATTTGCGCCCATAACACTCGGCGGGCAACGGGTTGCCGCACACGCGCCGGCCGTTGGCATCGTCGCAGCATGCCACCCCGGTCGGGCCGCCCGCCGTGGCCGACGCCATGACCGCCGCCAGCGCCCCCATCAAGACCCCACCCCCGATCCACCGCCCCATCGTCCCCGGCCCTCACGGCTCGATCCGCATATGATATGCGATAAGGACGATCGATACCACGTCCACCTTGGCATGGGCGTGCCGGGAGGACTTTCTCATGCGCGGCGCGCCGCCTCGCCCTGCACGCCATAGCGCTCGCGATACGCCCGCACCGCCGGTAGGTGCTCGCGCAGCCGCGGATCGTCGGCAAGCAGCGCAAGCAAGTCCTCGAGCGTGGCTACGGCGATCACGGGGATGCCGAAGCGCCGGCTCACTTCCTGGGCGGCGGACTCCTCGCCCTCGCCGCGCTCCATACGATCGAGCGCGATCACGACGCCTGCCGGCTCCGCCCCGTGGGCGCGGATGAGCTCGATCGAGGCCCGCACCGAAGTGCCCGCCGAGATCACGTCATCGACGATGAGGATGCGCCCGTGCAGCGGCGCGCCGATGAGCCGCCCCCCTTCGCCGTGGTCCTTGGCTTCCTTGCGATCGAACGAAAAAGGCTTATCGAGGCCGCGCTCGGCCAGACGAATCGCCACGCCCGTCACCAAGGGAATGCCCTTGTACGCCGGCCCGAAGAGTCCGTCGAAGGCGATGCCGCTTGCGCGGATCGCCTCGACGTAGAAGCCGCACAGGGCGCGAAACGAGGCGCCGTCGTCGAAGAGCCCCGAATTGAAGAAATACGGCGAGCGCCGCCCGGCCTTGGTGACGAACTCGCCGAAGCGCAGCACCCCCTTCTCGCAGGCCAGGCGCAGGAATTCCCGGCTAAAATCCATGAACTTCCCCTTTTTTCATGCACGCAACGGGCGGCAATGGTACGCGCCGGCCCGCCGCGCCGCAAGCCGCCCTGGAGACGACATGACCCTGCGCATCCTCACGCTGAACCTCAACGGCATCCGCTCTGCCGCCGACAAAGGCTTCTTTCGCTGGTTGCCCACGCAAGACGCCGACCTCGTTGCCGTGCAAGAGCTCAAGGCGCAGGAAAAGGACCTCGCCGCAGCCATGCGCCACCCCGACGGCTACAGCGGGCACTTTCATTTCGCCGAGAAAAAGGGCTACGCCGGGGTCGGCCTCTACCTGCGCACGCCCCCGCTCGAGCTCGTCCGCGGCATCGGCGAGCCCGAATTCGACGCCGAAGGGCGCTACCTCGAGGCGATCTACCCCGGTCTCTCGGTGGTCTCGCTCTATCTTCCTTCCGGTTCGGCCGGCCCCGAGCGGCAGGCATCCAAGTTCCGCTTCATGGAGGCGTTCTTTCCCAAGCTGCGCGAACTGCGCCACTGCGGCCGCGAGGTGGTGATCTGCGGCGACTGGAACATCGCCCACACCGAGAAAGATCTCAAGAACTGGCGCAGCAACCAGAAGCACTCCGGCTTTCTGCCCGAAGAGCGCGCCTGGCTCACCCGCGTGTTCGACGAACTGGGCTGGGTCGACGTCTATCGCCGCCTCTACCCCGAAGCCACGGAAGAAGGCTACACCTGGTGGTCCAACCGCGGCCGCGCCTGGGAAAAGAACGTCGGCTGGCGCATCGACTACCAGATCGCCACCCCCGGCATCGCCGCCACCGCCCGCGCCGCCCGGGTCTACAAGGACGAGCGCTTCTCCGATCACGCCCCGCTCATCGTCGATTACGCCTTCGCCCTGGCGCAAAATCCGCGATAATTTCACCTTTTCGTCACGAGAGCGCCACGATGAACCCCAAAGTCGAAGCCATGCGCCGCGTGCTCGCCCAGGCCGAATGCATCGCCGATTCCGCCGAGGTGCAGCGCGCCATCGACCGCATCGCCGCCGAGATCACGGAAGTGCTCGCCGAACGCGACCCGCTCGTGTATGTGGTCATGAAAGGCGCCGTCGTCTTCGCCGGCCAGATCCTGCCGCGGCTGCGCTTTCCGCTGGAAGTCGCCTACCTGCACGCCACGCGCTACCATGACACCACCGCCGGCAGCCGGCTGGAGTGGCGCGTCGAACCCACCGCGCCCATCGAAGGGCGACCCGTGCTCGTGCTCGACGACATCCTCGACGAAGGCTATACGCTCGCCGCGGTGATGCAGCGCCTGCGCGACGAAGGCGCCGAAGACGTCTATCTCGCGGTGCTGTGCCACAAGCGGCACGAACGCAAGGCCTATCCCGGCATGCGGGCGCACTTCACCGGCCTGGAGATCCCCGACCGCTACGTCTTCGGCTACGGCATGGACTATAAAGGGTACTGGCGCAACGCCGACGGCATCTACGCCGTACGGGAACCCTGAGGAGGATTCACCATGCTCGTCACCTTCAAATCCGACGCCGATGCCGACATCGTCATGTACCGCAAGCACGCCGAACCCATCCTGCAGATGCTCGGCAAGGACGTCGAACGCGGCATCCTCACGCCCGAAGAACTGCCGCAGGCCATCGCCCAGCTCGAAGCCGCGATCGAGGCCGACCGCCAGGCGCACCCTGGCCTGGACGAGACCGAGGAAGAAAAGGCCAAGGAAGAAGGCAAGGAGCCGCCAGTGGAATTCCACCGCCGCGCTTGGCCGCTGCTGCAGATGATGAAGCGCGCGCTCGCCGAGAAGAAACCGGTCGTCTGGGGCATCTGACCCGCCCTGCACCGTCGGCCTCGCCGCCCAACCGGCGGAGGAAAACGGCTACGCCAGCGGCTGCACCACCCCTTCGCAGCCCACGAGCACCGGTTCCACCTCCAGCCGCACACCGAAACGCTCGGCCACCGTTTCGCGCACGCGGCGCGCGAGCGCGAGGAAATCCGCTCCTTTCGCTCCCCCCGCGTTGCACAGCACCAGCGCCTGGCGCTCATGCACCGCCGCGCCCCCTTCGCGCACCCCTTTGAGGCCGCAGCGCTCGATCATCCAGCCTGCGGCGAGCTTGACGCGCCCATCCGGCAAGGCGTGGCGCGGCAGCTCGGGATGGTGCGCCGCCAGGCGTTCGGCCACCTCGGGCGATACCACCGGGTTCTTGAAGAAACTGCCGACGTTGCCCTGCACGCGGGGATCGGGCAGTTTGCGCGCCCGGATCTCGGCCACCGCCGCGTACACTTCGGCGGGCGAGACGTCTTGCCCCAGGCCGGCGAAGCGGCGCTGCAAATCGGGATAGTCGAGCCGCGGCGGCTCGTTCCGCGGCAGGCGGAAGGTCACCGCCGTGATCACCAGGGAAGCAGACTCCCGCGCCTTGAAGCGGCTCGTGCGGTAGCCGAAACCGCACTCGGCGGTCGGCAGCCGCCACGCCAGCCCCGTGTCGCGCTCCACCCCTTCGACCCAGGCGATGCGCTCGCCCACCTCCAGCCCGTAGGCGCCGACGTTTTGCACCGGCACCGCCCCCACGCTGCCGGGAATGGCGGCGAGGTTCTCCAGCCCACCCCAGCCCTGCGCCACGCACCAGCGCACGAACCCGTCCCACGGCTCCCCGGCGGCCGCGCGTACGAGCCGGGCCGCGTCGTCTTCCGCCAGCAGTTCGCGCCCGCGGGTAGCCAGGCGCACCACCCGTCCGGCGAAGTCTTCGAGGAAGACGACGTTGCTGCCCCCGCCCAGCACCAGCTCCGGCATCGGCGCGGCTTCGCGCCGCTCGCGCCAGCGGGCGAGATCGGCTTCTTCTTCCAGCACGAGCAGTTCGCGCGCCCGGGCGGGCACCCCGAGGGTAGTCCAGGCCGAAAGATCGACGTCCGTGAAACGCTGCATCATTCCCCTTGATCCGGACCGATGGGAAAGAGCCGGTCGTAGCACCAGTTGAAGACGTAAGCATAAACGGTATAGGCGAGCGCGAGCCCCAGATCGGCCACGAGCGCCTCGAGCCATCCCAGGCCGGTCCAGGCGACGATCAGCGGCAAGGTGAGGAACAGGAGCCCGCCCTCGAACCCGAGCGCGTGCACGATGCGCCACGAAGGGGGGCGCAGGTCGGCACGGCGGCCCGCCAGACGCGCCTCCAGCCGGTCGAACACCGTGTTGTAGAGGGCATTCCACAGCGCGGCGATGAGCGCAAGGAGCGCCAGCAAACCCAAGGAATCGAGCACCGGCGCGCCGCTCGCCCAAGAAAAAGGCGGCGTGATGAGCACGAGACCGCCGGCTTCGAACGCCAGCACCTGGCGCAGGCGATCGCGCCAGGTGCGCAAGGCCACGCCGCCATCCTTCGCCCGGAACGTCTGGTTGCGCTCTTCCATCGGCGGCGATTGTACCGCCCCACCCCAGGTAAACCCTAGTTTGCAGGGGGCGGTTTTTCCGCTATCCTGCCCCGCCAAGATCGGGATCCTGGGAGGGACGAGGGTGGCGATGCTCGAACTGGAAGGCATCGTGATGGCCTTTGGCGGCTTTCGTGCCGTCGACGGCGTCACGCTGCGCGTCGAGGAAGGGCAGGTGCTCGGGCTCATCGGTCCCAACGGCGCGGGCAAGACGACGCTCTTCAACGTAATCGCCGGAGCCTATACGCCCACGGCCGGCACCATCCGTTTCCTGGGCGAAGACATCACGCGGCTGCGCACCGACGAGCGTTTCCACAAAGGGCTGGTGCGCACCTTCCAGATCCCGCACGAATTCCACCGTCTGAGCGTGCTGGAAAACCTCATGGTGGTGCCGCCGCACCAACCGGGCGAGAACCTCTTCGCCAACTGGTTCGACTGGCGAAAGGTTCGCCGCGTAGAGGAAGAGGTGCGGCAGAAGGCGATCGAGGTGCTCGCCTTCCTCGAACTCACCCACGTGGCCAACGAGCGCGCCGGACATCTCTCTGGCGGACAGAAGAAACTGCTGGAGCTCGGCCGCACCATGATGACCGACGCGAAACTCGTGCTCCTCGACGAACCGGCGGCCGGGGTGAACCGCACCCTGCTGCGCAAGCTCGAAGAGAAGATCCAGATCCTCAACCGGGAATGGGGCTACACCTTCATCCTCATCGAACACGACATGGAGATGATCGCCAAGCTCTGCCACCCCGTCGTCTGCATGGCCGAAGGCAAGGTGCTCACCCAGGGGGAATTCCTCGACGTGCGCAACGACCCCCGCGTGCTCGAAGCCTATCTGGGCGAAACGGTGACGGAGGAAGCCGCATGAATGCGACCACGGCCCGCGACCGCCCCCAGCCCATCCTCGTCATGCACCAGGTGCGCGGTGGCTATGGCGATGCCGACATCCTGCAGGGCGTCTCGCTCGCGGTGATGCCGCAGGAAATCGTGGTCATCGTCGGCCCCAACGGCGCGGGCAAGTCGACGGCGATGAAGGCGGTGTTCGGGCTGGTGCGCATCCGCAGCGGTGCCATCGTCTTCGACGGCGAGGACATCACCGGCTGGAGCCCGGATCGTATCGTGCGCCGCGGCATCTCCTACGTGCCGCAGGTCGACAACGTCTTTCGCGAGATGACGGTGCATGAGAACCTTGAAATGGGGGCTTTCCTCTCCAAGGGTGATCTGAGCGCGGCCTTCGATCGCATCTACGCCCTCTTCCCCGACCTGAAGGCCAAGCGCCACGCCCTCGCCGGCGACCTCTCCGGCGGGCAGCGCCAGATGGTGGCCATGGGCCGCGCCCTCATGCTCGAGCCCAAGCTCTTGCTGCTCGACGAGCCCACCGCCGGGCTCTCCCCCAAGTACATGCAGCAAATCTTTCAAATCTGCCGCGACGTGCGCGACTCGGGCGTGTCGATCCTGCTGGTGGAGCAGCACGCCAAACAGGCGCTCGCCTTCTGCGACCGCGGCTACGTGCTCGCCACCGGTGCCAACCGTCACGAAGGCAGCGGTCGCGAGCTTCTCGAAGATCCCGAAATCGCCCAGATGTTCCTCGGCGGATGAAGGGCCGACCATGATGGAATTCCTCAACTTCTACGTCGTTCCCGGCATCGTGACCGGCTCGGTCTATGCACTCGGGGCGATCGGCATCACGCTCATCTTCGGCATCCTGCGCTTCGGCCATTTCGCCCACGGGGACCTCGCCACCAGCGGAGCCTATCTCGCCCTGGGCGCGACGGCGCTGCTCGGACTCACGCCCTGGGCGGCGCTGCCGGTGGCGATGGTCCTCACGGCGCTCCTTGCCTATGGCATTCACCGCCTCTTCTACCGCCATCTCGAATCCCGGCCCAAGATCCTCACCGTGATCGCCTCGCTCGGCATCGGCATGATGCTGCGCTCCATCGTCCAGGTCGTCTGGGGCGTGGATCCGCTCGCCTACGGCAGCGGCATCGCCCGGGCCCAAGCCTTCGGCCCCCTGATGCTGCGCCCGCGCGAGATCGCCACGCTCGCGCTCACGCTCGCGCTGGTGGCGGCACTGCTCGCCTTCCTGCGCTACAGCAAGTGGGGCAAGGCGATGCGGGCAATGTCGGACAACCCCGATCTGGCGCGCCTGTGCGGCGTCGACAACGACCGGGTCACGCGGCTCACCTGGTTCATCGTCGGCGCGCTCGCGGCCGCCTCGGGCTTTTGCCTGGGCATCAACACCGAACTCACCACCATGATGGGCTGGTCGGCGATGCTGTCGATGTTCGCCGCCGCGGTGCTGGGCGGCGTGGGGCGCGTGGAAGGGGCGGTGGTGGGCGGTCTGGTGATCGGCCTTGCCGAGGAACTCTCGGTACTCCTCGTGCCCGGCCCCTACAAATCGGCCACCGCCTTCGTGATCCTGCTCGCCATCCTGCTGCTGCGGCCGCAGGGCATCTTCAAGGGCAAAGTGCTGTAAGGAGCGACATCATGGCCTCGATCGGCCTCATCAACTACGCCACCTTCATGGGCACCATGATCGGCATCTACGCCATCCTTGCCCTGGGCCTGAACGTGCAATGGGGCGTGACCGGGCTCTTCAATGCAGGCATCGCCGGGTTTTTTGCCGTGGGCGCCTACCTCTCGGCGCTCCTCACCGCGCCCCCCTCGCCCGAGCGCATCATGGGCTGGGAGCTCCCCGTCGCCGTCGGCTGGCTTGGCGCCATGGCCGGCGCCGCCCTCATCGCCTGGCCGATCGGGCGCATCTGCCTGCGTTTCCGCTCGGATTATCTGGCGATCGCTACCATTGGCGTGGCCGAGGTGATCCGGCTGGTGCTGCGCACCGAAGAAATGCTCTCGGGTGGCGCCCGCGGCATCACCGGAGTTCCCCGTCCCTTTGGCGGCCTCGAATACTCCCTGTCGCAGTTCGCCTATTTCGCCCTGGTGATCGCCGTGCTGCTTCTGGTCTACTGGGCCTTGGAGCGCCAGCTCGCCGCCCCCTGGGGGCGGATGATGAAGGCGATCCGCGATAACGAGCAGGCCGCCGCCGCCATGGGTAAGGACATCGCCAAACGCCGTCTGGAAGCCTTTGTGCTCGGCGCAGCGGTCATGGGTCTGGCCGGTGCGCTCTACGTCCATTTCATGCGCGCGATCACCCCGGAGGCCATCGATCCCATGATTTCCACCTTTCTCGTGTGGATCATGCTGATCCTGGGCGGATCGGGCAACAACCGCGGCGCGATCCTCGGAGCGGTGATCGTCTGGCTTATCTGGTCGATGTCGGAATTCGTCACCGACCAGCTCCCTGCCGACATCGCCACCCAGGCCAAGTACATCCGAGTCTTCCTCATCGGCCTGATGCTGCAGCTCATCCTGCGTTTCCGCCCCGAAGGATTGTTGCCGGAAGAAAGCGGGCAGCGCACCGCTTCCCTTCCTCCTTCCCCGCGCTAAACTCCAACGACTACCCCCTCGAAACCTCACCCGAAGGAGACCGACCATGAAGAAGAAAATCCTCGCCTCGCTCAGCGTCCTTGCCCTCGGCGGAGCGATCGCAAGCGCCCCGGCCATGGCGCAGAACGTCAAGGTGGCTTATCTCGTGGCCATCACCGGGCCGATCGCCGGCATGGCGCCGACGATGGTGCAGTCGATGAAGTTCGCCGCCGAGCAGGTCAACGCCCAGGGCGGTATCGGCAACGGCGGCAAGCTCGACCCTCAAGTCTACGATTCCGGCTGCAACCCGCAGCTCGCCACCGACGCCGCCACCAAGGCGGTGAACGTCAACGGTGTGATCGGCATCGTCGGCCCCTCCTGCTCCGGGCCGGTGATCGCGGTGGCCAATTCCGTGAGCGTGCCGGCCGGCGTGCTCCTCATCACCTCCTCGGGAACCTCGCCCAAGATCAGCACGCTGGATGACAAAGATCTCGTCTTCCGCACCGTGCCGTCCGACGACTACCAGGGCCGGGCGCTCGCGCGCACGATCAGGGCCCGCGGCATCGACAAGGTGGCCATCACCTATCTCAACAACGACTACGGCCTGGGGCTGGCCGAAGCCTTCACCGACGAATTCAAGAAACAGGGCGGCACCGTCACCGCCAGCCGGGCGCATGAAGACAAGAAAGCCTCGTACCGCTCGGATCTGGCCGAACTCGCCAAGGGCGGAGCCGACACGCTGGTGGTCTTCGCCTACGGCAACTCCTCCGGGCTCACCATCCTGCGCCAGGCGATCGAGAACGGGTTTTTCAAGAATTTCGTCGGCGCCGACGGCATGCGCGACGAGGGCATGGTCAAGACCCTGGGCCCGGACAATCTCAAGACCCTTCTCGTCTCGGCTCCGGCCGGGGCAACGGGCACCGGGTTCGAGAAGTTCAGCAAAGACTTCAAGGCCGCCGGCGGCGACCCCAACGGAACCTTCGCCGCCACGAGCTACGACGCCGCCTTCCTCATGGCGCTGGCGATCGAGAAGGCCGGCGGCGACAAGGCGAAACTGCCCCAGGCGCTGCGTGAAGTCGCCACCGCCCCGGGCGAACCCATCCTGCCGGGCGAATGGGCCAAGGCGAAGAAACTGATCGCCGAAGGCAAGGACATCGATTACAAAGGCGCCGCGGGGGATCAGGAATTCGACGCGCACGGCGACGTGCCGGGCGACTACGTCCTCTACAAAGTAGGCGGCAGCGGCTTTGCCGAAATCGAACGCATGAAGTGATGGCCGGCGCCGCCCTGCGCCCATGCGGGGCGGCGCTTCAGCCGAAGACCTGGCGGTGCTCGCGTGTGGCGCGAAACTGCACCGTCGGGTACTTCTCCATCGTCACCTCCAGGTTGTAGCGCGAGGAGGCCAGATACACCGGATTGCCGTCGATGTCGCGCGCAAGGCGCAGGGCCTGCTCGCGCTCGAAGCGCGCGCGCGTGGCCTCGTCCGGATAGACCAGCCAGCGGGCGGTGTAGATCTCCGCCGGCTCGAAGATCGCCTCCACGCCGTATTCGCTGCGCAGCCGCTCGGCCACGATCTCGAACTGCAGCACCCCGACCGCCCCGAGCAGGATCTGACCGCCCTCGAGCTCGAACACCTGGATCGCCCCTTCCTCCCCCAGTTCCTTCAAACCCTTGTGCAGCTGCTTGGCTCTGAGGGGATCGCGCAGCCGCGCCATGCGGAAGAGCTCCGGTGCGAAGTAAGGGATGCCGGTGAAACCGAGCATTTCGCCTTCGGTGAGGGTGTCACCGATCTGCAGCTGACCATGATTGTGGATGCCGATGATATCCCCAGCAAACGCCTCTTCCTGGATCGCGCGCTCGTTGGCCATGAAAGTGATGGCGTTGGCCAGGCGCATCTCGCGCCCGGCACGCACGTGCCAAGCTTTCATACCGTTGTGGTAGCGACCGGAGCAGACGCGAAAGAAGGCGATGCGGTCGCGGTGCTTCGGATCCATGTTCGCCTGGATCTTGAAGACGAAGCCGGAGAATTTTTCCTCGGTGGGCAGGACCAGACGCACCCCGGCATCGCGCGGCTGCGGTGGCGGTGCCCAGTCGATGAGCGCCTGCAGGATCTCCTGCACCCCGAAATTGTTGATCGCCGAGCCGAAGAAAACCGGCGTCTGTCGCCCGGCAAGGAATTCGCCCAGGGCGAAGGGTGAGAGCGCCTCGCGCGCGAGCGCCACCGCCTCGCGCATCGCCCCCACTTCGGCGGGAAAGCGCGCATCGAGCTCGGGATTGGCGAGCCCTGCGATCACCTCGGCCTCGACGCGCTTCTCCTCGCCCGGGCGAAACACGAGCGTACGGTCGTGCAGCAGGTGATACACCCCGCGAAAAGCCTTGCCGCTGCCGATGGGCCAGGTGATGGGGGCACAGTCGATTTTGAGCACCGACTCGATCTCGTCGAGCAGCTCGAAGGGCTCGCGTACCTCGCGGTCCATCTTGTTGATGAAGGTGATGATGGGCGTGTCACGCAGGCGGCACACTTCCAGCAGCTTGATCGTCTGCGCCTCCACCCCCTTGGCCGCGTCGATCACCATCACGGCGCAGTCGACCGCGGTGAGCACGCGGTAGGTATCCTCGGAGAAATCCTGGTGACCGGGGGTGTCGAGCAGGTTGATCACATGCCCGTCGTACTCGAACTGCATCACGGAGGAAGTCACCGAGATGCCGCGCTGTTTCTCCACCTCCATCCAGTCGGAGGTGGCGTGCCGCGCCGACTTGCGCGCCTTCACGGTACCGGCCAGTTGAATCGCTCCGCCAAAGAGGAGCAGCTTCTCGGTGAGGGTGGTCTTGCCCGCGTCCGGGTGCGCGATGATACCGAAGGTACGCCGCCGTGCCACCTCCTGCGCCAGTCGTTCTGCCAATGCGTCGCCCATGTCCGTCTTTTCTGGGAAAATCGTTCATTTTAGCAGCAGGAACGTCCACCATGATCCGCTTCGGTCTCGACCGCCTCCTCGCAGAACCCGAACTGCGCCGCCCTCTCGCCGGTCGGCGCGTGGCACTCCTGGCGCACCCGGCTTCCGTCACGCGCGAGCTGATGCACGCGGCCGACGCACTCGCGGCGCTGCCGGAGGTGCGGCTCACCGCGCTGTTTGGCCCGCAGCACGGCGCGCGCGGCGACAAGCAGGACAACATGGTCGAGTCGCCCGACGAGTTCGACGCGCGCCTGGGCATTCCCGTCTTCAGCCTCTACGGCGCGGTGCGCCGCCCCACCCCGGCGATGATGGACACCTTCGACGTGCTGCTCGTCGACCTGCAGGACCTCGGCTGCCGTGTCTACACCTACCTCACCACGTTGCGCTACGTGCTGGAAGCGGCCGCCGCCTACGGCAAGAGCGTGTGGGTGCTCGACCGTCCCAATCCGCTCGGGCGCGGCATCGAAGGGGGGCTGCTGCAGCCGGGGTGGGAGAGCTTCGTCGGTTCCGGGAGGCTCCCCATGCGCCACGGCCTGACGCTGGGCGAGGCCGGGCGCTGGTTCATCGCCACATTGAGGCTCGACGTGGATTACCACGTGGTGCCGCTCACCGGATGGGAGCCGGACGCCGCCCCCGGCTACGGCTGGCCGCTGGGCGAGCGCACCTGGATCAACCCCAGCCCCAACGCCCCCACCCCCTGGATGGCGCGCTGCTATCCCGGTACCGTGCTCATCGAGGGCACCACGCTCTCCGAAGGGCGCGGCACCACCCGTCCCTTGGAAGGGTTTGGCGCCCCCTGGATCGATCCCTGGCGGCTGCTCGCAGAAATGGAAACGCTCGCCCCGCACTGGCTGGAAGGCTGCCGCCTGCGCCCCTTTTTCTTCGAGCCGACTTTCCACAAGCACGCGGGAAAGCGCTGCGGCGGGATCATGATCCACGTGGAAGACCCGGCGCACTACGATCCCCGCCGTTTCCGCCCCTGGCGGCTGGTCGCGCTCGCGCTCAAGGCGCTGCGCCGGATCGAGCCGGATCGGCCGCTATGGCATGCCAACCCCTACGAGTACGAATACGAACGCCTGGCGATCGATCTCATCGACGGCGGCCCGCGCCTGCGACAGTGGGTCGAGGACGAAGCGGCCACGCCGGCCGATCTCGACGCGATGATCGTGCCCGAGGAGCGCGCCTGGGCGCAGATGCACGCCCCCTTCCTCCGTTGACGCCATCCGCCCTATGCTTCCCCTATAATGAGGGTGACGGTGCATCCCGCGCCCAGGCGAGCGGCTCATTCGCATGTGTTTTCTTCCCCTGATCTTTCGCCGTGCCGCCCGCGCCGCGCCGCAGCATGGCCGGCCCCGAGGCAGCGCCAGCGGCCCGACGCGGATGGCGCGGCAGCTGCTCACCTTGCTCGTCCTCTCGCTCGCCCTCGTCGCCGCGGCACGCGCGGAGTACCACCTGGGTGTCTTCGGCCACCGTCCCACCGAGACCCTCCAGCGCCAATGGCAGCCGCTCGCCGACGAGCTCTCGCAGGCGCTCGCCGAACCGGTCACCCTCGAAGTCCTCACGCCCGAGGCGCTCGATCGCGAGATCGCCGCCCGCCGCATCGATTTCCTCTTCACCAACCCCGTCCACTACATCCAGGAAAAACACCGCCACGCCTTTTCCGGCCCCATCGCCACCCTCATCACGGTCGAGCACGGCGTCAAGACTTCGGCCATGGGCGGAGTGATCCTGGTGCGCCGCGACGGTCCCGTTCGGCGCCCTGAGGATCTCAAAGGCAAACGCGTCCTAATTGCAGGGGGCAAAGGGCTCGGGGGCTATCTGGCCCAGGCCGCGTGGCTGCTCGAACAGGGCGTGCGCGTGCCGCAAGACGTCACGCTCCTTCCCCAAGGAAATCACGACGCTGTCGTCCAAGCCCTGCTCGAAGGCAAGGGCGAGGCCGGATTCGTGCGCACGGGCCTTCTCGAAGCGCTCGAGCGCGAGGGGCGGCTCTCGCCCGAGGACGAAGCTCGCCTCATGGTGCTCGGCGAATGGCATCCGCCAGGTTTTCCCTACAAGGTCACCACCGCGCTCTATCCCGAATGGGCATTCGTCGTCCTGCCCCACGTCTCGCCCGAGGTCGCCCGCAAGGTCGCGCTCGCCCTCTACGAGCTCACCGACCGGCTAGATGCCATCCCCGACCCCCGCTTCACCGCCGCAGGCATCGGCGGATTCACCGTCCCGGCCGACTACGCCGGCGTGGAACGCCTCGCCCAGCGGCTTCGCGTACCGCCGTTCGAGCACGTGGAAGTGGAGCTGCGCGACGTGCTGCACCAGTACGCCCTGCCCTTGGTGCTGCTCGCCCTCTCGGCCGTTCTGCTCGCCTTGCTCACGCTGCGCCTGTGGCACACCCGGCGCCAGCTCGAGCACCAGCGCGCCCGCCTCGCCTCGGCGCTCGCCGAGACCCAGACCATCCTCGAGACGGTGGATGAAGCCATCTACGGCACCGACGCACAGGGCCGCTGCATCTTCTTCAACCGCGCCGCCTCCGAAGTGCTCGGTTTCCGGCCGGAAGAAGTCTTGGGTAAGGATCCGCACGAGCTCTTTCACGCGCGGCGGCCGGATGGGCAGCCCTATCCGGCCGAGCACTGCCCCTTGCACCGCGCGCTCGAGGCGGGGCAGAAGGTGCGCCAGGACGACGTCTTCTGGCGGCGCGACGGCCTGCCGGTGCCGGTGCACGTCTCCGCCAGCCCCCGCGTCGAGCACGACCGCGTGATGGGCGCCGTCGTCGCCTTCCACGACATCACCGAGGAAATGCGTCTGCTCGAAGAACTGCGCCGCCTCGCGGCCTACGATCCGCTCACGGGCCTGGCCAACCGCGGCCACCTCGAACAGCGTCTACAGGAAGCCCAATCGGCGGCGCAGCGCCACAAGCGGCCGGCGGCGCTCCTCATGTTCGACCTAGACCACTTCAAGAAGGTCAACGACACCTACGGGCACGCCGTGGGCGACCGCATGCTGCAAGCCTTCGCCCGCGTGCTGCGCCACAACCTTCGCCCCACCGATTTCATCGCCCGCTACGGCGGCGAAGAGTTCATCGCCATCCTGCCCGATACCTCGCTCGACACCGCCGTCAAGGTGGCCGAACGGATCCGGCAAGCCTGGGCCCACACCCAGCTGCCGATCGACGATCAAGGAAAGGTCATCAGCGGCACCGTCTCGATCGGCGTGGCCCCGCTCGACCCCGATGCTCCTTTGGACGAGAGCCTCGCGCGGGTCGACGAGGCCATGTATCGCGCCAAGCGCGAAGGCAGGAACCAGGTCGCCTTGCCTCCCACGGGAAACAAGCGGCTGGAAGCCGGGGTCTGCTCGTGAAACTGCCCTTCGACCGCGCCCGTCGCCGCTGGCTCGGCACCCTCGGTGCGGGGGCACTCGCCGCCGCTGGGATCGGCGGCTGTACGCCCGAACCGCCCCTGCGCGTCTCCTACCATCTCTGGGCGGGCTACGAGCCGCTGCGCCTCTATGTCGACGCCGCCCCCGGCGAAGCGGCCGGCCTGCAGCTCGTCGAAGTGGCGGACGCCGAAGCGCAGCTGCAGCTCCTGCGCCTCGGGCGGGTGGAAGCGGCCATGCTCACGCTCGACGAAGTCCTCCTCGGCCGGGCGCAGGGTCTGGATCTGACGGTCGTGTGCATTCTCGACGTCTCGGCCGGCGCCGACCACGTCATGGCACGCGGCCCCTGCCGCGATGCCTCTGGCTGGCGCGGCGCCCGCGTGGCCGTGGAGCGCATCGGCCCTGGCCGGGTCCTGTTGCAGGCCTGGTGCGAGCACCTCGGGCTCGATCCCCGGCACCTGCAGCGTATTCCCTATTCGCCGCCGCGCCAACTGGAACCCTGGGCGCGGCACGAATTCGACCTCGCCGTGACCTACCAGCCCTACGTCGAGCGCCTGCGCCGCCTGGGGGCCGTCTCATGCTTCGATTCCGCCGCCCTGCCGCCGGTCGTGCTCGACGTCCTGGCCGTGCGCAGCGCCGTCCTGCACACGCACGGGAAAGCGATCGAACGCCTCGTGCGGGCCCACTTCCTCGGCCTCGAGTGGATGCGCGACAACGCGATCGACGCGCGCCACCGTCTCGCCCGGCGCTTCGGCCTGGCGCCCGAAGAGGCCTTCACCCCCTTCGTCGGCCTCGTCTTCCCGCCGCTCACGCAGCAGCGAGACTGGCTCGAACGCATGCTCGCCGACTCCGTCGCCACGATCGCGGGGCTGCTGCAGCGCGCCGGGCTGCTCCATGCGGCAGCTCCGCCGGTTCCGGCCTCGGCCCGTTTCCTCCCCCACCCCTCGCCGTGATGCAGGAACGACGCCGATGCAGCCCCCTTTTCGCCTCTCCCTCGCCCTGCGCCTCGCCGCCATCTTTCTCGGGCTGATTCTGATCGTGCTCGCGGCCGAGAGCTGGCTCGCCTGGCGCAACGCCCGCGAACGCACGCTGGCCGACGCGCAAGAGCATCTGCTGGGGCTCGCCGCCACCCTCGTGCGCGCCGCCGAACGCCGCTGGAGCGAGCGCCCCGACGAAGTGCGCGCCGACATCGAATTCCAGGCCACATCCCCCGGGCACCGTGCCACCCTGCTCACCGATGGACAGGGTCGCATCCTCGCCGCCCATCGCCGGGACTGGGAAGGGCTGAGCCTGCCCGACGTCCTGCCAAGCCTTTCCCTGCCGCTTCCGCCGCCTGCGCTGGATGCCTTGCGCTGGCAGATCCAAGGCGATGCGATGCTCCTGGCAGTCCCTTGGATGCTGCCCGAAACCGCGGACACGGCCCCGGGAACGCCGCTCGGCTGGCTGATCCTCTCCTACGATTTCCACACGCTCCTCGCGCAGCGCCTCGCCGAGCACCGCCGCGCTCTGGCCTGGCACGCCGCCCTGCCGGTAGTCGTGATGCTGCTCCTCGGGCTCTATATCCACTATCGCGGCGCCCGCCCTCTCGAAACCCTCACCCGCGCCCTGCGAGCGGTCGCCTCACCCGGGGGCTACCGTCCGCCCGAGCTCGGCGGCGCCATCCCCGAAGTTCGCGCCCTGGGCGAGGCGATCGCGCAGACCATGGCTGCACTCGCGCGCCAGCAGGAACGCCTGCGCCAGCTCGACGTCGCCATCGACGCCAGCCCAGCCCAGCTCATCATCACCGACACCCAGCCCGCCATCCTCTACGTCAATCGCGCCTTCACCGAAGTCACCGGCTACCGCCCCGACGAAGTGCTGGGCAAGAATCCGCGCCTCCTCCAATCCGGCAAGACCCCGCGCGAAACCTACCTCGACCTGTGGACCCGCCTGAGAAGCGGCCGCCGCTGGAGCGGCGAATTCATCAACCGGCGCAAGGACGGCAGCGAATACGCCGAATTCGCCACCATCGCCCCGGTCTTCGACGAAGCAGGGCAGATCACCCACTACATCGCCGTCAAGTTCGACCTCACCGAACAGCGCCGCATCACCGAACGCCTCTCGCACCTGCTCACCCACGACCCCCTCACGGGCCTGGCCAATCGCTCCCTGCTGCTCGAGCGCATCGCCCTACGGCTCGAGCAAGGCAAGAACGCCGGACAAAACTTCGCCCTCGTGCTTTTCGACCTCGACGGTTTCAGCGAAGTCAACGAACGCTACGGCACGCACACCGGAGATGAACTCCTCAAGGAGATCGGCCGCACGCTGAAGTACACGCTCACCGCCTGCGACACGCTCGCCCGGCTCGAGGCCGACGAATTCGCCATGCTCACCGACGCCCAACCCGACGCGACCGAAGCCGGAAACTTCGGCTGGAAGCTCGCCCGCACCATCTCCCATCTCCTCGAGCAGGAAGTCCGGACGCGTTTTGCCGAGCGCCACCCCATAGAACGGCTCACCGCGGCTGCCGGCATCGCCGTCTTCCCCGACGATTTCGCGGACGCCGAGGAGATCCTCGCCGCGGCGGCCCTGGCCTTGCAGCAGGCCCGCATCAGCCGCCAGCCCGCAGCCGTGCGCGTCTACGAAAGCCTCAGCGCCGATCTGCTGGCGCGGCGCAGCGCCATCGAGCAAGGCTTGCGCGAGGCGCTCGCCGGCCAAGGATCGCACGTCCTCGAGCTCCACTACCAAGGCCAGTTCGACCTTCAGCATCGCCTGTGGGGGGCCGAAGCGCTGCTGCGCTTCAGCCACGCCACCCTGGGTCGCATCTCCCCGCTCGAATGCGTCTCCGTGGCCGAACGAAGCGAGCTCATCTTCACCCTCGGCTCCTGGATCGTGGGAACGGCGCTCACCGAGGCCATGGGCTGGCGGCGCACCACCGGCTGGGACGGGACGCTCTCGGTCAACCTCTCCCCCTTCGGCCTGCGCGACCCCCATTTCGCCGCACGCATCCTCGAGCTCCTGCAGCAAAGCGGCCATCCCGCAGACCGGCTTCTGTTCGAGATCACCGAGAGCAGCGCCCTCGATCATCTCGAAGAAGCCGAGCGCGTCATGCGCCGCGTGGCCGCCGCCGGCATTCGCTGGTCGCTGGACGACTTCGGCACGGGCTTCTGCGGCCTGCACTACCTCGACCGCCTGCCCGTGGCCGAGATCAAGATTGACCCCTCGTTCGTGCAGCGCGCCCCGGGCGAGGCCCGCGCGCGCCATCTCATCAATGCCATGGTGGAGGCTGCCGCCGCCTTTTCCTGCCGGGTGGTCGCCGAAGGCGTGGAAGACGAAGCCCAGGAACGGACGCTTTCCGCCTGGCCCGAGCTCCTGCTGCAGGGCTGGCACCTCGCCCGCCCCGAGCCGGCAGAAGCGTTCGTCCGCCGGCTCGGCGGAGCCATTCAAGGATAGCGCCGGTTGCAGATATCCACGCAGATGAGATAGACCTGCATGCAATCCACCGTGGTCTCCCCTACCCGGCCGCCGGCAGCGCGGCAATCCCCCATCTGCTCGCCACACACCTCCACGCAGCGGCTCCAGTCACGCTTGACCCCCTCCACGTCCCTGGCGAGCGACTCGACGATGCGCCGGTAGCAGGCGGCCACTTCCACCCGGCGCGGCGCCTCGGCCACGAATCGCCAGTCGCTGCGGCGCAGGCCGTTGAGCGCCTTCTCGATGAGACCGATGTCGTCGGCCCGCACCCGGCCGTTGCGGACCAGCCATTCCACCGCCTGGCAATCGAGCGAACGATCCTGCGCCACCGTCTGCGGCGCCGGTGGCAGATAGCCCGCCTGGATGCGGGCGCATTCGTGGGCGAAGAGAAAGAGCCGTGCGGCGGGCCACAGATCGGGCAGCAGCTGCGGATTGTGCACGATCACCGGCACACCCCCGACGAGGCGCGTCTCGAAGACCCTTCGGGCCTTGGAATCTTCGAGTACCGCCACGGCCTGCCCCTTGGCGTCGGTGCACCCCGTATATTCCTGTGCCCTGGCCCCCTGCCCGGCCAGCGCCGCCCACAGGAACACCGCTGCCACCGCCCAGCGCCACGTCACTCGCATCGTCTTCCCCTATCGTTTTGTTTCACTATAGCCGCCGATCGCTCGCCTCGCTTGCCCGAGGCGCCGAATCGGATTATACTAGACGGCCTAGTCTAACCCAAACCCGAGCACGTGAGCGACGACACCCGGCAAAAAATCCTCGAAGCGGCCAGCGAGGCCTTCATCGAACGCGGCTACCGCGTCTCACTCGACGAGATTGCGCGCCACGCCGGTGTGGCCAAGCAGACCGTCTACCACTATTTTCCGAGCAAGGACGAGCTCTTCGCCTGCGCCGTCGAGACGATGGGCGAAGACATCCTGGTGGCGCTCTCGCCGCTCGAGGGCGAGGCACTGCCCGACACCCTCGCCCGCTTCGCCCTGGCCTTGCGTGAGCGGGTGCTCGGCGCATCCTGCATCGCTCTGCATCGCCTACTCATTGCCGAAGCCCCCCGCTTCCCGCAGCTCGCCCGCACGGTCTATGAGGCGGGGATCGGAGAGACGGTGCGCCGTCTCTCCACCCTGCTCGGGCGTGCCATGGACGAAGGACGGCTGCGCCGCGATGATCCGCGCCTCGCCGCCGAACTGCTGCTCGAGATGCTCATCGGCGCCGAGCGCAATCGCTGCCTCTATGAAGTCCAGCGCCCGGGCGGCGTACCGGCCGCCGAGGCCGCCCCGCATATCGTCTCCATCTTCCTTCGCGCTTATCACCCTGAAAAACCGATAGAATCGACGCTTTCGCCGTCGCCCCCCAGGAGCACGACCCCATGAAACCAAGCACCCCCTTGCGGCTGGCATGTGCTGCCGCCCTCGTCCTGTTGACTGCCGCCTGCAGCCGCAACGGCGGCGATGCCGCCACGGCCCAGGCCGCCCCTCCTCCACCCGAAGTCGCGGTGATCGAAGCCCGCTACGGCAGCGCCGTGCTGCGTCGCGAGCTTCCCGGCCGGCTCGAAGCCTACCGCACCGCCCAGGTGCGCGCCCGCGTCGAAGGCATCCTGGAAAAGCGCTTTTTCGAAGAAGGCAGCGACGTGAAGGAAGGGCAACTGCTCTACCGCATCGAGCCGCGTACCTACCAACGCGCCTTTGAAGCCGCCAAGGCCGACGTCGCCGCCACGAAATTGCTGGTCGACCGCTACCGGCCGCTGGTGCAGATCAACGCCATCAGCCAGCAGGAGTTCGATTCGGCCGAAGCCGCCTGGAAGCAGGCCGAAGCGAAACTCGCGCAGGCCGCGCTCGACCTGGAGAATACCCGCGTCCCGGCGCCGATTTCCGGGCGCATCGGCCGCTCGCTCGTCACCGAAGGCGCGCTGGTGGGCCGGGGCGAGCCAACGCATCTGGCCACCATCGAGCAGATCGACCCGATCTACGTCAATTTCACCCAGCCCAGCGCCGAGCTGCTCGCGCTGCGCGAGGCGCTGCGCTCCGGCCAATGGAAAGAGGCCGACCGCAGCAACGTGGAGATCGTGCTCGACAACGGCAAAACCTATCCCATCCCCGCCAAGCTCCTCTTCGAGGACGTCTCGGTCGACCCCGCCACCGGTGCCGTGCTCATGCGCGCCCTGGCGAAGAACCCCGAGCACGTGCTGCTGCCGGGCATGTTCGTGCGCGTGCGCCTGCCGCAGATGCAGATGGACAAGGTGATCACCGTGCCGCAGCGCGCGGTGCAGATCAACCCACAGGGGCACTTCGTCATGGTGGTCGACGCCAACAACACGGTCGCGCCCCGCGCGATCAAGGTCGGAGGCATGAGCGGCACCGACTGGGTGGTGCTCGACGGCCTGCAGGAAGGCGAGAAGGTGGTCGTCGAAGGGCTGCTCAAGGTCCGCGCCGGCGCGCCGGTCAAGCCCGTGCCCTGGCAGCCGAAGAACGCGCCCGCCGCGGCGGCACCCTCCACCGCCGCGAAGTGAGGACTTGAGCCATGTCCGTCAATTTCTTCATCGACCGGCCGGTCTTCTCCTGGGTCATCGCCCTGGTCATCCTGCTCGCCGGCGGGCTTGCGGTGCGTTCCCTGCCGATCGCGCAGTATCCCGAAGTCGCCGCGCCGGCGCTGGCGATCTCGGCAGACTACCCCGGCGCCTCGGCCGAGGTGATCGAGCAGACCGTCGTCGCCCTCATCGAGCAGGAGCTCAACGGCATCGAGAACCTCATCTACATGGATTCGCAGTCGGAGCTGGGGCGCGCGACCATCAACCTCACCTTCTGGCCCGGCACCAACCTCGACATCTCCTCGGTCGAGGCGCAGAACCGCATCAAGCGGGTGGAGGCGCGCCTGCCCGACGACGTGCGCCGCCTCGGCGTCACCGTCAAGAAGATGCGGCGCAACTACCTGATGTTCATCTCGCTCTTCTCGCCGGACAACTCGCTCAACAACGTCGACCTCGCCAGTTTCGCCTCCACCACCATCCTCGACCCGCTGCGGCGCGTGCCCGGGGTGGGGGATGCCGAGCTCTTCGGCGCCGAATACTCCATGCGCCTGTGGGTGTCGCCCGAGAAACTCGACAGCTTCCAGGTCACTCCCGGCGACGTCATCAATGCGGTGGCCGCGCAGAACGTGCTGCTTGCAGTAGGCGAAGTCAATGCGCCGCCATCGGTACCCGGCATGGAATACGCCGCCACCGTCGTTACCCGCGGACGGCTGAAGACGCCCGAAGAATTCGGCGAAGTCATCGTGCGCGCCAAGCCCGACGGCTCCATCGTGCGGGTGAAGGACGTGGCCCGGGTCGAACTCGGCGCCCAGGATTACAGCGTCTTTGCACGGCTCAACGGTCAGCCCAACGCCGCCATCGGCATCAAGCTTGCGCCAGGCTACAACGCCCTGGAGACGGCGCAGCGCGTACGCGCGCAGGTGGAAGACCTCGCCAAATACTTCCCGCCGGGCATCGACTGGATCGTCCCCTACGACACCACCCCCTTCATCGAGATCTCCATCCGTGAGGTGGTGAAGACGCTGTTCGAAGCGGTGGTACTCGTCTTCATCGTGATGTACCTCTTCCTCGGCAACCTGCGCGCCACCCTCATTCCGACCATCGTCGTGCCGGTGTCGCTGGTGGGGGCGGCCGTGGGGCTATGGGTGCTGGGATATTCCATCAACGTGCTCACGCTCTTTGCCATGGTGCTCGCGATTGGCATCGTGGTCGACGACGCCATCGTGGTGGTGGAAAACGTCGAGCGCGTGATGGCCGAGGACAAGCTCCCGCCGCGCGAGGCGGCGCACAAGGCGATGTCGCAGATCGTGGGCGCCATCATCGGCATCACCCTGGTGCTCACCTCGGTCTTCATCCCCATGGCCTTCTTCCCCGGCTCGGTGGGCGTGATCTACCGCCAGTTCTCGATCACCCTCGTGCTCTCCATGCTCTTCTCGGCGCTCATGGCGCTCACCCTCACCCCGGCGCTGTGCGCCACCCTGCTCAAGCCGCACAAGCCCGGTCACGGTGAGAAAGGCTTCTTCGGCTGGTTCAACCGCGGCTTCCAGGCCAGCACGCGCAGCTACGTCAACGGGGTGCGCCACGCCATCACGCGCCCGTGGCGATTGATGATCCTCTACGCCATCATCCTCGGCTGCACCGGCTGGCTGTTCACCCGCCTGCCCAGCAGCTTCCTGCCGGAAGAAGACCAAGGCTACTTCATCACCATGGTGCAGCTGCCTTCTGGTGCCACGCAGCAGCGCACGCAGGAGATCGTCTCGCAGGCCGAGCAGTACTTCCTTGCCCAGCCCGAGGTGCAGAACACCATCGGCATCGTCGGCTTCTCCTTCCTCGGGCGCGGACAAAACGCCGGTCTGATCTTCGTGCGCCTCAAGGACTGGAGCGAGCGCAAGGCGGCCGAATCCTCGGCGCAGGCACTCATCCAGAAAACGAACCGGCATTTCGCCCCGCTCAAGGAAGCGATCGTCTTCGCCATCAACCCGCCGGCCATCCCCGAGATGGCGGCCATCGGCGGGTTCGACTTCCGGCTGCAGGATCGCGCCGGGCTCGGACGCGTGGCGCTCAACGCCGCCAAGGATCAGGCGCTGCAGCTGGCGGCGCAAAACCCGCGGCTCACCAACGTGCGCCTGGAAGGGATGCCCCCCGGGCCGCAGCTCATGCTCGACATCGACCGCGACAAGGCCGAGACCCTGGGCGTATCCTCGGCCGTGCTCAACCAGACGCTGCAGGCGATGTTCGGCGTGGCCTACATCAACGACTTCGAGCGCCAGGGCCGCATCCTGCGCGTGCAGCTGCAGGCCGACGCCCCGGTGCGCATGAGCCCCGAGGAGATGCTGCAGGTGTCGGTGCGCAACAATGGCGGTCAGATGGTCAAGCTCGCCGAGCTCGTCAAGACGCGCTGGACGATCGGCCCGCCGCGGCTCGACCGCTACAACGGCGTGCCCTCGCTCAAGCTCACCGGCTCGCCCGCGCCGGGCGTCTCCAGCGGCGAGGCGATGCAGGCGATGACCGCGATCGCCGCCGAACTGCCCACCGGCATCGGCTACGAGTGGTCCGGCACCTCCTTCGAGGAGAACCTCTCCGGCTCGCAGGCGCCGATGCTCTTCGCCATCTCGCTCATCGTCGTCTTCCTGTGCCTGGCGGCGCTCTACGAGAGCTGGTCCATCCCCTTCTCGGTGATGCTGGTGGTGCCGCTGGGTGTGTTCGGTTCGCTCCTGGCCGTCACCTGGCGCGGGCTGCCCAACGACGTGTACTTCAAAGTCGGCCTGGTGGCCATCATCGGACTCTCGGCGAAGAACGCCATCCTCATCATCGAGTTCGCCCGCGAACTGCACGAAAGCGGCAAGAACCTGATGGAGGCCACGCTGGAAGCCGCCCGCATGCGCTTCCGTCCCATCCTGATGACCTCCATCGCCTTCATCGTCGGCGTGCTGCCGCTGGCCATCTCCACCGGCGCCGGCGCCCAAAGCCGGCACGCGATCGGCACCGGCGTGATCGGCGGCATGCTCGCCGCCACCGTGCTCGCCGTCTTCCTCGTCCCCGTCTTTTTCGTGGTGGTGCGCCGTCTCTTCCCGCCCAAGGGCGAGACCGCCGCCCAGGAGCCTCACCATGCCTAAGCTACGCCGCACTCCCCTGGCGCTCGCCCTGCTGCTCGCCAGTGCCGGCTGTTCGATGATGCCCGACTATTTCCGGCCCGAACCGCCGGTGGCCAAGCAGTGGCCCGCTTCGGTCGACCCGCGCGGCGAGCGCGACATCGCCGACATGCCGTGGCAGGAATACTTCCCCGACCCGCGCATGCAGGCGCTCATCGCCGCCGCGCTCGAGAACAACCGCGACCTGCGCGTGGCCGTGGCCCGCGTCGAAGAAGCGCGCGCGCTCTACCGCATCCAGCGCGCCGACCGCTTCCCCAACGTCGGCGCCAATGCCTCCGAGCAAGCCGCTCGCACTCCGGCAGATCTCTCCTCCAGCGGCCGCTCGATGACGACGCACCGCTACGACGTCGGTGCGAATCTCCTCTCCTTCGAGCTCGACTTCTGGGGCCGCGTCGCCAGCCTCACCGAAGCTGCCCGCCAGCAGTACCTCGCCACCGAAGAGGCGCAGCGCGCCTTCCGCCTCTCGCTCATTTCGGACGTGGCCAACGCCTACCTCTCGCTCAAGGAGGCCGAGGAGAGCCTGCTGCTTGCCAAGGAGACCTTGCGCACCCGCGCCGACATGCTCAATCTGGTCGGCGAGCGACGCAACATCGGCGTTTCCTCCGAGCTCGACTACCTGCAGGCCCGGGGCTCCTACGAGACCGCGCGCGTGGCGGTGGAGCAGCTCGACCAGCAGCGCGTGGCCGCCGAGAACTACCTTCGCCTGGTGATCGGCACCGACCGTGCCGACTGGCCCGACGGCCGCAGCCTGCGCGAACAGGATCTCATCGGCAATTTCGCCGTCAACGTCCCCTCCGAAGTGCTGCTGCGCCGCCCGGACGTGCGCGCCGCCGAACGCCAGCTCATCGCCGCCAACGCCAACATCGGCGCAGCGCGCGCCGCCTTCTTCCCCCGCATCACCCTCACCGGCATGCTCGGCACCGCCAGCGCCGCCTTCAGCGGGCTCTTCGACGCGGGCAGCGCCGCCTGGACCTTCCAGCCCATGATCACCCAGCCGATCTTCGACGCCGGTCGCACCCAGGCGAACCTGGATCTCGCGCTGGTGCGCAAGAACATCGCCGTGGCGCAGTACGAGAGCACCATCCAGCAAGCTTTCCGCGAAGTGGCCGACCTGCTCTCGGCCCGCGAGCGCATCGCCCGCCAGCTCGAAGCGCAGATGACACTCGAGCGCACCCAGCAGCAGCGGCTCGCGCTCACCGAGGCGCGCTACCGCGAGGGCATCACGAGTTTCCTCGAAGTGCTCGATGCCCAGCGCGACGCCTTCCAGGCCTCGCAGGCGGTGATCTCCACCCGCCGGCAACTGCTCTCGGCCGCGGCCCAGCTCTACAAGGCGCTCGGCGGCAGCCGCGAATTCGAGGGCGAGCCGATCGTCGAGGCCAAGGCGACCGATTCTCCCTGAGCTACAAAATGGGCGCGAGCCAGCGCCGCGCCTCCTCCAGCGCCAGGCCGCGCCGCCGCGCCCAGTCGGCGAGTTGATCCTCCCCGATCCTGGGAATGGCGAAGTAGCGCGACTCGGGGTGGCTGAAGTAGAACCCGGCCACGCTCGCGGCCGGGCGCATGGCGTAGTGCTCGGTGAGCGTCATGCCAGCGCGTGCGGGCGCATCGAGCAGGGCGAACAGGTCCCCCTTCACCGTGTGATCGGGGCAGGCCGGATAGCCCGGCGCGGGACGGATGCCGCGGTAGCGCTCGGCCACCAGCTCCTCGGGCGAGAGCCGCTCCTCGGGCGCGTAGCCCCAGTCCTCGCGCCGCACTTTCTCGTGCAGCCACTCGGCGCAGGCCTCCGCCAGCCGGTCGGCGAGCGCCTTCAGCAGGATGGCGTGATAGTCGTCGTGCGCCGCCTCGTACTCGGCCAGTTTCTCCTCGATGCCGTGCCCCGCAGTCACGGCGAAGGCCCCGATCCAGTCCAGCACCCCCGTTTCCTTGGGCGCGATGAAATCGGCCAGGCACAGGTTCGGCTGACCCGGCGGACGCTGGTGCTGCTGGCGCAGGCCGTTCCACACCATGGCGAGTGCGTGGCGCGATTCGTCGGCGTAGATCTCGATGTCCTCGCCCAGGCTCGCCGCCGGGAAGAGCCCCCACACCGCGCGCGCCTTCAGCCACCCTTCGCGCACCAGCACGTCCAGCATCGCCTGCGCCTCGCCATAGACCTGGCGCGCCGTCTCGCCCACCACCGGGTCTTCCAGGATCTGCGGAAAAGACCCGGCCAGGTCCCAGGTCTGGAAGAAAGGCCCCCAGTCGATGTAGGGCACGAGCCGCGCGAGCGGCACTTCCTCGGCGAACACCCCCAAGCGGCGCGGGCGCGGCGGCGCATAGGCCGTCCAGTCGGTGCGAAACGCGTTGGCGCGCGCGGCTTCCAGCGGCAGCAGGGTGTAGCCGGTCTTGGCGGCATGCCGCTCGCGGATGCGCGCGTAGTCCTCGCGCAGCTTGGCCACGTACGCCTCGCGCTCGCCCGGCGAGAGCAGCGCCGAGACCACCCCCACCGCCCGCGAGGCATCGGGCACATACACCACCGGCCCCTCGTAGTGCGGCGCGATCTTCACCGCCGTGTGCGTGCGGCTGGTCGTCGCGCCCCCGATCAAGAGCGGCACGGTGAAGCCTTGGCGTTGCATCTCGGCGGCCACGTGCGCCATCTCCTCGAGCGAGGGCGTGATGAGCCCGGAGAGCCCGATCGCATCCGCCTTCAGCTCGCGCGCCGCGGCGAGGATCTTCTCGCACGGCACCATCACGCCCAGGTCGTGCACCTCGTAGCCGTTGCAGGCAAGCACCACGCCGACGATGTTCTTGCCGATGTCGTGCACGTCCCCCTTCACCGTGGCAAGCACCAGGCGCCCTTTGGTATGCCCGCCCGTCTTCGCCTTCTCCGCCTCAATGTAGGGCAGCAGGTGCGCCACCGCGAGTTTCATCACCCGGGCGGATTTCACCACCTGCGGCAGGAACATCTTGCCCGCACCGAAAAGATCGCCCACCACGTTCATGCCGGCCATGAGCGGCCCCTCGATCACCGCGAGCGGCCCCTTGCCCTCGGCGGCGAAGCGCGCGCGCAGCTCCTCGGTATCCTCGACCACGTGCTCGGTGATGCCCTTGACGAGCGCATGCTCCAGGCGTTTTTCCACCGGCCAGGCGCGCCATTCCTGCACTTCTTCCGCCCTGGCCTCGCCCGTCTGCAGGGTCTGGGCGTAGGCCACCAGCTCCTCGGCCGCGCCGGGGCGGCGGTTGAGCACCACGTCCTCGACCAGCGTGCGCAGCCGCGGCTCCAGCTCGTCGTAGATGCCCAGCTGCCCGGCATTGACGATGCCCATGGTGAGTCCGGCGCGGATGGCGTGATAAAGGAAGACCGTGTGGATGGCCGCGCGCACCGTTTCGTTGCCGCGGAAGGCGAAGGAGACGTTGGAGATGCCGCCGCTCGTCTTGGCGTGCGGCAGATGCCCGTGGATCCAGCGCACCGCCTCGATGAAGTCGACGGCGTAGTTGTCGTGCTCGGCAATCCCCGTGGCGATGGCGAACACGTTGGGATCGATCACGATGTCCTCGGGCGGAAACCCGTCGGCCACCAGCAGCCGATAGGCGCGCTCGGCGATCTCGATCTTGCGCGCGAAGGTATCGGCCTGGCCGCGCTCGTCGAAGCACATCACCAGAACCGCCGCGCCATGGCGCCGCGCGAGCCGCGCCTGCGCGAGGAACGTCGCCTCCCCTTCCTTGAGCGAGATCGAATTGACGATGCCCTTGCCCTGCAGGCATTTGAGCCCCGCCTCGATCACTTCCCACTTCGAAGAATCGACCATCACCGGCACGCGCGCGATGTCCGGCTCCACGGCCACGAGCCGCAGGAAGCGCGTCATTGCCGCGGCGGAATCGAGCATCGCCTCGTCCATGTTGACGTCAATCATCTGCGCGCCGGCCTCCACCTGCTGGCGCGCCACCGACAGCGCTTCATCGTACTTCTCTTCGAGGATGAGGCGGGCGAACTTCTTCGAGCCGGTGACGTTGGTACGCTCGCCCACGTTCACGAAGAGCGAATCCGGCCCGATCTCGAAGAGATCGAGCCCCGCGAGCCGCATCACGGGCTTCGCCTGGGGCAGCGGGCGCGGCGCGCGGCCTTCCACGGCCTGCGCGATCGCCGCGATGTGCGCCGGCGTCGTGCCGCAGCAGCCGCCTACCAGATTCACCCAACCCGCCTCGACCCAAGAGACGATCTCCGCGGCGAGCGCCTCGGGCGTCTCGTCGTAGCCGGTGGGCGAGAGCGGATTGGGCAGCCCCGCGTTGGGATGGGCCGAAACGAAGGTGGTGCAGATGCGCGCGAGCGTCTCCACGTGCGGACGCAGCTCGCGCGCACCCAGGGCACAGTTGAGCCCGAAAGTGAGCGGGCGCGCGTGCGCGAGCGAAGCCCAGAAGGCTTCCGGCGTCTGCCCCGAGAGCGTGCGCCCGGCCGCATCGGTGATGGTGCCGGAGATCATCACCGGCCAGCGCCGGCCATGCTCCTCGAAGAGGCGCTCGAGGGCGAACACCGCCGCCTTGGCGTTCAAGGTGTCGAACACCGTCTCGATGAGCAGCAGGTCCGCTCCGCCCTCCACCAGAGCGCGCGCCGACTCCAGATAGTCGGCCGCGAGCGTGTCGAAGTCGATGGCGCGAAAGCCGGGATCGTTCACGTCGGGGCTCAGCGACAGCGTCTTCGAGGTCGGGCCGATGACGCCGGCCACGAACCGGGGCTTGTCCGGCGTGCGCGCGCTGTACTCGTCGGCGAGCGCGCGAGCGAGCCGCGCCGCCTCCCGGTTGATCTCGTAGGCCAGATGCGCCAGACCGTAATCCGCCTGCGAGGCGCGCGTGGCGTTGAAGGTGTTGGTCTCGATCACGTCCGCCCCGGCCTCCAGATAGGCGCGGTGGATCTCGCCGATCACCTCCGGGCGCGTGAGCACCAGGAGATCGTTGTCGCCCTTGAGCTCCACCGGGTGATCCTGCAACCGCTCGCCGCGGAAATCGGCTTCCGTCAGCCGGTACTGCTGGATCATGGTCCCCATGGCGCCATCGAGCACCAGCACGCGCTCGCGCAGCAGGCGCACGAGCTCCTCGGTCCGGTCCGCTTGCATGCCTCTTTCCTCCATAAAAGCGAAACGCCCGTGAAACCTGCCGGCGGCAGGGCTTCACGAGCGTCGTTGTCCCATCCGAGCCTGGCGGCGAGGCGCCGCTGCAACGCTCCTCGGAAAGCCTCGTATTTTACGGCAAGAATGCTTCCAGCACCGCGTTGAGCAGGCGCCAGCCGCGCTCGGTGGCGGCGATGCGCCAGGAAAGCGGCTCCACCAGCCCCTGCGCTTCGAGCCGCGCCCAGCGCGGTGCGAGCGTCTCCAAAGAAAGCCCCGTGCGCGCCGCGAACCATTCCCGCGGCACCCCCGCGCGCAGCCGCAGCGCGTTCATGAGAAACTCGAACGGCAGCGCCTCGGGCGCCACCACTACCTCTTCCTGCACGAAAGGGGCGACGGCCGCCAGATAGCGGCGCGGGTGCTTGTGCTTCATGCGCCGCACGATGCCTCCGGGTGTGCTGAGCTTGCCGTGGGCGCCCGGCCCCACGCCCAGGTAGTCGCCAAAGCCCCAGTAATTCAGGTTGTGCCGGCAGGCTTCCCCCGGCAGCGCCCAGGCCGAGACCTCGTAGTGGACGAAGCCCGCACGCGCGAACCGCTCCTCCACCGCCGCCTCGATCGCCGCCAGCTCCTCGTCGGCAGGCAAGGCCGGCGGCGCAGCGGCAAAAGGCGTGTTCGGCTCGATCGTGAGCTGATAGCAGGAGAGATGCGTCGCCCCGCCAGCGAGCGCCGCTTCCACGTCGGCGAGCGCCGCCGCCGGGCTCTGGCCGGGCAGGCCGATCATCAGATCGACGTTGACGCGGGAAAAAAGACGCACCGCCGCGGCGAGCGCCGCGCGCGCCTGGGCGCCGTCGTGGATGCGCCCCAGGCGCCGCAGGGCCGCGTCGTCGAAACTCTGCACCCCCAGCGAGAGCCGATTCACCCCGGCCTGCGCGTAGGCCGCGAAGCGCGCCGCTTCGAAGGTGCCGGGATTCGCCTCCAGCGTGACCTCGGCGTTTGGCGCGAGCGGCAAGTGCCGTCGAATCGCCGCCATGAGCCGTGCAAGAGCCTCCTCCGAGAGCAGGCTCGGCGTGCCGCCGCCGAAGAAGACCGTGTCGACCGGCCGCCCGCCGGCGCGCTCGACCTCGGCCTCGAGGTCGGCTTCCAGCGCCGCGAGGAATTCCGCCTCGGGCACCTCGCCCGCGAGCGGATGGGAGTTGAAGTCGCAGTAGGGGCACTTGCGCACGCACCAGGGCACGTGCACGTAGAGCGACAGCGGCACCCGCGCCGGATCGAGCGTGCTCAAGCCCCCTCCCGCTCGAGCCGCGCGCGCAGCCGGCGCAAGGCCCGGCCGCGGTGGCTCAGGCGATTCTTCTCCTCAGGGGCAAGCTCGGCTGCGGTCTTGTCCCGTTCGGGCAGATAGAAGAGGGGGTCGTAGCCGAAGCCCCCCTCCCCGCGCGGTTCCGTGAGGATCTCTCCCCACCAGCGCCCCTCGGCCACGAGCGGCAAAGGATCGTCCGCCGTGCGTAGAAAAACCACGCAACTATAGAAGAATGCCCGCCGCGCCGCCCCTTCCAGACCCTGCATCGCCGCGAGTAGCGCCGCATTGTTGCGTGCGTCCGACCGGGGCTCACCGGCGAAGCGCGCCGAGCGCACCCCGGGCGCCCCGCCGAGCGCCGGCACCGCCAGGCCCGAATCGTCGGCGATCGCCGGCAGGCCCGCAGCGGCCGCCGCGTGCCGCGCCTTGGCGAGCGCATTTTCCAGGAAGGTCGGATGCGGCTCCTCGGCCTCCGTAATGCCCAGCGACCCTTGCGCCAGAACCTCCCAGCCGAGCGGCGCGAGCAGCGCCTCGAGCTCGGCCGCCTTCTTCGCGTTGTTGCTCGCGAGCACCACCCGGCGTTTGCCCGAACTCACGCCCGGCTCTCCCGCTGGGCGGCGAGCAGCTCGCCGATGCCTTTCTCGGCGAGCGCGAGCAGGGCTTCGAGCGCCTTCCGGTCGAACGCCCCGTGCTCGGCCGTGCCCTGCAATTCGACGAAGCCGCCCGCGCCGGTCATCACCACGTTCATGTCGGTGTCGCAGGTGGAATCCTCGGCGTAATCGAGGTCGAGCAACACCTCGCCCCCCACGAGCCCCACCGACACCGCCGCCACCTGGTCGCGCACGGGCGAAGCGGAGAGCACCCCTCGCGCTACCAGCGCCTCGCACGCATCGGCGAGCGCCACCCAGGCCCCCGTGATCGCCGCCGTGCGCGTGCCGCCGTCGGCCTGCAGCACGTCGCAATCGAGCACGACCTGCCGCTCCCCCAGCGCCGCCAGGTCCACCACCGCGCGCAGCGAGCGCCCGATCAGGCGCTGGATCTCCAGCGTGCGCCCGCCCTGCTTCCCTTTGGCCGCCTCGCGCGGCGTGCGCGTGTGCGTGGCGCGCGGCAGCATGCCGTATTCGGCCGTCACCCAGCCCTGCCCCGTCCCCTTGAGGAAAGGCGGCACGGATTCTTCCACGCTCGCGGTGCATAGCACCCGCGTGCGCCCGAAAGATACCAGCACTGAGCCTTCGGCATATTCCGTGAAGCCTCGTTCGATGCGCACCGGACGCAGTTCGTCGGCGCGCCTGCCATCATGCCTCATGCATCATCCCTTGAATTTCTGGATCGTCTCGTTGATCTCGCGGATCGCCCGTTCGATCTCTTCGTTGTCGAGAGGTTCGGCCGAAAAACCCGGCGGCTGCTGCGGCAGAGAGAAGGCCGTCGTCACCTGGTCGAGCGCCATGGTCTCGGTGGAAACCGTGTCCGGCGCCAAGGAGGGTTCGCCCTCCTCCCAACGCATGGCGATGAGCGAGACGTTGTCCGAGTTGGGCCCCGCCTCCATCTCCGCCTGCTCCACCAGTTCGGGCACCACCCGCACGAGCGGTCCGCGCGCGAGGCGCTCGGCGATCTCCTCGTCGTCGAGCACGCCCCACAGGCCGTCGGAACACAGGGCGATCACGTCCCCAGCCTGCAACACCGCCCGCCGACCGAAGTCGACGTGCGGCAAGGTTTCCCCGCCGAGCGAGCAATAGAGGCGGTTGCGGCTGTCGTGCGTGCGCAACTGGGCTTCGCTGAGCACCCCCTGTTCGATCAGGAGCTGCGCGTGCGAGTGGTCGATGGTGCGCGTGAGCACCTTGCCATGGCGGATGTGATAGAGGCGCGAATCGCCCACGTGCGCCCACCAGGCGTATCCCCCTTCCTGCACGAGGCAGGTGACGACCGTCGCACGCGGGTTCCCCTCGATGTGATTCACGCGAGCATATTCCAGGATCGCATAGTGCGCGTTGATGATCGCCTGCGACAGGAAACTCAAGGGATCCTCGACGCGCGGCTTGGCCGACAGGCGAAACGCCTGGATGAGGCTCTGCAGTGTGATCTGCGCCGCCACTTCGCCAGCCGCATGCCCTCCCATACCGTCGGAGAGCACCATGAGGAGCGCCTCGCGCGAATAGGCGTAGCCCACCCGGTCTTCGTTTACCGGCCTTCCACCCACGCTCGTGGCCTGATGGATGGAGAATTTCATCGTTCGGCTCCTTCAGGAAGGGACGGCATCAGCGAGCGGTATTCGGTGGCGGCCACCAAGAACGGCACGTAGGCCGAGAGCACCTTCTGCACCGCATAGGCACTCTGCGGCCGCTTCTCGGGATCGAGCTGCATCAGGTCGACGATGAGATCGATCAGCTCCGGCGTATAGTGCCCCCGATAGGGTTCGAGGCGCTGCGCCAGATCGTCCTTCTCCTGCCGCGCCTCCGCCCGCGGCGGCGCCTGCCCGGTGACGCAGGTATAGAGCGTGGCGCCGAAGCTGTAGAGATCGGTCCACGGCCCGATGTCCTCCCGCTTGCCGCTGAGCTGCTCGGGCGGAGCGTAGCCGGGCGTGAACATCGTGCGCACCCACTCCTGGTCGGACGACAAGCTCTGACGCGCCGAACCGAAGTCGATCAATACCGGGTCGCCATTGCGGCGCAGATAGATGTTGGCCGGCTTCAGGTCGAGGTGCAACAGTTTGTGCGTATGCACCTCGCGCAGCCCCGAGAGCACCCGCAAACCCATCGCCCGAATGAAGCTCTCGCGCAGCCCCCCTTTTTTCTGCCGGACGTACTGCAAGAGGGTACGCCCCTCCTCGTACTGCATCACCATGTAGACGGTCTGGTTTGCCCGAAAGAAGTTGAGCACCCGGATCACGTTGGGGTGGTTGATGCGCGCGAGCGACCGCCCCTCCTCGAAGAAACACTTCAACCCGAAGAGAAAGGCCCGCTCACAATCGGGCAGGATCTCCGGCTCGATATCCCCTTCCTCGCGCCGCGCCAGGGTATGCGGCAGATACTCCTTGATCGCCACCGTTTTTCCTTCGCGATCGCGGGCGCGATAGACGAAAGAAAACCCCCCTTTGGCGAGCAGGTCGAGAATGCGGTAGCCCTCCACGAGCCACCCCTCGGGCAACGGAGCGTTTTGTTGTGTCGACATGGCCGGACCGGGTATGATAAACCGCCTCGGACGAAGCGTGGAATCACTCAATGATACACAGTATGACAGGGTTTGCCAGCGCGCAAACCCAAATCGGCGCTCGGCTCCTGCGCCTCGAACTGCGCAGCGTCAACGGACGCTTCCTCGACCTCTATTTCCGCCTGCCCGAGGACTGGCGCTCCTTCGAGCCGCTGCTGCGCGAACGCCTGCAAAAGGCGCTCGGTCGCGGCAAGGTCGAATGCCGGCTCGACGTACAAAGCGCCCCGGTGCAAGCAGCGCTCACGCTCGACTCCACCGCCCTGCAAGCACTCGCCCTCACCCAGACCGAGATCCATCGGCATCTCCCCGAAGCGACCTCCCTCACGGTGGGCGAGATCCTGCGCTGGCCCGGTGTGGTGCGCGAACCCGAGCTCGATCCCGAGGAAACGCAACGGCGCCTGCTCGAGCTGCTCGAAGCGGCGCTCGCCGAGCTCCTCGCGCACCGTGCCCGCGAGGGCGAGGCACTCGCCAGCGCCATCCGCGAACGTGCCACGGCCATCGCCGCACTCGTCGAACGCGCCCGCGCGCTCGCACCCGAAGCCGTCGAGGCCCAGCGCCGCAAGCTCCTCGAAGCGCTCGAAGCGCTCGGCCAGACGCCCGATCCCCAGCGCGTGGAGCAGGAAGTCGCCCTCGTCGCCCAGCGCCTCGACGTCGCCGAAGAGCTCGACCGCCTCTCCTCCCACCTCCAGGAACTTGAACGCACGCTCACCCGCGGCGGAAGCGTCGGCAAACGGCTCGACTTCCTGCTGCAGGAATTCAACCGCGAAGCCAACACCCTCGCTTCCAAGGCCGGCAGCCTGGCACTGTCGCGCCTCGCGCTCGAGATGAAAGTGCTCATCGAACAGATCCGCGAACAGGTGCAGAACCTCGAATGAACGCGCAGCCTCTTGGCACCCTCTACATCGTCACCGCCCCCTCCGGCGCCGGCAAGACCACCCTCGTGCATGCCGTGCTCGAACGCGAGCCGGGGCTGGCGCTGTCCATCTCCTACACCACCCGCGCCCCGCGGCCGGGCGAAGTCGACGGGCGCGACTACCGCTTCGTCAGCCGGGAAGAATTCCTGCGCCTGCGCGACGGCGGCGAACTTCTCGAATGGGCCGAAGTCCACGGAAACTACTACGGCACTTCCCGTACCTGGATCGAAACCCAATTGCAGCAAGACCGCGACGTGCTCCTCGAAATCGACTGGCAGGGCGCGCGCCAGGTGCGCCGGATGTTCCCGCACGCCGTGAGCATCTTCATCCTGCCGCCCTCGCTCGAGGCACTCGAAGCGCGCCTGCGCGGCCGCGGCACCGACAGCGAAGCCACCATCGCCCGGCGCCTGGCCGCCGCCCGCGAGGAGATGCGCCACGTGGAAGAATTCGACTACGTTATAATCAACGACCGGCTCGAGCGCGCCATCGACGAACTCACCGCCGTCGTGCGCGCCGCGCGCCTGCGGCTGCCGGTGCAAAAGCGCCGCCACGCCGCCTACTTCGCCCAACTCCTACAGGAATGACCCCATGGCCCGCATCACCGTCGAAGACTGCCTCAAGCACATCCCCAACCGCTTCGAGATGACGCTCGCCGCCGCCACCCGCGCGCGCCAGCTCTCCATCGGCGCCGAACCGCTCGTGCCGCTCGATCGCGGGCGCGAACGCGACAAACCCACCGTCATTGCGCTGCGCGAAATCGCCGCCGGCAGAGTCGGGCGCGACATCCTCGACCGCGCCCAGAGCTGAGACCGCCATGCCCGCCGCCGAGATCCTCTCCCCCCCCGACGAGAGCTCCGCGGCGCGCGAACCCTTCGTTTCCGTGGAGCTGCCGCCATCCTACGGCGCCCTGCGCGAGAAGCTCCTCGGCTATCTCCCCTCCGCCGAAGTCGAACGCATCGACGACGCCGCCCGCTTCGCCGCCTGGTCGCACCAAGGCCAGAAGCGCGCGAGCGGCGAGCCCTACGTCACGCATCCCATCGCCGTCGCCTCCCTGGTGGCCGACTGGAAGCTCGATGCTTCCGCCATTGCCGCCGCGCTCTTGCACGACGTGATGGAAGACGCGCACATCCGCAAGAGCGAGCTCGCCCACCGCTTCGGCCCGGTCACCGCCGAGCTCGTCGACGGCCTCACCAAGATCGAGCGGCTCGAAAGCCAGAGCCTCGAGGACAACCAGGCGGAAAACTTCCGCAAGATGCTGCTCGCCATGGCGCGCGACCTGCGCGTCATCCTCATCAAGCTGGCCGACCGCACCCACAACATGCGCACGCTCGGTGCCGTCGCCCCGGCCAAGCGCCGCCGCATCGCCCAGGAAACGCTCGAGATCTACGCCCCCATCGCCAACCGGCTCGGGCTCAACACCCTCTATCGCGAACTGCAAGATCTCGCCTTCCAGCACCGCCATCCCTGGCGATACGCCGTGCTCGCCCACTCCGTCGAAGCCGCACTCGGAGCGCGCGACGAACTCCTCGACAAGATCCGCACGCTCATCGAACGCCAGCTCGTCGTCTGGGGCGTGGACGCCCAGATCAGCAGCCGGCGCAAGCACCTCTATTCCATCTATCAGAAAATGCGCAGCAAGCACCTGCGCTTCGAGCAGATTCTCGACCTCTTCGGCTTTCGCGTCGTCGTGCCCGACGAGAAGAGCTGCTACCTCGCCATCGGCGCCCTGCACGCCGCCTTCAAGCCGGTGCCCGGCAAGTTCAAGGATTACCTCGCCCTGCCCAAGCCCAACGGCTACCAGTCGCTGCACACCACCGTCATCGGCCCGCAGGGCATTCCCGTCGAAATCCAGGTACGCACCCAAACCCAGCACCGGCTCGCCGAAGACGGCGTGGCCGCCCACTGGATCTACAAAGACGCCGGCGAGCGCGTCGACGCCTTCGAGCGCCAGACCCACGCCTGGCTGCAATCGCTCGTGCAGCTGCAATCGAACGACCCCGAAGCGCGCGACTTTCTGGAAAGCTTCAAGATCGACCTCTACCCGGACGAAGTCTTCGTCTTCTCCCCACGCGGCGAGATCTTCGCCCTGCCGCGCGGCGCCACCCCCGTCGACTTCGCCTACGCCATCCACACCGACGTCGGCCACCGCTGCATCGCCTGCCGCATCAACGGCGAACTCATGCCGCTGCGCACCGAGCTCGCCAACGGCGACCGAGTCGAGATCATCACCTCCTCCTACCCCAGCCCCAACCCCGCCTGGCTCAACTACGTGCGCACCGCCAAGGCCCGCGCCGAGATCCGCCACTTCCTGCGCCACCAGAAAAACGAGCAGGCCGTCTCGCTCGGCGAGCGCCTGCTCGACCAGGCGCTGCGCCCGCGCGGCCTCACGCTGGGGCAGATCAGCGTCTTCGCCTGGGACCGCCTCCTGCGCCAGCACACCGGCCGCAACAAGAAACAACTCCTCGAAGACATCGGCCTGGGGCACCTCAACCCGGCGCAGATCGCCGAAGAGCTCACCCACGCGCAAGACCTCGAATCCGGCCGCCCCGGCGTGCTCAAGCCGCGCGCCTCCGGCCCCGTGCTCATCCGCGGCGACGAAGGGCAAGCCGTCGTCTTCGGCCGCTGCTGCCATCCGCTACCCGGCGACCCCATCGTCGGGCTGCTCAGCAAAGGGCACGGCCTGGAGATCCACCGCCACGACTGCCCGCGCCTGCGCCGCCAGGGCGGCGACCGGCGCTGGATCGACGTCGACTGGGATCCCAACCGCCCCGAAACCACCCGCTTCGAAGTGGGGCTGCGCGTGCTCGCCCGCGACGCCGTCGGCATGCTCGCGCGCATCACCGCCGCCATCGCCGCCGAGCACGGACACATCCTCGCCGTGCAGATGGAAGCCCACCAGGGGTTGTATCTCGCCATCTCCTTCACCCTGCAAGTGGCCGACCGCATCCACCTTGCCCGCATCATGCGAGCGATCCGCCGCGTGCCCGAAGTCGTGCGCCTGCAGCGCGGCTTCGACGCCCAAGGAAGCACCCCCCGGGCAGAGCCCTGAACCGCGCCACCCTTCCCAAGCCGAGCCAAGCCCATTACAATCGCGCACGCCCGACTCGACCCGAGGCACACCGGAGAGGAACGATGAACACGACCAACATGACGCAAGAAACCCTCGAAGACGACGACATCCCCACGGTGGAGGAGCTGCTGGCCATGCCCGAAGAGGACTACATGTCCCCGCGCCAGCTCAAGTTCTTCAAGAAACTGCTGCTCGAAGAAAAGCGCAAGCTGCTGGAAAAAGCCGCCGAGACCACGCAATACCTCCAGCAGGAAAACGAAGTCACCCCCGACTGGACCGACCGCGCCACCATCGAGGAAGAGCAGGCGCTCGAGCTGCGCGTGCGCGACCGCGAACGCAAGCTCATGAAGAAGATCGACGAAGCGCTCGAGCGTATCGAAAAAGGCACCTACGGCTGGTGCGAAGAAACGGGCGAACCCATCGGCCTGAAGCGCCTGCTCGCCCGCCCCACCGCCACCCTCTGCCTCGAAGCGCAGGAACGGCACGAGCGCCTGGAAAAGCTGCAAGGCGGCTGAACCCCCCTCCCGCTTTCGTTCCCGACCACCGCCGGAGAAACCGTTGGAGCCATTCCTGCACGACACGCTCACGCAAGACAAGCGCCGCTTCGAGCCGCTCGACCCCGCCCGGGTGACGATGTACGTCTGCGGCCCCACGGTCTACAACTACATCCACATCGGCAACGCCCGGCCGGTGGTCGTCTTCGACACCCTCTTCCGCCTGCTGCGGCTCTGCTACCCCCAGGTCGTCTACGCCCGCAACATCACCGACATCGACGACAAGATCAACGCCGCGGCCCAGGCCGAAGGCGTGCCCATCCGGGAGCTCGCCGAGCGCTACGCCCGCGCCTTCCACGAAGACATCGCCCAGCTCAACGCGCTCCCGCCCACGGTCGAGCCCTACGCCACCGATCACATCCCCCAGATCATCGCCCTCATCGAGCGGCTCATCGCCCGCGGCCACGCCTACGTCGCCGAAGGGCACGTGCTCTTCCACGTCCCCTCCGACCCCCACTACGGCATCCTCTCCAAGCGCAAGCGCGACGAGCTCATCGCCGGCGCCCGCGTCGAACCCGCCCCCTACAAGCGCGACCCGGCCGACTTCGTGCTGTGGAAACCCTCCCCGCCCGAACTCCCCGGCTGGGATAGCCCCTGGGGCCGCGGCCGTCCCGGCTGGCACATCGAATGCACCGCCATGATCGAGACCCACCTGGGCCAGACCATCGACATCCACGGCGGCGGGCAGGACCTCATCTTCCCCCACCACGAAAACGAGATCGCCCAGGGCACCTGCGCCCACGGCGGGCTCACCTACGCCCGCTACTGGGTGCACAACGGCTACCTCACCATTCACGGCGAGAAGATGTCCAAGTCGCTGGGCAACTTCCGCACCGTGCGCGAGCTGCTGGCGCGCTATCCCGGCGAAGTGCTGCGCTACGCCCTCCTCTCCGGCCACTACCGTAAACCGCTCGACTTCACCCCCGAGTTGCTGGAACAGTCGCTGCACGCGCTCGACCGGCTCTACACCACGCTCGCGCTCACCGAATCCGTCCCCGCTGCCCCGCTCAACCCCCAGGCCGCGGCCGAGCGCCTAGAGCTCTCCCCCGAGCGGCGGGCCGCACTCGTGCCCGAAGCGCTGCCGCACGGGCTCGGCGCCGCGCCCGAATTCGTCGCCGCGCTCGCCGACGACCTCAACACCCCCCAGGCGCTGGCGCTCTTGCACGAAGCCGCCGCGCAGCTGCGCAAAGACCCGACCCCCGAGCGCAAGCGCGAATTCCTCGCCGCCGCCGAGCTCCTGGGGCTACTCGCCGACACGCCGCAGTCCTGGCGTCAGCGCCTGCCCGCCCAAGGGGAAGAAACGCTCAGCGAAGAACGCATCGAAGCGCTGATCGCCGAACGCGCCGCCGCCCGTCGCGACCGCGACTTCGCCCGGGCCGACGCCATCCGCGACGAGCTCAAGCGCGCCGGCATCCAGATCGAAGACACTCCCAGCGGCACCGTTTGGCGCCGCGCCCTCGCCTGAAGGAGTACCGTCATGTACGAATCCGAACACACCAAGTTCATCCGCGACTGGCTCGCCAAGCACCCCGAGCAGCTCGAAGAGCGCCGCAAAGGCCGGGCGCTGTGGTGGGACAAACCGCAGGACCCCGAGCTCACGGAACAATTCCGCCGCGCCGAGGTTCCAACGTATCCCTATTATTACGACGCCGACTCCGCCCATCACGCCTGAACTCATGCCCGAAGACGTCGCGACCGCCGCCCCGCTTGCCGAGCGCTACGTCCTCCTCGACCTGGAAACCACCGGCGCGCACCCCGAGCGCGACCGCATCACCGAGATCGCGCTGCTGCGCTTCGAAGGCGGCCGCCTCGTCGATCGCTGGCAAAGCCTCGTGCGCCCCGACGTCCCCATCCCCCCCCTCATCGAGCGGCTGGTAGGCATCACCAACGCCATGGTCGCCGACGCCCCTCCCTTCGAGGCGCTCGCGCACGAACTGCTGCCGCGGCTCGCCGACGCCGTGCTCGTCGCCCACAACGCCCGCTTCGACTACGGCTTCCTGCGCCAGGCCTTCCGCCGCTGCGGCCTCGCCTTCGAATCCCCGGTGCTGTGCACCGTCAAGCTCTCGCGCGCCCTCTACCCGCAATACCACAAACACGGCCTCGACAGCCTGATCGAGCGCCACGGCTTCAGCTGCAGCGCCCGCCACCGCGCCATGGGCGACGTCGAAGTGCTCGCCCAATTCCTCGATCTCGTGCAGCGTGAATTTCCGCCGGAAACGCTGCTCCTTGCCAAGCGCAAGGCCATGCAGTGGCCCAGCCGCCCGCCGGGGCTCGCCGACGGCGTGCTCGAATCCCTGCCGGACGTGCCCGGTGTCTATCTCATGTACGGAGAAAACGACCTGCCGCTCTACCTCGGCAAGAGCAAACGCCTGCGAAGCCGCGTGCTCGACCACTTCTCCCAGGCGCAGCACCACGGCACGGAAGCCGAGATCGTCCGGCAGGTCCGACGCCTCGACTGGCTCGAAACCGCCGGCGAGCTCGAAGCGCTGCTGCTCGAAGCCGAGCTCGTCAAGCAACTGCAGCCCCTCTACAACCGGCAGCTGCGCGCGCGCGGCGCCTGGGCCATCGAACCGCTCCCCGAACCCAGGCCGCGCGGCCCCGTGGTCGGCTACCGCAACCTCGCCGGCACCGACCCGGCCGAGTGGCTCGGCCGCGTCCACGGCCTTTTCCCCGAGCGCAAGCACGCGGAAAAGGCCCTACGCCAGATCGCCCGCGCCCACGCCCTCTGCCCGCAACGCCTGGGGCTGGAACCCATGCGCCGCGGCCCCTGCCTCGCGCATCAGATGAAACAATGCCTCGGCGCCTGCGCCGGCAAGGAACCGCCCGAAGTACACGACGCGCGCCTTCGCGCCGCGCTCGCCGCCCTTCCGCCTCGACCCTGGCCCTACGCCGCCGCGGTGCGCCTCACCGAATACGACCCCGAGCGCGAACGCCGCATGACGATCGTCGCCGACCGCTGGTGCCTCCTCACACGCTTCGACCACGAACCCACGCCCGAAGAACTCGCCGCCGCCCTCGAGCGCCCCCGCCGGTTCGATGCCGACCTCTACCGCATCCTGGCGCACGCCTTCGCCGCCAGCACCGAGTGCGTCAAGACATTCACGCTTCAGCCGAAATAGGCCAGGGTCCACACCTGAACAGCAGGGCATGAGGCGGCGAAAAGCGGACAAAAGGGGGCAAGTCGGGAAAAATTCCGTATCGAATGTCAAAGGGCGGCCTACTTCACACTCGAAATTCCCCGAAAAAACAAAGATTGATCGGGGTATCCCCTGAATTCTTAGCTCGCCAGCACCGCCGCCAGCGCCAGTGGTAAAAACGCCACAGAGGCGAGGTTGCCCACCAGCACGATGGAGGCGACCTTGTCCGGCTCCTGGCCGTAGCGCTCGGCGAAGAGGTAGTTGAGCACCGCCGGCGGCAGGGCGCCGAAGAGCAGCAGCAGCGCCGCCTGGAGAGGCTCGAGGCGCCAGGCGCCGTCCATCAACTGGTAGAGGCCGATCATCGCCGCGGCAAGCGCCATGCCCGACAAGGGGCGGGCCAGGGCGACGATAACGCCCAGGCGCCAGGCGCGGATGGGGGTTTCGGCCAGACGCACGCCCAGGCCGAAGAGCATGAGCGGAATGGAGATGTCGCCCAGCATCTTGAGGGTGGTGAGTAGCGGCGGCCACACCGTCCAGCCGGCCGCGCCCACGGCGAGCCCGGCGACGGCGGCGAGCACCGAGGGCACGCGCCAGAGATGGGAGAGGCGGGCGCGGCGATCGAGCAACCACACGCCCAGGCTGAAGTGCAGCAGGTTGCTGACGATGAAGAGCACCACCATCGGCGCCAGGGCCTGCTCGCCGAAGGTGAGCAGCGCGAGCGGCAGGCCGAGGTTGCCGCAGTTGTTGAACATCATCGGCGGTGCGAGCGTGCGCGGGTCCTCCTGCAGGCGATGCGCGAGCCACCAGCCGAGCGCCCCCGAGCCGAGCACGAGCACGAGGGCGGCGAGCACGAGCGGCAGATAGGCAAGGACGTCGACCTGCCGGCCGGCGAGCGCGGCGAAGACGAGCGCCGGCGTGAAGACGTCCATGTTGAGCCGGTTCGCCCCCGAGAGCTCGGGGCGGTGGCGCTTGCCGATGACGTAACCCAGCGCCACCAGGGCGAAGAGGGGAAAGAGGATCTCGACGAGGCGCTGGGCGAGCACGGCCGCGCCTCAGAGCACGTAGCGGGCGAGATCCTCGTCGCCGGCCAGATCGGCCAGCCGCCCGTCGACGTAGGCCGCATCGATCAGCACGCGCGGCAGCGGCTCGCCGCCGGCGCGGAAGGAGACCTCTTCGAGCAGTTTCTCCATCACGGTGTAGAGGCGCCGCGCGCCGATGTTCTCGACGCGCTCGTTCACTGCCCAGGCGATCTCGGCAATCCGCCGCACACCGTCGGGGGAGAATTCGAGTTCCACCCCGTCGGTGGCCAGCAGCGCCCGGTACTGCTCCACCAGGCTCGCCTCGGTCTCGGTGAGGATGCGCACGAAGTCGTCCACCGTGAGGCTGTCGAGCTCGACCCGGATGGGGAAGCGGCCCTGCAGCTCGGGGATGAGGTCGCTCGGCTTGCTCAGGTGGAACGCGCCCGAAGCGATGAAGAGGATGTGATCGGTGCGCACCATACCGTACTTGGTGGCCACGGTGGTGCCTTCCACCAGCGGCAGCAGGTCGCGCTGCACCCCCTGGCGCGAGACGTCGGCGCCGGAAGTTTCCTGACGCGCGGCGATCTTGTCGATCTCGTCGAGAAAGACGATGCCGTTCTGCTCCACCGCCTGGAGCGCTTCCTGCTTGAGCTCCTCGTCGTCGACGAGCTTGGCCGCCTCTTCCTCGGTGAGCGCCTCCATCGCCTCGCGCACCCGCATCTTGCGCGTGCGCCGCTTGCCGCTGCCCAGGTTCTGGAACAGCCCCTGCAGCTGCTGCGTGAGCTCTTCCATGCCGGGCGGGCCGAAGATCTCGGCACGCAGGGCGGGGGCGGTGAGTTCGATCTCGATCTCTTTCTCGTCGAGCTGGCCTTCGCGCAGCATTTTGCGGAATTTCTGCCGCGTGGCGCTCTCGGCGGGTGCGGGCTCCTCGCCGAAGGAGCGCGCCGGCGGCAGCAGGACGTCGAGGATGCGGTCCTCGGCCGCGTCGCGCGCCCGGTCGCGCACCCGGCGCATGGCCCGTTCCTTGGCCTCTTTCATGGCGATTTCGGCCAGATCGCGGATGATGGTGTCGACGTCGCGCCCGACGTAGCCGACCTCGGTGAATTTCGTCGCCTCGATCTTGATGAAAGGCGCGTTGGCGAGGCGCGCCAGCCGCCGCGCGATCTCGGTCTTGCCCACGCCGGTGGGGCCGATCATGAGGATGTTCTTGGGGGTGATCTCGTGGCGCAGCGGCTCGGGCACCTGGGCGCGGCGCCAGCGGTTTCTCAGCGCCACGGCCACGGCGCGCTTGGCCTCGTGCTGGCCGACGATGTATTTGTCCAGTTCCGAGACGATCTCGCGGCAGGTGAGCGGCGTCATTCCAGCACCTCGATGACGTGGTTTTGATTGGTGTAGATGCACAGGTCGCCGGCGATGCGCAGCGATTCGGCGACGATGTCGCGCGGCGGCAACTGGGTGTGGCGCAGCAGCGCCTGGGCCGCGGCCTGGGCATAGGCCCCGCCCGAGCCGATGGCGACGATCCCTTCCTCGGGTTCGAGCACGTCGCCGTTGCCGGTGAGGATGAGCGAATGCTCCCGGTCGGCCACGGCGAGCATGGCCTCCAGCCGGCGCAGCATGCGGTCGGTGCGCCAGTCCTTGGCGAGCTCGACCGCGGCGCGCAGCAGGTGCCCCTGGTGCTTCTCGAGCTTGGCCTCGAAGCGTTCGAAGAGGGTGAAGGCATCGGCCGTGGCGCCGGCAAACCCAGCGAGCACCTTGCCGTGATAGAGCGTGCGCACCTTGCGCGCCGTGGCCTTGACGACCACGTTGCCCAAAGTGACCTGACCGTCGCCGCCCAGCGCCACCGAAGCGCCGCGGCGCACCGACAGGATGGTGGTGCCGTGATAGGATTCCATGAAATTCCTTCGTTGCTAGTAGGTTTTCGTCTGGATGGTGGCGACCTGCTCCATGCTCAGCACCTGGAAGAGGGCATTCACCACCTGGCTGACGTTGCGCAGGATCACCTGCTTGCCCTGCCCCTTGAGGGCGGCGAAGGCATTGTAGAGCATGCCGGCGGCCACGAAATCGACCCGGCGCAGCGCGTCGCAGTCGAGGACGATCACGTCATGGTCGCGGGCGAAGGCGAGGATTTCCTGGACGACTTCGCCGATGGAGCGCTCATCCAGATCCCCTTCGAGCACCAGGTCGCCGCACGCCGGCGCGCTCTCTCGCTCCGCCTCCGGCTGCGTCGCCGTCTCACAGCCGACGCGCTCCGGCTCGGACATCCAGACCGGCGGAATCGCCTCGAAGGTTTCGGCAAACGCGAGCACCAGCGCTTCGGCCCGGTCCAACTGGCCGGCGGCGGTGCGCCACACGATCTCCAGCTCCCACAGCGCCCGGTCGTCCGCCGCAGCGGACCTCGCCCGCTCGATCGCGCTCAGGGCGAGGTCGAGACGACGCCACTGAAACCGCACCCCCTTGTCGATGAGCTTTTTCATCAGGGCAAGAAAGAGCGCCGCGCCGGCCGGTTCGATCAGGCGCAGGCGCGAGGCATCGAGACGCAACGAGCCGCTGACTTTCGCCAGCCGCAGCGCCTTGTCCTGCAGCGAAGACATCGCTGCGGCATCGAGCCGCTCGGGCAGGAGCAGCAACGGCGGCCCGGCCTGGATCCGTTCTTCCGCCGGGGCGAGCGCTGGCGGGGAGCAGTCGAAGCGCAGCGCGTAAGCGAGCGCCGCCTCCTCGAAGCGGCGCCGCTCGCCGCGCGCGCGCAGCATGTCGAACAAGACCCACCAGGCCTCTTTCGACGCGGCGTTGTCGGCAAGGAAGCGCTCGAGCGTGGCGATGGCCGCCTCTTCGTCGCCCCGAGCCCAGTACATGGCCACCTCTTGAACCGGGTCTCGCCCCAGGAAGAGATCCTCGACGGCGAGCGCCGTGGCCGCTAGCGCGTCCTCTTCGAAGGCAAACGGATCGTCGGGCTCGTGCTCCATCACCACACTCCCCATCGTATGGGCGTTTGCCAGTCTACCCCAAATCCCGGTATCCCGCTGCGTCGAACTCGGCAAGGGATGCGCTATAATGGCTCGGCCATGGACGCCTCCGCCCCTGCCGAGTCCCACGCGATCGAACTCCGCGTCTATTACGAAGACACCGATTGCGCCGGCCTCGTCTATTATGCCAATTATCTTCGCTTTTGCGAGCGCGGCCGCACCGAGCTGCTGCGCGGGCTGGGATTTTCGCAAAACGAACTGATGCGCGAGCACGGCATCGGCTTCGTGGTGCACCGGCTGCAGGCGCATTACCGGCATCCGGCGCGGCTCGACGACCTGCTGCGGCTGGAGACGCGCGCCGTCTCGGCCACGCGCACCACCGTCGTCTTCGCCCAGCGCCTGCTGCGCGGCGATCTGCCGCTCTTCGACGCCGAAGTCACCGTGGCCTGCGTCGATCTGCAGCGCGGCCGACCGGTCGCCCTTCCCGCCGCCGTGCGCGCACGGCTTTTCCTTTCCTGACCCCCATCCTTTCGCCGACCATGAACGTCACCACCGATCTGTCGTTTACCCATCTGGTCCTGCAGGCGAGCGTGCCGGTCCAGCTCATCATGCTGATCCTCGCGCTGCTGTCGGTCATGTCGTGGTACTGGATCTTCCGCAAGATCTTCCAGATCCGCGATGCGCGCCGGCGCACCGACGCCTTCGAGGCGAGCTTCTGGCAGGGCAGCGATCTGGAAACGCTCGCCCGGCTCACCGAGTCGCGCCTACAGCACGCCGGCCCCATGGAACTCGTCTTCCTTGCCGCCTGGCGCGAGTTCCTGCGCCAGCGCAGCCGTTCGCTCGACTCGGCCGCCGCGCTCGAGAGCGTGCGCCGCGCCATGCGCGCCGCCTACCAGCGCGAAATGGACGAACTGGAGGCGCATCTGGCTTTCCTCGCCTCCACCGGGTCGGTGGCGCCCTACATCGGGCTGCTCGGCACCGTCTGGGGGATCATGAACTCCTTCCGCGGCCTGGCGAACATGACTTCGGCCACGCTGTCGCACGTCGCTCCGGGCATCGCGGAGGCGCTCATCGCCACGGCGATCGGCCTTTTCGCCGCCATTCCCGCGGCCGTGGCCTACAACCACTTCACCCACGACATCGAGCGCCTGTCGGTGCGCATCGAGACCTTCATGGAAGAGCTGACGAACCTGCTGCAACGGCAGCTGCGCTGAGGCCGGAGGCATCCCATGGCCAAACGCAAGCTGATGAACCAGATGAACGTCGTGCCCTACATCGACGTGATGCTGGTGCTGCTGGTGATCTTCATGGTCACCGCCCCCATGATCCAGCTGGGCAACGTGGAGCTGCCCACGGTGGGCAACCTGCCCTCGCCGCCGTCGGAAGCGGCGATCGTGATCGTGCACGCCGACGGTAGCCTCGCGCTCAAGCCCAACCCCGCCGCGCCCGAGAAGAACGTCGATGCGCTCACGCTGCTGCGCGAGCTGCAGGCGCTCAAGGCGAAAGACCCGAACCTCGCCGTCGTCGTGGCGGGCGATCGGCGCGCCACCTACGAGAAAATCATGGACACGCTCGATCGGCTGCGCAATGAAGGCTACACCCGCATCAGCCTGCAGACGAGCAGTACGCGCAAGTCTCCGGCGGGTGGCGCCACCGCGCCCTGAGGCTTCCGATGGCAGAACCTCTCCTCCGCTCGCCCGTGCGTCCGCCGCGCCGCCCCGAGCAGGGCAAGCTGCTCGCCGCGGTCCTCGCGCTGGGCATGCACGCGCTGCTCCTCGCCCTCATCGCCTTCTCGGTGCAATGGAAGGTCGGGGAGCCCTCACCCTTGCTCGTCGACCTCGTGGCCGCGCCGCAGGCCGCCCGCACACAGCTCGCCAAGAATCCGGAGCCCGCGCCAGGCCCGCAGCCGGCTCCCAAGCCCGAGCCTGAACCCAAGCCGGAACCCGCCCCACCCAAGCCCGAACCTCGCCCCGAGCCGCCCAAGCCGCAGCCGGAACCGAAACCCGAGCCGAAACCGGAACCTCCCAAGCCGGCGCCTCCGCCCAAGCCCGAGCCGCCCAAGGCCGAACCCAAGCCTTCCGCCCCGGACAAACCCGACATCGCCCTCAAGGAAGAGGCGAAAAAACCCGAACCCAAGAAAGAACCGCCCAAGGAAGAGGCGAAGAAAGAGCCACCCAAGCCGGAAAAAGAGCCGCCCAAACCCGAGCCGAAGAAACCCGAGCCGAAGAAAGAACCGCCGCTCGACGATTTCACCAAGCTCGCCGAGGCGCGCCTGCGGCAGCAGACCACCAACCCCGCCACGCCCGCGAAGGCGCCAAGCAGCGCCTCTGCCCCTGCGGCCGGCGGCGCCCCCAGCGGCCCCTCCGAGCAGGCCCGCGCCACCTACATCGACCAGATCCGCGCCAAGGTGCGCGGCAACATCGTCGTCCCTCCGGGTGTACAAGGAAACCCGGAAGCGGTATTCATCGTCGACCAGCTGCCGGACGGGACGGTCGTCAATGTCCGCCTCGTACAATCCTCCGGCAACGCGGCGCTCGACGCCGCGCTCGAGCGCGCGATCCGACGCTCCAGCCCCTTGCCTTTGCCCGAAGACAAGCGGCTCTTCGAGCGCACCCTCACCCTCAAACTCCGGCCGCTCGCACAATGAGAACGGGAATGCGTTGCCACCAAAGAAAATTTGTGCAAAACTTCATGTTTTCCATGACCAGCGTGATCGCGATGCACGGCCTCGCCCATCGAGCCTTCCATCGGTTCCTTCCTTTCATGGTGGCGCTCGCCGCCTTGGCCGCACTTCCCGCGCGGGCGCAGCTCACCGTCGAAATCACCGGTGCCGGCGGCCGCCTCATTCCCGTGGCCATCCCCTATCTGGCCGGCGAGGAGTCGCTGCCCGCCCCCATATCCCAGATCGTGAGCCAGGATCTCGCCAAGAGCGGCATCTTCCAGCTCGTCGACGTCGGCATGATGCGCCTACCCGAGGATCAGATTCCCGATTACGCCAATCTCGCCCAGCGCGGGGCCGATGCCGTGCTCGCCGGCACCGCCACGCCGGTCGGCGCAGGTCAATATGAAGTCAGGGTGCGCGTGTTCGACACCCGTCGCCAGGCCGACCTCGGCGGCATCCTCTACCGTTTCACCCCTTCGCAGACGCGCGCCACCGCACACCGCATCGCCGATTTCGTCTACGAGAAGCTCACCGGGGTGCCCGGTTACTTCGCCTCGCGGCTCGCCTACGTGGTCAAGCAGGGCAGCCGCTATGAACTTCGCATCAGCGAGGCCGACGGCAGCAATTCCGTGCCGGCGCTCATCTCGCAGGAACCCATCATTTCGCCGGCCTGGAGCCCCGACGGCACCAAGGTCGCCTACGTCTCGTTCGAGGCGAAGAAACCCGTGGTCTACGTCCACGAGCTCGCCACCGGCCAGCGCCGCGCCGTGGCGAACTTCAAAGGCTCCAACTCCGCGCCGGCCTTCTCCCCCGACGGTCAGAATCTCGCCGTCGCGCTCACGCGCGACGGCATCTCGCAGATCTACCTCGTCCCCATTTCCGGCGGAGCCCCGGTTCGTCTGTCGCGCAGCAGCGCCATCGACACCGAGCCGGTCTTCTCGCCCGATGGCCGCTATATCTACTTCACGTCCGACCGCGGCGGCTCACCCCAGATCTACCGCATGCCGGCGAGCGGCGGCGCGGCCGAGCGCGTCACCTTCGAAGGCGAATACAACGTCAGCCCCGACGTCTCGTCCGACGGCAAACTGCTCACCTTCGTCACGCGCAACCAAGGGCGTTACCAGGTGGCGCTGCTCGACCTGCAGACGCGACAGCAGCTCATTCTTTCCGATTCCTCGCGCGACGAGTCGCCTTCGTTCGCGCCCAATGGACGCATGATCGTCTATGCTTCAGAATCTGGCGGAAGAGGCTCCCTCTTCGCCGTCTCGACCGATGGCAAAGTCCGTCTGCGCCTCTCGGCCGAGGGGGCCGACGTGCGGGAACCGGCCTGGGGGCCGTTGCCGCGCTAAGCCCGTTTTTGTTCGTTCGTCTCCCATCCATCCATAGGAACATGAACCAAATGCACATGAAAAAGCTGCTCACCCCTGCCGTGCTCTGCCTTGGACTCATTCTCTCCGCCTGTTCCTCGACCGGCTCGGTCGAGGAAGGCGCGGGCAAGGTCGAAGACCGCAACGCCGGCGCCGTGAAAACGGTCACGCCGCCGAGCTCGCGCAGCCAGGCGCTGGCCGCCCTGCGCGACCCCAATAGCCCCCTGTCCAAGCGCAGCATCTACTTCGACTTCGACAGCTACGTCGTCAAGCCGGAATTCCAGTCGCTGGTGCAGACCCACGGCCGCTTCCTGGCGCAGAACCCCGATCTCAAAGTCCTGATCCAGGGTAATGCCGACGAACGCGGCAGCCGCGAATACAACCTGGCGCTCGGCCAGAAACGGGCCGAGGCGGTCAAAAACGCCCTCGTGACCTTCGGGGCGCGTGAAGATCAGGTGGAAGCCGTGAGCCTGGGCGAAGAAAAGCCCGTCTGCACCGAGAAGACCGAAGAGTGCTACGCGCAGAACCGCCGCGCCGACATCCTCTATTCGGGTGAATTCTGACGGAGCCTCGCGCGATGCCCAAGCCCTTCTCCTGGCGTACGGGGGTGCTGCTCGCCGCAGCCGCGCTGAGCCAGCCGGCTTTCGCCCTCTTCGCCGACGACGAGGCGCGCCAGGGCGTCGCCGACCTCCGCTTGCAGGTGCAGACGCTCAACGAGCGCGTCGATGCGATGGCGCGCTCGCAGCTGAGCCAAAGCAACGACATGGAGCGACTGCAGGAGGACGTGCGCCGGCTCACCGGACGCATCGAAGAGCTGCAGTACAAGCTGGATCAGCTAGAGAAGCGGCAGAAGGATTTCTACCTCGATCTCGATGCCCGGCTCAATGCGCTGAGCAGCGGTGGTGCCGCCGCGTCTGCCCCCTCGCAGGCCGCGGCACCGTCCGCGACGGCTCCCGCTGCGCCTGCGCCGGCGTCCGCCCCGGCAGGTAATGCCAAGGCGGAGTTCGATGCGGCGCTCGCCAAGCTCCAGGCGCGCGATGCGAAGAATGCGTTGGCGGCCTTCGAGACCTTCCTGCGCCAGTATCCCAACGACGCCCAGGTGCCGGCGGCGCATTTCTGGGCCGGGACGGCGGCGCTGCAGCTCAAGCAGTACGAGACGGCGCGGCGCCATTTCGCCCGGGTGGTCTACGACACGCCCAAGCACGAGCTCGCGCCCGACGCCATGCTGGGCCTGGCGAACGCCCTGCAGGGCATGGGCGACGAAGTCGGCGCCACCGACATGCTCAAGCGCCTGGTCGAACGCCACCCCAACACCCCGGCGGGCCAGATCGCCCGCCAACGCCTGGGGCGATGAAGGAAAGCAAGCGGCTGCGCGTCAGCGAGATCTTCGCCTCCCTGCAGGGGGAATCGACGACGGTGGGGGTGCCCACCGTCTTCGTTCGCCTCACCGGCTGCCCCTTGCGCTGCCGCTGGTGCGACACGGCCTACGCTTTCAGCGGCGGCGAACGCCTCACGATCGACGAGATCCTCGCCCGGGTCTCGGACCTGGGCTTGCCCGAAGTGTGTGTCACCGGCGGCGAGCCGCTGGCACAAGCGGCCTGCCGCGACCTGCTCACGGCGCTCGCCGACGCCGGCCATCGCGTCTCGCTGGAGACGAGTGGGGCGCTCTCCATCGCGGGGCTCGACCCTCGCGTGCGCTGCGTGATGGATCTCAAGGCGCCGGGCTCGGGCGAAGCCGACAAGAACCTGTGGGACAACCTCGACCACCTGCGCCCGCACGACGAGGTGAAGTTCGTGCTCGCCGGGCGCGCCGACTACGACTGGGCCAAGGACGTCCTGGAGCGACACGGTCTCGCCCGCCGCGCCACGGTGCTCTTCTCGCCGGTGACCGGGGAACTGGCGCCCTCGACGCTCGCCGACTGGATCGTGGCCGACCGCCTGCCGGTGCGATTCCAACTGCAGCTGCACAAGATTCTGTGGGGCGACGCGCGCGGCAAGTGAAGCACCGTCGCGTCCCTCTCTTTGCGTAAGGATTCCCGCGATGAAGGACGTCTCCTCTCGAAACGCCGTGGTGCTGCTCTCCGGCGGGCTCGATTCGAGCACGGTGCTGGCGATCGCCCGCGCCGAAGGCTACCGTCCCTATGCCCTGTCGGTGGCCTACGGCCAGCGGCACGACGCGGAACTCGCGGCCGCGGCGCGCGTGGCCCGGGCGCTGGGCGCCGTCGAACATCGCGTCGCCCGCGTCGATCTGGGCGTTTTTGGCGGCTCGGCGCTCACGGACGAAGCGATCGCCGTGCCCGAGACGCCGACCGAGGGCGTCCCTGTCACCTACGTGCCGGCGCGCAACACGGTGCTCTTGTCGGTGGCGCTCGCCTGGGCCGAGGTGTTGGGGGCCCATGATCTCTTCATCGGGGTCAATGCCGTCGACTATTCCGGCTATCCCGACTGCCGGCCGGAATTCATCGCCGCCTTCGAGGCGCTGGCCAACGTCGCCACCAAGGCCGGCGTGGAAGGCGCGCGTTTCCGCATCCACGCGCCGCTCATACACCTGTCCAAAGCCGAGATCATCCGCCGGGGGCGGGAACTGGGCGTGGATTATGCGCTTACCGTCTCCTGCTATCAGGCGGACGAGGAAGGGCGCGCCTGCGGCCGCTGCGACGCCTGTCGGCTCCGCGCCCAGGGGTTCGCCGCAGCGGGCGTGCCCGATCCCACCCGCTACCGCTAGCGCCCGGCCCCTGCTTGGCAAAAGCGCGGCGATCGGCGTAGGATTATCCTCGATACCCACACGGCCTTTCGCGCGATGCCCCGTCCCCCTGCCCTGCCGGAACTGCCTGCTTCCAGCCTCGTCGGCCCCGGCGACCGGCGCCGGCTCGATCTGCTGCTCGCCGGGCTCGACCTGCTCGATCAGGCGATCGCCGTGTTCGACGCCACGCCCAAGCTGGTGGCCTGGAACCGCGCCATGCAGCGCCTGCTCGACTTCCCCGACGACCTGGTCCATGAAGGCACGCCTTTCGAGACCTTCGCCCGCTTCAACGCCGAGCGCGGCGAATACGGCGAGGGAGACATCGAGCGTCTGGTGGCCGAACGGGTGATGGCCGCGCGCGCCTTCCAGCCGCACTACTTCGAACGCGAGCGCCCCAACGGCCGCATTCTGGCGGTGCGCGGCGTGCCCATCCCCAACCTCGGATTCGTGTCGCTGTGGACCGACATCACCGAGCAGCGCCGCTACGAGCGGCTCATCGAGGAACAGAACCAGACGCTGGAAGCCCGGGTGGCCGAGCGCACGGCGGCGCTCGCGCAAGCCAACGAAGAACTGCGCGCCGCCCAGCGTGAGCTCGACCAGACCGCCGAGGCGCTGCGTCGCTCGGAAGAGCGCCTGCGTCTCATCCTCGATTCCATCCCAGCGATGGTGGCCTATCTGGACGCCGACGAGCGCTACCGCTTCGCCAACCGGGTCTATGCCCGCTGGTTCGGCCTCGAACAGGACGAGATCGTCGGGCGCACCGTGGCCGAAGTCACCGGCCCCGACACCTATGCCCAGATCGCAGCGCCGCTGGCGCGCGCCCACGCCGGTGAGACCGTCAGCTACGAATACGCCCGCCGCAACGCCCAAGGCCGTCCGGTCCACGCCCGCAGCACCGTGGTGCCGGAGCGCGACGGGCAGGGCACGGTCGTGGGCTTCTTCGTGCTCTCGATCGACATCACCGAGCAGAAGGCGCACCAGAACGCGCTCATCCAGGCGCAGAAGATGGAGGCGATCGGACAGCTCACGGGGGGGCTCGCGCACGACTTCAACAACCTGCTCACCACCCTCATCGGCAACCTCGAAGGGCTCAAGCGCTACCTGGGCGACTCGAGTGCCGCGCGCGAATATCTCGAACCGGCGCTGGCGGCGAGCACGCGCGGCGTGGCCCTCATCCGGCGGCTGCTCACCTTCGCGCGTTCGCAGCCCCTCGCGCCGCAGGCGGTCGAGGTGGGCGAACTGGTGCGCTCCATGAGCGTGATCCTCGAACGCACGCTGGGCGAGACCATCGCCATCGTGCTCGACCTGCCCGAGACGCCGCTCCACGCCTATGCCGACGCGCATCAGCTCGAGAGCGCGCTCCTCAACCTCGCCCTGAACGCGCGCGATGCCATGCTCGAGCGCGGCGGGACCCTCACGATTCGCGTCCGCCCGGACACGACGGACGACGCGGGGCAGTGCGTGCGTTTCGAGGTCGCCGACACGGGCTGCGGCATCGCCGCCGAGCAGATTTCCCATGTCTTCGAGCCGTTCTATACCACCAAGCCCTTCGGCCGCGGCAGCGGTCTGGGGCTGGCGATGGTCTATGGTTTCGTGCGCCAGTCGGGCGGCGACATCCGGGTGCACAGCGAGCCCGGCCGCGGGACCACTTTCTCCTTCACGCTGCCGCAGGCCCCGGCAGCGGAGGGTGCCCGAGGAACGGACGAGGCGCAAGACGATGAAGCACCCCCCTCGATTCCCCGCATGGTGCTGCTGGTGGAAGACGAACTGCCGGTGCGCCACGTCCTGCGCCAGCAGCTCATGGCGCTGGGACACACCGTGCTCGAGGCGGCCAACGCGCACGAGGCGCTGGAGCTGCTCGAGCACGTCGAGGAGATCGAGCTGCTCGTCACCGATGCGGTCATGCCGGGCGAACTCGACGGCCGCAGCCTCATCGCCCGCGCCCGTGCGCTGCGCCCGACCCTGCCCGCCGTGCTGGTGACGGGCTATGCCCACGACGAAGGCCCGCCGGTGGATGCCTACGTATTCCTGCCCAAACCCTGTACCCAGACCCAACTCGCCCAGGCGCTCGCCGCCGCGCAGCGTCTCAGAGCCGGAACGACCCGATGAATACCGCCGAGCCTCGCCTCCTCGTCGTCGAAGACGATCCCGACGTCGCCCGTCTCATCTGCCGCAGCCTGGGCGAATTCGGCTTTGCCTGCGACGTGGCCGCGAGCGGCCGCGCCGCGCTCGAAGCCGTGCGCACCCGCACGCCGGAACTGACGATCGTCGATCTGGGGCTGCCGGACATGGACGGCCTGGCGTTGATCGCCGAGATGCAGCGCCTGCACCCCTGCGCCGTGCTCATCCTCACCGGCCGCGCGGGCGTGGCCGATCGCGTGCTGGGGCTGGAGCTGGGGGCGGATGACTATCTCATCAAACCCTTCGAGCCGCGCGAGCTGGTGGCCCGGGTGCGCTCCATCCTGCGCCGCTACCAGAAGACCGCCGCCCCGACCCCTGCATCGCAAGAGGGCTGCGCGCATTTCGCCGGCTGGCGCTATGACCCGGCAAGCCACACCCTCACCGATCCGCAAGGCGGCAGCACGCGGCTCTCCACCGCCGAAGCGCAGCTGCTGATGCTCTTCCTCGCCCATCCCAACCGCATCCTCTCGCGCGAACGCCTGGTAGGGGACCGCCCCGTCGAATCGTACGACCGCAGCATCGACGTGCGCATCTCGCGCCTGCGGCGCAAGCTGCGCGACGATCCGCACGACCCGCGCCTCATCAAGACGGTCTATGGCGCGGGCTACCTCTTCGCCGCCCCCGTGCGCTGGGAGTAAAATTCCTGCCCATCCCTACCGCACGAGACCATCCCATGAACGATTCCTCCCGCCCGTTCCGTATCCTCGGCATCCAGCAGATCGCGCTGGGCGCGCTCGACAAGACGCGGCTTGCCCGCCTGTGGGTCGAGCTCTTCGGCCTGCCGGTGACCGGCACCTTCCGCTCCGAGCGCGAGAACGTGGATGAAGACATCGTCGCCCTGGGCGCGGGCCCCTTCAAGGTCGAGGTCGACCTGATGCAGCCGCTCGATCCGGAGAAGAAACCGGCGGTGCACGCCACCCCGCTCAACCACGTCGGCCTGTGGGTCGACGACCTGCCCAAGGCGGTGGAATGGCTCTCGGCGCATGGCGTGCGTTTCGCCCCCGGCGGCATCCGCCGCGGCGCGGCCGGCTACGACATTTGCTTCATCCACCCCAAAGGCAACGACGAATTCCCGGTGAGCGGCGAAGGCGTGCTCATCGAGCTCGTCCAGGCCCCGCCGGAAGTGATTGAGGCGTACGCGACGATCGCCGCCGCGGCGCGCTGATTTTTCGCCCAGAAAAAGGCCGGCCTCTCGGGGCCGGCTTTTCTTTACCTTTGCAGGGAAGGAGGATCACTCGAATTCGAGGATCACCTCGTCCACCGCCAGGCTCGCGCCCGGCTTGGCGACGATCTTCTTCACCTTGCCGTCCTGCTCGGCGCGCAGGATAGAAGGATATTTTCTGGACAAAGATATCAGGTCCCGGACGATTCTGTAGCATTTTTAATGCAAATTTCATGTTTTTGACTTCGTTGGAACTCGCTTTGCTCGTTTTCCGCGTACCATCTTTTCATGGCTCCGATGGGTGAGACATGCCCCAGAGCCTCCTGAGGGATGTGGTGATTGTACAGCCAGACGTAGCGCTGAATCGTCGCCTCCTGCGCTTTGCGGCTGTCGAAGCGATGGGTGGCAAGCACCTCGCTGATGCGTCCGTTGAAGCGCTCGCCCCTGCCGTTCGTTTGCGGACGGCGAGGTTTGGTCAACCGATGCTCGATGTCGAGCGCCTGGTACGGTTCATCGAAGGTGAGGATCGTACGCAGACGAAAGAGGCTGCATCAATGAGCGAACACAAGAAGCTCGGGGTCTTCAGCGTCGGCGACGTCGAATGGCATCCTCCGACACCCTGAGTTCCCGGGCAAGGCGGCGCACCAGCAGACTCGATTTGGATGGTGCGCAGGGCCGCAGGGGTCGTGGTGGCGTTCTTGTGCAGTCGGACCATCATGACTTTTGCCCCTGTAATTCATCGAGCAGCCCACGCATCGCCTCGCGACCTATGAATAATGCACGACGTCGTGGATCAATGCAATCGTCCGGGACCTGACAACTACGCCAACGGGTACAAACCCAAGACGGTACTCACCCGCCTTGGTGAGCTGACCTTTCAGGTGCCCCAGGTGCGTTGCGGCGACTTCTACCCTTCTGCCCTCGAAAAAGGCACCCGC
>NZ_SBIK01000010.1 GCF_006503695.1 Tepidiphilus succinatimandens
GCTGCTGGCCGAACTCGACGACGAGTGGATGACCGGCAAGGTCTATCTCAACCTCAACCCGTAACCCCGGCGTCATGACCAACACCACGGAAATTTACAGAAAAAAGGTTGCACAACCGTTCGGCGAGCGTGTCGAAGAGCTTCTTGCCGACGCGTCCCTGCGTGAGCGCTTCGAGCGCGCGCTGATCCGGCATCAGGAAGGGCAGCGCGAAGAGATTGAGCTCTTTGACCTGCGGCGACCAGTTGATCGTCGAACCGACGGCCATGTCGATCACGCCCTGGCGCAGCGCGGTGAATTCCTTGGTCTGATCGCCCGAGACGAGCGAGGCGCCGGGATAGACTTTGATTTTGATGCGCCCTTGGGTTTTTTCGTCGACGAGTTCGGCCCACCGTTTGGCGCCCCAGCCCCAGGGAAAAGCCTCGCCGAGCACGGTGGAGAGTTTGTACTCATCCTTGTACGGCCCGGCGGCCGCGGCGGGTTTGCCCAGGCCGAGCAAGGTGGTGCCCAGCAAGGCGGCGAACAGGGCGGTGGTGAGCCAGCGTCGGGTTTTCATCGAAGTCTCCTCTCCAGGGTGTTGTCGTGAGGGTTGCGGGGATGCCTTGAGGGCAGGATCCAGATTCGGCCATTCAGGCTCTGAAAAAACCCCATCATGAAGTATCACCGCAGCGGCTGATGGAGTCAATCATGAGTTCCCTCGATATACTGCCAAGCCCGGCAGTGGCTTCGGCACGTCGGGTTGTCCGTGCGAAAATCCGCTTTTTGCGCTGAAGGATGGTGGATGTGATCGAATTCGACGGCGTGCGCAAGACGTACCGTGTCCGGGGGCAGGAGGTCCTGGCGCTGGAAGTCGAGCGGCTGACGATCGAACGAGGGGAGGTATTCGGCATCGTCGGGCATTCCGGTGCCGGGAAATCCACGCTGCTTCGCCTCGTCAATCTGCTCGAGCGCCCCAGCCAGGGGCGCGTCGTGGTGGAGGGCGAGGACGTCACCCGCCTCGCCCCGGCGCAGCTGCGCGCCTTCCGCCGGCGCATCGGCATGATCTTCCAGCATTTCAACCTGCTCTCGTCGAAGACGGTGGCGGAGAACGTCGCCTTTCCCTTGAAGATCGCCGGCACCGAATCCAGGGCTGCCATCGCGGCGCGGGTCGAGGAGCTGCTCGCCCTGGTCGGCTTGAGCGAGCACGCGGGCAAATATCCTGCCCAGCTCTCCGGCGGGCAGAAGCAGCGCGTGGGCATTGCCCGGGCGCTGGCCTGCCGGCCCTCCATCCTGCTGTCGGACGAGGCCACCAGCGCCCTCGATCCGCAGACCACCCGTTCGGTGCTGCAGCTGCTCTCCGACATCAACCGCCGCCTGGGGCTCACCATCGTGCTCGTCACGCACGAGATGGACGCGGTGCGGCGCGTGTGCGACCGGGTGGCGGTGATGGACGGCGGCCGGGTGGTGGAGACGGGGCCGGTGAGCGAGGTCTTCCTCCATCCACGACATCCCACGACCCGGGAGTTCGTGCTCGAGAGCGAGCACGTCGATACGCAGGAATTCCAGGAGAGCCTACAGCAGGCAGCGGGGCGCGTGGTGCGGCTGACGTTCAAGGGAGCGGCGACCTACCGGCCGCTGCTGGGCGAAGTGGTGCGCCGCTTCGGGGTGGATTTCAGCATCCTCGCCGGGCGCATCGATCACATCAAGGACGTTCCGTACGGTCAATTGACTCTGTCGCTCGTCGGCGGCGACGTGGAGGAGGCGCTGCGGGCGCTCGCCGAGGCGGGGGTGGATGTGGAGGTGCTGCGGTGATGACGCAATGGCTGGTCAACGTGGATTGGCTGGAGATCGGCCGGGCCTGCTGGGATACGCTGGTCATGGTGGGGGTGTCGCTCTTCTTCGCCGTGCTGCTGGGGCTGCCGCTGGGGATCGCGCTCTTTCTCACGGGCAAGCGCCAGCTGCTGGAGCAGCCGCTCGTCTATGCGGTGCTCTCTTTCGTGGTGAATCTGCTGCGCTCCGTGCCCTTCGTGATCCTGCTCATCGTCATGATCCCGGTCACCGTCGTGCTGGTGGGCACCTCGCTGGGCGTGCCAGGGGCGATTCCGCCCTTGGTGGTGGGCGGGGCGCCGCTCTTTGCCCGGCTGGTGGAGGCGGCGCTGCGGGAGGTGGATCGGGGCATCGTCGAGGCGACGCAGGCCATGGGGGCGACGGTGCCGCAGATCGTCTTCGGGGCGCTGCTGCCCGAGGCTTTGCCGGGGATCCTCGCCGGAGTCACCGTCACCTCCATCACCCTGGTGTCGTACGCCGCCATGTCGGGGGTGATCGGCGGCGGCGGCCTCGGGGACCTGGCCATCCGTTTCGGCTACCAGCGTTTCCAGACCGACGTGATGGTCATCACGGTGGCGCTGCTGGTGGTGCTGGTGCAGCTGCTGCAGATGCTGGGCGACCGGCTTGTGCTGCGTTTCAGCCGCCGTTAGCGTGGCAACGGATTTTTTTCTTCACCCAAGGAAGGAGTGTCGTGCCATGAAATGGAAAAACGCCTTGTTGATTCTGAGCGCCTCGCTTGGCCTCGTTCCGGCCGCCTGGGCCGAAAAACTGTCGGTGGCGGCCACGCCCGTGCCGCACGCCGAGATCCTGGAGTACGTCAAACCCATGCTCGCCAAGGAAGGGGTGGAGCTGGAGGTGCGGGTGTTCACCGACTACGTCCAGCCCAACATCCAGGTGGCGCAAAAGCGCATGGACGCCAATTTCTTCCAGCACAAACCCTATCTGGACGAGTTCAACAAGGATCGCGGCACCGACCTGGTGGCGGTGGCCGGGGTGCACATCGAGCCTTTCGGCGCCTATTCCCGCCGCATCAAGAAGCTCGACGAGCTCAAGGAAGGCGCCGTCGTGGCCATTCCCAACGATCCGACCAACGGCGGGCGGGCGCTTCTGCTGCTGCAGCGCGCTGGACTCATCAGGCTCAAGGATCCGGGAAAGATCACCGCTACGCCGCGGGACATCGCCGACAATCCCAAGCGGCTGGGCTTCAAGGAGCTGGAAGCGGCCACGCTGCCGCGCATCCTCGACCAGGTCGATCTGGCCCTCATCAACACCAACTATGCGTTGGAGGCCGGACTCAATCCCACGAAAGACGCGCTCGTCATCGAGGGGGCCGATTCGCCCTACGTGAACGTGCTGGTGGCCCGGCCGGACAACAAGGACGGCGAGGCCATGCAAAAACTCGTGCGCGCCTTGCACTCGGAGGCGGTGAAGCGCTTCATCCTCGAGAAGTACCAGGGGGCCGTGGTGCCGGCGTTTTGAGCCGAGGCCGCCGATCCGCTCCAGAGTGGACGGATCGGTTCGCGGAATGCACTGAAACGGTGCGTCCGCGCGCGGGGGCGCGCCAGGGGCGGCCCGATCCCGTCGCGCTCCATCGTTCGGATTTCTCGATTCCGTAGCACCAGCCTGAGGGGACGCGGTTCGTTGCCGCGTCCCCTTTTCGCTTTTCCTGCATTTTGGCACGTTCCGTGCTTACGTCGTGGTGGGCATTCCCGCTACGGAGAAGAATCATGAAATTCGTCATGGCGATCATCAAGCCGTTCAAGCTCGACGAGGTGCGCGAGGCGCTCTCGGAAAATGGCGTGCAGGGGCTCACGGTGAGCGAGGTCAAGGGGTTCGGCCGGCAGAAGGGGCACACGGAACTCTACCGCGGGGCGGAGTACGTGGTCGATTTCCTGCCCAAGGTGAAGCTCGAAGTGGCCATACCGGACGAGCTGCTCGAGCAGGTGCTTGAGGCGATCGAGAAGTCTGCCTTCACGGGGAAGGTGGGCGACGGAAAGATCTTCGTCTTCGAACTCGCGGAGGCGGTTCGCATCCGCACCGGCGAGACCGGGACGGCGGCGCTGTGATCTGGACGATGAGGAGAATCATCATGATGAAGAAGAAGTGGTTCGGCGGGGTCGGCTCCTTGGTGGCTCTGGCAACGGTCTCCCTGCCTTCCTGGGCGCAGGAGGCGGCCAGCACGGCCGCGCCCGTGGTGCATCGCGGTGACGTCGCCTGGATGATGACCTCTACCCTGCTGGTGCTGATGATGATCGTGCCGGGCTTGGCGCTCTTCTACGGCGGCATGGTACGGGCGAAGAACGTGCTCTCCGTGCTCATGCAGGTACTGATGGTGACGGCGCTGGTGCTCGTGCTGTGGGCCTGCTATGGCTATAGCCTCGCGTTCACCGAGGCCAGGCCCTGGCTCGGATCGTTTGCCAAGGTGTTCCTCGCTGGCGTGACGCCCGATAGCCTTGCCGACACCTTTACCCCCGAAGTGAAACTGCCCGAATACGTCTATATCGCCTTCCAGGGGACGTTTGCCGCCATCACCTGCGCGCTGGTGGTCGGGGCCTTTGCCGAGCGCATCAAGTTTGCCGCGGTGATGGTCTTCATGGTGCTGTGGTTCACCTTCTCCTACCTGCCGATCGCGCACATGGTCTGGGGGCCGGGCGGATGGCTGCTCGGCGCCGGGGCGATCGACTTCGCCGGCGGCACGGTGGTGCACATCAATGCCGGCGTGGCCGGGCTGGTGGGCGCGATGCTCGTGGGCAAGCGCATCGGCTATGGGCGGGAGGCGCTTGCGCCGCACTCGCTGCCGCTCACCATGGTGGGGGCCTCGCTCTTGTGGGTGGGCTGGTTCGGTTTCAACGCCGGCTCCAACCTGGAAGCGACTTCGGGCGCGACGCTCGCCTTCCTCAACACGCTGCTCGCCACGGCGGCGGCGGTGCTCTCCTGGAGCGCGGTCGAGGCGCTCGTCAAGGGCAAGCCTTCCATGCTCGGGGCGGCTTCGGGCGCGGTGGCCGGGCTCGTGGTCATCACGCCGGCCTGTGGCACGGTGGGCCCGATCGGCTCGATCGTGATGGGCTTGATCGGCGGCGTAGCCGGGCTGTGGGGCGTGAGCGCGCTCAAACGCTGGCACGGCATCGACGATTCGCTCGATGCCTTCGGCGTGCATGGGGTGTGCGGCATCGTGGGGGCGTTGCTCACCGCGGTCTTCACTTCCCCTGCCCTGGGCGGCACGGGCAACGGCAAGGCGGATTTCTCGGTGATGCATCAGCTGTGGGTACAAGGTTGGGGCGTGCTCACCACCATCGTGGTGAGTGGCGTGGTGGCTTTCCTCGCCTACAAGATCGCCGGTGCGCTCACCGGGGGCTTGCGCGTGAGCGAGGAAGAAGAGCGCGAGGGGCTGGACGTGGCTACCCACGGCGAGACGGCCTACCGCCTATAGTCTCCTCTCCGACGGCGATTCCTGTCGTTGCCCCCGGTGATGAACCGGGGGCTTTTTCTTGGCCTGGACCCAGGGGTCGTGCTAGCATGGGGGCATCCGTCCGGTTGCACGCCGCCCATGAAAGACACGAGCCGTCTGATCCTCACCTATACGATGGAAGTGTCCCTTCCCGAGCCTTTGCAGAAGATGCCGCGCGCCGATCTGGCGCGCATCGTCGATGGTCTGCTCGGCGACGTGGTGCATCAGGGCTTGAAGGCGGTGGCGACGAAGCGCCTGCAGGGTAGCGGCATCATGATCCACAAGATGCAGCACCACGTCGATGTCGAACGGCCCCGGCGCGAGCCGGGTCAGACGATTCCCAAGGAGCTGCTGGTGCGCGCGGCACCGCACCTCACCGACGAGGAGCTCGCCGAGCTGGAGGCGCGCGTGGGCAACGTCCCTTTCCTTGCCGAGGAGGAGCTGGAGAAGCGCTTGCGCACCCAGGCGCTGAAGCTGTGCAACGACGTGCGGCTCGCGCCGGTCGTGGTGCGCGGCGTGCGGCCCAACGACGAGCCGCTCGAAACCGAGGCGCAGCTCAATTTCACCCATGGCTCGGTCTTCTTCGACGAGTCGCAGCGCAACCTGCGGCTGAAGGCGAACGCACCCGTGGAGGTGCTGCTGCCGGGCGCCGAAACGCCCGTTCTCGGCCGCTATCTCGGAACCACCTTGGGCGGGCCGGTAGTGGAAGTTCCCCTCCACCTGCTCGCGCCTTATCGCGACTTCCTGCTCGCCGCCTGGCAGGGCGGACGCGGCTGAGCCTCTTCTGCCGCGTAAGGGCCGGGGGCCTTGCGCTCCGTGGTATGCTGCATTGCACCGTCCCTTTGTGGTGAGTTCCACGATGTCGTCCATGAGCCGAAGGAACAGGTCTTTTCATGCGCAGTCGCCCCTGGAGGTGACCGAGCAGCTGGCCACGAATCTGCAGTGTGGCCTGACCCAGGCCGAGGCCGAGCGGCGGCTCGCCGTCCATGGCCCGAACCGCTTGCCGGAAGAGCCGCCCGATCCGGCCTGGCTGCGGCTGCTGCGCCAGTTCCACAATCCCCTGATCTACGTGTTGCTGGTGGCGGGAATCTTGACGGCCTACCTCGGACACTGGATCGATGCGGCGGTGATCTTCGCGGTGGTGATCGTCTCGGCGGTGCTGGGCGCGCTCCAGGAGGGGAAGGCCCAGCGGGCGCTCGCGGCGGTGAAGTCGATGCTGGCGCAAACCGCGGTGGTGATCCGCGACGGACGGCGGCGTCAGATCGCTGCCGAGGAGCTGGTGCCGGGTGACCTCGTCTTCCTCGAATCGGGGATGGTGGTGCCGGCCGACTTACGTCTGGTTGCCGCGCGCCGGCTGGCCGTGGACGAGGCCGTGCTCACGGGGGAATCGCTGCCGGTGGAGAAGGATCCGGAGCCCGTCGACGAGGCGGCTCCGCTCGCTGAGCGACGCTGCATGGCCTACAGCGGCACCACGGTGGTGCGTGGCCAGGGCCTGGGGGTGGTGGTAGCCACGGGCGGGGACAGCGAGCTCGGGCGCATCGGCAAGCTGGTGGCCAGCGTCTCGCGGCTGGAAACGCCGCTCACCCGCCGCTTGACGCGGTTCGCCCAGGGTGCGGCGGCGGTGATCGTGGGCGTGTCGGCGCTGCTCTTCGCCTGGGCCTATTGGGGGCTGGGGCAGCCGCTCGACGAGATCTTCCTTGCGGTGGTGGGGATCGCGGTGGCGGCCATCCCCGAGGGATTGCCGGCCATCGTCACCATCATCCTGGCAATCGGCGGACAGCGATTGGCGCAGCACCAGGCCATCGTGCGCCGCCTGCCGGCGGTGGAGACGCTCGGATCGGTCACCGTGATCTGCACCGACAAGACGGGGACGCTGACGCGCAACCAGCTCACCGTCACCTCGGTGCTGCTGCCGCACGACAGCGTGGAGGTGTCGGGTTCGGGCTATGAGCCGACGGGAGCGTTCCTGCGCGACGGACGCCCGCGGCTGCCGGAGAGCGTGCGCGGCCTGGTGCGGCTTGCACGCGCCTCGCTGCTGTGCAACGACGCCGCGCTCCATGCGGATGCCGAAGGGCACTGGCATGGCGAAGGGGACCCGCTCGAAGTCGCCCTCATGAGCATGGCGCTGAAGGCGGGGCTGGACCCAGAGCGCGAGCGCCGCTGCTGGCCGCGGGTCGACCTGATCCCCTTCGAGCCGGAGCGGCGCTGGATGGCGACGCTCAATCGCGATCATCACGGGAATCACGTGATTTTTCTCAAAGGGGCACCCGAAGTGGTGTTGGCGCACTGCTACAGCGATGCCGACGGCCAGCCGCTCGACATGGCCGGCTGGGGAGAGCGGCTGATGCGCGAAGCGGCCAAGGGGCGGCGGATGATCGCGCTCGCCTGGAAACGGCTGTCCAGTCCCAAGGAGGCGCTGAGTCTGGAGGACGTCAACGGCGGCTTTGCCCTGCTGGGCGTAGTGGGGCTGGAGGATCCGCCGCGGCCGGAAGCGAAGGAGGCGATCCGCGAGTGCCACGAGGCCGGCATCCGGGTGCTGATGATCACGGGCGATCACCCGGTCACGGCCCAGGCGATCGGGCAGATGCTGGGACTGCGCGCCGAGGCGCCCCTCACCGGCGTGGAGATCGAACGGCTCGACGACGCGGCCCTGGGCGCGCGCATCGCCGAGACGGACGTCGTCGCACGGGCCGCGCCGGAGCACAAGCTGCGTCTGGTGCGGGTGCTGCAGGGGCAGGGCCACATCGTGGCCATGACCGGCGACGGGGCCAACGACGCGCCGGCGCTGCAGGCGGCCGACATCGGAGTGGCCATGGGCAAGCGCGGCACCGATGCGGCGCGTCAGGCTTCGGCCATGGTGCTCGCCGACGACAACTTCGCCACCATCGCCCAGGCCGTGCGCTGGGGGCGCGTGGCCTACGACAACATCAAGAAGGCGCTGCTCTTCGTGCTGCCGACGAATGTGGCGCAGGCGTTGGTCGTGGCGATCGCGCTGGCGGCGGGCTGGTCGCTGCCGATCTCGGCCACGCAGATCCTGTGGGTGAACCTGGTGACGGCGGTGACGCTGGCGATCGCCGTGGCGTTCGAGATGCCGGAACCGGACGTGATGCAGCGCCCGCCGCGCCCGCCGGTCGAGCCTTTGGTCACGGGGGCCATGGCGTGGCGCGTCGTCTTCATCGGCGTGCTGATCTGCCTCTTGTCCTACGGCGCCTACGGCATCTCCCTCGTGCGCGAGCTCGGCGAGGACTTCGCCCGCACGGCGGCCACGCATACGCTGGTGTGCGCCGAGGTGATGTATCTCTTCAACTGCCGGCGCTTCGTCGCGAGCGGCTGGAGCCGGGAGGTGCTGCGGGGCAATCCGGCCCTGTGGCCGGTGATCGGGGTGCTGGCGCTGCTGCAGCTGGCCTTCGTCTACGCCCCGCCGCTGCAGCTGCTCTTTCGCACCGCGGCGCTCGATGCCTTTGCCTGGGCGTATGCGCTCGCCGGGGCGCTGGCGGCTTTCGCGGTGGTCGAAGTGGAAAAGGCCGTGTTGCGGCGCATGGGGCGCGTCGCCCTGTGAGCGGCGGCGCGCTCAGCCGGCCGCAAGGCGCTCGAGCGCCTCGATCACCTCGTCGGCAATGTTCAATCCCGTCTGGGCCGCGATCTCCACCATGCAGGTGGGGCTGGTGACGTTGATCTCGGTGAGCCGTCCGCCGATGAGGTCGAGCCCCACGATCAAGAGGCCGCGCTGCCACAAGACGGGGGCGAGCGCTTCGGCGACTTCCCGTTCGGCCTCGGTGAGCGGCACGGCCACGCCGCGTCCGCCCGCGGCGAGGTTGCCGCGCGTCTCGCCGGGCTTGGGGATGCGGGCGAGCGCATAGGGCATCACTTGCCCGGCGATCACGAGCACCCGTTTGTCGCCGTCGCGGATCTGCGGCAGGTATTCCTGGGCCATGATGGTACGGTGCCCGTGGTGCGTCAGCGTCTCGACGATCACGTAGCGGTTGTGATCCTCGCGGTGCACGCGGAAAATCTGGCTTCCGCCCATGCCGTCGAGCGGCTTGAGGATCACGTCGCCCAGAGCGTCGATGAAGGCGTGGATGCGCTCGGGGTCGCGCGCCACCATCGTGGCGGGCGTAAACTGCGGGAATTCCAGGATGGAGAGTTTCTCCGAATGGTCTCGGATCGCCCGCGGCCGGTTCCAGACGCGGGCCCCTTGCGCTTCGGCGCGCTCCAGCAGCCAGGTGGCGGTGAGGTATTCGAAGTCGAAGGGCGGATCCTGGCGCATGAGGAGTGCGTCGAATTGGTCGGCGCGCACGCGCGCTTCGGAGACGACCTCGTACCAGGCACCGGCTCCGCCGTCGGTCAGCGCGATGAGCTGGGCCGAGAGCCACACGGCGCCTTCTTCCCAGCAAAGTCCCTCGCGCTGGCAGGTCCAGATCTCGTGGCCGCGCGCCTGGGCGGCGCGCATCATGGCAATCGACGAATCCTTCGTCACTTTCAGCTTGGGCAGAGGGTCGACGAGAAAGGCGAGTTTCATGCCGTATCTCCTTCCGCGCCGAAACGGGCGACGAGTTCCTCGATCTCGATGGCGGCGGCGAGCAAGCCCAGGCGCGCCACCACGCCGTAGGCGTAGAAACGGTTGGGTTCGGCGTCGGGGGCGAGGCCCGAGTCGGGCAGCGAGCAGCTCGCCGCGAAGCGCAGCGGCTCGAAGTGCATGCCCGGCGCGTTGAGGTTCTCGTCGGGGCCGCGTTCGGTGTGTACCCGGTAGAATCCGCCCACCACGTAATGATCGATCATATAGACGACCGGTTCGCACACCGCCTCGCCCAGGCGCTCGAACGTGGGCACGCCTTCCTGCACGATCACCTGGTGCACTTCCAGTCCTTCCTTCACCTTGGCCATCTTGTTGCGCTGCCGCCGCGAGAGCTCGCGCAGCTCGGCCGGGTCCTTGACCGTCATCACGCCCATGCCGTAGGTGCCGGCGTCGGCCTTGACGACGAGGAAAGGTTCCTGGTCGATGCCGCGGGCGGCGTAGGCGGCGCGGATCTCGGCGAAGAGCTCGGCGGCGGTGTCGGCGAGCCGGTCTTCCCCTTCCTTGCTCTGGAAATCCAGGCCGGACACGACGCGGTGCGCCGGAATGAGGTACCAGGGATCGAGTCCGATCGCCTCGGCGAAGTCGGTGGCGACGCGGGCGTAGATCTCGGCGTGGTGCGATTTGCGCCGCGTGTGCCAGCCCGCCACCAGGGGAGGGATCACGTTCTGCTCGCTGAGTCCGCGCAGAATCGGTGGCACGCCGGCCGAGAGGTCGTTGTTGAGCAGGATGGCGCAGGGGTCGAAGTCGGCGAGCCCCAACCGGTTTCCGCGGCGCACCAAGGGCTCGACGAGCACGCGCTCGCCCTCGGCCGCTTCGAGCTCGGTGGGGGCAGTGATTTCCGGCAAGAGCGAGCCGATGCGAACTTCCAGCCCGGCCAGGCGCAGGATGCGCTGCAGGCGGGCGATATTCAGGAGATACCAGCGGTTGCGCGTGTGGTTCTCGGGGATGAGCAGCAGGCGCTTGGCTTCGGGGCAGACGCGTTCGATCGCCACCTGGGCTGCCTGCACCGCCAGCGGCAGGAAGTCGTCGGAGAGGTTGTTGAATCCGCCGGGAAAGAGGTTGAAATCGACCGGGGCGAGCTTGAAGCCGGCGTTGCGCAGGTCGGTGGAGGCGTAGAAAGGAGGCGTATGCTCGCAAAAGCCGCCGCGGAACCATTGTTCGATCGCCGGCAGTTCTTCGAGGAACTGGCGCTCGATGGCGAGCAGGGGCCCGGTGAGGGCGGTCGTGAGGTGAGGCGCCGTCATGAAGGGCATCCTTGCAGAGGGTTCGTCCGCGATTGTACCGGCTGCGCCCCGCCGGCGCATCGCCCGGGGAGGAATCGGGTAAAGGAAGCGGGTAGCGGTGCGCGCTCCAGGCTGCGCTGCGAAAAGAGAAAGCGCCCGTCGCACACGAATCCGAGCTCGGCCCAGGGGACCTCGTCGTTGAGCGCGGCGGCGAGCGCATCGACGTCGAGCTGCGGATCGTGGGGAAAGATCGCCAGCACGCTGCCGTCCCAGTCGCGGCAGGGGTGGACGAAGAAGGGACGCGGGGCGCGGGTGCGACCGTTCACGTACACCCGCGGCGCGTCGCTTTCTCGATGGGTGCGCCCCCATTCCCACCAGTTATGCTCATCGAAATCCCGCACGCGCCGCGCAAGGAGCCGCTCGCGAAAGGGGAGAAGCTCGACGGGTGGCGGTTCGCCGGGACGCACGAAGCGCATGGGTCGGGTTCGGCCATCGCGCACGGTGGAGGAACAGACGAATTCGCGGTTCGCCCAGCGCGGGTCGGCGTAGATCTCGTCCGCTCCCGAGACGGCACCGACGCACACCCGTGCGATCTGCGACAGGCGTAGGGGGTACGTGCCGCGCACGAAGGCCAGATGCCCGTCGTGTTCGAGCACGGTGCGCGCTTCCCACGGCGGCGGGGCCTCGTCTTCGGGGGCGGGCAGAACGGCGGCGAGCGCCGCGAGCCGCTCCTGCCAGCCGGCCTCCCGACCCAGCTCGGCATAGCGCAGCGTGTGCGCCCGCCGGCCGCGCTCGAAGCGCCAGATGAGGCAGTTGGGCACGGCCCCGGCAAAGAGGCGCGCATCGCCCGTGTCGATCACTTCGGTGAAGCTTCCTTCGGTGAGCAACCAGCGGTTGAGCCGTCGGGCGGCGGTGGCTTTGAGGAAATCGCGCGGGGTGATGAAGATGAGTTCGCCGCCCGGTTCGAGGTGGCGCACCGCTTTCTCGATGAAGTGCAGGTAGAGATTGGCATGCCCGTCGAGCAGGTGGCTATCGAGCCGCGCAGCGGTCTCCGGCAGCACGTCGCGGCGGCGCACATAGGGCGGATTGCCGATGATGGTGGCGAACTTCTCGTGCTCGGGCAGGGCGAAAAAATCGAGGCGGCACGCCCGCGGCGGACACACGCGCGGGTCGAGTTCGCAAGCGAGGGCACCGGGTTCGAGAAAGCGCAGGAAGGCACCATCGCCGCAGGCAGGCTCCAGGACGCGCCCCTGGCGGCGGCGCAGGCGCAGCATGGCGCGCACCACGGGCTCGGGCGTGAACACCTGCCCCAGCGCGTCCGGCGGAATTTCTTCTATCATGGAGCGGGATGATAGCCGATTCCGCAGCCCTGCCGCAGGAGGACAGAATGCACGATAGCGCTTGGATGACGTGCGATCCCGCCGGCCGCCGGCCAATGACGCGGCGCGAGGCGCTCAAGCTGCTGGGCGCAAGCCTGACCGCGCCGCTCTTTTCTGGCTGCGCCACTTCGCCCATCACCGGTGAGACCATCTTCGTCGGCATGAGCGAAGCGCAGGAGATCGCGCTCGACCGGAAGCTGGCGCCGCAGCAGTTCTCGCAGGATCTGGGGCCGATCCAGCAGGCGTCGGTCAATGCCTATGTGGGCGAGGTGGGCGCGAGGGTGCATGCGGTGAGCCACCGGCCGCACCTGCCCTATTCGTATCGGGGCCTGAATGCGAATTACCTCAATGCCTACACTTTCCCCGCCGGATCGGTCGGTGTGACGCGAGCCCTGCTGGTGCGGCTCGACGATGAAGCGCAGCTCGCGGCGGTGCTCGGCCACGAGATCGGCCACGTCAACGCGCGCCACTCGGCGCAGCAGCAGGCCAAGGCGATGCTGGCGCAGGTGGCGCTCACCGCGCTCGATGCGGCCACGAGCAGGAGCGAGTGGGGGCAGCTGCTGGTGCAGGGCGGCGCGCTCGGGGCGAGCGCCCTGCTCGCCTCTTATTCGCGCGAACAGGAGCGGGAGGCGGATTACCTCGGGCAGCGCTACCTGGTGCTCGCGGGCTACCCGGCAAGCGCCATGGTGCGCTTGCATCAGGTGCTGCTCGAAGAAGAAAAGAACCAGCCCGGGCTGCTCGAGACGATGTTTTCGACGCACCCCATGACGCAGGAGCGGATCCAGCGGGCGCAGTGGCTGTCCGAGACCGAGTTCGCCGACGGCGAGCGTTTTCCCGTCCAGCGCGAGCGCTTCATGGACCGCACGGCACCGTTGCGCGCGCTGCGACCGACCATCGAGCGCTGCGGCCGCGGGGAGGAGGCGATGGGGGCGAAAAAGCTCACCGAGGCCGAGCAGCACTTCCGCGAGGCGATCACACTCACGCCGGACGATTACGCCGCCAACCTGCGCCTGGCGCAGACCCTGCTCGCACGCGGCCGGCTCGACGAGGCGCGTTCCTATGCCGAGCATGCCCGCGCCGTCTATCCCCAGGAAGCGCAGGCGCACAAGGTGCTCGCCGCCGCCGCCCTGCAGCAGCGCCGCTACGAGGAGGCTCTGGTTGCGCTGGATGCCTACGACCGCTTGCTGCCGGGGGATGCTGGCATCACCTTTCTGCGCGGCGTCTCGCTCGAGGGGCTGGGGCGGCGGCAGGAAGCGGCGCGCCTCTACGCCGACGTGCTGCAGCGCAGCGGCGGCCAGGGTCAGGCGGCGACCTATGCCCGGCAGCGTCTGCGGCAGTGGGGCTATTTGAGATGAACGATCGTTCGAAATCCGTTTCGAACGAATGTTAGAATCGAACGGCACATTTCATTCCGCTCAGGAGAAGACCATGCCCGTTCCCGCCGCCTTCACAGGGCGTTTCCGTGTGCCGGTGATCGCCGCGCCCATGTTCCTCGTCTCCGGTCCCGAGCTCGTCATCGCCTGCTGCACCTCGGGCGTGGCCGGCACCTTCCCTTCGCTCAACGCCCGGCCGGCAAGCGAGCTCGAGGTCTGGCTTTCGCGCATCGAGGAGACGCTGGCGGCCTTCCAGCGCGAGCATCCCGACCGGCCCTGCGGACCCTACGGGGTGAACCTCATCGTGCACCACACCAATTCCCGCCTGCAGGAGGATCTGGCCTGCATCGTGGCGCACCGCGTGCCTTTCGTCATTACCAGCCTGGGTAATCCCAAGGACATCGTGGAGGCGGTGCATGGCTACGGCGGGCTCGTGTTCCACGACGTGATCCGGGCGCGGCACGCGCGCAAGGCGATCGAGGCGGGGGTCGATGGCATCATCGCCGTGTGCGCCGGCGCAGGCGGGCATGCCGGCACGCAGAGCCCTTTCAGCCTGGTGCGCGAGATCCGCGAATTCTGGGAGGGGACCTTGATCCTTGCCGGGGCGATTTCCGACGGCTACGGCGTGCGCGCGGCCGAAGTGCTTGGAGCCGACTTCGCCTATCTCGGCACGCGCTTCATCGCCACGGAGGAGTCGATGGCACCCCAGCCGTACAAGGAGATGCTGCTTCGATCGCGCGCCGATGACGTGGTCTATACCGACGCGATCTCGGGGGTCAATGCCAACTTCCTCTGGCCCAGCCTGGAAGCGGCCGGCCTCACGCCCGAGAAACTGCAGCAGCTCGCGGGCAAGGGGAAGCTGCACGACATCGGCGCGGAAGTGCGCGCCTGGCGCGACGTGTGGAGCGCAGGGCACGGCGTGTCGCTCATCCACGAGGTGGTGCCGACGGCGACGCTCGTGGAGCGGCTCGCGCGCGAATACGAAGCGGCCTGCGCCCTGCCGCGCAGCCCGGCGCTCGCCCGCTGATTCAGCGAGAGGGGCGGGAGGTTTTGCTGGCTTCCCGCTCGGCCGCCGTCGCCGGTTCTTCGCCCCTTTCTTCCTGCGCGAGCGCCGCTTCGAGCGGCGGGTGCAGCTTCACCGGCCGCTGGGCCATCTTCTGCCGCAGGCGGATGTTGAGCATCTCGACGCCGGCCGAGAAGGCCATGGCGAAGTAGACGTAGCCCTTGGGCACGTGCAGGCCGAAGCTCTCGGCAATGAGCAGCACGCCGATCACCACGAGAAAGCTCAGCGCCAGCATCTTGATGGTGGGGTGACGCTCGATGAAGGCGCTGATCGCGCCGGCGGTGAACATCATCACGACCACGGCGACGACGATGGCAGCGATCATCACTGGGATCTGGTTGACGAGCCCCACGGCGGTGATGACCGAGTCGAGCGAGAAGACGATGTCGATGAGGGCGATCTGGGTGACGATGACGGCGAAATTGGCATGTACCCGCGCCACGCCGTGCTCGTCGCTGCCTTCCAGCGCTGCGTGGATCTCCATCGTGCTCTTCCACAGCAGGAAGAGGCCGCCGCCCAGCAGGATCAGGTCGCGCCCGGAAAAGTCGTTCCCCAGCACGGTGAAGAGCGGGTCGGTGAGCCGCATCATCCAGGAGAGCGTGAGCAGCAGCGCGATGCGCGTGCCCATGGCCAGCGCCAGCCCGATGAAGCGGGCCGAGGCCTGGCGCGCCGGCGGCAGGCGCCCGACGAGGATGGCGATCATGATGATGTTGTCGACGCCGAGCACGATCTCGAGCGCGGTGAGGGTGAGGAAGGCGATCCACAAGCCGGGGTCGAGCAGGGCTTCCATGGGCACAGGGTTTCCGCGTGGGGCGATGGTTGCATTATAAATGTTCCCCTTTCGCAGCGGCACCTTTTCGCTAGAATGAGGGGACCGCGGCTCGTAGTGCCGCGTTCGATGGAGTCGATCATGCTGTGGGGTCTCACGGCCTTGCTGGCGTTGCAGCTCGCCGGTGAAGTGGTGGTGCGCTTCTTCCACTGGCCGGTGCCGGGGCCGGTGATGGGCTTGGTGTTCGCGCTCGCGCTCCTCTTTCCGTTGGGGCGGGTGCCCAAACCGGTAGAAGATGCAGGGGGGACGCTGCTGCGCCACCTCTCGCTGCTCTTCGTGCCGGCCGGCGTGGGGGTGGTGGCACACTGGGAGCGCCTGCAGCAGGCTTGGCTGGTGATCGGCGTGGTGTTGCTCGTGAGCACGCTCCTCGGTTTGGCGGTGTCGGCCTGGGTGTTCGAGCGCCTGGCGGGAGGGGAAGATGCCCTTTGAAGCGATCGCACCCTGGCGCGAGCTGTGGGTGTATCTGTCGGCCACGCCGCTCTTCAGCCTGACGATCACGCTGGCGGTGTATCTCGTCTGGGAATGGGTGCATCGGCGGGCCGGTCTGCATCCGCTGCTCAACCCCGTCGCCTGGAGCATCGCCACCCTCGGGGCGCTGCTCTTGGGTTCCGGCCTGCCTTATCCAGCCTATTTCGCCGGGGCGCAGTTCATCCACTTCCTCTTGGGCCCGGCCACCGTGGCCCTGGCGATTCCGATCTTTCACCAGCGCCGCCGCGTAGCGGCGCACGCCAAGGCGGTGGCAGTGGCGCTTCTGGCCGGTTCGGTGACGGCCGCCGGCAGCGCCGTGGCTCTGGGTGCGGCGCTGGGATTGGACGCGACCATGCTGCGCACGCTCGCGCCCAAGTCGGTGACGAGCCCGATCGCCATGGCGGTGAGCGAGCAGATGGGCGGCATCCCGGCGCTCGCGGCGGTGTTCGTCATTGTCACCGGCATCCTCGGTGCGCTCTTCGGGCCGCTGCTCTTCGCGGCGATGCGGGTGCGCTCTTCCGCAGCCAAGGGCCTGGCGCTGGGGGTAGTCGCGCACGGCATCGGCACGGCCCGAGCCATGCAGATCGATCCGGTGGCCGGCGCGTTCGCCGCCCTGGGGATGGGGCTGAACGGGGTGGTGACGGCGGTGGTGTTGCCGTGGCTAGGGTGAGAGGGGAATCGTGCCGACCATCAGCATGTTCTATGGATTGATCGTCCGAATGCTGTATATAGACGTACAGTAGCACCATTTGCCGCACTTGCATGTCGAATATCAGGGCGAAGAGGCGGTGGTGAGCATTCCGGAAGGGGAATTGCTCGAGGGAAGTCTGCCACCGAAAAAATTGCGCATCCTTCAGGCATGGATTGCGATTCACGAAGAAGAACTGATGGCTGATTGGGCGCTGGCGACGCGTGGCGAGCCTGTCTTCCCCATCGATCCGCTGAAGTGAGGAAAACGTCATGGTGCGAGTACGTTCCGTCGAGATCGAGCCGAATTTCCATCTGCGGCTTACCTTTACCAACGGTGAGACACGGTGTTTCGACATGCGCCCCTATCTCGATCTTCCTGTGTTTCGCCGGCTGCGCGATCCGGCGTTCTTTGCCCTGGCGCACGTCGAGTACGGCACCGTGGTCTGGCCGGGGGCAATCGATATCGCCCCCGAAACGCTCTACGAACGTTCTATGGCGGTGGTACGGACGGAGACATCGCATCATGCCTGAATGTAGCCACGCGATTGCGCTGAAAGTAAGTCGATGAGCAAACGGGAAACGGCCGGCGGCGCCGGCGAGCGGGTGCGCCTGGACAAGTGGCTGTGGGCGGCGCGGTTCTTCAAGACGCGCACGCTGGCGCAGGAGGCGATCGAGGGCGGTCACGTCAAGGTGCAGGGGGCGCGGGCCAAGCCCTCGCACGAGGTGAAGCCGGGCGAGCGGCTCACCATCACCATCGGCGAATACGTCTGGGAGATCACGGTAAAGGCGCTGTCGGCGCGCCGCGGGCCGGCGAGCGAGGCGCGGCTCCTCTACGAGGAGGATCCGGCAAGCCTCGCGCGGCGGCAGGAGGCGGTGGCGCGCAAGCGGGAACGGCGCGAGCCGCGCGTGCGCGGGGACGCGGTGGATAAGGCGAAGCTGCGCGCCCTCAAGCGCGGCGGCTGACTCAGGGAGCGGACGCCGGCGCTTCGCTGGCTGCTGGGGCTGGGGGTGCGTTCGGGGCTGCTTCTTTTTCGGTGGCGGGCTGCGTCCCCTCCGCCGTGCCCTGCTTCTCGGCGCGCGCCCGTTCACGGGCCTCTTTTTCCGCCTTCTTGCGCTCGATTTCGATCTGGCGTGCCTGGATTTCGAGCTGACGGGCCTTTTGCAGCATCTCGAGGCGCTTTTCGTGGGCTTCGTCGATGCAGGCGTTGACGAGGAAGCGCTTCTGGCACTCGATGCGGGCGCGGTCGACGATCTCGTCGGCTTCGCGGCGCAGCTGCCGCGCTTCTTCGCGCATGCGCTTGACTTCGTCGTCGGTCGTGGCGACGGTGGCGGCGACGGCGGACAATCCGAGAATGAAAAGGCCGATGAACGCGAGAGAGCGGCTCATGGAAGGATGGGCGACGGAAGAATGCGATATTCTACCCCTTCTTCACGAAAGGGGAACGGGATGCGTGATGGGCCGTGGCTGCGAGGTCTGCGGGACGGGGTTCCCATCGCCCTGGGCTACCTGCCGGTGGGGGTGACCTTCGGGGTGGTGGCCACCCAGCAGGGCATGAGCGCGATGGAAGCCACGCTCACCTCGATCATCGTCTATTCCGGAGCGGCGCAGTTCATGCTGGTGGGGCTGCTCGCGGCAGGAACGCCGATGGCGCTGACCGTCGGCTTGTGCCTGCTGCTCAACGCCCGTCATGCGCTCTACGGCCCGGCGATCGCGGCCTATCTACCGGCAAGCCCCTCGCGTCTGTCCGCTCTGGCTTTCGGGCTCACCGACGAGGTGTTCGCCGTGGCCCTTGGGCGATTACCGGCCCAGCCAGCAGCCCAGCGTCCCCTGTGGCTTGCCGGGGTAGAGGCCATGGCCTACGCGTCGTGGGTAGGCGCGAGCGCGGCCGGAGCGCTCGCCGGCGACTGGATCCGCAGCCATCTGCCGCTGCTCGCCGAATCTTTGCCGATCGCCCTGTCGGCCCTCTTCCTCGTCCTGCTGCTGCCCCATGCCCATGCGGGACGGCGCGGGGCGATTCTGGTGACGGTGGGCGTGGCCGCTGCCTTCGCCTTGGCGCAGCACGCGGCGCCAGGGTTGCTGCTCGCCGCGGTGCTCGGCGCGCTCTTGGCAGGAATCGGGGAGGTGCGATGCGCACGGAAATCCTCTTGATGCTGGTGGCGATCGGCCTGGGGACCTATGCTCTGCGCGCCTTGCCCCTCATCGGGGCGCGCCGGCTCGACCCGGCGGGCAAGGTGTTTCGCACCCTGCAACTCCTGGGGCCGATGCTCATCGCCGCCTTGCTGGGGGTGTCGGTGATCGGCGACGTGCGCGGTCATGGAGCGGGCGGTTGGCTGCCGGAACTGCTCGGCCTGGGAGCGACGCTGGCGGTGCAACGCCGCTTCGGTGGCTTCGTCGCGCCCATTCTCGCCGGCGTGGCGGCCTGCGCGCTCGGTTTGGCCCTGCTGCGCTCGTGGGGTGCCGGAATCGGGTAGAATGCCCCGCTGTCACGCGCTTTGCGGGTAGCCGGGAGTGGCCATGGAACTCGTCTGTCTCGATGTCGAAGGGGTGCTGATCCCCGAGATCTGGATCGCGTTCGCCGAGCGCACGGGGATCGCCGAATTCCGGCGTACCACGCGCGACGAGCCCGATTACGACAAGCTCATGCGCTATCGGCTGGCGCTCTTGGAGCGTCATGGCCTGCGCCTGCCGGACATCGAGGCGGTGATCGCTTCGATGACGCCGCTGCCCGGCGCCAAGGCTTTTCTGGATGCGCTGCGCGAGCGCTACCAGGTGATCCTGCTCTCCGACACTTTCCAGGAATTCGCGCGCCCGCTGATGCGCCAGCTCGGCTGGCCCACCCTGTTCTGCCATTCGCTGGAAGTGGACGACGCCGGCCGCGTGGTGGATTACCGCCTGCGCCTGCCCAATCAGAAACAAGAGGCGGTGCGTCACCTCAAGGCGCTCAATTTCCGCGTCGTGGCCGCCGGGGATTCGTACAACGACACGACCATGCTCGGCGAAGCGCACGCCGGCATCCTCTTTCGCGCCCCAGAGAACGTCGTGCGCGAATTCCCGCAGTTTCCCCACGTCACCGACTACGCCGCCCTGCGCACCCTCATCGACGAATCCTTCGCCCGCCTGCGGGAGCCGGCGCGATGAGCAAGGAGCGGCACTATACGCTCACCGCCTCCTGCCCCGACCGCGTCGGGCTGGTGGCCAAGGTGGCCAGCTTCATCGCCGAGCACGGCGGCTGGATCCTCGAAACCAACCTGCACGCCGAGCCGCCCGGGCCGCTGGCGCCCAGCGGCCGTTTCTTCATGCGCTTCGAGATCCGCGCCGACAGCATCCCGCTCTTGTTGACCGAATTGCGCGAACGCTTCGCCCCGCTGGCCGAGTCGCTGGAGATGGACTGGCGCATCAGCGACTCGGCGGTGAAGAAGCGCGTCGTCATCCTCGTCTCACGCCAGGAACACTGCCTCTATGACCTCCTGTCGCGCTGGCACAGCGGCGAGCTCGACGTGGAGATCCCCTGCGTGATCTCGAATCACGAAGACTTGCGTGGCTTCGTCGAATGGCACGGCATCCCTTTTCTGCACGTGCCGGTGACGCCGGACAACAGGCCGGCGGCCTTCGCCGAGATCCGACGCCTCTTCGAGGAAGTGGGCGGCGACGTGATGGTGCTCGCGCGCTACATGCAGATCCTGCCTCCCGAGCTGTGCCGTGCCTACCCGGCGCGCATCATCAATATCCACCACAGTTTCCTGCCCAGCTTCGTCGGAGCGCGGCCCTACCACCAGGCGTGGGAGCGGGGGGTGAAACTCATCGGGGCTACCTGCCACTACGTCACCGAGGAGCTCGACCAAGGGCCGATCATCGAGCAGGACGTCATCCGCGTCGATCATTCGGATACGGTGGACGACATGGTGCGCTACGGCAAGGACATCGAGAAGACGGTGCTCTCGCGCGGGTTGCGCTATCACCTCGAGGATCGGGTGTTGGTCCACGGCAACAAAACCATCGTGTTTCGCTGAGCTCGGCATCAGGCGCGGGATTTGTGCCGCGCGGCTTGACGCAAGGTGGAGGTTTTACGGCAGAATAGCGCATACGTACGGAGGGGGCCCGACGCCGGCATGGTTCGCCGCGCCGCGGGGCGTTTGATTTTCCATCAACGATAGCGAGGTTTGCGATGAACAAAGGTGAATTCGTCGAAGCATTGGCCGATGCGCTGGGATCCAGCCGCGCCGAGGCCGAGCGGGCGCTCAACGCGGTATTGGAGCTGATCGCCGAGCGTCTGGAGAAAGGCGAGAAAGTGGTGTTCACCGGCTTTGGCTCCTTCGAAGTGACCGAGCGGGGGGCGCGCACCGGCCGTAACCCGCAAACGGGTGCAACCATCCAGATCCCGGCCACCAAGGCGCCGAAATTCTCGCCCGGTGCGGCGCTGAAGAAACGCATCGCCGGCAAGTGATACCCGCTGCGCGGCTCGTCCGCGCTCGGGGGCCTGCGGCGTGTGTGTCCGCAGGCTCTGGACGACCCCGCCGCGGGTCGTCTTTTTTTCAGGGGTTGCCGTGACGACTGCGCTCGATCCGCGCACTGCCCGCCTCATTCCTTGGATCGTCGCCTCGGCATTCTTCATGCAGACGCTCGACGGCACGATCCTCAACACCGCGCTGCCGGCGATGGCCGCATCGCTGGGCGAGAGCCCCTTGCGCATGCAGGCGGCGGTCATCTCCTACCTGCTGACGGTCGCGCTGCTCACGCCGCTCTCCGGCTGGCTCGCCGACCGTTTCGGCCCGCACCGCGTCTTCATCGTCGCCATCTTCCTCTTTTGCCTCGGGTCGCTTGCCTGTGCGCTTGCGCCCTCGCTTTCCTGGCTCGCGGCTGGACGCGTGGTGCAGGGTGGAGGTGGGGCCTTGATGATGCCGGTGGGGCGGCTCATCATCCTGCGCGGCTACCCTCGTCGGGAGCTGGTGCGCGTGCTCTCCTTCGTGACGATCCCCGGACTGGTGGGGCCGCTCATCGGCCCCACGCTCGGCGGCTGGCTCGTCGAATACGCCAGCTGGCACTGGATCTTCCTCATCAACCTGCCCGTGGGGGCGGTCGGAGCGTGGGCAGCGCATCGCTGGCTGCCGCGGCTCATCCCCGTGGCGCGCGCACCCTTCGACGTGTGGGGGTTCGTGCTGATGGGCGCCTCCATGGTGACGATTTCGCTGGCGCTGGAGGGACTGGGAGAGCTGGCCTTTGCCCATGCGAAAGTAATGCTCCTGCTGGTGGCGGGGCTCGCCTGCCTTGCGGGGTACTGGCTGCATGCCGCACGTCATCCGAGTCCACTCTTCAGCCTGCGGCTCTTCCGCACTCCCACCTTTGCCGTCGGCATTCTTGGCAATCTCTTCGCGCGCCTGGGCAGCGGCGCCATGCCTTTCCTCGTGCCGCTCTTCCTGCAGGTGGGCTTGGGCTACAGCGCGGCGGTCGCCGGCATGACCATGATCCCGATGGCGGCGGCGGCGATCGCGGCCAAGGCCGTCGGCACGTCCTTGATCGCCCGTTTCGGCTATCGCCGGGTTCTCCTCGTCAACACCGCCTTGCTGGGGCTGTCGATGATGGCCTTTGCGCTGATCGACCCTGCACGGCCCGTGGCGCTCCTCTATGCCCTGCTCGTTGTTTTCGGCGCCATCAATTCCCTGCAATTCACGGCCATGAACACGCTCACGCTCATCGATCTGGCGCCGGAGCAGGCGGGCAGCGGCAACGGACTACTTTCGGTGGTGCAGCAGCTGGCGATGAGCCTGGGGGTGGCGGTGGCCGCGGCCTTGCTGGGCGGTTTCACCAGTCAGCACGGGGGTATGCCGGAGGCGGGTACGACGCTGGCAGCGTTTCACGCGACCTTCCTGTGCGTGGGTACTCTCACCTTGCTCTCGGGGCTCGTCTTCCTGCAGCTCGGCCCTGACGAGGGACGGCCGGGCGAGCTTCCCCGGTCGGACGAGTCGATCGGCGAAGGGTGAGATTTTTCTTGCGTCAGGAAGCAAGGTGCGCTATGATTGTAAAAGTTGTGCCACACAGTCGATGGAATCTCACCGGATCTTCCGATCCGCTTCTCCTGGGGACTGTCGCCACAGCCCCGTCGCGCTTGCGTGAATCTTCGTCGCGCTGCTCCTGATGCCGTATGCCACGGCAGCCTCGGTCTTTTGTTTCCGGGTTTCGGGCGAGCGCCCGCGCATTCGACGGTAACTCGCCGTGCCGCTGCCTTGTCGCGGCGGAAACGGCCTTTCCGACTCCGAAACTGGAATCATGATGACCGAAACCAACGTATCGACTCCTTCCCTTTCCTTCGCCGATCTGGGCCTGCCGGAGGCGCTCGTCGCCGCGGTGGCGCAAAGCGGCTACACGACGCCCACCGAAGTGCAGGCGCGCGCCATCCCGGCCGTGCTCGCCGGGGCCGACCTGCTCGCCTCCTCGCACACCGGCAGCGGCAAGACCGCGGCCTTCGCCCTGCCGCTCTTGGCGCGCCTGGCGCTGCCACGGCGCCACTCTGGGCACGGGGCTCGAGTGCTGGTGCTCACGCCCACCCGTGAGCTCGCACAGCAGGTGGAGAAATCCTTCCGCACTTACGGCCGCGGCCTGCGGCGCCTGAAGACCGTGGTGCTGGTGGGCGGCATGCCCTTCGGCCCGCAGCGGCGCGACCTCTCCGGCCCGGTGGACGTGATCGTGGCTACGCCCGGCCGCCTGATGGATCACATGCAGCAAAGAACCGTGTCGCTCGATGGCATCGAATCCTTGGTGCTCGACGAGGCCGACCGCATGCTCGACATGGGCTTCATCGACGATATCCGCGCCATCGCCGAATCCTTGCCCGCTTCGCGCCAGACGCTGCTCTTCTCCGCCACGCTCGACGGCGTGGTGGGGCGGCTCGCGCTCTCGCTCACGCATGAGCCGCAGCGCATCGAGATCACCACGACGCCGGTGCAGGAAGCCAAGATCGAGGAGCGGCTCATGCTCATCGATGGCTTCGAGCACAAGCATCGCCTGCTGGAAAAGATCCTGGGCGACGGCGAGCTGCAGCAGGCGGTGGTCTTCACGGCGACGAAGCGCAGCGCCGAGGAGCTCACCGAACGCATGATCGGCTGGGGCGTGCGCGCTGCGGCCTTGCACGGTGACATGACGCAGCGCGCGCGCACGCGCACGCTCGACCGGCTGCGCCGCGGCGAAGTGCAGGTGCTGGTGGCCACCGACGTGGCGGCGCGCGGCATCGACGTGGCAGGTATCTCCCACGTGATCAATTTCGATCCGCCGCGCCAGGCCGAGGACTACGTGCATCGCATCGGCCGTACCGGCCGCGCGGGGCGCAGCGGCGTGGCGATCACCCTCACGCACCCCAACGAGATGCGCACCATCGGCGCGATCGAGCGCTTCACCGGTAGGCGCTTGGCCGAGCACGTGATCGAGGGGCTGGAACCGCGCGCACCGCGCCGTCCGGCCGGTGCGGGGCGTGGGGGGTTCGAGGGTTCGCGCGGGGGCAAACCCTCCGGTCCGCGCACCCCGGCGCCGCGGCGCAGCGAGGATTCGCCCCGTCGTTGGGGCGATTCCCCCCGCAGCCACGAAGGCCGGCAGGAGCGAGCGGCGGCACCGCGCGCGTACGGCGAGACGGCGCCGCGCTCGGAGTTCGAGCGCCGGGTGCGGGGCGACGACGGCGATCGTCGCACCTTGGGCGTATCCGGCGAGCGCAAGCCGCGTAGCAGCTGGGGCAATAAGGACCACCATCCCCAGCGCGACGGCGAAGGCTGGGGACGCCGCCGCCGCGATCGCTGAGCACGCGACCCTCGCTTGCGGCGAAGGCTGGGGGCGCTAGAATAGAGCCCTTCTCCCTCGGGAAGGGGATGCCCTCATGTCTTCGCTGCGCCAGCAGTTCTTCGTCCGTTTCTGGCCGCCGATCCCCACGCTCGTCGCGTTGGGGGTCGCTTCGGCCTATTATTTTGCCCTCACCGGAACCTTCTGGGCCGTTACTGGCGAGTTCACCCGCTGGGGAGGCCACGTGCTCGCCTGGTTCGGTCTGAGGCCGCAGGAATGGAGTTACTTCAAACTGCTGGGATTGGAGGGCACGCCGCTCGATCGCGTCGACGGCGTGATGGTGCTCGGCATGTTCCTCGGGGCGCTGTGCTGCGCCCTGTGGGCGGGCAACGTGGGTCTGCGCCGCCCCACCAGCCTGCGCCGGCTCATGCAGGGGCTCATGGGCGGGATCATCGCCGGCTTCGGGGCGCGTCTGGCGATGGGCTGCAACCTCGCGGCCTTCTTCACCGGCATTCCCATGTTCTCGGTGCACGCCTGGGCCTTCATGTTTTCCACCGTCTTGGGGGCCTGGCTCGGCGTGAAGATCACCCTCTTGCCTTTTCTGCGCCATTCCCTGCGCGTGCAGGCCGGAGGCTCGACCCTGCCCGACCCGGAAGCGCTCGCGCAGCGAACCGAGCGGCAATGGCGCCTGGGCTGGGGCTTGCTCGCGCTCTCCTTGGCCCTGGCGGCCTGGCGCTTCGAAGCCTCGCTCGCGCTGGGGATGGCCTTTCTCTTCGGCCTGGCCTTCGGCGGCCTGATCGAACGGGGGCAGATCTGTTTTACCAGCGCCGCGCGCGACCTGTGGACCACCGGCCGCACCAAGGTCGCCTATGGCATTTTGCTGGGCATGGCCGCCGCCTGCATTGGCACGTTTGCGGCGATCCGGCTTGGCGTGGCGCCCAAGATCTTCTGGATGGGCCCGAACGCAGTGGTGGGCGGTGTGCTCTTCGGCCTGGGTATCGTGCTCGCCGGCGGCTGCGAGACGGGCTGGATGTACCGGGCGATGGAAGGGCAGATGCATTTCTGGGTGGTGGGTGTCGGCAACGTGATCGGGGGAACGCTCGTGGCCGCTTTCTGGGACGAACTGGGCGGTGCGCTCGCCCTGCCTTATCCCAAGCTGAACCTGCTGGAGCTCTTCGGCCCCGTGGGTGGGCTCCTCGTCACCTATCTCGGTCTGGCGTTATCGCTCGCCCTCGTCGCCGCCAATGCCCGGCGGTTCTCTCATGCAAGGAAAACCCGATGAATACCGAACGCAAACCCGATCTCTCGCTCGACCTGCGTGGCGAGCATTGTCCCTACAACGCCATCGCCACCCTCGAGACCCTGCGCACCATGCAGCCGGGGCAACTCCTGGAGGTAGTGACCGATTGTTCGCAGTCCTTCCATGGCATCCCCGAAGATGCCACCCGCCATGGCTACCATTGCCTAGCGGTGGAGCAGCATGGGCCGCTCTTTCGCTTCCTCATCGAGGTGCCGGCGCCCGACGCTGGGTGAAGCCGGTCTGGGTGGGGCAATGCTTCTGCCCGATCAGCGGCTGGGGGTACGCGCGGCGCGCACTTCGTCGGGGCGCAGCGCCGCGGCGTACTTGTCGAGCACGCCGTTGATGAACTTATGCCCGTCGGTGCCGCCGTAGCGCTTGGTGAGCTCGATCGCCTCATTGAGGATCACCTTGTAGGCGGTCTCGGGGTGGGCGTGCAGTTCCACGGCGGCGATGAGCAGCACCGCATGTTCCACCGGCGAGAGCTCCTCGACGCGCCGGCGCAGGAAGGGGGTGAGTTCCGCGCGCCAGAGATCGGCGCGGGAGACGGCGCCGCGCAGCAGCTCCAGCATCAGCTCGTGGTCTGCCCCGGGAAAGTCTTCGTCGTGGGCGAGCTGTGCCTCGATCTGGGCGAGCGGGTTGTCGGACAAGAGCCACTGGTAGGTGCCTTTGAGGGCGAGCTCACGGGCGAGCCGCCGGCGCTGGCGGCGCGGGGCGCGGTCTTCTTCGGTGGGGGCGAGAAATTCTTCGTTCATCGGATCGCTTTGCACAGGTTGGCCATTTCCACTGCGGCGCGGGCGCAGTCGCGTCCTTTTTCGCTCATGCGGGCGAGCGCCTGTTCGTCGGTGTCGGTGGTAAGTACGCCGTTGGCGATCGGCAGCCCCAGATCGAGCGCGACGCGGGTGATGCCGGCGCCCATCTCGTTGGAGACGAGCTCGAAGTGGTAGGTTTCGCCGCGGATCACGGCGCCGAGCGCGATGAGCGCATCGAACCGCCCCGTGCGGCCGAAGGTCTGCAGGGCGAGCGGCAGTTCGAGCGCGCCGGGGACGGTGGCCAGGCGCAGGTCGGCCGGATCCACGCCGAGGCGGCGCAGTTCGGCGACGCAGGCCGACAGCAGCCCTTCGCCCACGTCCTGGTTGAAACGGCTCATCACCACCGCGATGCGCAGGCCCCGGCCGTCGAGGTTTTCATCATATTCGAAGAGGTCGTCGTAACGGGCCATGGTCATCCTTTCGCGGCGGGGGGGTCTTCGAAACCCGTGATCTCCAGACCGAAACCGGAGAGGTTGGGAAAGCTCATCGGGTGCGACAGCAGGCGCATCTTGCCCACGCCCAGTGCGTGCAGGATCTGTGCGCCCACCCCGACCAGCCGCGGATCCCAGGCGCGGCGGCGCGCCGGCGTCTGCGTGAGCACTTCGAGTAGCTCCTGTCCGCTTTGCGGACGGTGCAGCATCACCATGACTCCGGCGGGGCTCGACGCGATGCGGCGCAGCGCCTCGGGCACCGGTACCGAATGGCCAGGGGCTTCGGGGGCGAGGAAGTCGAGCACCGAGATGGGCTCGTGCACCCGCACCAGGGTTTCGCGGTTTGCTTCGATCTCGCCGTGCGCCGCGGCGAAATGCACTTCGCCCGTGGTCTCGTCTTCGAAGGCGTAGAGGGTGAAGTCGCCGTAGGCGGTGGAGACGGTCCGCTCGGCCGCCTTGCGCACCAAGGTCTCGGTACGCAAGCGGTATTGGATGAGGTCGCGGATGGCGCCGATCTTCAGGCCGTGTTTCTTGGCGAATTCAATGAGGTCGGGCAGACGCGCCATCGAGCCGTCTTCGTTGAGGATCTCGCAGATGACGGCGGCCGGTTCGAACCCGGCCAGTTGCGCCAGATCGCAGCCGGCCTCGGTGTGCCCGGCGCGGATGAGTACGCCGCCTTTTCTCGCCATGAGGGGGAAGATGTGCCCCGGCTGGACGATGTCTTCCGGCTTGGCATGGCGGGCCACCGCCGCGCGCACGGTCTGCGCCCGGTCGTGCGCCGAGATGCCAGTGGTTACCCCGCGCGCCGCTTCGATCGAGGTGGTGAAGGCGGTCTCGTAGGGCGAGCGGTTGTCCTGCACCATGAGTTTGAGGCCGAGCTGCTTGCAGCGCTCTTCCGTGAGCGTCAGGCAGATGAGGCCGCGGCCGTATTTGGCCATGAAGTTGATCGCCTCGGGGGTGACGCATTCGGCCGCGAGCACGAGATCGCCCTCGTTTTCCCTCGCTTCGTCGTCGACGAGGATCACCATGTGGCCTTGGCGGATCTCGTCGATGATGGTCTCGATGGGGCTGATCCCTTCGCTCGCGGCGGGAAGCGCTGTGGAGGTATGGGGGTCGTTCATGAGGCGGGGTTCCTTCCAGCGTATTCGAGCACGCGCGCGCAGTAGCGCGCGAGCGGGTCGACTTCGAGATTGACGCGCGCGCCGGGCGAGAGGTTCTTGAGCGTGGTCACCGCCAGGGTGTGCGGAATGAGGTTGATGGCGAAGGTGCAGGAGCCGTCGGGTTCGTCACGCACGGCATTGACGGTGAGGCTGACGCCATCGACGGCCACCGAGCCTTTGCGGGCGAGAAAAGGGGCAATCGCCGCCGGGGCGCGGATCTCGAGCAGCGTGCTACCGCCCACGGGAGCGAAGCGCTCGACCGTGCCGATGCCGTCGACGTGGCCGGTGACGAGGTGCCCGCCGAGCGCATCGCCCAGTCGCAGGGCTTTTTCGAGATTGAGCTCGCGTCCGGGTTCGTTCAAGCCCACCGAGCAGGCGAGCGTCTCGCCCGAGACGTCGTATTCGAGCACCGTCCCCTGCCGCGCCACCACGGTCAGGCACACGCCGCTGTGGGCGATGCTGTCGCCCAGGCGCACGTCCTCGAGCTCGAGCGCGCGCGAATCAACGGCGATGTGCACGCCATCGGCGAGTGGCGTGACGGTGAGCACGCGGCCGATGCCCATCACGATACCGGTAAACATGGCATCCTCGCAGATCGGGCAAAAAAAGGATTTTACGGGAAAGCAGGAGGTTGCGGGGTAAAATCGGGCAAACCCCGTAGGAGTAGAACCATGGCTCGCAATCAAGTTCCGCCGATGGATCCGGCCTCCCTCTACCGTGAGGAGCTCTATCTCGATCGCCGCGTCGGCTCGATCCGCCGCCTCATCCCCGTCACCATCGAGGGCGCGCCCGACCCCGCCCGCGCGGAAGTCTTCAGCGGGTCGATCACCGTGATGACGCCCATGGGGGCTTTGCCCATCAGTTTCGAGATCGCGGCGAAGACGCTCGCCGAGGCGGTGGCCGGCTTTGCCGAGGCCGCCGAGAAGAAGATCGAGGAGACGATGGACGAGCTGCGCCGCCTGGAGCTGGAACAGTCTTCGCTGCTCGCGCAGAGCGCGCTGGCCGGCACCGACCTGCGCGGCGGCGGCCCCGGTGGGGCGGGCGGCCTGGGCGGTCTGGGCGGCGGAGGGCTTATCCTTCCCTGATGCGCGTCGCGCTTCGTCCCCATCCCGAGTCCGCGGCGCTCGGCGAGTTCGTCCTGGAGGTCGAGCTCGAGCGCCAGGAGGGAGCGCTTCTGCTCGGCTACACCCTGCAGGGGGAGCTGGAGCGACTGCGCCTCCCCGATGTCGGCGCGGTCCTGCCGCTGCAGCGGTTGTGGGCGCACACCTGCTTCGAGCTCTTTCTCGCCCGTGAAGGCGGCGGTTACCGCGAATTCAACTTCTCGCCCAGCGGCCAATGGGCGTTCTACGCTTTTTCCGCCTATCGCCAACCCACACCAACGCCGGAACCTCCCGCTCCTTGCCAGCGCTGGCACCGTGCGCCGAGCTGCCTGAGCCTTCGAGTTCGCCTCTCCCTTGAATCTTTGCCCTCCGGACGGGGGGCGCTGCGCCTGGGCCTTGCCGCCGTGCTCGAAGGGCATGGGGGAGCATTTTCCTGGTGGGCGCTGGCGCATCCGCCGGGTCGGCCGGACTTCCATGCACCCGAAGGGTTCGCGCTGCGGTGGGAGGGGTGAGGCTTCTTGAGCGGGGGGCGCGGCTTCGGTATTGACAGCGAGCCTCTTTCGCGCGACAGTCAAAATAAATTGCAGAGGCCACCGCATGGCCTGGAAGAGGGGGAGCATGGAGACGAGGGATCGTGGGGTGCCGGGCCCGTTGGCGCCGCTGCTCGAGGCGCACCGCGGTCGGCCGGGGGCATTGCTGCCGCTCTTGCACGCGGTGCAGGAGGCGGTGGGGTATGTCCCTCCCGCTTGGGTGCCGTCCATCGCCGAGGCGCTCGATCTGTCGCGCGCCGAAGTTCATGGCGTGATCCGCTTCTATCCCCATTTCCGTCAAACGCCTGCCGGTGCGCATCGCGTGGTGCTGTGTCGGGGGGAATCCTGTCTCGCCCGCGGCGCCGAGGCGCTGATCGCGCAGGCCGAGCAGCGTCTGGGTGTGCCCTTGGGCGGAGACACGCCCGACGGCCGCTTTTCCCTGGAGGGCGTCTATTGCCTGGGGTTGTGCGGCTGCTCGCCGGCGGCGATGCTCGACGGGCAGGTCCATGGCCGGCTCACGCCGCAGCGGCTCGACGCGCTTCTGGCGACGGCGCAGGAGCGGCCATGAATCCGCCCCGGGAAACCCCGACGGTGGTCTATGTGCCGCGCGATGCGGCGGCGCTGGCCGTGGGCGCCGACGTGGTGGCCGGGGCGATCCACGCCGAGGCCGCGCGGCGCGCCTTGCCGGTGCAGATCAAGCGCACCGGTTCGCGCGGTCTCTTCTGGCTCGAGCCGCTCGTCGAGGTGGCCACGCCGCAGGGGCGTATCGCCTATGGGCCGGTGCAACCGGAAGACGTGCCCGATCTCTTCACAGCCGGTTTCCTCTCCGGCGCGTCGCATCCCTTGCGCCTCGGTTCTCCCGAGGCCCTGCCGTATCTGCAGGGACAGGATCGTCTCCTGCACGCCCGCCTGGGCGTGATCGAGCCCGACCGTGTGGACGACTATCTCGCCACGGGGGGCTATCGCGCTCTGGAGCAGGCGCTCGCGTTGGAGCCGCCCGAGCTCGTCGCGCAGGTGCAGCGTTCGGGGCTGCGCGGGCGCGGCGGCGCGGCCTTTCCGGCCGGCATCAAATGGGACACGGTGCGCCGCGCTCCCGGTCCGACGAAATACGTGGTGTGCAATGCCGACGAGGGCGATTCCGGCACCTTCGCCGATCGCATGGTGCTGGAGGGCGATCCGTTCTCGCTGATCGAAGGCATGACCATCGCCGCACTCGCGGTGGGTGCCACCCAGGGCTACGTCTATCTGCGCGTGGAATATCCCCATGCGTATCGCACCCTGACGGCAGCGATCGAACTGGCCCGGGCCCGCGGTTATCTGGGGCCGGACGTATGCGGCAGCGGGCGCGCCTTCGAGCTGGAGGTACGCGTGGGCGCCGGGGCCTACGTCTGCGGCGAGGAGACGGCGCTGCTCGAAAGCCTCGAAGGCAAGCGGGGTCTGGTGCGGGCCAAGCCGCCGCTGCCGGCCCTGGCCGGACTTTTCGGCCGCCCTACCTTGGTGCATAACGTCCTCACCCTCGCCACCGTGCCGGTGATCCTGGCCGAGGGCGCCGAAGCCTACCGCGACTACGGCTGCGGCAACTCGCGCGGCACGCTTTCACTGCAACTGGCGGGAAACGTGCGCCGTCCCGGTCTGGTCGAGAAAGCGTTTGGGATGAGCCTGGGTGAGCTCCTCTACGACTACGGCGGCGGCACCGCCAGCGGCCGGCCGATCCGCGCGGTACAAGTCGGCGGGCCGCTCGGTGCCTACCTCTCGCCTTCGCACTTCGACCTGCCGCTCGACTATGAAACCTTCGCCGCGGCAGGGGCCATGCTGGGACACGGCGGCATCGTGGTGTTCGACGATACCGTGGACATGGCGCGCATGGCGCGGCACGCCTTCGCGTTTTGCGCCGACGAATCCTGTGGCAAGTGCACGCCCTGCCGCATCGGCTCGGTGCGCGGACGCGAGGCGCTCGAGCGCGTGCTCGCCGGGGGACCTGTCGAAGCCGAACTCGCCCTGGTGCGCGAGCTCGCCGCGACGATGCGCGATGCCTCGCTGTGCGCTCTGGGCGGCATGACGGCGTATCCCGTACTGAGCGCACTCGAGCATTTTCCCGAGGATTTCACGGCGCGCGCCCGCTCTGGGCGTCCGGTACAGGGGTAACGGCCATGCGTTTGTGCGACGACGATCTCGGCACGCCCGCCCGCTTGGGTGCTGCCACCGTGCGGCTGACGATAGACGGGCGGACGGTGGAGGCGCCCGAGGGCACTTCCCTCCTGCGCGCCGCGGCGCAGGCCGGTATCCGCATCCCCCGGCTGTGCGCGAGCGAGCGGCTCGAACCTTTCGGCTCCTGTCGCTTGTGTCTGGTGCAGATCGAAGGCGGGCGGGGCTATCCTGCGTCTTGCACCACCCCCGTGGCCGAGGGCATGGTGGTGCATACCCACACCCCTCGTGTGACCGAGCTGCGGCGCGGCGTGATGGAACTCTATTTGTCCGACCATCCCCTCGATTGCCTCACCTGCAGTGCCAACGGGGATTGTGAGTTGCAGGAGATGGCCGCCCTGGTGGGCGTGCGCCGTATCCGCTATCCCGCCGGCGGACAGAAGCACGCCGGAATGCCGGTCGATGGCAGCAACCCCTATTTCGCTTTCGATGCCGAGAAGTGCATCGTGTGCGCCCGCTGCGTGCGCGCCTGCGACGAGATCCAGGGGAGTTTCGCCTTGACCGTGGCCGGGCGCGGTTTCGCCGCCGCCGTCACCGCGGGGCAGGGCGAGGGGTTCCTCGGTTCCGAATGCGTTTCGTGCGGCGCCTGCGTACAAGCCTGCCCTACGGCGGCGCTCATGGAAAAGCGCGTGATCGAGGAAGGATTGCCCGAGCGCGCCGTCGTCACCACCTGCGCCTATTGTGGCGTGGGCTGTTCCTTCGGCGTGGAACTCAAGGGCGAGGTGCCGGTACGCTTGGTGCCGGACGGGCGCGGCCGCGCCAACGAGGGTCATTCCTGCGTCAAGGGGCGTTTCGCCTTCGGGTACGCCACGCACCCGGACCGGGTCAGAAGCCCGCTGGTGCGCGGCTCGATCGACGAGCCCTGGCGGGAAGTGGGCTGGGACGAGGCCATCGCCCACGTGGCGACCGAATTCCGCCGCATTCAGGCGCGCTACGGACGCGAGGCCATCGGCGCCGTGGCCTCCAGCCGCTGCACCAACGAAGAGGTCTATCTGGTGCAGAAACTCGTACGCGCGGCCTTCGGCAACAACAACATCGACAACTGCGCCCGCGTGTGCCATTCCCCCACGGGCTACGGCCTGAAGCGCACCTTTGGCGAATCGGCTGGAACGCAGGATTTCGCCTCGGTCGATCACGCCGATGTCATCATGGTGATCGGCGCCAACCCCACCGAGGCCCACCCGGTGTTCGGCGCGCGGCTCAAACGCCGCCTGCGCCAGGGCGCCCGGCTGATCGTGATCGACCCGCGCACTACCGGCCTGGTGCATGGCCCCCACGTGCGCGCCGAGTACCACCTGGCGCTGCGCCCTGGAACGAACGTGGCCCTACTCAATGCCATGGCGCACGTGATCGTCACCGAGGGTCTGGTCGACGAATCCTTCGTGGCGCAACGCTGCGAGGCCGACTCCTTCGCCCGGTGGCGCGCCTTCATCGCCGATCCTCGCCATGCCCCCGAGGCCGTCGAGGCCGAAACGGGCGTGGCGGCCGAGCAGGTTCGCGCCGCCGCCCGGCGCTATGCCAGCGCCGACAACGCCGCCATCTACTACGGCCTGGGCGTGACCGAACACAGCCAGGGGGCCACGACGGTGATGGCCATCGCCAACCTGGCCATGGCTACCGGCAACATCGGCCGCCCCGGAGTGGGGGTCAATCCGCTCAGGGGGCAGAACAACGTGCAGGGGGCCTGCGACATGGGGGCTTTCCCCCATGAGTTGCCTGGATATCGGCATGTGTCCGATCCCGTCGCCCGGGCTGCGTTCGAGGCTCATTGGGGGGTGACGATTTCCCCGGAGCCGGGGCTGCGCCTGCCGCACATGCTCGCCGAGGCGCGCGAAGGGCGTTTCAAGGGGATCTACATCCAGGGCGAGGACCTGGCGCAGTCCGAACCGGATCTCGAGCACGTGCATGCCGCCCTCGAGGCGATGGAATGCGTCGTGGTGCAGGATCTCTTCCTCAACGAGACGGCCCGCTATGCACACGTGTTCTTGCCCGGTGCTTCCTTTCTCGAGAAGGACGGCACCTTCACCAACGCCGAACGGCGCATCTCGCGGGTGCGCCGCGCCATCCCGCCTTTGGCGGGACTCGAGGACTGGGAGATCACGCAGCGGCTGGCGCAGGCCATGGGGCATTCCATGGCCTATTCCCACCCCTCCGAGATCATGGACGAGATCGCGCGCCTCACGCCGCAATTCTCCGGGGTGAGTTACGCGCTGCTCGAACGGCTGGGTAGCGTCCAGTGGCCCTGCAACGAAGAAGCGCCGCACGGCACGCCGCTGATGCATCGAGAGCGGTTCGTGCGCGGCGAAGGCAGTTTCGTGCTCACCGAATACGTTCCCACGAGCGAGCGGCCCGACGGGCGGCGGGAACTGCTTCTCACCACCGGCCGTGTGCTGGCGCAGTACAACGTCGGCACCCAGACCCGACGCACGGCCAATGGGGTGTGGTGCAGCGCAGACGTGCTGGAGATCCACCCCCAGGACGCGGAGGCGCGCGGCATCTCCGAGGGAGACGAAGTGTGCATCGAAAGCCGGATGGGGCAGACCCGTCTGCGCGCCAGGGTAAGCGAACGGGTACGGCCCGGGATGGTCTTCACCACCTTCCATTTTCCCGCCTCGAAGACCAACGTCTTGGTGACCGATGGTTCGGACTGGGCCACCAACTGTCCGGAATACAAGGTCGTGGCGGTTCGGGTCGAGCGTGTCGCAGGAGCTTCGGCGTGAATCCGGCCGAAAACCTCCGATCCGAGGCTGTGGCCGTGCCTTCTGCGGCTTACCGGGCGCGCCTGCTCGCGATGCTCGAGCGCGTCTGTGCCAATTGCCGCGCCGAGCCGGACCCGGTGGCCACCGTGCTCGAGCATCTGCGGCGATTCTGGCACCCCTGGCTGCGCCAGGCGCTGACCGCGCTCGACGCGCAAGAGCGTGCGCAGGCGAGCGAGACGGCGCGGCAGGTGCTGGAGCGGCTAGACGCCGGCTGACCCTTCCTTCACCCTTCGAGCAGGTACGGCCGCCATTGCTTGGCAAAGGAGCAGCGCCCAATGGCGACGAGCGGCCTAAAGAGCGGGGCGATCTGCTCGTCGCGGTAGCCGGCGATGCCGCAACCGACGCGGGTGATGAAGAAACGCAGCTGCGGATGCTCGGCGACGAACTGGATGAAGCGCTCGACGTAGCGCTCGATCTCTTCGAGCGGCAGCACCTGGAAGTGCTCGTCGAGCGTGGGGATGGCGAAGGAATGTCGCGGCGGGGTGCCCATGTAGCCCCAGCCTACGCCCATTTGGGCGCCGAAGCGGCGTACCGCCTCGGCCGCGGCGCCTCCGCCGTGCCGGCCGGCGAGGTTGGCGCCGAAGACGAAGACTTCGCCGTGCTGGGGTATGCTGCCGTCGGGGTGGAAGGTGATGCCGTCGTCTTGACTCATAGCGTTTCCTCCGCGGATCTCCGGTTCAGTGCATGCCCGGCCGCGTCATGGCGAGCGGATCGACCCAGCGGTCGAACTCTTCGGCCGTGAGGTATCCCAGCTCGACGGCCGCCTGCTTGAGCGTCTTGCGCTCGGCCGCGGCTTTCTTGGCGATGGCGGCGGCCTTGTCGTAGCCGATGTGGGGGTTGAGCGCCGTGACCAGCATGAGATTGCGTTCGAGGTGCTCGCGGATGCGCTCGCGGTTGGGCTGCATGTCGCGGGCGCAGTAGCGCTCGAAGGCGAGGATGGACTGCGACAGCAGTTCGATGCTCTCGAGCGCCGCGTGCGCCATGAGGGGTTTATAGACGTTGAGCTGGAAGTTGCCCTGGTTGCCGGCAAAGGCGATGGCCGTGTCGTTGGCGAAGACGCGCACGCACACCATGGTGAGCGCCTCGCACTGGGTGGGATTGACCTTGCCCGGCATGATGGAGCTACCGGGCTCGTTGGCCGGCAGGATCAGCTCGCCGATGCCTGCATCCGGCCCCGAGGCGAGCCAGCGCACGTCGTTGGCCATCTTGAAGAGCGCATTGGCGAGGGTGCGCAGGGCCGCCGAGACGTTGACCAGCGCGTCGTGCGCGGCGAGCGCAGCGAAGCGGTTGCGCGCGCTGCGAAAGGGAAGGCCTGTCTCGCGCGCGATGTATTCGGCGCATACTTCCCCGAAGTGCGGATGGGCGTTGAGCCCGGTGCCCACGGCCGTGCCGCCGATGGCCAACTCGTGCAAGCCCTCTTCGGCCAGGCGCAGGAAGGCGAGGGCGTCCTCGATCTGCGCCACCCAGGAGCCGATCTCCTGCCCCAGGGTGATGGGGGCGGCGTCCATGAGGTGGGTGCGTCCGGTCTTGACGAGTTCGGCGTATTCCTCGGCCTTGCGCGCCAGCGTATCGCGCAGCGTCTCCACCGCCGGATAGAGGTGGCGGCGCAGTTCGAGCACCGTGGCCACGTACATCGCCGTGGGGAAGGTGTCGTTCGAGGACTGGCCGCGGTTGACGTGATCGTTGGGATGCACCGGGGATTTACTTCCCAAGGGCTGGCCGGCGAGCTCGTTGGCGCGGTTGGCGATGACTTCGTTGGCGTTCATGTTGCTGTGCGTGCCGCTGCCGGTCTGGAAGACGACGAGGGGGAAGTGCTCGTCGAGCTTTCCTTCGATCACTTCCTGGGCAGCGCGCACGATGAGCTCGGCCAGATCCCGCGGCAATTCCCCCAGCTCGGCATTGGCCTGCGCTGCCGCTTTCTTGAGGATGCCGAAGGCGCGGATGACGGGCAGCGGCATGCGGTGGTTCTTCACGCCGATGGGGAAATGCTCTAGCGAGCGCTGCGTCTGCGCGCCCCAGTAGCGGTCGGCCGGGACCCAGACTTCTCCCAGCGTGTCGGTTTCGCGGCGTTTGTCCATATGTCCGACTCCTCTTTCGGCGGTAACGGTCGTTTTCATTGTAGGATAGCCCTTGCCGCGCCTCACAGGGATTGCGCCGCCAGAGGAGGAAAGAAGATGGCTGAAAACAGTGACCCATCGATGACCGAGAATGCGGTGCGTTTGGCGCTGCGCCGCGTGGCCATCGACACCTACCGCGAGAACGTCGCCTATCTGCACCGCGAGTGTTCGGTGGTGCGCGCGGAGGGGTTCCAGGCGCTGGCGAAGATCGAGGTGGGGCAGGACGGCGAGCGGCACGTCCTCGCCACGCTCAATGTGGTCGACGATGATCGCCTGGTGGGTGTGGACGAGATCGGGCTCTCGCTCGAGGCCTTCGCCCAGCTGGGCTTGCCCGAGGGGGCGCAGGTGACGGTGGCGCAGGCCGAGCCGCCGGAATCCATGGGCGCCTTGCGGCGCAAGCTCGCCGGCGAGCGCCTGCGTCCCCAAGAATTCTTGGGCATCGTGCGCGACATCGCCGAGCGGCATTATTCCAAGATCGAGCTCACTGCCTTCGTGGTGGCTACGCACCACAACGAGCTCGACCGCGAGGAGGTGTATTTCCTCACCGACGCTATGACGAAAGTCGGACGGCGGCTCGACTGGCACGAGCGCCCGGTGGTCGACAAGCACTGCATCGGCGGCATCCCCGGCAACCGCACTTCCATGCTGGTGGTGCCCATCGTGGCGGCGCATGGAATGCTCTGCCCCAAGACGTCTTCGCGCGCCATCACCTCGCCGGCTGGTACCGCCGACACCATGGAGGTGCTCGCCGAAGTCGAGCTGCCGTTCGAGAAGATGGAGCAGATCGTGCGCCAGCTGCGCGGCTGTCTCGCCTGGGGCGGAACGGCGGATCTGTCCCCGGCCGACGACGTGCTCATCTCGGTGGAACGGCCCCTGGCGATCGATGCCCCGGGGCAGATGGTGGCTTCCATTCTCTCAAAGAAAGTGGCAGCGGGCTCGACGCACCTCGTGCTCGACATCCCATTGGGGCCGACGGCCAAGGTGCGCTCGATGCGTGAGGCGCTGCAACTGCGCAAGCTGTTCGAGTACGTGGCGCGCCGCCTGGGGCTGGTGATCGACGTGGTCATCACCGACGGGCGCCAGCCGGTGGGATTCGGCATCGGGCCGGTGCTGGAGGCGCGCGACGTGATGCGCGTGCTGGAGAATGACCCGCTCGCACCCATCGATCTGCGCCAGAAAGCGCTGCGGCTCGCCGGCCGGGTGATCGAGTTCGACCCGGACGTGCGCGGCGGCGAAGGGTTCGCCATCGCCCGCGACATCCTCGACTCGGGTCGGGCGCTTGCCAAGATGCGCGCCATCATCAAGGCGCAGGGGGAAAAACCCTTCGATCATCACGCTCCGCCGCTGGCCTCGCAATGGTTCGAGGTGACTGCGCCCGCCGACGGCGTCGTGGTCGACATCGACAACCTGCATCTGGCGCAGATCGCCCGCCAGGCCGGCGCGCCCAAGGTCAAGGGCGCGGGCGTGGATCTCTTCAAGAAACTGGGCGATCCGGTCACTCAGGGCGAACCTCTCTATCGAGTTTATGCCCAGTATCCGGCCGATCTGGTATTCGCGCGGCGCAGCTGCGAACGGGCCACGGGCTACCGCATCGGAATCGCCTCCGACATCGTCGAAGTCTATACGGAGTTCTGATGCTGCTCTTTTTCCCCGAGGAAGAGGGTTTCGCCCGGCGGCTGGCCGCAGCGACCGGCTTGGAAGCGGCGCCGATCGAGCGTCACCGTTTCCCCGACGGGGAGATCAAGTTGCGCCTGCCCGAGCGGCTACCGGAGAAGGTGGTGCTGCTGCGCGGGCTCGATCGTCCCAACGAGAAGCTCGTCGAACTGCTGCTCGCCAGTGCCGGTCTGCACGAAGCCGGCGTGCGGCGCATCGTGCTGGTGGCGCCCTATTTCCCCTATCTGCGGCAGGACAAGGCGTTTGCCCCGGGCGAAGTGGCGAGTGCTTTCGTGGTGGGGCGCTTCGTCGCCTCCTGCGTCGAGGCGCTCGTCACCGTCGATCCGCACCTGCACCGCATCGCCCGGCTCGACGAGGCCGTTCCGGTGACGCCGGCGCTCGCCTTGTGCGCCGCGCCGCTGCTGGGCGAACTCGCGGCGCGTGAGCGGGGGCGGCCGCTCCTCGTCGGCCCCGACGAGGAGTCGCGCGCCTGGGTGGAGGCGGCGGCGCACGCCTCGGGCTTGGAATACGCCGTGGGGCGAAAGGAACGGCGCGGCGACCGGGATGTGGCGGTGACCCTGCCCGAGGGGCTGAACGTGCGCGGCCGGGCGGCGGTGGTGCTCGACGACGTGGCGAGCACCGGGCGCACGCTCGCTCAGGCCGTGCGGGCTCTGCGCTCGGCGGGGGCGGCGACGGTAGACGTGGCGGTGACCCACGCCCTTTTCGTCGAAGATGCCCTGGAGACGGTGCGCGCGGCCGGTGCCGGAGCGATCTGGAGCACCGACACCATCGCGCATCCCACGAACGCCGTGAGCGTGGCGCCGCTGATCGCGCAGGCGCTCGCTGCCCTGTTGCGCTAGCCGTTCGCCTCTTCTGATCGCGGCATGGCCACGAGTAGGCTGCAGGGCAGGGAGTCGAGCAGCGAGTGCCCGACCGAGCCGTGCCACCAGCGATCGAGCGGCCCCCGCCGGCGGTGACCGACGACGACCAGATCCGCCTCGACCTCTGAAGCATATTCTCCGATCACCGGCGCCGCCTCGCCCACGCGGATGACGCCATCGACCTCCAGCCCGGCGTCCTTGAAGCGCTCGATGCCTTCCTGGAGGATGCGGCGGGTGCGGGCGCAATCTTCGTCGAGGCAGTCTTCGGGCACCACTACTTGCGCATACTTGGCTTCCCGTGGCACCGCCATCACGGCGAGCAGGTGGCAGCGCGCCCCCACGAGTCTGGCGAGCTCGATGCCTTCGGCCAAGGCCGCCTGCCCTTCGGCGCTGCCGTCGTAGGCGAACACGATGGTACGGTAAGTCATGATGCCTCCTGATGTGGCCTGACGTTCAGTGTAGCCGGTGCGGCGTTGCATCGCCGTTTCAGCGGCGCCCTTTCATCAAATAGCCCGGCAGCAGTGACAGCAGGAACACGATGCCGACGATGGCGAAACCGTCGCTGTAGGCCATGCTCTGGGCTTTGGCCGCGAGCACCTTGTCGAGAAAATTCAAGGCGCCCCCCATCTGGTAGACGTACGCAGCGGGCACGCCGGCCATCGCGTTGATTTGTTCGATCAGCTGGATCACGTACATCGTCGTGCTGTTGGCCTCGGTCTGCGTGGCGGTGAGCGCTGCGGAATGGAAAGCGAAACGGATCTCCACGGCGGCCGACAGCAGGCTCACGCCGAACGCGCCGCCGAGCTGGCGCATGAAGTTGATCGTCCCCGTCCCCTGGGCGAGCAGTTCGGCAGGGAGCGCCGAGAGCGCCCCGGCGTTCAGGGCCGGCATCATCACGCCGAGCCCGATGCGCCCCAGCAGCACCATCAGCGCCATGTCCCAGAAAGGGATGTCGACGTCGATCTCGTAGAGGAGTAGGTTCGAGAGTCCGAAGAGGAAAAGGCCGGCGCAGACCAGCAGATAGGCGGGCAGCCGGTCGGTGAGTCGCCCGGCGATGGGAAAAACGAGGCCGAGGACGAGTCCTGCCGGCATCAGCAACAGCCCCGAGCGCGTCGGCGTATAGCCCTGCACGGTCTGCAGGAAGAGTGGGATGAGGTAGGTCGAGCCGTACAGCCCCGCCCCATAGAGAAAAGCGACGAGCGAGGCGGCGCTGTAGCGACGAAAGGCGAACACGCGCAGGCTCACCAAGGGCTCGGCGCGGCGCGCGAGCCAGACGATGAAGGAGAGGAAGAGGGCAAGGCTCAGTGCCCCTGTGCCGACGATGATGTCCGAATTCCACCCCTCGCGCTGCCCGTTGGCGAGCGCGTAGAGCGAAGTGACGAGGAAGGCGGCGAGCAGCACGAATCCGAAGGAATCGAAACGGCGCCGTTTGCCGCCGCTCAACCGCGTAGGCAGGAAGATGGTACCCAGCAGCATGCCGAGAAAGGAGGTGGGCAGCCCCATGTAGAAGACGTAGCGCCAGTCGTAGTTGTCGATGAGCCAGCCACCCAGCACCGGGCCGACCGCCGGCGCGAGCACCACGCCGATGCCGTAGATGCCCATGGCGGTGCCGCGTTCCTCGGGCGGAAAGACGCGAAAGATCATGATCATCGCCAGCGGCTGGATGATGCCGGCGGCGATCCCCTGGGCGACGCGGGCGAAGGTGAGCACGTTCTCGTTGGGCGCGAGCCCTCCGAGCACCGAGGCGGCGGCAAAAAGGGCCATGGAGCCGACGAAGGTGGCCCGGATGCCGATGGCGTCGTTGAGCCAGGCGTTGACGAGCATGGAGGCCGTCATCGCCGCGAGGAACCCGGTCGACATCCATTGCGCCTGGTCCTGGCCGATGCCGAAGGCGCCCATGATGTCGGGCAACGCCACGTTCACGATGGTCGAAGAGAGCACGACCGTGATCGTGCCCATGAGCGTCGTCGTGATGACGAACCAGCGATAGGCCGATCCAAAGCGCTCGAAGAAACCGGAGAGTTCGTCAGTGGCGGACATCGATCGACACCACGGCCATCATGCCGGGTTTGAGGAGCCCGTCTTCCTGCTTCACGCGGATGCGCACCGGGATGCGCTGGGTGATCTTGGTGAAGTTGCCGGAAGGGTTGGGATTGGGCAAGAGCTGAAAGGTGCTGGTGGCGGCGTTGCCGATCAGCCAGACTTCGCCGTGGAAAACCCGGCCGGGAATGCCGTCGATCGTTACTTCCACCGGCTGCCCCGGGCGCACGTCGGCGATCTTGGTCTCCTTGATGTTGGCTTCGACCCAGACGGCCTCGGGATCGTGAATGAGCATCACGCGCTGGCTGGCGGAGACGTAGTCGCCTTCGTTGGAAAACGTGCGGTCGACCACGCCGTCGATGGGGGCGGTGAGGGTGAGGTCTTCAAGGTTAAGCCGGGCGAGGTCGCGCTCGGCCAGCACCTGGTCGCGATGCACTCTGGCCTGTTCGAGCTGGCGTTCGAGCGAGCCGAGTCGGGCATCGGCACGCGCCCGCGCCAGTCGGGCCTTGGCGGCTTCGAGGTTGGCCTGGGCGCTGGCCTCGTTCTGCTTGGCGACCTTGTAGGCGTTTTCGGCATGCTCGGCCTCTTGCTCGGGCACGGCGTGCAATTTCACCAGCGCGGCGCTGCGCCGGTAGTCGCTCTCGGCGTTGGCGCGCTGGATCTGCGCCGCCTTGAGGGCTTCTTCGGCCGTCTTCACGCCGCTCTCGGCTTCCATGACGGCGGCTTGGGTAGAGGCGCGCTGCTCGGCGAGGAGGTGTTCCAGCCGCTCGATTTCCTTCTCGGCGGCTCCGAGCGCCGCCTCCTGGGACTGCGCCTGCAGGCGGGAGGGATCGCGGTAGAGTACCGCCAGGGTCTGCCCTTTCTGGATGCGATCCCCCTCCATCACTGGGCGTTCGACCAGCCAGCCTGGGAGGCGCGGGGCGATGGTGATCATTTCGGTGGCTACGCGGGCGTCGATCTCTTCGACGTGGGTGAGGCGGTAGTGGACGATGCTGCCGATCCAGGCGATGAGCGCGAGCGATGCAAGGAGGATGGATGCGCGGCGGATCCTGGGATGGGCGGCGAGGGTGGACTTGACGTTCTTGACGCGGTCAATCATGGAGGTTCTCGAGTTTTTGGCGTAGCTGCGATAGGACTTCAGCGGCGATGGCCACGCGCGCAGGATCGATGCCGGCGAGCAGCCGCTCGCGCAGCGCCTGGGCGATCACGGTGACTTCGTGTTGCAGCGTCTTGGCCTTGGCGGTGGGGACGACGCGTTTGGCGCGCCGATCGCCGGGGACGTCGCGGCGTTCGATCCAGCCGTTGGCCTGCAGGCGGTCGAGCAGGCGCACGAGGGTCGAGCCTTCGATTCCCACTTTGCGCGCGAGCGCGGTCTGCGTGAGCCCTTCTTCGGGCAACTTGATCAGCACCAGCCATTGCGACTGCGACAGGCCAAGATGGCGCAGTCGCCGGTCGAGCTCGGTTCGCCAGGAGCGGGCGACCTCATGCAGGAGAACGCCGAAGTGGTCGGTCGTGTTCATCGTCATTATTGGCTAACTAATTTAAGCCATTATAACGATCCTTTTGTTCCAAGATCAATCCTGTCGGCGTCATGGTCTTTGCGATGCCAGCTCGCCTTGACATCCCTGGGTGGGCGCGCTATGGTTAAACAGCATGGCGCCGATTTGAGCCTCAGCTTGCGGGCGCCTTACAAATGCAGCTAAAGCGGGAGCGCCCGGCGCCCGCATGTCGCCGGGCTTTTTCGTTTTTGGGAGCCGCCGCATGACGCATCCTCGTTCCGTCGGCTTCGTCGAAGCGCAAAAAGCGCATTTCGACGAGCCGCTGCCGCTCAAGGCTGGGCGGGTTCTGCCGCAGTACGATCTGGTCTACGAGACCTACGGGACACTGAACGCCGCACGCAACAACGCCGTGCTCGTGTGCCATGCGCTGTCGGGTTCGCACCACGTCGCCGGGGTCTATCGGGACGATCCGCACAACGTCGGCTGGTGGGACAATCTCGTCGGGCCGGGCAAGCCGCTCGATACCGAGAAATTCTTCGTGATCGGGGTGAACAACCTTGGCGGTTGTTTCGGCTCGACCGGGCCCGTGTCGATCAATCCGGTCACCGGTAGGCCCTGGGGGGCGGATTTTCCTTTCGTGACGGTGGAGGATTGGGTCAACGCCCAGGCGCGGCTCGCCGATCGGCTGGGCATCGAACGCTTCGCCGCGGTGATCGGCGGCTCGCTCGGCGGGATGCAGGCGCTCTCCTGGTCGCTGCAGTATCCCGAGCGCGTGCGTCACGTACTGGCGATCGCCACCGCGCCCAAGCTCTCGGCGCAGAACATCGCCTTCAACGAGGTGGCGCGCCAGGCCATCCTGTCGGACCCGGATTTCCACGGCGGCAATTACTATGAGCACGGCGTGGTGCCCAAGCAGGGGCTGAGGCTGGCGCGCATGATCGGGCACATCACCTATTTATCGGACGACGCCATGGCCGAGAAATTCGGCCGGGCATTGCGCCACGGCATCATGCGCTACTCCTACGACATCGAGTTCGAGATCGAGTCCTATCTGCGCTACCAGGGGGACAAGTTCGCGCGCTTCTTCGATGCGAACACGTACCTCCTCACTACCCGGGCGCTGGACTACTACGATCCGGCGGCCGACTATGGCGGGGATCTGGCGGCGGCCTTCGCGCGCGCCGAGGCGGCTTTCCTCGTGGTGGCCTTCACCACCGACTGGCGCTTCTCGCCGGCGCGCAGCCGCGAGATCGTCTCGGCGCTGGTGCACTCGGAGAAAGACGTGTGCTACGCCGAGATCGACAGCAAGGCCGGGCACGATTCCTTCCTGCTGGAGCACCCGCGCTACCACGCGGTGCTGCGCGCCTACTTCAACCGGATCGAGGTGTGACCATGGCGACTTCCGACCGCGAACACGGGCGCCGTGCGCCGACCCTGCGCCCCGACCTCGTGGCGCTCACCGAATGGATCGCCCCGGGCGAGCGCGTGCTCGACCTGGGGTGTGGCGACGGGGTGCTGCTGCGCCACCTCATCGACACCAAGGGGGTGGTGGGTTACGGCATCGAAAACGATCCGGCGCGCATCGTCGCCTGCATCGAGCGCGGCATCAACGTGATCCAGAGCGACCTCGACGAGGGGCTCGCCGACCTGCAGGACGGGCATTTCGACCACGTCATCATGAGCCAGGCGCTGCAGGCGATGCACAACACGCAGGGCATCTTGCAGGAGATGCTGCGCGTGGGGCACGAGGCGATCGTGAGTTTCCCCAACTTCGCCTTCTGGAAGCACAGGAAGAGCATCCTCGAGGGGCACATGCCCGTCTCGGAGAGCCTGCCGCACCAGTGGTTCAACACGCCCAACGTACGCTTCTTCACCGTGGCCGATTTCACCACGCTGTGTGGGTTGCTCGACATCGAGGTGCGCGAATGGCGCGGCTTCGACGATCAGGGCCGACCGGTACAGGAAGACCTCAATTTCCTTGCGGCGCTGGCGATCGCCCGCATCGGCCGGCGCGCTTGAGGCCGGAGGCCGCAGGGCGGGAACGGAGGCTCGCCCGCATTCCTGCGGCCCAGGGGGAAAGTTCAGCCGACGGTGAAATTCTCGACGTCGATGCGTGCCACCGGCCGATCGAGCAGGCGCGCCACCACCTGGGCGAAGGCCTGGGCCCATTCGCCGCCCTCGGCAAAGCGCGCCTCTCCGGCGCATTTGGCCAGGTTGAGGATCAGATCGACTACGAGCACCTTGCCCATGGGATTGGGGGCGTCGCACTCGAGCGCTTCCATTTCCCGCACCAACCAGTCGCGGGCGACGTTGCGATCGAGCGCTTCGACCGCCTCGGCGTTGGTGTAGAACTCATACTCGCGGTCGGGCCCGAAGACCACCTTGACGACGTAGGACATGGGAACTCCTCCTGTTGCGCTGATGATGAAAAATGTTTGAAGATATTTTTGCTTGTCTGCGCATTGTAGACGATAGCTGCCGCAGGGCGCAGAAGAAGGCGGCGTTCTGGTTCGGCAAAGGGCGAGGGAAGAGGGCTGAAGATGATGTCAGTAAATGACGAGTGCAGTGCGAAAGGGCAGCCCCGGATCCACAAGGTGGTATTGCGCGTGCGCACGTCGCGCCTCGAGCCCTTGCCCGAAGAAGACGTGCTCGCCGAGGAGACACCGGTGGCGCTCGAATACAACGGCATCGCCTATGCGACGATGCTCGCCACGCCCGCCGATCTGGAGGACTTCGCCCTGGGGTTTTCGCTCACCGAGGGGATCGTCGAGGGTCCAGCCGAAATTTATGATCTCGAACTCGCATCCGGCGAAGTGGGGGTGATCGTGCGGATCGAAGTCGCCAGCGAGCGCTTCGCGCGCCTCAAGGCGAGGCGGCGCGCCTTGAGCGGGCGCACGGGATGCGGCCTGTGCGGCATCGAGTCGCTCGCCGAAGCAGTGCGCCCCGTGCCGGGCGTGCCGCAGGGTGGGGGGGTGCCGCTTGCGGCCGTACTCGGGGCGATGCGCTCCTTGCGCGCGCGGCAGCCGTTGCATGAGGCCACCGGCGCCACGCACGCGGCGGCGCTCGCCGCGGCCGACGGCTCGCTCCTGCTGGTGCGCGAAGACGTGGGACGGCACAACGCGCTCGACAAGGCGATCGGGGCCGCGGCGCGCGCCGGGCTGCTGCGCACGGGGGCGGTGGCGATGGCGCTCATGTCGAGCCGGGCGAGTTTCGAACTGGTGCAGAAGACGGCGGTGGCCGGCATCGGCGTGCTCGCGGCGGTGTCGGCGCCCACGGCCCTGGCAGTGCGTCTGGCCGAGGAGGCAGGCATCACCTTGTTGGGGTTCGTGCGCGGCGAAGGGGCGACCGTCTATAGCCGGGCGGATCGCCTGGTTACGGAATGAGCACCGCCGCGCCGTTCACGCGGCCCGCGCGCAGGTCGGCGATGGCCTCGTTGGCCGCCGTGAGGGGGTAGCAGGTGACGGCCGGATGTAGCGGCACCTCGGCGGCGAGCTTCATGAAGGCTTCGCCGTCGGCGCGCGTGAGGTTGGCCACCGAGGTGAGCGTTCGCTCTTCCCACAGCCAGCGGTAGGGGAAGGAGGGAATGTCGCTCATGTGGATGCCGCCGCACACCACCGTGCCGCCTTTGTCGGTGGCGCGCAGCGCCTGCGGCACGAGCTCGCCCACGGGGGCGAAGATGAGTGCGGCATCGAGCGGCTCGGGCGGCGGTTCGTCCGAACCGCCCGCCCAGCAGGCACCCAGGCGCCGGGCGAATTCCTGGGCGGCGACGTCCCCCGGGCGCGTGAAAGCGTAGATGCGCTTGCCTTGGTGTATGGCCACCTGGGCGATGAGGTGCGCCGCGGCGCCGAAGCCGTAGATGCCGACGCGTTCGAGGTTCGCGCCCGCCTTGGCGTAGGTACGCCAGCCGATGAGTCCGGCGCACAGCAAGGGCGTGGCCTCGGCGTCGCCGTAGCGCCCGGGGATGGGAAAGCAGAAGCGGGCGTCGGCCAGCGTCTCCTCGGCAAAGCCGCCGTCGCGCGTGTAGCCGGTGAAGATGGCCGATTCGCACAGGTTCTCCTGCCCGCGCCGGCAGTAGCGGCACGTACCGCAGGCCCCGCCGAGCCAGGGCACACCCACGCGATCGCCCACGCGAAAGCGCGTCACGCCTTCGCCCACTTCGAGTACGCGTCCGACGATTTCGTGGCCGAGTACGAGCGGCAGCTTGGGGTGGGGCAGCTCACCGTCGATCACGTGCAGGTCGGTGCGGCACACGGCGCAGGCGAGCACTTTCAGCCGGATCTCGCCGGGGCCGGGCCGAGGGGAAGGGAGTTCGACGCATTCGAGCGTCGCGCCGGGACGGGTGAGGAGCATCGCTTTCATGAGGTCTGGACGCCACAGAGCCGATCATGGTTCAGTATAGACGAGACGACGGGCGCAGCGCTTCGGGTGTGCGAAAATCGCCGGCAGGGAAACGCTTGTGCACTGCGAGGTTGACTTGCATCAAACCTTGTCTTACAAATCGAACCATCGACCCGATGGATGCGATGTCCGTCTGGAAGGATGATCGTCCTCGGCCGCCTCGTGCATGAAGGCGGGGCCGCCGCAGGCCGTACAGGGGGTGGAGCGAGGCCGTTTTCGGTGTCGCTTTGCCGAGGTAGAAACGAAAAACCCCAGGGGAGACCCATGAACGGGATGAACCGAAGGCAGTTCTTCAAGGTCACCGCTGCCATGCTCTCGGGCTCGAGCATGGCGGCGTTGGGCCTGGCGCCGGAAGCGGCTCTGGCCGAGGTGCGCCAATACAAGCTCGCGCGCATGACCGAGACGCGCAATACCTGTCCCTACTGCTCGGTGGGGTGCGGGATCCTGATGTACGGGCTGGGCGATGGCGCGAAAAACGTCAAGACCACCATCGTGCACATCGAGGGCGATGCCGACCATCCGGTCAATCGCGGCACGCTGTGCCCGAAGGGCGCCTCGCTCATCGATTTCATCCACAGCCCGAACCGGCTCAAGCAGCCGCAGTACCGTGCGCCGGGTTCAGACAAATGGCAGACGATCTCCTGGGACGAGGCGCTCGATCGCATCGCCGCGCTGATGAAAGCCGACCGCGACGCCAATTTCGTCGAGAAGACCGCCGAGGGCAAGACCGTCAACCGCTGGCTCACCACCGGCATGCTCGCAGCTTCGGCCTCCAGCAACGAAACCGCCTATCTGACGCACAAGATCGTGCGCAGTCTGGGGATGCTCGCGTTCGACAACCAGGCGCGTGTCTGACACGGCCCGACGGTGGCAGGTCTTGCCCCGACGTTCGGCCGTGGTGCGATGACGAACCACTGGGTCGACATCAAGAACGCCGACATCATCCTCATCATGGGCGGCAACGCCGCCGAGGCGCACCCTTGCGGTTTCAAATGGGTGACCGAAGCCAAGGCGCACCGCGGCGCCAAGCTCATCGTCGTCGATCCGCGCTTCACGCGTTCGGCCTCGGTGGCCGACGTCTATGCGCCGATCCGCACCGGCACCGACATCGTCTTCCTGGGCGGGGTGATCCGCTATCTGCTGGAGAAAGACCAGATCCAGCACGAATACGTGCGCAACTACACCGATCTGTCGTTCATCGTGCGGGAAGACTTCTCGTTCGAGAACGGTCTCTTCTCCGGCTACGACGCCGAGAAACGTCGCTACGACAAGTCGAGCTGGGACTACGAGCGCGGCGAGGACGGCTACGTCAAGACCGATCCCACCTTGCAGCACCCGCGCTGCGTCTATCAGCTCATGAAGCAGCACTATGCGCGCTACACGCCGGAGACGGTCGAACGCGTCTGCGGCACGCCGCAGGCGAAGTTCCTGCAGATCTGCGAGATGCTCGCCTCCACCGCGCCGGCCAACCGCGTTGCCACCATTCTCTACGCGCTCGGTTGGGCGCAGCACTCGATCGGGGCGCAGATCATCCGCACCGCGGCCATGATGCAGCTGCTCCTGGGCAACATCGGCATGCCCGGCGGCGGCATCAACGCCCTGCGCGGACACTCCAACATCCAGGGGCTCACCGACCTGGGGTTGATGTCCAACCTCCTGCCGGGCTATCTCACGCTGCCCAACGAAGCCGAGCAGGATCTGCCCCAGTATCTGGCCGCGCGCACGCTCAAGCCGCTGCGCCCCAACCAGATGAGCTACTGGCAGAACTATCCCAAGTTCTTCGTGAGCCTCATGAAGGCCTGGTGGGGCAAGGCCGCCACGGCCGAGAACAACTGGGCCTACGACTATCTGCCCAAGCTCGACAAGCTCTACGACCTGCTGCAGGTCGTCGAGCTCATGGCGCAGGGCAAGATGAACGGCTATATCTGCCAGGGGTTCAACCCGCTGGCGGCAGCGCCGAACAAGGCCAAGGTGCTGGAGGGGCTCGCCAAGCTCAAGTACCTGGTGGTGATGGATCCGCTCGCCACCGAGACCTCGGAATTCTGGCGCAACGCCGGCGAATCGAACCCCGTCGATCCGTCGCAGATCCAGACCGAGGTGTTCCGGCTGCCCACGACCTGTTTTGCCGAGGAAGACGGCTCGCTCGTCAATTCCGGGCGCTGGCTGCAATGGCACTGGAAGGGGGCTGAACCGCCGGGCGAGGCGCGCAGCGACATCGAGATCATGGCCGAGCTCTTCCTGCGCATCCGCGAGCGCTACCGCCGCGAGGGCGGCGCTTTCCCGGCGCCCATCCTCGACCTTTGGTGGCCCTACGCCAACGAGGCGAACCCCACGCCCGAAGAGCTCGCCAAGGAGTACTCCGGCAAGGCGCTGGTCGACCTGCCCGATCCCAAGGATCCGGCGAGAATCGTGCGCCGCGCCGGCGAGCAGCTCGCCGGCTTCGCGGAGCTGCGCGATGACGGCAGCACCGCCTGCGGCTGCTGGATCTTCTCGGGCAGCTGGGGGCCGACGGGCAACCTGATGGCGCGGCGCGACAACAGCGACCCCACCGGTATCGGCCAGACGCTCGGCTGGTCCTGGGCCTGGCCGGCGAACCGGCGCATCCTCTACAACCGGGCGAGCGCCGACCTGCAGGGCCGACCGTTCGATCCGCAGCGCAAGCTCATCTACTGGAACGGCAAGGCGTGGGCCGGAGCGGACGTGCCGGATTTCAAGGTCGACGAGCCGCCCGACTCCGGGATGGGCCCCTTCATCATGAATCCGGAAGGGGTGGCGCGTTTCTTCGCCCGCGCCGGCATGACCGAGGGCCCGTTCCCCGAGCACTACGAGCCGTTCGAGACGCCGCTCGGCTACAACCCGCTGCATCCGAAAACGCCGGCGGCCACCAGCAACCCGGCGGCGCGGGTGTTCGCGCGTGATCTGGCCGACATGGGCAAGGTGGAGGAATTCCCTCACGTGGCGACCACCTACCGGCTCACCGAGCACTTCCACTTCTGGACGAAGAACGTGCGTCTGAACGCCATCGTCCAGCCGGAGCAATTCGTCGAGATCGGGGAGGCCTTGGCCAAAGAGCTGGGCATCGCCAACGGCGAGCGCGTCAAGGTCTCGTCCAAGCGCGGCTACATCAAGGCGGTCGCCCTGGTGACCAAGCGCATCCGGCCGCTGACGATCGAGGGCAGGACGGTGCACCACGTGGGCATTCCCATCCACTGGGGGTTCGTGGGTATCGCCAAGCCGGGGTTCCTGGCGAACACGCTCACGCCTTCGGTGGGCGATGGCAACATCCAGACGCCGGAATTCAAGTCCTTCCTGGTGAAAGTGGAAAAGGCATAGGAGCGCGGCCATGGCATTGCAATCTCTCGACATCAAGCGGCGCTCCGCCACCACTTCGCCCACCCCTTCGGTGCGCGAGCCGAGCGTGGGCGCGGTGGCCAAGCTCATCGACGTCTCCAAGTGCATCGGCTGCAAGGCGTGCCAGACGGCGTGCATGGAGTGGAACGACCTGCGCGACGAGATCGGCACCAACGTCGGCGTCTACGACAACCCGGCCGATCTCACCGAGCATTCGTGGACGGTGATGCGCTTTGCCGAATACGAGAACCCTCAAGGAGATCTCGAGTGGCTCATCCGTAAGGATGGCTGCATGCACTGCGAAGATCCGGGTTGCCTCAAGGCCTGCCCCTCGCCGGGGGCGATCGTGCAGTACGCCAACGGGATCGTGGATTTTCACGAGGAGAACTGTATCGGCTGCGGCTACTGCGTCACGGGCTGCCCGTTCAACGTGCCGCGCCTCTCGAAGAAGGACCACAAGGCGTACAAGTGCACCCTGTGTTCCGACCGTGTCGCCGTGGGACAGGAGCCGGCCTGCGTCAAGACCTGTCCCACGGGGGCGATCGAGTTCGGCACCAAGGAAGAGATGAAGGAGCACGCCCAGGCGCGCATCGCCGATCTCAAATCCCGCGGCTACGCCAACGCCGGGCTCTACGATCCGGCCGGCGTGGGCGGCACGCATGTGATGTACGTGCTGCACCATGCCGATCAACCCACCCTCTACAGTGGGTTGCCGAAAGACCCGCAGATCAGCCCCACGGTGTCGCTGTGGAAAGGGGTGGCCAAGCCCTTGAGCATGGCGGCGATGGCGCTCGCCGCGCTGGTGGGCTTTTTCCATTACATGCGCGTCGGTCCGGCCGAGACGAGCGAGGAGGACGAGCACCGCGCCGAGAAGGAGGTGTCCCATGAGTGAGACCACACGACCGCGGACTCTGCCGCGCTACAGCGCCAGCGAGCGCAGCAACCACTGGGTGGTGGCGATCACCTTCATCCTGCTCGCGCTCTCGGGGCTGGCGTTCTATCATCCGGCGTTCTTCTTCCTCTCGGACCTGCTCGGCGGCGGCTACTGGGCGCGGGTGCTGCATCCGTACATCGGGGTGGTGTTCTTCGTCTGCTTCGCCGTGCTCGCGCTGCGTCTGGCGCGGCACAACGCCTGGGAGGCGAAGGATGCGCAGTGGCTGAAGCACTTCCCCGACGTGCTCGCCAACCGCGAGGAGCATCTGCCCGAGGTGGGGCGCTACAACGCCTTGCAGAAGGCGCTCTTCTATGTGCTGGTGCTGAGCGCCGTCGGTCTGCTGCTCTCGGGAATCGGCCTGTGGCGTGCCTGGTTCTCTTTGCCCGTCGGCGTCGTGCGTGCAGCGGCGCTGGTGCACGCTGCGTGCGCTTTCGTCGCCATCACGTCCATCATCGTGCACATCTACGCGGCCATCTGGGTGAAGGGTTCGGTGCGCGCGATGACGCGCGGCGACGTCACTTGGGGTTGGGCCTGGCGGCACCATCGCGCCTGGTTCCGGCAGATGGTCAAGGGTGCCAACGAGTAAAGGGAGAACGGCTTGCAACGCATTCTGTCACGCGGCGAGATCGAGGGGCTGGAGCGAAATGCCTTGCCACGGCTGCGCCTTCCTTCACGGGAAGTCTTTGCCGAGCGCGCAGCGCGCCTGCGCCATCTGGCCGGGGGGAATTCCCTGGGCGAGTATCTCGCCTTGATGGCGCGGCTCGCCCAGGCGCAGCACGAGGCGCTCGGCGCGTTCACCGCGCCCTTGCCCGACGAGAATCGGCTCTCGCTCGCGCACACGCACGGCATGCCGCCCCTTCCCTGCGAGGGGCCGCTCGAAGGATGCTGGCGCGAGGCGCTGCGGGCGGTGCTTGCGGCGCTGTCCGGTCAGGAGCTCGGGGATGCGCCGCGGGCGACGGTGGCGCGGCTCGAGCAAACGCTCTCTGCCGAGCCGCAGCGGCTCGATGCGCTCGCCCAGGCGCTCCTTGCCGGGGAAGAACCGGGGGACGTAGCCGCAGCGCCTTTCCTCATGGCGGCGCTGCAGGTGTATTGGACCGAGCGGGCGAGCCGTCTGCCGGAAGCGGTGGTGCCGGCTGTGGTGCCCTCGCGCGTCTGCCCGGTGTGCGGCAGCCTGCCGGTGGCAAGCGTCGTGCGCGTGGGCGCGGCGAGCGACGGTCTGCGCTATCTGCACTGCGGTCTATGCGCGAGCGAGTGGCACATGGTGCGCGTCAAATGCAGCCACTGCGAGGACACCCGTTCGGTGGCCTACCACCACCTCGAAGGGGCGTCCGAGGCGATCAAGGCCGAGTCTTGCGATGCCTGCCACAGCTATCGTAAGATTTTCTACCAGGAGAAGGACCTGGAGGTGGATGCGGTGGCCGACGATCTCGCCAGTCTCACGCTCGACGTCTTGATGGGAGAAGCCGGATACGGGCGCGCGAGCGCCAATCCCTTGCTGTGGTTCGCGTGACGACGAACACCCGTTCCGAATCCGTTGCGGCGAGCGCCATCCCTTCGCTCGAACGGCTGCTGGCCTCGCCCGCCTTCGCCGCCCTGCTCACGGCGCACGGCCGCACGCGGGTGCTGGCCGCTTCGCGCGTCCATCTGGCGGCACTGCGGGCGCAGGCTCAGGAAGGGGCGCTCGCAGCCGAGGCGATCCGGCCCGAGGCGATCGCCGCCCGGGTGCGGGAAGCCCTGCAGGCGCAGGATTGTCCCCGCCTGCGTACCGTCTTCAATCTCACGGGAACGGTGCTGCACACCAACCTCGGCCGAGCGCTCCTTGCCGACGAAGCGGTGCGCGCCGTGGTGCAGGCGATGACGGCCCCGGCGGCGCTGGAGTTCGACCTCGAGAGCGGAGGACGGGGCGATCGCGATACGCTCGTGGAAGAACTCGTGCGCGAGCTCACCGGGGCCGAGGCGGCCACCGTGGTCAACAACAACGCCGCGGCGGTGCTCTTGGCGCTCGATGCGCTCGCCAAGCGGCGCGAGGTGGTAGTCTCGCGCGGCGAGCTGGTGGAGATCGGCGGGGCCTTCCGCATTCCCGACATCATGAAGCGCGCCGGAGTCCGCCTCGTCGAAGTCGGTACCACCAACCGCACCCATTCCCACGATTATGTCGAAGCGATCGGACCGCGCACGGCGATGCTGCTCAAAGTGCATTGCAGCAACTACGCCATCACCGGCTTCACCAAGAGCGTGCCGGTGGCGCAAGCCGCCGAGATCGCACACGCGCACGGCCTGCCTCTGGGCGTCGATCTGGGCAGCGGCACGCTCACCGATCTGACCGCTTGGGGTTTGCCGGCCGAGCCGACGGTGCGCGAGACCGTCGCTGCCGGGGCGGACCTCGTCACTTTCAGCGGCGACAAGCTGCTGGGCGGCCCGCAGGCCGGTTTCCTCGTCGGACGCGCCGATCTGATCCGCCGCATCAAGAAGGATCCGCTCAAACGGGCATTGCGGGTGGGCAAACTCACCTTGGCGGCGCTGGAGGCGACGCTGCGGCTCTACCGTGAGCCGGAATTCCTTGCCGAGCGTCTGCCCACGTTGCGGCTGCTCACGCGCCCGGCCTCGGCGATGGCAGCGCAGGCGGCGCGGCTGCGCGCGCCGGTACAGCAGGCTCTGGGCGAAGGATTCGTCGTCGACGAGTCTGCCATGGCGAGCCAGATCGGCAGCGGGGCGCTGCCGGTGGAGCGCTTGCCCAGCCACGGCCTGGTGCTTCGCCCGGTGGGTAAGCGCGCGGGGCGTTCCTTGTCGCGGCTCGAGGCGGCGCTGCGCGCGTTGCCACGCCCGGTGCTCGGACGCGTGGCCGACGAGGCGCTGTGGTGGGACCTGCGTTGCCTGGACGAGGCCGACGAGGCCGCCTTTCTTGCCCAATTGACGGAATTGCGGCCATGATCGTCGGCACGGCGGGGCACATCGACCACGGCAAGACGACGCTGGTCAAGGCGCTCACCGGCGTCGACACCGACCGGCTCGCCGAGGAAAAGGCGCGCGGCATTACCATCGAGCTCGGCTACGCTTATCTACCGCTCGCCGACGGCGAAGTGCTCGGATTCATCGACGTGCCCGGCCACGAGCGCCTGGTGCACACCATGGCCGCGGGTGCGAGCGGCATGGATTTCGCGCTCTTGGTGGTGGCCGCCGACGATGGGGTGATGCCGCAGACGCGCGAGCACCTCGCCATCCTCGGTTGGCTCGGCGTGACGCGCGGGGCGGTGGCGATCACCAAGATCGACCGAGTCGAGGCGACGCGCCTGGCTCAGGTACGGGACGAAATCGCCGCGCTCACGGCGGGGAGTTTTCTCGAAGGCGCGCCGGTCTTCGCCGTGCGGGCGCAGGAGCCGGGCGACGAAGGCACGGCGGCGCTGCGCGCGCATCTGGAACGTGAGGCGGGCCGAATCGCGGCGCGCCGCCGCGAGGGGTTCTTTCGGCTTGCGATCGACCGGGCGTTTACACTCGCCGGCGTGGGTACCGTAGTGACCGGTACGGTCCATGGAGGATGCTACGCCTTGGGCGGACCGGAGGAACTGCGGCTCATGCCGGCAGAACTGCCGGTGCGTGTGCGCAACATCCATGCGCAGAACCGGCCGAGCGAGCGCGCCTTGGCCGGTGAGCGCTGCGCCCTGAACCTTCCGGGGGTGGCGAAAGAGGCCATCGCGCGCGGCGACTGGATCGCGGATGCGCGCTGTTTCTTACCCACGTGCCATCTCGATGTGGAATTGGCGCTCTCTGCGGACGCGCCGGCGCTCGGCGTGCGCACGCCGGTGCATGTGCACCTCGCCGCGGCGCACCGGCTCGCTTACGTCATACCGCTCGAAGGCGATCTCCTGCCGCCCGGCCGGCGGGGGCTCGTGCAGCTGGTTTTCGAGGAACCGCTGTGCGCTGCACCGGGCGATCGTTTCATCCTCCGCAACGCCCAGGCGAACCGCACCCTGGGAGGCGGCCGCGTGCTCGACCCTTATGCGCCCGAGCGCAAGCGCCGTTCGCCGCGGCGCCGAGCCTGGCTCGAGGCGATCACACGCCTGCTGGAAGGCGAGGGGCTCGGACCGCTGCTGGGGCAGGCGCCCTACGGTGTGGACGAAGCGCTGCTCGAGCGGCTGTTCGCGGCGCCGATCTCGGCGGCTGTGCTGCCGCCCGAGGCTTTGCGGGTGCAGGGAGCTCGAGGCGCGGCCTGGATCCTGCCCGGACACTGGGAGGCGCTCGCCGAACGGGTACTCGCCGTGCTCGAACGCCAGCATGAGCGCGTGCCTGACGACCCCGGTGTGGACACGCCGCGCCTGCGCCGCATGGTCGATGCGCTCATCCCCGAGCCTTTGTGGCAGGGCGTACTCGACGCGCTGGCGAGCCAGGGCAAGGTGGCGCGCAGCGGCCCCTGGTGGCATCTGCCGGGGCATGCGGCCCGGCTCGCACCCGAAGAGGAGGCGCTCGCGGCGCGGCTCCTCGCCCGGCTCGAAGCGGGCGGTTTCGATCCGCCGTGGGTGCGGGATCTGGCGCGCGCGGAAGGATTGCCCGAGGAGGTGGTGCGCACCCTGCTGCGCAAGCTCGCGCGCCGTGGCGAGGCGGCGCAAGTGGTCAAGGATCTCTTCTATGCCCCCCGGCGGGTGCGGGAGCTCGCGGCGATCGCCGCCGAGCTCGCCGCGGCCGAGGGCGGAGTGCAGGCGGCGCGTTTTCGCGATGCCACGGGCTTGGGGCGTAAACGGGCGGTACAGATCCTGGAATTCTTCGATCGCATCGGCTACACCCGCCGGGTGCAGCGCCGCGGCCAGGATGCGCACCTGTTGCGCGGCGATGCCGGTTCCGTCTTCAGCTGAGGGAGGCCGATTCGATGCGGTAAGAGAAATGCTCCGGATCGAGGCTGTCGAGGACCTTGCCGCCCACCCGCGCCTGCGGATACATGAAAAAGCCCGACATCATGCTCGGTCCGAAGCGCAGGTCGTTCTCGTCGTTGAACGCCACCCAGTTCATCTCCCAGCTGCCGAAAAGCCGTTCGCGCAGCCCGGCGATCTTCGGGTCGTCGAGCGGCAGTTTTTCTTCGAGCACCGCCTTGCGCACGTCCGCCGGGTCGACGGGGACCCAGCCGAACTCGGCCACGTAGAATTCGGCGCGGCAGTGCTGTGCGCCGGTCACGTCGCCGCTGCGGCCCAAGGACTTGAACAAGCGTGAGTCGGCCACGCGGATGCCGTAGATTTCGCGCGCGGGGATGCCGACGGCCCGGCACAGGCCGACGTAGAGGGTATTGATGTCCACGCATTTCCCGCCAAGGTTTCCGCTCTCGAGCATGCTCTTGACGTCGCCCAGGCCGCAGCCGCGCACCTTGGGATCGCGGAAGGAGTGTTCCACCACCCAGTCGTAGATCGCGCGGGCTTTCTGCAGCGGGGTTTCCGCTCCGGCGCTCGCTGCCAGCGCCGTGTCGCGCACGATGCCATCGAGCGGCACCCGTTCGGTGGGCTGGAGATAGCGTTCGAGTACCGTCTCCTGCTCGGGGGTGGGTCGGGGCGGCCGGTGCCAGTCGATTTGCCGATCGCGGGTGGCGACTTCGATGCGCACGCTGGCGCGGCGCTCGGCGGCTCCACGCCAGCGGGCGAAGAAGGCCTCGGCGCGCCCCAGCCGCCGCACTTCGGCCGTGTCGGCATTGCTCTGCCATTGCGGGATCTCGGCGCGTTGATAGTCGCTGAAGTTCTGCGGCAAGGGCAACCACAGCTCGGCTTCGAGGCCGGGTTCGGCAAGTTCGACGTGGTAGGTGAGCGCGAAACGGCGCCAAGATCGCGAATCGGCCGAGTCGGCAGGCGAGGCTTGGAGGGTTGGCAGGCGGGTGAGCAGCAAGGTGCCGCCCGCCAGGCCGAGAAACTCGCGTCGATCCATGGGTGGGTCCTCCGCTGGGGGTCAATGTTTTTTCTTGGGTGGGTTGCGGTATATTGTATCGTTCCTGCGGCGGACGGGACGCATGTCCTTACCCGCCGCAGGAACGATATCCTGGTTTTCCCGAGGAAGGCATCCGTGTCCGGTGGCACGGCCGGGCTTCAAACCCGGTTGGGGGCGTCCGACGCTCCCAGGTAGGTTCGACTCCTGCTGCCTTCCGCCATCTGGCGTATCATTGCCCCATGGACGAGATCGCCGCTTCCTCCCCTGCACGCCTGCACGCAGCGAGTGAGCCGCCGCGCCTCGTGCTCGAGGGGGCGTGGACGGCGGCCGGGGTGAAGGCCGAGGCGCTCATTGCGGCTGCCGCGCAGGCTTTATCCGCGCTTCCTGAAGGGCCGGTTGCGCTCGAAGCGGCCGCGCAGGCCGAGCTCGACACCGTCGGCGCCCTGGTGCTGGAGCACATCGCGGCCGAGGCAAAAGCCAAGGGCCGGGTGCTGGATTTCTCTTCCCTGCCTCCGGCCTGGCAGGCGACGCGCTCCCTCATCGCCCATGTGGCGCAGCGCACGCCTCCGCCCGCGCCCGAGCCTTTTTCCGGCTTCGCCTACATCGGCAAGGTCGCCGTCGATCTCGCGCGCCATTACCGGGACATGTTGGCGTTCATCGGCGAGGTCACGCTGCATCTGCTGCCGCTGCTCGTACGGCCCTGGCGCATCCGCTGGGATTCGGTGATCGTGGAGATCGAGGCAGCCGGCGTGCGGGCGGTTCCCATCGTGGCCTTGCTCTCCTTTCTCATCGGCGTGGTGCTCGCCTACCAGGCGGGGGTGACGCTCGATCGTTTCGGCGCCAACGTCTTCATCGCCGACATGATCGGGGTCGTCGTCATGCGGGAGATGGGACCGATGATCGCCGCCATCCTCGTGGCCGGACGCACTGGATCGAGCTATGCTGCCCAGCTCGGGTCGATGCGCGTCACCCAGGAGATCGACGCGCTGCGCTCGCTCGCGCTGCCGCCGGTCGAGATGCTGGTGATCCCGCGCTTCCTTGCGCTGGCGATCACGCTGCCGCTACTCACCACCTTGGCCAACGCCGCCGGGGTGCTGGGCGGAATGGTGGTGGCCACCGGCGGTTTCGGGCTGGACTGGACGGTCGGTTTGCAGCGTCTGGGGCGGCTGGAGAATACCCATTATTGGGTGGGACTGGTGAAGACGCCGGTCTTCGCCACGGTGATCGCCCTCATCGGCTGCCAGGCAGGCATGAGCGTGCGCGGCTCGGCGCTGGAAGTGGGGCGGGCGACCACCTCCAGCGTGGTGCAAGCCATCTTCTGGGTGATCGTGCTCGATGCGATCTTCTCCATCGCATTTCGGCGGTTGGGGCTATGAGCGAGGTAAGCGAAGAGACGCCGGCGATCGAGGTGCACGGCCTGTGCAACCGTTTCGGTGCGCACGTGGTGCACGAGGGGCTCGACCTGGTGGTGCCGCGCGGCAAGGTGGTCTCGCTCGTGGGCGGCAGCGGCAGCGGCAAGACGGTGCTGCTCAACAACCTCATCATGCTCACTCGCCCGGCGGCCGGCTCCATCCGTATCCTGGGGCGGGATGTCGCCGCGCTCGGGCGTGAGGAGCGTATCCGGCTGCAGCTGCGCCTGGGGGTGATGTTCCAGCAAGGGGCGCTCTTCACCTCGCTCACGGTGCTGGAGAACGTGATGCTGCCGCTTGCCGAGCACGCGCGCCTGCCGCGGCGGCTGCGCGAGGAGGCGGCCATGCTCAAGATCCAGCTGGCGGGGCTGGACGCGGACGCAGTGCATCGCCATCCGCGCGAACTCTCCGGCGGCATGACCAAGCGCGCGGCGCTCGCCCGGGCGCTCGCGCTCGACCCGGAGATCCTCTTCCTCGACGAGCCCACCTCCGGGCTCGATCCGGTGAGCGCCCGGGCGTTCGACCGGCTGGTGCTCGCGCTGCGCGACGCGCTGGGCGTGACGATCTTCCAAATCACGCACGACCTCGATTCGATCTTCGGTGCAAGCGACCTCGTGGTCTTCCTCGCGCGCAAGAAAGTACTGGCCGCGGGCACGGCCGAGGAACTGGCGCAGCGTCCGGAGCCGGAGCTGCGGGCGTATTTCTCGGCGCGGGCGGGGGGTTCCAACTGTTCGTTAAATACTTGCCTATAGTTGCGCGTTTGTATACACTTTAATCATGTCTCGCAAGCTCGTACCAATACATGAGGCTGCCGAAGCGCTTGGCGTCTCGGCGCAGACTCTTCGCCGCTGGGAGCGCGAAGGGCGACTGTTGCCCGATGAGCGCACGGCGGGCGGGCGCAGACGCTATGACCTTGCCCGGCTCAAGCCAGAGAAGTTCCGCTCGCAAGCCGAGGCAGTACGCAAAACGGTTGCCTATGCTCGCGTTTCCAGCCACGACCAGAAAGACGATCTGGAGCGGCAGAAGCAGGTTCTCGAACTGTATTGCGCACGGCAAGGCTGGACGTTCGAGGTCATCGCCGACCTGGGTTCCGGCATGAACTACCACAAGAAGGGCTTGAAGAAGCTGCTGGAGGCCATCATCGAAGGCCAGGTGGGTCGGCTGGTCATCACGCACAAGGACAGGCTGCTGCGCTTCGGCGCGGAGTTGGTATTCGCCATCTGCGAGGCCAAGAACGTCGAGGTGGTCATCCTTAATCAAGGCGAGGACACGACCTTTGAGGAGGATTTAGCGAAGGATGTACTGGAAATCATCACCGTGTTCTCGGCGCGGTTGTATGGCTCGCGCAGCCGCAAGAACCAGAAGCTACTGGACAGTGTGAAGAAAGCCGTGGAGGAAATGCAGGCATGATCGTTGCTCACAAGATCGCGCTCGATCCGAACAACGTGCAGGCCACCTACTTTGCCAAGGCCGCAGGCACGGCGCGCTTTGCCTACAATTGGGCGCTGGCCGAGTGGCAACGGCAGCACGAAGCCTGGAAACAGGACAACAGCTTGCCCAAGCCATCGCAAGCCGCACTACGCCGTCAGTTGAACGCCATCAAGCGCGAGCAATTCCCGTGGATGCTGGAGGTCACCAAGAACGCGCCACAAATGGCGATCATCCAGTTGGGCGAAGCGTTCAAGAATTTCTTTGCGGGCCGCGCCCGCTATCCGCAATTCCGCAAGAAGGGCGTGCACGACCGCTTCACGCTCACCAACGACCAGTTCGACATCGACGGCTGCCGCATACGTATCCCCAAGTTGGGATGGGTGCGTATGCGCGAGTCGTTGCGCTTCAATGGCAAGATCATGTCGGCCACGATCTCCCGTGTGGCCGACCGCTGGTTTGCCAGTATCACCGTGGATGTTCCCGATCAGTCCCATTTGCCCAAAGCCGAAAACCAAGGCGTGGTTGGTGTGGATTTGGGTGTATCCGCGCTCGCAACACTCTCGACGGGAGAAACCATCACCGGTCCGAAGCCTCACAAGGCGCTGCTGACCCGGTTGCAACGGCTCTCGCGCAGTCTGAGCCGCAAGCAAAAAGGATCAGCCAATCGCAAGAAGGCCAAGGCGAGGCTGGCACGTCTGCACGCCAGGATCGCCAACATCCGGCAGGACGCCCTGCACAAGCTCACGACGGACCTCACGCGCCGATTCCACGCCATCGGCATCGAGGATCTGAACGTGCGCGGCATGGTGAGGAACCGCCATCTGGCCCGCTCCATAGCCGATATGGGCTTCTTCGAGTTCCGTCGGCAACTGGAATACAAGGCCGCGATGCGCGGCGGGCAGGTGGTGATCGCCGACCGATGGTTTCCGAGTAGCAAGATCTGCTCATGCTGCGGACACAAGCAAGAAGAACTGCCGCTGTCGGTGCGGCGCTGGTCATGTTCCATCTGTGGCGTGGAACATGACCGTGACCTAAATGCCGCGATCAACTTGAAGAATTACGCGGTGAGTTCCACGGTGTCTGCCTGTGGAGGGGAAGGCGCTGGCCTTGGCGGTGACGCCAAGGCGAAACCAGCCCCGATGAAGCAGGAAGTCAGCTTTGTTCCTGTTTAGGCAGGAATGAGTAAGTCTGACAGAACGGTGATCCATCCACCCCCACCCTATAGGGCCGGCATCAGATACCGCCGATGCACATGTACTTGATCTCCACATACTCCTCGATGCCGTACTTCGAGCCCTCGCGCCCCATGCCGGAAGCCTTCATGCCGCCGAAAGGCGCGACCTCGGTGGAGATGAGGCCGGTATTGATGCCGACGATGCCGTATTCGAGCGCCCCCCCCACGCGCCAGACGCGGCTCGAGGATTCGGTGTAGAAATAGGCGGCCAGGCCGAACTCGGTATCGTTGGCCATGCGGATGGCTTCTTCTTCGGTGTGGAAGCGAAAGAGCGGTGCCACCGGGCCGAAGGTCTCCTCGCGTGCGACTTTCATCTGAGGGGTGACGTCGGCGAGGATGGTCGGTTCGAAGAAGGTGCCGCCCAAGGGGTGACGCTTGCCCCCAGTGAGGATGCGCGCGCCTTTGCTCACGGCATCGGCGATGTGCTCTTCGACCTTGCGCACCGCGTTCTCGTCGATGAGGGGCCCCTGGTTGGTGCCTTCGGCGAGCCCCGGGCCGACTTTCAGCTGGGAGACGGCTTCGGCGAGCTTGGCGGCGAAGCGCTCGTAGACGCCGTCCTGCACGAGCAGGCGGTTCGCGCACACGCAGGTCTGGCCGGTGTTGCGGTACTTGGAGGCGAGCGCCCCCTGCACGGCGGCGTCGAGGTCGGCATCGTCGAAGACGATGAACGGCGCGTTGCCACCGAGTTCGAGCGAGAGTTTCTTCAAGGTGGGGGCGCACTGCGCCATGAGCTTGATACCGGTCTCGGTGGAGCCGGTAAACGAGAGCTTGCGCACGATGGGGTTGGCGGTGAGCTCGCCGCCGATGGCCGTGGCCGAGCCGGTGACGACGTTGAACACGCCAGCCGGTACGCCGGCACGCTCGGCGAGCACCGCCAGCGCCAGCGCCGAGTAGGGGGTCTGGCTCGCGGGCTTGAGCACCATGGGGCAGCCGGCGGCGAGCGCCGGTCCGGCCTTGCGCGTGATCATGGCCGAAGGGAAATTCCATGGCGTGATCGCACCGCACACGCCGATCGGTTCCTTGGTGACGACGATGCGCTTGTCGGCCAGGTGCGGCGGAATGACGTCGCCGTAGATGCGCTTGCCCTCTTCGGCGAACCACTCGATGAAGGAGGCGGCATAGAGCACTTCGCCGCGCGCTTCGGCCAGCGGCTTACCCTGCTCCGAGGTCATGAGGACGGCCAGGTCTTCCTGATTCTCGACGATGAGGTCGAACCAGCGGCGCAAAATCTTGGCCCGTGCTCCGGCGGTGAGGGCGCGCCAGGCGGGCCAGGCGGCGTTGGCAGCCTCGATCGCACGGCGCGTCTCGGCGGCACCCATCTTGGGCACGGTGCCGAGCACGCTGCCGTCGGCGGGGTTGCGCACCGTGAGGACGGCGCCGTCGTCGGCATCCGCCCAGCGTCCGTCGATGTAGGCTTGGGTGCGGAAGAGGGAGGGGTCTTTGAGGTTCATGCTCGTCTCCGGGGGGTTAGGGATAAATGCCGCGCAGCTGCCGTGCCTCGAGTACGCGCCGGCAGGCAAGGAGGTAGGCGGCGGTGCGCAGGGTCACGCGGTGTTCTTGCGCGGCTTTCCACACGGACTCGAAGGCTTCGCTGAGGATGCGCTCGAGCCGTTCGTTGATCTCCTGCTCGGTCCAGAAGAAGCTGGAGAAATCTTGCACCCATTCGAAGTAGCTCACCGTGACGCCGCCGGCATTGGTGAGCACGTCGGGCACGAGGGTCACCCCGCGGGACGTGAGGATGTCGTCGGCTTCGGGCGTGGTGGGGCCGTTGGCGCCTTCGAGGACGAGGCGCGCTTTGATGTCTCGCGCATTGTGCCGGTCGATCTGGCCTTCCAGCGCCGCGGGCACGAGGATGTCCGCTTCGACCGTCCAGAAGTCTTCGTTCGCAATTGCCGTGGCGCCGGGGAAGCGCCCCAGGGCACCGCCGCCGTCGAGCCAGCGTTGCAGGGCGTCGAGATCGATCCCGTCGCCGGCGTGGATCGAGCCGGTGACGTCCTGCAGGGCAACGATTTTGGCGCCGGCTGCGGCGAAACAGCGGGCGGCGGTGGCCCCGACGTTGCCGTAGCCCTGGATGGCGACGCGGGCCCCAGCTAGATCCAGGCCAAGCTTGCACGCCGCACTGCGCCCGACGATGAACACGCCCCGGCCGGTGGCCTCACGCCGCCCCAGACTGCCGCCGAGGCTGACTGGTTTACCAGTGACGACGCCCATCACCGTTCGCCCCTGGTTGATGGAATAAGTGTCCATCATCCAGGCCATGATCTGCTCGTTGGTGTTGACGTCAGGCGCGGGAATGTCCTTGTCCGGGCCGATGAGCACACCGATCTCGCTGGTGTAGCGGCGAGTGAGGCGCTCCAGTTCGCCTCGGGTCAAGGTGCGGGGATCGACCCGTACTCCCCCTTTGGCGCCCCCGAAGGGCAGGCCGATCACGGCGTTCTTGATCGTCATCCAGCCGGCGAGCGCCATGACCTCCGAGAGCGTGACGTCCTGGTGATAGCGCACCCCGCCCTTGCCCGGCCCGCGCGAGGTGTTGTGATGGACGCGGTAGCCTTCGAAGTGCCTGATCGAACCGTCGTCCATCTTCACCGGGATGTCGACGATGAGGATCCTCTTGGGGTGTTTGAGGGTCTCGATCCAGTAGCCCAGATCACCGAGGTGAGGGGCCACGCGATCGACCTGTTCGAGAAAGACTTCCCATGGGCCGAGATGGGCGCGGTCGAGGTAGGAAGGAATGGCATCCATCGTGGGTTTCTCCTTTTGGGAGCGCAAAAAAATCCTTATGGGATTGGGGTCGGTCACGGCGGGGATTTTTCAGCGAGTTCATTCATTCGAGGAAGGCTGCTCCTACAAGTGTAGGTGATACCGCCGGGATTTGCCATGGAACAGAGATCTCCCTGCGGGCAGACGATTTTTTCACCAATCCTTCAGACGACCCCCTTCGCCCGCAGTGCGGCCACTTCTGCTTCGTCCATCCCGAGCACCTCGCGCAGGACTTCGGCGGTGTGCTCACCCAGGAGCGGTGGAGCGCCGCGGTAGGCGGGGGGCGTGGCCGACAGGCGCATGGGGTTGGCGACCTGAGGCACCTCGCCGAGCCGCTCGTGGGGCAGGCGCAGCGCCATGTCGCGGGCGCGTACCTGAGGGTCGGCGAAGACCCGGGAGAGGGGGTTGATGGGGCCGCAGGGGACTCCGGCCCGCTCCAGTGCGGCGATCCAGGCGTCGGTGCTGCGCGTGCGGGTGAGCTCCTGCAGGCGCGGGATCAGCTCGGCGCGGTGGGCCACGCGCGCCGGGTTGGTGGCATAGCGCGGGTCGGCCGCGAGTTCCGGCACCCCTGCTTCGGCACAGAAACGGGCGAATTGACCATCGTTGCCGATCGCCAGGATCATCCAGCCGTCGGCGGTGGGAAAATCCTGGTAGGGGACGATGTTGGGGTGCGCATTGCCCAGCCGCGGAGGATCCTGGCCGGTGGTGAGGTAGTTGAGCGCCTGATTGGCGAGGCAGGCGACCTGCACGTCGAGGAGCGCCATGTCGATGTACTGGCCGCGGCCACTGCGTTCGCGCCAGGCAAGCGCGGCGAGGATGGCATTGGCGGCGTAGAGCCCCGTGAGGATGTCGGTGAGCGCCACGCCCACTTTCATCGGCCCGCCGCCGGGTTCGTGATCGGGGCGGCCCGTGATGCTCATCAAACCGCCCATGCCCTGGATGAGGAAATCGTACCCCGCCCGGGGCGCGTAGGGGCCGGTCTGGCCGAAGCCGGTGATGGAGCAATACACGAGGCGGGGATTGCGCGCCGAGAGGCTGGCGTAATCCAGGCCGTAGCGGGCGAGCGCTCCCACCTTGAAGTTTTCGATGACGACGTCGGCCGTCTCGGCCAGGCGTCGGATGATCTCCTGGCCTTCGGGACGGGTGAGATCGACGGTGAGCGAGCGCTTGTTGCGGTTCGCGCACAGGAAGTAGGCGGCCACCGCTTCTTCCTCCTCGCCCTGCCCTTTCCACCACGGCGGGCCCCAGGTACGGGTGTCGTCGCCGCTTCCGGGTTTTTCGATCTTGATGACGTCGGCACCCAGATCGGCGAGCAGCTGGCTCGCCCAGGGGCCGGCCAGCACGCGCGAGAGATCGAGCACGCGCAGGTGGGAGAGGGCCTGGTCCATCGTCGCGATTCCCCGGCTCAGTTGGCAAAGGCGGCGATGCCGGTGATGGCACGGCCGAGGATGAGGGCGTGGATGTCGTGCGTGCCCTCGTAGGTGTTGACCACTTCGAGGTTGACGAGGTGGCGCGCCACGCAGTATTCGTCGCTGATGCCGTTGCCGCCGAGCATGTCGCGGGCGGTGCGGGCGATGTCGAGCGCCTTGCCGCAGGAATTGCGCTTGACGATGGAGGTGAGTTCGACGGCCGCGATGCCTTCGTCCTTCATCCGGCCGATGCGCAGCACCGTCTGCAGCCCCAGGGCGATCTCGGTGCACATGTCGGCGAGCTTTTTCTGGATGAGCTGGTTGGCGGCGAGCGGTCGGCCGAACTGCTTGCGTTCGAGCACGTAGTTGCGGGCGGTTTCATAACAGGCTTGAGCCGCGCCCAGCGCACCCCAGGCGATGCCGAAGCGGGCGGAGTTCAGGCAGGTGAAGGGGCCCTTGAGGCCGCGGACTTCGGGAAAGGCGTTTTCTTCGGGAACGAAGACTTCGTCCATGACGATTTCGCCGGTGATCGAGGCGCGCAGTCCCACTTTGCCGTGAATGACCGGCGCCGAGAGCCCCTTCCAGCCCTTCTCGAGGATGAAACCGCGGATCTGCCCCTCGTCGTCCTTGGCCCAGACGACGAAGACGTCGGCGATGGGGCTGTTGGTGATCCACATCTTGTTGCCCGACAGCAGATAGCCGCCCTCGACGCGGCGCGCGCGGCTTTCCATGCTGCCGGGGTCGGAGCCGTGGTTGGGCTCGGTGAGCCCGAAGCAACCGATCCATTCGCCGCGGGCGAGTTTGGGCAGGTACTTGCGCTTTTGCGCTTCGGTGCCGAATTCGTGGATGGGGACCATCACGAGCGAGCTCTGCACGCTCATCATCGAACGGAAACCCGAGTCGACGTATTCGATTTCGCGGGCGATGAGCCCGTAGGCGACGTAGTTGAGTCCCGCACCACCGTATTCTTCGGGGATGGTGGGGCCGAGCAGGCCGAGTTCGCCCATCTCGCGGAAGATCGCCGGGTCGGTGTGTTCGTGGCGGAAGGCATGCTGGGCGCGGGGCTGGAGTTTTTCCTGGGCGTAGGCGCGGGCGGTGTCGCGCACGAGGCGTTCCGTTTCGGTGAGCTGGGTGTCGAGCAGCAGCGGGTCTTGCCAGTCGAATGCGGCGCGGGGGGAGGGCATGGCGATCTCCTTCGGTGGGGTAGATGTGATGTTTCGGTATGGTATAAAGGGAATCTTCTGCCGGCAAGCGCTTTTTATGCATCGACCGGTGCGTTTTGCTCACTTCGCGGCATTGGGGTATGCGCAAGAGAATCCCTTCGACGATGGCGCTGACGGCGTTCGAGGCGGCGGCGCGCCATGAGAGTTTCACCCGGGCGGCCGAGGAATTGGCCCTGACGCAGAGTGCCGTCTGCCGCCAGATCGGGGCGCTGGAAGACTTTCTGGGGGTGGCGCTGTTTCGGCGGACGCGGCGCGGGGTGCAACTCACGGAAGCCGGCCGGGCCTACAGCCGGCAGGTGGCGCTGCGGCTCGAGGCGCTGGAGCGCGACACGCTGGCGGTGATGTCCGGCCAAGGGGCGGGAACGTTGGAGCTCGCCGTGGTGCCCACCTTCTCCACCCGCTGGCTGCTGCCTCGCCTGGGCGCGTTTCGCGCGCTCCATCCCGAGGTGGTGATCCACATGGAGACGCGCACCCGCCCTTTCCTCTTCGCCGATACGCCGTTCGATGCAGCGATCTATTTCGGCGAAGCGGGGTGGCCGGGGACGGAAGCGCATTTCCTGATGCCGGAATTCCCCGTGCCGGTGTGCAGCCCGTCATTACCGGGGGCAAGGCCGGATCTTTCCCCTCAAGAGGTGGCTCGTCTGCCGTTGCTGCAGCAGAGCACCCGTCCCTATGCCTGGCGGCAGTGGTTCGAGGCCGCGGGCATGCGGGTGGCGCACGACCTGTCGGGGATGCGGCTCGAATTGTTCTCGATGCTGGCCCAGGCGGCGATCGAACGCATGGGCGTGGCGCTCATTCCTCCGTTTCTCATCGAACGGGAACTCGCCGCGGGCGATCTGATGATCCCCTGCAATCGAAGCTTTGTGAGCCGCCGGGCCTATTATCTGATCGTGCCCGAGCGCAAAGCCGAACGTCAGGCACTAGCGGTGTTCCGCCAGTGGTTGGTCGAAGAGGCGGGACGCAGCCACGAAGCGGTCCGGGACGCGGCGGTGGCCGGCGGCGCGGGGCGGTGCTAAGATATGCCGAGGGCCATCCGGCCCATGAGGATTTCCTGCCCTGAGGAGGAACGAGATGGCGATACGTACGCGTTTGGTGGAATACACGCACGAAGGAACGACGCTCGAAGGCTTCCTGGCCTGGGACGACGCCATCGTCGGCAAGCGGCCGGCCGTGGCCGTGGCGCATGCCTGGGCCGGGCGTACCGCCTTCGAGTGCGAGAAGGCGCGCCAGCTCGCGATGATGGGCTACGTCGGCTTTGCCGTGGACCTGTACGGCAAGGGGGTGCTCGGCAAGAGCAAGGAAGAGAACGCGAAGCTGATGGCCCCCTTCGTCGAGAATCGCGCGAAGCTGCAGGGGCGTATCGCCCAGGCGATCGAGACCCTGCGGGCGCAACCCGAAGTCGATGCCGAAAAAATTGCGGCGATCGGCTTCTGTTTCGGCGGGCTCACGGTGCTCGATCTGGCGCGCACTGGGGCCGACGTGCGTGGGGTGGCGAGTTTCCACGGCCTCTTCACGCCGCCGGGCAATACCGCGGGCAAGAAGATCAAGGCCAAGGTGCTGGCGCTGCACGGCTGGGACGATCCCATGGTGCCGCCGAACATGGTGGTGGACTTCGCCAAGGAAATGACGGAAGCCGGCGCCGACTGGCAGCTGCATGCCTTTGGCAACACCATGCACGCCTTTACCCTGCCCGAGGCGAACGACCCGTCCTTTGGGACGGTTTATGAGCCCAAAGCCGATGCGCGCTCGTGGGCGATCCTGCGCGAGTTCCTGCACGAGATCTTCGCATGAGGCGTGCGCCGCGGCGCTGACCAGACGGTGGAATCGCGCGTCCCTTATGTGATCGTCGGCGTGTTCGTCGTCGTGGCGCTCACGGCCCTGGCCGGTTTAGGCCTGTGGCTGGGCGCCGACGTCGATACCCGCCGCTATCTGCCCTACCGGGTGCTGACCACCGAGTCGGTGACCGGCATCAATCGTGGCAGTTTCGTGCGTTACCGCGGTGTCGTCGTCGGACGGGTGAAGGGGGTCACGCTCGTCGATTCCGAGCGCGTGGCGATCGACCTCGACATCGTCGAAGGCACGCCGATCAAGACCGACACCAAGGCGACGATCTCCAGCCAAGGCCTGACGGGCTTGTCGTACATCGAATTGTCCGGCGGCTCGGTCGAGGCGCCGCCCCTGCTGCCGGGGCCGGACGGCACGCCGGCGGTGATCACCGCGGCGCCTTCGCTGATGCGCCGGCTGGACGTGGCGCTGTCGCAGAATCTGGAGCAGGTGGCGGGGGTGATGCAGCAGCTGCACAAGCTCCTCTCCGACGACAACCTCGCCAACCTCACGGCGACGATGGCCGACGCGCGCCGTTTCATGGCTGCGCTCGCCGCCCAGGAGAAACGCATCGATGCGCTGGCCGCTTCCCTCGAGAAGGCGGCAGCGCAGGCACCGGAACTGGCCGCCGACGGGCGCCGGACCTTGCGCGAGGCACAGGCGCTTCTGGCGGAGCTGCAGCGCACGGCTGCGGCCCTGCGAGAGGCCACGGTGGCGGCGCAGGGAGAATTGCAGGCGGCGCGCCGCGGGCTGCAACCGGAGGCGGAGGCGGCGCTGCAACGCTTGGAGGCGTCGATGGCCCGGCTGGAGCGCTTGAGCGCTTCGCTCGAGGAGCGGCCGCAGCGTCTGCTGTGGGGCGATCCGCCGGAACGGCCAGGGCCAGGGGAGTGAGCACGATGAGCGTAAGGGCGGTTGCGACGATAGGGGTCGTGAGCTTGGCGTTGGGCGCTTGCGCCATGGGCCAGCAAGGGTCTTCGCAGGCGCCGGCGCGGCTGTCGCTGGAGGCGGCGGCACGCACGGCTGGGCAAGGAGGAGAGGCCTCCGCCCCGCCGCAGGCCTCTTCGTCCCTGACGGTGCAAGTGAGCGCGCCGTGGGTGGCGCCGGCCTTCGCCGGAGAGCGCATCGCCTACCGGCGCGAGCCGCTGCGCCTGGAGTATTACACCCTTAGCCGCTGGGCGGAGCCGCCGCAGGAGGCCGTGGCGGCGGTACTCACGCGCCGCCTCGAGGAAAGCGGCGCATTTCGCGTGGTGCTGCCGCCGCAGGCGCGTCTGTCGGCCGATCGGCGGCTCGCCGTCGACCTAGAGCTCTTGGAAGAACGGGTTCCGCCGGTCGGACCTGCCCCTTACGGCGAAGCGGAGGTGGCGCTGCGGGCGCGCTGGGTGCAGACGAGCGACGGTCGGGTACTGGCGAGCAAGCGCTTCGCCGCCACGGCGCCCGTGACCCAGCCGAACGCCGAAGGGGCGGTGGCAGCGCTCGGGGAGGCGCTCGCGCGCGTGAGCGAAGAGGTCGCGCGCTGGACGTTGGCCGTGGAGGCGCAAGGGCGATGAGCGCCGGGGCACTGGTGGCAGCGGCGCGCCGCTTGCACGAGCGCACGGCGGCGCTCGAGTTCGGCCCGCCGGTGACGCACGTCTATGCCCCGCTCGACTACGCCTGGGCGGTGCACGAGCAATACCTGAGCCGCTATGGTGAAGGGCCCAAGCGCGTGCTTTTCCTCGGCATGAATCCCGGGCCGTTCGGCATGGTACAGACGGGGGTGCCGTTTGGCGAGATCGCGGCGGTGCGCGACTGGCTGGGACTGGATGCGCCGATCGTGCGCCCGGTGCGCGAACACCCGCAGCGCCCCATCGAAGGCTGGGCCTGCCGGCGATCCGAAGTCTCGGGGGCGAGGCTGTGGGGGCTTTTCCGCGAGCGCTTCGGCACTGCGGCAGCCTTTTTCACCGAACATTTCGTGGCGAATTACTGCCCGCTTGCCTTCTTTGCCGGCACGCGCAACTTCACGCCGGACAAACTGCCCGCCGCGGCGCGCACGGCGCTGCTCGCGGCCTGCGACGCGCATTTGCGCGAAGTGGTCGAAGCCTTGAGGCCGCAATGGGTGATCGGGGTGGGCGCCTGGGCGGAGCAGCGTGCGCGGGAAGCGCTCGAGGATCTGCCGGTTCGCATTGCCCGTATCCTGCACCCGAGCCCGGCGAGCCCGGCGGCCAATCGCGGCTGGGCCGAGCAGGCGCGGGAGACGCTGACCGAACTGGACGTGTGGCGCTAGGGGCGATCCGTCTCCTTGGCCGCCCTTTGCGATGCGGCTCTCAGCGACCGGCCTGAGCGACTCGGGTAGGAGCCTTGGACTTGGCTTTGTCGTTGTCTTTGGCTTGGGCTTTGGCCTGAACGCCGTGCGGTGCCGCGGCAGGCTTCTCGTTCTTCGCCTGAACCACGGGTTTGGCGGGCGGCTTGCCGCTGGCCTTGGCGGTCTGTACGGTGTTCTTCCCCACCGGGGAGCGTGACGCGGGCGTTCGGCTCGCCGTCTGCGTGTGGACCGTAGGCGTGGCGCGCCCCTGAGCCGTGGGTGCCGCGGTTTTGCGGGTTTTGTCGTTGCGTGCGACGACGCGGTTGGCCGAGGGAGCCGCTTTGGCGGGCTTGGCCTTGCTGCTGCCCCCCTTGTTGGGTGCGACGCCGGCCGCGAGCAGAGGAGCGGCCGCGGCGGCCGCCGTTTCGAGGGAATCTTTGCCGTGGGAAGAAGGAGTTTCCTGGCTTTCTTCCTTGGCGGCGAGTTCGAGCGGCGCGTGGCTCATGCCGCCGACGCGACCTCCGGCGATGAAGCGCTCGCGCCAGTAGTCCTGCTCGAGCGTGTCGATGGAGACGGTGCGGCCGCGCCGAGGGGCGTGGATGAAACGGCCGTTACCGAGGTAGATGGCGACGTGGTTGATCGAGCGGCTGCGGCGCCCGGTCTTGAAGAAGAGGAGATCGCCTGGCTGAAGCTCGCTGCGCGAGACCCGTTCCGTGGCGTTGTACATGTCGCTGGAGGTGCGCGGCAGGTCGATGCCGACGCTGGAAAACGAATATTTGACGAAACCGCTGCAATCGAGGCCTTCTTCAGGGAGGTCCCCTCCGTTGCGGTAAGGTGTTCCCTGCAAGGAGAGGGCGGTCTCCAGTGCCCGAGCCATGCGACCGGGTTTGACGTCGGCGCTCAGGGTATAGTCGGGACTGCGGTAGATGGGGGCAGAGAGAAAGACGTCGAGCGCGTCTTCCGCTGCCTCTTCGTCTTCTTCCTGGGTGGCGATCTCGTTGCCGCTGGTTAGGGCATACTGAGAAGAATCATCGGGGCGTGTTGCTTGTTGGGTGAGGGTGCAGGCGCTCAGCAGACCGAACGCCATCGCCAGAAGGCTCAGCCGCCACAAGGGCTGGGTCACTGGTGTCGGCATGGCAGACCCTCCGACCAGAAAAGGATAATTGCCAATTATGCAACGAAACGTACGAGATGCAAACCTCGCCCGCTCCCCGTCGCGGCTGGTGGTGGCGGTGACCGGCGCTTCTGGTAGCGCCTTGGCGCTGGAACTGCTGCGCTGGCTGCGCGAGGCGACCGATTGGGAACTGCACGTGGTGGTGTCGGCAGCGGCGCTGCGTACCGCCCGGCTCGAACTGGGCGTCGGGCGCGAGGCATTCGCGGCGCTCGCCGATGCGATGTACGCGAACAAGGACATCGGCGCATCGATCGCCTCGGGTTCGTTCGCCACGCTCGGCATGGTAGTGATCCCTTGTTCGATGAACACCTTGGCGGCGATCGCCCACGGTCTGGGGGACACCCTGATCGCACGGGCGGCGGACGTGACGCTCAAGGAGCGCCGGCGCTTGGTTCTGGTGCCGCGCGAGACGCCCTTGAACCTCATTCACCTACGCAACATGACGGCGGTGACCGAGGCGGGTGCGGTGGTGGCCCCGCCCGTGCCGGCGTTCTATCTGGGGGAACTCACGCCGCAGCGGCTGGTACAGCAGATCGCCATGCGGGTGGCTTCGCTCTTCGGCGTGGCACCGGCGCCGTGGGCGCAATGGACGGGCGAAGAGTGAGGCTCAGGCGGCGGGCAGGGCGGCGTTGAGTTTTTCGAACGCCTCGCGCAGCCGCGCCGGCTCGTCGAGCTTGAGCAGGCGCTGCACCTTGGGAGTGAGTTCGTTGATGTCGGCATGAAGCAGGCGCTGCTTCACGCCGAGCACCCGCTCGGGGTGCATGGAAAATTGCCGCAGACCCATACCGAGGAAGAGCCAGGTGTATTCGGCGTGGCCGGCGAGCTCCCCGCACAGGGATACGGGCAGGCCGTTCTTGGCGCCGAACTGGATAGTACCGGCGATGAGCCGCAGTACGGCCGGATGCAGCGGGTCGTAGAGATCGGCCACGGCATCGTCCTGCCGGTCGATGGCCAAGGTGTACTGGATGAGGTCGTTGGTGCCGATGGAGAGGAATTGCACGCGCTTGAGGAAGATACCAGGCGCGAGCGCCGCGGCCGGGATTTCGACCATGGCGCCGAGTTCGACGTCTTCGGCGAATTTCTTCCCTTCGCGCTGCAGCTGTTCCTTGGCGCGGGCAAGCAGCTGCAGTGTCTGGTCGATTTCGTGGGCGTGCGCCACCATGGGCAGCAGGATCTTGAGCTTGCCGTGCACCGAAGCGCGTAGCAGCGCCCTCAGCTGGGTGAGGAAAAACGTGGGCTCGGCGAGGCAATAGCGGATGGCCCGCAACCCCAGGGCGGGATTGGGCTGCACGCGCGAGGTGTTCGGCTCGAAATCCTTGTCGCCGCCCAGATCGAAGGTGCGGATGGTGACCGGCTTGCCTTTCATGCTCTTGAGCACGTCGCGATAGGCTTCGTACTGTTCGTCTTCGCTCGGCCGATCGAGCCGGTCGAGGAAGAGGAATTCGGTGCGGTAGAGCCCAATGCCATCGGCGTTGACGCGCTGCACGAGCTCGAGGTCGCTCGGTGTCTCGATGTTGCACAAGAGCTCGATCGGTGTGCCATCGAGCGTGACGGTGGGGGCGTCTTTCAGGCGGGCGAGCCGCGTGCGCGAGATCTCCAGCTCGGCCTTGCGCAGGCGGTATTCCTCGACGATGCTGGGATGGGGATTGACGATGGCCACGCCCCGCGCGCCGTCGATGATGACGAGATCGTCTTCTTCGAGGAGCTGGCGCGCGAGCCGCACACCCACCACCGCCGGCAGCTGCAGGCTGCGCGCGACGATGGCGGTGTGGGAGGTAGGGCCGCCGACGTCGGTGAGAAAGCCGGCGATGTGCTGGCCGCGAAAACCGATGGTATCGGCCGGCGAGAGGTCGTGCGCCACGACGATGGTGGGCAGATCGTCGCGCCGCGGTTTCGGCGGGCGCGCCAGCCCCAGCAGTTCCTTGAGGAGCCGCTCGACGATCTGGATGACGTCGGCGCGACGCTCACGCAAGTAAGGGTCTTCGATGGTGTCGAACTGCTCGAGCAGCGTGTCGAGCTGCTGGGTGAGGGCCCATTCGGCGTTGATGTGCTGCTGGCGGATGCGATCGCAGGCGGCTTCGATGAGCAGCGGGTCTTCGAGCATCATCGCCTGCAGGTCGAGAAAGGCGTTCAGTTCGGCCGAGGCCTGGCTCGCGGCGGTGGTGGCCTTGAGCGCGGCCAGTTCGGCCTTGATCGCGGCGGCGGCGGCACGCAGCCGGGCGCATTCGTCCTCGACGCGGTTCTCGGGGATTTCGTAATGGCTGACTTCGAGCAGGGCGTGCGAGACGAGGTGCACCCGGCCGATGGCGATGCCGCTCGAGACGGCGAGCCCGTGCAGCGCGAAGGAGATGCCGCCCAAGGGCTCACTCCTCCTCGCCGAAGCGGTTGCCAATGAGCTCGACGATGGCCTGCAAGGCTTCGTCGGCCCGCTCGCCCTCGGTTTCGATCTCGATCTTGCTGCCTTTGGCGGCGGCAAGCATCATCACGCCCATGATGCTCTTGGCGTTGACCCGTCGCCCGTTGCGGCTGATCCAGATCTGGCAGGGAAACTGGCTGGCGAGCTCGGTGAGCTTGGCCGAGGCCCGCGCGTGCAGTCCGAGCTTGTTGATGATTTCGACTTCGGCCTTGGGCATGGTGGTAGCGCCGGGAAAGGAGTCTGCATTTTAGCGAATCTGCGGGGGAAAGGGTTTCTTTTCGTGGAAAGCAGGGTAATGCTAGACTGCGCAAAACGGATGGAAGGAAAGGAGACCATGGCATTCGTCGAGATCGATGGAATTGCGCTGGAATACGAATGGTGGCGGCCGCAGGATGCCGCTGCGGCGGCTTCGCCCGTGGTGTTGCTGCACGAGGCCCTGGGCTCGGTGTCGATCTGGCGCGATTTCCCGCAGCGGCTGGCCGCTGCCCTGCGCCGTCCCGTGATGGCGTACTCGCGCCAGGGCTATGGGCGCAGCGGCCGGGAGGATCGTCCGCGCGGGGTGGATTACCTGCACCGCGAGGCCTTGCATTGGCTGCCGCGGGTGCTGTCGGCGTTGGAGATCGAGCATCCGGTGCTCGTGGGGCACAGCGACGGGGCTTCGATCGCGTTGATCTGCGCCGCTTCCGGTTTGGCACCGCGGCCAGAGGCGGCGGTGCTGATCGCGCCGCACGTCGAGGTGGAACCCGAGGCGATCGCCGGCATCGAGGCGGCCGACCGGCTGTGGCGCACGACCGACTGGCCGCAGCGCCTGGCGCGGCATCAGCCCGATCCGCAGCGCGTGTTCGCCGCTTGGCGTGATACCTGGCGCTCGCCTGAGTTTCGTGCGTGGAACATCGAGGCGGAGATCCCGAAAATCGCCTGTCCGGTGCTGGCGGTGCAGGGTGACCGGGACGAATACGCGACCTTGGCCCAGATCGAGAAGATCGCACGGGGCGCGCCTCGCGGGAAGATGGCGGTATTGCCGCAGTGCGGCCACAGCCCGCATCGGGAGCGACCTGAGGCGCTGATCGCGCTGATTGCCGACTTCCTCCACCAGCTCGACGAGGAACGTACATGAACGGCTGGCCTGCCTGGGTGTGGCTGGTGCTGGGCGTGCTCCTGATGCTCGCCGAGCTGGTGGTGCCTTCTTTCTTCATTTTCTGGTTCGGCTTGGCCGCCTGTGGCGTGGCCGCCGTAGTGGCGATCCTGCCGCAGAGTTCGCTACTTCTGGAGCTCGGTCTCTGGCTGGTCGCTTCCCTGCTGCTCGTGACGGCGTGGTTTGGCTGGCTGGAACCGCGCCGGCGGCGCTCGCGCATCGGGGCTTCCGACGCGGCGGTGGGGGAGATCGGCTGGGTGAGCGAGGCGATCGAGCCGCAGCGGCGAGGAAAAGTGCGGTTCCAGCGGCCGGTTCTCGGGGCGGAAGAATGGCCGGCCTTGGCCGACGAGCCGATCGGCGAAGGCGAGCGGGTGCGGGTGGTGGCGGTCGAAGGGCAGATGGTGAAAGTGGCGCGGCTGCGTCAGGGGCGATCTTGAGGGATGCTTTTTTGCGGGAGGTGGGGAAATGAACGCGAGTCTGGTCGTCGTCGGCGTCTTGCTGCTCTTCGTGGTCGTCACGATCGCCAAGGGGGTGCGTATCGTGCCGCAGGGGGAAGAGTGGATCGTGGAGCGTCTGGGGAAATACCGGACCACCCTGCGGCCCGGGCTCAACATCGTCATCCCGTACTTCGATCGCATCGCCTATAAGCTGGTGACGAAGGATCTCATCCTCGACATCAAGGAACAGGAGGTGATCACGCGCGACAACGCCGTGATCGTCACCAATGCGGTGGCCTTCGTCAAGGTCACCGATCCGGTGAAGGCCGCCTATGGCGTGACGAATTTCGCCGTGGCGATCGAAAACCTCATCATGACGACGCTGCGCTCGATCATCGGCGAGATGGAGCTCGACGAAGCGCTCTCCTCGCGCGAGAAGATCAAGGTGCGGCTGCGTGAATCCATCGTCGATGAGGCGATCGACTGGGGGCTGACGGTGAAGTCGGTGGAAATCCAGGACATTCGTCCTTCCCCGTCCATGCAGCAGGCAATGGAACAGCAGGCCGCCGCCGAGCGCGAGCGCAAGGCCATGGTCACGCGCGCCGAAGGCGAGAAACAGGCGGCCATCCTGGAAGCCGAGGCGCGGCTGGAGGCGGCCAAGCGCGACGCCAACGCCCAGGTGATGCTGGCGCAGGCTTCCGCCGAGGCGCTGCGCCGGGTGGGCGAGGCGGTGGGACCGGATTCCGCCGCCCTGTGGTATCTGCTGGGCGAGAAGTACGTCGCCTCGCTTGAGCGCCTCGCCGCCGGAGAGAACGCCAAGTTCCTCGTCCTGCCGGCCGATCTGCCCCAGGCGGTGGCGGGGCTCTTCGCCCGCGGGGGGCATTGAACCCTTTGCTGGTCTTCGGCGTCGAAAACGCCTAAAATCAAAAGTTTCTCCTCGACCATCGCAAGCCCATGATTTTTCCTGAACGCTTCGACGTCATCGTCGTCGGCGGCGGCCACGCCGGCACCGAGGCGGCGCTGGCCGCGGCGCGCGCCGGTGCGCGCACGCTGCTGCTCACCCACAACCTCGACACCCTGGGGCAGATGAGCTGCAACCCCTCCATCGGCGGCATCGGCAAGGGGCATCTCGTCAAGGAAGTCGACGCGTTGGGCGGGGCGATGGCGCTCGCCACGGACGAAGCCGGTATCCAGTTTCGTACGCTCAATGCGAGCAAGGGGCCGGCGGTGCGCGCCACCCGCGCCCAGGCCGATCGCGTGCTCTATCGCAAGGCGATCCGCAAGCGCCTGGAGAACCAGCCCAACCTGTGGCTCTTCCAGCAGGCGGTCGACGACCTGCTGGTGCAGGGCGATCGCGTGCTGGGCGTGGTCACCCAGCTGGGTATCCGCTTCGAGGCGCCAGCCGTGGTGCTCACTACCGGCACTTTCTTGAATGGCCTCGTGCACGTGGGACTGTCGCGCTACACGGCCGGGCGGGCGGGCGATCCGGCTTCCGTGTCGCTCGCGCAGCGGCTCGCCGAGCTGGGCTTACCCAAGGGGCGCCTGAAGACCGGCACGCCGCCGCGGCTCGATGCGCGCACCATCGACTTCTCCCGCTGCACCGTGCAGCCGGGCGACGATCCCGAGCCGGTGTTCAGCTTCCTCGGCTCGCGCGCCATGCATCCGCCGCAGCGCCCCTGCTGGATCACGCGCACCAACGCGCGCACGCACGAGATCATCCGTCGCAACCTCGATCGCTCGCCCCTCTACGCCGGCGTGATCGAGGGGGTGGGGCCGCGCTATTGTCCCTCGATCGAGGACAAGATCCACCGCTTCGCCGACAAGGATGGACACAACGTCTTCCTCGAACCCGAGGGGCTGGAGACGAACGAGATCTACCCCAATGGCGTATCCACGTCGCTGCCTTTCGACGTGCAGATCGAGATGCTGCGCACCATCCCGGGGCTGGAGCGGGTGCACGTGCTGCGCCCAGGCTACGCCATCGAATACGACTACTACGATCCGCGCCACCTCAAGCACAGCCTCGAGACCAAGCATTTCCACGGGCTTTTCTTCGCCGGGCAGATCAACGGCACCACCGGCTACGAAGAAGCCGCCGCGCAGGGCTTGCTCGCCGGGGTCAATGCGGCGCGCTTCGTCTTCGGCCATGAGCCGTGGTGGCCGCGGCGCGACGAGGCCTATCTCGGCGTGCTCGTCGATGATCTCGTCACCAAGGGCGTGAGCGAACCCTACCGCATGTTCACCTCGCGCGCGGAGTTTCGCTTGCAACTGCGTGAGGACAACGCCGACCTGCGGCTCACCGAGATCGGGCGTCGCCTGGGGCTGGTCGATGATCTGCGCTGGACGGCGTTCTGCCGCAAGCGCGAGGCAATCGAGCGCGAGACCACGCGTCTGCAGGCAAGCCGCGTCGTGCCGGCCCGGCTCTCCCCGGACGAGGCGCAGGCGTTCGCGCGCGTGCTGGGTGCGCCGCTCGAGCGCGAGGCGAGCTTCTTCGACCTGTTGCGCCGCCCCGGCGTGCGCTACGAGGAACTCATGACCCTGCCAGGGGCGCCGGAGCTGCCCGAGTGCGACCCGGCGGTGATCGAGCAGCTCGAGATCGCCGCCAAGTACCACGGCTACCTCGCGCGCCAGCACACCGAGGTCGAGCGGCTCAAGGCCGCCGAGGCGCTGCGCATTCCGCCGGGGATCGACTATTCCCGCATCCCGGGGCTGTCGCGCGAGATCCAGCAGAAACTCGCCCAGCACGCGCCCGAGACGCTGGGGCAGGCAAGTCGCATCCAGGGCGTGACCCCGGCGGCGATCGCCATCCTGCTCGTGTGGCTGCGCCGTGGCGAACCCGCGCCGCAGGTCGAAGTGGCGCCGGAGGGCATCGAGTGAGCCCTCGCGCTCCCTCGTCCCAGGACGAAGCCGCGGCGCGCGCCCTGCTCGAAGAGGGTGTCGCCGTGCTCGGGCTTTCCTTGCCTGCGACGACGCTGGAGGCGCTGTGGCGCTACGCTGGCCTACTGGTGAAGTGGAATCGCGTCTATAACCTCACGGCCATCACGCGGCTTGAGGAAGTGGTCACGCACCACCTGCTCGATGCGCTCGCCGTCTGGCCCTGGGTGCGGCAGGAAAGGGTGCTTGTCGACGTCGGCTCCGGCGCGGGACTACCGGGCATCGTGCTCGCGCTCGCGGCGCAGGCCGAGGGGCGGCCGCTCGAAGTGCATTCGCTCGATGCGGTGGCGAAGAAGATCGCCTTTCAGCGTCAGGTGGCGATCGAATTGGGACTGAAAGGCTTCCATCCCTGGCACGAACGCATCGAGCGCTGGCAGCCACCGGCGCCGATCTCGGGTATCATCTCGCGGGCATTCGCGCGCTTCGATGAATTCATCGCCCTCACACGCCACCTCCTGCCGCCGGGCGGACGCTGGTACGCCATGAAAGGACCGCGCCATGAAGAAGAGCTCGCCGGCTTGCCGGAAGATGTGGCGGTTCGGGTCGTGCCGCTCGAAGTGCCGGGGCTTGCCGAGGCGCGCCATCTCGTGATCGGGGAACTTCGCTGATGGGCCACGTGTTTTGCATCGCCAACCAGAAAGGCGGGGTCGGCAAGACCACGACCAGCGTCAACCTTGCCGCGGCGCTCGCCCGGCGGGGGCACCGCGTGCTGCTCGTCGACCTCGACCCACAGGGTAACGCCACCATGGGCAGTGGCATCGACAAGCGCACGCTCGAGCGCTCCGTCTATCAGGTGCTGGTCGGGTTATCGGGCCTGGAAGAGGCAACGTTACGCTCCGAATCCGGCGGCTACGACGTACTGCCGGCCAATCGGGAACTGGCCGGCGCCGAAGTGGAGCTCGTCGACTTGCCTCGGCGTGAATTCCGCCTGCGCGATGCGCTCGCCGCCGCCCCTTCCACCTATGATTTCGTGCTCATCGATTGTCCGCCCTCGCTTTCCTTGCTCACGCTCAATGCGCTCACCTGCGCCCACGGCGTGATCATTCCGATGCAGTGCGAATACTACGCGCTGGAGGGCTTGTCGGATCTGGCCAACACCATCAAGCGCGTGCATGCCAACCTCAACCGGGACCTGCGCATCGTTGGGCTGCTGCGGGTGATGTTCGATCCGCGCGTGACGCTGCAGCAGCAGGTCTCGGAGGAAGTGCAGCGCCATTTCGGCGAGAAAGTCTTCGCGACGGTGATTCCGCGCAACGTGCGCCTGGCCGAGGCGCCGAGCCACGGTATGCCCGGGGTCGTCTTCGATCCCCGCTCTCGGGGCGCCCTCGCCTACCTCGAGTTCGCCGCCGAGCTGGAGCGGCGCCTGGGCGTGGCCGCTCCGCTCGCGGAGGCGCACTGATGGCAGCGGGCAAGCGCAAGGGGCTGGGGCGCGGGCTGGACGCACTGCTGGGCGCGCCGACGGCGGTGGAAGAGGCGCTGCGCAGCCTCGACATCGACTGCATCGACCCCGGCCGCTACCAGCCGCGCACGCGCATGGACCCTCAGGCGCTGGAAGAACTCGCCGCCTCGATCCGCGCCCAGGGCGTGATGCAGCCGCTGCTGGTGCGCCCCGTGGGCGAGCGCTACGAGCTCATCGCCGGCGAGCGGCGCTGGCGTGCCGCCCGCATGGCGGGTCTGCTGGAAGTGCCCTGTCTCGTGCGCGAGATCCCGGACGAGGCGGCGCTGGCGATGTCCCTCATCGAGAACCTCCAGCGTGAAGACCTCAACCCCATCGAAGAAGCTCAAGGGCTGCAGCGGCTCATCGACGAATTCGGCATGACCCACCAGCAGGCGGCCGAGGCCGTCGGGCGCAGCCGCTCGGCGGTCACCAACCTGCTGCGCCTGCTGCAACTGGCCGAGCCGGTGCGCGAGCTGCTGATGGAGGGGGCGCTCGAAATGGGCCACGCCCGGGCGCTGCTCGCGCTTGCCGTGCCGCAACAGGTGGAACTCGCCCGCCGCGCTGCGGCGCAGGGCTGGTCGGTGCGCCAGACCGAGCGCGCCGTGCAGGCGCTGCTTTCTCCGCCCGCGCCCAAACCCGAAGCGGTGAAAGACCCCGACTGGCGGCGGCTGGAAGAGGCGCTTTCCGAACACTTCGGCGCGCCAGTCCTCATCAAGCGCCGCCGCGACGGGCGCGGCACGCTCGAGATCGCCTTCGCCGACGACGACACGCTCGAGGGCCTGCTCGAACGCCTGGGCGTGCGGGCCTGAACGGTCAACCCGCCGCTTGCGCGGGGGTGCTGCCCATCTCGCGCAATTTGCGGTAGAGCGTGGCGCGGCTGATGCCCAGGCGCCTTGCCGCCGCCGTGCGGTTGCCGCGGCTTGCGACGAGCGCCCGCTCGATCGCGGCGCGCGACAGGGTTGCCAGTTCCAATGTCTCTTCCTGCCCTTGCGGCAGGGAGGGGGACATGCTGGTCCGTTGCTTCAGCGCCGCCGCGAGCCCCTCGGGCAGCGCCTCCCAGCCGATCACCATTTCTTCCTCATCCACCAGGGCTGCGGCCACGCGCAGCGCCTGCGCCAGTTCCCGCACGTTGCCCGGCCAGGAATGGGCCGCGAACGCGGCGGCCACCTCGGGCGCGAGCCTCAGGTCCCGGTCCGGCGCGCAGGCGCGCAGGATGCGCTCCACCAGCACGGGTAGATCGCTGCGCTCGCGCAGCGGCGGCAGGGTCAGCGTCAGGCCCGCCAGCCGATAGTAGAGATCGGCGCGGAATCGCCCCGCCTCGACTTCTGCCGGCAGGTCGCGGTGCGTGGCCGCGATGAGCGCAAACTCGACGCGCACCGGTTTTCCGCCCAGTGGCACGACCTCCTTCGTCTCCAGCACCCGCAGCAGTCGCCCCTGCAGCGCGAGCGGCATGTCGCCGATCTCGTCGAGAAAGAGCGTGCCGCCGTGCGCCTCGCGGATGCGCCCGAGGCTCCCCTCGCGGCGCGCGCCGGTATAGGCGCCGGGGGCATAGCCGAAGAGCTCGGCCTCGATGAGCGCTTCCGGTAACGCAGCGCAATTGACCGCTACGAACGGTTTGTCGCGCCGCGGCGAGCTGCGATGGAGGGCTTGGGCGAAGAGTTCCTTGCCCACGCCGCTCTCGCCGCGCAGCAGGATGGGGATGTCCTTGTCGAGCACCCGACGGGCCTGGGCGATGACCCGGCGCAGCGCCTCGTCGCCGGTGTCGAGCTCGGCCAAGGCATCGTTGGCCGGTGCAGGATCGGCGCGGCGGATCACGACGCGCGCGCGGCGTCCTTCGAAGCGCGCATAGAGGGGATTGCCCTGCGGATCGTACAGCAGCACCGGTTCGTCGCCGCGCGGCACGGGGGCGGCGCGGCGGAAGAGCCGTTCCAGTGGCACCGCACCAAGCTCCTCGTGCCGTAGAGAAAAAAGGCGGCGGGCAGCGGAATTGGCTGCCACCACGCGACCGTCGTCGTCCACGCAGACGATGGCGTCATCGACGAAGCTGCCCAGGGCGTGCGCATCGCGATGCAAATGGATGCGCAGACCGCGGTGGCGGGCAACGATGGCGTGGTTCTCGATCAGGCGCACCGCCGTATCGACCAGGGCGCGGGTGTGTGGATGGTGGTCGTGCCAGTCGCAGGAGACGTCGAGCACCGCCACCAAGCGGCCAGTGCCGTCGAAGATGGGGGCGGCGGTGCAGGCGAGAAATTCGTTGCAGCTCAGATAATGCTCCGGCCCCAGCACCTCGACCGGAGCCCCTTCGGCGATCGCCGTACCCACGGCGTTGGTGCCGCGCACGCCTTCGTGCCAGATCGCACCGCGGGCCAGGTGGACCCGTTGCGCGCGTTCGAGGAAAGACGAATTTCCCTCCGCCTCTACGATCAAACCCTGTGTGTCGGCGACGACGAGTACGCTGCGACTCGTGTCGAAGCCGCCGAAAACACCCTCCAATACTGGACGGGCAAGCCGTAGCCATTCCTCGACCGACTGGCGAGCCTGCTCGAGGATGAGTGTTTCTACTACACCTTCTTCGGGAGGCAGGAGACGCTCGGCTGCTACATGGTGCTCACGGCAGCGTTTCCACGAGTGTAGGATGGGTGTCGCCAAGGGAAGGGCGGGAAGTTCACCTCGTTCGACAAAGATTCGCTTAGCTTGACGTACGGATTCTGGACAAACCCGGAATTCGATCTCCATTTCCTCCTCCACTATGTGAGACGGTGTCGCAGATTGCGACCCTGTATTTCGGTGTATCGTCTCGAATTGCGACACTTTTCCGTTTTTTGGCCCCGATACCCCTCTTCATGAGTGAAGTTACAGGGATGCGGTTTGCGGCATGTTTTTTGCTATATCAATTTCACCGATGGATCGATCCATCGGTATGATGAAAATTGTATCTCTATATTTTGAGAGGAGACTTCCATGAGTTTGGTGAATTATCTTCAACTGGCCGACCGCACCGATGGTTTCTTCATCCCTTCAGTGACCCTCGTTGGCCCTGGATGTGTCAAAGAAGTTGGGCCACGGGCCAAGATGCTGGGAGCGAAACGGGCGTTGATCGTCACCGACGCTGGGTTGCACAAGATGGGGTTGTCGCAGGAAATTGCCGACCTACTGCGCAGCGAGGGCATTGACAGTGTAATTTTCGCTGGTGCCGAACCCAATCCAACCGACATCAATGTTCATGATGGTGTAAAAGTTTATCAGAAAGAGAAGTGCGATTTCATCGTTTCCTTGGGTGGCGGATCCTCGCACGACTGTGCCAAAGGTATCGGTCTGGTCACCGCGGGGGGGGCATATCCGCGACTACGAAGGAGTCGACAAGTCCAAGGTGCCGATGACGCCGCTGATCGCCATCAACACCACTGCCGGTACCGCCTCGGAAATGACCCGCTTTTGCATCATCACCAATACCGATACCCACGTGAAAATGGCCATCGTCGACTGGCGCTGTACCCCGTTGGTAGCGATCGATGATCCTCGCTTGATGGTGAAGATGCCGCCTGCGCTTACCGCCGCCACGGGTATGGACGCTTTGACGCACGCGGTCGAGGCTTATGTTTCCACCGCCGCCACCCCCATCACCGATACTTGTGCCGAAAAGGCCATCGAACTCATCGGTCAATGGCTCCCCAAAGCGGTGGCCAACGGTGATTGGATGGAAGCGCGCGCCGCCATGTGCTATGCCCAGTATCTTGCCGGCATGGCGTTCAACAATGCCTCGCTCGGTTACGTCCATGCCATGGCGCACCAGCTCGGCGGTTTCTATAATCTGCCGCATGGTGTGTGCAATGCCATCCTACTGCCGCACGTCTGCCAGTTCAATCTCATCGCAGCCACTGAACGCTATGCCCGGATTGCCGCCTTGCTGGGTGTAGACACTTCAGGCATGGAGACGCGAGAGGCTGCCTTGGCGGCGATCGCTGCCATCAAGGAGCTTTCTTCATCCATTGGCATTCCCCGTGGTCTGAGTGAGCTGGGTGTGAAGGCGGCCGATCACAAGGTAATGGCCGAAAACGCCCAGAAGGATGCCTGCATGCTCACCAATCCGCGCAAAGCTACGTTGGAACAGGTGATCGGCATCTTCGAGGCGGCCATGTGACATCCTCCCTTTCGGAAGAGACGACTTGATGGAGGATTGAATTTATCTGTGCATGTGCTAATTTTATCTATACGCTGCCCATAGATGTGGCAACGAAATCATTGATCCACGAGGAGACGCGAAGATGACCTACCCTTTCCCCGGCGCTGCTGGTGCCCCGGTCCAGTTCAAGGCCAAGTACGACAACTTCATCGGCGGCAAATGGGTGCCGCCCGTCAAGGGGCAGTACTTCGACAACATCACGCCCATCACTGGCAAGGTGTTCTGCCAAGCGGCGCGCTCCACGGCCGAAGACATCGAGCTCGCGCTCGATGCCGCGCATGCCGCCAAGGAAAAATGGGGCAAGACCCCGCCGGCGCAACGCGCCCAGGTGTTGCTCGCGATTGCCGATCGGCTCGAGCAGAACCTGGAAAAACTCGCCTACGCCGACACGGTGGACAACGGCAAGCCGATCCGCGAAACCCTTGCGGCCGACATTCCGCTCACCGTCGATCACTTCCGCTACTTCGCCGGCTGCATCCGCGCCCAAGAAGGGACGCTCTCCGAGATCGACGAAAATACCGTCGCCTACCACTTCCACGAGCCGCTGGGCGTGGTCGGTCAGATCATTCCCTGGAACTTCCCCATCCTGATGGCGGCCTGGAAACTCGCCCCGGCGCTGGCGGCTGGCAACTGCGTGGTGCTCAAGCCCGCCGAGCAGACGCCCGTGAGCATCATGGTGCTCATGGAGCTCATCGCCGACATCATTCCGCCGGGCGTGGTCAACGTCGTCAACGGCTTTGGTCTCGAGGCGGGCAAGCCCCTGGCCACCAGCCCGCGCATCGCCAAGATCGCCTTCACCGGCGAGACCACCACCGGCCGGCTCATCATGCAGTACGCCAGCCAGAACCTCATTCCGGTCACACTGGAGCTCGGCGGCAAATCGCCCAACATCTTCTTCGAGGACGTGGCCGCGGCCGACGACGACTTCTTTGACAAGGCAATCGAAGGCATGGTGCTCTTCGCCTTCAACCAGGGCGAAGTGTGCACCTGTCCTTCGCGCGCCCTCATCCAGGAGTCGATCTACGACAAATTCATGTCGCGCGCCCTGGAACGCGTCAAGGCGATCAAACAGGGCAACCCGCTCGATCCGACGACGATGATCGGCGCTCAGGCTTCCTCCGAGCAACTGGAGAAGATCCTCTCCTATCTCGACATCGGCAAGCAAGAGGGGGCGCAGTGCCTCATCGGCGGCGAACAGGCGAAACTGCCCGGAGAACTCGCCGGCGGCTACTACGTCAAGCCCACGATCTTCAAAGGGCACAACAAGATGCGCATCTTCCAGGAGGAGATCTTCGGCCCCGTGCTGGCGGTCACCACCTTCAAGGACGAAGCCGAGGCGCTCTCGATCGCCAACGACACGCTCTACGGCCTTGGCGCGGGCGTGTGGACGCGCGACGGCAGCCGGGCCTATCGCATGGGCCGCGGCATCCAAGCCGGTCGGGTGTGGACCAACTGCTACCACCTCTATCCGGCGCACGCGGCCTTCGGCGGTTACAAGCAGTCCGGCATCGGCCGTGAGAACCACAAGATGATGCTGGAGCATTATCAGCAGACGAAGAACCTACTGGTGAGCTACTCGCCGAAGAAACTCGGTTTCTTCTAATAGGGATGGGGAGGGAGGAGATTCTCCCTCCTTCCCTTCTATTGGTAGTAGAGGAGCGAATCATGAAAGCAGCCGTTTTGGTCAAGCACCGCAATCCCCTCAAAATCGATGATCTGCCCAATCCCACACCCGGACCCGATGATGTCATCCTCAAGGTCGAGGCCTGTGGTATCTGTCGCTCCGACTGGCACGCCTGGCAGGGCGACTGGTCGTGGATCGGCATTTCCCCCGACCTTCCGATCGTTCCCGGGCACGAGTTCGGTGGGGTGGTGGAAGAAGTCGGCAGCAACGTCAAGCGCTACCGCAAGGGGGACGCCGTTACCGTCCCGTTCCATTCAGCTTGCGGCCATTGTGAATACTGTCTCAAAGGGCAGCCCAACATCTGCGAAAACGTGGTCATTTTCGGCTTGAGCACGGGCTATAACGGCGGCTATGCGCAATACGTGCTCGTGCGCAATGCCGATTTCAACCTCATCCGCCTGCCCGAAAATGTAGACGGCAAGACGGCTGCCGCCATCGGTTGCCGTTATATGACCGCCTATCACGGGGTGGTACGCGCCGGCGGCAAACCCGGTGACTGGGTGGCGGTGCATGGAGCGGGAGGCGTGGGATTGTCGGCGGTGCAGATCGCCGCCGCCTTGGGCAAGAACGTGATCGCCGTCGACATCGACGATGCCAAGCTCGAAAAAGCCAAGCAGGAAGGGGCGGTGGCCGTGGTCAACGCCAAGCGCGATAAAGTCCCTGAGGCGATCAAGGAAATCACCAAAGGCGGGGCGCATGCCAGCATCGAAGCCTTGGGTGTGCGCGAGACGACGACCAATTCGGTCCTGTCGCTTCGCCGTGGCGGCCGGCACGTGCAGATCGGGCTCACCACCAAGGAAGAGGGCGGAATGGTGCCTCTACCCGTGGATCTCTTCACGGCGATGGAGCTCGAGTTCGTGGGTAGCTTCGGTAATCCGCATCCCGACTACGCCGGACTACTCGCGCTCATCGCACAAGGCAAGCTCAATCCGAAGTCACTCATCAGCCGCGAGGTGGCGCTGGAGGAGGTCAACAGCGTCTTCCAGGCGATGAGTGAGTTCAAGACGATGGGCTTCCACGTCATTACGCGCTTTTGAGGTTCCGGATGCCGGGGGCTGTGCCCCCGGCGCTTTGTCTGGGAGGCTACGATGGCTGCAGAAATGTCCGCACAAACTGCATCCGGGGAACGCCCTCGGATGCAACCGCCGCCACAGGTCGTTGCCACGCCGGCCGCGCTCGAGCTCATCGAAAAGCTCAAAGCGAAGTACGGGCCGGTGATGTTCCACCAATCCGGCGGCTGCTGCGACGGCTCCTCGCCGATGTGCTATCCGCAGGGGGAATTTCTCGTGGGCGACAACGACGTGCTGCTCGGCGAGATCGGCGGGGCGCCGTTCTACATCAGCAAGCCGCAGTTCGAGTACTGGAAACACACGCAGCTCATCATCGACGTCGTGCCCGGCCGGGGCGGCATGTTCTCCCTGGAAAATGGCGAAGGAGTGCGCTTCCTCGTGCGTTCTCGGCTTTTTACTGATGAAGAATATGCCGCCTTGCAGGCGGCCGGCAAGGTGTGAGCCTCGTTGCTATGCAACAAATCTCCTTCGACCAGACCCTCTTGACCCCATGCTGAACTTCCTCTAGTATCTCCTTCATACGATAACAAACGTTCATCGCATCATCATTCGATATTGCGATGCAACAAAAGGAGGGAGGAGTGGCGACGACGGCCGAAGCCGCGCGCAGGGTCGCGCTGCGCTGTGAAAACGTCAATCGCTGGTTCGGTGGCCTGCATGCGCTCAAGGGCCCCGATCTGGCGATCTTCCAAGGCGAAATCTTTGGGTTGGTGGGGCCGAACGGCTCCGGTAAGACCACCCTTGTCAATACCGTCACGGGGTTTTATCCGCCGCAGAAGGGGCGGGTGTTGCTCTTCGACGAGCAGATCAACGGCCTGCCACCCTATCGCATCGCGCAAAAGGGCGTGGCGCGCACCTTCCAGAACGTCGCGCTCTTCCGCGGTCTCACCGTGCTCGACAACATCCTCGTGGGGCGCCACATCCACATGCGCCCGAGCGCGCTCGCCACGCTCGGCTACTGGTGGTGGGCGAAGAAAGAGGAGGTGGCGCACCGCGCCAAGGTCGAGGATGTGATCGACCTCCTGCAGCTCGAAGACGTGCGCGACGAGCCCGTCGATGTCATCCCCCTGGGGCTGCAAAAGCGCGTCGAACTCGCCCGGGCACTCGCCGCCGAGCCGCGGCTGCTGGTGCTCGACGAGCCCATGGCCGGCATGAACCAGGAAGAGAAAGAGTACATGGTGCGCTTCATCCTGGATGCGCACGAGGATCTCGGTCTCACCATCCTCATGATCGAGCACCACATGGACGTGGTCACCTCCATCTGCCACCGCGTGGCGGTGTTCAACGACGGCGTGAAGATCGCCGAAGGTGCGCCGCGCGAGACCATCAACGATCCGGCCGTCGTGGCCGCCTACATCGGAGCGAGCGATGCGGCCTGACGATCTGCCTCAAGCCCTGCCCTGGCGCCCCCACGACTGGCACAAAGGGGACCACCTGCTTGCGCTGCTCGCCGCCAACGCCTCGAGCCATCCGGCCGAGATCGCCATGCGCGAGCGCGACCGCGGCATCTGGCGCGAATACACCTGGCAGGATTATCACGACACGGTGCTCGCCTTCGCCGCCGGCCTCGAAGCCCTTGGCGTGCGTCCCTTCGAGGTGGTACAGATCATCGGCGACAACCGGCCGGCGCTTTATTTCGCCATGGTTGCGTTGGGGGCCTTGCGCGCCATCGCCTCGCCGGCGTACCCCGACGCCACGCCGGACGAGATCGCTCTGCTTGCCGAGCGCGAAGACGTGCGCTGTGCCGTCGTCGAAGATCAGGAGCAGGTCGACAAGCTGCTGCAGCTGGAAAAAGAGCACGGCGAACGCTACCGGCTCATCGTCTACGACGACCCGCGCGGCCTGGCCGGCAAGATGCCCGAGCGCTTCGTTGCCTTCACCGACGTCGTCGCGCGTGGGCGCGAGCGGCTCGCCGCCGATCCCCTGTTGCGCCAGGCCCTGCTCGAGCGCCCCTCCGCGCACGACGTGGCCGTGCTGTTGCACTCTTCCGGTACCACCGGCACGCCCAAGGGGGTGCCGCTCAAGCACGGCCACGTGCTCTCGGCGGTGCGCAACGCCGCGCAGGCGGGCTATTTCCAGAATGGCGACGTGCACGTCGCCTACCTTCCCATGGCGTGGGTGGGCGACTACATCTTCTCCATCGGGGCGGCCTTCGCCCTGCGCTTCGCGGTGAACATCCCCGAGCGGCAGGAAACGGTGATCCGCGATCTGCGCGAGATCGCGCCCACCGTCTTCTTCTCCTCGCCGCGCGCCTGGGCCGGCATGATCACCCGCATCCAGGTGGGCATGGACGAATCCACGCCGCTCAAGCGCCGGCTCTACGAGCATTTCATGGCTTTCGCCATCGACCTCGAGCGACGGCGTCTGGCCGGAAGCCCGCCTTCGCTCGGTGCGCGGCTATGGCGGACGTTGGGCGAGTGGATGATCTATGGCCCGATCAAGGATCAGCTGGGGCTTGCCCGCGTGCGGCGCGCCTACACCGCCGGCGAGGCGATCGGCGAGGACGACTTCCTCTTTCTGCGCGCGCTCGGCGTTCCGCTGCGCCAGTTCTACGGCCAGACCGAGAACTGCGCCCTGTGCGCCGCTCAGTCGGCCGACGACGTCAAGCTACACACCGTCGGACGCCCTTTTCCCGGCGTGGAGGTAAAGATCGCCGACAGCGGCGAGATCCTCGTGCGCGGCGACAACGTCTTCGACGGCTATTACGACAACCCCAAGGCGAGCGAAGAGGCCCTCGAAGACGGCTGGCTGCACACGGGCGATGCCGGCTACTTCGAAGAGGACGGCTCGCTCGTCGTGCTCGGGCGCCTGTCGGAAGTCGCCTACACCGCCGCCGGCGAGCGCTACGTCGCCACCTACATCGAGAACCGCATCAAGTTCAGTCAGTACGTCAAGGACGTCTGCGTGGTCGGTGAGAACCGCCCCTTCCTCACCGCCATCGTCTGCATCGACCTCGAGGCGGTGGGGCATTGGGCGGAGGAGCACGGCGTGCCCTACACCTCCTATGCCGATCTGTCGCAGAAGCCCGAAGTTTACGATCTGGTCGCAAGGGTCATCGCGCACGTCAACAACGTGCTGCCGTCGGGGCTGCGCATCCGCCGCTTCGTCAACCTGCACAAACCCTTCGACCCGGACGACGGCGAAGTCACGCGCACGCGCAAGCTGCGCCGCAAGGTGATCTACGATCGCTATGCGCCCATCCTCGAGGCGCTCTACGACCCGGCGCGGCGCGAGATCGACTTCCAGGCGACGATCACCTACGAGACCGGCGAGACTGGCGTCATTGCCCGCCGTCTGCGGCTGTACGACGTCGCCCCGGCGCAGGGAGAGTGAGATGGATTTCTTGTTTCTGGCCGAACTCTTCGTCAATGGTCTGAGCACCGGGCTCATGTACAGCCTCGTGGCGCTGGGCATTACCTTGATCTACAAGGCGAGCGGCGTGCCCAACCTGGCGCAGGGGGCGATGGTGATGCTCTCGGGCTATCTCGTCTGGGCTGTGGTGAGCCTCCTTTCCTGGCCGCTGTGGCTGGCGATCGCGCTCGCGGTGGTGGGCATGTTCCTCTTCGGTCTGGCCACCGAGCGCTGGCTGCTGCGTCGCATGGTGGGCCAGCCGGTCATCATGATCGTCATGCTCACGCTCGGTCTGGACATCTTCCTGCGGGGTTTCGTGCCCGGACTGCTGGGTGCGGCGCCCAAGCGGCTCGACCTGGGCATCGGTCTTGCGCCCATCATCGTGGCCGACGTCTTCGTCAACCGCGCCTACCTCGTCGGGGCGATCGGTGCCATGGTGCTCATCGCCGCGGCCATGCTCTTTTTCCGCACCCGGCTCGGTACCAAGCTGCGCGCGGTCTCGGACGATCACGTCGCCAGCTGGGCCGTGGGTATCTCGGTGGAGCGCGCGATCGGCATCTCCTGGGGGATCGCCGGCGTGGCCGCCGTGGGGGCCGGCACCGTCTGGGGCTCGGTGCAGGGGGTGGACTGGACCCTGTCGGCACTGCTCTTTCCTGCCATCGCCGTGGTGATCCTGGGCGGCATCGACAGCCTGCTCGGCGTCTTCGTCGGCGGGCTGGTGGTCGGGGTGCTCGGCTCGGTGATTCCCGGCTATCTCGATCCCATCGTCGGCGGCGGTACGCGCGACGTCGTCACCTCCGTGCTGATCGTGCTCACCATCCTCTTCCGGCCCTATGGCATGTTCGGCCGCGAAGACATCGAGAGGGTCTGATCCATGTTCTACCGTCTCTCCGGCGTCCATCACACCCGCTACGAAGACACGCGGCGGCTGTGGCCCATCCCCACCGACCGGCGGCTGGTGGCGGTGCTCTTCCTCCTTGCGCTCAGCGCCCCGCTGTGGCTCTCCGAGCTCTACCTGCAGAACTATCTCCTGCCCTGGCTCATCTGGAGCGCGGCCACCCTGTCGCTGACGCTGCTCATGGGGGTGGCGGGGCAGCTGCACTTCGGCTACGCCGCGGTGATGGCCATCGGTGCCTATTCGGCGATCCACCTCGTGCGCCTGGGGGTACCCTTCGAGCTCGCCTTCATCGGGGCGGGGCTCGTCGCGGCGGTGATCGGTTGTCTGTTTGGGGCGGCGGCTTTGCGCGTCAAGGGGCTCTATCTCGTGATGGCGACGCTCGCCATGCAGTACCTCGTCGACTGGGTCATCGTCAACGTTCCGGCGATCTCGGGCGGGGCGCACGCCACGCTGCAGGCGCCCGAAGCGCGAGTGCTGTTCTTCTCCTTCGCCGACGGGTTCACGCGCTATTACTTCGCCTTCTTCTGGGCGGTGTTCATGACGGTCTTCCTGCTCAACACCAAGCGCACCAGCTTTGGGCGGGCGCTGGTGGCCATCCGCGACAAGGATTACGCCGCCTCGGTGATCGGGGTGAGTCCGTTCAAGTACAAGCTGCTCGCGTTCTTCACCAGTTCGTTTTTCGGCGGCATGAGCGGCGCGGTGCTGGCGTTCTGCTTCTACCGGGCCGTGACGCCGGAGCAGTTCGGATTCAACGTCTCGACCCAGCTCGTGGCCATGGTGCTCGTCGGCGGCCTGGGCAGCGTGATCGGCGCCTATCTCGGCGCGGCTTTCGTGCTGCTCACGCCTATGATCCTCTCCAATGGCATCGCGGCGCTGTCGGATGCCGGCTGGCTGTCGGTATCGGCAAACCTCCTCGCGCACCTGCCGCTCATGATCTACGGTGCGCTCATCATCGGCTTTCTGCTCGCCGAGCCCTTGGGGCTGGCGAAGATCTACGACAACATGCGCAATTACTTTCTCGTTTGGCCGTTCAAGCACTCGCGGCGCTGACGGAAATTTCAGGTGGTTCATTACGACAAGGAGGAGACGCGATGAAAACGATGTTCAAAAAAGGCATGCTCGGGGCGCTGTTCGCCACGGCCGCATTCGCCGCCGCGCCGGCATTGCAGGCGCAGGAAACGGTGAAGTTTGGCCTCTTCCACGATTTCACCAAGGTCTATACCTTCGTGGCCGACGAGTTCAGCCAGGGGCAGCGGGACTACCTCACGCTGATCAACGAGGAGGGTGGCATCAAGGGGCAGAAGTTCGAGGCCATCGTGCGTGACCACGGCAACGAGCCGCAGCGCGGCCTGGAACTCTACAACCGCGCACGCGAAGAAGGGGCGATCTACTTCATGTTCCTGAGCACGCCGGTGGCCAACGCCGTCGTGCCGCGGGCGCTGCAGGACAAGGTGGTGCTGGGTACGCCGCTGCACGGGCGGGGCGACACCATGGTGGGCGAGACCTTCCCCTACGTCTTCCCCATGATGGCGAGTTACTGGTCGCAGGCGGCGCGCCTGCTCAAGTACGTCGAGGATACTCAAGGCGGGCTCAAGGGCAAGAAGATCGCCCATGTGCACATCGACACTCCCTTCGGGCGCGAGCCGCTGCCCATTTTGGAGAAACTCGCCCAGCAGAAATCCTTCGAGCTGCGCTCCTTTGCCTACCCCAGCCCCGGCAACGAGCAGTCGGCCGTGTGGTCCGACGTGCGCCGTTACCGGCCCGATTTCGTGCTGATCTGGGGCGCGGGCAACTCGCAGATGGTGTCGGTGCGCGAGGCGGTGCGCAACGGCATCGATCCGGCGAAGATCCTGTCGGTCGTCTGGCTCACCGAGACCGACATGAAGAACATCGGCGAGAGCACGGCCATTGGCGCCAAGCGCGTCGAAGTGGTGCAGCCGGGGCGCGATCATCCGATCATCCAGCGCATCCTCGACAAGGTCTACAAGGCCGGCAAAGGAGCTGGCCCCGAAGCGCGGGTGGGCAACACTTACTACAACTACGGCGTGGCCGACATGGTGATCGCCACCGAAGGTGCGAAGCTCGCGCTGGAGAAACTCGGTCCGCCGCTCACCGGCGAGAAACTCAAGGCCGGCATGGAGATGATCCGCAACCTCGACACCAAGGGCTTCATGCCGCCGGTGACGATCACGCCGCAGGATCACCAGGGCGGCGGTCAGGCGCGCGTGTCGCAGTGGGACGGCAAGGCGTGGGTTCCGGTGAGCGACTGGGCCGCGGCCTATCAGGACGTGGTGTGGGAAGAGGCTCGCGCGAGCGCGGCCAAGTTCAGCCAAGGGAAATGAGGATGGCCGGCGCCGGGACATTCTCGGCGCCGCACAGGGAGCGAGCATGAGCCAAACGGGCGATACGCGCGGCACGGCCCCCGTGCTGCTGCGGCTATCCAACGTCGAGGTGGTCTACGACAAGGTTTTCCTGGCGATCAAGGGCGTCTCGCTCGAGATCCGCGAAGGGGATATGGTGGCACTGCTCGGCGCCAACGGCGCCGGAAAGAGCACCACGCTGAAATCGGTGAGTGGCCTGCTCGCGCCCGAGCGCGGCGAGGTGACCCGCGGGCACATCGAGTTCGCCGGGCGCGATCTGGGCACGATGCCGGCGCCGCAGCGCGTGCACCTCGGTATCGCCCACGTGCTCGAGGGGCGGCGCGTCTTCGGGCATCTCACGCCGGAGGAAAACCTCATCGCCGCCTACCGGGGGCGCGACCAGCGCCGCTACCTGCAGCTGCGAGACATGGTCTATGGTTACTTCCCGCGCCTGGTCGAGCGGGCGAAATCGAAGGCGGGCTATCTCTCCGGCGGAGAGCAGCAGATGCTGGCCATCGGCCGGGCGCTGATGACCGAGCCGAAACTTCTGATGCTCGACGAACCGAGCCTGGGGCTCTCGCCGCTCTTCGTCAAGGAGATATTTGGCATCATCCGCACGATCAACGAGAAAGAGCGCATGAGCGTGCTCCTCGTGGAGCAGAACGCCGTGGCGGCCCTGAACGTGGTGCAGCACGCCTACGTCGTCGACCAGGGCCGCATCGTGATGGAGGGCAGCGCCGCGCTGTTGCGCCAGAATCCCGATATCCAGGAGTTCTACCTCGGCGGCAGCCATGCCGTCGATTATCACAACGTCAAGCACTACCGCCGGCGCAAGCGCTGGCTCGCTTGAATCGCGGAAGACGCGGCGGTGGCCGCGTCTACTGCTTTGTGCTTACTCCCGATCGGGCAAGCCGATCATGGTGGCCGTCATCAGCGCCACCTGCTCACGCCCGTCTTCTCGTTCCATCCAGCCTTCACCCAGGCACACCGTGAGGGTGCGCCCGGCGCGTACCACGCGCCCTATCGCCACCAAGCGATCGCCTCGGGCGGGTGAGAGCAGGTTGGTCTTGAGTTCGACCGACAGCACCGCATGACCAGGCGGCATCAACGAATAGGCCGCATAGCCCACGGCGCTGTCGATGATGGTGATGACCACGCCGGCATGCAGGAAGCCGTGCTGCTGCGTCAGGTCGGCGCGAAAGGGGAGCACGATCTCCACCTCGCCCGGTTCGACGCGGGTGAGTTCGGCACCGAAGGTCTGCATGACGCGTTGGCGGGCGAAATTGTCGCGTACGCGGCGCACGAAGTCGGGATCGGCGGGGGTGAATGGCATGGAATCCTCCTCGGCAGGGAATCAAAAAATTTTGATCGTCCGCAAAACGGTTTCGATCGTACTGCGCGAATAGTGTAACGGAGTTTGACAGCATCGACCGATGTGCTTTAGAATCCACGGGATTTTCTGCAGGGGGTGGTCGCTGTGGGCTCCGGCCTGATGCGTCTGGCGGCGTGGCAACTCGTTGCCGGCATTCTCGCCACACTCGCGGCCTGGGTCTTGGCCGGCGAAGCAGCAGGGCGATCGGCAGCGATCGGCGCGTTCTCGGTCTGGTTGCCCAATGCCGCGTTCGCCGTCTATCTCGCGATACGCGCGCGGCTCGGCACTCCCTCGGCAGTCGGTTTCCTGGTCGGCGAACTGTTCAAGATCGCCGCCGTGGTGGTGTTGCTGTTCGCGTTCGTGCGCCATGCCGGCGTACAGAGTTGGCCCGCGTTGATCGTCGGGCTGGTCGTGACGCTGCAGGCAAACATCGCCGTTGCTGGATTTTTACGCAAAATCTGAGGGAAAGGCATGACTGCTAGCGCACACGGACCTACGGCGTCCGAATACGTCGTCCATCACCTGACGCACCTCAACACTCTAGGCGGGCCGCAGAAGCACATCGTCGACTTCTCGGTACTCAATCTCGATACGCTCTTCTACTCCGTCCTGCTGGGCGTGCTCACCGTCTACCTGCTCTACCGTGCGGCAAAGAAAGCCACTTCCGGCGTGCCGACGCGCTTTCAGGCTGCCGTGGAGATCCTGGTCGAGATGGTCGCCGACCAGGCCAAGGGCGTGATCCACAGCGCCGAGTCGCGCAAGTTCGTGGCCCCGCTCGGGCTCACCGTCTTTCTGTGGATCCTCTTCATGAATACCATGGACCTGCTGCCGGTCGACCTGCTGCCCCGTATCTGGGAGGGTGTCTATGCCGCGATGGGCGGGGATCCGCATCATGCCTACATGCGGGTGGTGCCCACGGCCGACGTCAACGCCACTCTGGGCATGTCCATCGGCGTGCTCCTCATCTGCCTCTATTACAACGTCAAGATCAAGGGATTCGGCGGCTGGCTGCACGAGCTCTTCACCGCCCCCTTCGGTAGCCATCCGGTGCTCTATCCGGTGAACTTCCTCATGCAGATCATCGAGTTCCTCGCCAAGACCCTGTCGCACGGGCTGCGGCTCTTCGGCAACATGTACGCGGGCGAGCTCATCTTCATCCTGATTGCGCTGCTCGGCGGCACCGCCACCGTGCTCGGCTTCGTCGGTCACGTCCTCGCCGGCACGGCATGGGCCATCTTCCACATCCTGATCATCGTCCTGCAGGCGTTCATCTTCATGATGCTGACGCTGGTATATGTGGGTCAGGCCCACGAGGGACACTGATCGGATGCGGCGGCGGGGGCTGTTTCCCGCCGCCGGTGGCCATGGGCAAACAGTGTAGAATCGCGCTTTTCTTTTTTTCTCGTCATCAACCACTAGGAGTCGTCATGGAAAACGTTCTGGGTCTCGTCGCGCTCGCCGCTGGTCTCATCATCGGTCTTGGGGCCATCGGCGCCTGTATCGGTATCGGCATCATGGGGTCGAAATACCTCGAAGCCTCCGCCCGTCAGCCCGAGCTGATGAACGCGCTGCAAACCAAGATGTTCCTGCTCGCCGGTCTGATCGACGCGGCGTTCCTGATCGGCGTCGGTATCGCGATGATGTTCGCGTTCGCCAACCCGTTCCAGCTCTGATCCTCGGAGTCGTGAACGCCCATCCGTTTTTTCATAGGGGGCAGACGTCGTGAATTTGAACGCAACCCTCATCGCCCAGCTGGTGGTGTTCTTCATCCTTGGCTGGTTCACGATGAAATACGTGTGGCCGCCGATCGTCAAGGCGCTCGACGAGCGTTCGGCCAAGATCGCGGAGGGGCTGGCGGCGGCCGACAAGGCGAAGGCGGATCTGGCGCTCGCCGAGAAGAAAGCCGTCGAAGAACTGCGCAAGGCGCGCGAGGAGGCGGCCCAGCTGCGCGCGGCCGCCGACAAGCAGATCGCCAAGCTGATGGAAGAAGCCCGGGCGGAAGCGGCCCGTCTCATCGCTCAGGCGCGCGAAGCGGCCGAGCAGGAGGCGCGCGCCGCCGTCGAGCGGATCAAAGACGATCTGCGCGAGGAAGTTGCCCGGCTCGCCGTCGCCGGCGCCGAACGTATCCTGCGCCGCGAGATCGACGCCAAGGCTCACGCCGAGCTCTTGGCCAACCTCAAACAGGAACTCGTCTAAGCCATGGCCGAAAAAGTCACCATCGCTCGCCCCTATGCGGAGGCCGCGTTCTCGCTGGCGCTGGGGGCCGGTGCGCTGGAGGCCTGGTCGCAAGCGCTGGAGCGGCTCGCCGCCCTCGCCACGCTCGACGAAGTGCGCACCGTGCTGCTCGATCCCAAGGTCGACGATGACAGCAAGGCGCGTGTGCTCCTCGAGCTCGCAGGCGCCGATCAGCCGTTGCCCGAGGCGGTGCAGAACTTCGTGCGGTTGCTGGTGCAGAACGACCGCGTGCTGTTGCTGCCCGAAATCCATGCGCTGTTCGTCGCCCGGAAGAACGATCACGAAGGGGTCGCCGTCGCCAAGGTCACGAGCGCATTTCCGCTCGACGATGCGGCGCGGGAACGCCTCAAGCAAGACCTGGAAGCCCATTTCAAGAAAAAACTGCAGCTCGAAGTCGCCGTCGATCCGGATCTGATCGGAGGGGTGCGAGTGCAGGTGGGCGACGAAGTGATCGACGCTTCCGTACGTGGCAAGCTCGCGAACCTGGCCGCTGCGCTCAAAATCTAGGAGTCATTCGATGCAACTCAATCCCTCTGAAATCAGCGACCTGATCAAGAGCCGGATCCAGAACCTGCAGCTATCGGCCCAGGCCCGCAACGAGGGCACCGTGGTGTCGATTGCCGACGGCATCTGCCGTATCCACGGTCTGGCCGACGCGATGCAGGGCGAAATGCTGGAGTTTCCCGGCAACACCTACGGGCTCGCGCTCAACCTGGAGCGCGACTCGGTCGGTGCCGTGGTGCTCGGCGACTTCGAGCACATCTCCGAAGGCGACACGGTCAAGGCTACTGGCCGCATCCTCGAAGTGCCGGTTGGCCCCGAACTGCTCGGGCGCGTGGTCAATGCCCTGGGGCAACCGATCGACGGCAAGGGTCCGATCGAAGCGAAGCTCACCGACAAGATCGAAAAAGTGGCTCCGGGCGTCATCTGGCGTAAGTCGGTGTCGCAGCCGGTGCAGACGGGCCTGAAGGCCGTCGATACCATGATCCCGATCGGCCGCGGCCAGCGCGAGCTGATCATCGGCGACCGCCAGACCGGCAAGACCGCGGTGGCCGTCGATACGATCATCAACCAGAAAGGCCAGAACATGTACTGCATCTACGTGGCGATCGGGCAGAAGGCCTCGACCATCGCCAACGTAGTGCGCAAGCTCGAAGAGCACGGCGCGATGGAATACACCACCGTCGTCGCCTCGCCCGCCTCCGAATCCGCCGCCATGCAGTATCTGGCCGCCTATGCCGGTTGCACCATGGGCGAGTATTTCCGCGACCGCGGCATGGACGCGCTCATCATCTACGACGATCTCACCAAGCAGGCTTGGGCCTACCGCCAGATTTCGTTGCTGCTGCGCCGTCCGCCGGGGCGCGAAGCCTATCCGGGCGACGTATTCTACCTGCACTCTCGTCTGCTCGAGCGCGCCGCGCGCGTCAACGAGCAGTACGTCGAGAACTTCACCAAGGGTGAGGTCAAGGGCAAGACCGGTTCGCTCACGGCGCTGCCGATCATCGAAACGCAGGCCGGCGACGTCTCCGCCTTCGTGCCCACCAACGTGATCTCGATCACCGACGGCCAGATCTTCCTCGAGACCGACCTCTTCAACGCTGGTATCCGTCCGGCGGTCAACCCTGGCATCTCGGTGTCGCGGGTGGGCGGTGCGGCTCAGACCAAGGTCATCAAGAAACTCTCGGGCGGTATCCGGACCGACCTTGCGCAGTATCGGGAACTGGCGGCGTTCGCGCAGTTCGCCTCCGACCTGGACGAAGCTACCCGCAAGCAGCTCGAGCGTGGTCGCCGCGTCACCGAGCTCTTGAAGCAGCCGCAATACTCGCCGATGAACATCGCCCAGATGGCGGTGTCGCTGCTGGCGGTCAACAACGGCTTCTTCGACGACGTGCCGGTGGAGAAAGTGCTCGCCTGCGAACACGACATGCACCAGTACGTGGCGCAGCAGCTGCCCGACGTGATGGAGCGCATCCTGAAGACGGGCGAGCTCTCTGCCGAAGACGAGCAGCGCCTCAAGGATGCGATCGCCGCGTTCAAGAAATCCTGGGTCTGAGCGTACGGGCGACGATCACTAGGAGAAACGGGATATGGCCGGTAGCAAAGAGATACGGGGCAAGATCAAGAGCGTGCAGAACACGCGCAAGATCACCAAAGCCATGGAAATGGTGGCGGCCTCCAAGATGCGCAAAGCCCAGGAGCGGATGCGGACGGCCCGTCCCTACGCCGAGAAGATCCGCCGGCTCGCCGCAAACCTGTCGCACGCCAATGTGACCGAGTTCCGTCACCCCTTCCTCATCCAGAAGGAAGCGGTGAAGCGGGTCGGGCTCATTCTCGTGACGACCGACAAGGGGCTCTGTGGCGGCCTCAACACCAACATTCTGCGCCACACCGTCACTGCCATGAAGGCGTGGGAAGGCAGTGGGGTCGAGGACATCCGTGTGGTGGCCATTGGCAACAAAGGCCTGGGGTTCATGCAGCGCATCAAGGCCAACGTCGTGGCCCAGCGCACGCAGCTCGGCGACGTGCCGCACCTCGACCAGCTCATCGGCCCGGTGCGCGTGCTGCTCGACGCCTACACTGCCGGTGAGGTCGATGCGGTGCATCTCGCCTACACCCGTTTCATCAACACGATGAAACAGGAGCCGGTGGTCGAGCAGCTGCTGCCGCTCACCGGGGAACGGCTGGGGGCGCCGGAGCACGCGTGGGATTACCTCTATGAGCCCGATCCCCAGTTGGTCATCGAGGAGCTGCTGGTGCGCTACATCGAGGCGATCGTCTACCAGGCGGTGGCCGAGAACATGGCTTCCGAGCAGAGCGCCCGGATGGTGGCGATGAAGGCGGCTTCCGACAACGCGGGCAACGTGATCAAGGAACTGCAGCTCGTCTACAACAAATCGCGGCAGGCGGCGATCACGAAAGAGCTCGCCGAGATCGTCGGCGGCGCGGCGGCGGTGTGACGGACAATGCACAATCGAGGAAAGACACGATGACAACGGGTACGATCGTTCAATGCATCGGCGCGGTGGTGGACATTCAGTTCCCCCGCGACGAGATGCCGAAAATCTACGAGGCCTTGAAGCTCGAAGATACGAGTGAGTTCGCCGAGACGGGGCTCACCTTCGAGGTGCAGCAGCAGTTGGGCGACGGCGTGGTGCGTACCATCGCCTTGGGCTCCAGCGATGGGCTGCGTCGCGGCATGAAAGTCAAGGCCACGGGGGCGCCGATCTCCGTTCCGGTCGGTTCCGGCACGCTGGGCCGCATCATGGACGTGCTGGGGCGCCCCATCGACGAGGCCGGCCCCATCCAGGCCGAAGAATACCGCTCGATCCACCAGAAGGCGCCGAAATTCGACGAGCTCTCCCCGTCGGTGGAGCTGCTGGAGACCGGCATCAAGGTGATCGACCTCATCTGCCCCTTTGCCAAAGGAGGCAAGGTGGGTCTGTTCGGCGGCGCCGGCGTGGGCAAGACCGTCAACATGATGGAGCTCATCAACAACATCGCCAAGCAGCACTCGGGTCTGTCGGTGTTCGCCGGTGTGGGCGAGCGTACCCGCGAGGGCAACGACTTCTACCATGAGATGCAGGAGTCGAACGTTCTCGACAAGGTGGCGATGGTCTTCGGCCAGATGAACGAGCCGCCGGGCAACCGTCTGCGCGTGGCGCTCACGGGTCTGACCATGGCGGAGAAGTTCCGCGACGAGGGTCGCGACATCCTCTTCTTCGTCGACAACATCTACCGCTACACGCTGGCCGGTACCGAAGTGTCGGCGCTACTCGGGCGGATGCCTTCGGCGGTGGGTTACCAGCCGACGCTCGCCGAGGAGATGGGCAAGCTGCAGGAGCGCATCACCTCGACCAAGGTGGGTTCGATCACCTCGATCCAGGCGGTGTATGTGCCGGCGGACGACCTGACCGACCCGTCGCCCGCCACCACCTTCCTTCACCTCGACTCGACCGTGGTGCTGTCGCGCGACATCGCCGCGCTGGGGATCTATCCCGCGGTCGATCCGCTCGATTCCACCTCGCGCCAGCTCGACCCGCTCGTCGTGGGTGAGGAGCACTACAACGTGGCCCGTGCCGTGCAGGCGACGCTGCAGCGCTACAAGGAACTGCGCGACATCATCGCCATTCTCGGCATGGACGAACTCTCGCCGGAAGACAAGTTGGTCGTGGCCCGCGCGCGCAAGATCCAGCGCTTCCTGTCGCAGCCCTTCCACGTGGCCGAGGTGTTCACCGGCAGCCCCGGCAAGTTCGTGCCGCTCAAGGAGACGATCCGCGGCTTCAAGATGATCGTCGAAGGGCAGTGCGACGACATTCCCGAGCAGGCGTTCTACATGGTCGGCACCATCGACGAAGCGATGGAAAAGGCCAAGAAACTGCAATGACGGTCTCGGCCGCCGTGGTGTTGTGGCGGCCGTGATCGCGCGCCGCGGCATCTCGTCCGCGGCGCCTTCGACGAGGGGATGCAAAGATGGCGATGACCGTACATGTCGATGTCGTGAGCGCCGAGGAGCAGATTTTCTCGGGGCTCGCGGAGCTGGTCGTGCTGCCCGGCGAGGCGGGCGAGCTGGGGGTGCTGCCGGGGCATGCGCCGCTGCTTTCCCGTATCCGTCCGGGAGCAGTGCGCATCAAGGTGCCGGATCGCGAGGAGCCGGAGATCATTTTCGTGGCTGGCGGCATGCTGGAGGTGCAGCCCAGCCTGGTGACGGTGCTCGCCGATACGGCGATCCGCGGCCGCGATCTGGACGAGGCGCGGGCGATGGAGGCCAAGCGCCGGGCCGAGGAGGCTTTGAAGGACCAGCAGGCGAAGATCGACTACGCGCGGGCGCAGGCCGAGCTGCTCGAGGCCGTGGCGCAGCTGCAGACGATCGAGCAGATGAAGCGCCTGAAGAACCGCGTGGGCGGCACCTGAGCCGCCTGCTGTTCGGAGGTGGAAAAGAAAAAGGCCGCGACATGCGGCCTTTTTCACTTGTGTGCCGCTGTGCCGGAGGCCAGGCGTGCGATGCGCCGGCGTAGGGCGTCGAGTTCGCGGGTGAGCGCCGCCGCGTCTGCCTGCAGCCGTTCGTATTCGGCGCGAGAGGGGAGCAGCCCCTCTTCTTCTTTCAGGGTTTCGATCAGGTTGCCGCCGATCGCCGCGCCGGCATTGCGCAGGGCGGCGAGACCGGCGCGCATGAGCGCATGCAGGCGCAGCCCCAGGATGGGGCCAAACCGCTCGGCAAACCAGTGTTCCAGCGTTGGGGCAGGTTCGGAGAAGGCCTTGGCGAGCAGCTCGGCGATCGCCGCTTCGCCCTCGACGTGCGTGCGCACCGCGGCGCCTTCGGCGAGCAGCCTCCGCCGCAGGACTTCTTCGAGGCGCAGGCGGATCGTCACGGCGGGCGCAACGGCAGCATCGGGCAGCAGTCGGCCGTTTGCGTCGATTCGCAATCCCAAGGGCGGCAAGGGTTCGATTTCGAGGCGTACCGCAGCGCCGGCGTGGGCGGCGAGCCGCTCGCGCCACCAGGGGACTTCGTCGAGGTGACGCTCGAGCGCCGCCGTGAGCACCCCTTGCCACATGGTTCAGGCAACCGGTTGGATGCCGGCAAGCCGCCAGCCGCCGCCGTGGAGCGGTTTGACCAGATGCCAGTATTCGCTGAAGGGTTGCGGCGGGGCGTCGCGCGACTCGCGCAGGCTACCGGAGAATTCGACCGTGGCGACGTAGTGGTCCCCTTCGAGGGCGAGATCGACGAGGCGCGCTTCCAGCATCACGATGTCGGTCTTCTCACCGGGAGTCTGCCCACCCTGGCGGCGCAGGTCGGCGAGCAGCTCCGGCGTGACGAGGGAGGCAATGGCTTCCCAGTCGCCGCGGTCGTGCGCTGCCTGCAGTTCGACGAAACGCCGCTTGGCTTCGGCGAGGAAGGCGGCTTCGTCGAGCTGGGCGCGCAGGTCGTCAGCGACAGGAGTGCCGTTGGCCGGCGCTGCAGGGGGCGCGCTCATGGCGGGCCCGGTCATCGTGCGCTCGGTCGCTCCGGCGTAGGCCGGTTCGGGCGCGCGCCGTGCTCCGGCGAAGCGGCGAAAGAGGGCGAAGAGCACGACGGCGAAGAGCACGAGGAGGAGCAGAGAACCGAATTCTTCGCTCAAGCCCAGGTGCTGGAAGAGCGCTGCCAGCCCTAGGCCGGCAGCGAGTCCAGCGAGGGGACCGAGCCAGGAGCGTTTGGGTGCCGGCTGCGGCGCGGTGCTGGGTTGCTGCGTCGGTGTCTGGCGCTGGGCGGGAGCCTGGGTGGGAGAGGTTGGACTTGCCGGTTTCGGCACCGGGGAGAGGGGGGTAGAGGGGGTGATGTTGCGCTGCAGGCCGCCACCGCTGCCGCCGCCGAGGCGTTTGGCTTCGGCGGCGTCGAAGAAAGTAAAGGAGGCGAAGAGCGCGAGCAGCAGGGTGAGGAAGGGGCGTTTCATGGGACCTCCGTTAAGGGCTTACAGCTTGCGGCCGAGGTGCAGGGCGACCACGCCGGCGGTGAGATTGTAATAATCGACACGATGAAAGCCGATGCGTTCCATCATCGCCTTGAGCGTTTCCTGGTCGGGATGCACGCGGATCGATTCGGCGAGGTAGCGGTAGCTCTCGGCGTCGTGCGCGATTTTCTCGCCCAGCCAAGGTAGGACCTTGAAGGAATAGAGGTCATAGGCGGGGGAAAGCGGCCCCCAGACGCGGGAGAATTCGAGCACGAGGAGTCGCCCGCCGGGCTTGAGCACGCGGTGCATCTCGGCGAGCGCCGTTTCCTTGTGCGTCATGTTGCGTAGGCCGAAGGCGACGCTGACGCAGTCGAAATGATCCGAGGGGAAGGGGAGCGCTTCGGCGTCGCACTGCGCCGTGGGCACGAGCACCCCTTCGTCGAGGAGCCGGTCGCGCCCGCGCGCGAGCATGGCACCGTTGATGTCGGTGAGCCAGACTTCCCCGGTGGGGCCCACGCGCCGGGCGAAGGCGAGCGCCAGATCGCCCGTGCCGCCGGCGATGTCGAGCACGCGGTGGCCGGGGCGTACGCCGGAGACGGTCACGGCGAACTTTTTCCACAGCCGGTGCAGGCCGAGCGACATGAGATCATTCATCAGGTCGTACTTGCCGGCGACCGAGGAAAATACCCGGCCAACGAGGCGTTTCTTTTCGGGTTCGGGTACCTTGCGGAAGCCGAAGTCGGTGACTTCGTTCATGGCGTACCTGTTTCTCCACGGCATCGATGCGAAGCATTCATGATAACGCATCGTGCCGCGGGGTGGACGAATCAGCCGAAACGGTCGGTGCTGTCGTCTTCGGTCTGCTCTGCGCCAGGATGGTCTGGGTTGCTTGCCAGGCGCTGCGAGGGGAATCTTTCTCTCCGAGCACGAGCGCCGTCACGATGGCTCCTTCGAGGAGCAAGAGTACTTGTGCAGCGAGGCGTCCGGCGGCGGATTCCTCGGTGAGTGGTGACACGATCTCTTTGATCTTCTTTCGGATCGCTTCCTTGTGAGCCTTGGCGGCGAGGTGGATCGGATCATCCGGTGCTGGATACTCCGCCGCGGCGCTGATGAACATGCAGCCGTTGAAGGTGGGTTCGTTGAACCAGCGTTCGTGCCAGACGAACACCGCTTCGAGTCGTTCCCAAGGTGAGTCGAACGAGGCGACGAAGGCATCCATCGCAGCGCGAAACGCTGCGTCGCGTCGCTCGAGGACGGCGGCGATCAGGGCGTCCTTCGAGGGAAAGTGTTTGTAGAGCGTCATCTTGGAGACGCCGGATTCGGCCACGATCCGATCGATGCCGACGGCGTGGTAGCCGTGAGCGTAGAAAAGGCGCTCGGCCGTATCGAGTAGGAGCTGGCGGGTGTCGCGCATCGGAAGCATCGCTGTGGCAGGCAAGGTGAAGTATATGGGAAGAGAAGGGCAAGCCCAAGTTGACATATACAGACAGGTCTGTATTATCAGTTTCGTGTCTCTTGCACGCCATCTTTCGACGACGCCTTGGGAGCCCCTCATGATCGGATTCGTCAGCAAATGGAAAATTGGCGGTGCCGTATGCCCGCCGCGAGCCCCTTTGGGGGATATCGCTTGGGCCGGACTCGGGGGGCAATCGCGATCGCCGTGGTGGCCTATGCTTCGAGCCGGGCGCAGCTGCCGCTCGTTCTGGGTTCGTTCGGCGCCAGTTGCGTGTTGCTCTTTGGATTTCCCGATAGCCCCTTTTCCCAGCCGCGCAACGTGATCGGTGGCCACTTGCTCGCTTCACTCGTGGGCTTGGTGTTCCTGCATCTGCTCGGGGATGCTTGGTGGAGCATGGCGCTGGCGGCGGGCTGCACGATCGCCGGGATGCAACTCACCCGTACCGTCCATCCGCCGGCCGGCTCGAACCCGGTCATCGTCATGCTCTCGGGGGCGTCGTGGCCGTTCTTGCTCACGCCGACCTTATGCGGGGCGCTCGCCCTGGTCGGGGTGGCGTTGATCGTCAATAACTTGCGCACGGGGCGAGCGTATCCCACATACTGGTGGTGAGCGTGGAAAGGGGCGTTCGGTGCAACGAGGCGTCCCTTTCCTTTTCCTGCCTCAGGCCGCAGCGCAGTAACGGCTCTTTTCCCCGGCATCGACGAGCTGCCACAGACCGTCGCGGCCGACCGGCTCTCGGGCGAACCACGGAATCAGCACGCAGCGGCCGCGTGTGTGTTGCTGTACGCGGCGGATGAAGGGCAGTTCGTAGGCGGCGCGTTCGGCAAGGCACGGATGGCGCGTGCCGCTCGCGAGCAGCGACTGGTTGATCACCCAGCCGAAGGGGTGGATGCCGGCGCGCTCGAGGTCGGCTTCGAGCGCCTCGGCTTCGGAAACCGGCGTGGATTCCGGTAGGGTGACGATGCAGACGTGCGTGAAGTCAGGGTCGCGCAGGCGCGGCAGCAGTTCGCGCACCGCTTCGGGCAGGTCGCCCTGGGTGCGCAGGACTTCGCGGTGGTAAGCCTCGGTCGCGTCGAGCAACAGAATGGTATGGCCGGTAGGTGCCGTGTCAAGCACGACGAAACCGGAGTGTAGCGAACAAATAAACTGTCCGGACTTGTAGCACGAGGTTTGTCCGGTTTTCATTAGGTATGGAAGGAGGTGCCTAATGAGACGGACGCAGTTGCTACAGGAGGTACGGAAGATG
>NZ_SBIK01000011.1 GCF_006503695.1 Tepidiphilus succinatimandens
TTTCCTGGTGAGGATCGCCGAGCCGCTCGAGCTTGGCGCGATGTTCTTCTGCGGCAAAGAGGTCGGGCTGGATCGCAGTGCGGCGCGTCATGGTTCGGGCTCCTCTCGAATCAGGACAGGGGAATTTTATCAGAGTGGGGGAGAGGAGTTTTTCGAGGTGCCCAATAATGCACGACGTCGCGGATCGATGCAATCGTCCGGTACCTAACATTCAGACAGGTTCTCAGCCGAGTTTTCTCGCCATCTCTCTGACCAGCTCTTCCAGGTCGGCTACTCGTTTCGCTTCCTGAACGCGAGAAAAAATTTCCTCGAGCACGGCGTTGCGCCTATCCTCGTCCAGTCCGTCGAGCAACCCCTTCACGGCGTCGATTTTTCGAAGATAGGTGTCGCGGGGGGCGGGACTCTCCGATGAGGTTTCCGCGCACATGTCTCCTTGCCCCAAGAGAAGCCAGTTTAGGTTTACGCCTGTTTTGGCGATGGCGACGAGGGCTTCCCCGCCTGGCACGTTGACCCCGTTTTCGTACTTGCGAACAACCCCAATGTGCAACCCTGTCAGGCTGGAGAACTCCTTCTGGGTTAGCCCCAGATGCATTCTCCACATCCTAAGACGGTCTGCGATCGTCGAAGCCAAAACAACCCCTTTTAGTGATCTTTTTCCTTGACGGATACCGTATACGGTCTATAATGGAATCGTACGAAATGTTGGAAACGCGCCATGAACGACATCGTTTCGATAAATCGACAGTTTCTGATTATGGCAAGGCAGCTCGCAAACTCCAAGTCCGAGTCCGGCGAGATCGTAACCGGCTTGCCTCGACCCGTTCTGGAACGGCTGGCCAACCTCAGCCTCGACCAGATCGAGGCGATAGCGGAACGAATCGGAATCAGTCTCATAACGATAAGGCTCAACGAGGCCGAGTTGGCTCGACTGGCATCGCTTCAAGATGGACAGAGAGCGGCCTATTCGCTCGCCGTTGTCGCTTCAGGTAGTCGCTGAGCGCCATGGTCGAGATAGCCGAACTCGAACATTTGCGGTTGGCCTACGACCTCATTCAGGCCGGGCTGCGGTTATCCATCGTCCGCGGGATGACCGGCATAGGAACGCGCACTCTGCGGCAATGGTGGTGGGACGTCCACGGCGTCAAACCGTCAAACGGAAAGTTGCCTGAGTCCGTCCTGTCCTTCATAAAGGACAAGGATTCGGCGGCGAAACTTTCCGCCTTCGCCGCGCTGCATAAAAGACTGCACGGATCGAAGCTGACGCCAGAATGCTTGCTGACGACATGGCGTGAGTTCCAGAGGCTGTGTGCGCCAGTCGACATCAATGCAGCGTACTTTGCCATCAGAGACATCAGAGCGCGGATCGTGGTACTGGCCAGATGTACTGTATGCAGCGCGGCGTTCATCTATGACGCCGGCAGCAGACATACAGAACGATGCCCGTTTTGTGACACAAAGGTCGTTTGAGGATTTGTCAATCCTCCCCGCCCTAAAGGGCGGAGCTTGTAACCCCAAGCTCGGTTGACCAGACCAGGCGCGAGCAATCGCGCGACGTGTGATGGAAGTGCGAAGACCCACCCGCAGATGCTTCCTCAGTCTGCGGCTCTGGAAGAGAGGGATGCAGACACGGCAAGGGAGCGCCACGAAACGGTCCCTCTCCTGGCGGGAAAACCGCCGAAGCTGCCATCGCACACGGTCGAGGGGAGCGGTCCTGATGGACCCGTCACTGGTCCCGTAAGGGACGAACGTAAACAAGTAGGGATATTCGTGGATCAAGAGAGCGACTTGACGAAAGGAGGAAGCGGGAAAAGGGGCGTGCCCTGCACGCCGCGCTCTCCCTCCCCGGCCTGAAGGCCGGGGTTTCCCGCGCAAACTGATGACAACGGACCAGTCTACACCTCTAGTAATTAGATACATTCGTGCCGGATGGACCCGGCGGCAGGCGGCGCTGCTTGTGCCGTGGGATGCCCTCGAGGAGCTGGTCGGCCCGCTGGGGGAACTCTTGTCGCCTCAGAAGCGCGAGGCGCTCGTCGAGCGGCTCATCGAACGCGGCACTCTGCCGCCGCAGGCGCGGGGGTGGTGCGCCGAGGTCGACGCCGACGGCTGCTGGATCATCGATCCGAATACCGAGGAAGATCCCGACGTCGGTCCGTGGTTTCCGCCAGATTTTCCGTTTTGATTCGGCGCGGTATCCGACATACCGAAATGGGTCATCGAGCGACCCTTTTCGAACGCAAATCGAGCGATCCGGGAAGTAACATCCCCGGCATGCTCGATTGCATCTTCCATCACATCGGCCGAAGGGCGCCGATCTATCTCTGGCTGCTGGTGGCCATCGCAGCTTTTGGGCGCTATTTCACCGTTTCCATAAACGTCTCCGACTCGTTGCCGGGTACGGTCTTTCTCGTCCAGAAAGGCGCGAGACCGGACAAAGGCGATCTGGCCGCGTTTCGGTACGGCGGCGGGGGACCTTACGAACGGGGAAGCCTGTTTCTCAAGCGCATGGTGGGCACCCCAGGCTCGGTAGTGGAGCGCGTGGACGTGGGGGAGGGGTACTGGGACTACTACGTCGACGGTCTGTTCGTGGGGCGCGCCAAGCCGACATCGAGGGAGGGCGTCCCACTCGAGCCGGGGCCGGTAGGCAAGATCCCGCCTGGGCATTACTACATGGCCGCGCCCAATCCCGACAGCCTCGATTCGCGGTACGCCTTGGTGGGTTGGATCGGCGACGATCGGATCGTCGGCCGGGCATTTCGGGTCTTTTGAGCAACGATGTTTTCTTGGCTGAAGAGGAAACCGGGCCAGCGGGATCCACGTGCGAAGAACATCGAGCCGATCTACCACTGGTCGAGCGACGAGATTCCGCGCTATCCGCCATTCATGAAAGGTCTGCCGGTCGTGCCGCCAGAAAAGCTGGTGGAGACGCAATCCGCGCTGATCGAACGCATCGCTGATACGGCGATCGCCCCGCCCACGCAGTTCGAGCGCTACTACCTGCCTGCAATCGAGCGCTTTGCGCGATTCGCCCATCTTCTGCCAGCCTCGCAGTCCCATCATCACAGGGGCGCCGGCGGCCTCCTTCGGCATTCCATCGAGGTCGCCCTTTGGGCGCTACAGTCTGCCGACAAGGTGTTGCTGGATGCCGCGAAGACACCGTATCAACGGCGCGAGATGGAGCCTCGCTGGCAACTCGCCGTGTTTCTCGCGGCGCTGTGTCACGACGCGGGCAAACCTGTGACCGATCTCGTCGTGACGAACATGGATCGGACGACGCTTTGGAAGCCTATCAAGGAAGACCTTTACGACTGGGCCAGAAAGAACGGCATCGAGGCGTATTTTCTCGATTGGCGTGAGGGCAGGGCGCGGCAACATACCGCGCTGTCGAATCTGATCGCGGATCGAATCATCGGAGCGGAAGCGCTCGAATGGATCGAAGAAGGGGGAACCGAGCTCATCGTCTGGCTGATGGAGTCTCTCACCTGTAATCCAAGCCCGACGAACCTCATCTACGATCTGGTCGTCAAGGCCGATCAAACCAGCGTCGAGCGCGATCTAAAGACGCTCGGCGTCGCAATGGCGGGATACGACCTTGGCGTGCCCGTCGAGCGTCATCTGACGGACATCATGCGCCGCCTCATCAAGGAAGGGGTGTGGCTCATCAACGAACCCGGTGCGCGGCTGTGGAACATAGGCGGAAACATCTACCTGATTTGGCCGGCCGCCGGAGAGGAGATTGCCAGACAAGTGCGCGAGGACGGCATACCGGGAATTCCCAGGACGCCTGACGGCATCCTGGATATGCTGGTGGAACGACAGATCGCATTCGTGCGCGATGGTGCCGCACCGGGCGATCGGCTCTGGAAGATTGCTCCTGCCTGTCTGGCGGAGAAAATCCCCGGCATCAAGCTTTCGGCGATCAGGTTGCGCGACGACGCCATTGTGTCGTCCAGCCCCATCCCGCCAGTAGAGGGGAGACTCGTCGAGGAAGATGAGGATGGCGCCGCAGCGCACGCAGGTAACGAGACATCGGCACCAGCGGAAGCGGCGGAGCATTCCACCGCCGAGTCGAGCGATGTGGCACATCGGGAGCAACCGGAGATACTGCGCAATGCCAAGATCGAGGCTGCGGACGGACCGCGTTCGGCCGGACCTGCGGCGGCCCGGTCTGTTTCGAAGCCGATGCTCGCATCACCCAAGCCAGACGCCGGAGACCAAAAAGCCAAGAACGAGATCCGGCTCGACGGACCCGTAGGGGAAACCCTCAAGGCGCTCGCGCAAGACCTCAAGTCCGGCGACAAGCAGTGGGGAATTGATGCCATCATCGACGCCGACCGGAATGTTCTGCTTCGGTGGCCAGATGCGTTCAGCGGATATGGGCTGACCGCCAAGAGGATCCTCGATGAGCTGGGTAGCCGAGAGTGGTTGTGGATCGACCAGATGGCTCCCTTGAAAAAGGTCGTGGAAGCACAGTTCAGGGACGGCATTGCGAAAGCCATCCGCCTGACGCCGGAAATCAGCCAGACGTTGATCCGTGAGGCCGGCGCAGCCATGGATGGCGGACGCATCGAGTCCGAAGTCAAAAATTCGCCGAGCCAGGAGGATAAGGAAAAATCAGCCGAACCGGAGCGCTCGCAGGTGCGCGCGAAACCCGCGAAGCAGGACAGCAAGCCAAAGCTCGAGGCGGTAAGCCTTGGCGAGAACGCGGGCGAAGCGGGTTACGGCGAAGCCAAAACCGATGTCAAAACGCAGGAGCAGCCGGGCAAGCCGCCCGCCCTCGACGCTGAAGGAACGGACGGAGATCGGGACGCGGGAAGCGCGTCGCAATCTCCCGGATTGCCCTCCGTGGACGACGTGATAGCGGCGATCGAAGAACTGCCCGCAACCGTACAGCCCGACGGATACCTCCTCATCGGCAAGCAGGACGTACTCGCGGCGTGCAAAAGACGCGGGTTGCGGATCACGCATAGACGTCTGATGGAGTTGGCGAGTAAAAACCCAGATAGGCTATCGGTGGATGGTTTGACCGTCCGGTTTAGGCGTTGAAAAGAAAGCTAAATGAGCTTTTTTAGTCCTCGATTCGAAGGACCACGTGTGTAAGCATATCTCCCATGACATCGAGAACGCTTGCAACCGTTTCGCTGATTCTGCTCGTCCCATGGTCCTCCGCTAAAGCCGAAGACCTGGGTGCGATCGGTCCGACGTACGAGATCGCCGAGCGCGATCTCATCGCGGTCATTCAGGAAAAACTACGTCACCTGGAGAGAACCGGCGAGCTCGACCGTATGCAGGAGGATTACAAGCGCAAGGTCCTCGACGGCATCGAGCGCCCCAAACCCGTTCCCGGTATACGCCCCACGGAAACGGCCCGAACGTATTACATCGATCCCACGTTCACTCTCGATCGCAACGTTCAGGATGAGCACGGCAGGATCCTCTATCCGGCCGGCACGAAGATCAATCCTTTCGACTACGACCGCATGAGCAAGGTCTTGCTCTTCTTCGACGGGCGGGACGAGAAGCAAGTGGAATTCGCAAAGCGGTTCATGGCCGAATCGGCGCTGCCAGTGAAGCCGATCCTGGTCGCCGGAGAACCGCTCAAGCTCATGCGCGAGTGGAAGAGGGAGGTGTTCTATGACCAGGGAGGAGCGCTATCCAGGCGATTCTCTATTACCCAGTCCCCCGCCGTGGTCTCCCAGGAAGGAAAAAGGATCCGTGTCGATGAAATTCGCCCGTAGCCTGAGCGTGTTTCTCGGCCTGCTCGTCCTCTTTTCAACGATGCCGGCAATGGCCCAGACCTGCAAAGGCAAGTTCGCCAACCCGATTACGGACATCTGCTGGTCGTGCATCTTCCCGCTGCGCATCGCCGGCATAACGCTTGCTTCCCTGGACCAGGAGGACACACCCAATCCCGGAGGAAATCCGCTCTGTTTTTGCGGCAATCCGCCAAAGATCGGCATGAAGGTGAGCTTCTGGGAGCCCGTGCGCCGTGTCGATGTCGTACGCAGCCCCTTCTGCATGGTGAGTCTTGGCGGCATCAAGATGGACCCAGGATTCGACGCGCCACCTGCATCCCGTTACCGTCGAGACGCCCAGGACCAGTCTTCCTTCTATCAGGTGCACTGGTATGTCGACCCGGTCATCTACTACTTGCAGGCCATTCTGGACAACGGTTGCCTGGAGAATACGGGTTTCGACGTAGCCTACCTCACCGAGCTCGACCCGCTATGGAAGGACGACGAGCTAACCCGGATCCTAAATCCGGATGTCTATCTATTTGGAAACATGCCCGCGCGCGCGGCATGCGCTGCGGATTGCGTTGCTGCGACATCGGGTTTTCCAAACAACCTCTTCTTCTGGTGCGCCGGGTGCCAAGGCAGCCTGTACCCACTGAATGGCAACGTACAAGCCCATGTGGGGGGCGTGCAAGCATCGAGTTTGGAGGTCTACCGGATCATCGCCAAAATGCACCGCGAAGGGTTGATGTGGGCCGCGTCGGGCGACGATGGGCTATGCGGCTACTACCCGCAGCCCGTGATGGACAAGACCGGCTATAAGTACCAAATGCTCTACCCGATCCCGCAGACCAAGAAGATTGCCGGGAAGTGCTGCCAGCCATTGGGGCGGTCGACCATCTTATGGGGCGCTGGTCGCGAATTCCCGTTCGAGGGCGAGGATTTCGCCTATCAGATATTCCGCAAGCGCAATTGTTGCCAAGGCGCCGTGAGCATCGGGAATTGAGCATGTCGAAGTACCGCATACCTCTCCTCCTCCCCCTTTTGTTCCTGGCGCTGACGCTTCCCCTTGCGTCGGCCCAGGAACGCTTTTCTCCCCAGCAGGGCGCGGTGAGACTGCCGACCGACGAAGAAATCTCGAAGGCACAGGCGAGGGCGCGCGAAGCGATGAATCGCCTACCGAGTGTAGACGGCATCGAGCAGCAATATGGGGTGGCTGGCATGCCAAAGGTCGAATCCGTGCCGAAGCCGGCTGCACCCGCTCCCGACATTGCACGGATCGCCGAAAAATACGAGCAGCTCGGGCAAGCGGCCATCGACCAGAACGCTCAGCCAGATCTGCTCGTGCTGGTGTCTCTCTCGATGCCAAAGGAGGCGTTTGATCGCCTTGTAGCGCAAGCGGAGCGAGCCGGAGCAACGCTCGTCTTCCGGGGACTCAAAGGCGATTCGATGACCAAGATGGGCGAGGAGGTGCAGAAGATCCTTGGTGGGCGAAACGTCTCCGTAGCCATTCATCCGCCGGCATTCCAGCAGTTCAGTGTGACGCGCGTTCCCGCGGTCGTCATCGCGCAGCCTCGTGCCGGTGCCGTGCTCGAGAACGGATGCTCGCAGCCCGATACCTTCGTGAAGGTCTCAGGGGACGTTTCGCTCGATTACGCGCTCGACTACATCGAGCGCAAGAGCCCTGCCTGGGCGCCACTGGCAAGGTACTACCGCAGCAAGATCGTCCGAGGGATCGACTGATGCCGACCCATCGCGATCCGCAAAGAGGCTTCGAAGAATGTCATATGGATTGAAACCGACGATACGCGAACGGGTTTTGCACACGCACTGGAAAGCCTGTGTCGAGGCAATCCGGGATCGCTTTCCGGCGCTTTCACCCCGGCTTGCGGCCATCGTCCTTGGGTACGCCGTCGACGGACGTTTGCCGCCGGCGTGGGATACCGAAGAAATTGCGCGCAAGATCGGAATCCCTCCGGGAAACTTCTCCGAGCTAATGCCGGAAATACATCGGATCGTCGAAAAGGCCGCCGAGAAGCCGCCAGTCAACCTTCCCTCGACGAAAGCCGGAAGCTCCGGGCACAGGAGATGGGCGCTTGCGCTTGCGCTTGTAACGCTGTCCTTGACAGGTGTCGTCCTTGCCGACCAGAACGGAGCCTTTCAGGATGGCAAGAGCCTGGGCAGTTCGGTCAACCAGAGTGCGTTTTCCGGGATCAATAGCGGGGCTGCATCCGACAAGATACCCGGCTACGGCACGAATCCTTCCGAGACACAATTCTTTCAAGGCGGGCAGGGGCAATTGTCCGGGCCTGGGGTGGCGAAGATGCAGAACTGCGCGACAGCAACGCCCGACTCCGATCCCATCAAGCGTCAGGAGTGCGAGGCGGTGAACTTCCTGGCGCGTAATCCACAGATCAGGCCGCAATTCAACATCACCAAGAACGACCCGATGATCCTTGCGGCAAAACACGCGAGGGACAATGCAGAAGAATTCTTCAAGTCGCTCGGAATCAATGGCGGAACCGGATCCGGTTCACAATGCACGACGCGGGTGGAGACGACTCCCGCGCAGTACTCCACCGAAACGTGTTCGTCCTTCAAGGAAGTCAATGAGCAGCAATGCACAATGGGCCGTCTCGTCAACATCGACACCGATTCCAACTTCCAGTGCGATCAGACGATAAATGCGTATGAGACGCTGAAGTGTCGACGTAGCTCGAATATCACGTGTACGGGTGGAGGGGATGGATGTGATCGTGGTGGCATCATACCCAATAGCTGGGCAGGAGACATGGCTACGTCGTGGTTCCCAAGCGGCGGGGGGAACTATATCCTACAGTTCGGCACTATCGCCGATAACTATTGGCGTGATGGGGTATACGATCGTACTTTAACTTTCACAATCAGCGATCTCAATTTGATTACCGTATTTGCACTGACTAGAGTCTCGTTTGACGACTGGCTTCTAGTTCAGGTGAACGGCACCACCGTCTATGTTGGCCCAAAAGGAGGCGACCGACTGTTAATCTATCAGCCAGCGCCGGTCTTTGAATCTAACAATTTTAATATTTGCCAAGAAGTATATAATAAACATGGAAATTGGGCTTGCGCTAGTATTGGCGCGTGGTACGGGGAAAATGGGAGTTTTGACTACTATGAAAGTTGTACAAAAGTTAGTGGGGGGTGGAATTGTATACCATACGATTCCCGAACCGGGATGGTTCAGTATTGCTCAAATTGTTTCGGCTACGCAGAACTAAAGACAAGCTGGAATTTTAACCTAAACATTGATTTGAGGCCATACCTCAGGAATGGGTCTAATACTATTTTCACGCGTACCATTGTAGGGGGGTCTGGCGAAAACGCAATCCAAATAACCACAAGGCAAAAATGCCCCCTCCAGTGTAGCATTTCTACACAAAACGGTTGTGCGTCGCTTGAAGCGAGGGCGCAATGATGTACCGCATCTCTGCAATGATTTTTTTCTTCTTTATATTGAACAGCGCTGCTCTTGCAGGGGATTGCAAAAAAACCGGTTCCGTGTGTGTCGATTCGACACCCTGCAAGACCATTTCGGGGCAACAGGTATGTCTGTCCCAGTTCGGGTTGTCGTGCTGGGAGTACGAGGACACCTATACCTGCATCAAGCCGAATGCAGTCAACTACTGTCAGCCGTTCGTCGATGCGCAGCCTGCGTGCTGGCAAACCAGTTCGCAATGCTCGCAATGGGATTCCATTCTCAATAGCGGCTGCATGAAATACACTCAGACCTGGCGCTGCAACGATCCATCGAAACCGACCCCGACGAACACGATCAGGCTCAACGATACGTACACCCTGATTTCCAGCAACTACGACGCGTCGCCTTGCAGTAGCCTGAGCGGAAACACCAACTGTCAGATCGCGGAAAGCCGGTGCGTCCAGACGACGCCGGACAATCCGCTGCCTCCTGGTATTAGTTCTTCTCAAGTAGCCCCAGATGGGTGTTACAAAAAACAGGAAACATACGCTTGTTTCACTGGCAGATCGTATACATCGGAGTGCGATGGCTACGCGAGCAATCCTAACTGTACGCTCCAATCGACGTCGTCCTGCGATCCGGACGATATGATCAACGGCACGTGTGCCTACACGGAGCGGACCTATCGGTGCATGTCGCAACCGCCGAAGACTAGCACGGTCACGGACTGCTCCGGTCAATTTTTCTGTCAGGACGGGAAATGCTTCGACAAGGGATATGAAAACGATCCCGATTTCGCCCGTGCGATGGCGCTCATGGAAGCGGCCAGAGAAGCAGGTACCTACTTGGACCCGAACACGATTCAAATATTCAGCGGAGTGAAATCGAGCTGCAAGATCAAGCTATTCGGCCTCGCCAACTGCTGCCAGAAGAGCGGTGGCGGCGCTGGAATGAGTAATAAGAACATGGCACTACTAGCAGGAGGAGCTGAGGCTGCCAGATTTTTTGGTTCGCCATACGTATATGACGCTTTGTATGCTTCGGATGTGCCGTGGCTCGTCAACAGGGCCTTAGATGCATGGAGTTCGAACGCTTGGTCATCGACTACCCTTACCAGTTTCTATGGCCTCCAGTTTTCTTTCTCACCGGCTGCCGGACTGGAATTCGTAGGATTCGATCCATATTCATTTGCGTTACAAGTTGGAATGATGATCGTGCAAGAGATGCTTTCCTGTGAGCAGAAGGAACAAATCCTCGCCCTGCGCCGCGGGCAGAATCTCTGCCATGAGGTGGGATCGTATTGCTCGAAGAAACTTCCCGTCGTTAAAACGTGCATCGAGAGAACGAAATCCTATTGCTGCTTCAACAGCCGCCTTGCCAAGATAATCAACGAGCAGGGCAGAGCCCAAATCGGAAAGGGATGGGGAAGTGCAAAAAGCCCAAACTGCTCCGGTTTTACTCAGGAAGAATTCGCGAGGATCGATTTCTCCAGAATCGATCTTTCCGAGTTTATGGACGAGATCATGAGAAATATTAAGATGCCTGACCTTTCTGGGATTCAACAAAACATGCAGGGAGTTGTGCAGCAGAAAGTGCAAAACTACTATCAGCGAGGAAGTCAGTCAACTACCCCCGACTGAAGTCGGGGGCTTGTCCCTGTACTACGCAAACAGGAGGTCCTGATGCTGTTCCGAGACTTTAGGCCGATTGACGGCGGCCCTGGCGATGGAACGAATGTTCCTTGCCGCGTTCACATCCGCATGGTCGGTATGTCCACAGACCACGCAGCGGAACTCTGCTTGCGATGGGCGGTTGGCTTTGGCTGCATGGCCACATGCCGCGCACGTTTGGCTGGTGTACGCAGGAGAAACCAGCACGACATCCACGCCATGGAGCCTTGCCTTGTACTCGATGAACGTGCGCAGTTGACGAAAAGCCCATCCGCCCATCCTCGCCCGTTGTGCCTTGCGAAACCGTGTCCGAGCGCGGATGCCTTTGAGGTCTTCCAAGGCGATTCCGCGCCCGGTGCCTTTGGCCTTGGCAACGAGCGATTTGGCAATACGATGGTTTTCGTTGGCTCGAAATCTTCTCTCTTTGCCGCTCAAGCGCTTGAGTTTGCGTCGAATGTTCTTGGGGCGAAGTCCGCGCCGCTTTTTCCCCGCAGCGGCTTTCTGCAAGCTACGGCGAAGCGCGTGTTGTCTAATACGTACCGCTTCTACTGCATTGCCGCTATAGCGTTGCCCGTCGCTGTCGGTGGCGATATTGGCCACTCCGAGATCGACGCCGATGAAGTCGGTCGTTGGCGGCTTGGTGCCGTCTGGCAGATCGACGGTCACAAGCAGGAACCACTTGCCATCCTTGCGCAGGACGAGATCACATTGCCCCTTGGCGGCGGTAAACCGTTCTTGCTGATACTTGCCCATGACCATGGGCACGAGAATGCGACCCGAGAGCGTCAAAAGCGACACGCGGTCAATGCCCTTGAAGCTCATCAACCGCTGGTCATAGGGGACAGCGGCAAGCGGACGAAACTGCGGTCGCTTGGACTTGTCCCGCTTGTAGGCTTCGCAGACTTGCGCAATGCAGCGCACCGCCATCTGGGCCGACAGTCCGAATCTCTCGCGCAACTCAGCGTAGCAAAGCTTTTGCAGCAGGATTTTGTTGGCGGTCTTTCTTGCAAACGCCTCTCCGGCCAACCAGTTGGCTGCTTCGTTGAAGGCGCGCATGGTCGCTTCGAGCAAAGCGGCTTGCTCCGATGTAGGCAGAAGTTGTGTCTGCAAGGTCAGCTTCATGCCTATAGTCATAGGCGGATTGGTTCAATATGTCAACCCATGGGGCCGCGCTTCCTCCCCCGACTGAAGTCGGGGGCTTCCGCGCTGGTGATGCTGTGAAGAAGGTCGCGAAACAAACAGCGGTCCTGGCTGTCATTGGCTGCCTGGCGCTGCCATTGCACGCACAGGATCATGACCAGGCCGGAAGCCAGAATGAAACCAAGAGCGGCCAACGTGACGAGCAACCGGGCCAGCCAGCCATCTCCATCACGAAGGATGGCAGTCTGCCGCTTGAGCAATTGTCTGGGAAGAAGGTGTTCGTGGTCTTCAGGAACAGCGGCAAGCTGACAGAGGTGCTGGCGGATCGCGTGGCGAGCCTGGGCGGTCAGATTGCACCCTCGGAAGAGGAGGCGGAGCTGATCCTGGGAGGCGAAGGCTTTTACGCGGCGAGGCGGGAGTTCGGGAGCCGTCAGGCACGCGCCGATGTGGGCGAAGTGTTCGAGAAGGCCGGCCATGTCGAGACAAAGAATGAGTCGTTGAACATCGTGTTGTCCCACGGAGGCCCCGTTTTGAGCGCCGGCGAGTCGATGGTGGTGTCGAATTTCCTGAACTTCGTTGGGGAAGCGACCGGATTCAAAGGCTGGTTCAACAACCTCGTCGCAGGCGACCCGGACGGCTTTTGTTTCAAGGGATGCGAGTACAGACAAGAAGCCACGATCAGTCTGGAGATGCGCAGCCGCGAAGGGGCGCGCATTGGTACTGCGTCGGTCACGGCGGGCGCGGAAGATAGAAAGCTCATGCCCTTGCCGCTCATCGAGGCGGCTTTGGGAGCGATGTTGGGTGAGTTCGGCGGTAGATCCCAACAGACTGACGCCGGCACAACGACAAACTCGCAATAGGCAAATGCCATGAGACTGCACCAAGGTATTGTCACGGTGGTTGCGATGGTATTGATACCCATCACCCACGCCGCCGAATACACCAGCGCCAAGCCGTTGCTCCTGCAAGCCATCGACGCTCCGGATGGACGCGCCCAGGGCGAGATCGTCGGCCCAATCGCGGACAAGTTCCGGGAGACGACCAAATCAAGCGCGCCAGTCATGGCAGAGGTAACCACCATCAAGAGCTTCAAGCAGGAGGGGTGCAAACGGCTCAATGTGCGATTGACGCAGGCGAACGTGCCCACGAAAGACGGGCAAACGATCGACTTCGCCATAGACTACGGCATCAATCTGTGCCGAGATGGTAGTCCGCCGACCGAAGGGATGGACCTGGAGAAGGTCGGGGAAGTGCTTGGCTCGGCCGATGCGGACGAGTAGCAGGGGGCTTGAGCACCTGCCTTACTGGGCGTTCGTTGACATCCTTCCCGCCCTGAATGACGGGGTCTGCCGCGCGCCGGGTCATTCTCCGAAGACATCTTCGAGGCGCGTCGCATCGAGCACGCGGTCGAGCCAGGTGTCGATCTCGTCAGCGCTTGCCGAGCGCAAACGTGCCTGTACCCATTCGGGCAAGGAACCGAAGCGGCGAATGAGCAGGCGTTGCAATGCAAGGGCTTCGCCTTCCAACCGACCTTCGAGCCGACCTTCGAGCCGACCTTCGGTCTTGACCTCTCGTTCCCACTGTTTGAATCGTTCGGCCAGTTGCATGGTGATCTCTCCCAGGTCGTGGGCTTCGGGTACGTTCAGTTCCGGGCGCAGGTCGCGCAGCAGATATTCTCGAATCCAGACGCTCAGGATGCGTTCGAGTTCCGCATCGTCGGCAAACCAGCGGTGCAGCGCCTCGATGAACCGGGCCAGATCCCGCGGGCTCTGCTGACGCTTGAGCCGGATGGTGGCGGCGACCACGTTCTTCAAGCCGGCGAGCACCTCGTCACTGTAGGCGTTCTCGTCGATGAGCAGATACGCCATCCGCGGCAGGTAGCGGGCAATGAGCCCCGGCGGATCCTTGGGCAGCAGCTCGGCGATGTCGGTGGCGGCATTCCAGGGCGTATCTCCCGTGTAGAAGACGATGGGCAGCACCGGCGGCAGGTGCCGGCCCGCGATCTGCCCGCCCTTGATGAGGTCCTGGTATAGGAGCCCCACGTAGGTCATGAGCCGCACCGCCATCCAGCGGTCGACGCCGCTCTGGAATTCGATGAGGAAGTAGAGGTAGAGCCAGTCTTCCTCGGTTCTCACCCGCCAGACGACGTCGTCGGCGCGCTCGCGCAGGTCTTCGCTCACGTAGCTTGCGTTCATGCGCTCGAGCGTGGAGAAGTCCAGGCGCTTCATCTCCTCGTCGGGGATGAACCCTTCGACGAGGTGGCGCACCACCTTGGGCGAGGAGAAGAGGTGCTTGTAGCTGGCGTCGTGGCGGGCGTTCATGTCGCCTATTGTAGCCGCATGGGGCATGTCCGTGCCCATCGTAACGTCTGCCGATGAGGTCCCGCAGCGCACCAGCCGGTCAGCCAACGCCACCGCATCGGCGCGTTCGGCCTCCAGCTCGGTGCGTGCTACCTGCAACGCCTCACGCTCTGCGGCGAGCCGGGCCTGCGCGGACTCGACGGCGGCGCTCCACACCGCACTGCCAAGACTAGCCAGCCGCTCGGCTACGGCCTGCGGCACCGGCTCGGAAAGCGTCGCGGCGCTGTCGGCCTGACTGGATCTGCTCTCAAAAACGTACGCAAAAGTGCGCACGGTTTTGAGAGCAGGTGGGCGACAAGAAGCCCAGTGGTCCGTCCTTGAAACTTCTCAACCTGATCGAACGCAAGGGGCTCGAAGCCGTGCTGTAGGATGAACCGGATGGGCGCGCTGCTCCACGCGAAAGAAGGTTGGCGGGTGCGTCTGGCAACATACGGCAGCAACAGGCATCAGCAAGGGGATGATTCGCAATGGTATTTTTGCTGGTATCTGGCAAAATCGACCGGTAAAAGAAACCAGAAATCAATATGTTGGGATTGTCGTTGATAAGTGAGTGGGAGTGAAAAGAACGCGCCGCGGTGATTCGACCTCGTCGCCTCACTGCGCGCGTCCGCTGCCTCCCAGCAACACCGCCACCGCTTTCTTGCTTCCTGCGCGACGTGCCTCCGGCTGCTGCTTCGTCGTGGCAAGCACTGCGCCGGCCTTGGGTTCGTAGGGGCGGGAGAAGTCGAAACCGTCGGGCGCGCGTCCGCTGCGCTCGGTACGGCGGCGGGCGGGCTCGGCGCGCCGTTCGCGTGGCGGGGGCTCCAGTGTTTCGGCGGGAATGGGGCGACCGAGCATCTTTTCGATCGCCTGCAGCCGCTCCTCTTCGCTCGCATCGACGAGCGAGATTGCCAAGCCTTCGTGTCCGGCGCGGCCGGTGCGTCCGACGCGGTGCACGTAGTCTTCGGGGTTGGAGGGCAGGGCGTAGTTGATGACGAAGGGCAGTTCTTCGATGTCCAGCCCCCGGGCGGCGACGTCGGTGGCCACGAGCACGCGCAGCGTGCCATTCTTGAATGCCTCGAGCACCTCGAAACGCTGCTGCTGGGATTTGTCGCCGTGGATCGCCTCGGCCTGGATGCCGCGCCGCTGCAGGAGCGAGGCGAGCCGTCCGCAGGCGATTTTGGTGTCGACGAAGACGAGCGCCTGACCAGGATGGCGCTGCAGCAGCTCGACGAGTGCGTCGCGCTTGTGTGCGGCCTCGCAGCGCACGACGCGGTGCGTGATGGTCTCGCTCACCGTGTTGCGCCGCGCCACTTCGATCGTTTCCGGCTCGTGCAGCAGCTGTTGGGCGAGTTTCTTGATCTCGGGCGAGAAGGTGGCCGAGAAGAGCACGGTTTGACGTTCCCGCGGCAAGCGCTCCATGATGCGGCGGATGTCGGGCATGAAGCCCATGTCCAGCATCCGGTCGGCCTCGTCGAAGACGAGGAATTCGACCTGGTTGAGCTGGATGGTCTTCTGCTCGAGGTGATCGAGCAGCCGCCCCGGAGTGGCCACGACGATCTCCACGCCGCGGCGCAGTTCCTCGATCTGCGGCTTGATGTCCACGCCGCCATAGATCGCCGCGGCGCGCAGCGGCAGATATTTGCCGTATTGACGCACGGATTCATAGACCTGCAGCACGAGCTCGCGCGTGGGGGCGAGCACGAGCGCGCGCACGGGGTGGCGGGCGGGGCTCGCCGAGGTGTTGGCGTGGGGCGCCAGGCGCTGCAGCAGCGGTAGGGTGAATCCGGCAGTCTTGCCGGTGCCGGTCTGGGCGGCGCCGAGGAGGTCCTTGCCGGCGAGGATGCGCGGGATGGCTTGGGCCTGGATCGGCGTGGGTTCGGTGTAACCGAGGTCGTTGACGGCGGAAAGCAGTTCAGGCAGAAGCCCAAGCTCGGAGAAGGTCATCGGAGGTCGTGCGCTCCAGAAACGGAAGAAAATGGTGAAAGCAAGAAATTATACGCCGGCATCGGATGATCGGCAGCAGCGCGTTCAGGAGATCGCCCTGGCGAAGAGGGTGACTTCCTCACGGTCGTGGTAGAGCTGCTTGCAGCGCAGTTCGATGCCGTCGGCCCCGCGCGTGAGCCGCTGCAGCCGTTTGCGGGCGTCTTCCAAGGCTTCGAGGCGTTTTTTCATCGGGAGTTTCAGGTTGAAGAGGGCGTAACGGCACAGGCGCTGGGCGAACCAGCGGCCGACGAGTTCGGCGATGCGGCTGGGCTGCTCCACCATGTCGCACAGCAGCCAATCGACGCGACCGCGCGGGCGCCAGGTAAAGCCGTCCGCGCGCTGCCAGTCGACGAGCTCCGAGGCGAGGAGCCGCGCATCCAGCCGGCCGTTGTCGATCGCGCTCACCCGCAGACCTCGCTGCACCATTTGCCAAGTCCATCCACCGGGAGCGGCGCCCAGGTCCACCGCCTTCATGCCGGGGCGCAGCCAGCGGGTGCGCTCGTCTTCGTCGAGCAGGACGAGAAGCGCTTCGGCGAGTTTGAGCGCGGAGCGGCTGGGCGCTGCCGCTGGCAGGCGCAGCCGCGGGATCCCGTTCTCCCAGGGGGAGAGGAGCCTGGAGGGGGCGCTGCCCAAAAAGGCTTCGCGCGAGGAGGGAAAGAAAACGACGAGGGTTTCGCGGGCGCGCTCGGCGAATTTGCCGGCATCGGCGAGCGCCGCCTCGAGGTGCGGCCGCAGTCGGCGGGAGAAACCGGAGAGGGGGCGGCCTTCGTCGCTGTCGGGAAAGGCAAGACGCAGGGCAGAGAAACGCGTGCGGGGGTGGTGGTGCTCGATGTTCTCGACCAGGGGGCGCACGCGATCGCGTTCGGGCAGCGCCAGCCGGTCGAACCAGGGCATGCACTCGCGGGCGAACACGAGCTCGCGCCAGGAGGGCAGGGGAAGGTCGTCCGGCAACGGGGCGTGGGCATCCAGCAGCACGTAGCCGCTGCGCACCTGCATGGTGACTTCAGCGGGAATGCCGTGGGTCTCGGCCCAGCGGCGCAGCTCGACGGCGACTTCGGGCTCGAAACCTGGGCGGGTGAGGGCGATCAGCCCTTGCGGCGGGGAATGCATGGCGTACACTACGGATGAAACGGCAATGATACCGCGGTGCGCCGGCGGCGGCGCGCTTTTCGACGAAGGAGAGAACGGCAATGGAGTATCGCACGCTGGGGGATGGCGCCTTGCAGGTGTCGGCGATCTGCATGGGGACGATGACTTTCGGGGAGCAGAACGACGAGGCGCAGGCGCACGCGCTGCTCGATCGCGCCTGGGAGGCCGGGGTCAATTTCTACGACACGGCGGAGATGTATCCCGTGCCGGCGCGCGCCGAAACCTACGGTGCGACGGAGCGCATTCTCGGCACCTGGCTCAAGCGCAAGCCGCGCGATCGGGTGATCCTGGCCACCAAGGCTGCTGGCCCGGCACGCAGTTTGAATTGGATTCGCGGCGGTCCCAGCGGGTTCGACGAGCGCAATCTGCGCGAGGCGATCGAAGGCAGCCTGCGGCGCTTGCAGACCGATTACGTCGATCTCTATCAGCTGCACTGGCCGGACCGCAACCAGCCGATGTTCGGGGACTGGCGGTTCGATCCGGACAAGGAGCGGCCGACGGTGCCGATCCTCGCCCAGCTCGAAGCGCTCGCCAAGCTGGTCGAGGAGGGGAAGATCCGCTATGTCGGCGTCTCGAACGAACATTCCTGGGGTGTGATGCAGTTCGTGCGCCTGGCCGGAGAGCATGGCTTGCCGCGCATCGTCTCGATCCAGAACGCCTATCATCTGATGAACCGCACCTTCGAGTATGGTCTGGAGGAAGTCTGCTTCCGCGAACGGGTGGGACTGCTCGCCTATTCGCCGCTCGCCTTTGGCCTCTTGAGCGGCAAATACCTTGCCGATCCTCAGGCCGAGGGGCGCCTGACGCGCTTTGCCAACTTCGGACAGCGCTACGCCAAGCCCAATGTCCAACCGGCGGTCGAGACCTACGCGCAGCTTGCGCGCGAGCTGGGAGTGAGCCCGGCCACGCTCGCGCTGGGCTGGGTCTACCATCGCCGCTGCGTGACGAGCACCATCATCGGGGCCACCCGCCCCGAGCAGCTGGAGGAAAACCTCCGGGCCTGGGATTGGCGCCCGAGCCCGGAGGTGCTCGCGCGCATCGACGAAATCCACCTTCGCTACACGAACCCGGCGCCTTGAACGGGGCCGGAGGATGCTGCCGCGCTGAAGGGGTGTTCCCGCCCGGGGGTCATCGCCCCGGTGCGGCCGGTGCCGGCGTGGCGGGTACGGACGGTCCGGGAACGTTCTCCGCTTTGGGGATGATGGGCTGTGAGCGTTTGAGCGGCTCGGTGGGGGCGAACACCGGTGGTACTTCGCGCAGGTTGTTCTGCAGCATGTAGTCGTTCATTTCGCGCCAGCCCTCGAAGATCGCCGCTTTCGAGGCGTTGGGATTGAGGGCGTAGCAGTCTTCGAGCGAACGCCCGGCGTGCCGGCACGCGGCGCCGATCGCCTTGGCCTCGGCCTCTGCCTTCTTGGCGTCGTTCAGGCCGATGGCGTCGTAGAAGGCGTCGCAGCCCGCCAGCGATGCGGCCAGAAGGAGCAGCAAGGGCAGGGATCGGCGGGGCATCGGGTCTTCCTTGCGGGAGCAGGTGAAGGCGTTAACGGCATGGCCGCGGAAAACTTTATGCCGGGGCGGCCTCGCGCGCGAGAGTATGGATTTTTTTTGGCGAGCTGGCTATAATTCCATGCTTCAGGAGAGGTACCGAAGCGGTCATAACGGCGCCGACTCGAAATCGGATGGCCGGGTAAAACCGGCACGCGGGTTCGAATCCCGCCCTCTCCGCCAGGTTTCATTGGCAATGCCGCAAGGCGTGCGGAACCGGTTTACAGTGAATGGTTTTTTTGCTACCATGCGCGCTCTTCTGCTGCGGGGGTATAGCTCAGTTGGTAGAGCGCTTGCATGGCATGCAAGAGGTCAGCGGTTCGACTCCGCTTACCTCCACCAGAGAAACGGTTTTGCGGGTCCCCATCGTCTAGAGGCCTAGGACACCGCCCTTTCACGGCGGTAACCGGGGTTCGAATCCCCGTGGGGACGCCAGGGTTTACGAGTGCGGAGTGGTAGTTCAGTCGGTTAGAATACCGGCCTGTCACGCCGGGGGTCGCGGGTTCGAGTCCCGTCCACTCCGCCAGGATTGCTGCAGGTGCTTCGTCGGGGGTGTAGCTCAGTTGGTAGAGCGCTTGCATGGCATGCAAGAGGTCAGCGGTTCGATTCCGCTCACCTCCACCAGTTGAAGGTCAAGACGGGTCCCCATCGTCTAGAGGCCTAGGACACCGCCCTTTCACGGCGGTAACCGGGGTTCGAATCCCCGTGGGGACGCCAGGGTTTACAAGTGCGGAGTGGTAGTTCAGTTGGTTAGAATACCGGCCTGTCACGCCGGGGGTCGCGGGTTCGAGTCCCGTCCACTCCGCCAGTTCTTGCAAAAAGCGGGCTTCGTGCCCGCTTTTTCGTTTTCCCGTCAGATCGCATCGTGAAAGGCAAGGAGCGGCAGGCGCCGCTCCTGCCGTTCTTCAGTCGACGACCTCTGGTCCGACCTGCATTTCGAGATCGATGGCGTCGGGATGATCGAGCGCGAATTCTAGTTTTTCCTTGTCCAATTGCCCTTCCCAGCGGGCCACGACGATGGCTGCGCAGGCGTTGCCGATGAAATTGGTGAGTGCGCGGCATTCGGACATGAATCGGTCGATGCCCAAGATCAGCGCCATGCCGGCCACAGGTACTTCGGGGACCACTGCCAGCGTGGCGGCCAAAGTGATGAATCCCGCGCCCGTGACGCCCGCAGCTCCTTTCGAGCTGATCATCGCGACGAGCAACAGCAGGATTTGGTGCGACAGGCTCAATTGGATGTCGAGCGCCTGGGCGATGAAAAGGGCGGCCATCGTCATGTAGATGTTGGTGCCGTCGAGGTTGAAGGAGTAACCCGTAGGCACGACCAGACCGACGACCGATTTGCCACAACCTGCTTTTTCCAGTTTGCGCATCAAGTTGGGCAGAGCCGATTCCGATGAACTCGTGCCCAACACGAGTAACAATTCATCCTTGATGTAGCGCAAAAGCTTGAAGATGGAGAACCCGTTGTAGCGCGCGACGAGCCCCAGCACGACGGTGACGAAGAAGAAGGCGGTAAGGTAGAAAGCGAAGATCAGATAGGCCATGTTGCCGATGGATTTGATGCCGTACTTGCCTACCGTAAACGCCATGGCACCAAACGCCCCGACGGGTGCCGCCTTCATCAAGATGGCCACCAGTTTGAAGATGGGGAGGGTAAGCTGCTCGAAAAACGTCAGGATCGGTTTGCCCGCTTCTCCAATGGAAGCAAGAGCGATGCCGAACAAGATGGCCACGAAGAGCACCTGAAGGATGTCGCCTTCGACGAGCGGGCTGAGCACGGTGGAGGGTATGATGTTGAGCAAGAAAGCCGTGATCGTACTTTCATGGGCTTTGCTGACGTAGCCGGCGATTTTTTCCGTGTCGAGCGTGGCTGGGTCGATGTGCATGCCGGCGCCTGGTTGCAGGACGTTGGCGACCACCATGCCGATGATCAACGCCAGGGTCGAGAAGGTCAGGAAATAGATCATGGCCTTGGCGACTACTCGTCCGACCGTTCTGAGGTTGCTCATGCTGGCGATGCCGGTGACGACCGTCAGAAAGATGACGGGGGCGATGATCATCTTGACCAGCTTGATGAAACCATCGCCCAAAGGTTTCATGGCAGCGCCGTTCTCGGGCCAGAAATAACCCAACGCAATGCCAAGGGCGATTGCGATCAGTACCTGGACGTAGAGGATCCTGTACCAAGGCAATTTTTTGGGAGGATGGGCGGCTGATGCGAGTTGCTCGGCAGAGAGCATGTCTGGCGTCCTCTTGGATGGGGGTATCGATAAGGGAACGGATCCGGTGCGGATCTCCGGTCCCGTAAAAAAGGAATTTTACAACCACGGGGCCTCTGTTCCATGAAATCCAGCCGATGGGGTCGGTGTCACGGCGGTGGGTTTGCACTCTTGCGTCGGCTGAGTGCCCGCCTTATGCTCCCGATGTAGGCGTATCCGGGTGAGGAAAACACGATGTCTGATGGAGCGGGATTCCTGATCTTTCACGGCAACCGGCTCGAGAACCTGCGCCGGCTGGCGGTGGCCTGGCTGGGGCGGGAGCCGCTGCCGCCGCTCGTGCCGGAGTGTTTCCTCGTGCAGGGCAACGCCATGGCGCAGTGGCTGCGGCTCGCGCTGGCTGCGGGGGCAAACGAAGGGGGCTGCGGCGTGGCGGCGGCGCTGGAGTTTTCCCTGCCCTCGACGTTCCTGTGGCGCTGTTATCGGGCCGTGCTGGGGGCGGAGGCGGTGCCGGAGCGCTCGCCCTTCGATCTCCCCTTGCTGCGTTGGCGCCTGCTGCGCTTGCTCGGAGGTTTACCGAAGGATCCGGTCTATGAGCCACTGCGCCGTTTCCTCGCGGAAGAAACGCAGGCCAAGGGGGGCGCGCCGGGCGAAAAGCTGCGGCGGCGGGTGAGCGAGGAGCGGGCGCTGCGCAAGCGCGATCAGCTGGCGGCGCGCATCGCCGAGCTGTTCGACCAGTATCAGGTCTATCGCGCCGACTGGCTGCAGGACTGGGGCGCGGGTCGGGATGTGCTGCGCGACGCGCACGGCAAGGAATCTCCACTCGAAGAGGGGCAGCGCTGGCAGGCGGCGCTGTGGCGCCTTTTGTGTGCCGACGTGGCGCGTACCGAGCCGGGTGCCGAGCGTACGGCGCGATCAAGCGTGCACTCGGCCTTCCTCGAAGCGGTCAGAACCTGGCAGGGAGCGCCTCCGCCTGGACTGCCACCACGGCTCGTCGTCTTCGGGATTTCGAGCCTGCCGCAGCAGTGGGTGGAGGCACTGGCGGCACTGGGGCGCTGGATTCCGGTGCTGCTCTTCGTACACAACCCTTGCCGTTACCATTGGGCCGACGTGGTCGATGGGCGCGAGCTATTGCGGCAGCAGGAGAAATGGCGGCAGCGCCGGCAGCGGCGCGAGGGGCAGCCCGATTTCATTCCGGACGAGGAGCTTCATCGCCACGGTCACCCCTTGCTCGCGGCCTGGGGCAAGCAGGGAAGGGATTTCATCGCCCTGCTCGACGAGTTCGACGAGGAGGCGGTGCGCCGGCGCTACGCGGGGAAGGTGGAGGGAAGCGGCGGGCGGCTCGACTGGTTCGAGGCGCCGGAGGCGAAAACTTTGCTGCAGCAGCTGCAGGAAGACATCCTCGAATTGCGTCCCCTGGCCGAAACGCGGGAGCGGGGGGCGAGCGTGGCGCTCGATCACGACCGTTCCCTCGTCTTTCACGTGGCGCACGGGCCGCAGCGGGAAGTGGAGGTGCTGCACGATCAGCTGCGTGCGGCCTTCGACGAGGACCCGACGCTGCGCCCCGACGAGGTGATCGTGATGGTGCCGGACATCGAGGCCTATGCACCGCACATCGAGGCGGTGTTCGGTGCGATCGAACCCGATGATCCGCGCCACATCCCGTTTTCGCTCGCCGACCAGGGGCTGCGCGCCCGCGATCCGCTGCTGCAGGGGCTGGAGATCCTGCTCGATCTGCCGCAGGGGCGGGCACGGGTGGGCGAGGTGCTCGATCTGCTGGAAGTGCCGGCACTGCGCCGGCGATTCGGGATCGACGATGAGGCGCTGCCGCGCCTGCGTTCCTGGGTGGAGGAAGCGCAGATCCGTTGGGGGCTGAACGAGGAGCATCGGCGCGACCTGGGTCTGGGCGAGCGGGGAGGCGGGGAGTGGCTGCGGCAGAATTCCTGGCGGTTCGGTCTCGAGCGCATGCTCTACGGCTATGCGGCGGGCGATGCGCCAGCCTGGAAGGGGATCGAGCCCTTCGCGGAGGTCGGCGGGCTGGAGGCGGAGCTCGTCGGGCCGCTGGCGGATGTACTGGAGGCGTTGGAGACGGCGTGGCAGCAGCTGCGCGAACCGGCCACGCCGACCGAGTGGGGCGGGCGGCTGCAGGCGTTGCTCGCACGCTTTTTCGCCGCGGGGGACGATGAGGAAACCGTCACCCTGATGCGGCTGGAGACGGCCCTGCAGGAATGGGTGGACGCGTGCGCGGCCGCGGGGCTGGAGGAATCCTTGCCGCTTTCGGTGGTGCGCGAACCGTGGCTGGAGGGGGTGGAGGCGCAGGGGCTGTCGCAGCGATTCTTCGCCGGACGGGTGATCTTTGCCACCCTCATGCCGATGCGGGCGATCCCCTTTCGGCACGTCTATCTGCTGGGGATGAACGACGGGGACTATCCGCGCGCGCGCACGCCGTCGGACTTCGACCTGATGGCACGCAATTATCGTCCGGGCGACCGCTCGCGGCGCGAGGACGATCGCTATCTCTTCCTGGAAGCGCTGTTGTCGGCACGCGAGCGCTTTTACGTTTCCTGGGTGGGGCGTCGCATCACCGACAATGCGCCGCAGCCGCCTTCCGTGCTGGTGGCGCAGCTGCGCGAGCACCTGGCGGCGGGCTGGACGGGGCGTTGGACGGGAAATGAAGCGCCCGTGCGGGGGGAGGATTTGCTGGCGGCGCTCACGACCGAGCATCGGCTGCAACCGTTCAGTCCGGCCTATTTTCCGCCCGAACCGGGGCAGGGCGCGCTCTTTACGTATGCGCGCGAATGGCGTGCGCGACGTGAGGGAGAAAAGCCGACTGCTTCTGCGCCGTTGCAGCCGCTTTCGCTCGAGGAGCCGCTGCGGGTGCGAGAACTCGCGCAGTTCCTGCGCCACCCGGTGCGGACCTTTCTGCGCGACCGTCTCAAAGTCTTCCTCGAACTGGAGGATCCGGGCAGTGAAGAGGCCGAGCCCTTCGCGCTCGATGGCTTGACGCGGTGGAGCCTGCGCCAGGAAGTGATCGACGCGCAGCGCGCGGCCCTGCGGCAGGGACGGGACGTGGATGCGGCGCGAACGGCGGCGATCGGCCGCATTCGTCGGCAGGGGGTGCTGCCTGCCGGGGGGCTGGGGGCGCTGTGGGCGACGGAACTTGAGAAGGGGATGGACGAGCTCTTCGCGCGCTATCGGGAAGCGCTGCAACGTTGGCCGCAGGAAATCGCGGGCGGCGAAGAGGTGCGCTTTGCCGCTGGCGGCCTGGAGCTTTCCGACTGGTTGGGGGAATGGCGCCGCAACGACGGGGGCGAACGGGCGCGGGTGCTGATCTCACCGAGCGATCTCGTGAAAGACAACAAATACCGTCAGGACCGCCTGGTGGACTATTGGGTGCAGCATCTGGCGGCCAATGCCGGGGTCGGACCGACGCAGACGGTCGTCCTGAGCCTCAAGGGGGACTATACCTTCGGGCCGCTGCTGCCCGAGGAAGCCGCAACCGAGCCGCTCGCGGCGCTGCTGTGCGCCTGGGCCGAGGGCATGCGCCGGCCGCTGCCTTTCGCCGTGGAGTCGGCGGTGGCGTGGTGGCAAGCGAGGGCCAAAGGCGAGGAGGCAGCGTGGGAGGCGGCGCGCAGGGTGTACGAAGGTCACGGCAGGACGGATGGCGAGCGTGACCGGGATCCCTACCTGGCGCGTGCCTGGCCGACGTTCGCCGCCCTGCGCGCGAGCGGCGAGTTCGAGCACTGGGTCGAAGTGCTGCTCGCGCCTTTGCTGCAGCACATGGAGGCCGCCAAGGAGGAGAAGAAAGGAGCGCAGGCATGACGGAAATGGCCAATGAAGTCGATGTGCTGCGTTTCCCCCTATGGGGCAGCCGCCTGATCGAGGCGAGCGCCGGCACGGGCAAGACCTACACCATCGCCGCGCTCTATGTACGCCTGGTGCTGGGGCACGGCGGGGAGGTGGCTTTCTCCCGGGAGCTCACGCCGCCCGAGATCCTGGTGGTGACCTTCACCGAGGCGGCCACCAAGGAGTTGCGTGAGCGTATCCGTCGGCGCCTGAGCGAGGCGGCGCGCTGGTTCGGCCATCCGGCCGCAGAGGCTGCCCCGGAGTGGGTGGACGATTTTCTGCGCGAATTGCGTGCTCAATATGCGGCAAAGGATTGGTCGGGGTGTGAGCGCCGGCTGCAGGCGGCGGCGGAGTGGATGGACGAAGCGGCGGTCTCCACCATCCACGGCTGGTGCCACCGCATGCTGCGCGAGCACGCTTTCGACAGCGGTAGCCTCTTTAGCGAGACGCTGGAGACGGAGCCCGACGATCTGCTGCTCGAGGCGGTGCGCGACTACTGGCGGGAGTTTTTCATGCCGCTGCCGGCCGAATCGCTGGCGCTGTTGCGCGGCTGGTTCAAGGACGCCTTCGTGCCGGAGAAATTCCAAGGAGCTTTGGCGCGGCTGCTGCCGTTGGCCGGTGAACTGGAAGAAGGGCCAGAGCCGGCAGAGGTGGCAGAAGAAGTCCGGCGGCAATGGAGGGAAGCGAAAGCTCCGTGGGGGAAATGGGTGCCCGAGTTGCAGACCTTCTTTGATGAGGCGCACAATCGCAAGGAGATCGACGGGCGGAAATTGCGCGCCGACTACGTGCAGGACTGGCTGGCGGCGTTGGCTCGATGGCGCGACGATCCTTTGGCGGAGGCGCCGGATTTGTCCAAAAAAGCTTGGGGTCGTTTGACGCGCACCGGTTTGGACGAGGTGTGGAAGAGCGGCGAGGCGCCGAGGCACGAGGCGATCGATGCGCTAGAAAACCTGCATCCGCAGCTCGAACGGCTGCGCGAGCAGGGGAAGGCGAGCATCCTTCGGCATGCGGCGCGTTGGGTGGCGCAGCGTTTTTCCGTGCTGCAGCGGCGGCGGGCGCAGCTGGGGTTCGACGATCTGCTCACCCGTCTCGACCAGGCGCTGCGCGGGCCCAACGGGGCCCGGCTCGCTGCGCGCATCCGGCAGTCCTTCCCGGTGGCGCTCATCGATGAATTCCAGGACACCGACCCGGTGCAGTACCGTATCTTCGAGGCGGTCTATGCGCCGCAGGAGAACGACCCGCAGACTGCCCTCATCCTCATCGGCGACCCCAAGCAGGCGATCTACGCCTTTCGCGGCGCCGACATCTACACCTATCTCGAAGCGCGCCGGGCCTGCGGCGAGCGGCGCTACACCCTGCGGCGCAATTTCCGCTCGACCCCGGCGATGGTGGAGGCGGTCAATCGCGTCTTTGTGAATGCGCAGGAAAAAGGCGAGGCCGGGGCCTTCCTCTTCAGAACCGCCGAGGGAGAGGATCTTCTGCCTTTCCTGTGGGCGGAGGCAAATGGGTTAAATGAGCAGTTCGTCTGCGAGGAGAATGAGCCGCCGGCGCTCATGGCGTGGTGGGTGCAAGGGGAAGAAGCGACGGAGCCGCTCGGTGTCAAGGAGTACCGCGACCTGCTCGCCCACGGCTGCGCCGAGGAGATCGTGCGCCTGCTGCGGCTGGGGCGGGAAGGGCGGGCAGGGTTCGTCGATCCGGCAAAAGGGACGATGCGACCGGTGAGGGCCGCCGACGTGGCAGTGCTGGTGCATACGGGCGAAGAGGCGAAGCTGGTGCGCGCGGCGCTCGCGCGGCGCGGCGTGCGCAGCGTCTATCTCTCCGAGCGCAGCTCGGTGTTCGCGAGCCCCGCGGCGGCCGACCTGCAGCGCTGGCTCGAGGCCTGCGCCGAGCCGCAGAACGATGCGCGCCTGCGCTCGGCCCTGGCGAGCGCCACGCTCGGGCGGTCATGGGAAGAAATCGATGTGCTGGAGCGCGATGTCCTTGCCTGGGAAGCGGAAGTGGCACGCTTTCTCGGTTATCGCGATCTGTGGCGGCGGCAAGGGGTATTGCCCATGCTGCGCCGGTTGATGCATGACTTCGACGTGCCCGCGCGACTGCTCGCGGGGGAGACGCCCGAAGGCGACAGCGGCGAGCGGCGGCTCACCGACCTGCTGCACTTGAGCGAGCTCTTGCAGAAGATGAGCCGCGGGTTGGACGGCGAACATGCCCTCATCCGCGCCTTGGCCGAGGCGCGCCAGGACGGTGGGCAGGGCGCCGAGGAGCGGCAGCTGCGCCTGGAGAGCGACGAGGCGCTCGTCAAGGTGGTGACGGTGCACAAGGCCAAGGGATTGGAGTATCCGCTCGTCTTCCTGCCCTTCGCCTGTTCGTTCCGGCAGGTCAAGAAGGACGATCTGCCCCTCGTCTGGCACGATGAAGCGGGGCGGCGGCAGGTATCGCTCCGTGCTGACGAAACGGCGTTGGCCTGCGCCGAGCGCGAGCGTCTGGCCGAGGATCTGCGCAAGCTCTACGTGGCGCTCACCCGGGCGCGTTTCGCCACATGGATCGGCGTGGGGGCGCTGGAGAACCTGCACGCGAGCGCCATGGGCTATGCCTTGGGCGTGCGGCAGGGCGATTCCGTGCCGGAGGTGCGCCAGAAGCTGGACTCGCTCGCCGAGGGATGCGATTTCCTCGTGATCGCACCCGTGCCGGTTCCTGGCGAGGAACGCCTGCCGGCGGACGGGGAAGGAATCACCTTGGGGCCGGCGCGTACGCCGCGCCGCCGGATCTTCGCCTCGTGGGGGATCTCCAGCTACTCGGGACTGCGCAGCACGCTTGCGGCCGACCCGCAGACACCGGACGAAGCCAAGGTGCGCGAGCTCGTCCATGCGCCCCCACCGGGGCCGACGGTGCCGGCGACGGGGATCCACGCCCTGCCGCCGGGAGCGGCGACCGGCACCTTCCTCCACGGTCTGCTCGAATGGGCGGCACGCCAAGGGTTTGCCACGGTGTGCGCCGACGGCGGGATGCGGCTGCGCGACCAGGTGGCGCGGCGCTGCGCGGTGCGCGGCTGGACGGCGCACGTCGAGCTGCTCACCCACTGGCTCCTGACGGTGATGCAGGCTAATCTGCCTTTGCCGGGAGGGGGGACGTGCCAATTGGCCACGCTTTCCGACTATCTGCCAGAGATGGAATTCTGGTTCTCGGTGCCCGAGACCCGCATCGATGCGCTGGATGCCCTGGTGCAGCGGCACACCTTGAAGGGAGCGGAGCGCCCGAGGCTGACGCCGGGGCGGATCAAGGGCATGATCAAAGGGTTCATCGACCTCGTCTTTTGCTGGGAGGGGCGCCATTACGTGCTCGACTACAAGTCCAACGTCCTGGGGGCGACGGACGCCGCCTACGGGCGGACGGCCCTGGAGGCGGCCGTGCTCGAGGGGCGCTACGACCTGCAATACGCCCTTTACCTGCATGCCCTGCACCGGCACCTGCGCGTGCGCCTGCCCGATTACGAACCGCAGCGCCATCTGGGCGGGGCGGGGCTGCTCTTCCTGCGCGGCATCCACGGGCCGGCCAAAGGAGTGCTGTTCGAGCAAGCCACGGCGCCGCTGCTCGAGGGGCTCGACGATCTCCTCGATGGCCCCGGCGGGAGACTGACATGAACGAGGCAGATCTGCGCGACGATCTGGCGCGCTGGGTGCAGGATGGCTGGTTGCGGCCGCTCGATGCGGCCTTTGCACGATTCCTGCAGGAAAAAGTGCCGCAGGCGCCGTCACGGGCGATCCTTGCCGCAACCCTGGCGAGCCACCAGTTGGGGCGCGGCCACGTGTGCCTCGATCTCGCTGCGCTTGCCGACGATCCGGTTTTCACTTTGGCCATCCCGTTGCGCGATGCGGGCGGGTTGCCGACGCCGGCGGGGGCGGTTCAGGGGATTTCGCGCCAAGCCTGGCTCGGCGAACTCGACTGCCCCGACCTGGTGGGACAGGGGGAGGAGGAAGAAGCGGCGCCGCTCGTGCTTCGGGGCCACCGACTCTACCTGCGCCGCCAGTGGGACAACGAGCGCGCCGTGCGGCAGGGGATCCTTACGCGGGTGCGGGAAACCGTGCCGTTCGCACCGGAGCCGGTGCGAGCGATCCTCGAGACGCTCTTCCCTGTGGGCGAGGGGGACGTGTGGCAGCGGCTTGCCTGTGCGCTCGCGCTGCGGCGGCGCTTTGCGCTGATCACCGGCGGTCCCGGCACGGGCAAGACGAGCACCGTGGTGCGTCTCATCGCCTTGCTGCAGGCGCTCGCCCTGCAAGGGGGCTTGCCGGGGCGGGGCGAGGCGCCGCTGCGCATCCGGCTCGCTGCGCCCACCGGCAAGGCGGCCGCGAGGCTGAGCGAATCGATCGGGCAGTCGCTCGAACGGCTGCCGTGGGAGGCGCTGCCGCAGGGCGAACGAATCCGCGATTCGCTGCCGAGAAACGTCTCGACGCTGCACCGTCTCTTGGGTGCCCGCGCCGGGTCGCGTCGCTTCCGCCATGATGAGGCCGACCCCCTGGTGCTGGACGTGCTGGTGATCGACGAGGCTTCGATGGTCGATCTGGAAATGATGGCGGCCGTGCTGCGGGCCTTGCCTCGGGGGGCGCAGCTGGTGCTGCTCGGCGACAAGGACCAGCTCGCTTCCGTCGAGGCCGGTGCCGTGCTCGGCGGTCTGTGCCGGCGCGCCGACGAGGGGCACTATACGCCCGAGACGATCGCCTGGTTACGCGAGACGGTCGGAGCGGAACTTCCGGAGGGATTCGCCCCAGAGAATGGCCCATCCGATGCCCCCGTTTACGTCGATCCCGAGGGTACGGCGCTCGATCAGGCGATCGCCATGCTGCGCCAAAGCCATCGCTTCGCTGCCGAGAGCGCCATCGGCCAGCTCGCGGCGGCGGTCAATCGGGGCGATGCGGCCGCGGCGCGGAGGGTTCTGCGAGGGACCCTCGCGGGCGATCCGGACGCGCTGGGTGAAGGGGATCGCGCCCTGGCCGCGCCCGTTCCGCCGGCATCCGAAACCGTGGCGCTCCTCGTTCCCCAAAGCCAGGAGGACGAGGCGCTGCGCCGGCTCGTCTGCGGCACGAAAGAAAGCCCAGCGGGTCATGCCCTCTATCTGCGTGACCTGCATGAGCGTCGCCCGCCGCCCGAAGCACCGCCGGCAGCCTGGGACGACTGGGCAAGGGCGGTGCTCGCGGCTTATGGGGGGTTCCAGGTGCTGTGCGCCGTGCGCGAGGGGCCCTGGGGGGTGGAAGAAATGAACCGGCGCATCGCTCATTGGTTGCGTCGCGCGGGGCTGCTGCCCGACGAGCAGGGATGGTACGAGGGGCGTCCGGTGCTGATGACGCGCAATTCCTACGCCCTGGGCCTCATGAACGGCGACGTGGGGGTGACGCTCGCCTTGCCCGGCCCCGAGGGAAAGGCGCCGCGGCTGATGGTGGCCTTTGCCGCCGCCGCTGGACTGCGCTGGGTGCTGCCCGGCCGCCTGCCCGAGGTGGAGACGGTGTTCGCCCTCACCGTGCATAAGTCGCAGGGTTCGGAGTTCGGCCATGCCGTGCTGGTGCTGCCCGATGTCCCCAGCCCCGTGCTCACGCGCGAGCTCGTCTACACCGGCATCACCCGCGCCCGCTCGCGCTTCACCCTCGTCGATCCGTCGGGCGGGGCCATGCTGGAAGCGGCGATCGCACGCCGGGTGCTGCGCTCGTCCGGGCTGGAAGCGCCTTTGTGACTCGTTCAGTCGCGGCGGTGAATCTTGATCACGATGGTGTCGGTGCCGCGCGGTGACAGCGCCAGCGACACGATCCAGGTGAGGATGCTATAGACGAGGGCGCCCCAGAAGGCCGACCAGAAATCCTCGACCACCACACCGGCCACCAGGCCCGTCCCGGCCCAGAAGAGCAGCGCATTGAGGATGAGGGTGAAGAGGCCCAGCGTGAGGATGCTCGCCGGCAGGGTGAGGATGAGGAGCACGGGCTTGAGGAAGAGGTTGATGAGGCCGAGCACCAGCGCTGCTGCCAGCGCCGGCACGAAGCCGGTGATGGAGATGCCGTCGACGAGCTGGGCGGTGACCATCAGCGCCACCGCGTTGAGCAGCCACTGGATGAGCATCCAGAATCCGGGTTTCATTGTTTTGCTCCCATGGCCTTGGCCCGCGCGAGGCGTGCCTGCAGTTCTTCGTCCGTGGCCGGTGTGCGGTCGGGCCACTGGCCGAGGTGGTCTTCGAGGAGGGCGGCAAAGCGCTCGACCCAGAAAGGGGAATCGTTGAGACAGGGGACGTAATGGAATTGCTTGCCGCCGGCCTCGAGAAAAGCGGTGCGGCATTCCATGCCGATCTCTTCCAGCGTTTCGAGGCAATCGGTGGCAAAGCCGGGGCAGAGGACATCGACGCGCGCCACTCCCTCGCGGGCGAGCCGCTCCAGGGTGGGCTGGGTATAGGGTTCGAGCCAGCGGGCGCGCCCGAAGCGCGACTGGAAGGTGACGAGCCATTGGTCGGGGGCGAGCCGAAGCCGCTCGGCCACGAGCCGCGCCGTCTTGTGGCATTCGCAGTGGTAGGGGTCGCCCAGTTCCAGCGTGCGCCGCGGCATGCCGTGGAAACTGAGAATCAGCTTGTCGGGGCGGCCATGCTGCGCCCAGTGGGTTTCCAGCGTCTGCGCGAGCGCCTCGATGTAGCGGGGGTCGTCGTGCCAGTGGCGCACGAGCCGCAGCTCGGGCACGTCGCGCCATCTCATGAGCTCGGCGGCCACGGCGTCGAACACGGAAGCCGTGGTGCTGGCGCAATACTGGGGGTAGAGCGGTACCACGAGCAGGCGTCGCAGACCTTCTTCTTTCATGCGGGCGAGCACTTTGGCCACGCTCGGTTCGCCATAGCGCATGGCCCAGCGCACGAGCGGTTCGCGCCCGCGCTCGGTCCAATGGGATTCCAGCGCGTGCGTGAGCCGCTCGGTATAGACTTCGAGCGGCGAGCCTTCGTCGAGCCAGATGCTGGCGTACTTCTGCGCGTTCGCCTTGGGGCGGCGCGGCAGAATGAAGAGGTGCAGAATCGTCTGCCACAGCCAGCGCGGCAGCTCGATGACGCGCGGATCGGAGAGGAATTCGCGCAGGAAAGGACGCACGGCTTCCGGGGTGGGGGCGGCAGGGGTGCCGAGATTGACGAGCAGCACGCCCGTGCGTTGTGGCCGGTCGTGGCGAAAGGGGGGCTCGGGGGCGTAACGGGCCATGCAGGCTCCTTCAGCGTTCTTCGGCGGTGGCGGCGAGCGCTTGCGACAGGCGCTGCGCCGTGAGCGCGACGATGGGAATCACGCGGTCGTAGGCCATGCGGTTGGGCCCGATGACGCCGATCGAGCCGAGCATGCGTCCGTCGAAAGTATAGTTGGCGGTGATCACCGAACAGCCTTCGAGCTCCTCCAGCCCAGATTCGGCGCCGATGAAGATCTGCACGCCGCGGGCGCGCTGGGCGAGCTCGAGGAGTTGCAGCAGCCCCGTGCGCTCCTCGAACAGGCGGAAGAGTTCGCGCAGGTGCTGCATGTTGGTGGTGAAATCGTCGACTTCGAGCAGGTTCGTCTCGCCGGCCACCAGGCAGTCTTCGTCCTCGTCGGTGAGCGCAGTGGGCGAGAGCGCCAGGCGCATGAGTTCGGAGACGTGGTCTTGCAGCTTGGTCAGTTCGTCGCGCAAGAGGGTGCGGATCTCGTCGAGCGTGTGGCCGGCGAAGCGGCTGCTCAGGAAGTGGCTCGCCTGCTCGAGCTCGCCCGCGCTGAAGGGGCGGGGCGTGTGCAGCAGGCGGTTTTGCACGTCGCCGCTCTGGGTGACGACGATCAGCAGCACCCGGTTGCCGCTCAAGGGCACGAACTCGATCTGGCGCACGCGCTCCTGGTCGCGCGGCGGCACGATGACGACGCCGGCGAAGTGAGTGAGCTCCGAGAGCAGCTCGGAGGCTTTCCGCAGGAGCTTTTGCGGCTGGTCGGGCTGGAGGTTGGCCTCGATCTCGGCGCGGGTCTCGTCTTCGAGCGGGGCGACGGTGAGCAGCGCGTCGATGAAGAAGTGGTACCCCTTGGCCGTGGGCACGCGCCCGGCCGAGGCGTGCGGGCTATAGACGAGCCCCAGCTCGTCGAGGTCGCTCATCACGTTGCGCACCGTGGCCGGAGACAGGTCGAGACCGCTTGCGCGCGACAGGGTGCGCGAACCGATCGGTTGTCCTTCGGCGATGTAGCGTTCGATCAACGTCTTGAGCAGGATGCGACTGCGCGGGTCGAGCATCATGGCGCTTCCCTCCGGAAGTTCGCCGCGCGACGGCGCCGATCGTGGCCGAGTTGTGGAATAATCCGGGGCATGGCGAATCCATTTACCTCCATCGGTTTGATCGGCAAGCACCAATCGGCGGAAGTCGCCGCGGCGCTGGTCGAGACGGCGCGGTTTCTGCACGAACGAGGTTATCACGTTTTGATCGAGGCGGAGACGGCGAGTTCGCTCGGCAACTGCGCTCCTTTCCCCGCGCTGCCCTACGCGCGCCTGGGCACCCAGATCGACCTGGCGGTGATCGTCGGCGGGGACGGCACGATGTTGAACGCCGCCCGCCATCTCGTCCATCACGACGTGCCGCTCGTGGGCATCAACCAGGGGCGGGTGGGCTTTCTCACCGACATCCCGCGCGACGAGGCGCAGGAACGGCTCTCCGAGATCCTCGCGGGCGATCATCAGGAAGAAGTGCGCTCCATGCTCTTTGGGCAGCTGCTGCGCGGCGACAAGGTGCTCACGTCGAGCCACGCCCTCAACGACATCGTGGTGAACAAGGGCGATTTGGGGCGGATGATCGAATTCCGGCTCACCGTCGACGGGGCCTACGTCTATACCCAGCGCTCCGACGGCATGATCGTGGCCACGCCCACCGGGTCGACCGCCTATGCGCTCTCGGCCAACGGTCCCATCCTGCATCCGGGGGTGGACGGCATCGCCCTGGTGCCGCTGTGCCCGCACGCGCTCACGGCGCGGCCGGTGACCTTGCCCGATCGCTGTACCATCGAGATCGAACTCCTGCCGGGTCACATGGCCGACGTGCATTTCGACGGGCAGGGGCGCATCGAGATGCTGCCGGGCGACGTGCTGCGCATCCAGCGGGCGCAGCGCGGCGTGCGGCTGCTGCATCCGCGGCAATACTGCTATTTCGCCATGCTGCGCGAGAAACTGCACTGGAGCGCACTGCCTCGCGGCTGAGGCGGCGCAAGGGGGAGGAAGTGCTCGTTCGCCTGACCATCCGCGAGTTTGTGCTGGTGCGCGAGCTGGCGCTCGATTTCGCGCCCGGCTTCGGCGTGCTCACCGGCGAAACCGGCGCAGGCAAGTCCATCCTGCTCGATGCGCTCGATCTGCTGCTCGGCGGGCGCGCCAGCGCCGAGGTGATTCGCCAGGGAGCCGAACGGGCCGAAGTGGCGCTCGAATGCACCCTGCCGCCAGCGGCGGAGGCGCGTGCCTGGCTCGAGGCGCACGGCATTGAGGCCGAGGGCGACACGATCCTTTTGCGCCGCAACATCGAGCGCTCGGGCCGCTCGCGTGCGTGGATCGAGGCCGTGCCGGTGCCAGCGGCGGCCCTGCGCGAGTTCGGTGCCTGGATCGCCGACATCCACGGCCAACACGCCCACCACGCGCTCCTCGAAGGCGCGGTGCAGCGGCGCATGCTCGACCGGCTCGCCGGAGCCGAGGCGCTCGCCGAGGAGGTGCGGCGCCGTTTCGTCGCCTGGGAGTCGGCACGCGAACGGCTTGCTCAGGCGCGCGAGCGGCAGGCGAGCCTGGGCGAGGAGCGCGAGCGTCTGCTGTGGCAGCTGCAGGAGTGGGAGCGGCTGGCGCTGCGTCCCGGCGAATGGGAAGAAGTGCAGCAGGAACACCGGCGGCTCGCGCATGCGGCGCAGCTGCTGCAACAGGTGGCGCAGGCGGCGGCATTGCTCAGCGAAGACGAACCCTCGGCGCAAGGATTGCTGGGGCAGGCCGAACGCGCGCTCGCCGGCAGCCTCGACTACGACGCCCGCCTGGCCGAAGCCGTGCAGCTGGTGAGCGAGGCGCGCATCGGCGTGCAGGAAGCCGCCGCCAGCCTTCGGCGCTATCTCGACGCCTTCGAGCTCGATCCGGCGCGGCTTGCCGAACTCGAACGGCGTCTTGCCGCCATCGACGAATTCGCCCGCCGTTACCGCGTGCCGCCGGAGGAACTTTTCGCCCTTGCCGAGCGCTGGCGCGAGCGCCTCGCCGCTTTGGAAGAGAGCGCCGACCTCGAGCGGCTGGAGCGCGAAGCGCGCGCCGCCGAGTCGGCCTACTTCGAATCCGCCCGCGCGCTCGGCGAGCGCCGGCGCGAGACGGCCGAATGGCTCTCGGCCGAAGTGAGCGCGGCAATGCAGACGCTGGCGATGAAAGGCGGGCGCTTCGATGCGGCGCTCGTGCCCGGCGAGCCTGCGGCCACGGGCCTGGAGCGGGTGGAATTTCGCGTTGCCGCCAACCCGAGCCAGGCGCTCGCGCCCCTTGCCCGCGTGGCCTCGGGCGGGGAACTCTCGCGCATCGGTCTGGCGATCCAGGTGATCGCCAGCCGCGCGAGCGACACGCCCACGCTCATCTTCGACGAAGTCGACGTCGGCATCGGCGGCGCGGTGGCCGAGATCGTCGGCCGCTCGCTCTGGCAGCTCGGCCGCGACCGCCAGGTGCTGGCGGTGACGCACCTGCCGCAAGTGGCCGCCTGGGCCGACTGGCAGCTGCGCGTATGGAAAGAGGAAGAGGGTGGTGCCATGCACACCCGCGTCGAAGCGCTCGAACCGGCCGCCCGCGTCGAGGAGATCGCCCGCATGCTGGGCGGGCTGGAAATCACCGATACGACCCGCGAGCACGCGCGGGAGCTGCTGGCGCGGCGGGGGATGAACCAGACGGAACCTCCCCCTGCTGGATGACGACGTAGCCCCGTTCGATCTCCTGGCGAAACGTTTCAGGCAGGCGCGCCCAGTCCTGCACGTCGACCGAGATCGGCAGGTCGCTGTCGCGCAAGGCGCGGCGCAGCGCCGGAAGCGCCGAACAGGGGCGATGGGGGTCGAGCGGGTCGCGCACGACCAGATCGAGATCGCTTGCCGCGTGCGCGTCGCCCTTCACCCGGCTGCCGTAAGCCCAGACCTCATGGCCGGGAACGTGGCGCCGCAAAAGGGTGCGGACCTCGTCCAGATAGCGGGCGGGCAGGTCGAGGGAAGGAAGATCGGTCATGGAGTTCGATCCTCGCCCGGTTCGGTGGTAAGGCGTGATTCGAGCGCCCTGGCATCGCGCAGAAAATCGGGGATGAGCGCCAGCGTCTCCGCGACGAACGCTTCGCCGTAGTCATGGGCGGTATCGTTGCGGTTGTCCCGATAGGCGAACCAGCGCTCGGTTTCTTCGAGGGTCAAGAGACCGTGCCGGGCCGCCAGACGCAAGACGTCCTTGAAAAGCAGACTCTCGATCTGGCGGGCCGTGTGACCGTATTCCTTGAGCCGACGTTTGAGCAGTTTGAAGCAGACTTCTTGCGAGAGTTCGAACCCCTTGACGATGGCCATGCGCAGGATTTCCCGCTCGAGCTCGTTGCCGACGCTTTCGGCATGGCGGAATCGCTCGACGGCGGCTTCCAGGGCGCGCAGAGTGGTGCGCAGATGCTCGGTGTTCAACGCCATGTCGTCTTGTCTCGCGGCGGGAATGGATGGGGATCGCTGAGGAGTGTAGCCGACTGGCTGCCATGGGGAAGAAGAAAATTCATTCCTTTCATTCTCTTCCGTACCGCATCAATGCCGCACCCGCCCCTGCGGCGAGTACGGCCCCCGCCACGAATGCGGCTTCGGCGCCCCCGGTGCTCCACAGCCAGCCGGCGAGCGCGCTCGCAGCCAAGAGCGCGAGGCCCGTGAGCAGGTTGAATCCGCCGAAGGCCGTGCCGCGCAGCTCGGCCGGCGCGGCGTGCGCGATCATCTTGGCGAAGATGCCTTGCGTGGCGGCGAGGTGCGCCCCCCACAGGAGGGCGGCGAGGAAGACCACGGTCGGGCCGCTTGCCGAGGCGAGCAGCAGGTCGGCAAGGACGAGGGCGGCGATGCCGGCAAGCAACAGGCGCTTCGTGCCTATCCGGTCGGCGGCGACGCCGGCCGGATAGGCGAGCGTGGCATAGGCGACGTTCATCGTAATCATCACCAGCGGCACCAAGCCGATGTTCAGCCCCACGTCGTGCGCGCGCAGCAGCAGGAAGGCTTCGCTGTAGCGCGCCAGCGTGAAGAGCACGCCAAGGCCCACGATCGCCCAATAGGCGCGCGGCAGGGAGAGGACCTGCCGCCAGGAGAAGGTCTCGCGCACGGCGGGCGCGGTGACGCGGGGCGGTTCGGGCACGAGCCGCACGAGCGCGAGTACGGCCAGGATCGCCGGCAGTGCCGCCACCCAGAACACCAGCCGAATGTCACCGGCAAACCAGGCCATGAGGGCGAAGGCAAGGAGCGGTCCGACGAAGGCGCCCACCGAATCGAGCGCCTGGCGCAAACCGTAGGCCGCGCCGCGCAGCTCGTCGGGCGTGACGTCGGCGATGAGCGCGTCGCGCGGGGCTTCGCGGATCCCTTTGCCGAAACGGTCGAGCAGCCGCGCCGCCAGCACCCAGGAGACCGAGGCGGCGAGCGGGAAGAGCGGCTTGGTGAAGGCCGAGAGCGCATAGCCGGTCACCACGATGGCCTTGCGCCGGTGCAGAAAGTCCGACAGTGCTCCGGAGAAGACCTTGGTGAAGGCCACCGTGGCTTCCGCCAGACCCTCGATGAGCCCGATCGTGGCCATCGAGGCCCCCAGCACGCCCGAGAGAAAGAGCGGCAACAGGCTGTGGATCATCTCCGAGGAGATGTCCATGAAGAGCGAGGTCAGCGCCAGGCCCCACACGCTCAAAGGCAACGCGCGCAGGCCACCACGGGGGGCAGGATCAGACAAGGGCATGGGAGGGAACTCCGTCCTTTTTATCGATGATAAGGCATCTCGAACGCTTCTTTCGAACGGCGTCGTTCGATTCACGGATGAACCGTTCGATTTTCGGACGACCAGGAATCGTTGCCTTGTGCTGTGATGCAAGAAACTAATAGTTGAATTAGCCTATATTCTGGTTGAACTCATTGTTGCAGTGCGTCATTTCAAATGTGGCACGGAGCTTGCATACAAGAAACCAGGCGTTCATTCGCGAATGCCGTTCGTCAAACAAGGAGGAGACACCTATGGAGACCGGACAGCAGACCTCTCGAGCCGGGGGGCAGACTTCCAAAGTCCAGGTGATGGGAATCGACGCCGGCGGCACGATGACCGACACCTTTTTCGTCCGCGAGGATGGCCGCTTCGTCGTCGGCAAGGCACAGAGCAATCCCGAAGACGAGTCGCTTGCCATCTATAACTCGTCGCAGGACGCGCTCGCGCACTGGAACCGCACCGTCGACGACGTCTATCCCGAACTCGTTACGGGCGTGTATTCCGGCACGGCGATGCTCAACCGCGTGGTGCAGCGCAAGGGGCTTGAAGTGGGGCTCATCTGCAACAAGGGCTTCGAGCACGTGCATTCGATGGGGCGAGCGATCCAGTCTTATCTCGGCTATGCCCTGGAGGAGCGCATCCATCTCAACACCCACCGCTACGACGAACCGCTCGTGCCGCTGTCGCGCACCCGGGGCGTGACCGAACGCACCGACGTGCAGGGCGAGATCGTGGTGCCCCTGCGTGAGAACGAGGTTCGCCAGGCGGTGCGGGAACTGGTCGACGCCGGTTCCAAGGCGATCGTCATCTCGCTGCTGCAATCGCACAAGAACGCGACCAACGAACGGCGTGCGCGCGATATCTGCCTCGAAGAACTCGATCGGCTTGGAGCAAAGATCCCGGTCTTCGCCTCGGTCGATTACTACCCCTCGCGCAAGGAGAGCCACCGCACCAACACCACGGTGCTCGAAGCCTACGCCGCCGAACCCTCGCGCCAGACGCTGAAGAAAGTCAACGACCGCTTCAAGAAACACGGCGCCAAGTTCGACCTGCGCGTGATGGCTACCCACGGCGGCACCATCAGCTGGAAAGCGAAAGAGCTCGCCCGCACCATCGTTTCCGGGCCGATCGGAGGGGTCATCGGCTCGAAACTGCTCGGCGAGAAACTGGGCTACGACAACATCGCCTGCAGTGACATCGGCGGCACCAGCTTCGACATGGCGCTCATCACCAAGGGTAACTTCGCCATCGCCTCCGACCCGGACATGGCGAGGCTCGTGCTCTCGCTGCCGCTCGTGTCGATGGACTCGGTCGGGGCCGGGGCCGGTTCCTTCGTGCGCATCGACCCCTATAGCGGCGGCATCAAGCTCGGACCCGACAGCGCCGGTTACCGGGTGGGGACCTGCTGGCCGGAGAGCGGGCTCGATACCGTCACCGTGTCGGATTGCCACGTCGTGCTGGGGTATCTCAACCCGAACAACTTCCTCGGCGGGGCGATCAAGCTCGACGTGGAGCGCGCGCGCCAGCATCTCAAGGCGCAGATCGCCGACCCCTTGGGACTGAGCGTGGAAGACGCCGCCGCCGGCGTCATCGAATTGCTCGACCTGCACCTGCGGGACTACCTGCGCGCGACCATCAGCGGCAAGGGCTACAGCGCTACCGACTTCGTCTGCTTCTCCTACGGCGGCGCGGGGCCCGTGCACACCTATGGCTATACGCAGGGAGCGGGATTCCGCGACGTCATCATTCCGGCCTGGGCGGCAGGGTTTTCCGCCTTCGGCTGCGCCTGCGCCGACTTCGAATACCGCTACGACAAGAGCGTCGATCTGGCCTTGCCCCAGCATGCGAGCGACACCGACAAGGTGGCCGCCTGCGCCGTGCTGATGGACGCCTGGCAGGAACTGGCCGCCAAGGTCGTCGAGGAATTCGTCATCAACGGCTTCAAGCCCGAGGATGTGATGCTGCGCCCTGGCTTCCGCATGCAGTACATGGGGCAGTTGAACGACCTGGAGATCGAGTCTCCCGTGGCGCAGGCCCGCACGGAGCAGGATTGGGACAAGATGGTGGAGGCGTTCGAGAACACGTACGGGCGGGTGTATTCCCATTCGGCCCGCTCGCCCGAGCTCGGCTTCTCGGTCACCGGCGCCATCATGCGCGGCTACGTGGCGACGCAAAAACCCGTGCTTCCCGAAGACCCCGATGGCGGTCCGAATCCGGCGGCGGAAGCGAAACTCGGTACGCGCCCATTTTATCGTCACCACAAGTGGGCCGAGGCGACGATCTGGAAGATGGAAGCGCTCAAGCCCGGAAACCGTATCACCGGGCCGGCCATCATCGAGTCGGATGCCACCACCCTGGTCGTTCCAACTGGGTTTGAAGTGCGGCTCGACAAGCACCGCCTGTTCCATCTGAAAGAAATCTGAGGAGGAGACATCCATGAACATCATGAACCCGAACGCGACCCGGGCCGGCAGCTTGCTAGGCAACGGCATGACCTTGAAGCAGTTCCGCGACGGCATTCTCGAGCGTACCGCCAAGAGTGGCCATTACAACGGCCTCAAGAAGCTCGAGTTGCGCGAGAGCGACCCGATCCGCTATGAGAAGCTCTTCTCCAAACTGCGCGGCGGCTTGGTGCATGCCCGCGAGACGGCGAAGAAGATCGCCGCAAGCCCCATCGTCGAGCAGGAAGGGGAACTGTGCTTCACCCTCTACAACCCGGCCGGCGACTGCGTGCTCACCTCCACCGGCATCATCATCCACGTCGGCACCATGGGCGCGGCGATCAAGTACATGATCGAGAACGACTGGGAGAGCAATCCCGGCATCAACCCCGGGGACATGTTCACCAACAACGATTGTTCGATCGGCAACGTGCACCCTTGCGACATCGCCACCATCGTACCGATTTTCGCGCACGGCAAACTCGTGGGCTGGGTGGGCGGCGTGACGCACGTGATCGACACAGGGTCGATCTCCCCCGGATCGATGTCGACGGGACAGGTGTCGCGCTTCGGCGATGGCTACATGGCCACTTGCCGCAAGACCGGCGTCAACGACGTACCGCTGCGCGACTGGCTGCACGAGAGCCAGCGCTCGATCCGCACGCCGAAGTACTGGATCCTCGATGAGCGCACCCGCATCGCCGGCTGCCACATGGTGCGAGCACTCGTGGAAGAAGTGATCGAGGAAGAGGGGCTGGATGCCTACGAGCAGTTCTCGTATGAAGTCATCGAAGAGGGGCGGCGAGGTCTGCAGAACCGCATCAAGGCGATGACCATCCCCGGCAAGTACCGCACCGTGGCCTTCGTCGACGTCCCCTATGCGCATCCCGACGTCCAAACCCCTTCCGAGTATGCAAAAATCGATACCATCATGCATTCGCCGTGCGAGATGACGGTGCGTGCCGACGGATCGTGGAAACTCGATTTCGAAGGGGCGAGCCGCTGGGGCTGGCATAGCTACAACGCCAACCAGGTCGCCTTCACCAGCGGCATCTGGGTGATGATGACCCAGACGCTGGTGCCGACGCAGCGCATCAACGACGGCGCCTATTACGGTACCGAGTTCCGTTTGCCCAAGGGAACGTGGATGAACCCGGACGATCGGCGCACGGGCCACGCCTACGCCTGGCACTTCCTCGTCTCGGGCTGGAGCGCGCTGTGGCGGGCGCTGTCGCACGGCTACTTCAGCCGGGGCTATCTGGAGGAAGTCAACTCTGGCAACGCCAACACCGCCAACTGGCTGCAAGGTGGTGGGATCAACCAAGAAGGGGAGGTGCACGCGGTCAATAGCTTCGAGTCGGCCGCTTGCGGCACCGGCGCCTGCGCGATCAAGGACGGGCTCAACCACGCCGCGGCGATCTGGAACCCCGAAGGCGACATGGGCGACATCGAGATCTGGGAGATGGCCGAGCCGCTCCTCTATCTCGGGCGCAACGTCAAGGCCAACTCCGGCGGCTACGGCAAATACCGCGGTGGTTGCGGCTTCGAGACGCTGCGCATGGTCTGGAAGGCCAAGGACTGGACCATGTATTTCATGGGCAACGGCTACATGAACAGTGACTGGGGCCTGATGGGCGGCTACCCCTCGGCGACCGGCTACCGCTTCGAGGCGCACAAGACCGGCCTCAAGGAGCGGATCACGACCAACGACTCGCTGCCTCTGGGTGCCGACCTCAACCCCAGCGCTTATGCCTACGAAAAGCACATCGATGCCACCGCCCGCGTCAAACGCGACAAGCAGGCGATGACCACCGAGAAATGCTTCGAGGACTACGATCTCTACCTCAACTATCTGCGCGGTGGTCCTGGCTTCGGCGATCCGCTCGATCGCGACCCTGCGGCGATCGCCAACGATCTCAATCATGGGTTTTTGCTGCCGGAATATGCGCGCAAAGTCTATGGTGCGGTATTGCTGCAAAACGAAAAAGGCGTGTGGTCGGTCGACGCCGAGAAGACGAAGACCCGCCGCGCCGAGATCCGCAAGGAGCGCCTGCGCCGCGCCGTGCCGGTGAAAACGTGGATGCGAGACGAGCGCGAGCGCATCGTCACCAAGCACGCGAGCCTGCCGGTGCGCCACATGTACGCGACGAGCTTCGGACTGTCGAAGAAGTTCTACGCTGAATTCAAGAAATTCTGGGATCTCCCGGCCGATTGGGAACTCACCGAGGATGAACTAGGGGTGCCATCCTACGGTTCCCGTTACCGGATGGACCTCAGCAAGCTGCCCGACGTGCATCCGGTGGTCCTGGTGGAAGAATGAGGCGAGAGAAGGCGGAGGAATGAGCCCTCCGCCAACGAAACGAGGAGACGAATGATGGCAACGACTTACACGAAAGAGCAGATCGAGAAACTCATCGACGGCCGGCTGGACTGGGATACGACCTTCCGCATGCTGGCGATGCCCAAGGACCCGGAGCGCTTCGAACTCTACGTCGGGGTGCTGCAGGAGCGGCTCGGCTGGAAAGACAAGATCATCCTGCCTCTGGGGCCGCATCTCTACATCGTGCAAAACGCTGCCGACAAGCGCTGGGTGATCAAGTGCGACTGCGGCCATGAATTCTGCGACTACCGCCAGAACTGGAAGATGCACGCCGTCATCTACGTGCGCGACACGGAAGAGGCACTCACCGAGATCTATCCCAAGCTGATGGCGCCGGACCCGGCCTGGCAAGTGTATCGCGAGTACTACTGCCCCGAGTGCGGCACGCTGCACGACGTGGAGGCGCCCACGCCGTGGTATCCGGTGATCCATGACTTCGAGCCGGACATCGAGGCGTTCTATAAAGAATGGCTGGGGCTGCCGGTGCCGGAGCGGGCGGCCGCCTGAGATGCAAGGGAAAGGCGTGCGCGGTGCAATGCCGCGTGCGCCGACCCGAACAAGAAAGGGAGGGGGACGATGGCGATCGAACTGGCGACGGGAACCCCGTTCGCCCAGACTTGGCTGGCCGGTTTTCTTCAGCGCTACGGTTGCGCCGATCTCGGCGAGCTGCGCGAGGCTGCCGCGCGCGAGCCGGCCCGTTTCTGGGGCGAGACGGCCGAGGCGCTCGAGATCCGTTGGGCGCAGCCCTACACCGAGGCGCTCGACGTCTCGCGCGGCATCATGTGGCCGAAGTGGTTCGTCGATGGGCAATGGGATTTCTACGATCATCTCGTCGGGCGGCGCGCGCGCGAACTGCCCGAAGAGGACGCCCTGCTGTGGGAGGGGGACGATGGCACCGTGCGCAGTCTGAGCTGGAGGGAAGTGGACGACGAAGCGCGGCGGCTCGCCTCCGTGCTTCGGGGCTTGGGGGTGGAGCAGGGAGACCGGATCGGCGTTTTCCTGCCCATGCTGCCCGAGACCGCCCTCGTGATGCTCGCGACGGTACGGCTCGGGGCGATCGCGATGCCGTTCTTCTCCGGCTACGGCGCCGAGGCGGTGGCGAATCGCCTCAACGATGGCGAAGCCAAGGTGCTGGTGTGTGCCGACGGGTTCTTGCGCCGCGGCAAGGCGGTGCCGATGCTCGAGGAAGCGCGCGCCGCCTTGGAGCGCTCCCCCTCGGTGCGGCATCTGCTCGTCGTCGGCCGGCTCGGTGCTTTGCGTGGAGCGCCTTCGGCAGGCGCGCATTGGCAGGAACACGACTACGCCGCCCTTCTTGTCGCTGGTGCGCGGCACGAGGATCCCACCGTTTTCCCCGCCGAGACGCCGTCGATGATCCTCTATACCTCGGGGACCACCGGCAAACCCAAGGGCGTGGTGCACACCCAGATCGGCTTTGCCCTCAAGGCGGCCCAAGATCTGGCCGTGGCCTTCGATCTCAAGCCCCGCGATCGCATCCTCTGGGTCACCGACATGGGGTGGATGATGGGCCCTTGGCTCGTCTATGGCGGTTGGATGCGCGGTGCCACCATCACCTTGTTCGAGGGAGTTCCGGATCATCCCGACCGCCGGCGATTGTGGTCGCTGGTCGAACGGCACCGCCTGACGCACCTAGGTTTCGCGCCGACGCTGGCGCGCCTGCTGATGGCTGCGGGGGACGAGGCTCTGCCCCAAGCAGGGATGCTGGAGACGCTACGCGTGTTCGGCTCCACTGGTGAGCCCTGGAACGAGACCCCCTGGCGCTGGCTCTACGAGACGGTGGGCGAGAAGCGCCGTCCGATCATCAACTATTCCGGCGGCACCGAGATCGGCGGCGGCATTCTCTCCTGCTTCGTCGGCTTGCCGCAGAAACCCTGCGGTTTTGCCGGCCCCATACCGGGCATGGTCGCCGACGTGCTCGATGCCGATGGGCGCTCGCTGCTCGATCGGCCGGGGGAAGTCGGGGAATTGGTACTGCGCGCGCCCTGGCCAGGGATGACGAGGGGCTTCTGGCGCGACGATGAGCGCTATCTCGCGACCTACTGGTCACGTTTCCCGAACGTGTGGGTGCACGGCGATTGGGTGGCCGTAGACGCCGACGGGCACTGGTTCATCCAGGGTCGCAGCGACGATACGCTCAAGGTGGCGGGAAAGCGCGTCGGTCCGGCCGAATACGAATCGGCGCTCGTCGCTCATCCGGCGGTGGCCGAGGCGGTTGCGATCGGCGTGCCCGATTCCCTCAAGGGAGAGGTGGCGGTGTGTTTCGTCACCTTGCGTTCCGCGGCGGCTTCGCGCCCCTGGGCGGAACTCGAGGGGGAGCTGATCGCTCACGTGGCCGAAGTGCTGGGAAAAGCGCTTGCCCCCAAGCGCATCCACCCTGTATCGGCCTTACCGAAGACGCGCAACGGCAAGATACTGCGCCGCCTCGTGCGCGCCGCCTACCTCGACCAGCCTCTGGGGGATCTCAGTTCGCTCGAAGACGCCTCGGCGATCGAGGCGATCCGATCCTGCCGCAGCGCATCCTGATCCGTTTCCTCCCTTTTACCCATGGCCACCGTTGCTTTTACCGAAAAACGGTGTAAGCTTATGTGGCCATAGGGATTTTTTGTGTTCACAAAAAGAGCGGAAAACGTCGTCGACGCCATTTCGCCGAACACATGAGGAGAGGGTAGAGATGGACGCTCGATTACCCGGGGATGCTTTTCCCGAGCCGGAAAAAGAGCGGGCGGTGATGACGGCGTGGGAGCGTTTCCTCGCCGGCGAGCGCGAGCCCGTGTTTTCACTGAGAGAACTGGTGGCGCGCTCGTGGGAAAGGAGTCAGCGCCTCGCCGTCGACCCGCGCCAGGCGGCCGCACCCCCACCGATCGCCGACTCTTCCTTGGAGGAGATCAAGGCAGGGTATCGCGACTTGCTGCAGGCGAGTGCGCCGGTGATGGCCTGTGCCCGGGATTTCCTCCGCGAGACCGGTACCGTGATGTTGCTCACCAACCCCTCCTGCATGATCCTGACGATGGAGGGGGATGCACCGACGCTCGATGCCGCTAAAACCATCCACCTTCAGCCGGGCGCAGCCTGGGGCGAGGATGTATGTGGGACGAATGCCATCGGCACGGCTCTGGTGCTGGCGCAGCCGGTGCAGATCCACTCGGCGGAGCATTACTGCGCCGGCATCAAGCGCTGGAGCTGCGCCGCGACGGCAATCCGCCATCCGCACGACGGCGAGATCTTGGGTGTGCTCGACGTCTCCGGCCTGTCCCGCTCCTTCAGTCGCCAGAGCCTGGCCTTGGTGGTTACCGCGGCGCAGCGCATCGAGAGTCGCATCACGATGCAAGAGATGGAACTGCGCTATCGCTTGCTCGAGGTGGCGCGATCCCGCAGCCGCAGTGATGGTCTACTCGTCGTCGATCGACGGGGCTACCCCATCTGGGCAAGCGAAAACGCCCGGGCGGCGATCGAAACCTTGGGGGGAATGATCGATTTTTCCCGTCCTTCCCGGCTCGTCGGTCCTATGAATCCGGCGCAGGATACGCCGGCCGTGCCATCGTGGCTGCGTCCGGAATGGCTGGAGGCGATCGTGGATCACGGTGAGCGTCTCGGTGCCGTGGTGCATTTGCCCTTGCCGCGGGTAGGCCGGGCGGCGCGCGGCGCCAGCGAGCGTCATTACGTTGCCAACGAGAGCGTGCCTCATGCCTTTGCCGGCATCGTTACCGCCGATCCGACGATGCAGGCTTTGATCCGCAAGACCGATCGCCTGGCTCGGGCGAAAGTCCCGATTCTCTTGTTGGGGGAGACGGGGGCGGGCAAGGAAGAGTTCGCCCAAGGCATCCACCGCGCCGGGCCGCACGCCGGCGGCCCTTACGTCGCACTCAACTGTGGCGGCCTGTCGCGCGAGCTGCTCGCCAGTGAGCTCTTCGGCTACGCCGAAGGCGCGTTTACGGGGGCACGGCGTGGCGGCATGGCCGGCAAGCTCGAGGCGGCCCACGGCGGCACGCTCTTCCTCGATGAGATCGGCGAGATGCCGCTCGATCTGCAGCCGCATTTGTTGCGGGTGCTCGAGCGCGGCGAAATTTACCGCCTCGGTGAAAACACGCCGCGCAAGGTGGATTTTCGCCTGGTCGCCGCCACGCACCGCGACCTGCGCCGCGAAGTGGAGGAAGGGCGTTTTCGCATGGACCTCTTCTACCGCATCGCCGTGACCACCGTCATGATTCCTCCCCTGCGCGAGCGACAGGGGGACGTGGCGGTACTCTCCGCACATTTCGTTGCCCATTTTGCCGCTCGGCACGGCTTTCCCGCCAAACCCTTGAGCGAGGAAGCACTCGTCTGCTTGCAGCGATACGCTTGGCCGGGCAACGTCCGGGAATTGCGCAACGTCATCGAGAGCGCCTTGCTGATGAGCGAGGGGGATTCCATCGAGAGAGGGGATCTTCCGCCGGAGATCCTCGGCGAAGGCATGCCATCCGAGCAGGAAAACATCTTTATCAAAGAAGGGAATCACCCCTTGGACGGGACGATCACCCTCATGGGGGCGGAAAAGAGCGCCATCATGCGAGCCATAGCCGTCCATGGCGGCAATCTGACGCGGGCGGCGGCCGATTTGAAGATCGCCAAAAGCACCTTGTACGAAAAGCTCAGACGTTATGGTCTTGATGGTAATATCATAAAAAGGCGCGGCAAGGGTTGAACCGCGCCGCCGGTTAGGTCCCGGGTGCTGTCGAACCGGAGGGTGGTGAGCACCTCACGGATTCGCCGCTTCGTTGAAGTAGGATCGGCGCAGTGCTACTGACCGGGCACGTGCTCGCGCCAGGGCGGCTGGCCGGAAAACCGTTCGACGAGGAAATCGCATACCAGCTGCAGTTTACGCGAGCGCTGCCGGCCAGCAGGGTAGACCAACCACACGCCGGTGAAGGGGTGGCGATAGCGCTCGAGGAGCGATACCAGCTCACCGCGAGCGATCGCCTCCTCGACGTAATAATCGGGCAGGCGAGCGATTCCCAGCCCTTTGCGAACGGCATCGAGCAAGGCCGCGCCGGAGTTGGCACGCCAGCGCCCTTCGGGGCGCACCTCCCGCACTTTTCCCCCTTCACTGAACGTCCATATGGGGTTGGTGCCGAGCAAGCAATCGTGCTGCTTCAGATCTTCCAAGGTGCGAGGAACGCCCCGGCGGCCGAGATACTCGGGACTGGCGCAGACGTACTCGCGCCGGTCACACAGGCGCCGGGCGAGCAAAGAGGAGGGAGCCTTGAGGTTCCCCATGCGAACCGCCAGATCATAGCCCTCGCCCACCACGTCGACCTGCTCGTTGGTGAGCGTCAGCTCGAGCCCCAAATGAGGATGACGCAGCAAAAGCTCGTTGAGCAAGGGTGCGATGAAGCGCTCGCCGAAGGTCGTGGCGCAGGTGATCCTGAGCGTTCCCCGGGGTTCATGCTGCTCCTGCACCAGGAGCGCCTCGGCGGCATGGAATTCATCGAGCGCTCTGCTGCAGCGTTCGTAATAGGCTCGTCCCGCTTCGGTGAGGCGGACGCTACGCGTAGTGCGATGTAATAAAGGGAGCCCCAAGCGTCGCTCGAGTTCGGAAACGCCGCGGCTGACGTGCGACACCGACACCCCTAGACGCTCAGCCGCAGCGCTGAATCCTCCTCGCCTCACCACTTCGACGAACGCCTCGACCTCATCCCAGCGCCGCATGTTCGGCCTCGACCATTTCTCAGTAAAAGACGTCGTGATTATTGCATGATGACAACGATCCTTTCTCATCCGGTAAAAAAGGAGGAGACGAAACAGCGTAGACTGAGACGCACGACTTCCCATGCCGCAGCCGAGTGCGGCTACCTTTCCGAAGGAGTTTCCTACGATGAAATCCCGTGCTGCCGTCGCCTGGAAAGCAGGCGCCCCGCTGTCGATCGAAGAAGTGGACGTACAAGGCCCGAAGGCAGGCGAAGCGCTGGTGCGCATCGTCGCCACCGGCGTGTGCCACACCGATGCCTACACCCTCTCTGGCGCCGATCCCGAAGGCGTGTTCCCGACCATCCTGGGCCATGAAGGCGCCGGTATCGTGGAAGAAGTCGGACCAGGAGTGACCTCGGTCAAACCGGGCGATCACGTCATTCCCCTCTATACCCCCGAGTGCGGCCAGTGCAAGTTCTGCCGCTCCGGCAAGACCAACCTGTGCCAGGCGATCCGCGCCACCCAGGGCAAGGGGCTGATGCCCGACGGCACCACCCGTTTCTCCCTCGGCGGCCAGCCGATCTATCACTACATGGGAACCTCGACTTTTTCGGAATACACCGTGGTGCCGGAAATCGCACTCGCCAAGATCGACATCGATGCGCCGCTCGAGAAAGTCTGCCTGCTCGGCTGCGGCATCACCACGGGCATCGGCGCCGTGCTCAACACCGCCAAAGTCGAACCCGGCGCCACGGTGGCAGTATTCGGCCTGGGCGGCATCGGGCTTTCCGTGATTCAAGGAGCACGTATCGCCGGAGCGAGCCGCATTCTCGCCATCGACGTCAACCCCGAGAAATTCGACATGGCCCGCCGCTTCGGTGCCACCGATTTCATCAATCCACGCGATTACACCGACCCCATCCAACAAGTCATCGTCGATCTGACCGACGGCGGCGTGGATTACTCCTTCGAGTGCATCGGCAACGTCCACGTCATGCGCCAGGCGCTCGAATGCTGCCACAAGGGCTGGGGCGTCTCCACCATCATCGGCGTGGCGGGTGCTGGCGAGGAGATCTCCACCCGCCCCTTCATGCTCGTCACCGGGCGCGTCTGGAAAGGTTCGGCCTTTGGCGGAGTCAAGGGGCGCAGCCAGCTGCCGGGCTACGTCGAGGACTACATGAACGGCAAGATCGAGATCGATCCCTTCATCACCCACACGATGGGGCTGGAAGAGATCAACCGGGCGTTCGACTTGATGCACGAAGGCAAGAGCATCCGTTCGGTGATCCTATACTGAAGAGCGTTCCGGAAGACACGACCATGAGCCCTTCGCGCACTGCACCGACCTTGATCGCCCAATACCGCTGTTTCGACGGCTGGGTACGCCGCTACCGCCACGCCTCCGAAAGCACCGGCACCGACATGGTCTTCGGCGTGTATCTACCGCCTCAAGCCGAACACGCCCCCGTGCCGGTACTCTACTGGCTCTCGGGCCTGACCTGTACGGACGAAAACTTCATGCAGAAAGCCGGAGCACAGCGACTCGCCGCGCGACTGGGGCTTGCCCTCGTCTGTCCGGACACGAGCCCGCGCGGCACCCATCTTCCCGAAGAGCACGACAGCTACGATTTGGGTTCCGGCGCGGGCTTCTACGTCGATGCCACAGAGGCTCCCTGGTCGGCTCATTACCGAATGTATGATTACGTGGTACATGAACTGCCGGCCCTGGTCGAGGCCCACCTGCCGGTGACCGATCGCCGTGCCGTGAGCGGGCATTCCATGGGCGGGCACGGCGCGCTCGTCTGTGCCCTGAAAAATCCTGGCCGCTACGCCTCGGTCTCGGCGTTTGCTCCCATCGCCAACCCCAGCCGTTGTCCTTGGGGGCAGAAAGCGTTTCGCGCCTACCTCGGAGACGATCCCCAACGCTGGCGGCAATGGGACGCCTGCGCGCTCATCGCCCAGGCCGAGGAACGCCTGCCTCTGCTCGTCGATCAAGGGGCAGCGGACGAATTCCTCGCCGAACAGCTTCATCCGGAAGCGCTCGAAGCCGCCTGTGCCGCCGCCGGGCATCCGCTGCAGCTACGGCGCCACCCCGGCTACGATCACAGCTATTACTTCGTGGCTACTTTCATCGACGATCACCTGCGTCATCATGCACAGGCCCTTCTTGGAGATTATACATAAAGCATATTAACTACCCAAGGCATCTTCCGAGACCGAAACGATGCTAGGCGCACAGACTGTGCGTCTTGTCTAGCTCGGTTTTTTTCTGATCGGCCCGGCGAGCGTCCTCGAAACACGAGGCGCTCGCCGGGCCTTTTTTACGCATGAAACGATTCGGATCGAAGAAATTTGTGTAAAATCGCCGACGTTTGCAGAAATTAAGAGATTTTCATGCAAAAAACAGGTGCTTTTGCTTTCGCATCGCTCTGGATGATGATGTGGGTTGCGCCGAGCGTCGCTGCGGCGGGAATCGAGCTCTACGGCGTGGCCGATGCCTTTGTGAAATTCGGCGAGTGGCGCGGAGACCAGACCGTTGGCGTCGACGACAGCTGGTTTTCCGGCGACCGCATTGGCTTGCGGGGCAAAGAATCGCTTGGTGATGGGCTCGTCGCCACGTTCGTGCTCGAACAGGGCTACGCGCTGGATACGGGCAAGTCGGAGGTGATGAGCCGCGAGGACTCCCTGAAAAACGAGGGCAGTGAAGTGCTCACGCGTCAGGCGTGGGTCGGGCTGGAAGGGGCGTTCGGGCGGGTGGCGCTGGGGCGGCAGTACGCGCCGGGCTATTTCACCTACGCCTACGACGCTTTGCTATCCGCCGTGCCCAGTCCGCAGAGTTGGCTTTCTTTACTGGGACGATTGTCGATCACGCCCAACTCGCCGGCGCGCTGGAACAACGCGGTGACGTGGGAGGGCGGTTTCCGCTCACTGACTTTTTCCGCCATCCATTCGGCCGGTAACCGCGAGACGGCACGTGCCGATGGTCCGGGGGAGGGCGACGACGACAAGGACGGTGTGGCCCTACGCTACGACGGCGGGGCCTTCAAGGCCGGTGCCATTGCCCATGTGGTCCGTTTCGACGGCGAGCATCTCGTCGGCGGGCGAGTGGCCGATGAAACCCAGAAAGAGGGGTTCTTCGGCGCATCCTACGACTTCGGAGTGCTGCGCTTGGCCGGCTCCTGGCAACGAGGGGTCGATGTCCAGGGAGTGGGTGGTTTCGATGTTTCGATCTGGCAGTTTGGGGTACTCGTGCCGTTTGGGCCAAACAATCTGCACTTCGCTTATGGCAAATCCCGTTTCGAGGGGGTGGGCGGGGGAGAGGGAGGGCGATTCTCGCCTTCGTCATGGACCGTCGCCTGGACGCGGGCGCTGTCGAAGCGAACCACCGCGTATGCCGGTTATACGGCGATCGACCATGACGGCCTGGACTGGGGCCAAATGCAATGGCTGGGTCAGACCGACGCGGCCCGCAACGGCCATGCGGCACAGGAGACGGTCGGTGATACGGGGTTCTTCTTCGTCGGGATGCGGCACGTTTTCTGAACGGTTTGCGCGGCGCTATTCGTCCTTCTGGCGGTTCGGGCAATTCTTGCGCCGGCAGTGGGCATAGAGGTACATCGCGTGATCGGCAACCTCGAAGCCGCGTTCCTGGGCGATTTCTCGCTGCCGCGCCTCGATCGTCGCGTCGAAGAACTCTTCGATGTGGCCGCAGTCGAGGCACACCAGATGGTCGTGGTGCTCGCCGGCGGCCAGCTCGAAGATCGCCTTGCCCGACTCGAAGTGGTGCCGCTCCAGCACGCCGGCCTGCTCGAACTGGGTGAGCACCCGATAGACGGTGGCGAGCCCGATTTCCACGCCGGCGGCGTCGAGCAGGCGATAGACGTCCTCGGCGGTGAGGTGGCGGTGTTCACCGCTCTGGAAGAGCTCGAGGATCTTGAGCCGCGGGTAGGTGGCCTTGAGGCCCATGTTGCGTAGATTCTTCGTGTTGTCCATCGGCAGAAGCCCTCATCTTGGTGCGTGCGTTCCGGCGGCACGACATGCGCTATGATATAGTTTTTCGCCGTTCGGCAGAACCTTAGTGAGACTCATGTCGCCTCGTATTCTCTTGCCGACCGTCGCGTTGGCGCTGCTCTCGAGCGCGTGCTCGATGGACCGACTGGCGGGCCTGGCTTCGCCCTACCGTGCCGACGTGCGCCAGGGTAATTTCCAGGATCCGGAAGCCGTCTCTCGTTTGGAGAAGGGGATGACGCGCGACCAGGTCCGTTTCCTTCTGGGAACGCCGCTGCTCGTCGATCCATTCCGCAACGATCGCTGGGACTACGTCTACTACGTGAAAAAGGGCGACGGCACGATCCAGCAGCGGCGGCTCACCGTGTTTTTCGAGAACGACGTGCTCGTGCGCGTGGCTGGCGACGTGATGCCGACCGAGGGGGATGCGCCGGTGACGAGTTCCGCACCGCGCGTGGTCGAGGTTCCCGGCAAGCCGCCAAAAGAGGAGAAGAAGAAAAAAGAGGAGCCTGAGCCGGCAAGTGGTGAAGCGGGGGGCGGCGCCGAAACCAAAGGGCAGACGAAAGAGGAGAATGCACCATGAAACCGGTTCGGGTTGCAATCGCCGGCGCGGGCGGCCGGATGGGGCGGATGCTGGTCGAGGCAGCGCTCGAGGATCCGGGCATCGAGCTTGCGGCGGCCTTCGTGCGCCCCGGCAGCGAATGGATCGGCCGCGACGCGGGGGATCCAATTGGACGGAGCACCGGTGTGCTCATCGGCGAAGATCCCGAGACAGCAGTTGCCGCGGCGGATTGCGTCATCGACTTCACGCGACCGGGGGTCACCGTCGGGCTTGTCCGAGTGGCTCAGCGGCTGGGCAAATCCGTCGTGATCGGCACCACCGGGTTCGACGCCGAGCAGCGGGCCTTGATCGAACAGGCCGCCAAGGAGATTCCCATCGTCCTCGCGCCCAACATGGCCGTCGGGGTCAACGTCGTCTTCCGGCTGCTGGAAGGCGCCGCCGCCTTGCTCGGTGAGGGCTACGACGTAGAGGTGATCGAGGCGCATCACCGCAACAAGGTCGACGCGCCTTCGGGCACCGCCCTCGAGATGGGGCGCATCCTCGCCCGCGTGCTGGGCCTGGACCTCGAACGCGAGGCCGTCTATGGCCGCCAAGGAGAGGTGGGCGTGCGCCCGTCGCGGCAGATCGGCTTTTCCACCATCCGCGGCGGGGATATCGTGGGGGACCACACCGTGCTCTTTGCCGGTACCGGTGAGCGCATCGAGATCACCCACCGTTCGCAGAGCCGCATGCCCTATGCCGTGGGGGCCATGCGTGCGGCGCGTTTCCTGCAGGGGCGCCCGCCCGGTCTCTACGACATGCGCGACGTGCTGGGCTTGCGCTGAAAGGCGCGGCGATTGCCGCCGGCAGGTTTTCGCGGTAAAATATAAATGTAAAGAACGGGATGGCGAAGCGCGCCCATCCCGTTTTTTTCGGCGGGCAGCTTACGCACCGCTGAATCCACTGCAAGGAGCCGTCGTGTCTTTCAATCCCGCGATCCTCGTCCTTGCCGACGGAACGGTGTTCCACGGCGAGGGCATCGGTGCGACCGGTCACACCGTCGGTGAGGTGGTGTTCAACACCTCGATGACGGGCTATCAGGAAATTCTCACCGACCCGAGTTATTCCCGGCAGATCGTCACGCTCACCTATCCGCACGTCGGCAACGTCGGCGTCAACGACGAAGACCTCGAATCCGACCGGGTGATGGCCGCCGGTCTGGTGGTGCGCGACGTGCCGCTTCTGGCGAGCAACTTCCGCATGCGCCGCACTTTGCCCGAGTCTCTGCGCGACGAAGGGGTGGTGGCGATCGCCGGCATCGACACGCGCCGCCTCACCCGCATCCTGCGCGATCGCGGTGCGCAGGCAGGCGCCATCGTCACGGCCCCGGTGGGCAAGACGCCGGACGTGGCCGAGGCGCTCGCCCTGGCGCGCGCCTTCCCCGGCTTGGCCGGCATGGATCTGGCCAAAGAAGTGAGCCGGCGCGACGTCGTCGCCTGGCACGAGGGCGAATGGGAGCTGGGGCGCGGCTACGTGCCGGCCGGCGAAGGGCCGCGGCACGTGGTGGTCTACGATTACGGCGTCAAGCGCAACATCCTGCGCATGATCGCCGCGCGCGGCTGCCGCGTCACGGTGGTGCCGGCGCAGACCCCGTTCGAACAGACGCTCGCGCTCGCGCCCGACGGTATCCTGCTCGCCAACGGGCCGGGCGATCCGGCCGCCTGCGGTTATGCGATCGCCACCGCGCGCGAGGCGATCGCGCGGCGCATTCCCACCTTCGGCATCTGCCTGGGGCACCAGATCCTGGGGCTTGCCTCGGGGGCGAAGACGGTGAAGATGAAGTTCGGCCATCACGGCGCGAACCATCCGGTCAAGGATCTCGACACCGGGCGCGTGTACATCACCAGCCAGAACCACGGCTTTGCCGTGGATGCCGACACGCTGCCGGCCAATTGCCGCGTCACGCACGTCTCGCTCTTCGACGGCAGCCTGCAGGGGATCGAGCGCACCGACGCGCCGGCCTTCGGCTTCCAGGGCCACCCCGAGGCGAGCCCGGGGCCGCACGACGTGGGGTATCTCTTCGACCGTTTCGTCGCGCTGATCGACGCGCACCGCAACCAACGTCCATGAGTTTTTCCGCCGCCGGCCCCGTCCGTCACGAGCGGACGGGGCCGGCGGCTACCTACCGACGACAGGGAACGACATGCCCAAGCGTACCGACCTCCACAGCATCCTCATCATCGGCGCCGGCCCGATCATCATCGGCCAGGCGTGCGAGTTCGACTATTCCGGCGTGCAGGCGTGCAAGGCGCTGCGCGAGGAAGGCTACCGCGTGATCCTGGTCAATTCCAACCCGGCCACGATCATGACCGACCCGGAGACGGCCGACGTCACCTACATCGAGCCGATCACCGCCGCCGTGCTCGAGCGCATCATCGACAAGGAGCGGCCCGATGCGCTGCTGCCCACCATGGGGGGGCAGACGGCCTTGAACTGCGCGCTTGAGCTCGCCCGCAGCGGGGTGCTCGAGCGCTATGGGGTGGAGCTCATCGGCGCGCGCGAGGAGGCGATCGACAAGGCCGAGGACCGGCAGAAATTCAAGGAGGCGATGACGCGCATCGGGCTGGAGTCGGCGCGCTCGGGTATCGCCCATACCTTGGAAGAGGCGATGGCCGTGCAGGCGCGGATCGGCTTTCCGGTCATCATCCGGCCTTCCTTCACCCTTGGGGGCACGGGCGGGGGCATCGCCTACAACATGGAGGAGTTCGTCGAGATCTGCAAGCGCGGGCTGGACGCGAGCCCCATCAGCGAACTGCTCATCGAAGAGTCGCTCATCGGCTGGAAGGAATTCGAGATGGAGGTCGTGCGCGATCGCGCCGACAACTGCATCATCGTCTGCTCCATCGAGAACCTCGACCCGATGGGCGTGCACACCGGCGACTCGATCACCGTGGCGCCGGCGCAGACGCTCACCGACAAGGAATACCAGCGCATGCGCGATGCTTCCCTTGCCGTGCTGCGCGAGATCGGGGTCGACACGGGCGGCTCCAACGTGCAGTTCGCCATCAACCCCGAAGACGGGCGCATGATCGTGATCGAGATGAACCCGCGCGTGTCGCGCTCCTCAGCGCTCGCCTCCAAGGCCACGGGCTTTCCCATCGCCAAGGTGGCGGCCAAGCTCGCCGTGGGCTACACGCTCGACGAGCTCAAGAACGAGATCACCGGCGGGGCGACGCCGGCCTCTTTCGAGCCCACGATCGATTACGTGGTCACCAAGGTGCCGCGTTTCGCCTTCGAGAAATTCCCCCAGGCGGACGACCGGCTCACCACGCAGATGAAGTCCGTGGGCGAAGTGATGGCGATCGGACGCACCTTCCAGGAATCGTTCCAGAAGGCGCTGCGCGGGCTGGAAGTGGGGGTCTATGGGCTCGATGAGCTCGACGCGGATCGCAGCGAACTGGAGCACGAGCTGGCCAACCCCGGCCCACAGCGCATCTGGTACGTGGCCCAGGCCTTCCGCGAGGGCTATGCGCTCGCCGACGTGCATCGCCTGTCGCACATCGATCCGTGGTTCCTCGCCCAGATCGAGGATCTCGTGCGCACGGAGCAGTCGCTCGTGGGCCGCTCGCTCGAGGCGATCGACGCGGCGCAGATGCGCGCGCTCAAGCGCAAGGGATTCTCCGACCGGCGGCTCGCCAAGCTGCTGCAGCGCGACGAGACCGCCGTGCGCCTGCACCGGCATGCCCTGGGGGTGCGTCCGGTCTATAAGCGGATCGATACCTGCGCGGCCGAGTTCGCCACCCAGACGGCCTACCTCTATTCCACCTACGAGGAAGAGTGCGAGGCGGCCCCGAGCAACCGGCGCAAGATCATGATCCTGGGCGGCGGTCCCAACCGTATCGGCCAGGGGATCGAATTCGACTACTGCTGTGTGCATGCGGCGCTCGCACTGCGCGAGGACGGTTTCGAGACCATCATGGTCAACTGCAACCCGGAGACCGTCTCCACCGATTACGACACCTCCGACCGGCTCTATTTCGAACCGATCACGCTGGAAGACATCCTCGAGATCGTCCACGTCGAGCGCCCGGAAGGGGTGATCGTGCAGTTCGGCGGCCAGACGCCGCTCAAGCGCGCCAGGGCGCTGGAGGCGAATGGCGTGCCCATCATCGGCACCGCGCCCGATGCGATCGACGCGGCCGAGGACCGCGAACGCTTCCAGCAGCTGCTCATGCAGCTGGGCCTGCGCCAGCCGCCCAACCGCACCGCGCGCACGCCCGAAGAGGCGTTGCGGCTGGCCGCCGAGATCGGCTATCCGCTGGTGGTACGCCCGAGCTACGTGCTCGGCGGGCGCGCCATGGAGATCGTGCACGAGCAGAAAGACCTCGAGCGCTACATGCGCGAGGCGGTGAAGGTGTCGAACGACTCACCCGTCTTGCTCGACCGGTTCCTCAACGACGCCACCGAGGTCGACGTCGACGCACTCGCCGATGGCAAGGACGTGGTGATCGGCGGCATCATGGAGCACATCGAAATGGCCGGCGTGCATTCGGGCGATTCGGCCTGTTCGCTGCCGCCCTACACGCTCGCGCCGGCCGTGCTCGACGAGATGCGCCGCCAGACGGTGGCCATGGCCCGGGCGCTGGGCGTTGTGGGCCTGATGAACGTGCAGTTCGCCATCCAGGGAGAAGGGGAGAAGGCCGTCGTCTATGTGCTGGAGGTCAATCCGCGCGCCTCCCGCACGGTGCCTTTCGTCTCCAAGGCCTGCGGCGTGCCGCTCGCCAAGGTGGCGGCACGCTGCATGGTGGGACGCCCGCTCGCCGAGCAGGGAGTGACGCGCGAGATCGTGCCGCCCTATTATTCGGTGAAGGAGGCGGTCTTCCCCTTCGTGAAATTCCCCGGGGTCGATCCCATTCTCGGCCCTGAGATGAAGTCGACCGGCGAGGTGATGGGAGTGGGCCAGACCTTCGCCGAAGCCTTTTACAAGGCGCAACTGGCGGCGGGCGTGCGGTTGCCTACCAAGGGGCGCGCTTTCATCAGCGTCAAGCCGAAGGACCGTCCCGCGGCGGTGGAAATCGCCCGCAAGCTGCACGCGCTCGGCTTCGAGCTGGTGGCTACGCGCGGCACGGCCGGCGTGATCGCCCAGGCTGGAATTCCCGTGCGCGTGGTGAATAAGGTGACCGAAGGGCGGCCGCACATCGTCGACATGATCAAGAACGGCGAGATCGATCTCGTCATCAATACGGTCGAAGAGGCGCGCCAGGCGGTGCTCGATTCGCGCTCCATTCGCACGAGCGCGCTCGCGGCCAAGGTCTCGGCGATCTTCACCACCATCGAAGGGGCCGAGGCCGCTTGCCTGGGCATCGAACAGGCAGGACGCTACGACGTGTATTCCTTGCAGTCGCTGCATGCCCGGTTGCGGGAGGAGGCGAGATGAAATACCCCATGACCGTCGAAGGTGCAGAGAAACTGCGCCAGGAATTGCATCGTCTCAAGACCGTGGAGCGGCAGGCGGTGATCGCGGCGATCGCCGAGGCGCGCGCCCACGGCGATCTTTCCGAGAACGCCGAATACGACGCCGCGCGCGAGCGCCAGGCGTTCATCGAGGGGCGCATCCAGGAGCTGGAGGCGAAACTGGCCAATGCCCAGATCATCGACCCGAAGACGCTGGATGCCGACGGGCGGGTCGTGTTCGGCGCCACCGTCGAACTCGAGGATCTGGAAAGCGGCGACAAGGCGTGCTACCAGATCGTCGGCGACGAAGAGGCCGACGTGAAGGCAGGGAAGATCTCGGTGAGCTCGCCGATCGCCCGCGCCCTCATCGGCAAGTACGCCGGCGACGTGGTTCAGGTGCAGACGCCGGGGGGTATGCGCGAGTTCGAGATCCTGGACGTGCGCTACGTCTAAGGCTTGCGGCTCCGCCCCTTGGCGGGGCGGCGTTGGCGTGCCGCCTTGGCTGCGGTGCGCGCTTCGATGAGCGCGCGCAGCCGGGCTGCCCGGGCGAAGGACTTGGCCGATTTTGCATGCGCTGCCGGGGCGGTGGGCTTTTCCGCCGCTGCGCGCGGGGTGGCCTCGGGTTTGGGGCGCCACAGCACCAGCAGGTTGCCGATGTGCTGTACCGGCGCGCAGTCGAGCCGCTCGCAGATCTCGGCCATGAGTGCTTCGCGCACCTCGCGCTCGGAGCCGGCCACCCGTACTTTGATGAGCTCGTGCGCCGTCAGCGCCCGGTCGATCTCCGCAAGTACCGCCTCGGTGAGACCCTTGCTCGCGATGATGACGACAGGATTGAGGTGATGGGCCTTGGCGCGCAGCGCCCGGCGGGTGTGACTGTCGATCTGGCGCATGGAATGGGGTTTCGCAGCCTAAAACGGAATTTTAACGCAAGGACGATGGGAAAGAACAAAAGCCACCGGGACTGGATCCACCGGCATCTGAACGATCCTTACGTGCAGGAGGCCACCCGCGCCGGCTACCGCTCGCGGGCGGCGTTCAAACTACTCGAGATCGACGACAAGGATCGGCTGCTGCGCCGCGGACAGTGCGTGCTCGACCTGGGTTCGGCGCCGGGGGCGTGGTCGCAGGTGGCGCGCGAGCGCGTGGGAGAGACGGGGCGGGTCTTCGCCCTCGATCTGCTGCCCATGGTGCCGATTCCCGGCGTGGATTTCCTGCAAGGGGATTTCACCGAGGAGGCGACGGAACGGGCGCTGGAGGCGCTGCTCGCCGGCGCAGTGCTCGACGTGGTGCTGAGCGACATGGCACCCAACCTCTCGGGTATTGCCTCGGTCGATCAGGCGCGTGCAATGCATCTGGCGGAACTCGCGCTCGATTTCGCCGTGCGCCACCTGCGCCCTGAAGGGGTCTTTCTCATCAAGGTGTTCCAGGGAGAAGGGTTCGACGACTTCCGCCGGGCGTTGGGCGCGGCGTTTCGCAGCGTGGCGGTGCGCAAGCCCAAGGCTTCGCGCGATCGCAGTGCGGAGGTGTATCTGCTCGGACGGGGACTGCGCGGCGCTTGAACGCTTGAGTGCGAAGGGCAGCGTGTCAAAGAAAAAAGGCCGGTTTCCCGGCCTCAACTTTGTCTGCGCGCGGCCGTCTGGTGCGGCCGCGGACTCCCCCTTCTCTCGTGATCAGTGGAACTGCTCTTCTTCGGTCGAACCGGTGAGCGCGGTGACGCTGGATTGTCCCCCCTGGATCACCGTGGTCACGTCGTCGAAATAGCCCGTGCCGACTTCGGCCTGGTGCGCCACGAAGGTGTAACCGCGTTCGCGGGCGGCGAATTCGGGTTCCTGCACTTTCTCGACGTAGGCCGACATGCCGCGGCGCACGTAGTCATAGGCCAGGTCGAACATGTTGTACCACATGGAGTGGATGCCGGCGAGCGTGATGAACTGGTACTTGTAGCCCATGGCCCCGAGTTCGCGCTGGAACTTGGCGATGGTGGCGTCGTCCAGGTTCTTCTTCCAGTTGAAGGAGGGCGAGCAGTTGTAGGCGAGCAGCTTGCCGGGGAATTTGGCATGCACCCCTTCGGCGAATTTACGGGCGAATTCGAGATCCGGCGTACCCGTTTCGCACCAGACGAGATCGGCATAGGGCGCGTAGGCGATCGCACGGGCGATGGCCTGCTCCAGACCGTTGCGGGTGCGATAAAACCCTTCGGCGGTGCGCTCACCGGTGAGGAACGGTTTGTCGTATTCGTCGTGATCCGACGTGAGCAGGTCGGCCGCTTCGGCGTCGGTGCGGGCGATGACCAGCGTGGGCACGCCGCAGACGTCGGCGGCAAGCCGTGCGGCGACGAGTTTCTGCACGGCTTCGGAGGTCGGCACCAGCACCTTGCCGCCCATGTGGCCGCATTTCTTCACGGAGGCGAGCTGGTCTTCGAAGTGCACGCCCGAGGCGCCGGCGCGGATCATGGCCTTCATGAGCTCGAAGGCGTTGAGCACGCCGCCGAAACCGGCCTCGGCGTCGGCGACGATGGGCGCGAAGTAGTCGATCCAGCCTTTGTCCCCGGGGTTGAGTCCCTTGCTCCACTGGATCTCATCGGCGCGTTTGAAAGCGTTGTTGATGCGCTCGACCACCACCGGCACGGAATTGACCGGGTAGAGCGACTGGTCGGGGAACATGGCGCGGTATTCGTTGTTGTCCGCGGCCACTTGCCAGCCGGAGAGGTAGATGGCCTTGACGCCGGCTTTCACCTGCTGCATCGCCTGACCGCCGGTGAGCGCGCCGAGGCAGTTGATGTAGGGCTCTTCGTGCAGCAGCTTCCACAGTTTCTCGGCGCCGCGGCGGGCGAGGGTGTATTCAGGGGTGACCGAGCCGCGCAGCCGCACCACGTCTTCGGCGGTGTAGGGGCGCGTGATGCCTTTCCAACGGGGGTTCTCGGCCCAGTCTTTTTTCAGAGCGGCGATCTGCTGTTGACGATCCATGACGGTTCCTTCCATGAGAGAGGGGAAAAAGCCCATGAGCAAAGCTCATGGGCTGCATGGTACGTCAGCTCGAGCGCGACGTCAACAGTCTTATATAAGACATAAGATAAGGCAAGCGTGCCGCGGCATCACGCCGCCTTTATGGTTCATACGAGGGGCGCGTCGGACACGATCACGCCGTCTTCGTCGGCGTAGGCGAACATCCCTGGCGCGAACGTGACGCCGCCGAAACTCACCGGCACGTCGCGTTGCCCTTCGCCGCGCTTGACGGTTTTCATGGGATGGGTGGCAAGCGCCCAGACACCCAGCGGAAGCCGGCCGATGGCGGCCGAATCGCGGATGCAGCCATAGACGACGACTCCGGCCCAGCCGTTCTTCACCGCGAGTTCGGCGAGGTTGTCGCCCAGGAGCGCCCGGCGCAGCGACCCTCCGCCGTCGATCACCAGCATCGCGCCCTGGCCGGGTTCGGCGAGCATCTCGCGCACCAGCGCGTTGTCTTCGAAAATCTTCAGGGTGCGCACGGGCCCGCCCGCGGCGCGGGCGCCGCCATAGGAGCGCAGCATGGGGGCGAGCACGCGCACGCGGTCTTCGTGCGCGTCGCACAGGTCGGCGGTATGGAAGTCCATAAAAAAATCTCCGGTCGGTGGAAGACGACCGGAGATTCTAGCAGCAGCTCGGACGCGGGATGGCGTCCGCCCGGGTTCAGGATTCGAGCACGGCCTCTTCGTCGAAGAGGAGTTTCACCTTGCCTTCGGCATCGACGTCGATGGTCACGTGCCCGCCGTTGACCAGCCGCCCGAAGAGGAGCTCGTCGGCGAGCGCGGCGCGGATCGTGTCCTGGATGAGCCGGGCCATGGGACGCGCGCCCATGAGCGGGTCGAACCCCTTGGCGGCGAGCCAGGCCTTGAGCTCGTCGGTGAAGTGCACCTCGACCTTGCGCTCGTGCAGCTGGGCTTCGAGCTGCATGAGGAACTTCTCGACCACGCGCTGGATGATTTCGTTGTCGAGCGGCTTGAAGGAGATGATCGCGTCGAGCCGGTTGCGGAACTCCGGCGAGAAGATCCGCTTGAGCTCGCCCATCTCATCGCCGGCCTCACGCTTGGAGGCGAAGCCGATGGTGCTCTTTTGCATCGTCTCGGCACCGGCGTTCGTCGTCATGATGATGATGACGTTGCGGAAGTCGGTCGAGCGGCCGTTGGCGTCGGTGAGCGTGCCGTGGTCCATCACCTGCAGCAGGATGTTGAACACGTCCGGGTGCGCTTTCTCGATCTCGTCGAGCAGCAGCACGCAGTGCGGTTTCTTCATCACCGCTTCGGTGAGCAGCCCACCCTGTTCGAAACCGACGTAACCGGGGGGTGCGCCGATCAGGCGGCTGACGGTATGCCGCTCCATGTACTCCGACATGTCGAAGCGGATGAGGTCGATCCCCAGCGTGTAGGCGAGCTGGCGCGCGACCTCGGTCTTGCCCACGCCGGTGGGACCGGAGAAGAGGAAGGCACCGATGGGTTTTTGCGGATTGCCCAGGCCCGAGCGCGACATCTTGATGGCGCGCGCGAGCGCTTCGATCGCCGCGTCCTGTCCGAAGACGACGCTCTTCAGGTCGCGCTCGAGGCTGGCGAGTTTCTCGCGGTCGTCGGCGGCGATGGTGCGCGGCGGGATGCGGGCGATCTTGGCGACGATCGCCTCGATCTCGCCTTTGCCGATCACTTTCTTCTGCTTGTTCTTGGGCAGGATCTTTTGCGCCGCGCCGGCTTCGTCGATGACGTCGATCGCCTTGTCCGGCAGCTGACGGTCGGTGATGAAACGCGCCGCGAGCTCGGCGGCGGCGTGCAGCGCCGCGGTCGAGTATTTCACGTTGTGGTGCGCTTCGAAGCGGCTGCGCAGCCCCTTGAGGATGGCGATGGTGTCTTCCACGCTCGGCTCGGGCACGTCGATCTTCTGGAAGCGCCGCGACAGGGCGTGATCCTTCTCGAAGATCTGGCGGTATTCGGCGTAGGTGGTGGCGCCGATGCACTTGAGCTGGCCGCTGGAGAGCGCCGGCTTGAGCAGGTTGGAGGCATCCAGCGTGCCGCCCGAGGCCGCCCCCGCACCGATGAGGGTGTGGATCTCGTCGATGAAGAGGATGGCGTTGGGCCGCTCCTTGAGCTGCTTCAGCACGGCCTTGAGGCGCTGTTCGAAGTCGCCGCGGTACTTGGTGCCGGCAAGGAGCGCTCCCATGTCGAGCGCGTAGACTTGGGCGTTGGCGAGGATCTCGGGTACCTTGCCTTCGACGATCATGCGCGCGAGTCCTTCGGCGATGGCCGTCTTGCCCACGCCGGCCTCGCCCACCAGCAGCGGATTGTTCTTGCGCCGGCGGCAGAGCGTTTGGATGACGCGCTCGAGCTCGGTCTCGCGGCCGATGAGCGGGTCGATCTTGCCTTCGCGGGCGAGCTGGTTGAGATTGACGGTGAAATTCTCCAGCGCACCGCCGTTGCCCTGCGGCGTTGTTTCTTCTTCCTCACTCGCCTCGTGCTTGGCCTTGCTCGCTGCGGATTCGCCTGGCGCGGCGTTGCGCGACTTGACGATGCCGTGAGAGAGGTAATTGACGAGGTCGAGCCGGGTGATCTTCTGCCGCTGCAGCAGATAGAGCGCGTGCGAATCCTTCTCGCCGAAAATCGCCACCAGCACGTTGGCGCCGACTACTTCGGATTTGCCCGAGGATTGCACGTGCAGGATGGCGCGCTGGATGACGCGCTGGAAACCCAGCGTGGGCTGGGTGTCGACTTCACCGTTGCCCGGCACCCGCGGTACGTGCGTGTCGATGAACTGCGACAGTTCTCGGCGCAGTTCGTCGAAATTGGCCCCCACGGCGCGCAGCGCGTCGGCCGCCGACGGGTTGTCGAGCAGTGCGAGCAGCAGGTGTTCGACGGTGACGTACTCGTGCCGCTTCTGCCGCGCGTCGACGAACGCCATGTGTAATGTGACTTCCAGCTCTTGGGCGATCATTTCAAACTTCCTCCATGACGCAGGCGAGGGGGTGTCCGTGTTGCCGGGCAAAGGCCGTGACTTGTTCGACCTTGGTGGCGGCGATGTCTTTCGGATAGACGCCGCACACTGCCATCCCCTCATGATGGACTTTGAGCATGATTTGCGTCGCGCGTTCGCGGCCCATGTGAAAAAAATGCTCCAGCACGATCACGACGAAGTCCATGGGGGTGTAGTCGTCGTTGAGCAACAGCACCTTATAGAACGGCGGGGGGGAAACCCGCGCCTCTTCCTCCTCGAGGATCGGGGTGGTGGTATACCGTGTCGTCATGGTTTCATTCTAATGCGTCCGCGCCCAAACGCAACCCCAGCGCCGACGATGGGATCGATTCGTCGCGCTCAATCGTCGCGTTCGGAAAAGTCGCTCTCGATGCGGTCGATCAGGGCGTGGAAGACCTCGCGCACCTGGCGTTCGCTCACGCCCATGAGGAGCGCGTCGTCGAGGGCATCCTTGAGCACCTGGGCGAGCTCTTCGAGGTTCTCGCGCAAGACTTTGCGCTTTTCCGTGCAGCCGATCGCCTCGCCCGAGGGGGTGCGCCAGACGAGGTGTTCGAGGAATGCGTCGAGGTCGTTCATGGGAGGAGAGAGTGCCGCCCCGAGCGGGGCGGCGGAAAGGGACTCAGCCGCGCAGGACGGCGGCGATCGCTTCGGCGACGTAGTCGAGGTTGCGCGCATTGAGCGCGGCGATGCAGATGCGCCCGGAGCGCACGGCGTAGATGCCGTATTCGCTCTTGAGCCGTTCGACCTGCTCGGGGGTGAGCCCGGTGTAGGAGAACATGCCGCGCTGTTCGGTGACGAAGGAGAAGTCCTTGCCCGGCACGGCGGCTTCCAGCCGCTGCCGCAGCCCCTCGCGCATGGCGCGGATGCGCCGGCGCATGCCGCCGAGCTCTTCTTCCCATTGCGCGCGCAGCTCGCCGGAGGCGAGCACGTCGGCCACGAGCGCCGCGCCGTGCGTGGGGGGGTTGGAGTAGTTGGTGCGGATGACGCGCTTGAGCTGCGACAGCACCCGCTCGGCCTCGTCGCGCGAGCCGGTGACGAGGGACAGCGCCCCGACGCGCTCCCCGTAGAGAGAGAAATTCTTCGAAAACGAGCTGGAGACGAAGAAGGGGATACCGGCTGCGAGGAAATGGCGCACCGCGGTGGCGTCGGCGTCGATCCCTTCGGCGAACCCCTGGTAGGCCATGTCGAGGAAGGGGACGAGTTCGCCCGCCACGCAGGTCTGGGCGACTTCCTGCCACTGCGCTTCGGTGAGGTCGGCCCCGGTGGGGTTGTGGCAGCAGGCGTGCAGCACGACGATGCTGCGCGGGGCCATGGCCGCGAGCGCCGCCTTCATGCCGGCGAAATCGACGCCGCCGGTGGCGGGGTCGTAGTAGCGGTAGGTGCGCACGGGAAAGCCCGCCGCCTCGAAGATGCCGCGGTGGTTTTCCCAGCTGGGGTCGGAGATGTAGACGGTGGCTTCGGGCACGATGCGCCGCAGCAGATCGCCGCCGATGCGCAGCGCCCCGGTGCCGCCCAGCCCTTGGGCGGTGACGACGCGCCCTTCGGCGAGCAGCGGGGAATCGGCACCGAAGAGCAGGCGCTGGACGGCGCCGGTGTAGGCCGCCGGGCCTTCGATGGGCTGGTAGCCGCGCGGCTTGGCCTGACGCACGCGCGCTTCCTCGGCGGTCTTCACCGAGGCGAGCAGCGGGATGCGCCCTTCTTCGTCGTAATACACGCCCACGCCGAGGTTCACTTTCTGCGGGCGTGGGTCGGCGGCGAAGGCTTCGTTGAGTCCGAGGATGGGGTCGCGCGGCGCGAGTTCGACCGCGGCGAAGAGGCTGCGAGACATGGATCGGGGCTCCTGGGGCTGGACCATCGGGCTGTGCCTTGCGGGAACCCGCTTCGGGGTAAGATGTCGCAAGGCTACCGCAGAAAAATGGAATTGTAGCATGGCCGAACTTCCTTCCTCCAGCGGGCGCTTCGTGCGTTTTCCCGGCAGTCCGTTCGAGCTTTTCCAGCCTTATCCGCCGGCCGGGGACCAGCCGCAGGCGATCGAGGCGCTGGTCGCGGGCATCCGCGACGGGCTGATGTACCAGACGCTGCTGGGGGTGACCGGTTCGGGCAAGACCTACACCATGGCCAATGTCATCGCCCGCTGCGGGCGCCCGGCCCTGGTGATGGCGCCGAACAAGACGCTCGCCGCGCAGCTCTACGCCGAGTTCCGCGAGTTCTTCCCCAAGAACGCCGTCGAGTACTTCGTCTCGTATTACGACTATTACCAGCCCGAAGCCTACGTGCCGAGCCGCGATCTCTACATCGAGAAGGATTCGAGCGTCAATGCGCACATCGAGCAGATGCGCCTGTCGGCCACCAAGAGCCTGATGGAGCGGCGCGACGTGGTGATCGTGGCCACCGTTTCGTGCATCTACGGCATCGGCGATCCGGTCGATTACCACTCGATGGTCTTGCACCTGCGCGAGGGCGAGCACATGGGGCAGCGCGCCATCATCGAGCGTCTGGTGCAGATGCAGTACGAACGCGCCGACGCGGATTTTCGCCGCGGAACCTTCCGCGTGCGCGGCGAGGTGATCGACGTCTTCCCGGCCGAGAGCGCGGAGTACGCGCTGCGCATCGAGCTCTTCGACGACGAGATCGAGCACCTCACGCTCTTCGATCCGCTCACCGGGCATCTGGTGCATAAGCTCGTGCGCTTCACCGTCTATCCTTCGAGCCACTACGTGACGCCGCGCGCCACCGTCCTGCGCGCGATCGATTCGATCAAGGAGGAGCTGCGCGAGCGCAAGGCGTGGCTATTGGAGTGCGGCAAGCTGGTGGAGGCGCAGCGTCTGGAGCAGCGCACGCTCTTCGACCTGGAGATGCTCTCGGAGATGGGGTTTTGCAAGGGGATCGAGAATTATTCCCGGCATCTTTCGGGACGCCGTCCGGGCGAGCCTCCGCCCACCCTCATGGACTACCTGCCGGCCGATGCGCTGCTCTTCATCGACGAGTCGCACGTGACGGTGGGGCAGATCGGGGGAATGTTCCGCGGCGACCGTTCGCGCAAGGAGAATCTCGTCGAATACGGGTTTCGCCTGCCCTCGGCGCTCGACAACCGGCCGCTCACGTGGGAGGAGTTTGAGCGTTTGATGCCGCAGACGATCTTCGTCTCGGCTACGCCCGGCGAGTACGAGGCGACGCACCAGCAGCAGCTCGTGGAGCAGGTGGTGCGCCCCACGGGTCTGGTGGACCCGGAGGTGATCGTGCGGCCGGCTTCGACCCAGGTCGATGACCTGCTCGCCGAGGCCAAGCGCCGCGTGGCCGCCGGTGAGCGGGTGCTGGTGACCACCCTCACCAAGCGCATGGCCGAAGATTTGACGGAGTATCTCAACGAGAACGGCGTGCGGGCGCGCTACCTGCATTCGGACATCGACACGGTCGAGCGGGTGGAGATCATCCGCGACCTGCGTCTGGGCGAATTCGACGTGCTGGTGGGGATCAACCTGCTGCGCGAGGGGCTGGACATCCCCGAGGTGTCGCTGGTGGCGATCCTGGACGCGGACAAGGAGGGGTTCCTGCGCTCGGAGCGCTCTCTCATCCAGACGATCGGCCGGGCGGCGCGCAACCTCCACGGCACGGCCATCCTCTATGCGGACAGAATCACCGAGTCGATGCGCCGCGCCATCGACGAGACCGAACGGCGCCGCGCCAAGCAGCTCGCCTACAACGCCGAGCACGGCATCACCCCGCGCGGTGTGACCAAGCGCATCAAGGACATCATCGACGGGGTCTATGACGAAGAGGGCGAGGGGCGTCACGCGGTGCGCCGCGCGCCCGCTTCGGGTGAGGCGCATTGGGAGGAGGCGGTCGACCCGGCCGACGAGAAAGCGGTGGCCAGGGCGATCGCCCGTCTGGAGAAGGAGATGCTGGAGCACGCGCGCAATCTGGAGTTCGAGGCGGCGGCGCAGGTGCGCGACCGGCTCTTTCGCCTGCGCGAACGAGTCTTCGGTGCCGATCCCCACGCATCGCTCGAGGAGTAACGCAGGGCAGGCGAAGAAAGGGACACCTCGAATGACCTACTGCGCGACGGTTCTTCGAGCTGCCCCAAGGTGAGGGGCGCGGCGTTTGCCGCGCCCTTTTTCAGGCGGCGGGAGGCTGCTCGCCGGTGAGCTCCGGCGTCGATGCGGCAGCGGTTTGCTTGGTCTCGACCTGCACCAACGGGCCTTCCTCGACCTTGGGCGGGCGCACCACGGGGCGACCGAGCTGCACGATCACTTCGGTGGGCTTGAGCCCGGCGAGCTTGGCCGGATCGGTTTCCACCCACTGCAGGCCGGCGGCGGCGAGGATCTCGCGCAGGGCTTGCGGCGTCATCTCCGGTGGCGGCGGGGGTGCCACGACCTCCGCCTTCGGCGTGGCGGATCCGGACGGCGTGGAGGGGGTCTCCTCTGGCCGGAGTTCGCTTGCCGGCACGGAGACGGCCGTTTCCTCGCCCGCTGGAACCGCCGGCGACTCTTGGGCGGCGACCGTGCGGCTGGGTGGCGTCTGCTCGACGGGCGCCGCCTCGGTGGCCGGAGCGCTTGGGGACGGCATCGGCGTAGCCAGATCGGTGAGCGGTACGGTGGCGATTTCGACCGCCGTCCCGCCTTCGGGCCGATCGCGCCGTGCTGCCTCGGGTTCGCCCCGCGGCGTGGAGATCTCGGTCTGGCTGGCGGGAGCGGCCGTGGCCGTGGTGGGAAGGGCTTCGGGCTCGGAGGCCGCGCCTGCGCCGTCCCGCCCGACCGTCGGCGCGGGGAGTTGCGGTGGCACGAGGGTGGGCAGGTTTTCCGGCGCGGGGGCGGCGGATGACGCTTCGGGCAGAGGCGCGGCGGCGTCATCGCGCTTTTTCGCGGACCTGCGCGGCGGCTGGGCCTCGACGGCCTGGGCGTCCTCATCGCTCGCAGCGGGTTCGGCCTCGGCCTGCGCCGTTTCTTCGGTTTCGGCGGATTCGATCACCTCTGCCGATTCACCCACGGCCTTGCGGCGTGAGCGCGAGCGGCGGCGGCGTTTGGCAACGGTCTCGGACGTGGTGTCCTCGCCGGCCGCTGGCAAGACCAGTTCCAGCGTTTCTCCGGTTTCCTCCACGGCAGGCGACGGCGTGGGCTCGGCGCTAGGGGCGGAGACGGGCGTCCGGGGCGCTTGCGGTGCGCCGGGCAGGGCTTCGGGAACGGGGCTCGGAAGAGGCGCTTCGACGGGCGTACGCTCGCTGCGGCGTTCCGTCGCTTCTTCACGGCGCCGGCCCGGTTCGCGCGGCGGCCGCTCGCTGCGGCGGGATCCTTCGGCGCTACGGGGCGGGCGCGGTTGACGCCGGCTTTCAGGGCGTCGGGGCGCTTCGGCGGCGGATTCGGCTGCCGCGGGGGCTGGGATGGGCGCTTCGGCCTTGGCTGCTTCGCCCTCGCCTGGGCCCATGAGGCTGCGCAGCCAGGACTTGAGGCGCTGCACCAAGGGAGCCGGGGCTGCCGGTTTGGCCGCAGCGGCTTCGGCGGCAGGCGCGGGGGTCGGCGTGGGGGCCGGTGCGCTCGGCGAAGGGGGCGGCGTTTCGGGGGTGATGCCCTTGACGGCCGCTTCCTGGCGTCGGGCGGGTTTCTCGGTGAGCTCGGTGACACGGCTGGATTCGGGGGCGGGCGGGGTGGCCAGCTCGTAGCTCACCAGGGTGACGTCGTGCGTGTCGAGCTGGTCGTGGCGCAGGCGCACCACCTCGTAGGCCGGAGTTTCCAGGTGGCGGTTGGGGATGACGACGATACGCACCTTGTGCCGCGCTTCGATGCGGGCGACGTCGACGCGCTTCTCGTTGAGGAGATAGGTGGCGACGTCGACCGGAACCTGGGTGTAGACGGCAGCGGTGTTCTCCTTGATCGCCTCTTCCTCGATCAGCCGCAGGATGTGCAGCGCGGCCGATTCGGTGCTGCGGATGTGGCCGGTGCCGGTGCAGCGCGGGCAGGTGATGTAGCTCGTTTCGGCGAGCGCCGGACGCAGCCGCTGGCGCGAGAGTTCCAGCAGACCGAACTTGCTGATCTTGCCCAGCTGTACGCGGGCGCGGTCGTGCTTGATGGAATCCTTGAGGCGGTTCTCGACCTCGCGCTGGTTCTTGGCCGACTCCATGTCGATGAAGTCGATGACGATGAGCCCGCCGAGGTCGCGCAGGCGCAGTTGCCGCGCGATTTCGTCGGCTGCCTCCAGGTTGGTCTTGAAGGCCGTCTCTTCGATGTCGGCTCCTTTCGTGGCGCGACCGGAGTTGACGTCGATGGCGACCAGCGCTTCGGTGTGGTCGATGACGATGGCCCCGCCGCTCGGCAGATTCACCTGGCGCGAATAGGCCGTCTCGATCTGGTGCTCGATCTGGAAGCGGGAGAAGAGGGGGACGTCGTCCTGGTAGCGTTTGACGCGCGGCACGCAGTCGGGCATGACGTGGGCCATGAATTGGCGCGCCTGCTCGTAGATGTCGTCGGTGTCGCAGAGGATCTCGCCGATGTCGGGCTGGAAGTAGTCGCGGATCGCCCGAATCACCAGGGCGCTTTCCTGGTAGATGAGGAAGGGGCCGGATTGCGAGGCGGCGGCGTCTTCGATCGCACGCCACAGCTTGAGGAGGTAGTTGAGGTCCCACTGCAGTTCTTCGCGCGTGCGGCCGATGGCGGCAGTGCGGGCGATCAGGCTCATGCCTTCGGGGACGTCGAGCTCCTCGAGCAGGGCTTTGAGCTCGGCGCGCTCCTCGCCGTCGATGCGCCGCGACACGCCCCCGCCGCGCGGGTTGTTGGGCATGAGTACGAGGTAGCGGCCGGCGAGCGAGATGTAGGTGGTGAGCGCCGCCCCCTTGTTGCCACGCTCGTCTTTTTCCACCTGGACGATGAGCTCTTGCCCGACCGAGAGCGCGTCCTGCACCCGGGTGCGGCCGTTGGCCTCGGTGCTCTTCCAGTAGGTGCGGGCGACTTCCTTGAAGGGAAGAAAGCCGTGGCGATCCTCGCCGTAATCGACGAACACCGCCTCGAGGCTGGGCTCGATGCGGGTGATCACCGCTTTGTAGATGTTGCCTTTGCGCTGTTCGCGGCCGGATCCTTCGATGTCGAAATCGATCAGCTTCTGGCCGTCGACGATGGCGACGCGCAGTTCCTCTGGCTGCGTCGCGTTGAAGAGCATGCGTTTCATCGTGTCGTCACTCCCGCGCTGCGGGCGGACGCGAACGGGCAGCGGCCCGGTGAGGGTCGACGTCAGCGCGCGGAGGCGCCGTTCCGCGGCGGCCGTTGAGGCCGCACGGGGCAAGGGACTGCGCCGTGCAGTGCGGGAGGCGTGGGGCCTGGATTCGGTGGCACCATGTCGTCGATCATCTCTTCGGTTCTGCCGCACCGTTCGGGGTGCGGCGGACTGCATTCCTGTTCGTGTCCGCCCGAGCCGTTCAAGTTGAGAAAAAAGTCGATAAGGCCGGGCGAGCCTGGTGTTCCGCCGGTTCATCCAACGCGGCGCCGAAAAGACGGGCGCCGGGTCGGAGGGGTTGTTCGATTCCGGTCGGGCGGGAGCACGGCGTCTTCTCGACGGGCTCGACCGCTCGAAGTCGGTCCACTCCGGGTGGACGTTGCACGACGACTCGACCGTGAATCGAAGCGATAGTATATTCGGGAAGATGATGGAACGCAAAATTTCTCCCGCGGCGCAGGAGTGGTGCGTCGACGAGGCGGGCGCAGGACAGCGCCTGGACAACTACCTCTTGCGCCACCTCAAGGGGGTGCCGAAGAGCCATGTCTATCGCATCATCCGCAGCGGCGAGGTGCGCGTCGACGGGCGTCGGGCACAGGCGCAGACGCGCCTGGCGCAAGGGCAGCGGGTGCGCGTGCCGCCGGTGCGCGTGGCCGAGGCTCCCCAGCGCCCGGCGATTCCCGCCGGGCCGCCGCTGCCGGTGATCCATGAGGACGAAGACTTGCTCGTCCTCGACAAGCCGGCCGGGTTGGCGGTGCATGGCGGCTCCGGCGTCGCGTTCGGGGTGATCGAACGCTTGCGCGCCGAGCGACCCGGGGCGTCGCTGCTCGAGCTGGTACATCGGCTCGATCGCGAGACTTCCGGCCTGCTGATGGTGGCCAAGCGCCGCTCGACCCTGAAGGCGCTGCAGGATGCCTTGCGCGCCGGGCAAGTGCGCAAGCGCTATCTCGCCTTGGTCCACGGCCTCGTCGAGCACCCCGTGCAGCACGTACGCGCGCCGCTCTTCAAGTACCTTACGCCGGAAGGAGAGCGGCGCGTGCGCGTCAGCCCCGAGGGGAAGGTCGCGCACAGCATCGTGCGGCGTCTGCGGCGCTGGCCGCAGGCGGGTTATACCCTGGTCGAAGTGGAACTGAAGACGGGGCGCACGCATCAGATTCGCGTGCATATGGCGCATCTGGGGCATCCGCTGGTGGGCGACGAGAAGTACGGCCGTTTCGCCGCCAACAAGGCGTTGGCGCGAGCGGGATTCGATCGCATGTTCCTGCACGCGGCATTTCTTTCTTTCGTGCATCCGCGCTCGGGGCTGCGTCTCGAACTGGAGGCGCCGCTGCCACCGGAGTTGGGGGAATTCTTGGCCGGTCTGGGGCCGGGGGAGGAAGGGTGAGCGCATTCGAGCTGGTGGTGTTCGATTGGGACGGCACGCTGATGGATTCGACGGCGGCCATCGTCCGGGCGATGCAGCGCGCCGCCGAGGAGCTGGGGATTGCGCCGCCACCGGCCGAGCGGGCGCGCCACGTGATCGGCCTGGGGCTGGCCGATGCCTTGCGCCAGGCGCTGCCGGAGTTGCCGCCGCAGCGCTATCCGGAGATGGCGGCGCGCTACCGCCACCATTACTTGTCGCATGACGGCGAGCTCGCCCTCTTTCCCGGCGTCGAGGAGCTCCTTGCGCGACTCGTGGCCGCCGGGCGCTACGTGGCGGTGGCCACCGGCAAGAGCCGGCTGGGGCTGGAGCGGGCGCTCGATCATTCGGGCCTGCGCCGCTACGTGATGGCCTCGCGCACGGCCGATGAGTGCCATTCCAAGCCGCATCCGCAGATGCTGCAGGAGCTGCTGGAGGAATTCGCCGTGCCGCCCGAGCGGGCGGTGATGATCGGCGATACGACGCACGACCTGCTCATGGCCCAGGCGGCGGGGACGGCCGGCATCGGCGTGGCCTACGGAGCGCATCCGCGCGAGGCGCTCGCGGCGCTGCGGCCGTTGTCGGTGGTGGATGCGCCGCGTGCGCTCGCGCCGCTATTGCTGGGCGAGGAAGCCGAAGACGGTCGGGCGCTTGCCCAGCGTCGGTAAAGGCTCGGCGCGCCAGCGCGCGACGGGGGCGGTGCGGATCCACTGATCCGGCTGGGTGAGGTGGCAGGCCACGCACAGCAGCGTCGTCGGCGCCAGCACCTGCGCCAGGGTTTCGAGCATGCGCTCGTTGCGATACGGCGTTTCGATGAAGAACTGGCTCTGCCTCCGGGCGCGGGATTCTGCTTCCAGCGCGGCGATGGCAGCGGCGCGCTCTGACGGCGGGATCGGCAGGTAGCCGTGGAAGGCGAAACGCTGGCCGTCGAGGCCGCTGCCCATGAGCGCGAGCAGGATGGCCGAGGGGCCGACGAGGGGGACTACGGCGATGCCGCGTCGATGCGCCCGGGCGACCAGCGCTGCTCCCGGGTCGGCCACGCCGGGACAGCCGGCATCCGACATCAGACCGAGGTCCTCGCCTTCCAGGCAAGGGGCGAGCAGCACGTCCAGGGCGGCTGGGGCAGGAGATTCGGGGAGGCGCTGTAGCAAGAGTGCGGCGATCGGCCCCGGGTGTCCCAGGCGCTTGAGGGCAGCGCGGGCCGGTTTTTCGTTTTCGACGACGAAACGGCGCAGGCGCTGTATTTCGCGCAGGTGCTCGGGGGGCAGCAGCGGCGGACCTCCGTCGCCGAGCGGCGTGGGGATGAGCAGCAGGCGCCCCGGGGTCACGGCAGCGCCCAGCCGAGGCGGCGCAGCATCCGCGCCGTAGCGATGAGCGGCAGGCCGATGAGGGCGGTGGGATCGCTCGATTCGACCGCCTCGAGCAACGCGATGCCGAGCCCCTCGGCCTTGGCGCTGCCAGCGCAGTCGAGCGGCCGTTCGCGCTCGACGTAGCGCACGATCTCCTCGTCGGTGAGATCGGCGCGAAAGCGCACCCGGGTGGGCACGAGTTCGGTCTGGACGTGGCCCTCTTCGTCGAGCACGCACACGGCGGTGGAGAATTCCACCGTCTGTCCGCGCATGCGCCGCAACTGCTCGATGGCGCGCTGCGCGCTGCCGGGCTTGCCGAAGCGCTCATCGCCGAGGTGGGCGACCTGGTCGCTGCCGATGACGTGGCAAGCTTCGCCGAGCGTTGCCGCGACCGCGCGGGCCTTGGCTTCGGCCAGTCGCCGTGCCGTCTGTTCCGGCGGCTCTTCGGGCAGCGGCGTCTCGTCTACCTGCGGAGCGATGGCGACGAATGGTACGCCGAATCGTTCGAGGAGCTGGCGGCGGTAGGAGGAGGTCGAGGCGAGGATCAGGCGGGGCATGGTAGTATTTTTTGACAAAAACGTCGGGAAATCTTATCATTATCGACTTATGTCGCAAAACGTGATTGTGTCCGATCCGCTGGCGTTCGCCCGGGATGCCGCTTCGCTCTCCGGCGAGTTCGGCTCGGCCGAGCTGCCGCGTCTGGCCGCTTCCTCGCTCGAGCTGGGGGCGGTGCGCTGGCATGTCTCGGGGCTGCGCCTCGAGGATGGCCGTGCCGCGCTCGAGGTGAGCGCGCAGGGTGTGGCAGTGCTGCGCTGCGAGCGTTGTCTGGAGCCGATGGACTGGGTCTTCGCCGTGGCGCGGCGCCTGTCGCTGTATCGCGCCGACGAGCTCATTCCCGACGAGGAGCTCGAGGACGAATCCTGCGACGCGATCCACTTTGCCGGCACGATTGACGTGGCGAGCCTCGTCGAGGACGAGATCCTGCTCGAGTTGCCCGTTTTTGCGCGGCACGAAGTCTGCGAGCCACCGGGGCCGTGGGAGGCAGGCGAGAAGCCGTCGCCTTTTGCAGTCTTGGCGCAGTTGAAGCGTTCGTGAGATAATACCCAGCTTTTTGGCCGGCATCGTCCGGCCGGTTCGAACGAGAGGAGTATCCGGTCATGGCCGTTCAGCAGAACAAGAAGTCCCCTTCCAAGCGTGGGATGCACCGTGCGCACCAGGCGCTGAAGAATCCGCCGATCGCCGTCGATCCGACCACGGGTGAAGTGCATCTGCGCCATCACGTCACGCCGAGCGGCTTTTACCGTGGCCGCAAGGTGATCGACGTCAGCGGCGAGTGATCCCTGCGTTTCTGCGCCCGATGATCTCGTGCAATCGTTCGCGCTGCCTGGTGCCGCGGTTGCACGTTTTTTGTGACCGATCATGACGGATTCCGAGAGCGAAGGTTCGCTCGTGCTCGCCGTCGATTGCATGGGCGGCGATCATGGCCCTCAGGTCACGCTGCCGGCGATCGAGGCGTTCTTGCGCCGGCGCTCCGGCGTGTCGGTGCTGGCGGTGGGGCAGCCAGAGGCGCTCGAAGCGGAAGTCGCGCGTCTGCGGCGTCGCTTTGGCGGGCGCATCGAGCTCGCGCCGGCTTCCCAGGTCGTCGGGATGGACGAGGCGCCCACTTCCGCCATGCGCAACAAGAAGGATTCCTCCCTGCGCGTGGCTATCGAGCAGATCAAGGCCGGCCGGGCGCAGGCGGCGGTCTCGGCGGGCAATACGGGGGCGCTGATGTCGATCGCGCGCTTCGTGCTGAAGACGCTGCCCGGCATCGATCGCCCGGCGATCGCCACGGTGCTGCCGGCGCGCGGCAGCCGCGTCTGGGTGCTCGACCTGGGGGCCAACGTCGATTGCACCGCCGAGCACCTGCGCCAATTCGGCATCATGGGGTCGCTGCTCGTATCCGCGGTCGAACAGGTGGAGCGCCCGCGGGTGGGGCTGCTCAACATCGGCACCGAGGACATCAAAGGCAATCAGGTGGTGCGCGAGGCCGCGGCGCTCTTGCGTACCACCGATCTCAATTTCGTCGGCAACGTCGAGGACATCTATTCCGGTCAGGCGGATGTGGTGGTGTGCGACGGCTTCGTCGGCAACGTCGCCCTCAAGACCACCGAGGGCCTGGCGCAGATGCTCGCGCTCATCCTGCGCGAGGAATTCAACCGCAATCTGCTCACCCGCCTCATGGGGCTGGCGGCCTATCCGGTGCTCAAGCACTTCAAGGCCCGCGTCGATCCGCGCCGCTACAATGGAGCGGTGCTGGTGGGGCTGCGCGGCGTCGTGGTGAAGAGCCACGGCGGGGCCGATGCCTATGCCTTCGGCCAGGCGCTGGATCGGGCGGCCGAGGCGGCAGCGCATCGCCTGGTCGAGCGCATCGAACAAAAAATGGCCGGGGCGTGGCCGCGGGCCGCTTCGCCCGTCACCGAGGTGTCATCGTCATGAGATTTTCCCGCATCATCGGCACCGGCAGCCATCTGCCCGGTGTGCCCATCACCAACGACGATCTGGTCGCGCGTGGCATCGAAACTTCGGATGAATGGATCCGCACGCGCACCGGCATCGCCGCGCGGCACTTCGCTGCCGAGGGGGAGATGGCGAGCGACCTGGCGCTCGTGGCCGCACGTCGCGCCTTGGAGCAGGCAGACTGCCGCCCCGACGACATCGACCTCATCGTGCTTGCCACCTCCACGCCCGATTACGTCTTTCCGAGTACCGCTACGCTTCTGCAGGCCAAGCTCGGCATGACCAACCGGGCGCCCGCCTTCGACGTGCAGGCGGTGTGCAGCGGCTTCATCTATGCGCTGGCGCTCGCCGACAAATTCCTGCGCCTGGGGGAGGCGCACCGGGCCCTGGTGGTCGGGGCGGAGGTCTTCTCCCGCATTCTGGATTGGAACGACCGCTCCACCTGCGTGCTCTTCGGCGACGGGGCCGGTGCCATCGTACTCGAAGCCGACGAACTGCCCGGCATCCTCGCCACGCGCCTGCACGCCGACGGGCGGCACCATGCCGAGCTATGGGTGCCGGGTCAGGTGGGCGCGGGCAAGGTACAGGGCGACCCCTTCGTGCGCATGGAGGGGCAGGCGGTATTCAAGTTCGCGGTCCAGGTGCTCGCCGAGGTGGCGCACGAGGTGCTCGATCTGGCCAAGCTTCCGGTGGAGGCGCTCGACTGGCTGATCCCGCATCAGGCCAACGTCCGCATCCTGCAGGCTACGGCCAAGCGCCTGGGCTTGCCGCCCGAGCGGGTCATCAGCACCGTGGATCGGCACGGCAACACTTCGGCGGCTTCCATTCCGCTGGCGCTCGATACCGGCATCGCCGAGGGCAAGATCCGTCCCGGCCAGACGCTGTTGCTCGAAGGGATCGGCGGCGGGTTTACCTGGGGCGCGGCGCTGCTGCGCTATTGAGGAGACGGAGAATCATGCGCTTCATGTTCGTGTTCCCCGGCCAAGGCTCGCAGTCCGTCGGTATGATGGCTTCTTATGAGGGGCTGCCGGCCATCCGTGAGACCTTTGTCGAGGCGAGCGACGTGCTCGGCGAGGATCTGTGGGAGATGGCCCAGTCCGGCCCGGCCGAGCGGCTCTCGCTCACGGTCAACACCCAACCCCTCATGCTCACGGCCGGCGTGGCCGTGTGGCGTGCCTGGCGCGCTCTGGGTGGCCCCGAGCCGGCGCTCCTTGCCGGACACAGCCTGGGGGAATATACGGCGCTGGTGGCTGCCGAAAGCCTGTCGTTCGCCGATGCGCTGCCTCTCGTGCGGTTGCGCGCCCAAGCGATGCAGGAGGCGGTTCCGGCCGGGGTCGGTGCCATGGCCGCGGTGATGGGGTTGGATGCCGCGGCCGTGGAAACCGTCTGTCGCCAGGCCGCTGCCGAGACCGGCGAGACCGTCGCCCCGGCCAATCTCAATGCCCCGGGGCAGATCGTCATCGCCGGGCACAAGGGGGCCGTCGAGCGCGCCGCGGCACTCGCCAAAGAGGCCGGGGCCAAGCGCGCCGTGCCACTACCCGTGAGCGCTCCTTTTCACTGCGAACTGATGAAGCCGGCCGCCGAGCGTCTGGCCGAGCGCCTCGCGGGCATCGCGCTGCGCCCGCCGCGCATTCCCGTGCTGCACAACGTCGATGTCGCCGAACACCGCGACCCCGAAGAGATCCGCCGGGCGCTCGTCGAGCAGGCCTGGCGCCCCGTGCGCTGGATCGAGACGATCGAAGAGGCGGCCCGCCGCGGCATCACGCACGTCTATGAATGCGGGCCCGGCAAGGTACTCGCCGCGCTCACCAAGCGCATCGTCAAGGATCTCGACGGTGGGGCGCTCGCCGACGCGGCGAGCCTGCGTGCGGCGCTCGAGGCGCTTGCTGCCCAGAGCTAACGAGGACAAGGGGAAGACATGATCCAGTTTCGCCTCGACGGCCAGACGGCCGTCGTCACCGGCGCCTCCCGCGGCATCGGACGCGCCGTCGCGCTCGCCCTGGGACAGGCGGGGGCCAAGGTGATCGGCACGGCGACCACCGATGAGGGCGCCGCCGCCATCTCCGAGGCGCTGCGCGCCGAGGGTATCGCCGGCGAAGGAATGCGGCTCGACGTCACCGACGCCGCTGCGGCCGCCGCCTTCATCGGCGCTGTCGAACGGGATCACGGTCCCATCGCCGTATTGGTGAACAATGCCGGCATCACCCGCGACAACCTCGCCTTGCGGATGAAGGACGAAGAGTGGGATGCCGTGCTCGACACCAACCTCAAGGCGACCTTTCGCCTGTGCAAGCTCGTACTCAAGGGGATGATGAAGGCGCGTTACGGCCGCATCGTCAATCTCACCTCCGTGGTGGCGCACTCGGGCAATCCCGGTCAGGCCAATTACGCCGCGGCGAAAGCGGGCGTGGCCGGCATGAGCCGCTCGCTCGCGCTGGAGCTGGGTAGCCGCGGCATCACGGTCAATTGCGTCGCCCCTGGCTTCATCGACACCGACATGACCCGGGCGCTCGGCGACGAAGCCCGCAACGGCCTGGCCGCCCGCATCGCCCTGGGGCGGTTCGGCGCGCCCGAAGAGGTGGCCGCGGCGGTGCTCTTTCTCGCTTCGCCGGCGTCCTCCTACGTCACCGGCGCGACGCTGCATGTCAATGGCGGCATGTACATGGCCGCTTGATGGTGTAACCTTCCGTTGCAAACTTCCCAAGTTTGGTAGAATAACCCCGTTTTTTCCACATCCCGTTCAAGGAGTTTCCTGAAATGGAAAACATCGAGCAGCGTGTCAAGAAAATCGTAGCCGAGCAGCTGGGCGTCAATGAATCCGAGATCAAGAACGAATCCTCGTTCGTCGACGATCTCGGCGCCGATTCGCTTGACACCGTCGAACTGGTGATGGCGCTGGAAGAAGAATTCGAATGCGAGATTCCGGACGAAGACGCCGAGAAGATCACCACGGTGCAGCAGGCCATCGACTACATCACCAATCACGTCAAGAAATAATCCTTTTTCTTCTCCCGCGGAGCCAACCTTGACCCGTCGCAGAGTCGTCGTCACCGGGATGGGGATCATTTCCCCGGTCGGCAATACCGTCGAAGAAGCCTGGGCCAACATCGTCGCCGGGCGCTCCGGCATCGTTCCCATCAGCCGTTTCGATGCTTCCGGTTTTCCGGTGCGCATCGCCGGCGAGGTCAAGGGGTTCGACGTCGAGGCCTACATCCCCAAGAAAGAAGCGCGCCGCATGGATACCTTCATCCACTACGGGATGGCGGCCGGCATCCAGGCCGTGCGCGATTCGGGGCTCGAGATCACCGAAGACAATTCCGAGCGCATCGGCATCAACATCGGCTCCGGCATCGGCGGTCTGCCGATGATCGAAGAGACGCACGGCGAATTCCTCAAAAGTGGCCCGCGGCGCATCTCGCCTTTCTTCATTCCCGCCACCATCATCAACATGATCTCCGGCCACCTGTCGATCCATTTCGGCATCAAGGGGCCGTGCCTGGCGATGGTGACCGCCTGCAGTACCGCCACGCACTGCATCGGCGAGGCGACGCGCATGATTCAGTACGGTGACGTCGATGTGATGATCGCCGGCGGGGCCGAATCGACCGTGACGCCGCTGGCGATCGGCGGCTTCGCCTCGGCCAAGGCGCTCTCCACGCGCAACGACGAGCCCGAACGGGCGAGCCGCCCCTGGGACAAAGACCGCGACGGTTTCGTGCTCGGTGAGGGAGCAGGGGTGTTGGTGCTCGAGGAATACGAGCACGCCAAGGCCCGCGGCGCGCGCATCTATGCCGAGGTGGCCGGCTACGGTATGAGCGCCGACGCCTTCCACATGACGGCGCCGTGCGAGGATGGCGATGGGGCGATGCGCTGCATGCGCAACGCGCTCAAAGACGCGCGGATGGCGCCCGACGAGATCGACTACATCAACGCCCACGGCACTTCCACGCCGCTGGGCGACGTGGCCGAGACGCTGGCGGTGAAGCGCACTTTCGGCGAGCACGCGCGGCAGCTGGTGGTGAGCTCGACCAAGTCCATGACCGGGCACCTGCTGGGCGCGGCCGGCGGGGTGGAGGCCGTATTCACCGTGCTCGCGCTGCATCAGCAGATCGTGCCGCCCACCATCAACCTCGAAGAGCCCGGCGAGGGGTGCGATCTGGATTATTGTCCCAACGTCGCCCGCCCCACGCGCATCCGTGCCGCCCTGTCCAATTCCTTCGGCTTTGGCGGCACCAACGGCACGCTGCTCTTCAAGCGGGTCTGATCCATGGAGGGTACGGCGCAGCCCTACCGGCTCGTCGTGCCCTTGCCGCGGTATTCGACCGGCCTGGCGCTCGCTCTGGTCGCGGCGGGGTTCGTCCTCTCCTTCGTATATTTTCCTTGGCCCAAGGCGGTCGCACTCGCCGTCGCCTTTGTGGCTGTCGGCATCCGGTGGCACCGGTCGTGTTCCGCTACGAAGGCCCTGTGGTTGTGGCCCGGCCACCACCTTGCATTTGCCGCGGACGATGCGCCGCGCCATCGCACCGACGCCTGGCGCTTCGGCCCCTGGGTGATCTTGCGCGCTTGCCCGCGGCGCGGCGGCCGCGGCGCAACTTATCTCATCGAGCTGCCGTCCTTGTCCGAGTCAGACCGTTGGGCTTTGGCGCACTGGTGTGCCACTGGCCGGCCGCCGCGGTCTTAGGATGGTATCGCGGGCGACCGGCAGCATCTCGGGATAGTCCTTGGTGTAATGCAAGCCGCGGCTCTCCTTTCGTCTGAGCGCGCAGCGCACGATGAGCTCGGCCACCGTCACCAGGTTGCGCAGCTCGATGAGGTCGTTGCTCACCCGGAAATTCGCGTAGTACTCGGCGATCTCGCGCTCCAGCAACCGGATGCGGTGCATCGCCCGCTGCAGGCGCTTGGTCGTGCGCACGATGCCGACGTAATCCCACATGAAGCGGCGCAGCTCGTCCCAGTTGTGCGCGATCACCACTTCCTCGTCGGCGTCGGTCACGCGGCTCTCGTCCCAGTCGGGCAGCGGCAGGGGCGCGCGCCGAGGCTGCGCCAGCATGTCCTGCACCGCGGCTTCCCCGAAGACGAGGCACTCGAGCAGCGAATTGCTCGCCAGGCGATTGGCGCCGTGCAGCCCCGTGCAGGTCGACTCGCCCACCGCGTAGAGGTGCGGCAGATCGGTGCGGGAAGCCAGATCCACCTTGACGCCGCCGCAGGTATAGTGCGCCGCCGGCACCACCGGGATCGGCTGCTTGGTGATGTCGATGCCCAGTTCCAGGCAGCGCGCGTAGATGTTGGGAAAATGGCTGCGGATCCAGTCCGCATCCTTGTGCGTGATGTCGAGATAGACGCACTCGATGCCGAGCCGCTTCATTTCGTAGTCGATGGCGCGCGCCACGATGTCGCGCGGCGCGAGTTCGGCGCGCGGGTCGTGTTTTGGCATGAAGCGCTCGCCATTGGGCAGCCGCAAGATGCCGCCTTCGCCGCGCACTGCCTCGCTGATGAGGAAAGACTTGGCGTGCGGGTGATAGAGGCAGGTGGGATGGAACTGGATGAACTCCATGTTTGCCACGCGGCAGCCGGCACGCCAGGCCATGGCGATGCCATCGCCCGTGGCGGTGTCCGGGTTGGTCGAATAGAGGTAGACCTTGCCCGCGCCGCCGGTGGCGAGCACCGTGTGCCCGGCGGAGAAGGTGCGCACGTGTCCGGCCTGCCGGTCGAAGACATAAGCGCCGAGGCACCCCAGTTCGGGCCGACCGATCTTCGCGCCAGTGATGAGATCGATCGCGATGTGGTGCTCGAACACCTGGATGTTCGGATGCGCTTTCACCTTGGCGGTGAGCGTCTGCTGCACGGCCGCACCGGTGGCATCCGCCGCGTGGATGATGCGCCGCTGCGAGTGTCCGCCCTCGCGGGTGAGATGGTACTGGCCGCGCTCGTCGCGCGAGAACGGCACCCCTTGGGCGATGAGCCAGTCGATGGCTTTCTTGCCGCGTTCGACCACGAAGCGCACGGCTTTCGGGTTGCACAGCCCCGCGCCGGCTACGAGCGTGTCGCGCACGTGCGCTTCGATGCTGTCGGCATCGTCGAGCACCGCCGCGATGCCCCCTTGGGCATAGGCGCTGGCGCTCTCCATCAAGGTGCGCTTGGTGACCAGGGCGACCTTGTATTGGTCGGCGAGTTTCAGCGCCACGCTCTGACCAGCGAGGCCGCTGCCGAGGATGAGGACGTCGAAGTGTTCCATCGCGGACAGGAAAGAGGGGGTGGGGAATCGAAGGGTATCACAACGGCGGAACCAAATCCCCACTCCCGAAGTCGATTTCGGCAAATGTCGGCGAAGCGAGTGGGTATAATGAACTTCCGACAGGGAAGTCAGGCTCGCTTTCGATGACCAACCGAGAAATCGACCAACAGCTCGTGGCGCGCGCGCGGCAAGGCGACAAGAACGCCTTCGGGCTGCTCGTGTCGAAATACCAGCGCAAGGTGCAGCGGTTGTTGTCGCGCCTGGTGCGCGACCCGGCGGAGGTGGAAGACTTGACGCAGGAGACCTTCATCAAGGCGTATCGGGCGCTCGACTCGTTTCGCGGCGACAGCGCCTTCTACACCTGGCTCTACCGCATCGCCATCAACACCGCAAAGAATCACCTGATGGCCTCCAACCGCCGTCCAGCGGTGAGTGCCACCGTCCATGAAACGGAGGAGGGAGAGACGTGGGACGAACTCGACACGCTCAGCGACAGCGAGACACCGGAAAACCTGCTCCTCACCCAGGAGATCGCCCAGACGGTGGAAGAGGCGATCCAGTCCCTGCCCGAAGAATTGCGCATCGCGATCACGCTGCGCGAGCTCGAAGGGCTCAGCTATGAAGAAATCGCCCAGGTGATGGGCTGCCCGATCGGCACCGTGCGCTCGCGGATCTTTCGCGCCCGGGAGGCGATCGCACACCGTTTGCGGCCGCTGCTCGACACGGCCCCAGATCGACGTTGGTAGGAAACGACATGATGCGCGACACGAAAACGACTCCAGAAGCGCTGTCGGCCCTGATCGATGGTGAGCTCGACGGCGCTGACGCCGCGTTTTGGGCCGAACGGCTCGCGAGCGACCCGGCATTGTCGGGGCGCTGGGCGGCCTATCATCTCATTGGCGAAGCGCTGCGCGGAGAGCTCGCCACGCCGATGCGTGATCTACGGGCATCCATCCTTGCCCGCATAGACGCCGAGGCTCCAGCCCTGGCAGTCGTGCCGCTGCCCCGGCGACCTGCCGCCAACGAGCCCCGTCTGCGCTGGATGGCCACGGCCGCCGCCGTGGCGGTGGTCGCCACCGCTGGCTGGGCCGTGTGGCAGGCGCCGCGTGAAGCGGGCGGCGAGGCCTTGCCCCTGCGCCAGGCTGCTGCCGATGCGGCTCCCCAGGTCCAGGAGGAGGCGAGCGTCGACGAGCGCTTCTACTGGGTGGCCTATGGCAACGCGCATGGGGCCAATGGTCCCGGCAGCCTTCGTTATGCCCGAGTGATGGCGCAGACGCGAGGTACGCATTGATGCCCGTGGCTCGCACACTGACGGTGGCGCTGTGCCTCGCTGCCGTGCTCGCCGCCGCCTCCGCCCGGGCGGCAGAGGATTTGCAGCGCTGGGTCGAGCGGGCGCTCGCCCCTGCTGCCGCCGATTATCACGGCACGGTGGTCCTGCAGATCGGCGACAAGATGCAGACCCTGCGCGTGACCCATCTGCTCGCCGACGGCAAGCCCCTGGAATGGGTCGAGGTGCTCGAAGGCGCGCCGCGCGAGACCATACGCATCGGCGACGAGGTCCGCTGTTTCCTGCCCGAGGATCGCGTCGTCCTGATCGATCGCGCTGCCGGGGCCGCGGGGCTTTCCTATCATCCGGTCGGCTCCGTCGGTCGCATCGAATCGTCCTACCGTCTCGAATCCTTGGGCATGGACCGCGTCGCCGGGCGCGAGGTGTTCGGCGTGCGCTTCGTGCCGCGCGATGCCTTGCGCTTCGGGCAGGATTGGTGGATCGATCGGGAAAGCGCGGTCGTGCTCAAACGGGTGGTGTGGGAAGAAACGCCGGCCCGCGCCCTGGAAACGCAGACTTTCTCCGATTTTCATTTGGGCGCCGCGACCCAGACCGCCGTCGTCCGGCAGAAATTCTCCTCCCGCAGCGAGTGGCGGCACGTCGACCTGCGGGGCAAATCCGTTGGCGCCAGTGAAACCGGCTGGGAGTTCGGCGCCTTGCCGTCCGGGTTTCAGCTCGAGGGGATCCTGCAGCGCCGCGGTCCCTCGGGCAAGACGGTCACGCAGTGGCTCATCGGTGATGGGCTCGTTACCGTGTCGGTCTTCTTCGAGCCCTGGGAGGGAACCGAGACCTCCGAGCAAGTCGAACGTTTCGGCGCGACGACGGTGGTGCGGCGCCAGGATCCGGGTGCCTTGCGTACCGCCATGGGGGAAGTGCCGTCTGCGACGCTGCAAGCCCTCTTGGCCGCCATGACGCGCAAAGGGGGGTCCTGAAGTGCCGCGTTCGCGCGAACTGTGGCTGCTGTCGCGCCCGCAATGCCATCTGTGCGATGAGATGCTGGAAGAATTGGCGCCCATCGCGCAACGCCATGGCTTTTCCGTGGTCAAACGGGATGTCGATGCGGATCCGGCCTGGCGCGAGCGCTACGGCCGGGCGATTCCGGTCGTGCTGCACGGCAGCGTGGAGCTGTGCCGCCATCGCTGCGATGCGGCAAAAGTTCATGCCTATTTATCCCGTTTTCCGTTAGAATGATCCCAATGAACCGTCCTTGCCGCTCCTCACTGCCCTGCGGGGCTTTTTTTGTTTGCCGATGAAAAACATACGCAACTTCTCGATCATCGCCCACATCGACCATGGCAAGTCTACGCTCGCCGATCGGCTCATCCAGTATTGCGGCGGCCTGTCCGAGCGCGAGATGGAGGATCGCGTGCTCGACTCGATGGATCTCGAGCGCGAGCGCGGCATCACCATCAAGGCGCAGACCGCCACGCTCAGCTACCGGGCGCGCGACGGCCAGACCTACGAGCTCAACCTCATCGACACCCCGGGGCACGTCGATTTCTCCTACGAGGTGAGCCGCTCGCTGTCGGCCTGCGAGGGGGCGCTGCTGGTGGTCGACGCTTCCCAAGGGGTGGAGGCGCAGACGGTGGCCAACTGCTACACCGCCATCGAGCTCGGTGTCGAGGTGGTGCCGGTGCTCAACAAGATCGACCTGCCGCAGGCCGATCCGGAACGCGCGCGCGCCGAGATCGAAGACGTCATCGGCGTGGATGCGAGCGAAGCCGTGCTGTGCTCGGCCAAGACGGGGCTGGGCATCGAAGAGGTGCTCGAAGCCGTGGTGCGCCGGGTGCCGCCGCCGCGTGGCCGGCCCGACGCGCCCACCCGCGCGCTCATCATCGATTCCTGGTTCGACAACTACGTCGGCGTCGTCATGCTGGTGCGCGTGGTCGACGGGCGGCTCGCCCGCGGCGAGCGCATCCGCCTGATGTCGACCGGGGCCGAATATACGATCGAGCGGCTCGGCGTCTTTACGCCGCGCTCGCTCGAGCGCGACGCGCTCGAGTGTGGCGAAGTGGGCTTCGTGGTGGCCGGCATCAAGGAATTGCGCGCCGCCAAGGTCGGCGACACGATCACCACCTTGCCCCGCGCCGCCGCCGAGCCGCTGCCCGGCTTCCGCGAGATCAAACCGCAGGTCTTCGCCGGCCTCTATCCGGTGGAGTCGAGCGAATACGATTCCCTGCGCGAGGCGCTCGAAAAGCTCAAGTTGAACGACGCGGCGCTGCAGTTCGAGCCCGAGACCTCGCAGGCGCTGGGATTCGGCTTTCGCTGCGGCTTCCTGGGGCTGCTGCACATGGACATCGTGCAGGAGCGGCTCGAGCGCGAGTTCGGCCAGAACCTCATCACCACGGCGCCTTCGGTCGTCTATGAAGTGGTGCTGCGCTCGGGCGAAGTGCAGCGCATCGAAAACCCCTCGCGCCTGCCCGATCCGAGCAAGATCGAAGAGATCCGCGAACCCATCATCACCGCGCACATCTTCGTGCCGCAGGACTACCTCGGCCCCGTGCTCACCCTGTGCAACCAGAAGCGCGGCGTGCAGATCGACCTGCGCTACCACGGCCGCCAGGTGCACGCCATCTTCGAGCTGCCGATGAACGAAGTGGTGATGGACTTCTTCGACCGCTTGAAGTCCGTGTCGCGCGGCTATGCCTCGCTCGACTACGAATTCAAGGAATACCGCCCGGCCGATCTCGTCAAGCTCGACGTGCTCGTCAATGGCGAGAAAGTCGATGCGCTCTCGGTGATCGTGCACCGCGCCAGCGCCCAGCGCCGCGGTCGCGAGCTCGTGGAGAAACTGCGCAGCCTCATTCCGCGGCAGATGTTCGACGTGCCGTTGCAGGCGGCGATCGGCTCGCACATCATCGCGCGCGAGACGATCAAGGCGCTGCGCAAGAACGTGCTCGCCAAATGCTACGGTGGCGACATCTCGCGCAAGAAAAAGCTGCTGGAGAAACAAAAGGCCGGCAAGAAACGCATGAAGCAGGTCGGCAACGTCGAGATCCCGCAGGAAGCCTTCCTCGCGGTGCTGCGTACCGACGAAGCCTGAGCGGCCTCGCTGCACTCGTCCAAGGCAGGGAACCATGAATTTCGCGCTGATCCTCTTTCTGCTCACGCTCGCCACGGGCGTGCTGTGGGCGTTCGATCGCTGGGTGGCGGGCAAACGCCGCCCAGAGGGCGCTCCTGCACCCTGGTGGGTCGAATATGGAGCGAGCTTCTTTCCGGTGATCCTCGCCGTCTTTGCATTGCGCTCCTTCGTGGTCGAGCCGTTCAAGATCCCCTCCGGCTCGATGATCCCGACGCTGCTCGTGGGCGACTTCATCCTGGTCGACAAATTCTCCTACGGCATCCGCCTGCCGCTATTGAACCGCGTCGTCATCCCCGTGGGGCACCCGCAGCGCGGCGAGGTCATGGTATTCCGCTACCCGGCCGATCCTTCGGTCGATTACATCAAGCGCGTCGTCGGCCTGCCGGGGGATTACGTCGAATATCTCGACAAGAAGCTGCGCATCAATGGCGTGCCGGTACAATACGACCCGCTACCGGACTATTTCCATCCCGATCGGTTGTATTATTCCACCCGCTGGCGCGAGCATCTGGGAGAGCATCCGCACGACATCCTCGTCGATGACGTCGCCCCTCCTTTCGTCACGCAGCGGCTCGAGTTTCCCTATGCCGACCGCTGCGAATACAACCGGCGGGGAGTGCGCTGCTTCGTGCCGCCTGGCCACTATTTCGTCATGGGCGACAATCGCGACGGCAGCAGCGACAGCCGGGTGTGGGGCTTCGTGCCGGAGGAAAACATCGTCGGCAAGGCCTTCTTCATCTGGCTGAACCTCTCCGACCTGTCGCGCATCGGTCGAATCCAATGAAAAGGAGCGCAGGCATGGACACAGTGATGAGACGGGGGCAACGCGGGGTCAGCTTGCTGGGAGTGATCTTCTGGGGCGTGATCGTCGGCCTCGGGCTGATCCTCGCCCTGCGCATCGTTCCCGTCTATACCGAATATGCCGCAGTCAAACGCGCCATCTCCGAGCTCACCCAGCGGGCCGAGCCGCAGACCCCGCCCTCGCAGCTGCGCAGCGAATTCGACAAGTTCGCCACGATCGATGATTTCACTTCCGTGAGTGGGCGCGACCTCGTCATCACCCGCGAAGAGGGGCGCACGAAAATCGAAGTCCATTACCAGCGCCTCGTTCCCTTGTTCGCCAACGTCAGCCTCGCCTTCGATTTCGAGGCCCACGGTACGATAGGCGCGCCATGAGTGAGGCAGGAAGACGGTGGCAGGCGCTGCAGGAGCGCCTCGTTTATCGTTTCCACGATCTCGATCTGCTCACCACCGCCCTCAGACACCGTAGCGCGGGCGAAGGACACAACGAGCGCCTAGAGTTCCTCGGCGATGCCGCGCTCGACCTGGCGGTGGCCGAGCTCCTCTATGGCCGCTATCCCGAGGAGCCCGAAGGGATCCTCTCGCGCGCCCGCGCGAGCCTCGTGCGCCAAGAAACTTTGGCCGCAGCCGCCCTGCGCCTGGGGCTGGACGAGTTGCTCGTCATCGGCGAGGGCGAGCGGCGCGCCGGCGGCAACCGTCGCCCTTCGCTCCTTGCCGACGCGCTGGAGGCCATCGTCGGCGCGGTGCTGCTCGACGGTGGCTATGAGGCCGCGCGCGAGCTGGTGGCGCGCGTTCTCGAGCCGGAACTCGCCGCGCTCGGCCCGCTCGAACGCCTCAAGGATCCCAAGACCCGCCTGCAGGAATGGCTGCAAGGGCGGCATCACCCCGTGCCGCGCTACGAGATCGTCAGCGTCAGCGGCCCGGCGCACGCGCAGCACTTCAGGGTGCGGGCGCAGGCCGAGGCGATCGGGCTTTCCGCCGAGGGCGAAGGGCCCAGCCGCCGCGCCGCCGAACAAGACGCCGCCGCCAAGATCCTGGCGCAGTTGGGAGAGACCTGAACCCTTGCCCGCGCCCTGCGGGCACTTTGCCTGAGTTCCGATGAACGATACTTCTTCTGCTTCCGCCTTTCGCGCCGGCTATGCCGCCATCGTCGGCCGGCCCAACGTCGGCAAATCCACCCTCACCAACCGCCTCGTCGGCCACAAGGTGAGCATCGTCTCGCGCAAGCAGCAGACGACGCGCCACCGTGTCCACGGTATCCTCACCACCGACCGGGCGCAGTTCGTCTTCGTCGACACGCCCGGCTTCCAGACGCGGCACAAGCGCGCCCTCAACCGGCTGATGAACCGCACGGTCACCCAGGCGCTCTCCGAGGTCGACGTCATCGTCTTCGTGATCGAGGCTTGCCGCTTCACGGCCGAGGATGCTCAGGTCATGGTCCTGCTGCCGGAGCACGTGCCGGTCGTGCTCGTCATCAACAAGGTCGACCGGTTGAAAGACAAGAATCTGCTGCTGCCCTTCATCGCCGAAATGGCGCAGCGCCGCCCCTTCGCCGAGATCGTGCCGCTGTCGGCGGAAAAGGACGAGCACACCGACGAGCTCCTGCGGGCCCTCGAACCCTATCTGCCCGAGGGCGAGCCGATCTACGACCCCGACATGATCACCGACCGCAGCGAGCGTTTCCTCGCCGCCGAATACCTGCGGGAAAAAGTCTTCCGCCTCGTGGGCGACGAGCTGCCCTATGGCATCGCCGTGGAGATCGAGCGCTACGAAACCGAGGGAAACTTGCGCCGTATCTATGCTTCAGTGATCGTCGAGCGCGAACCGCACAAAGCCATCATCATTGGCCGCGGGGGTGAGCGCATCAAGCGCATCGCCACCGAGGCACGCCAGGAGCTGGAAAATCTGCTGGAGGCGCGCGTCTATCTCGAAGTCTGGGTCAAGGTGCGCAGCGGCTGGGCCGACGACGAACAGGCGCTGCGCTCTCTGGGCTACGACGGCTGAGGGCGCATGACGCGGCGGCAACGGGTCGAGGCCGAGCCCGCCTACGTCTTGCACGCGCGGCCTTGGCGTGAAACGAGCCTGCTGCTCGAGGTGCTCACGCTCGAACACGGGCGCTTGGCGCTTGCCGCCAAAGGGGCGCGCCGCCCTGGCTCCCAGCTGCGCCCGGTGCTGCTCACTTTCCAGCCCCTCGTGCTCGGCTGGAGCGGGGCGGGCGAAGTGCGTACCCTCACGCGGGCCGAGTGGGCGGGGGGCGTGCCGCTGCCGCGAGGAAGGGCTCTGTGGTGCGGGTATTATCTCAACGAGCTGGTGCTGCGGCTGCTCGCGCGCGAGGATCCCCATCGCGAGGTCTTTCTCGCCTATGACACAGCGGTGCGCGCGCTCGCCAGGGGGGAGGCGCTCTCGCCCGTGCTGCGCCGCTTCGAGCTCGCCTTCCTCGCCGCGCTGGGCTACGGTCTGGATTGGCCGCAAGCCGCAGCCGGGCGCTACCGCTTCGAGCCGCGTGCGGGCCTGGTGCTGCTTGCTGAGGGGGAAACGGCAAGATCAGGCGAGGCAATACTGAGCGCCGAGACGCTGGAAGACGTACGCGCCGGCCGCTGGAGCCGGCCGGAGACGCTCGCCGAAGTGCGCGCGCTCACGCGCCGGCTCATCGACCACGCCCTCGACGGGCAGGAATTGCAAGCACGACGCATGTTACGGGAGCTGCTCGAATGATCGAACTCGGAGTGAACATCGACCACGTTGCCACCCTGCGCCAGGCGCGCCGCACCTATGAGCCTGATCCGGTGTGGGCCGCGGTGGAGGCGCACCTCGGCGGGGCCGACGGCATCACGGTCCATCTGCGCGAGGATCGCCGTCACATCCAGGACGCCGACGTCCGGCGCCTGCGCGAGCTCACCCAGATCAAGCTCAATCTCGAAATGGCGCCCACCGACGAAATGGTGGCGATCGCCTGTTCCCTGAAACCCGAGATGGCCATGCTGGTTCCCGAGGGGCGCCAGGAGATCACCACCGAAGGGGGGCTCGACATCGTGCGTGACGAGGCCCGCCTGCGTGGCGTGGTCTCCCGTTTGCGCGACGCCGGCATCGTCGTCAGCGTCTTTCTCGATGCCGACCCCAGCCAGGTCGAGGCGGCGAGCCGCATCGGCGCCGAAGTGTGCGAGGTGCATACCGGTCCCTATGCCCACGCCTTCCATGCCGCCGGGCGCGATCTGGAGCGTCCCGCCGTGCAGGCCGAACTCGACAAGGTGCGCCGCGCGGGGGAGGCGATCGTAGGGCTGGGCATGCGCTTCAACGCCGGGCATGCCCTCAACTACTACAACGTCCAGCCGGTGGCGGCGCTACCGGGCGTGCGGGAACTGCACATCGGCCATGCCATCGTCAGCCGCGCCGTCTTCACCGGCCTGCGCGAGGCCGTGCGCGAAATGAAGCGGCTGATGCGCGAGGCCGCGGCCCGATGATCGTCGGCGTGGGTACCGACCTCGTGCGCATCGATCGCCTCGCCGCGGCGCTCGCGCGCCACGGCCCGCGCTTCGCCGCGCGCATTCTCGCGGCGCCCGAGCGGGAAGAGTTTTCTCGCGCGGCCATGCCGGAGCGGTTGCTCGCCAAGCGCTTCGCCGCCAAAGAGGCTTTCGCCAAGGCCTGGGGCACCGGGCTTGGGGCGGCGCTCGGCTGGCAGGATCTATGGGTGGCGCACGACGCGCGCGGACGCCCCTTCTTCGCCTTCGCCGAGGCGCTCGCGGCGCGACTCGCCGCGGCCGGCCTGCGGGCGCACCTGAGTCTGGCCGACGAGCGCGAGCACGCCGTTGCCTTCGTCGTGCTCGAGCGCGCCGAGGGCGAATCCCCGCTTTTCCCTCCCGCCTGAAAAGTTCCTTCTCATGGACCACACCGACCTGCCGCCCGGCCCCTTGATGATCGATCTCGCCGGCCTCGAACCGAGCCCGGAAGAACTGCGCCGTCTCGCCCATCCGGCCGTGGGCGGCGTCATCCTCTTTGCCCGCAACTATCGCGATTCGGCCCAGCTCGCCGCCTTGGTCCAGGCGATACGTTCTGCCCGCCCTGGGCCGCTGGTCATCGCCGTCGATCAGGAAGGTGGGCGCGTGCAGCGTTTCCGCGGCGACGGCTTCACCCCGGTCGCCCCCATGCGCCGGCTCGGCGATGAGTACGAACGCGACCCCGAGCAGGCGGTGGCGCTCGCCTACGACGTCGGCCTCGTCCTCGGCGCGGAACTCGCCGCGCACGGCATCGATCTCACTTTCGCGCCGGTACTCGACGTCGAAGCTGGCGTGAGCGCGGTGATCGGCGATCGCGCCTTCAGTCACGATCCCGCCGTGGTCGCGCGCCTTGCCCAGGCGCTGGTGGCGGGGCTTGCCATGATGGGGGTGCGCGCCGTCGGCAAGCATTTTCCCGGCCACGGTGCGGTGGCGGCCGATTCGCACGAGACGCTGCCCGTCGATTCCCGCCCCTTCGAGGTGATCTGGCAGCGCGACCTCGTGCCATATCGTCATCGCCTGTTGCGTTCGCTGGCCGGCGTCATGCCCGCCCACGTGCGCTATGAACGCTGTGCCCCGGAACCTGCGGGGTTTTCCGCCTTCTGGCTGGGCGAAGTGCTGCGCCAGCGGCTCGGTTTCCGTGCTGCCGTCCTCTCCGACGATCTCGGTATGGCAGGCGCCGCAGCTGCCGGGGATGAGCCTCAGTCCCGCGTCGCGGCGGCGCTGTCGGCCGGCTGTGACCTGGCGCTCGTGTGCAATCGCCCCGACTGGGTGGCGCACCTGCTCGAAGCGGCGTGGCCCCAGGCGGCACCCGATGCGATCGCCCGCCGCCAAGGACTGCTCGGTTCTCCGCGCATCCCCGATCCCTTCGAGCTCGAGCTCTTCGAACCCTACCTGCAGGCGCGCGAGCGCGTACGCGACTGGTCGCAGCGCCATGCCTGGTTCTGATCCGTTCCTGCCATGAAGTTCGACGCTTCCGCTTTCCTGCAGACGGTGCCCGAATCGCCCGGCGTCTATCGCATGATCGGCGCCGACGAGACCGTGCTCTACGTCGGCAAGGCGAAGAACCTGCGCCGACGCCTGGCGAGCTACTTCCGCGCCCGGCTGCCGAGTCCGCGCATCGCCTTGATGGTGCGCCAGATCGAACGCGTCGACATTTCGCTCGTGCGCTCCGAGGCCGAAGCGCTCATCCTCGAGAATCACCTCATCAAGACGCTGGCGCCGCGCTACAACATCCTCTTTCGTGACGACAAATCCTATCCTTACATCCGGCTCACCGGCGGCGACTTTCCCGCCATCCAGACCTACCGCGGTGCCCTGCACAAGGGGGAGCGCTATTTCGGCCCCTATCCGAACGGCTGGGCGGCGCGCGAGAGCATCCAGCTCGTGCAAAAGCTCTTCGAGCTGCGCACCTGCGCCGATTCGGTGTTCCGCAACCGTTCGCGCCCTTGCCTGCTGCATCAAATCCACCGCTGCACCGCCCCCTGCGTCGGCAAAGTGAGCGCAGAGGAATATCGGCAGCAGGTCGAAATGGCCGCGCGCTTTCTCTCCGGCAAGTCGACCGAGGTGATCGAGACGCTCACCGTGGCGATGAATGCGGCAAGCGAGCGGCTCGACTTCGAAGAGGCCGCCCGGCTGCGCGACCGCCTCCGGGCGCTGCAGTCGGTGCTGCACCAGCAGGCGGTCGACAGCCGCCGCGACGAAGACGTCGACATCCTCGTCGTCCTCGCGCACGCCGGGCTCGTGTGCGTGAACCTCGCCATGGTGCGCGGCGGGCGGCATCTCGGCGACCGTCCCCTCTTCCCGCAGCAGGCCGAGGGCGCCGAGCCGGTTGACGTGCTGCACGCCTTCCTCGAGCAGCACTACCAGGACCGGCCTTGGCCCGATCGCATCCTCACCAACCTCGCTTCGCCGGAACTCGCCGAATTCGTGGAATTCCTTGCCGAACGCCCCATTGCCGTGAGCGCCGGGCGCGGTGCCACCGACCGCGCCTGGCTGGAGATGGCCGAAGCGAACGCCCGGGTGGCGATCGAGGCGCGTGCGCGCGGCGGTGAGCGTGCCCGAACCCAGCTGCAGGAGCTGGCTGCGGCGCTCGACCTGCCCGAGCCGCCGCGGCGCATCGAATGCTTCGACATCAGCCATACCATGGGCGAGGCCACCGTGGCCTCCTGCGTCGTCTGGGAGGGGGAGGGGATGAATCCCTCGCAATACCGGCGCTACCACATCGAAGGCATTACGCCGGGCGACGACTATGCCGCCATGCGCCAGGTGCTCACCCGCCGCTATGAGCGGGTCGCCGAGGGCGAGGCGCCGCGCCCGGATCTCGTGCTCATCGACGGCGGCAAGGGGCAGCTCGAGGTCGCCGCCCGGGTGCTCGACGAACTCGGGCTCGAGCTGCCGCTCGTGGGCGTGGCCAAGGGCGAAGCGCGCAAGCCCGGCCTCGAGACCCTCGTTTTCGCCGACGGACGGGCGCCGCTGCAGCTGCCACCCTCCTCGCCGGCGCTGCATCTCATCCAGACCGTGCGCGACGAGGCGCACCGCTTCGCCATCACCGGACACCGCGCCCGCCGCGCCAAGGCCCGCACCGGTTCCCGCCTCGAGGACATCCCCGGCATCGGCCCCAAACGGCGCAAGGCGCTGCTCGCAGCCTTCGGCGGGCTCGACGGAGTGAAGGAGGCCACCGTCGAAGACCTATGCCGCGTGCCCGGCATCGACCGGCAGCTCGCCCAAACCCTCTATAATGCGCTGCACGGCCACTGACGGCAGACAGGCGCACGAAGGAACAGGGCGAACGATGCACTGGAACATTCCCAATCTCCTCACCTGGGGGCGAATTGCCCTCATCCCCGTCTTCGTCCTGCTCTTCTATCTTCCCCAGGGCTGGCTGCACCCCCAAGTCATCAATCTCTGGGCCACCGTCATCTTCACCGTGGCCGCGATCACCGATTGGCTCGATGGCTACCTCGCCCGTCGGCTCAGGCAGCAGTCGCGCTTCGGCGCCTTCCTCGACCCGGTGGCCGACAAGCTGATGGTCGCGGCCGCCCTCATCGTCCTCGTCGATCTGGGCCGGGCGCATGCGCTTGCCGCCCTCATCATCATCGGGCGCGAGATCACCATCTCGGCTCTGCGCGAATGGATGGCCGAACTCGGCAGCCGCGGCTCGGTGGCCGTGGCCTTCATCGGCAAGCTGAAAACCACCGTCCAGCTCATCGCCATCCCCGTGCTCCTCTACTGGAGCCCCTTGCCGCACTTCGATACCCCCTTCTGGGGGCAGGCGATGCTCTGGCTGGCAGCCCTGCTCACCATCGTCTCCATGGTCTATTACCTTCGCCGCGCCTGGCCGCTGCTGCGCGAGGGCATGGCCTGAACGTCTGTCGCTTGCTGGACAACCCCATCGTTCGCCGCTATACTAATCGTTTCCCTTGCCTCACCGGACCGCATGCCGGGAGGCTGCTCGTCAACCACAAGGAGTCTACATGCGCCACTACGAAATCGTCTTCATCGTCCATCCGGACCAGTCCGAACAGGTTCCGGCCATGGTCGAGCGCTACCGCAACCTCATCACCGGCCGCGGCGGCAAGATCCATCGCCTCGAAGACTGGGGGCGCCGCCAACTCGCCTATCCCATCCAGAAAGTGCACAAGGCGCACTACGTCCTGATGAACATCGAGTGCGACGGCGAGACCCTCAACGAACTCGAGACCGCCTTCAAATTCAACGACGCCGTGCTGCGCCACCTCACCGTGCGCATGGACAAGGCCGTCACCGAGCCTTCGCCGATGATGAAGGAAGAGAAGTCCCGCTCCCTGCTGGAAGCGCCAGCGGCCGAATCCGCCGCCGAAGCCAGCCCGGCGGCCTGAGGCTTTGTCCGCCCGGTGTGCAACCGCGTGGAACTCGACGGCGTGCTGATCTCCAGCCGCGGCCTGCGCTACACGCCGGCAGGCATCCCGGTCTTCGAGGGCGTGCTCGCGCATCGTTCGACGCAGACCGAAGCCGGAGCCGAGCGCCGCATCGAATTCGAGCTCGGCATCAAGTCCTTGGGGGAATGCGGACGCCGGCTCGCCGAACTGCCGCTGGGAACCCGGATCCGCTGCCTCGGCTTCCTCGCCGCTCGCACCCTGAAGAGCCGCACGCCCATTCTGCATATCACCGAATTACGACACATGGAAGGAAACGAACATGGCTAGACCCGAACGGGGCGGACGCGGATTCTCCCGCCGCCGCAAATACTGCCGCTTCACGGCCGAAGGCATCGAGCAGATCGACTACAAAGACGTCGAGCTGCTGAAAGACTTCATCACCGAAGTCGCCAAGATCATGCCGGCGCGCATCACTGGCACCAGCGCCCGCTACCAGCGCCAGCTCGCCACCGCCATCAAGCGTGCCCGTTTCCTGGCGCTGCTGCCCTACACCGACCAGCACGAGTGAGCGGAGGCCCGACATGCAAGTCATCCTGATGGAGAAGGTCACCAACCTCGGCAACCTCGGCGACATCGTCAAGGTCAAAGACGGCTACGCGCGCAACTACCTCATTCCCCAGAAGAAGGCCAAGCGCGCCACGCCCGAGAACATCGCCGAATTCGAACGCCGCCGCGCCGAGCTCGAGCGCCAGCAGGCCGAGAAACTCGCCGCCGCCCAAGCGCTCGCCTCGCGCCTCGAAGGCATCACGGTGCAGATCACCCGCAAGGCTGGCGAAGACGGCCGTCTCTTCGGCTCGGTCACCAACATCGACATCGCCGAAGGTCTGCAGCAGCTGGGCTATGACATTCCCCGCGCCCAGATCCTCATGCCTCAAGGCCCGATCAAGAGCGTCGGCGAGACCGAGCTCGAGATCGCGCTGCACACCGACGTGCGCGTCACCATCAAGGTCTCGGTGCTCGGCGAGCACTGATTCCTGCCGTACGCCTCGCCCGACGAGCGCCGTGCCTTCAGGTCCGGCGCTCGTTGCTTTTTCGGCGTTAGAATGAACCCATGCCTCGGGTCTCGAGATCCGCGGGGCAACTCCCGACGGGAACCTCCTCTTCACAGAGATAATCTGGCGTGGGAGCGGTGTAACCTTTTCCAAGCCATTTCGCCCGGTCACGGGTGTGGATTGAACCATGTCTGACGAACTTCTGCTCGCTCCTTCCTCCACGGGTTTCAAACTACCGCCGCACTCGCTCGAAGCCGAACAGGCGCTGCTCGGCGGGCTGCTCCTCGACAATACCGCCTGGGATCGCGTCACCGATCTCGTCGGTCCCGACGACTTCTACCGCGACGAGCATCGGCGCATCTTCCGCCACATCAGCCGCCTCGTCGAACAAGGTCGCCCCGCCGACGTCGTCACCGTCCACGAATCGCTGGAAAAAAGCGGAGAGGCGGAAGCCGCCGGCGGCCTCGCCTACCTTGCCGAACTCGCCAACCAGACGCCGTCGGCTGCCAACGTCCGCCGCTACGGCGAGATCATCCGCGAGCGCGCCATTCTGCGCAAACTCATCGCCGTGGCCGACGAGATCGCCGCCTCCGCCCTCAGCCCCATGGGGCGCGAAGCCAAGTCCTTGCTCGACGAAGCCGAAGCCAAGATCTTCGAGATCGCCGAAGCCGGCGCCCGCAGTCTCACCGGCTTCATCCCCATCGGGCAGGCGCTCAAGCTCGTCGTCGACCGTGTCCAGGAACTCTACGACCGAGCCGACCCCAGCGAGGTCACCGGCATTCCCACCGGCTACGTCGATCTCGACGAAAAGACCTCTGGCCTGCAACCCTCCGATCTCATCATCCTCGCCGGTCGCCCCGCGATGGGGAAGACGACGCTTGCGCTCAACATTGCCGAACACGTCGCCATCCATCAGCGCCTGCCGGTGGCGGTCTTCTCCATGGAGATGCCCAGCACCCAGCTCGCCACGCGCTTCCTCGCCTCGCTCGGGCGCATCGACATGCAGAACTTGCGTCGAGGGCGCCTCTCCGACGACGATTGGCAACGTCTGACCGCCGCCATGGGCAAGCTCTACGAAGCCCCCATCTTCATCGACGAAACCCCTGGCTTGAACCCGATCGACCTCCGTGCCCGCGCCCGACGTCTCGCCCGCCAATGCGGCAAGCTCGGACTCATCGTCATCGACTATCTGCAGCTGATGACCGGCACCCGCGAGAGCGACAACCGCGCCACCGAACTCTCCGAAATCTCCCGCTCGGTGAAGTCCCTCGCCAAAGAGCTCAACGTGCCCATCATCGCACTCTCCCAGCTCAACCGCAGCCTGGAACAGCGCCCCAACAAGCGCCCGGTCATGTCGGATCTGCGCGAATCGGGCGCCATCGAACAGGATGCGGACATCATCATGTTCATCTACCGCGACGAAGTCTATAACCCCGACACGCCCGACAAAGGCGTGGCCGAGATCATCATCGCCAAACACCGAAACGGTCCTACCGGAACCATCCGCCTCAGCTTCTTCGGCGAGCACACCCGCTTCGAGAGCTTCGCCTCTGCGGCGTTTTGAAGCGAGCCGGCGCTGGCATCGGCTGCCTCTATGAAGGGATGAGCAAAAACCGCGCCACATCTCTTTGCGCCCCCTGTTGTCAACAAATAGAACTGTCCGGTTTCGTAGCACATAAACTGTCCGCTTTTCCGGGCCGGGGAGGGAAGGCGTGAAGGGCGTAGCCCGGAGCGCCTTCCCTCCCCGGCAGGCGC
>NZ_SBIK01000012.1 GCF_006503695.1 Tepidiphilus succinatimandens
GCGCCTGCCGGGGAGGGAAGGCGCTCCGGGCTACGCCCTTCACGCCTTCCCTCCCCGGCCCGGAAAAGCGGACAGTTTATGTGCTACGAAACCGGACAGTTCTATTTGTTGACAACAGGCCGTCAAGAGCCAAGGCAGGACCAGCGCCGCACCGGGAATCCACCAGAAGATCAGGCTCACGAGAAACCCGACCAGGAAGAGGCCGGAGGCGCCCAGCGTATTCCACAGGCTGCGCATGACGCTGCCGCCGTGGCGGCGTTCCAGATCGGCGTATTCCTCGCGACCGACCAAGGCGACGACGCGCGGCATCACCCAGATGCCCACGATCACGAGCAGGGTGACGTACATGAGCGGCAGCACGCCCAGCACCAGCAGCACCTTGAGGGCGAAGAATCCGGCCATCGCCAGCATTCCCGCCTGCGCACCTTCCGGCGAGGCGTCGAACCAGCCCGCCAGCCACGCCGTGAGCGGCTCCCAGGCAAGCGCAAGCGCCGCGATCCAGACCAAGCCCGCCGCGAGCAGCGGCCAGAACATCTCCCACAGGATCTTGCCCCGCCCCAGGGTGGCGAGCGAGCGCAACAGCGCGATGCGGATGAGATCCATCGTTCCTCAGTGCAGCCGCGGCATCACGCCGCGCAGTCCGCGCATCACCTTGCCCATTCCGCCCTTGGAGAACTGTTTCATCACGCGCTGTGTCTGGTCGAACTGCTTGAGCAGGCGATTGACCTCCTGCACCGTCACACCTGCGCCGGCGGCGATGCGCCGCTTGCGGCTCGCCTTGATGATGTCGGGGTTGGCCCGCTCCTGCGGCGTCATGGCGTCGATGATGCCCTGGATGCGGCGGATCGCCTTCTCTTCCATGCCGCCCTGCAGCTGCCCGGCCGCCTGGGCGAATTGCGCCGGCAGCTTGTCGAGCAAAGCCCCGATGCCGCCCATCTTGCGCATCTGCACGATCTGCTCGCGGAAATCGTTGAGATCGAACCCCTTGCCGGTGCGCAGCTTCTGCGCGAGCTCCTTGGCTTTCTGTTCGTCGACGCTGCGCCGCGCCTCTTCCACCAGGCCGAGGATGTCGCCCATGCCGAGGATGCGGCTCGCCATGCGATCGGGATAGAAGGGTTCAAGGCCCGAGAGCTTCTCACCCACGCCGGCAAACTTGATCGGCTTGCCGGTGACGGCGCGCACCGACAGCGCCGCCCCGCCGCGCGCATCGCCGTCGAGCTTGGTGAGCACCACGCCGGTGAGTGGCAGCGCCTCGTTGAAGGCGCGCGCGGTATTGACTGCGTCCTGCCCCAGCATGGCGTCGACCACGAAGAGCGTCTCGGTCGGATTCAAGGCCGCGTGCAGCGCCTTGATCTCCTCCATCATCGCCCGGTCGATCGCCAGGCGCCCAGCGGTATCCACCAGCAGCACGTCGTGGAAATGCCGCTCGGCCCAATCCTTGGCCGCGCGCGCGATCGCCTCGGGCTGCTGCTCGGGCGAGGAAGGGAAGAAATCGACCCCGGCCTGCTCGGCCACCGTGCGCAGCTGCTCGATCGCCGCCGGCCGGTAGACGTCGGTGGAGACCACCAGCACTTTCTTCTTTTTCTCTTCCTTGAGCCATTTGGCGAGCTTGCCCACGGTGGTGGTCTTCCCCGCCCCCTGCAGCCCCGCCATGAGGACGACCACCGGCGGGCGCGCCTCGAGCTTGAGCCCCTCGCCCTGGCCGCCCATGAGCGCCACGAGCTCGTCGTGCACCACGCCGATGAGCGCCTGGCCCGGCGTGAGCGAACCGATCACTTCCTGCCCGACGGCCTTTTCCTTCACGCGGGCGATGAAGTCCTTGACCACCGGCAGGGCCACGTCGGCTTCCAGCAGCGCCATGCGCACCTCGCGCAGGGCCTCCTGGATGTTCTCCTCCGTGAGCCGCGCCTGGCCGCGCAGCGTCTTGACGACTTTGGACAGTCTTTGCGTCAGGTTGTCGAGCATGGGCACAAAACCTCGGCATTCTTCGAGTAAACTAGGATCATGGATTCGATTCTACCCCATCTGCTGGCCTTCCTCCTGTACGGCCTCGGGGCGATCGCCGTAGGGCGGCGCTGCCGCCGCCAACCGGAAGAAGGAGGCCGCTGCCCGCGCCCACTCGACCGGGCGCTGCTCACCGCCGCCATCCTCGCGCACGGCTGGGGCGCGGCCGCCCTGCTGCTGTCGGACCAAGGACTGCGGCTCGGGTTCGCGCCGGCACTCTCGCTCACGGTGTGGCTCGCCGCCCTCTTCTTCTGGATCGAATCTTTCTACGCCCCCATCGGCTGGCTCTACACCGTGCTCACGCCGATCGCCGCCCTGGTGTGCCTGCTCGTGCCCTGGCTGCCCTTGCCTGCCGCGCCTGTCGCCACCGACAACCCGTGGCTGCGCCTGCACCTGGTCGTGGCGCTGCTCTCCTATGCGCTGTTCACGCTCGCCGCGCTGCACGCGGTGCTGATGTCGGTGCTCGAGCGTGCCCTGCACCGGCGCGAACCCGCGGCCTGGCTCGGACGGATGCCGCCGCTGCTCGTGATGGAGACGCTGCTCTTTCGCGTGATCGGCGTAGCCTTCGCCCTGCTCACGGTCACGGTGCTCACCGGCGTCGTTTTTTCCGAAGCGCTCTTCGGCCAGCCGCTGCGCCCCGACCATAAAACCATCTTCACCCTGCTCGCCTGGGCGATCTTCGGCGTGCTACTCTTGGGGCGACACGCCTGGGGTTGGCGCGGGCGCGTGGCCCTGCGCTGGACCTGGGCCGGTTTCGTCACCTTGGCGCTCGCCTACCTCGGCACCCATTTCGTTCTGGAATACCTCCTGCACCGTCGATGACGCCGATGGACGACTCTATGCTCGCCGACCTGCTGTGGCAATGGATCGGATTGGCCGTGCTGCTCCTTACCTCCGGTTTTGCTTCCATGAGCGAGACGGTGATGATGGCAGCCAACCGCTACCGCCTGAAAGCCCGCGCGGACAACGGCGAGCGCGGCGCTCAGCTCGCCGCGGCGCTCACCGCCCACCCCGAGCGGATGCTGAGCGTGATCCTGCTCGTCAACAATGCCGTCAACGTCGGTGCGGCCACGCTCGCTTCCGTCATCACCATCGAGCTCTTCGGCCAGAACGAGACGATGCTCGCCGTGGGCAGCTTCGTGCTCACCTTCCTCATCCTCGTCTTCTCCGAGATCACCCCCAAGGTGATCGGCGCGCGCTACGCCGACCTGCTCGCCCCCTACATCGCCTATCCGCTCACCGCTGCCTTGCGCCTCGTGGGCCCGGTGGTGGATTTCGTCAATCTCTTCGTCAAGGGACTACTGTGGCTGCTGCGCCTGCCGCGACGGGCCACGCCGCAGGCGCCGAGCCTGGAAGAGCTGCGCAGCATCGTGCTCGAGTCGCGCGTGCTGCGCTCGGAGAAACACCGCGACGTCCTGCTCAAGCTCTTCGATCTCGAGCGCATCACGGTGGCCGACGTGATGATCCCGCGGCAGGCGATCGAATTTCTCGATCTCACCGACGACGAGGAGACGCTGCGCGCGCAACTGGCCACCGCCTACCACACGCGCCTACCGGTGATCGAAGGCAATCCCGACGAGGTGCTCGGCATTTTGCACGTGCGCCAGCTGCTCGCCGAGACGCTCACCTCAGGATTCTCCCGTGAGGCCATCCGCCGCAGCCTCTCGCCGCCCTACTTCGTGCCGGAAGAGACCAACGCCATGACGCAGCTGCAGTTCTTCCAGGAACATCACCAGCGGCTGGCTCTGGTGGTCGATGAATACGGCGAGTTGCAGGGTCTGGTGACGCTCGACGACATCATCGAGGAGATGGTCGGCAAATTCACCACCAGCCGCCCCGGCAGCGACACCGTGCTGCAATGGCAGGAAGACGGTACGGTGATCGTCGATGGCACCACGCCGGTGCGCGAGCTCAACCGGGCGCTCGGGCTGGATCTGCCCACCGACGGCCCCCGCACCCTCAACGGCCTGATCCTCGAATATCTCCAGGAGATCCCCGAATCGGAAGTGTCGCTGCGTATTGGCGACGTCCGCATGGACGTTTTACAATGTCATGATCGGCGTATCCGCTCGGTACGCCTCTATGCGCCAACGGCCGGGGAAGCGGATACATCCGAAAGCAGCTCCGGCGAACGCTCAAGCGAGGAAGGACGATGATCGAGACGACGGGTTTGGTGCGGGCGTTGATCCAGAAAGGCTGGGTCGACGAGAAGACCGTCGAGCAGGCCCATGCCAAGGAAGAGGCCGGCCCCAATGGTCTGCTGCTCACCCTCATCAAGTCGGGCCTGCTCGATGAGCGCAAGGTCGCCCAGTTCGCCGCAGAGACGTTTGGGCTGCCCGTGCTCGACATTGCTGCCGTCGACCCCGGCGCCCTGCCGAAGAAGCTGATCGATCCGCAGATCGCCAACCGCTATCAAGTCGTCGCCCTGTCACAGCGCAAGGGCAAAACGGTGATCGCCGTGGCCGACCCCACGCTCGTGCGCGTCTACGACGAGATCCGATTCCAGACCGGCCAGACGATCGAACTCGTCGTCGCCCCTGCCCTCGCGCTCGCCCGTTTCTGCGACAAGCTCTACGAATCACTCAACAACGCCCTCTCCGCCCTCGCCCAAGACGGCGACGGACTCCTGGAAGCCGTTTCCTTGAGCGAAGTCACGCCCCAGGCAGACGAAGGCGAGGTCGATGTCGAAGATGCCCCCGTCGTGCGTTTCATCCAGAAGATCCTCATCGACGCGATCAACGAAGGCGCCTCCGACATCCATTTCGAACCCTACGAGAAGTTCTACCGCATCCGCGTACGCCAAGACGGCGTGTTGCGCGAGATCGCCCGCCCGCCGCTCGCGCTCAAGGAAAAAATCGCGGCGCGCCTCAAGATCATCTCCAAACTCGACATCTCGGAGAAGCGCGTTCCCCAGGACGGGCGCACCAAACTGGTGCTGAGCAAGAACAAGGCGATCGATTTCCGCGTCTCGACCCTGCCCACCCTGTGGGGAGAGAAGATCGTGCTGCGCATCCTCGATTCGAGCCAGGCGATGCTCGGCATCGACGCGCTCGGCTACGAGCCCGATCAGAAGGCGGCGCTGCTGGAAGCGATCGAGCGTCCCTACGGCATGATCCTCGTCACTGGCCCCACCGGCTCGGGCAAGACCGTCTCGCTCTACACCTGCCTCAACCTGCTCAACAAGCCCGAAGTCAACATCTCCACCGCCGAAGACCCGGTGGAGATCAACCTGCCCGGCATCAACCAGGTCAACATCAACGACAAAGTGGGGCTGACCTTTGCCGCGGCGCTGCGCGCCTTCCTGCGCCAGGACCCGGACATCATCATGGTGGGCGAGATCCGCGACCTGGAGACCGCCGACATCGGTGTGAAGGCTGCCCAGACCGGCCACCTGCTCCTTTCCACCCTGCACACCAACGACGCGCCCAGCACGGTCGAGCGGCTGCGCAACATCGGCATCGCCCCTTTCAACATCGCCTCCTCGGTGATCCTCATCACGGCGCAACGGCTGGTGCGGCGTTTGTGCACTTGCAAGAAACCGATCGACGTCCCCCTGGAAGCGCTCGTTTCGGCCGGTTTCAGCGAAGAGGAGCTCGACGGGAGCTGGCAGCCCTACGGCCCGGTCGGCTGCGAGAAATGCCGCGGTTCCGGCTACAAGGGACGCACGGGCATCTACGAGGTGATGCCCATCAGCGAGGAAATCCAGCGCCTCATCATGGCCAATGCCTCGGCCATGGAGATCGAAGCCCAAGCCCGGCGCCAAGGGGTGCGCAGCCTGCGTCAGGCGGGGCTGCTCAAAGTCAAGCACGGCATCACCTCGCTCACCGAAGTGCTTGCCGCCACCAACGATTGACCCTGTTGCGAGAGGTTTCCCATGGCAACTACGACCGCCAAACCCAAAGAGCTGCTGTTCAGCTGGGAGGGTAAAGATGCCCAGAACAAACCGGCCCGCGGGGAGATCCGCGCCCCGAGCGAAGCCTCGGCCCGCACGGCGCTGCGCCGCCAAGGAGTGGTCGTCACCAAGATCACGAAAATCAAGCAACGGCGCGGTCGCGTCGGCGAGAAGGATCTGGTCCTCTTCACCCGGCAGCTCTCCACCATGATGAAGGCGGGCGTGCCGCTGCTGCAATCCTTCGACATCGCCATCAAGGGCTCGACCAACCCGGCCTTGACGCGGCTATTGAATCTCATCCGCGAAGACATCGCCGCCGGTTCGAGCCTCGCGGCCGCCTTCGCCAAGTACCCCATGTATTTCGACCGCCTCTTCGTCTCGCTGGTGGCCGCCGGCGAACAGGCCGGTATCCTCGACGATCTGCTCGAACGCCTGGCCTCCTATCAGGAAAAGATCCTGGCAATCAAAGGCAAGATCAAATCGGCCCTCTTCTATCCCACCGCCGTCGTGGTGGTGGCGATGCTCGTCATCGCCGTGATGATGATTTTCGTCATCCCCCAGTTCAAGGACATCTTCACCAGCTTCGGTGCCGATCTTCCCGCCCCGACGCAGATCGTCATCGACCTATCGGAGTTCTTCGTCGCCAACTGGTATTACATGCTGGTGGCGGTGATCCTGCTCGTGGTCGGTTTCGGGATGCTGCACCGACGATCTCCCGCCTTCCGTGCCCTGCTCGACCGCATGATCCTGCGCATCCCCGTGATCGGGGACATCATCCGCAAGGCCACCATCGCGCGCTGGACCCGGACGCTGGCCACCATGTTCGCCGCGGGCGTGCCGCTCAACGAAGCGCTCGTGTCGGTGGGCGATGCCGCCGGCAACATCGTCTATCGCGAGGCCACCGAAAAGATCACCCAGGCGGTCACCTCGGGCATCTCGCTCACCGTGGCCATGACCGACAGCGGGGTCTTCCCGGCGATGGTCACGCAGATGGTCTCCATCGGCGAGGAATCGGGCCAGCTCGACGCCATGCTCAGCAAGGTGGCCGAATATTACGAGCGGGAGGTCGACGAGGCGGTCGCTTCACTCTCCCAGCTGCTCGAACCGATCATCATGGTCTTTCTCGGCGTCGTCATCGGCGGCATCGTCGTGGCCATGTATCTGCCCATCTTCAAGATGGCTCAGACCATATGAGCGCCGTGGCCGGGCTGCCGCTCGGCGTGCAGCTCCTCGCGGCGCTGCTCGTCGGTGCGATGGTGGGCAGTTTCCTCAACGTGGTGATCCACCGCCTGCCGCGCATGCTGGAGCGCGACTGGCAGGCGCAGGCGCGCGAGCTCCTGGGCCTGCCAGTCGAGGCGCAGCCGCGTTACGACCTCGCACGACCGGCTTCGCACTGCCCGCACTGCGGGCACGCCATCTCCGCCTGGGAGAACGTTCCGCTCGTGAGCTGGATCGTGCTGCGCGGGCGCTGCCGCCACTGCCGCGCCCCCATCGGCTGGCGCTATCCGCTGGTGGAGCTCCTCGGGGCGCTCGCGGCGGCGGCCGCCGTCTGGTGTTTCGGCCCAACCTGGCAGGCGCTCGCTGCCGCCGGTTTTCTCTGGTGCGCGATCGCGCTCGCCTTCATCGATCTCGACACGCGGCTGCTGCCCGATGCGCTCACGCTGCCCTTGCTGTGGGCGGGGCTGCTGGTCAATCTGCACGGCACATTCGTTCCCTTGCCCGATGCCGTACTGGGGGCGGTGGCCGGTTATCTGGTCCTGTGGAGCATCTATTGGCTCTTCAAACTCCTCACCGGCAAGGAAGGCATGGGCTACGGCGACTTCAAGCTGCTCGCCGCCATCGGCGCCTGGCTCGGCTGGACGGCGCTTCCCCTCGTGCTGCTGCTCTCCTCGCTTGCCGGCGCCGTGATCGGGGTCTCGCTCAAGGCACTGGGGCGTCTGAAGGAAGGAGAGCCTCTGCCTTTCGGCCCTTTTCTCGCCGCCGGCGGCGTCATCGCCTTGCTTGGGGGACGCGAGATCTTGCACTGGTGGCTCGGCGCCCCCATTTTGCGGTAGACTTCCTCGTTTGTCTGCATCGGTTCCACGTCGTTCCAACCAAGGAGACTCGGCGATGCCCATCTATGAATACCGCTGCGCCGATTGCGGCGCCCAACACGAGCACCTGCAGAAACTCAGCGATGCGCCAATCACCCGCTGCCCCGATTGCGGCAGCACTCACTACGCCAAACTCGTCTCCGCCGCCGGCTTCCAGCTGAAAGGCAGCGGCTGGTACGCCACCGACTTCAAGGGAGGCGGCTCATCGAGCACATCCTCCTCCAGCGAAGGTGGCGAAAAAACCGCCGCCACGGCCGGAGGGGGCTGCTGCGGCGGCGCCTGCGGCTGCCACTGAGCCTGACGGGCGAAAGGAACGAGGACGACGATGCGCCGCTACTTCGTGACGGGTCTGCTCGTCTGGCTGCCCATCGTCGTCACCTTCGCCGTCCTCGCCTGGATCGTCGGCACGCTCGATACCCTCATCGACTGGCTGCCCGAGCGTTGGCGACCCGAGACGCTGCTGGGCTACCGCATCCCGGGGCTCGGCGTCGTGGCCGCGGTAAGTCTGGTCTTCGCCACTGGCATCGTCGCTGCCAACGTGCTCGGGCAGCGCCTCATCGAGCTGTGGGAGGCGCTCATCCGGCGCATCCCCATCGTCAAGAGCCTCTATTCGAGCGTCAAGCAAGTTTCGGAAACGCTCTTCTCCGAAGGCGGCCAGGCCTTTCGCACCGCCGTGCTCGTCGAATATCCCCGCCGCGGTGCCTGGACCGTCGCCTTCGTCACCGGGGAACCCCCGGCAACGGTGATCGGCGGCACCGGCGTCTCCGAACCCATGATCGCCGTCTATGTACCGACCACCCCCAACCCCACCTCCGGTTTCCTTCTCTTGGTGCCCGAGAGCGAGGTCATCCCGCTCGAGCTCGGCATCGACGAAGCGCTCAAGTACGTGATCTCTTTGGGCACCATCACGCCGACGGCGATGTCTTCCTCGGCTCATTCCCCCGACGCGGGGACATGACAATTTCACCCTTCGAACGAAACGGATCGTCCATGCGCACCCACTACTGCGGACAAATCAACGCCGAACACCTCGACCAGACCGTCACCCTCTGCGGCTGGGTCCATCGCCGACGGGATCACGGCGGCGTCATCTTCCTCGACCTGCGCGACCGAGAGGGGCTGGTGCAGATCGTCTGCGATCCCGACTCCCCCGAGACGTTCCGCACCGCCGAATCCCTGCGCAACGAATACGTCGTGCGCGTCACCGGCACGGTGCGGCGCCGCCCTGCGGGTACCGAGAACCCGAATCTGCCCACCGGCGAGATCGAGGTGCTGTGCCGCGAGCTGGAAGTGCTCAACGCCGCCGCGCCCCTGCCTTTTCAGCTCGACGAGACCAACCTTTCGGAGACGGTGCGCCTGACGCACCGCGTCATCGATCTGCGTCGCCCCGTGATGCAGACGAACCTCATGCTGCGCTACCGCACCGCCCGGGCCTTCCGCCGTTTCCTCGACGCGCACGGTTTCGTCGACATCGAAACGCCCATGCTCACGCGCAGCACCCCCGAGGGTGCGCGTGATTACCTCGTGCCGTCGCGCGTGCATCCTGGCCACTTCTACGCCCTGCCGCAGTCGCCCCAGCTCTTCAAGCAGATGCTGATGGTCTCGGGGTTCGACCGCTACTACCAGATCACCAAGTGCTTCCGCGACGAAGACCTGCGCGCCGACCGTCAGCCCGAATTCACCCAGGTCGATATCGAGACTTCCTTCATGACGGAAGCGCAGATCACGGCACTCGCCGAAGCCATGATCCGCGAGGTCTTCGCCGAGGCGCTCGGCGTGCGGCTGCCCGATCCCTTCCCGCGCCTGAGCCATGCCGAGGCGATGGCGCGTTTCGGTTCGGACAAACCCGACCTGCGCGTGACGCTGGAGCTCACCGACGTCACCGACGCCGTGCGCGACGTCGCTTTCAAGGTCTTCTCCGGCCCGGCCAATTCCGGCGGTCTGGTGATGGCGCTGCGCATCCCCGGCGGGGCGCAGCTCACCCGAGGCGAGATCGACGAGTACACCAAATTCGTCGGCATCTACGGTGCCAAGGGGCTTGCCTACATCAAGGTAAACGACGCGAGTCGCCCCGACGAAACCGGCTTGCAATCCCCCATCGTCAAGAACCTGCACGAACAGGCCCTGCGCGCCATCCTCGAGCGCACCGGCGCGCAAAGCGGCGATCTCATCTTTTTCGGCGCCGACAAGCCCAAAGTGGTCTACGATGCGCTGGGGGCGCTGCGCACCAAGATCGGGCACGAGAAAGGCTTCCTCACGGGGGCCGACTGGGCGCCGGTGTGGATCACCGATTTTCCCATGTTCGAATACGACGAGGAAGAAAAGCGCTGGACGGCGCTACACCACCCCTTCACCTCACCCAAGGACGAAGACCTCGAGCGACTGGAATCCGACCCGGGCAGCGTGCGCGCCAAGGCCTACGACCTGGCGCTCAACGGCTGGGAGATCGGCGGCGGTTCGGTGCGCATCCACCGCGAGGAGGTGCAGCGACGCGTCTTTGCCGTGCTCGGCATCGGCGAGGAGGAGGCGCGCGCCAAGTTCGGCTTCCTGCTCGACGCGCTCAAGTACGGCGCTCCGCCCCACGGCGGCCTCGCCTTCGGGCTCGATCGGATCGTGGCGATGATGGCGCGCGCCGAATCGATCCGCGACGTGATCGCCTTCCCGAAAACGCAGCGCGCCCAGTGCCTGCTCACCCATGCCCCCAGCCCGGTCGATGAGAAACAGCTGCGCGAGCTGCACATCCGCCTGCGCATCGAACCGGAAAAACCGGCCAAGAACGCCTGATTCCGCCAAACCCAAGGACGACGCGATGACCCGAGAACCGCTCACCGCCGCGCAGAAAGCCGACGTGCTCGCCGAGGCGCTGCCCTACATCCGCCAGTTCTTCGACAAGACGCTCGTCATCAAGTACGGTGGCAACGCCATGACCGACGAGCGCCTCAAAGACAGCTTCGCGCGCGACGTGGTGCTCTTGAAGCTCGTCGGCATGAACCCGGTGGTGGTGCACGGCGGCGGGCCGCAGATCGAGCGCCTGCTCGAACGCATCGGCAAGAAAGGGGAATTCATCCAGGGGATGCGAGTCACCGACGCCGAGACCATGGACGTGGTCGAGATGGTGCTCGGCGGCCAGGTGAACAAGGAGATCGTCAACCTCATCAACCGGCACGGCGGCAAGGCGGTCGGTCTCACCGGCAAGGACGCCGGCGGCTTCATCCGCGCCCGCCGCATGCGCCTGCGCCAGCGCGACGACGGCGAAGCGCTCATCGACATCGGCCAGGTGGGCGAGGTGAGCCATATCGACCCTTCGATCATCCAGTTCCTCGATCGCGGCGACTTCATCCCCGTGATCGCCCCGATCGGCGTCGATGAGGAAGGTCAGACCTACAACATCAACGCCGACCTGGTGGCGGGCAAACTCGCCGAGGTGCTGCGCGCCGAAAAACTCATCCTCATGACCAATACCCCCGGCGTGCTCGACAAGAACGGCAATCTCCTCACGGGGCTCACGCCGAGCCGGATCGACGAACTGGTGGCCGACGGCACGCTCTCGGGCGGGATGCTGCCCAAGATCGCCTCCGCGCTGGAAGCGGCCAGGAACGGCGTGCGCTCGGTGCACATCATCGACGGGCGCGTCGAGCACGCGCTGCTCGTCGAGATCCTCACCGACCATGGGGTCGGCACGATGATCCGGGCCGAGTAGGTGGAGGATGGCGGCGGCTCAGCCGCCGAGCTTCTCCGCCACGAAGTCGGCGAGCGTGCCGAGCGTGGCGAAGGTGGTGCCGTCGATCTCCTCGTCGCCTATGATGAACCCGAAACGCTCTTCGAGGAGATGGATCACGGCGAGCACGCCCATGGAATCGAGCTCGGGAATGGCTCCCAAAAGAGCGCTGTCGCGGCCGAGTTCGACCAGACGCTGCGGTGGCAATTCGAGCGCCTCGCCCAAGATTTCGAGGATCCTCGTTTCGATGTCCAACCTCGTTCCCCTTCATTCCAGCAACGCCGCCCACGGGCGGCGAAACGATCATTATAAAGGGAGGTCGCTCCGCCATGCATCCACCGTTCCTGCTGTGGCATCTGCCGCGCTACCACGCTGAACGGCGCCCTGATGCCCGGGCGCTCACCTCTGGCAGCGAGCACCTCACCTACGCCCGGCTCGCGCGGGAGATCGAACGCTGCGCCGCGGCGCTGCAGGCGCTGGGCATCCGCCGCGGCGATCGCGTCGCGGTCTGGCTCGACAAACGGCCCGAGACGGTCATCGCCTGTTTCGGCGCAGCCGCCGCCGGCGCCATCTTCGTGCCGATCAACCCCCTCCTCAAGGCCGAGCAGGTGCACTACCTGCTGCGCGACAGCGGCGCGCGCTGCCTCGTCTCCGCCCCCACGCGCCTGCGCACCCTGCTGCCCTGGCCCGAAGGCGTGGCGCCGGGGGTGCTCGCCGTGGATGAACCGGGCCAGGGCGTACCGCCCGAGGCCCATTCCTGGCGCGAATGCCTGGCGCAGGCCGGTGCCTTCGCCGCGCCGCCCGCCACCGAGAACGACGTCGCCGCCATCCTCTACACTTCCGGCAGCACGGGGCGCCCCAAGGGCGTGGTGCTGTCGCACCGCAACCTCGTCGCCGGAGCCCAATCGGTGGCGAGCTATCTGGAAAATTCCCCCGAAGACGTGCTGCTCGCGGCGCTGCCGCTCTCGTTCGACGCGGGCTTTTCCCAGCTCACCACGGCCTTCTGCGCCGGAGCGCGGGTGGTGCTGCTCAACTACCTGCTGCCCGTCGACGTGCTGCGCACCATGGAGCGCGAGCGCGTCACCGGGCTCACCGCCGTGCCGCCGCTGTGGGTGGCGCTCGCCGAGCTCGACTGGCCGGCTCCTGTCGCCGCCCACCTGCGCTATTTCGCCAATACCGGCGGAAAACTGCCGCGACGCGTGCTCGAGCGCCTGCGCGCCCTCGCGCCCCAAGCCAAACCCTATCTGATGTACGGCCTCACCGAGGCCTTCCGCGCCACCTACCTGCCGCCGGAAGAAATCGACCGCCGACCCGACTCGATCGGCCGCGCCATTCCCAACGCCGAAGTGTTCGTACTGCGCGAGGACGGCACCCCCTGCGCCCCGCGCGAAGTCGGCGAGATCGTGCAGAGCGGTCCCCTGGTGGCGCAGGGCTACTGGAACGACCCCGAGCGCACCGCCGAACGGTTCCGGCCGCTACCCCCTGCCGTCGATCCGCGTCCGTCGCCAGTGCCGGCGCGCGAGTGGGCGGTCTACTCCGGCGACTACGGCTGGCTCGACGAAGAAGGGTATCTCTATTTCGCAGGGCGGCGCGACGAGATGATCAAGACCTCCGGCTATCGCGTCAGCCCCACCGAGATCGAAGAAGCGCTCATCGCCTCCGGGCTCGTGCGCGAGTGCTGCGCCTGCGGGCTGGAAGACGAGCGGCTCGGCCAGATCATCGCCGTGGCGCTGCAGCCGGCGGTCGAACCCTTCGACCTGGAAGCCCTGCGCCGCCATTGCCGCCAGCACCTGCCGCCCTACCAGATGCCGCAGGTCTTCCTCCTGTCCGATCAGCCCCTGCCGCGCAACCCCAACGGCAAGCTCGACCGGCCGGCGATCCGCGAACGGCTCGCCCGCTACGCCAAGACCCAGACGCAAGTATGATCCCGGAACACGCACCGATGCGCGAATTTCCCGTCGATGCGCGCGGTGAGCTCACCGTGGGCGGACTGCCGCTCACCCGGCTCGCCGAGCGCGTCGGCCGCACGCCTTTCTACGCCTACGACCGAAGCCGGATAGGTGCGCGCGTGGCCCGCGTGCGCGCGGCGATCGGACCCGAAGTGCGCCTGCACTACGCCATCAAGGCCAACCCCTTCCCGCCGCTCGTGGCGCTGCTCGCGCGCGAGACCGACGGTTTCGACGTGGCCTCCGGCGGCGAGATGGCGCTTGCCCTCGACTGCGGCATCGCCCCCGAGCGCATCGCCTTTGCCGGTCCCGGAAAGCGCGACGAAGAGCTGCGCCAGGCGCTGGCCGCGGAGATCACGATCACGCTCGAATCCGAGCGCGAACTGCCGCGCGTGCTCGCCCACGCCGAGTCGCTCGGCATCGCACCGCACCTCGCGCTGCGCCTCAACCCCGATTTCGAGCTCAAGCGCGCCGGCATGAAGATGGGCGGCGGGGCCAAACCCTTCGGCATCGACCTCGAGCGCGCTCCCGCCCTGCTCGAATCCCTCCAGGCTGCCGGCCTCGCCCTCGAGGGGCTGCACCTCTACGCCGGCTCGCAGATCCTCGATGCCGAAACGCTCGTGGCCGTGCAGCGCGCTTCCTTCGATCGCCTCGTGCGCCTTGCCGAACGGCTCCCTGCGCCGCCGCGCTGGCTCAACCTCGGCGGCGGGTTCGGCATCCCCTATTTTCCCGGCGAGCAGCCGCTCGCGCTCGAACCGGTGGGCGAGAACCTGCGCGCGCTCGCCGCCGAGCTGCACCGTCTCCTGCCCGCAACCGAGCTCGTCATCGAACTGGGGCGCTACCTCGTAGGCGAGGCAGGCCTCTACGTCTGCCGCGTGCTCGACAAGAAACGCTCGCGCGACACCACCTTCCTCGTGGTCGACGGCGGCCTGCACCAGCATCTGGCCGCGAGCGGCAACTTCGGCCAGGTGATCCGCAAGAACTACCCCGTGGCGATCGGCAACAAGATGCACCTGCCGGCGAGCGAACGGGTCACCGTGGTCGGGCCGCTGTGCACCCCACTCGACATCCTCGCCCAAGAGGTGCTGCTGCCGCCGGCCGAACCGGGCGATCTCTTCGTGGTCTATCAATCCGGCGCCTACGGCGCGAGCGCGAGCCCGCGCGCCTTCCTCTCCCATCCCGACGTGACCGAAACCCTCGTATGAAACGAACACTTCCCTTTCCGTTGCCCGATGGCGACGACGCGCTCTTTTGCTTGGTGCGCCATGGCGAAACCGACTGGAACCGCGACAAGCGCATCCAGGGGCATCTCGACGTGCCGCTCAACGACACCGGCCGCCGCCAGGCGCTGGCGGTGCGCCGTGCCCTTGCCGGAATCCCTTTTGCCGCGCACTATGCGAGCGACCTCGCGCGCACGCTCGAGACCGCCCGCCTCATCCTCGGCGAAGACGCGCCCCTTCAGCCGCATCCGGGCCTGCGCGAGCGGCACTGCGGCCACTTCCAGGGCCTTCTGCCCGAAGAAGCCGAACGGCTCGATCCCCAAGGCTACGCCCGCTACGCGAGCCGTGATCCCCACTACCGACCGCCCGGCGGTGAAGCGCTTCTCGAAACCTTCACCCGCATCGGCCGCACGCTCGACGAACTCGCCCGCGCCCATCGCGGTGAAGCCGTGCTCCTCGTCACCCACGGCGGCGTGCTCGACGCCGTGCGCCGCCACGTCGAGGGGCTGCCGCTCGAGCGCAAGCGCGACTTCCCCATCCCCAACTGCGGCCTGTCGTGGGTGCGCTGGGGGCAGCAGCGCGCCATCCTCGCCTGGGCCGAGACCTCGCACCTCGAAGCGCCGGCGCGCGACGAGATCGCCGCGATGTGACCCCGCGCCCCGTGCTAGAATTTCCCGTTTCCGAACCCCGACGGAGTCCCCCATGTTCCGCAAAGCCGATGGCCTCGCCCAGGTCGACCCGGAGCTCTTCGCCGCGATCGAAGCCGAAAACCGCCGGCAGGAAGAGCACATCGAACTCATCGCCTCCGAGAACTACGTCTCCTACGCTGTCATGCAGGCGCAGGGCTCGCAGCTCACCAACAAGTACGCGGAGGGTTATCCCGGCAAGCGCTACTACGGCGGCTGCGAACACGTCGACGTCATCGAGCGCCTGGCCATAGAGCGGCTGAAGAAACTCTTCGGCGCGGAAGCCGCCAACGTGCAGCCCCACTCCGGCTCGCAGGCGAACCAGGCGGTGCTCATGGCCTTCGCCAAGCCCGGCGACACCATCATGGGCATGAGCCTGGCGGAGGGCGGACACCTCACGCACGGCATGCCGCTCAACCTCTCCGGCAAATGGTTCAACGTCGTCGCCTACGGGCTCAACGAGCGCGAGGAGATCGACTACGACCGCATGGAGCGGCTGGCGCACGAGCACAAACCCAAGATCATCGTCGCCGGCGCCTCGGCCTATTCGCTTCGCATCGACTGGGAACGTTTCGCCAAGGTCGCCCGCGATGTGGGGGCGATCTTCTGGGTCGACATGGCCCACTACGCCGGCCTCATCGCCGCCGGTTTCTATCCCAATCCCGTACCGCACGCCGATGTCGTCACCTCCACCACGCACAAAACCCTGCGCGGGCCGCGTGGCGGCGTCATCCTCATGAAAGCCGAGCACGAAAAGGCGATCAACTCCGCCATCTTTCCCGGCCTGCAGGGCGGTCCCCTCGTGCACGTCATCGCTGCCAAGGCCGTGGCCTTCAAGGAAGCCATGAGTCCCGAGTTCAAGCGCTATCAGGAACAGGTCGTGCTCAACGCCCAGGTGATGGCGCGCGTGCTCGGCAACGAGCGGGGCCTGCGCATCGTCTCCGGCCGCACCGAATCGCACCTCTTCCTCGTCGACCTGCGTCCCAAGGGCGTCACGGGCAAGGACGCCGAAGCGGCGCTGGGGCGGGCTCACATCACGGTCAACAAGAACGCCATTCCCAACGACCCGGAAAAACCCATGGTCACCTCGGGCATCCGCATCGGCACCCCGGCCATGACCACCCGCGGCTTTGGCGAACTCGAAGCCGAACAGGTCGCGCACCTCATCGCCGACGTGCTCGATGCGCCGAGCGACGAAACCGTGCTCGCCCGCGTGCGGGAACGAGTGGCCGAGCTCTGCCGTCGTTTCCCCGTCTACGAGCATTGATTCCTCGCGATGAAATGCCCTTTCTGTGGTGACGCGGACACGCAGGTGCTCGATACGCGCGAAGGCGACGACGGCAGCGTCGTGCGTCGCCGCCGCCGCTGCGCCAACTGCCAGCGCCGTTTCACCACCTACGAACGGGTCGATCTCAAGCCCCCGGTCGTCGTCAAGCGCGACGGCTCGCGCGAGGACTTCGACCGGGAAAAGCTCACCGCCAGTTTGCGGCTGGCCTTGCGCAAGCGCCCCGTGCCCGCCGAGACGATCGAACGCACCATCGAGCGCATCGAAGCGGAGCTCCTCTCGAGCGGCGCGAGCGAAGTCCCCAGTACCATGATCGGCGAGATGGTGATGGACGCCTTGAAGCGCCTCGACAAAGTCGCCTACGTGCGTTTCGCCTCGGTCTACCTCAATTTCGAGGACGTGGGCAAGTTCGCCGAACTCATCCGCGACGTGCAGGCAAGCGCCCGGCGCAAGCGCAGCGAGAAGCACACCGACGACGATGCCGCCGACCTCGCCCGCTCCTGACGATTCCTACTGGATGCGCCGGGCGTTGCGGCTCGCGCGCAAGGGGCTGGAGACCACCACGCCCAATCCGCGCGTCGGCTGCGTCATCGTCTCCTCCGACGGACGGCTGCTCGGCGAAGGGTGGCACGAGCGCGCCGGCGAACCGCATGCCGAAATCCACGCCCTGCGCCAGGCGGGAGCGGCCGCGCGCGGCGCCACCTGCTACGTGACGCTCGAACCCTGCAGCCATCACGGCCGCACTCCGCCCTGCGCCGACGCGCTCGTCGCCGCCGGCGTGGCCCGCGTCGTCGTCGCCCTGCAGGATCCCAACCCGCGCGTGGCCGGCAAGGGAATCGAACGCCTGCGCCAGGCGGGCATTGCCATCGACGTCGGGCTGTGCGCCGAAGCATCCGCCGAGCTCAACCGGGGGTTTCTCACCCGCATGACCCAGGGCCGGCCCTGGTTCCGTCTGAAGACCGCCGCCACGCTCGACGGACGCACCGCGCTCGCCGACGGGCGCAGCCGCTGGATCACGGGCGAAGCCGCCCGACGCGACGTGCACCGCTGGCGCGCCCGCTCCTGCCTCGTGCTCACCACCATCGCCACCGTGCTCGCCGACGATCCCGAGCTCACGGTGCGCCACGTCCCCTGCCGACGCGCTCCGCGCCGCGCCGTGCTCGACAGCACCTTGCGCCTGCCCGAATCCGCCCGTCTGCTGCACGGCGAGCCGGTGTGGATCTTCACGGTACGGGAAGAAGCGGAAAAACGCGCCCGCCTCGAAGCCCGGGGGCATCGCGTCATCCGCTTGCCGGCCGACGCCGCTGGGCGCATCGATCTCGCGGCGCTCGCCCGTTGGCTAGGGGCAAACGAAATCAACGAAGTCCTGATCGAAGCCGGCGCCACGGCGAACGCCGCCTTCCTCACCGCGGGGCTCGTCGATGAATGGCTGCACTACGCCGCCCCTTGCGTGCTCGGGAATCAGGCGCGCGCCCTCTTCGCCCTGCCCGAACCGGGCACGCTCGAAGAAGCACCGCGCTTTCGCGTGGAAGAGACGAAACGCCTGGGCGAAGACCTACGCCTGCGCCTGCGCCCCACAGACCGGACATGAGGGGTCGCGCGCCACGTTCAAGCTGCGCCACTGCATCGTCAAGGCATCGAAGAGCACCAGCCTGCCGGAAAGCGCCGCCCCCAGTCCCGCGAGCCACTTGATCGCCTCGGCGGCGAGCGCCGTGCCGATGAGGCCGGTGAGCGGCGCGAACACGCCCATCACGGCGCAGCGCAGCTCCTCGTCCTCGGCCTCTTCGGGAAAAAGGCAGCGGTAGCACGGCCCGCCGCGCCCCGCCCGGTCGAACACGGCGATCTGCCCCGAGAAACGGATCGCCGAGCCGGAAAATAGCGGTTTTCCGGCCGCCACGCAGGCGCGGTTGACGGCGTGGCGCGTGGGGAAGTTGTCGCTGCAATCGAGCACCAGGTCGACCTCCGCCACCGCCTGTGCCAAGCGCTCACCCTCGAGCCGCGTCTGCAGCGGCACCACCTCGACCAGCGGATTGACGCGGGCGAGCGCCGTCTGTGCCGCCAGCACCTTGGGCTGACCAAGGGTGCTTTCGTCGTAGAGCGTCTGGCGCTGCAGGTTGGTGGCATCGACCACGTCATCGTCGGCGAGAAACAGCCGGCCGATACCGGCCGAGGCGAGATACCACGCCGCCGGGCAGCCCAAGCCGCCCGCCCCGACGATCAGCACCTTGCCCTGTGCGATGCGCTCCTGCCCTTCGATGCCGATCTCGGGCAGGAGCAGGTGGCGGCTGTAGCGCAGCAGCGCCGCGTCGTCCATCGGACGGGTCAGCGTTTCGCCGCTTTCGGAGCCTGACCGAGGGCGGAGGTCTCGGCCGGCGGCGCAGGCGGCGCCACCCCTTCGCGCAGCCACTTCAAGGCTGCCTGATATTGCCGGTCTTCGGCCGAACCGTACTCGAATTTCGGCGGCATGTCGGGCTCTTCGGCCGGCGCCTCCTCCTTGTCCTCACCGGTCGCCGTCTCGCCGGACCCCGCCCGTTTGACACCTTTGCCGTCGAGTTCGAGGTGCTGCTGCAAGTCGGCCTCGCGCAGGAAGCGCGCCGCCCCTTTCTCGGTTTCTTCGACGACGAAGTCCGGTTCGATCCCCTTGGCTTGAATGGAGCGGCCGCTGGGCGTGTAGTAGAGCGCCGTGGTGAGCTTGAGCGCCGCGCCGTTGTTGAGCGGCAGGATGGTCTGCACCGAGCCCTTGCCGAACGAGCGCGTTCCCATGATCTTGGCCCGGCCATGATCCTGCAAGGCACCCGCCACGATCTCGGAAGCCGACGCGGATCCGCCATTGACCAGCACCACCATCGGCACGGAGCGGTACTCCGGCGGCAGGTCGGCGAGATAGTCGCGCTCGCGGGGTCCGCGCAGATAATCGGACGGGCGCACACGGTATTCACGCTGCGAGTCCGGCAGGCGGCCGGAGGTTTTCACCACCAGGGCGTCGTCGGGCAGGAAGGCGCCGGACACGCCGATCGCCGCATTGAGCAGGCCGCCCGGATCGTTGCGCAGGTCGAGGATCACGCCCTGCAGCGCCCCATCCTGGCGCAGCTTGCGCAGATGATCGACGAGCATGGGACCGGTGTTTTCCTGGAACTGCGTCACGCGCACGTAAGCGATGCCCTCGTCGCGCTTGCTCTTGACGCTGCGCACGGTGATCACCTCGCGCGTGAGCGTGAGCACGATGGGCTTGTCGACCTCCTTGCGCACGATGGTGAGTTTCACCTTGGTGCCGGGTTTACCGCGCATGCGCTTGACCGCATCGCGCAGGCTCATGCCCTTGACCGGCGTCTCGTCGATTTTCACGATCAGATCGCCCGCCTTGATGCCGGCACGAAAGGCCGGGGTATCCTCGATCGGCGAGACGACCTTGACGAAACCGTCTTCCATGCCGACCTCGATGCCCAGGCCGCCGAATTCTCCCTGGGTGCCGACCTGCAGCTCCTGATATTCTTCGGGGTCGAGATAGGCCGAATGCGGATCGAGGCCGCTCACCATGCCGCGAATGGCTTCGGTGATGAGCTTTTGATCCTCCACCGGCTCGACGTAGCCCTTCTTGACTGCGTCGTAGACCTCGGCGAACGCCCGCAGATCCTCGAGCGGCAAGGCGGGCGAGGCGTTGCGCTCGGCCCAGGCCGACAGATTGAGCGTGAGCAGGACGCCGCCCACCACCGCGACCACCAACAAGGAAACCCGACTGATCCAGCGCCGCATTCGCATCACCCCGAGATTGTGTCAGCCGCCGATCCATCGCAGGGGATCGAGCGGCTCGCCATTGTGCCTGATTTCAAAGTATAACCCCGAGCGGCCCATGTTGCCGCTCGTCCCTGTGGTGGCGATCGTCTCTCCGGCCCGCACCCGCTGCTGCGGCTCGCGCAACAGGGAGTCCGCATTGGCATAGACGGTGAGATAGCCGCCCCCGTGATCGAGGATGATCAGATTACCATAACCGCGCAGCCAGTCGGCGTAGGCGACCACGCCGTCGGCCACCGCCCGTACCGGCTGTCCCGCCCCGGCGGCGATGAACACCCCGCGCCACGTCCCTCCTTCGGGGCGGGACGCACCGAAGCGCCCCTGAAGATTGCCCTGCACCGGCCAGCCCAGACGGCCGTGCAGCCCGGAAAGGGGGGTTCCGGCGGCCGATGCATCGGCGAGGCGCCGCGCCGGGCGGGAAGGAGCCTCGTCTTCCGGGGGCTTCGGCGATGGCGGCGATGCCGAAGATTCAGCCGGAGACGCACTGCTCGCCTCGCGCTTGGCCTGTAGCGCCGCGCGCCGCGCCGCTTCGCGCCGCTCACGCTCGCGTCTTGCTTCTTCCTCCCGCCGCAGGCGCTCCTGCCGCGCCTCTTCCTCGCGTCGTGCCCGTTCCTGGGCTTCCAGCCGACGCACCAGCTGCGTGAGCGCCGCGGCATCCGCCTCGATCTCGCGCTTGCGATCTTTCGCCGCCTGGAGCTGTTGCGCCAACTCCTCGCGCAGCTGCCGCCGCTGTTGTGCCAGGGCCTGCCAACGGTCCGCTTCCTGCGCCGCCTCTTCCCTCACCTGCACCAGACGCTCCTGACGGCGCTTGAGCTCCGTGCGCAGCGCCGCCGCGCGGGACTGCTGCTCGCGCAAGGCGGCGATGCGCCGGGCCCGATCGGCGGCGAGAAGCTCCAGATAGTGCGCCCGTCGCCCTGCCTCGGCCGGATCTTCGCTGGAGAAAATCGGATCGAGCGGTCGCTGGCGGCGGTAATACTCCCGCGCCCACGCGGCCACCTCTTCTTGATGCCGGGCGATCGAGCGTTCCAGCTCCGCCAGCGTCGCCTCGTTCTCGGCGATACGCGCCGACAGGGCCTCTTCTTCCGCGCGCAGCCGCTCCAGCTTGCGTGCCGAGGCGTTGGCCGCCCGTTCGGCCTCCTGCAGCTTCGCCTCGGTCTCCCGACGGCGCGACTCGGTCTGGCGCACTTCACGGTCGATGCGCTGCATCTCGCGCTGCAGGTTCTGCAGCTCGGAGCGTTTCTCCCCGAGCCCCTCTCCCTGCGGCGCCCCGGCCGGATGGGCGGGCACGACGGCCGCGGCCAGCAGAATGAACCCTACTGAAACGGCCAGTCTGCGCCCGATCATCGGTGCGCCGTCCGATGCATTCGGTTCACTTTTTCGCGCGCCCTTGCGCCGCCACGGCCGCCTGCTGCGCCTTGATCGTCTCCTCGTCGGCGAGGTAATAGCTCTTGAGCGGCCGGCAGCTCTCGTCCAGCTCATAGACGAGCGGCTGGGCGGTGGGAATGTTGAGCCCGACGATGTCCTGATCCGACACCTCGTCGAGGTATTTGATGAGCGCACGCAGGCTGTTGCCATGCGCCGCGATGAGGATACGCTCCCCGGCGAGAATGCGCGGCACGATCACCGTCTGCCAGTAAGGAACGAAGCGCGCCACCGTATCCTTGAGGCATTCGGTGCGGGGAAACTCGGCCTTGGGCAGATCCCAGTAGCGCGGATCGTCGGCGGTGATGCGCGGATCACCCTCGGGCAACGGCGGCGGAGGAACATCGTAAGAGCGGCGCCACAGCAGCACCTGCTCGTCGCCGTATTTGGCCGCCGTCTCGGCCTTGTCCAGCCCCTGCAGCGCGCCGTAGTGGCGCTCGTTGAGGCGCCAGGAATGCTCCACCGGAAGCCACAGCTGATCGAGCTCTTCGAGCACGAGGTTGAGCGTCTTGTTCGCCCGTTTCAGCACCGAGGTAAACGCCCGATCGAAGGAAAACCCCCGCTCGCGCAGCAGCCGCCCGGCCGCGCGCGCCTCTTCGACGCCTTTCTCCGTGAGATCGACGTCGGTCCAGCCGGTGAAGCGGTTCTCCTTGTTCCAGGTGGATTCGCCATGACGCAACAGCACGATCTTGTACATGATCATCCTCTGATATGATTGGACACCTCGATCGGCGCTCGGGCGACGGCAGCTGCACACCACGATCGAGCCGAGCATTTTATCGCAGCCGCCGCACGTGCGCCGTTCCATCCCGTCGCGAAAGGAGGCAATGTTGCAGGAATTTCTCGTGCAAAACTGGCACTGGGCCTTGCTCGCCGTGGCAAGCGGCCTGTGGTGGATCGTCGAGACGGTGCGCAGTGCCACCGACGACAGCCGCGTCACGCCGACCCAGGCCGTCGTCATGGTCAACCGCGAAGATGCCGTCTTCGTCGACATCCGCAGCGAAGCCGACTACCGTAAGGCGCACCTGCCCAACGCCCTCCACGTCCCCGCCGAGCGCCTCCTGGAAGACCATCGCATCGAGCAGATGCGCTCGCGCCATCTCATTCTCTACTGTGACAGCGGCGCGCGTTCGGCCACCGCCTGCAAGAAGCTGCGCGCCGCGGGTTTCCCCCACGCCTACACGCTCGCCGGCGGCATCGATGCCTGGCGCAAGGCCAATCTGCCGCTCGAGAGCGAATCCTCGAGGAAGAAGAAATGAGCCCATCCCCCAAAGTGCGCATGTACGCCACCCAGGTCTGCCCCTACTGCGTCCGGGCCGAACAACTCCTGCGGCGCAAGGGCGTGACCGAGATCGAAAAGATCCTGATCGACCGCGACCCGGCGCAACGAGACGAAATGATGCGCCTCACCGGTCGGCGCACCGTGCCGCAGATCTTCATCGGCGAGACCCACGTCGGCGGCTGCGACGATCTCTACGAGCTCGAACGCCAGGGCAAGCTCGACGCACTGTTGCAAGGCGCATCCTCTTCCCATTGATCCTTCTTACGGAACCCTGCCATGAGCGACACCAACGGTACGCAAACCTCCGACCAGCCGATCTTCAGCGTGGAAAAACTCTACGTGCGCGACCTCTCGATCGAGGTCCCCAACGCGCCGCAATGCTTTCTCGAGCGCGAGACGCCCAACATCGACGTCCAACTGGCCACCGCTGCCACGCGCCTCGACGAGGGCTTCTTCGACGTCACGCTCACCGTGACCGTCACCGCCAAGATCGGCCAGGACAAAACGCTCTTTCTCATCGAAGCGGCGCAGGCCGGCATCTTCCAGATCCGCAACGTGCCGGAAGAGAACCTCGAACCGCTGCTCTTCGTCGCCTGCCCCAATCTGCTCTACCCCTATGCGCGCGAGGCCATCACCTCCTCGTCGCTGCGCGCCGGATTCCAGCCGGTGATCCTCGCGCCGGTCAATTTCGAAGCGCTCTACGCGCAGCAGAAGCGCCAAGCCGAACTCGCCCAGAGCGGCGAGGGCGAAGCGCGCCTGCAGTGAGCCCGGGATGAAACGGCGGGGCGGGGGGCTTCTCGGCACAGGACCCAGCCGGGCGTTTGCCTGGCTGGCCGCCGCGTTGATCTTCGTGGCGCCCGTCCCCACCCATGCCGAAGGGGCGACGTATCGTCACGTCACCGCCCTCACGCCGGCCTATCTCGCACCCGGCGAGCCGGTACCCGTTTTTTCGCTGCTACCCGGCACGCCGGTGGAATGGATCCAGAACCGGGGAGAATGGGCGCAGATCCGGGACGCCGAAGGCGGGTTGTACTGGGTGCCTGCCGCCAATCTCGACGATCTGCGCACGGTGATCGTCATCGTCGACCGTGCCGAAATCCGCTCGGCACCCGATCCCGCAGCGGCCATCGTCTGCGAGGTCGAGCGCAACGTCGTCCTGGCGCTGCTGGGTACGAGCGACGGCTGGGCCGAAGTCGCCGCCGGCCCGCTGCGAGGCTTCATCCCTCGCAGCGCCGTCTGGGGGCTGTGATGCAGCTCGCCGTGCTCGGTGCCGGAGCCTGGGGCACGGCGCTCGCCATCGCCATGGCGCGCCGCCACCGCGTACGCCTGTGGTGCCGCGATCCAGCGCAGGCCCAGCAGATCACGCACGAACGCTGCAATCGCCGCTATCTGCCGGAAGTTCCGCTGCCCGAGGACGTCGCCGTCACGGCGGATTTCCCCGAGGCGCTCGCCGGGGCGGACCTCGCCCTGATCGTCACGCCGCTCGCGGGGCTCGGAGCCACCGTCGCGGCGCTCGCGCGCGAGCGCCCCAACCTCCCTTTTCTGTGGGCCTGCAAGGGGATCGACCCCGAGCGCCTGGCGCTGCCGCACCGCATCGTCACCGAAGCATGGCCCGAGACCTTGCTGCCGCCCCGGGCAGGCGTGCTCACCGGCCCCAGCTTCGCCCTGGAAGTGGCACGCAACCTCCCCACCGCCCTGGTGCTCGCCGCCGCCGACGCCCACTGGGCCAAGCACTGGGTCGAACAGCTGCACCAGCCCCGGCTGCGCCTCTACGCCCACGACGACGTGGTCGGCGCCGAGGTGGGCGGAGCGCTCAAGAACGTCATCGCCATCGCCGCAGGCGTGGCCGACGGCCTGGGCTGCGGGCTCAACGCCCGCGCCGCCCTGATCACCCGGGGGCTAGCCGAGATCGCGCGGCTTGCCCGGGCGCTCGGCGGGCGCGACGAAACCCTCATGGGACTGGCAGGGATGGGCGATCTCATCCTCACCACGACTGGACAGCTCTCGCGCAACCGCCGCGTGGGGCTCATGCGCGCCACGGGCAAGCCGCTGGCCGAGATCCTCACCGAACTGGGGCACGTCGCCGAGGGCGTGCCCACCACCCGCGCGGCGGTGGCGCTCGCCCGGCGCCACGGCATCGAAATGCCCATCGCCGAAGCCGTCCATCGCCTGCTCTTCGAGCCGGATCTCGCCGCCGAGGCGGTGGTGGAGGCGCTGCTCGCGCGCGACCCGAAGTTCGAGCGCCCCTGAGCGCCCGTTTCATCCCCCGCCGGCAAACCCCTGCTGCCGCCAGGCCTCGTAGACGACGAGCGCGACCGCGTTCGACAGGTTGAGGCTGCGGTTACCCGGCAGCATGGGAATGCGCAACCGCGAAGCCTCGGCGAATCCTTCCGCCACCTCGGACGGCACGCCGCGCGTCTCGGAGCCGAAGACGAAGACGTCTCCCGCTGCGAACGCCACGTCCGCGTAGGGGCGCACGCCTTTGCTCGTCAGCAGGAAACGGCGCCGCGTACCCAGCCAGGCGCGGCACGCCGCCCAATCCTCGTGCACCATCACCTGGGCAAGATCGTGATAATCGAGCCCCGCGCGGCGCAGTCCCTTGTCTTCGAGCACGAATCCCAGCGGCCGCACCAGATGCAGCCGCGCCCCGGTGTTGGCCGCCAGCCGGATCACGTTGCCGGTGTTGGGCGCAATCTCCGGCTGGAAAAGGACGATCTCGAACATTCCCGTCACCCCGTCAGACGAACGGGCGAAGCCGCCCGCGCCAGCACGATTCCCTGGACCGCAGCCGCTCCGGATTCCAGCAAGACCTCCGCCAACGCGTTCAACGTCGCCCCGGTGGTGAGCACGTCGTCAACCACGCCCACCCGGCGCCCGGCAATCGCCCGCGCCCGCTCCACGGCGAAAGCGCCGCGCAGGTTCTCGCGCCGCGCCGAAGCATGCAGACGGGCCTGGTGCGGCGTCTCGCGCCGGCGCTGCACCGCGTCGAGTAGAACCGGCAGGCGCCACGCCGCGCCCAAATCACGGGTGAGCACCGCCGCCTGGTTGAATCCCCGCGAGCGCTGGCGCCGGGGCGCGAGCGGTACCGGCAGCAGGACGTCGATCGCCAGCGGCGGAAGCATCGTCTGCGCCATCGCCAGCGCGAGCGCCCGGCCCAGACGCAGGTCGGCACCGTACTTGAAGCGGTGGATGAGCGCATCGAGCGGCGGCTCATACCAGAATCCCGCCGAAACGGCTTCGAAGCGCGGCGGTTTCAGCGCGCATTGGGCGCAGATTCCTTCGCATTCTGCGGGCGTGAGACGATCGCCGCAGCGCCGGCACGCCTCTTCCTGCCGCCACGGCAGAAATTCGCCACGGCAGGACGCGCACAGACCCCGCACCGTCGCCCCCAGGCCACACAGGCCGCAACGCGAGGGCAGGAAAAAATCGACGAGCGGCGTAAAATCCGGCAGATTCATTTCCCCTCCGACGACATGCCCGACACCTCCACCGCCTTCGGCCCCGACCTCGACCCCGCCCTGATCCGCCGCCGCGCCGAGCGCACGGCCGCGGCCTACCCTTCCAATCGTTTCCTTGCCGAGGAAACGGCCCAGCGCCTGTTCGAGCGCCTCGACTACCTGCGCATCGCGCCGCGGCGCCTGCTCGACGTGGGCGGCGGGCACGACCTGCCGGCGCTACGCGCGCGCTATCCCCAAGCCGAGGCCATCGCCGTCGACTTCGCCCCGGCGCGGCTCGCGCACCTCGCCCCCCCATCCTCCTGGCTTGCCCGGCTCGTGCGCCGCGACCCGGCAAAGACCCTCGTAGCCGATGCCCACGCCCTGCCGCTGGCCACGGGCAGCGTCGACTTCCTCTGGTCCAACCTGCTGCTGCATTGGCTCTCCGAACCGCTCCTCGCTCTCAAAGAATGGCAGCGCGTGCTCGCCGTGGGCGGCACCGTGTTCTTCTCCACCGTTGGCCCCGACACGCTGCGCGAGCTGCGCGAAGCGCTCGGCCCCACCGCGGTGCATTCCTTTCTCGACATGCACGACGTAGGCGACCTGCTCGTGGCCGCCGGCTTTTCCGATCCGGTGATGGACATGCAGATGCTCACCCTGCGCTACCGCGACCCGGCGCGCCTGTGGCAGGATCTGCGCGCGAGTGGCGCGACGAACGCGCGCCGCGACCGCCGCCACACCCTCACCGGCAAGGAGCGCTGGCAGCGGGCACTCGCGGCGCTGGAAGCGCGGCGCGAGGCCGACGGCACGATTCCCATCACCGTCGAGCTCGTCTTTGGACACGCCTGGAAAGAAGCGCCCAAGACGCTGCCCGACGGGCGCGCGGTGATTCGCCTGCACCGCCGCCCCTGAGCGACGCCCGCCTCAGCGCCGCGCGAGCAGCCGCGCCGCCTCGAGCGCGAAATAGGTGAGGATGGCATCGGCCCCGGCGCGCTTGAAGGCAAGCAGCGACTCCATCATCGCCGCCTGCTCGTCGAGCCAGCCGTGGCCGAAAGCCGCCTTGAGCATGGCGTACTCGCCGCTCACCTGATAGGCGAGCGTCGGCACGCCGAAGGTCTCCTTGACCCGCCGGATCACGTCGAGATACGGCATGCCCGGCTTGACCATCACCGCATCGGCCCCCTCGTCGAGATCGAGCGCCACCTCGCGCAGCGCCTCGTCGCTGTTGGCCGGATCCATCTGGTAGGTCGCCTTGCTGCCCTTGCCGAGATTGGCCGCCGAGCCCACGGCATCGCGAAACGGCCCGTAGAAGGCCGAAGCGTATTTCGCCGAATAGGCGAGGATGCGCACGTGGATGAGCCCCTGCTCGTCGAGCGCGCGGCGAATCTCGCCGATGCGCCCGTCCATCATGTCGGAGGGCGCCACCATGTCGGCGCCGGCGTGCGCGTGACACAACGCCTGACGCACGAGGGCGGCCACCGTCTCGTCGTTCATCACGTAGCCGCGCGGATCGTCCGGCGCGATCAACCCATCCTGCCCGTGGCTCGTGTAGGGGTCGAGCGCCACGTCGGTGATCACACCGAGCTGAGGAAAGCGCTGTTTCAGCGCCCGCACCGCCCGCGGCACCAGACCCGCCGGATTCCACGCCTCCTCCGCACCCGGAGTTTTGAGGCTCGGCGGAATCACAGGAAAGAGGGCAAGCGCCGGAATACCCAGCCCGACCGCCTCTTCGGCAAGCGAGAGCAAGCGGTCGATCGACAGGCGCTTCACCCCCGGCATGGAAGGCACCGCCTCCTCGCGGTTTTCGCCATCGAGCACGAACACCGGCAGGATCAGATCGTCTGCCGTGAGCACGTGCTCGCGCATCAAGCGCCGGGAAAACTCGTCGCGCCGCATGCGACGCATCCGCGTCGTGGGAAACCTACCGAAAAACTGCATCATTCGCTCCTTGTCAGCGTTTTCCCAGATCAGAAAGATTTTCTGCGAACACTTCTTCCAGCCGCTGCGCATCGAGCACGCGGTCGAGCCAGGTGTCGATCTCGTCAGCGTTTGCCATGCGCAAACGTGCCTGCACCCATTCGGGCCAGATCCCGCGGGCGCTGCTGGCGCTTGAGCCAGATGGGCGGCGACCACGCTCTTCGGGCAGAAACCCCTCGACGAGGTGGCGCACCACCTTGGGAGAGGAAAAGAGATGCTTGTAGTTGGCGTCGTGGCGGGCGTTCATGTCGCCGCCTATTGTAGCTGTATCGGGGCATGGCCGTGCGGCTCATTGTAGCGGCGGCGATGCGATCCCGCGGTGCATCGGCGAGCGAGACGAGGGAGACGCGGGGGCGTCAAGATTGAGAGAAAGGGTGTGGAGAAAGATATTCCCCCACCTGCCCGCGTCAGGCCATAACCAACTCGAGTTTACTGACGCGTTCGAGATTCGTGTGCTGGCGAGCAACCCAGAGATCGTGGGCATCTTGCATGGCAAGCCAGCTCTCGGGGCTACGCCCAAGCACTTTCGATAGCCGAAGCGCCATGTCCGGCGTTACCCTGCTTCTGCCCTTGAGGATTCTGCTCAAGGTGGAGGGCGCGACATCGAGCCGACGCGCCAGCTCGCGGGCGCTGATGCCATAGGGCTGCAGATAGACCTCGATGATGAATTCGCCGGGATGAGGGGGGTTATGCATGGTCATCAGTGATAGTCCTCGTAATCCACAACATACGCGTTCCCGTCACGGAACTCGAAGGTCATCCGCCAGTTGCCGCTCACGGTAACCGACCAGCGTCCGTCCAAATCGCCTTTGAGCGGATGCAGACGAAAGCCCGGGATGTCCATGTCGTCGATCGTCTGCGCCGTCTCCAAAGCGACGAGCAACATCCGCAGGCGCTTGGCATGACTGGCCTGGATGCCCGAGGTACTGCCTGTCTCGAAGAATCTGCGCAGGCCTTTGTGGCGGAACGATTTGATCATGGTCCATTTTAGCCTGTTGCGCAACAGGCAACAAATCGATCAGATGCAGGAATCGCCATATCTCGCATCCCAGGCTCGAAGTGATCATTGGAGCACTAACAATGAGGGATGGCTTGGGGCGTCTGAATGCGGCGTTACGCCCGCATGCGACGCATCCGCGTCGTGGGAAACCTACCGAAAAACTGCATCATTCGCTCCTTGTCGGCATTCCCGCGCCGGCGGGAACTTTCGCCCGTGCAAGCCTTCTATGAAAGTAACTCTGCTCCATCTGCCTGCGCCGCCGCAAAGCCTTCCTGTTGAGCGGGACCCCGGCGATACCGCCGGGTTCATGGCCCGAACCTCCCCCTGCGTTCGGGCCATTTTTTTCGCATCTCGGCGTTTTCATGCCGTTTCGGGCAGAACGCCCGCCAACCACCCCTGCACCACCGCCTCGGCCTCCTCCACTCCCAGCTTGCTGAGGGCCGAAAACGCCTGCACCGTCACCTGCCCCTCCCATGCGGCCAAAGCGCGGCGCACCTGGACCACGGTCGCCGCCCGCGCCCCGCGCGAGAGCTTGTCGGCTTTCGAGAGGAGGATATGCACCGGCTTGCCGCTGGGAAGGAACCAGTCGAGCAGCTGCCGGTCGAGCGCCGTGAGCGGATGGCGCACGTCCATGATGTGGATGAGGCCGACGAGCGCCTCGCGCTCGCGCAGATAACGCTCGATCAGCTCCGCCCAACCGCGACGGATCGCCTCGGGCACCTTGGCGTAGCCGAATCCCGGCAGATCCACCAGATAGAGCCCCGCCGGCGTGCGAAAGAGGTTGAGCAACTGCGTCCGCCCCGGCGTCTTCGAGACGTAAGCCAGCCGCGTGTGCCCGACCAAGGCATTGATCGCGCTGGATTTGCCGGCGTTGGAGCGTCCGACGAAGGCGATCTCCGGCCCTTTGGCTGCCGGCAGCCCCGCGGGCTTGGCAATGGAGGTGACGAACTCGGCATGGCGGAAAAGAGGCATGGGAAAGAGGCGACAGGCGGGCCTGCGCAAAACGGGGAGATGCGATAGAATAGCAAAATTTGCACATTCTCACCCATCGCGTCGAGGATTCCCATGATCAAGCGTACCATCGTGCTCACCGCGCTCGCCGCTTCCGGCCTGGTCTACGCCGCCGAACCCGTCGACCCCGCTCACGCGCAGGAAATCGCCACCACCGTGTGCGCCTCCTGCCACGGGCCCGACGGCAACACCCCGCTCATGCCCGAATACCCCAAGCTCGCCGGGCAGCACCCCGAATACCTCTACAAGCAGCTCGTCGACTTCAAAGCCTGGGACGACAAGCCCATCGCCCGCGAAAACGCCACGATGAACGCGATGGTCATGGCGTATTCCAAGGAAGAAATGCTCGGGCTGGCTCAATATTTCGCCCAGCAGAAACAGGTCCCGGCCGAACCCAAGGCCCAGGAAACCCTCGCCCTCGGCCAGAAGATCTGGCACTACGGCATCCCCGACAAGGCGGTGCCCGCCTGCTCCGGCTGCCATGGCAACAACGGCGCGGGCATCCCCATCATGTATCCCCGGCTCGCCGGCCAGACCCCCGACTACGTCGTCGTGCAGCTCAAGGCCTTCCGCGAGCAGCAGCGCGCCAACGATCCCGAGCAGATGATGCGCCAGATCGCCAACAAGCTCACCGACACCGAGATCTCGGCGCTCGCCGACTACGCCGCGAGCCTGCGCTGATGGCCCTGACCCACGCCGACGAATTGAAGCGCCTGGCGGCGGTGGCCGCCGTGGCCGAAGTCCCCGAGGACATCTTCCTCGGGGTCGGCACCGGCTCCACCGTGAACTTCTTCATCGACGCCCTGGTGCAAAGTGGCAAGCGCATCCGCGGGGCCGTCTCCAGCTCGGAAGCCAGCACCGAGCGGCTGCGCCGCTACGGCATTCCCGTGCTCGACGCCACCGAGCTCGATACGGTGCCGCTCTACGTCGACGGCGCCGACGAGATCGACCCCGCCTTCGCCATGATCAAGGGCGGCGGCGGTGCGCTCACCCGCGAGAAGATCGTCGCCGCCATGGCCGAGCGCTTCGTGTGCATCTGCGACGAGCGCAAGCTCGTCGAGCGCCTGGGGCGATTCCCCTTGCCCCTCGAAGTCATCCCCATGGCCGAGCGGCTCGTCTCCCGCCGGCTGCGCGAGTTAGGGGGCGAGCCGCGCCGTCGCCTCGGTTTCGTCACCGACAACGGCAACGCCATCCTCGACGTGCACGGCCTCGTCATCGACGACCCGGATGCGCTCGAGAGCGCGCTCAACGACCTCCCCGGCGTGGTCACCAACGGCATCTTCGCCCACCGGCGTGCCGACGTGCTGCTGCTTGGCACCGGCGAGGGCGTGCAGCGGCGCGAACGCGCCGTCACGAAACGGTAACGTCGTCCCACCATAATGTCTGCACCGCCGCGAGGAAAGCTATGAAGACGATGGAAGAACACACGTTCCGCCCTTACGACCGCGAGCTCAACCAGCTGCGCCAGACCGTGCTCGAAATGGGCCGCGCCGTCGAGCGCCAGGTCGAGAAAGCCGTCGAGGGTGTGCGCAAAGGCGATCAGGCGCTCTTCGACGAAGTGCTGCAGACGGAGCGCTCGATCAACGAGGAAGACCGGCGCGTCTTCGAGCAAAGCGTCCAGCTCATCGTGCGCAACGCCCCGGCGGCCGCCGACCTGCGCCTGGTCATGTCCTCGCTGCAGATCAGCAAGGACCTCGAACGCATCGGCGACGAGGCGAAGAAGATCGCCAAGAGCGGCATCCGTCTCTATCAGGCCGCGCCCGCCTTCACCCCTGCAATCGAGCTCGAGCTCATCACGCGCACGACGCTGGCCATGCTGCATGCCTCGCTCGACGCCTATGCCCGGCTCGACGACAGCCAGGCCCAGGAAATCCTCGCCGACGATCGCACGGTGGATGCGATGTTCAAGGGAATCCTGCGCGAGCTCATCACCTACATGATGGAAGACCCGCGCACGATCTCGCATTCGCTGGAGCTCGTCTTCGTCGCCAAGTCTCTCGAACGCGTGGGCGATCATGCCAAGAACGTGATCGAGCAGGTGGTCTATCTCGTCGAGGGGCGCGACATCCGCTACACCCCCGAAGCGAAACCGCAGCCCCCCCAGTGATCGCCTATCGATCCGGCGGCACGTAGCCGGCGATCTCGTCGGCTCCCTCGCCGAAGAAATAGCGCTCCATCTGCTCCTGCAGGTATTTGCGCGCCGACGGCTCCATCAGGTTGAGGCGATTCTCGTTGATGAGCATCGTCTGATAGCGTAGCCACTCCTGCCACGCCTGCTTGGAGACGTTCTCGAAGATGCGCTTGCCCAGCGCTCCCGGCAGCGGCGGCCGCTCCAGCCCCTCGGCCTCTCGTCCCAGTTTCACGCAAAACACGGTCCTTGCCATCGATACTCCTTTCTCCACGGTTCAGATCAATTCTTTGACGAACACTTTCGAGCGGCGCTGATAGTTGTAGAGCTCGCGCTTGCGCCGCGGCAGGGCCTCGGGCCCCACCTCGCGAAAACCCCGCTCGAGGAACCAATGCGCCGTGCGGGTGGTGAGCACGTAGAGCCGCTCCAGCCCCATCGCCCGAGCGCGCGCCTCGATCCGGTGCAGCAGCTCCTCCCCGATCCCCGCGCGGCGGAACTCCGGGGCTACCGCCAGGCACGCCAACTCCGCCGCCCGTTCCTCGCTGAACGGATAAATGGCGGCGGAACCCACCACCACGCCGTCGTACTCCACGAGCAAGAAACGCTCGATCTCCTTTTCCAGCAGCTCACGGTCACGGCGCACGAGGGTGCCGTCGGCCTCCATCGGCGCGATGAGCGCGATGAGCGCCGGCACGTCCTCGGGCCGCGCGTCGCGGAAGCGGAAGATCGGATCGCGCGTCACCAGCGTTCCCACGCCGGCATGGGTGAAGAATTCGAGCAAGAGGCCGCCGTCGAGATCGCGGTCGATGAGATGCGCCCGCCCCACGCCACGGCGGACCGCCTCGAGCGCATGCGGCAGGTAGAGGTGCAAATCCTCCGTGAGCCCGCTCCCCTCGGCGAGCGCCCGGGCGGCCGCATCCGCCGTCACGGAGGAGACGAGCTTGCCCTGCGCGTCCAATAGCCCCGGCGCATCGCACAGGAAGACGAGTTTCTCCGCGCCGATCGCCACCGCTACCTCGGTGGCGACTTCCTCCATCGTGATGTTGAAGATCTCGCCCGAAGGCGAAGGCGCGAGCGGCGTGATGAGGACGACGTTCTCCTGCTCCAGGTCGGCGACGATCTCCTCGGCGATCACCCGTCGCACCGCCCCCGTGTATTGAAAGTCCACCCCGTCGATCACCCCCAACGGCCGGGCGGTGATGAAATTTCCCCCCGTCACCCGCATGTAGCTGCCCGCCATGGGCGTGTTGGGCAAGCCTTGCGAGAGCTTGGCCTCGATCTCGACGCGGGTGACCATCATCGCCGCCTTGACGCACTCGAGCGCAGCCGCATCGGTCACCCGCATCCCCTTGTGGAACACCGGCGTCAGGCCGCGGCGCGCCATCTCCGCGTCGATCTGCGGCCGGGCACCGTGCACCAGCACCAGGCGAATGCCCAGCGCCGCGAGCAGGTTGCAATCGTAGGCGAGCCGCTGCATGCGCTCGCCCTGCGCCACCTCGCCGTCGAAGGCGATCACGAAGGTCTTGCCGCCAAAGGCGTGGATGTAAGGGGCGGAGTGGCGCATCCAGCCGACGAAAGCCGCAGCCGAACCGTCTTGCAGCGACACGGGCGGAGAAACCTCGGGAATGCGCTCTTCGGGCAGCCCGCTGCGCCCCGCCTGCTGCCTGTGCCCGTCCATTTCCCTACCCCCTTTCACAACGACGCCTCCAGACGCTCGCACAAGGTGTGCAGCACCTTGACCCGCGCATAGTATTTGTTGTTCGCCTCGACCAGCGTCCACGGTGCGATCTCGGTGCTCGTGCGCTCGATCATGTCGCCCACCGCCAATTCGTACTGCGGCCACTTCTCACGGTTGCGCCAATCCTCCGGCGTGATCTTGTAGCGCTTGAGAGGATCCTGCTCGCGCTCGCGAAAGCGCCGCAATTGCTCCTCGGAGTCGATCGCCAGCCAGAATTTCACCACCACGGTCCCGTTTTCGATCAGCTGCTCCTCGAAATCGTTGATTTCGGCATAGGCCCGCATCCAGTCGGCCGGCGCGCACAGCCCCTCGACCCGCTCGACCAGCACGCGCCCATACCAGGAACGGTCGAAGATCACCACCCGGCCGTGCCCCGGCATCCTGCGCCAGAAGCGCCACAGATAAGGCTGGGCGAGCTCCTCGTCGGTGGGGGCGGCGATCGGAACCACCTGATAGCGCCGCACGTCCAGCGCCGCCGTCACGCGCCGGATCGCTCCTCCCTTGCCGGCCGCATCCATTCCCTCGAAGACCACGACCAAGCTGCGCTTGGCGAAACGCGCGTCGCGCACCAAGGCATCGAGCCGTCCCTGCAGCTCCTCCAGCCGACGCTCGTACGCCCTCTTTCCCATCGGCTGCTGGAGCGTGAGTGCGCTCACGGCGTTGGGACGCTCTTCGAGATCCGGCACAAGGACGAGGGGCGGCGCGCCCCTCTCGCCGCGCTCGACGGCCTCGAACTTGCGCTGCCAGGCGCCGGCGAGCGTCTCGCCCACGAACACCGCCCGGTAGCGGTCGTCGGCCCCATCGACCAGCACCCACGGCACCACGCCGGTGCTCGTGTGCCGGATGGCGGCGGCAGCCGTCTGTACATATTCATCGTAGTGTTCGAGATAGCGCCAGTCCGACTCCCGCACCCGCCAGCTGGTGCGCTCGTCCTTAGAAAGTTTCTCCAGGCGGCGTTTCAATTCCTTGGCAGAAATGTGAAACCACAGTTTCAGCAGCAGCACGCCCTCGGCCGTCATCATTTCCTCGAAGCGGCGCACCCGCTCGAGCGCGGCTTCGAAGGCGCTGCGCTTGCTGCGCCCGGTCGCCCGGGACTCGATGATGTCGGCGTACCAGTTGTCGAAGAAGACCCCGATGCGCCCGCGCGGCGGCAAGCGGCGCCAGAAACGCCACATGTAGGGCCGCTCTTCCTCCTCGGAACTCGGGCGGTCGATCGCGTGGCTGTCGAGGTGCCGCGGATCGAGCCATGAATTGAGCAGGTTCATCGTCTCGCCCTTGCCCGCCTTGTCGACCCCGTTGATGAGGATCAGCGTGGCGAAGGAGCGCTCCTGCACCAGGCGGTATTCCAGATCGAGCAACTGCAGGCGCACGGCTTCCGAGCGCTCGCGATACGTCTCCTTGTCGAGGCGATGACCCAATTCCACGTTCTCGAACATCAGCGCTCCCCCCACAGGGCCTGCATCATCGCCAAGGCCGCGGCTGCAGCCGTCTCGCTGCGCAGGACCCGCGGCCCCAGGCCGATGCGCTCGATGCCGAGCCGTCCGGCCTCGTCCAGCTCCTCTTCGCTCCAGCCGCCTTCGGGCCCGACGATCACGGTCACGCTGCGCTCGGGCGCCGGCAGACGGGAAAGCGCAACGCCCCCCGGCGCGAGCAGCCAAAGGCAAGCCTCGGGGCGCGCTCCCCGCGCTTCCTCGATCCAGTCCCGCCAGCGTCGCGGCAGCGTCACTTCCGGCACCGCCGTGCGGCCGCACTGCTGCGCCGCGGCCACTGCCACCTGTTGCCAATGCGCCTGCTTGCGCGCCCCCCGTTCGAGCGCTCCCCCCGTCTGGGTGCGCGCCGTCAGGAGCGGCACGATGCGCGCCGCCCCCAGTTCCACCGCTTTCTGGATCGCCCAGTCCATGCGCTCGGCCGGCAGCAGCGCCTGCCCCACCGTCACCGAAAACGGCAATTCCCGCGAGACCGGATCGAAGGTTTCGAGCCGCACCCGCGCCGCATCGCCTCCGGCAGCCTCCAGCACGCCCCGCCACTCGCCGCCGCGCCCATCGAATACCACCACCGGCTCGCCCGCACGCAGCCGCAGCACGCGCAGGGCATGATGGGCCGCGGCAGGCGGCAGCGGCACCTGCGCGCCAGCCTCGGGCACGAGATCGGGAACGAAGAAACGGGCAACCATGGCGTCGCATTATACGACGCCCCTTGCCCCTCCCCGGAAGCGCGCGCCGCGCAATCTTCGCAGTGCACAAAAAATGCTTGACTCCGCCCGGGAACCGGCTATAATGTGCAAATCGATCGCGGGGTAGAGCAGTCCGGTAGCTCGTCGGGCTCATAACCCGGAGGTCGCAGGTTCAAATCCTGCCCCCGCAACCAATCGAAAGGCCTGCCCCTGCGGCAGGCCTTTTTGTTTTCCCCTACGTCACTACCCTCGCTTCCGTCGCCGCCCTCCGCTCACCCGCTCGTGCCCGGCCAGATCCTTCCAGCTCTGCACCTCGAGAAAGCCCGCATCGAGCAGCAGCCCCCGCACCTGCTGCGCCTGATCCCAGCCGTGCTCCAGCAGCAGCCAGCCGCCCTCGGCGAGGTGGCGCGGCGCCTCGGAGACGATCGCCGCGATCGCTTCCAGCCCGGTTTCTCCGGCAACCAGCGCCTGGCGCGGCTCGAAGCGCAGGTCGCCCTCTTCGAGGTGGGGATCGTCCTGGGCGAGATAGGGAGGGTTGGAGACGATGAGGTCGAACGTCTCGCCCGGGCCGATCCGGGAAAACCAGTCGCTCTCCATGAACGACACGCTCGCTTTCAGGCGAGCGGCGTTTCCCATCGCCAGGCCGAGCGCCTCGGGCAAGGCGTCCACCGCCAACACTTCCGCCTGCGGCAGCTCCAGCGCCAGGGTGATGGCCACGCAGCCGCTGCCGGTGCCCAGATCCAGGATGCGCGGCGCATGCCCCGGCGGCAGGGTGAGCGCGAGCGCGATCGCCACCTCCACCAAGGTCTCGGTCTCCGGCCGCGGGATCAAGACCGAAGGCGTGACGCGAATGCGCCGCCCGTAGAATTCCCGCTCCCTGACGAGATAGGCCACCGGCACTCCCGCCGCGCGCCGCTCCACCAAGTCGACGAAGCGCTGCAGCACCTCCGGCGGCAAGGGGCGCTCCGGCCACGCCGTGAGCTTGGTCGAACTCCAGCTGCTGGCGTAGCTCAGCAGGACGCGCGCCTCCAGCGCCCCGATGCGGGCGCGCGCCCAGGCGAGCGCCTCGCCCACCGTCGCCTCGGGCGGCAGGGCCGACGGAGCCGCGCTCATGCCTCGCCCTCCGTTTCCAGCTCGCGCAGCCGCTCCTGCTCGTATTCGAGGCGCAGCGGCTCGATGAGGGGATCCAGATCCCCCTCGAGCACGGCATCGAGCTGGTAGAGCGTGAGATTGATGCGATGGTCCGTCACCCTGCCCTGCGGGAAATTGTAGGTACGGATGCGCTCGGAGCGATCGCCGCTGCCCACCAGGCTCTTTCTTGCCGCAGCCACCGCTGCGGCCTGTTCGTCCCGCTGCCGCGCCTCCAGCCGCGCCGCCAGCACCGCCATGGCCTTCGCCTTGTTGCGATGCTGCGAGCGGTCGTCCTGGCATTCGACCACGAGCCCCGTGGGCAGGTGCGTGATGCGCACCGCCGAATCGGTCCGGTTGACGTGCTGCCCGCCCGCGCCGCTCGCGCGGAAGGTATCGATGCGCAGCTCGGCAGGATCGAGCCGCACCACCGCCTCCTCGTCCGGCTCCGGCAGCACCGCCACCGTGCAGGCCGAAGTATGGATGCGCCCCTGGCTCTCGGTGGCCGGCACCCGCTGCACCCGATGCACGCCCGACTCGAACTTGAGCCGGCCATAGACCCCCCGCCCCTCCAGCCGCACGATCACCTCGCGATACCCTCCCAGGTCGGACTCGCTCGCCGAGAGGATCTCGCTGCGCCAGCCCCGGCGCTCGGCGTAGCGCAGATACATGCGCAGCAAGTCCGCCGCGAAGAGCGCCGCCTCCTCGCCGCCCGTCCCGGCGCGGATCTCGAGGAAGGCCGGCCGGTCGTCCTCCGGATCGCGCGGCGTGAGCGCCTCGGTGAGCGCATGCTCGCTCTCGGCCAGCCGCTCAGCCAACCGCGCCTTCTCCTCTTCCGCGAGCGCGCGCAGCTCCGGATCGGCCATGAGGGCCTCGGTGGCGGCCAGCTCCTCTTCCAGCGCCCGATGGCCGCGCCACAGCGCCACCACCGGTTCGAGTTCCGCCCGCTCCTGCCCCAGCCGGCGCAGCTGCTGCGGATCGGAAGCCACCGCCGGATCGAGCAGCGCCCGGTCGAGCTCCTGCAGACGTTCCTCCATGCGTCGCAAGCGTTCGCGCAGACGTTCCCTCATCCCCGTTCCCCCCGCGGCACCGCCAAAGGCAGGGATTCTTCCTGTGCCGCGTCCTCCTCCCCATCTTTTGCCGGCGGCGTGCCTTCTTCCAGCGCGAAGAGCCGCGGCAGGGCCGCGAGCAGCGCCTCGCGCTCGGGCTCGGCCGCCTCCTGCAAAAAGCGCGTGGGCGCGTGCAGCCACTTGTTCATCAGCCCATGGCTCAGGGCCATGAGCACCGCCTCGGGCGATTCGCCTCCATGCAGACGGCGCAAGGCCCGCTGCAGCTCCGCCTCGCGCAGCGCATCGGCCCGCTCGCGCAGGCGGCGGATCCACGGCACGATCTCGCGCGAGCGCACCCAGGCCATGAACTCGGCCACCCGCTCCTCGACGATGCGCTCCGCCGCCACCAGCGCCTGCTGCCGCGAGGCAAGCCCCGCCTGCACGATCTGCGCCAGGTCGTCCACCGTATAGAGGAAGACGTCGTCGAGCTCACCCACCTCCGGCTCCACGTCGCGCGGCACGGCCAGATCCACCATCACGAAGGGCCGGCGCCGGCGCTTTTTCAGGGCGCGCTCGACCATCCCCAGGCCGATGAGCGGCAAGGGACTGGCCGTGCTCGAGACGACGGTGTCGAATTCGGGCAAGATCTCGGGCAGGTCTTCGAGCCGCCCCACCCCCGCGCCCAGCGGCTGGGCGATCGCCTCGGCCCGGGCGAGCGTGCGGTTGACCACCATCATCCGCCTGGGCCGGCCGGCGGCGAAGTGCGTCGCGCACAATTCGATCATCTCGCCGGCGCCGACGAAGAGCACCCGCTGCTCCGATACCGGCCCGAAGACGCGCTCGGAGAGCTTGACCGCCGCCGCGGCCATGGAGACCACGTTCGCCCCGATCGCCGTGCCCGAACGCACTTCCTTGGCCACCGCCAAGGTGTGCTGGAAGAGTTTGTGCAGATGCTTGCCAAGGGTGCCCGCCGCCTGCGCCGCCCGCACCGCGTCCTTGAACTGCCCCAGGATCTGCGCCTCGCCCAGCACCATGGAATCCAGGCCGCTCGCCACGCGAAAAACGTGACGCACCGCCGCCTGGTCGATATAGGTGAAGAGGTGCGGCGCCACTTCCGGCAGCGGCGTGCCCTGACGGGCGGTGAGCCAGGCCACCACCGGCTCCGCCTCGCGCGCCGCCACGTAGAGTTCGGTGCGGTTGCAGGTGGAGAGGATGGCGGCTTCCGACACGCCGGCCACGCCGCCGCACAGCTCCTGCAGGGCCGGCACCACGCGCTGCGGATCGAACGCGAACCGCTCCCGGATCGCGATCGGCGCCGAATGGTGGTTCAGACCCAAGGCATAGAACGGCATGAGCGCGCGAGATGGAGATCCGAAGAAAGGAATCGATTATATCACCCGCCCCGACCCCACCCTTGACGGCGGGCGGCAGGGCACCCACAATGCCAACGAAGCCTCCCTCGCTCCACGGAGAACGCCCGCATGCGCATCCTCATCGTCGAAGACGACGCCGTCATCGCCCAGGGACTGGCCCGCGCGCTCAGGCAATCCGGCTGCGCCATCGACACGGTGATGAACGGCCGCGAGGCCGACGTGGCGCTGCACACCACCCCCTACGACCTCGTCATCCTCGATCTCGGCCTGCCGGGACTGCCCGGCATCGAAGTGCTGCGCCGCCTGCGCGCGCGCAAGAACACCACCCCCGTGCTCATCCTCACCGCCCAGGACGGCATCGAAGACCGCGTGCGCGGGCTCGATGCCGGCGCCGACGACTACCTCACCAAACCCTTCGCGCTCCCCGAGCTGGAAGCCCGCGTGCGGGCGCTCACCCGGCGCTCGCTCGCCGCCCCGCCGGTGGTGGAAGCCGGCAAGCTGCGCTACGACCAGAGCGCCCGGCGCGTCTGGCTCGACGGCACCCCGCTCGAACTCTCCGGCCGGGAACTCGCGCTCCTCGAATACCTCATCACCCGCCCCGGGCGGCTCGTGAGCAAGGAACAGCTCGTCGAACACCTCTGCGGCTGGGGCGAGGAAGTCTCCACCAACGCCATCGAAGTCTACATGCACCGGCTGCGCAAGAAGATCGAAGGAAGCGGCGTACGCATCCAGACGGTGCGCGGCCTCGGCTACAGCCTGGAGCCCAGCGATGCTTCCCTGGCGTAAGCGCACGCCCGACGGCTCGCCCAACTCCGTCTTCGGCGAGATCCTCGACTGGCTCCTCGCCCCGCTGCTCTTTCTCTGGCCCTTCTCCATCATCGTCACGCACCAGGTGGCCGACCGCATTGCCAACCGCTCGTTCGACCACGCCCTGGGCGAACAGGTTCAGATGCTCGCGCGTTTCGTGACGATCGACGGCGACCGCGTCCAGCTCAACCTGCCCGCGCCGGGCCGCATCCTCTTTCGCTCCTCGGCAAGCGACGTCGTCTTCTTCCAGGTCCGCACCGACGAAGGATTCGTCGGCGGCGACGCCGAGATCCCCGCCCCGCCCCGCCCCTGGCTGCCCGACGGCGAAGTGCGCTGGCGAGACGACGTCGTGGCCGGAGAACCGGTACGCGTCGCCGCCCGCATCGACCGCCGCCCCGGCCCCGAGCAGCCGCGCTTCGTCATCGCCCAGGTAGCCGAGACCCTCAACAAGCGCCGCGAGCTCGCCTCCGACGTCGTCACCGGCGTGCTCCTGCCGCAATTCGCCCTGATTCCGCTCTCGGTCGTGCTCGTCTGGTTCGGCCTCACCCGCGGCATCGCCCCGCTCGCCCGCCTGCAGGTGCGCATCCGCCAGCGCCGCCCCACCGACCTCTCGCCCATCGCGCCCGAGAGCGTCCCCGAAGAAGTGCGCCCCCTCATCGTCGCCTTCAACGACATGATGGCCCGTCTCGAAGAAAACCTCCAGGCCCAGCGCCGCTTCATCGCCGACGCCGCCCACCAGATGCGCACCCCCATCACCGGCCTGAAGATGCAGGCCGAGCTCGCCCTGCGCGAGCGCGACCCGCAGGCGCTGCGCCAGGATCTCCAGCGCCTGCACGGCGCCGCCGAACGCGCCGCCCACCTCATCCAGCAGCTCCTCACGCTGGCGCGCGCCGAATCGAGCTCGGAGACGGTACACCGCATCGAACGCCTCGACGTACAGGAACTGCTGCGCGACGTCGCCCTCGAGCTCTACCCCAAGGCCCAGCACAAAGCGCTCGAGCTCGGATTCGACGAAAGCGAAGGGCGGCTGGAAGTCGAGGGCAACCGCCTCATGCTGCAGGAACTCTTCAAGAACCTGGTCGACAACGCCATCCAATACACCCCGCCCGGCGGCAGCGTCACCCTGCGCGCGCTAGCCCGCGGGGATTCGGTCGACGTCGAGATCGAAGACACCGGCATCGGCATCCCCCCCGCCGACCGCCCCCGCGTCTTCGAGCGCTTCTACCGCGTGCTCGACACCGGCGTCGACGGCTCCGGCCTGGGCCTTGCGATCGTGCGCGAGATCGCCGAGATGCACCGCGCCGACGTCAGCCTCGAACCCAACCCCCACGGCCAGGGCACGCTCGCCCGCGTGCGCTTCCCCCTGCCGGCACGAAGCCCCGCCCGGCAGGACGAGCGCCCCCGCGCCAAGGATGATTGACTTTCTCTTTCCCGCCGCTATAATGGCGGTCTTCGGCGGCCAGGTAGCTCAGTCGGTAGAGCAGCGGACTGAAAATCCGCGTGTCGGTGGTTCGATTCCGCCCCTGGCCACCAAAACCCAAAATCCCAACCCTTATCGGTTGGGATTTTTTTGCCCTGAGCGCCAGTGTTGGCGCGGTTCCGGCCCGTTGCCTCGTGAGCGCTGCACCGCCAAACGACGCCGTTTCGGAGTACTTCTCGCCTCTCTGCTGCCGTTTTTCTCTGCTGGGCTCGTGAGCGTTCACCGAGCCAGAGCCAGCACTGGCGCGGGTTTCCGGCTTCCGGGTTGCGATTGTGAATTGGTCGGCCGTTGGTTACCGAATCTGCACTGCTCACCTCGTCTTGCATCAAGGTACGGCGAGCTCGGCGGCAGATACTGGTTGAGACAGTTCGCACAGGATGCCGCACTGTTCGGCGCTTCTGCCTTCGGAACACATTTCCCTCAAGGATCTGAGCTGCTGCTCAAGTGCGCTCAGTTCCTGGATACGCACCGCGACCTGCTCGATGTGTGCCTCAAGAACACGGTTGACCTCACTGCAATCTTGGGTTGGCACGTTCTTGAGGCGCAACAGCACACGAATCTCGTCGAGCGTCATGTCCAGCGAACGACAGCGGCGAATGAAAAGCAAGCGTTCGACGTGCGCGTCGCCATATAAGCGGAAATTGCCCGCGCTCCGGGACGGGGGCGGCAGGAGTCCTTCCTGCTCATAAAAGCGAATCGTTTGAATCGGACACCCGGTTTGCCGGGCAAGCGCTCCGATCTGCATAGCTGCAACCCCTTTTTATCATCGACTTGACTCTATAGTAGCTATAGAGTGTTAAATCTCAAAATACCCTCCGGATGCTTGCTGGTTTCTGCAAGAGCCTCGCCGGATCAGGAACGAGAAGAATCAAGGACCAATGACTATGACTGATGAATGCCAGAAATCCTGCGGATGTGCGTCCGAGCGGAAGGCGGAGTCCATGACGGGTGCCACGCCGACCGGGACGGGAAGGATGAGTCTGTTCTCGGTGCCGAAGATGGACTGCCCTTCGGAGGAGCGCATGATCCGGCTCGCGCTCGAGAATACGAGCGGGCTGGCCGCACTCGAGTTCGATCTTGGCAAGCGCGAGTTGCGTGTTTTTCACGACGGCCCCGTCGAACCCATTGCAAGCAAGCTTGAAAGTCTCGGCTTGGGCGCCCGTCTCATTGCGTCAACTGAATCGAATGGCCCGCACACTGTCGATGGGCAAAGCGACAGCCAGCCGTCCTCCGAGCAAGAGTCTCGCACTCTCAAATGGTTGCTTGCCATCAACGCCGCCATGTTTGTCGTCGAAGTGACGATCGGGTGGATTGCGCAGTCCACGGGGCTCATGGCTGACTCACTGGACATGTTCGCGGATGCCGCCGTCTACGGGCTCGCGCTCTACGCCGTCGGCCGTCCTACCGGGCACCAGCTGAAGGCGGCGCGGTTGTCAGGCTGGCTGCAACTGTTGCTCGCGCTCGGCGCAATGTCCGAGGTGCTGCGCCGCTTCGTCTTTGGTAGCGAGCCCGAGCCACCGCTCATGATGGGGATCGCGCTCGTTGCGCTCATTGCAAACGTTACCTGCCTTGTCTTGATCTCCAGTCATCGAAAAGGCGGCGCTCACATGAAGGCAAGCTGGATTTTCTCCACGAACGACGTGCTGGCAAACCTGGGGGTGATCGCGGCCGGGGCGTTGGTCGCCTGGACAGGATCGCGTTACCCCGATTTGGTGATTGGCTCGCTCATCGCGCTGCTGGTATTGAACGGTGCGCGGCGCATCCTGCGCCTCGGTGCCTGAAGCAGCGAGCGCGGGACATGCCGCCCCGGCAATATCAACGACTGAATTCCCGCCCTGGAATTTCACGCTGCGCTGCCCAATCCAATGGCAAGGCTCGCCGGATCAGGCGCTCCAGCACAAGCCCGACTGCCTTTTCCACCACGCACGCCTCGACGATGTCAGGTGCAAGCCGGGTCAGTTGCGCGATCCGACTTGCATGCCCCCGGTCAATGCTCTCGGCTGCCGCGATCTCGGTGATGGAGGGTCACGCGCGCCCTGACCTCGGCCGGGTTTGCGCTGTCCATCGATGATTTCGGCACCGGGTATTCCTCACTGGCTTACCTCAAGCGATTTCCCGTTCATAAACTGAAGATCGACATCTCGTTCGTGCGGGACATGCTGACCGATCGCAACGATCTCGCCATTGTGTCCGCCATCGTTGCCATGGCGAAGAGCCTCGGCCTCAAGACCCTGGCCGAAGGTGTGGAAGAGGCAGCGCAGGCGGAACACTTGCTGGCATTGGGTTGCGACGAAGCACAGGGGTATTACTTCGCCCGTCCGGAGCCGGCCGAGGTTTTCGCGCGCAGGTGGTTGCAAAGCGCATGTCCGAGTCATGATCTCGGTCAGGACGTGGATCGCCAAGAGCAAGGCCACCTCGGTACATGACGGCAAAGCCGCTCCATGGCACCGGGCCCCGGCGCATGATCACGCCCTCGAGTTCTCTCAAACTCTTCGTAGCGTTCACGCTGATCCGTGATCGGGAGCCGTCAGCCCGGTCGGTTCAACAGCGATCGGGGCCATTGCCTCTGCGAAAGCGCACAGACCAAAGGCACTTGGGCTGGCTCGCCCCAACTGCTTCACCTCATCAGGTTCCGCCTGGGAACTCCAGGCAGAACCGGGTCCTGCCCTGCGCGGACGTCACGCTGATCGATCCTCCATGGGTTTGCATAATGGCGCGGGTAATCGCCAATCCCAGCCCTGCGCCGTCGGTTTCCGGATGTGACCGCGATGGGTCAGCACGGTAAAACCGATCGAACAGGCGCGGCAGTACCCTCGGGTCGATGTCCTCGCCGGTGTTCTCGACGCTCACCCGGGTGGCTTGGGAAGACTGGCTGATCTCGATCGTGACCTCGCCATGTGGCGGGGTGTGGCGCAGCGCGTTCGAAAGCAGATTGCTCAGGGCACGGCGGAACATCAAGCGATCACCGACGATCTCGCCCTCACCACGCTGAGCCAGTCTGACGCCCTTCTCCTCGGCGACCGCCTCATAGAACTCGATCAGGGCGTGCGTTTCCTCGGCTGCCGAGAAACGTTCCCGGTTCGGCAGCATCATCCCGCGTTCGGCCTTGGCCAGGAACAGCATATCGGACACCATGCGGCCCAGACGCTGCAGTTCCTCGGCATTGGAAGCCAGAATCTCCCGGTAGGTATCGGCATCCCGCCGGGTAGCCAACGCGACCTGGGTCTGGGTCAGCAGGTTGCTCAGGGGGGTGCGCAGCTCATGCGCCAGATTCGACGAGAACTCCGACAGTCGCGTGAACGCGTCTTCCAGCCGGTCCAGCATCTTGTTGAGTTCGTGAGCCAGATCGGCCATTTCGATGGGTACCGCCTCGACGGGCATGCGCTGGTGCAGCTGCTGGCTCGTGAGCGTGGTGGCTCTGGATTTCATGGCACGCAATGGCGCCAGCCCCTTGTACGCGGCAAACCAGCTCAGCAAGCCACAGATGACGATCGTCACGACGGCATAGGTCATCAGGGTGCGCCGCAACTCCAGCATGAACCGTGTGTGATGCGCCGTGTCCATGGCAACGAGGATGTCCAGCCGCGTCGTTGCGTCATAGGCTGGAATAACCCGGACAAGCATCCCGCGAAACGCCTGCCCTTCGTCGGCCCAATGGATCAGCGCGTCGTTGCCGTTGCCTTCATCCGCCGGTGACAGTTCGCGCGGGAGGCGAAATCCTTCGGACTGGAAGAGCGTTTCACCTTTCGAATCATGGACGCTGACGTACAGCCCGTGATGGTGGCTCAATGCCTCACGCAGCAGCCACTTGGCGTCCTCGGCCGAATTGGATCGCGCCAAAATATCCTCGATCAGGTGCTGCTTGTCCTGCAGCGCCATGTGATCCAGCTCGATGAAATGCCGCTCGGATGCAGCGATGACCAACAAGGCCAATCCAAACACCACAGCCGCAGCCGCCAACGTAAAGAAGAGGGTGAGCCGGGTCGTCAGTGACAGGGAGCGAAACATTCAGTGCTCCTCCGGCGCTTCCAATACGTAACCCATGCCACGTACGGTGTGGATCAGCTTGACCTCATGCCCATCATCGATCTTCGCGCGCAAGCGCCGGATGGCCACCTCGATCACATTGGTGTCGCTGTCGAAATTCATGTCCCAGACCTGCGAGGCGATCAGCGAGCGGGGCAGGACCTCGCCATGACGGCGCATCAGCAGTTCCAGCAAGCCGAACTCTTTGGCCGTCAGTCTGATTCGTCGCCCGCCGCGTGAAACGCGTCGGCGCAGCAGGTCCAGTTCGAGGTCGGCCACGCGCAGCACGGTGCTCTCGTTGCCACTGCGCCCCCGGCGCAGGATCGTGCGCACGCGGGCCAGCAATTCGGCAAAGGAGAAAGGCTTGACCAGATAGTCGTCCGCTCCGAGCTCAAGGCCTTTGACCCGGTCTTCCAGCTGATCGCGTGCGGTCAGGAACAGCACCGGCATCTGCAGGCCGCGATGGCGCAAGGACTGGAGTACCTGCCAGCCGTCGAGGCCGGGCAGCATCACATCCAGGATGACCAGGTCGTACTCGCCCTGCAAGGCCAGGTGCAGACCGTCGGCGCCGTCCTGCGCCAGATCAACCACGAAACCCGCTTCGCTCAAGCCTTGACGCAGGTACTCGCCCGTTTTGGGCTCATCTTCAACGATCAGTATTTTCATGAGGGTGCTCCGCCATATCGAATAGCCGCTAGTGTGACGATTTTGGGCGCACCTGACACGATGATAACAAAAATGTAATCTGACAGACAGCTTCCTAACAGGGGTGGCCCTCTAGCATGTCATCCACGAAATCAGCAATTCATTGCGAGGAGCCCATGCCACCCTTGAGACCGTTTCATTCACCGTTGCCGTTGGTGCCCGCTCGGCGGCGTTTCGTGCGCGGCTTGGTCGCTGGCGGCGTCATGATCGGCCTGTCACCCTGGCTGCGTGCTGCGGCACAGGGGCTGGCCGACACGCGCACGGGTGCAGCGCCCGTGCTCAGCGGCACGAATATTGACCTGGTGGTCGCCGAATCGCCGGTCAACTTCACCGGCACACCAAGGATGGCGACCACCATCAACGGCTCCATCCCGGCGCCGACGCTCAAACTTCGGGAAGGCGACACGGTCACCATCCGCGTCACCAACCGCCTGCGCGAAGCCACGTCGATTCACTGGCACGGGATCATCCTGCCCTACCAGATGGACGGGGTACCCGGTATCAGTTTTCAGGGCATCCCCCCGGGCGAAACCTTCACCTACCAGTTCCGTCTCGAACAAACCGGCACCTACTGGTATCACTCGCACTCCGGCATGCAGGAGCAGACCGGCATGTACGGGGCGTTGATCGTCGAGCCGCGTGAGGCAGACCCTATCCGCGCCGACCGGGACTACGTGGTGCAGCTGTCCGACTGGACCGACGAAGACCCCATGCGGGTGCTCGCCAAGCTCAAGGTGCAGAGCGACTACTACAACTACCACCAGCCGACGGCCATTGACTTCTTCCGCGACGTCGCCGACATGGGGCTTTCCCGCGCACTCGACAAGCGTGCGATGTGGAACCAGATGCGGATGAACCCGACCGATCTGGCCGATCTCTCGGGGGCGACATTGACCTACCTGATGAACGGCGTCACCCCTGCCGGCAATTGGACTGGCCTGTTCCGGCCGGGCGAGCGCGTGCGTCTGCGGTTCATCAACGGCGCGGCCAACACCTTCTACGACGTGCGCATCCCGGGGCTCAAGATGACGGTGGTGCAAAGCGACGGGCAGAACGTCGAGCCCGTGACCGTCGATGAGTTCCGCTTCGGGCCGGGCGAGACCTACGACGTGATCGTCACGCCCCGAGAGGACGCCTACACGATCTTCGCGCAATCGATGGATCGAACCGGCTTCGCCCGCGGCACGCTCGCGGTGCGCGAGGGCTTGAGCGCCGCCGTGCCTGCGCTCGATCCCGTCGAATGGCTCACCATGGCCGACATGATGGGCGCGATGGACCACGCGGCGATGGGCCACGACATGCCGGGCATGAAGCACGACATGTCCGGCATGAACCATGGCGCGATGGCCATGGATCACGGCCAGCACGCGATGCATGGCATGACCGGCGGCGCGATGGCCAAGCCCAGCGCCACGGTCCGTCACGCACGCACGGAATACGGCCCAAGCACGGATATGCGGGTGGACATGCCGCGCACCAATCTTGACGATCCGGGCATTGGCCTGCGCAACAACGGCCGGCGCGTGCTGACGCTGGCGGATCTCAGGACGATCGGTGGTCCTCTCGACCCACGCGGGGCCGAGCGCGAGATCGAGCTGCACCTCACCGGCAACATGGAGCGCTATACCTGGTCGCTCGACGGCCTCGAGTTCGGCAAGAGCACGCCGGTGCACCTGAAGTACGGCGAGCGGGTGCGCGTCATCCTGCACAACGACACGATGATGACGCACCCGATGCATTTGCACGGGATGTGGAGCGAGGTGGAAACGCCCGACGGGCAGTTCCTGGTGCGTCGCCACACCATCCCGGTTCAACCCGCGCAGCGCGTCAGCTTCCTCGTGACCGCCGACGCCCTGGGTCGCTGGGCCTGGCACTGCCACCTGATGTTGCACATGGACATGGGCATGTTCCGCGTGGTGGTCGTGTCATGAAACTGATCAAAAGAAGATTCGCCATGAAACCCTGTTCTCTCTTCACTGCGGCGCTGGTGTTGCTCGGTGCGGCACCCGTCTGGGCGCAAACAACAATGGAAGGCGGCGGCCATGCCGGGCACCCGGGCACGGCTCCAGCCCCAACGCGAGCCGAATCGCCGGCGAGCGCCACCATGGACCACGGCAGCATGAACATGCAGGGCGGCCCCGCCCCCGCCGATGCCCGTGATCCGCACGCGTATTCCAATGGCTTGACTTTGGAGTCGGGCCCTTACGCACTCCCCGGGCCACGGCAACTTCGGCTGTCCGATGAACATGCGTTCGGCAGCGTGCTCCTCGATCGCCTGGAGCGCGTTTACACGAAGGACGGGAACGCGACCGCCTATGACGCGCAAGCCTGGTTCGGCGGCACCTACGACCGCCTGGTCCTCAAGGCCGAGGGTGACGTCGCCAAAGGCAAACTGGAGGAGGCACGCACGGAGGTCCTGTGGGGCCATGCGATCGCCTCGTACTGGGACACCCAACTCGGGGTGCGGCAGGACAGCGGCACGGGGCCTGACCGGACCTGGCTCGCTGTGGGCATCCAAGGGCTCGCCCCGTACTGGTTCGACGTCGATGCCACGGCCTACGTCGGCGGCGCGGGACGCACGGCACTGCGCCTGTCGGGCGAGTACGAGCTCCTGCTCACCCAGCGCCTGATTCTGCAGCCCCGCATGGAAGTCAATCTGTATGGCCGGCGCGATGAAGCGCGTGGCCTGGGAAGTGGGCTGGCCGATGCGGCGGCAGGCCTGCGCCTGCGTTACGAGTTCTCGCGCCAGTTCGCGCCCTACGTCGGCGTCGAATGGGCTGGCAAGTTCGGACAGACCGCCGATTTTGCGCGCGCCGAAGGACAGCGTACCCGGGAAACGCGTTATGTGGCGGGTGTGCGGCTGTGGTTCTAGAAGCCGCCACGCGCAACTCCGATCTTATTCACCAACCCTAAGGAGAAACCGATGATGAAGAAAACCCTGAGCGTTTTGATGCTGAGCGCCTTGCCTGTGTTGGCGCTGGCCGGTGGGGACCATCAGGGCGGCCATGGCATGGCCGGGCATGATTATGAGATCAACCGTCAATTTGCTCCCTATCTTGGGATCGAATGGAAGGCAAAATATGGCAAAACGGCCAGCCTTGCTCGACGGGAAGGTTTGGAGGCCAGGCAGACGCGTGTTGTCGCCGGTTTACGGTTTTGGTTTTAAGTCAATATTGGAAAAGGAGTCGATGAAATGAAAACGTTCGTTACCGTTGCGGTTTTGTTCCTCAGCGCTGGGCTTGCTTCGGCGCACGATCCCAGTCAGCATCACTCTGGTGCGAATCGAGCAGAACCGGATTGTTCGATGATGCAGCAAATGCACTCCGGGAGTGACCGTGACGACCCAGTGGTGCAGGCGATGATCGCACGTTGTGCGGAGATGATGAAAGAGGAGCATAGGAAGATGATGATGCCGCATGGGATGCAAGGAGCGATGCCGCAAAATGGGATGATGGATGGCGAGATAACGCAACCGCATGGTCACCAATGAGGGGGGGAGTGATGCAGCGCTGCTTGCGTGGGTTCGGTTTCGCACTCGTCGTGGTGGCTGTGGTGGCAGGATGGGTGCTCTACTCTGGCAGGGTATCGGTGGCGGCCGATGAGCCCCATGCTCAGTGGCTCTACCACCTGCTGGAGTGGGTGCGGGAACGCTCGATCGCACAGGCTTCACGTACGATCGAGGTACCCAAGGATCTCGATGCACCCCAGCGGTTGCTGGCGGGGGGAGCCGATTACGATGCGATGTGTGTCGGTTGTCACCTTGCGCCTGGTATCGCGGAAAGCGACTTCACGTTGGGACTCTATCCAACCCCTCCCAAATTGACGGAACCCCGAGCAACCTTGCAGGGTCTGAGCGAGGAAGCAGCAGCGCGACGGGATTTTTGGATCATCAAACACGGAATCAAGGCATCTGGTATGCCAGCGTGGGGAAAAACGCACGATGACGAACGGATTTGGAACATGGTGGCTTTCCTCAAACGGTTGCCGGATCTCAATGAGAATCAATATCGAATTTTGACCAGTCGTCAAGGAGACCGATGATGATACGGCGTGTCTTTATGGGTTTGGCGCTTTCCTTTCTTGCTACTTCTTCTTTCGCTTCCGGGAAAGAGTTTGCTGAGGAGTCGCCGCTCGTCAAGGTGTGGAAAAGCCCGTATTGCGGTTGCTGCAAAGAGTGGATTGCCCATATGCAGGCCAACGGGTTCCAGGTTCAAACGTTCGAAGTGGGCAATAGTGAGGTTCGGAGTCGTCTCGGTATGCCCATGCGTTATGGTTCGTGTCACACCGCCGTCGTTCAGGGTTATGTGATCGAGGGCCATGTTCCTGCTGCCGACGTCAAACGGCTGCTCGCGGAGAAGCCGAACGCGCTGGGCTTGGCGGTGCCGGGCATGCCCATTGGTTCACCCGGCATGGATGGTGTCGCCTACGGAGGACGCCGTGATGCCTACAAAGTCTTGCTGGTTGGGAAAGACGGAGCAGCGCAAGTTTTCGGTTCTTATCCGTGAAGAAACCATGCACTGACCGTGTGCCGATTGGATCCATGAGGCGCAGCAGCGGTCTTGCAACCTGGAACAGGAGGCCGGCGCCGACCGCGCCGATCCTCGATGAAGGGAACACCGCGATGAACGCGACTGACCAAGAACACCTCCACGACACGCGCGGCCAGTCCGGCCTGAATCGGCGCATGAGGACCGCGTTGCTGATGGTTGCCCTCATCGGCGGCTTCTATCTGCTGCGCGAGCACTGGATCCATGTCGCAGGCAATTGGGTGTACCTGTTGCTGCTGGCGTGCCCGCTGATGCACCTGCTGCATGGCCACGGTGGCGATGGCGGGCATGGTGCGCCGCCCGACAAACCCGCCAACAGGGAGGCGTAAAGTCATGGACCTGCGATCAGACCACGAACACCGCCAACACGCCCACGACCACCCGAGCGCACTGCAGTGGGCCGAAGGTCTGAAGGACCCTGTCTGCGGCATGGACGTGACCGCGCAGTCCGAGCACCACGTCGAGCACGCAGGCCGACTCTTTTACTTCTGCAGCGCCAAGTGCCGGGCGAAGTTCGTCGCCGAGCCGGCGCGCTATGCCTACAGCGGCCATGAGCCTTCGTCTGTCGAAGCGCCGGCGCTGGCGGCAGGCACGATCTACACCTGCCCCATGCACCCCGAGATCCGGCAGGATCACCCCGGCTATTGTCCGAAGTGCGGCATGGCGCTGGAGCCGGTGCTGCCGGATCTCGAAGGAGAAGAGAGTCCCGAGCTGCGCGATTTCCAGCGCCGCTTCTGGTGCACCCTGCCGCTGACCGTCATGGTCACTGTGCTTGCCATGTTCGGCCACCAGTTGCATTGGTTCGAGGCGCGCACACAGACCTGGATCGAACTCGTTCTGTCCCTGCCCATCGTCCTGTGGGCGGGTCGGCCGTTCTTCGTGCGCGGCTGGCAGTCCGTGGTCCATCGCAGCCCGAACATGTGGACCCTGATCGCGCTGGGCACCGGGGCGGCGTTCGTCTACAGCGTGGCGGCGACCGTGGCCCCACAACTGTTCCCGGACTCGTTCGTGTCCATGGGACGGGTCGCGGTGTACTTCGAGGCGGCGGCGGTGATCATTTCCCTGACCCTGCTGGGGCAGGTACTGGAACTCAAGGCGCGTTCGCAGACCTCGGCCGCCATCAAGTCCTTGCTCGGACTGGCCCCCAAGACCGCCCGGCGCCTTCGCGACGATGGCACGGAAGAGGACGTGCCCCTGACGCACATCCATGTCGGCGATCGGCTGCGCATTCGACCCGGCGAAAAGGTTCCGGTAGATGGTACGGTAATCGAGGGCAGCAGCGCTGTGGACGAATCGATGCTGACGGGGGAGTCCCTGCCCGTGACCAAGCGGGTGGGCGACAAGGTCATCGGTGGGACGCTCAATACCAGTGGCGCGCTCGTCATGGTCGCCGAACGTGTCGGCTCGGCGACCATGCTGTCCCAGATTGTGCAGATGGTGGCGCAGGCGCAGCGGTCCAAGGCGCCGATGCAGCGCATGGCCGATGTCGTGGCGGGCTATTTCGTGGTCGCGGTGGTGTCCATCGCCGTGCTGACCTTTTTTGCCTGGGGCCTGTTCGGGCCGGAACCGCGTTGGGTTTTTGGCCTCATCAACGCCGTGGCTGTGCTGATCATCGCCTGCCCCTGCGCGCTGGGCTTGGCCACGCCCATGTCGATCATGGTGGCGACCGGGCGAGGGGCTACGCAGGGGGTGCTGTTTCGCGATGCCGCCGCGATCGAGAAAATGAGCCAGGTCGATACCCTGATCGTCGACAAGACCGGCACATTGACCGAGGGCCGGCCGCGCTATCAGACGACGATCGCAGCCGAAGGCTTCACCGCCGGCGAAGCCTTGCGACTGGCTGCCAGCCTCGACCAGGGCAGCGAGCACCCGCTGGCGGAAGCCATCGTCACGGCCGCGCGCGAGCAGGGCCTGGTGCTCTCACGCGCCGAGGAGTTCGACTCGCACTCAGGCATCGGCGTGCGCGGGCGCGTCGATGGACATGCCGTGGCACTGGGCAACACCGCGCTGATGGAACAGCTCGGTGTGGACGTGCGGCCATTGGCCGAGCGGGCGGAGGCGCTGCGCGGTGAGGGTGCCAGCGTGATGTATCTGGCCGTCGATGGCGTGCTCGCCGCAGTCCTGGCCGTCGCCGACCCGGTGAAGAAGACCACACCGCAAGCGCTGGCGTCGTTGCGCGCGGAGGGCTTGCGCGTCGTCATGGCCACGGGCGACGGTCTGACCACGGCCAAGGCCGTGGCGGCGCGCTTGGGCATCGATGAGGTGTATGGCGAGCTCAAGCCCGCCGACAAACTGCAACTGGTGGAGCGGCTGCAGCGCGAGGGGCGTATCGTTGCGATGGCTGGTGACGGCATCAATGATGCCCCGGCCTTGGCAAAGGCCGACGTCGGTATCGCCATGGGCACCGGCACCGACGTGGCGATGAACAGCGCACAGATCACGCTCGTCAAGGGTGACCTGCGCGGTATTGCGGTGGCGCGCGCCTTGTCAGTGGCCACGGTCCGCAACATGAAGCAGAACCTGATGTTCGCCTTTCTCTACAACGCACTGGGCATTCCCATTGCGGCCGGCGTGCTGTATCCGCTCACCGGTTGGCTGCTTTCACCGTTGATCGCCGCCCTGGCGATGAGTCTCAGCTCCGCATCGGTGATCGGCAATGCGCTGCGTTTGCGCGGCGTCCGTCTTGTCTGAACACGAGGATCGTCGCGCGTGCCGTGGTGGGTGCTGGTTGCACTCCCAGATCGCTGGGTCTGTCGTATCGGTTGCCACCCGACGTTGGACACCTGATCCCTATCGAGGCCTGGAATGCTCTCGACCACGGCACCTGAGCCGCCTCACACCGATACCGCACTTGGCGCCCAGTCGGCATCGCCATAAGCACTTGCACCGATGTGGCGATGAGTCCGCGCCCCGCCTCGGTGAGCAGGAATGCATTGAGATTGGCACACGACAATTAATCCCGATCCCATCCCGAATGGAATCTGACATATACGTAACGGCCGTCTCATCTTCCCGTCAGCGGTGGCTTCGCAGAATACATACTGTGCAGTCGCACAAGGCATTGACAGAAATGCCTTCACGTTTGATTGAAAGGAGTGTAGAGATGAAAGCCAGGATTACCGCTGTTGTCGCCGCCACCGTGCTGAGCGCCATCGTAACCCCATCGTTCGCTGGTGACGCGGCAGCGGCCAGCGCCAAGAAAATGTTCCTCCTCAAGGACGGTGGAACCCTGTATGTATTCGAGGACGGCAAGACGGCGCTGGAAGACAAGTTCGGACGGGCTATCAACCTGAAAGAGGGGCAATCGCTCGAAACGGTCGATGGCCAGAAGATTACAGCCAACGGCAACGAGGTCGCTCGACTCGATGGCCTTCTCCGTCAGGGTCATTCCGGCGGTTGACTACTCGATTCAATTCGTGAACTGCACGCCAGCGGATGTCGGGCCAACTCGTTGACCAACACGCGCTGGCGGGCCATCGGTCATAGCTGGGGCTAACCACTCGATGGTAGGCTGCGACGCTACCGGTCAATCGGCGCCGCACAAGGTGAGAGTCCGCCCTGCACTGACTGACCGGCGTTCATTGCCGAGGCCATTGCGTCCACAACAACCCGCAGGATTGCCCGGGATTGCTCAATCGTTGAGAGAGTGGGTTGGATTCCGGTCGCGTCTGCACCACCAATAACCAATATACAAAGGGTCAACCGTTCTCGGTTGGCCTTTTTTCCCGTTTGGCCACCCCGGGCCGCATGTCATAACGACGGACGCGGGTTCGATTCCCGATTCGATGCGTGGTATCATCCCACCGCCGGAAATCGCCCAGCGTGCGCAAAGCCGCCGTCCCCCTTCCGCCCACGGCCAGGGCCCCCTTACCCAGAAACCTCCCCGCCTCATGGACCTCCTCGCCCAAGCCCTCGACCTCGTCCTGCACCTGGACCGCCACCTCGGCGCGCTCAGCTGGGTGCTCTCGCTCAGCTTCGCCGGCTACCAGTTCGGCAACCTCCCCTGGATCCAGCGCAATCTTTCCGCCGTCATCCTTGGCATCATCGTCGTCTCGCTGCTGCCCGCCGCCATCGCCTGGCTGCGCGAGCGACGGCCCGCCGCCGCCCGTCGACATCAAATTTTGATGTAGCATGAACCCGCCCACCCGCGGGCAGGCGTCACGCCCTCCCGCTTCCGCGATTCAACCCATTGAATGAAAAAGAAAAACAAAAATTCACCCGCGCCCCCTTTACTCCCCCCCTTGCATCGCGCTACCCTAGTCTTGCCGACGCACCCGTCGTGCGCATCCTTTCCAACCAACGAGGAGCATCACCATGAAACGCATGCAACAGGGCTTCACCCTCATCGAGCTGATGATCGTCGTGGCGATCATCGGCGTTCTGGCGGCCATCGCGCTGCCGGCGTATCAGGACTACACCAAGCGTGCCCACGTCTCGGAAGGTCTGGCGCTCGCCGCCGGAGCCAAGGCATCGGTCACGGAGTACTTCTCCTCGCAAGGGAAATTCCCGAGCAGCAACGTGTCGGCAGGACTCGCTAACTCTACTGACATCAAGGGCAATGCCGTCAAGAGCGTCGCGGTCGGTGAAAATGGGCTGATCACCATCACCTACAATGAGAAAGTCAAGGATGGTGCAACCCTCCAATTGAGCCCAACCAGCGGCGCGGGTGGCGTTCAATGGAAGTGCAAGGCGGGCAAAGACCTCGATCCAAAATGGCTTCCTTCCGTTTGCCGCTGATCCTTTCCTGATTTTTTCCTGACGACCCCGGCGCGGCTTCCCCGCTGCGCCGGGTGTCTTTTCGACCCGAACGCATGCCTTCCTTCCGTGGCCATTCCCTGCCGGCGATCGCCTTGCTCGCCGTCCTGCTGCTCGCCTACGTCTGCCTGGAACCGGGGCTGACGGGCGGTTTCCTCTTCGACGACGCGCCCAACCTGCAGGATCTCTCCGCCTACGGCGGCGTCACCAACTGGGAGACGTTTCGCGCCTTCGTCTTCGGCGGCTGGTCCGGGCCGAGCGGCCGGCCGATCGCGCTGGCTTCCTTCCTTCTCAACGACAACGCCTGGCCCTCCGACCCGGGCTCCTTCAAATACACCAACCTGATGCTGCACCTCCTGGCCGGCGCGCTGCTCGCCTGGGCCGCGCTGCAGCTGTGCCGTTTCTACGGCCTCGACGAGCGCCGCGCGCAATGGACGGCGCTGTTCGGCTCGGCCGCCTGGCTCTTGCATCCTTTTTTCGTTTCCACCACCCTCTATCCGGTGCAGCGCATGACGCAGCTGGCGGCGATCTTCGTCTTCGCCGCCCTCGTCGCCTACCTGCACGGCCGCCGCCTCTTTCCCCTGCGCCCGCGCGCTGGGCTCGTCTGGATGGGCGCATCTCTCGCCTTGGGGACCGTGCTCGCCACCCTCAGCAAGGAAAACGGCGCGCTCCTGCCGCTCCTCGTACTGGTCGTCGAATTCTGCGCCCCGCCGGGGCCGCCGCGCCTGCCGCGCGCGTTCCGCGCCCTCTTCCTCTGGCTGCCCAGCCTCGCTGTTCTCGGCTATCTGCTGCGACAGATCGATTTCACGCCCGGCCTCTGGCCCGACCGGCCGTTCGATCAGCCCGAGCGCCTGCTCACCGAAAGCCGCATCCTGTGGGATTACCTGGGCAATCTCTTCCTACCGCGCATCGAGGGCAGCGGCCTCTACCGCGACAACATCATCATTTCGCGCGGCCTTTTCGACCCGCCGGGTACCGCCTGGGCGATCGCCGGACTCGCCGCCCTCCTTGCCGCGGCGTTCCGGCTGCGGCGGTGCGCCCCCTTCTTCAGCCTGGCCGTGCTCTTTTTTTTCGCCGGCCACCTGATCGAATCCACCTGGCTCGGGCTCGAACCCTATTTCGAGCACCGCAACTACCTGCCCGCGGCCTTTCTCTTCCTGCCGCTCGCCCGCGGCCTCGATCGGCTGCGCCAGCAGGTTTCCGCCGCCACCGTCGCCATTTCCGCCCTGGCGATGCTTGGCACGCTCGCCTTTCTCACCCACCAGCGCGCCACCCTCTGGGGCGATGCCGAACAGCTGGAGCTCTACTGGGCGCTTGCCGCGCCCGATTCCCCTCGCGCCCAGAACGCGCTCGCCCATTTCTACGCCCGCATGGGAGATGCGGCGCAAGCCGAAACGGTCATCACGCAGGCCATCGCGCGCCTGCCGGACAGTCCCCTGCTGACCATGAGCCGTCTGCTGCAGAAGGTCTATCTCGGCACCGCCACCCCCGAAGACTTCACCTGGGCCGGCGAGCGCCTCGTCCGCCAGCCTTTCGATGCACAGGCCGTCATGGCGCTGCGCACCCTGGTCGACCAGGCCCTGCGCCAGGATCGACCTGGCTGGTATCGCTCAGCCACCCTGACGCTGATCGACCGGCTTGCCGAAAACCCGGCGTTCAACCGCTTTCCGCTGTTTCTGCGCTTCATCCCTTATCTGAAGGCGCGCCTGCTGCTCGCCGACGGTCGCGTCGACGAAGCCGAAGCCCTCTACCGCGAAGCGATGCGGCGCTACGCCAACATCGATTCCTCCATGCAGATGGTGGCCGAAACCGCCAATGCCGGCTACTACGCCCACGCCGCCCGTCTGCTGGACGACGCGGAAGCGCTCTATCGACAGCAGCCGGAAACGAGTCTCAAATTTCCGCGCCGTATTTACGATCAGGAAATCGCGCGCATCCGCGCCCAGCTGGAAGAAGGGATCCATGCCCAACCCTGAGCTTTCCCTCATCCTCCCCGCCAAGAACGAAGCCGCCGCGCTTGGCCCGCTGCTCGCGCGCCTGCGCGAGCGCTTTCCCGAGGCCGAGCTCATCGTGGTCGACGACGGCTCCACCGACGGCACCGCCGACATCGCCCAGGCCGCCGGCGCGCGCGTGGTGCGCCACCCCGTGTCGCTGGGCAACGGCGCCGCGGTGAAGAGCGGCGCGCGCGCGGCCACGGGCGAAGTGCTGGTCTTCCTGGACGCCGACGGCCAGCACGACCCGGACGACATCCCGCGGCTCCTGGCCAAGCTCGACGAGGGCTACGACATGGCCGTGGGCGCGCGCGATGCCACCTCGCAGGCAAGCCTCGGCCGGGGGCTGGCCAACCGCCTCTACAACCGCCTTGCCGGCTACGTCACCGGCCACCGCATCCCGGACCTCACCTCCGGCTTCCGCGCCGTGCGCGCCGCCCGGTTCCGCCGTTTCCTCTACCTGCTGCCCAACGGATTCTCCTACCCCACCACCATCACCATGGCGTTCTTCCGCTGCGGCTACCCCGTGGCCTACGTCCCCATCCACGCCGCCAGACGCATCGGCCGCAGCCACCTCAAGCCCTGGAAAGACGGTCTGCGCTTTCTCCTCATCATCTTCAAGATCGCCACCCTCTATTCCCCCCTGAAGCTCTTCGCCCCCCTCTCGGCGCTCTTCTTTCTCGCCGCCTCCCTGTGGTACGTCCACACCTTCGTCAGCATCGGGCGCTTCACCAACATGAGCGCGCTCCTCTACACCGCCTCGCTGCTGATTTTCCTCATGGGGCTGGTGTCGGAGCAGATCACGATGCTGATGTACAGGGATGACGCTCAGTCGGACTCAATGGGTGGCGACGCGTAGATGCGCATCGCCCGTTGCTGCAGGAGGCTCGAAAACGCATGAGCATACCGCGCATCCTGCTCGTCACCCGCAACCTTCCGCCGCTGCTGGGCGGAATGGAGCGGCTGAACCTGCGGCTGGCCGCGGCGCTCGCCGAACGCGCCGAAGTGCACGTCGTGGGGCCCGGCGGGGCCGAAGCGTACCTGCCGCCGGAAGTCTTGCTGCACCCGGTGCCGCTGAAGCCGCTTCCGCGCTTTCTCGCCAGCGCTTTCGCGCGCACCCTCATGCTTGCACGGCGCCTGCGGCCCGAATGGATCGTGGCCGGCAGCGCCCTCACCGCCCCCATGGCGCTTGCCGCCGCCCGCGCCTCGGGCGCGCGTGCCGCCGCCTACGCCCACGGGCTGGATCTAGCCGTGCCGCACCCCCTCTACCGCGCCCTGTGGTACCCGGCCATCCGCCGGCTCGATCGCCTCATCGCCAACAGCCGCTACACTGCCGGCCTGGCCCAGGCGCTGGGCGTGCCGCACGATCGGCTCGCCCTCGTGCATCCCGGCGTCGACCTCCCGCCCCCCGACCCGCAGGCCCGCGCCCGCTTCCGCGCCCGGCACGGACTGGACGAGCAACCCGTGCTGCTCTCCGTCGGACGCCTGACGGCGCGCAAGGGCCTGCGCGAATTCGTCACCGAGGTGCTGCCGCGCATCGTCGCCAAGCAACCGGACGCCGCGCTCGTGGTGGTGGGCGACGTGCCGAAAGACGCCCTGCACGCCCAGGCCCAGACGCCGCAGGCCATCCTCGACGCGGCCCGCCGCTGCGGTATCGAGCACGCCCTGCGCTTCACCGGCCCGCTCTTCGGCCCCGCGCTCGATGAAGCCTGGTACGCCGCCGACCTCCACGTCTTCCCCGTGCGCGAACTCCCCAACGACCCCGAAGGCTTCGGCATGGTCGCGATCGAGGCTGCGGCGCACGGTTTGCCCACGGTGGCCTACGCCACGGGCGGCGTGGTGGATGCGGTGGCCGACGGCGTGAGCGGGCGGCTGGTGGCGCCGGGCGATGCCGCCGCCTTTGCCGATGCCGTACTGCGATTGCTGAATACGCCTTTGGACGAAGCGGGCATCCGCGCGTTTGCCAAAGGGTTCGCGTGGGAGGTGTTTGGGGAAAGGGTGGGGCAGGTTTTGCGATGAATTTGGCCACCGTCACCGTCACCTACAACCCGGACCTCACCCTTCTCGACGCGCAGCTGCGCCAGTTGCCCGCCGACGCGCTGCGTGTGGTGGTGGACAACGCCTCGGCCCCGGACTTGCGCGAGCCGCTGCGCGCGCTGTGCGAGGCGCACGGCGCAGTGTTCATCGCCAATGCCGAGAACCTCGGCCTCGCCACCGGCCTCAACATCGGCGCGCGCAAGGCACTGGAACTGGCGCCTGATCTCGCCTACCTGCTGCTGCTGGATCAGGATACCGAACCCGGCCCGGACGGTGTGCAGAGTCTCGTCAAAGCCTATGAAAACGTGCTGGAACGTGGCGATCCGCCCGGCTGCGCCGGCCCGCGCATGGTCGATGCCCACACCGGCCTGCAACACGGCTTTCACTGTATGACGCGCTGGCGCTGGCAGCGCCGCTTTCCGCCCGCCACGCAGACCGAGCCGGTGCGGCTCGCCAACCTGAACGGCAGCGGCAGCTTGATTCCCGCCCCCATCTACCGCGAACTCGGCGGCCTGGACGATGCGCTGTTCATCGACCACGTGGACACCGAATGGTCGTTCCGCGTGCTGGCTGCCGGCCATGCCTTGTACGGCATTCCGCAGGTCGGCTTTCTCCACCGCATGGGCGAAGCCAGCGTGCGCTTCTGGCTGTTCGGCTGGCGCGTGTGGCCCAGCCGCTCGCCACGGCGGCATTATTTTCTGTTCCGCAATGCCGTCATCCTGATGCGGCGGGATTACGTGTCCAGCGTGTGGAAAGCCTGGGCGGTGATCAAGCTGCTCGTCACCTTCACCGTGCATGCGCTGTCCGACCCTCGCCGCAAAGCGCAAATCCAAGCCATGCTGCGCGGCCTGCGTGACGGACTCGCAGCAAAAGCGGAACGCTGATGCGCCGCCCTGTCATTGGCCTCACGCTGCACTACCGCCACGCCGCGCTCACGGATCGCTGCGTGCAGAGCCTGCTCGCCGACGGGGCGGATGCCGTGCTCATCTGGGACAACACGGGCGACGGCGGCACGAGCGCCGAGGGCATCAGCGTGTGCCGGGACCAACCGGATCGGGTAGTGCTCGAGGAGTCACCCACCAACCTCGGCTTTGCCGCCGGCGTCAATCGCGGCATCGAGGCGATTCTCGCCCGCTGGCCGCAGGCATGGGTCTTTCTTCTCAACAACGATGCCGAAGTGCTACCCGGCGCCATCGACACGTTGCGGCAGGCGCTGGAGGCCAAATCCGATGCTGTTGTGGCCTATCCAGGCATGCAACAGGGCGCCGAGATATTCGGCGAGACGTTTTACCAACGTCATTTGGGTTTGTTCACAAAAAAAGCGCTGCCCGGGTCCATTCGTTACCCCAGCGGCTGCGCGCTTTTGATCGCCCCCGAGCGGATCGACTTGCCGCTTTTCGACGAGGATTTCTTCATGTACGGCGAGGACGTGATGCTCGGCGCCCGCCTTGGACCGCAGCGCATGGCGCACGTCACGGAGATTCTCGTCCGCCACGCCGGCAACGCCGGCAGCGGCCAGGGCTCCACCTTTTACGAAGAACGCATGGTCACGGCGCACTGGCTGCTGGCGCGCAAACTCGCGAAGAATCCGCTCGAACTCGGCCTTTTCTCTCTCGGTCGCGCACTTTCCTTGCCGGCGCGGGCGCTGCTGCGCGCCGTGCGCCACCGCAGCCTCGTGCCGCTCAGCGCGCTCTGGCGGGGCTGGCGTCTGGCTTTTCCCCGCTGCCGATGACGGCTTCGTTTGCGAGCAGGTTTTCCACTGCGGCCCAGACGTTCTCTGGCGAAATGGCCGCAATGCACGGATAAGGATCGTCGCCTTCCGCCTGGTAACGGCAGATCCAGTCGCAGCCGAAGCAGTCCATTTTGGCACTGACCACCGTCGGCAAGCGGCCAACGGGCGCCTCATGGGGGTCGTAGGGAAAGCAGCGACCATAATGCCCACCGCCAACGATCACCACAGCGGGGACGCCACAGGCAGCGGCAAGATGACAGACAGCGGAATCGTTACCCATCACCAGGCGGGCATGCGCGACCGCCGCCACCAAACCCATCAAGTCGGTGTTTCCGGCAAGGTTGACGACGCGCTCGCCGCACGTGCGGGCGATGGTTTCCCCCAAGTGGCGCTCCGCCTGAGTTCCGACCACGACGCACCGCCACTCCGGGCGGGCGGACAGGATGCGCACGATTATTTCGGTAAACCCGGCAACTGGCCAAGTCCTGTATCCGCGGCTCGCTCCGGGGGCGACGACGAAATACGGCCCGTCCAATGGAGCATCCAAGCCCGCTGCAAAATCCGTCGTCGGGCGGATCGCCGCCGGCTCAATGCCGATCGCCTGCAAAAACGCGCGATGGCGCACGCTCTGGTGCACGCCTGGCATTGCCGGCAACAGATGCGCGTAAAGCTGGCGATGCCACCACCGATCCAGCCCTGGTCGATCGGCAAACACGGCATCGAAGCCCCAGGCAGGCGCACCCAGGGCACGCACGCAGGCATCCTCGATGATGGCGTCGCGGGGATAAAAGTCGTGGTAGGTAACTTCGACGCCTAGTTGGCGCAAATGGCGCAATTTCTGGGCACGGTAAGAAAAATTGCGAAGGAATGCCTCCCGGTCGATGCCAATCAATTCGCAGTCGGGAAAGTGCCGCTGTGCCAGAGACAACACGGCTGCATTCAGCACCAGGATGACGCGCTTGTCATCCTCGAAAAGATGCCTCGTGAGCGCCTGCCCATAAGGCAGCCACAACACATAATCTCCAAGCAACCTGATATGCAAGATAGCGACGGCATTCGCACCGGGTTGCCATTTACACCGCCAAAGCGTCAGCGTATCGAACAGGCCGAAGGCGAAGAATTCGATGAGGCGTTTGGTTTTGCGCCAAAAAAGGCGCAGGGTTCTGCGCACGGAGATCGAGTCAGCGGCGAACAAGGGCTTCAATCTCCCAATCGAATATCTTTGGAATGGGCCGCAGGTCGAGCAACAAGCATAGGGATTTATGCAACAGACCGTGCAAATGCCAGCGGCCACGATTGAGCAGGCGCAATAAAGCGCGCACCGGATGGCGCCAGGACCAGAACAACAGAGGCGGCCGCTGGATGAACTCGATGTCGGCGACGCGGAAACCGGCTGCTTCCAGCACCTGCGGCAGCGAACGCTCGTTGAAATGCACCACATGGGTGAAATCGCCAAAGAGATGAGGCCCTGCTAACAAACAGGATGCATTCGGCACCCTAAGACTGAGATAACCACCCGGCTTGAGTACCCGGTAAAACTCGCCCAACAAGGGGATGGTGTGTTCGCGGGGAATGTGTTCGAGCACGTGGTGGAACAGGATGAGATCGACGCTTTGATCCGGCATCTGCGCGAGATGGTCGCGAACATCCGCATTCACGATGGCAATTTCCTCCGGCAGGCTGCGGCGGGCGATCTCAGCCAATTGCTTTGACAGTTCCACGCCGACCAGATTGCGGTAGCCGCTCTCCCACAGCAAGCCGAGCAGATAGCCGGTTGCGCACCCCGCATCGAGGATGTGTGCATCTTTGGGAATGCGGTCCAGCCAGCGCGGTAAACGGTCAAGATGAAGTTCGTTGACCACCTGATAAGAAACGTGCGCGCGATCAGCACCACCGTCTTTGTATTGCCGCTCGTAGTTCTGAAACAGTATTTCGGAAGGATCACGCATCAGAAAGCCTCTTTGACCTCGATAGGATGACGGCCGCCAGCAGCGCAAGGAGCACCGCTTCGACCAGATAGGATGCCGTTGCCGCGCCGCGCAGACCGGCCGCCGGCACCAGCCACAGGTTGAACAGGATGCCGGCCACGCCGCTCACGAGATAAATCGCCGTCAACACCGACTGGCGCCGCTGCTGCGCCACGACGGCATTGAGCAGGTTACGCACGAGCTGCAAGGCCGGCAGCAGGGCAAGCAGCATGACGAGGTGCGTCGTGTCCTCGAACCCTGCACCCAAGATGCGCGCGACCCAGGGCGCGAGCAGCACCAGCACGCCGCCGCCCAGCACGGCCGCCGCGCACAGGACGGCGCAGACCAGCCACAGTTGCCGCGCCGAATGCCGTCCGGCATAAAGACGCGGCCATAACGCTTCCTGCAAGGCTTGCAACGGCAGGCTGGCGAGATCGATCACCCGCTGCGCGACGCTGAAATTGCCCGCCTGCCCGTAGCTCGCCCGGGCGAGGAGCGGTTTGTTGAATTCAGCCTGCAGGCGAAACGACAGCGCCCCGATCGTGAAAGGGAAACTCTCGCGGGCCATCGCCCATGCGCGTTTCTTGGGCCAGATCGGCGCATGCTGGGTCACCAGCCGTCGCGCCAGCACGAAAGCGTAGAGCGCGCTGGCCATCGCATACACCCACAAACAACCCACCGCGCTGGCTTGGCCCGCGGCGGCATAGAGCAGCAGCCCGATCAGGCGGGCAAGCATCAGCCCCGTCAGGATGGCGCCGAAAGCGCCCACCCGATGCCGGGCCTGCTCGACCCGGGCGGCGAGTTCGACGAAAGAGGTTGTGCCGACATCGGCCAAGGCAAAGGCCGCGAGTGCGGCCAGCGGCACACGGGAAGGCAGGCTCCAGGCAAGAAGCGCCGTGGCCGCCAAGGAAGAGACGAGCATCGTCGGCCACCACAGCGCGAGCGCCATGCCCAGTTTCCGGGGCAGCTCTGCCGGCGCGCAGGCGCCGTCTCGCAGCAGCAGTACGGCCAGCCCCAATCCGGCGATGGGCGAGAAAAAACCGCTCACCGCCTGGGCCGTGACGAACAGGCCGTAGCCGTCCACCCCCAAGAGACGGGCGAGGAGGACGACCATCACCGCCTGCGCCGCGGTACGCAGCATCAGCCAGCCAAACAGCCCGCCACTCGCGCGCAGGTAGGCGCCGGGGCGCCAGCTCAGGAGGCGGAGCAGGATGGAGGGCATGATTGCCGTAGAGAGTGTGCATTGCCCGTGGCGTGTATCATGGCGGTCATCCGACGCGAGCAAGGTCGATCATCGCCCAGAGGAGGGGGCTGGATGAGAAGGATGACGGATGGGAAACGGAGCATTCATGCCCCGAACACTTCCTCCAGACGCTGCGCGTCGAGCACGCGGTCGGCCCAAGTCTCGAGCTCCTCGCTCGTGGCCGAGCGCAGGCGCTGCTGCGCCCAATCGGGCAGCGGCCCGAAACGACGGGTGAGCTGGCGTTGCAGCAGAAGGGATTCGCCTTCGAGCTTACCTTTCTGGACGCCTTTTTCCAGCCCCTGCTGTATCGCCTTCCGGGCGACTTCCTCTTCCCACTGCTTGAATCGTTCGGCCAGTTGCATGGTGATTTCCCCCAGGTCATGGGCTTCGGGTACGTCCAGTTCCGGACGCAGGTCGCGCAGTAGATATTCTCGAATCCAGACGGTGAGAAGGCGTTCGAGTTCCGCATCGCCGGCAAACCAGCGGTGCAGCACCGCGGTGAGCCGGGCCAGGTCTTGCGGCCATTGCTGGCGCTTGAGCCGCATGGTGGCCGCGACCACGTTCTTCAGCCCAGCGAGCGTCTCGTCACTATAGGCGTTCTCGTCGATGAGCACGTAGGCCAAGCGCGGCAGGTACTTGGCGAGCGTCTCGGGCGGGTTTTGGGGCAGGAGCTCGGCGAGGTCGGTGGCCGCACTCCAGCGTGCTTCGCCGGTGTAGAAGACGATGGGCAAAACCGGCGGCAGGCGTCTGCCCTGGATTTGTCCGCCCTTGATGAGGTCCTGATAGAGCAGCCCGACGTAGGTGAGGAGGCGCACCGCCATCCAGGGGTCGACACTACTCTGGAATTCGATCAGAAGATAGAGGTAGAGCCAGTCTTCGCCGGTCTTCACCCGCCAGATGACGTCATCGGCGCGCTCGCGCAGGTCGTCGCTCACGTAGCTGGCGGGGACTTTTTCCAGGGTACTGAAGTCGAGCCGCCCCAGACCTTCGGCGGGCAGGAACCCTTCGATGAGGTGCTGCACCACCTTGGGCGAGGAGAAGAGATGCTTGTAGCTCGCGTCGTGACGGGCATTCATGTTTGCCATTGTAATACGGGTTGCCACGTAACGCACGTGCGCCCAGGCTCGATCAAAAGCTCACAGCCTGCCCTCCACCGCCTCCCTCGGCAGCATGTGTTTCACGTCATACACCACCCCGCCCGCCTTCAGCCACGTCCGGATCGCCCCTGCTCCCATCTCGCGGTATTGGCGGTGCGCCACGGCGAGCACAATGGCGTCGTAGGTGCCGAGCTTTGGCTTCAGGGTGAGTTCGAGTCCGTATTCGTGCCGGGCTTCTTGCGGGTCGGCCCAGGGGTCGTGCACGTCGACGTTCATGCCGTAGTCTTGGAGTTCGGCGATGAGGTCGATCACGCGGGTGTTTCTGAGGTCGGGGCAGTTTTCCTTGAAGGTGAGCCCGAGCACGAGCGCGCGGGCGCCTTCGACGGGGCGGCGGCGCTTGATGAGGAGTTTGACCACGCGCCCGGCAACGTAGGCGCCCATGGCGTCGTTGAGCCGGCGCCCGGCGAGGATGATCTCGGGGTGGTGCCCGACTTCTTGCGCTTTGTGCGTGAGGTAGTAGGGGTCGACGCCGATGCAGTGCCCGCCGACCAAGCCGGGACGGAAGGGGAGAAAATTCCACTTGGTGCCGGCCGCTTCCAGCACGGCCTGGGTGTCGAGGCCGAGCCGATCGAAGAGGATGGCGAGTTCGTTGATCAGCGCGATGTTGACGTCGCGCTGGGTGTTTTCGATCACCTTGGCGGCTTCGGCCACGCGGATGCTGGGGGCTTTGTGCGTGCCGGCGGTGATGATTTCGCGGTAGAGGGCGTCGACGCGCTCGGCGGCTTCGGGCGTGGAGCCGGAGGTGACTTTCTTGATGGTGGGAAGGCGGTGCTCGGGGTCGCCGGGGTTGATGCGCTCGGGGCTGTAGCCGACGGTGAAGTCGCGGTTGAAGACGAGGCCCGAGGCGCGCTCGAGCACCGGCACGCAGTCTTCTTCGGTGCAGCCGGGATAGACGGTGGATTCGTAGATGACGAGATCGCCCGGCTTGAGCGCCTGGCCCACCGTGTGGCTCGCGGCCAGCAGCGCCGTGATGTCGGGACGCTTGTGCCGGTCGATGGGCGTGGGTACCGTGACGATGAAGACGGTGCAGCGCGCGAGTTCGGCCGCATCGTCGGTGACGCGGAGGTGGCGGGCGGCGGCGAGTTCTTCGGCCGAGACTTCGCGCGTACGGTCGAGCCCGCGGCGCAGTTCTTCGATGCGTTCGCGCTTGAGGTCGTAGCCGATCACCGGGCGGCGCTTGCCGAATTCGACGGCGAGCGGCAGGCCGACGTAGCCAAGGCCGATCACCGCCAGAGGGGCGGCTGGAGAATGGGGTTGGTCAGTGGGATGTGCGTTCATGGAGCAAATACGTCTTCAAGACGCTGCGCATCGAGCACCCGGTCAAGCCAGGTTTCCAGCTCGTCAGGCGTGGCATGCTGCAGGCGCTGCTGCACCCAGCCGGGCAGAGGGCCAAAGCGGCGCGTGAGCATGCGCTGCAGCGCTAACGCTTCGCCCTGCAAGACGCCTTTCTGCAGCCCCTGTTGCAATCCTTTTTGCAGCCCCTGTTGCAACCCCTGTTGCAGCGCACTCTGCTCGCGCTGGCGGATTTGTTCTTTGATGCGTTCGGCGAATTGCATGGTCACTTCCCCCAGGTCGTAGGATTCGGGCACGTCGAGAGAAGAGGTGTCTGTAGCTGGCGTCGCGTCGGGCGTTCATAAAGCAGTATAACCGATTTTCATGAATTTGGCATGCCATTTTTCAACGTAGACATCCGCTCCACCACCTCGCTCAGCCCCGAGACCCGTTGCGCCTCCGGAAAGGAAGAAAGATCCTTTTCCTGCCCCGGCGGCACGACGAGGTACAGCGAAGGGATGCCGGCGGCGCGGCCGGCTTCGAGGTCGCTGATCTTGTCGCCCACCAGCAGCGAGCGCGCGAGGTCGATGCCGTGTTCTTGCGCGGCGCGCAGGATCATGCCGGGCTCGGGCTTGCGGCAGGCGCAGGCGCGGGTGTAACGCGCCACGCTTCCTTGGGGGTGGTGCGGGCAGTAGTAGATGCCGGCCAGTTCGATGCCTTGCCTGTGCAGGAACGCGCGCATGCGCTCGTGCAGGGCGAGAACGTCGGCTTCCGCGCACAAGCCGCGGGCGACGGCGGATTGATTGGTGATGACGACGAGGAGATAGCCTTTCTGCTGCAGGCGGCGCAGGGCATCGATCACGCCAGGCAGAAAGGCGAAGTCTTCCCAGCGGTGGACGTAGCCGCGATCCTCGTTGAGCACGCCATCGCGGTCGAGAAAGGCGGCGGGTCGTCCGCTCATGCCGCACCCCATCGGCCCTCACCCCAGCCGTTCGAAGAGCTTGAGCACGGCGATCGAGTCTTCTTCGCCCAGGCCGGCGCCGACGAGGGCGTTGAACCACTGCGCGGCGGCGGCCGACAGGGGCGCGGGAACGCCGCTGCGGTGGGCTTCGTCGAGCACGATGCGCATGTCTTTCTGGTGCATCCAGGCCTTGAAACCGGGGCGGAAGTTGCGCGCGAGCATGCGGGCGCCGTGGTTTTCCAGCACGCGCGAGTAGGCAGAGCCGCCCAAGAGCGCCGTGCGCACGCGTCCGGGGTCGACGCCCTCGGCGCGGGCGAGGTTGAAGGCTTCGGCCACGGCCACCACGGTGACGCCGGTAAGGATCTGGTTGCAGGCTTTGGCGACCTGGCCGGCACCGCTTTCGCCGATCCAGGTGATGGTGCGCCCCATCGCCTCGAAGAGCGGCTGCGCCGTGGCGAAGGCGGCTTCGTCGCCGCCCACCATGAAGGTGAGCGTGCCCTCGATGGCGCCGGTTTCGCCGCCGGAGACGGGGGCATCGAGCAGGCGCACGCCGCGCTCGGCGAGCCGCGCGGCGATGCGTCGCGCTGCCTGGGGCGAAATGGTGCTGGAATCGATGTGGATGTGCCCCGGCTGGGCGCCGGCGGCCACGCCGTGCTCGCCCAGGGTGACTTCTTCCACGTCGGGGGCGTCGGCCACCATGGAGCAGGTGATGCGCACGGCGCGGGCGAGTTCGGCGGGGGAATCCGCGGCGATGGCGCCGAGCGCGATGAGCGGCTCCATGGATTCGCGCCGGCGCGCCCAGACGTGCACGCGGTGCCCTGCACGCAGGAGGTTGAGCGCCATGGGGCGCCCCATCAGACCAAGACCGATGAAACCGACATCCATGGGGAGTTCTCCTATCGGGGGTGAAACGGAGTCAGGGCAAGGAGATCGGCTTGCCGATCGCGTATCCTTGCAGGTAGTCGACGCCCAATCGCTCCAAGGTTTGCGCGATCTCGGGGGTGCTGACGAATTCGGCCACGACCTGCATCTCGGTTTCGTGGGCGAAATGGACGGCGGCGGCGATGACCCGCCGGACTTTTTCTTCTTGCACCACCTTGGTGACGAGCGAACCGTCGAGTTTGAGGTAATCGGGCGAGAGTTCGATGAGGGTGGCGAGATTGGAGTAGCCGCTGCCGAAATCGTCGACGGCAAGCTGTGCGCCATGGCGGCGGATGTCTTCGGCAAAGGCGCGCACGCGGGCGAAATCCTCGATGGCTTCGCTTTCGGTGATCTCGAAGATGAGCCGCTCGCCTTGGTGCTTTTTCAATTGATCGAGAAGGTAGGCATAGGTTTCGCCGTCGGCGAGGTCGATTGCCGAGAGGTTGATCGAGATCTGGCTGCCGGTGCGCCGGGCCGCCTCCAGCGCCAGGTCGAAGACGCGGCGGGTGAGGCGGCCGTAGTGGCCCGTGGGCTTGACGATGTCGAGGAAGACGCCGGGAGAGAGGATTTGCCCCTGGCGGTCGTACAGGCGCACGAGCGCTTCGTATTTGGGTGGATGCTGCGCCGGCCGCACGGGGACGATGGGTTGGAAATGGCAAAGGATGCGGGATTCGGCCAGCGCCGCTTTGACTTCGTTGATCCAGAAGCGGTTGTTGAGGTAGGACTGGTCCTGGGCGTTGAAGGCGGGGATGCGGTCGCGCACCCCGCTTTCCTTGGCCTTGTGCAGCGCCGCCTCGGCGAGCGCGAGCAGGTGGTCATCGCCCTTGGCAATGCCGAAATAGAGGTCGATGTCGACTTCTTCGCCGTCCATGCCGGGCATGGGCAGAGTGCGCAGCGCGCGGCTGGCGGCGAGCAGTTCGGCCTCGAACGCGGAAAGGGAGAGCCCGTCGGGCGGGATGAAGGCGAAACCGGCGCCATAGTTGCGATAGATGCGGATACCGAGCGGCTGGAGTCGCTGCTGCAGACGCACGGCCAGTTCGATGATCAACCGGTCGCCCGCCTCGAAACCGTAGTAGTCGTTGATCGACTTGAAGGCGGCGATGTCGGCCAAGGCAAGGAGGCGGCAGTGACCGCGTTCGAGGTCTTCGATGAGCTGGTTGCGGTTGGGCAGGCCGGTAAGGCGGTCGGTGCGCTGCTGCTCGAGGAGCTGCTGGCTGACGATGATCTCGGTGATGTCCTTGGCGATGCCGATGTATTCGACGGTGTCGCCGTTCTCGTCGAACAAGGGGATGATGGTCGCCTTGAGATAGTAGGTGTGCCCTTCCTTGCTGCGGTTCTGGATGATGCCGCGCCAGATCTGCTTGTCCGCGAGGGTGCGCCATATCTCTTCATAGACCGCCCGCGGCATGTCGGGATGGTGCAGGAGGCGGTGCGTGTGGCCGATGAGCTCTTCGGCCCGATAGCCGCTGACGCGCTCGAAGAGGGCATTGACGTAGGTGATGCGCCCTTGGAGGTCGGTGCGCGAGACGATGGCGCTCTGATCGAGGGCGTAGCGGTACTGTTCGAGAAAGGTGAGGGAGTGGGAGAGCTCCTGGGAGGTGACGTCGCTCAGGCGGGCGAGGGCGCGCAGCGTGAGATTGGGTTCGGGCAGATGGCGCGGCAAGGAGATGGGGCGCGGCCGGATCGTGTCCGTCTCGGCGAGCACCACCAAGGTACAGGTCATGTTGAGCAGGCGGTTGTCGCCGGGAAGGTGGAAGAATTCGCCGTAGGTGAAGAATCCCGCCGCCGGCGCCAGGGCAGCGAGGGGGGCGAGTTCGAGCGGGGTGTGTTCCCCCAGGTAGAGCCGGCGGCCGAGGCAGGAGAACACATAGACGGCTTCGGCGGGCACGCTGCGGCTAAGCTGCTGGGCGGTGGCGTGGGCGCGCTCGAGGAGGGTGAAGATGTCGCCGACGCCGAAGCGCACCGGCTGTTCGGGGCGCAGGGTTCCACCGAAGCGCAAGGCGCCATCCTCGCTCAGCCCTACGGGAAGGCGGGCAACGTCGAGGCCGCGCTGACGGGCGATGAGGGGAAACGCGGCCAGTGACAGGGGGATCTGCTGCAGGACTTCTTCGCCGAGGTAGTGGCGGTACACGTCGAGCACGGGCTTGCCGTCGATTTCATTGACGTATTCCCCGTGGCTGCGCGTCAGACGCATGGGCTTGCCCGCCGGGGTGAAGTTGAGGAGCGAGGCGGTGTGCAGGCGCAAGCGCTCCCCGCTCAGGGCGGCGAGCACTACGCCGCGCGAGTGGACGTCGTTGCCGTGGATGACGAAAGAGCCTCGAAAGAGAACGGTGTCGGCAGCGATGCCGCCGGCCACGACCAGATCGGGGGCGGTGCGCGCGAGCCCTTCGAGGAAGGCTTCGGGATTTTCATGCAGGATGTTGCCGAAGGCGAGCAGGAGCCGGACTCCACGGGCGGCGAGTTCGGCGCCGAGCCGCTCTCCATCCGCGGCCTCGGCCTGGGGAAGGTAGCGCGTCTCGATCTGCGTGTGCTCGAAGATCGACACCGAGAGCACGACGCCTTCGTCGTGGACGCGCTCCCCAGCGATCGCGCCGGCCGTGGAGGCGCCGATCACGGCAAAACCGTGCAACGCCTGCAGGCGCTCGAGCACGGGACGCACCTGCTGCGGTTCAGCCGCCGCTGTGAAGACCTGGACGAGCCCCCGCCGGCGGGCAAGCCCGTGCGTGTCGATGAACGCCTCGAGTTCGGCGGCGTCGCGATAGACGTGGAGAAGGTGTTCCATCGGGTCCTCGGTAGGCGGGGAGAGGCCCCCGCCGACAAGGCGTAACTATAACCCGACGAACGTCTATTCCTCCCCGTGCATGACGATCACGCGCGGAAGGAGTGCTGCAGCCCCTCTTCGGCCTGTCGCGCGACTTCGAGGAGGAGTTTCGCCTTTGCTTCGCTGTCGCCGGCCCGCTCGGCCGCCCCGTCGGCCGCCTGCGCCGCCTGTTCGACCTGCTGGGCGAGCAGCTGCGCCGCCTTGGCTTGTTCCTCGATGGCGTGCGACATGGAAGAGACCGCCTCGCGCGCCGCGTCGATCGCCGAGGAGATGGCGCGCAGTTCGCCTTCGACGCTGGCGGCGAGCGTCTCGCCCTCCTCGACCCGCTCGCGCACCTGGGCCATCTGGGCGCCGGCGTCGTTGGATTGCTGCTGGACCTGGTCGATGATCTCGCGGATCTCGCGGGTGGACGCAGCGGTGCGTTCGGCAAGCTTGCGCACTTCGTCGGCGACCACGGCAAAGCCGCGCCCGTATTCTCCGGCCCGCGCGGCTTCGATGGCGGCGTTCAAGGCGAGCAGATTGGTCTGGTCGGCGATTTCCTGGATCGCCTGGGCGATCGAGGAGATGCGCTGCGCCTGTTCGATGAGGGCCGAGACGGCCGTTCCCGCCCGTTGCGTGATCTCGACGATGTCGCGCATCTGGTGCGCCGTGCGCTCGATGATGGCCACGCCAGTGAGGCTGCGCTGCTGCGATTGCGCGGCGCGCTCGTCGGCGAGGTGAGCCATTTCGTTGAGCCGGTCGATGTTGGCCGAGAGTTCCTCGATGGCGGCGGCCATCTTCTCCGCGTTCTCGGCGGCCAAGGCGGCGGCACGGCGGGCTTCGGCCGCGTCCGTGCTTTGTTCCTCCGCGGCGGAGCGCACCCGGGCCAAGACGGCTCGCTGGGCGAGGACCAGGTCGCGGATGGCGTCGCGCAGGCGCCCGATGGCGGCGATGATGCGGCCGAGTTCGTCGTCGGAGGCAGGCGGCAATACCGCGGTGAGATCACGCCGGTCGACCACCGCGCCCACCGCCTCTTCAGCCTCGGCCAAGCGGCGGCGCAGCATGCGATCCATCATGATCCCCAAGACCAGCGCGAAAGCAACCATCGCTGCCGAAGAGACCGTCACCATGGTGGACCAGAACGCCGCCTCGCGGCGATATTTTTCGAATTCCTCGTCGTTGGCCTTTTCACGCCAGGCGATACGCTTTTCTAGCCTCGCCTTGAGGTCGCGCCAGGCGGGGTTGAGCTCTCGCAGCACGATTTGACGCGCCTGCTCGATGTCGCCCCGATCGACCGCCGCCTGCAAGCGCTGCACCGCCGGCACGACGCGGTTCTTCCAGTCGCTGACCATCCCCTGCAGGTCTTCGCGGACTTCCTTGCGCCGGGCCTTGGCAATGACCCCTTCGAGCAGGCGGGGGAATTCCTCCAGCGTCCTGGACAGGTTCTCCTTAGCTTGGGCATCTTCAGGCAGCAGCACGATGCCCCGGGCCGCGGCCTGCAGCTGGATGCCGGCGCGGTTGGCTTCGCGCATGTCGACGGTATTGGGCAGGATGGTCGTCTGCGTCGTGAGCAGGTGGCCGGCGAGCATGTCGCGCGTGTACCAGGATACCCAGCCCGTGGCCGCACTGCCGAGCACGATTGCTCCCATGCTGGCCATGAGGGCGGTGCGTAGTTTGAGCGCCATCGCTTTGCTCCCAGAGATTCGAGGTTCGACTGTGTGGGTTATCGACCATTGGGGGAAAAACTTGAGCCCCTGCCGGCCCTGGCACGAACTTTTGTCTCACTGCAGCATCCGAATGGGCAAGACGGAGCATGCTATGATCGATCATTTGGATTTGCTCGGGGAATATCGGTGATCGTCGTCGATCTGCTATGCGCTTCGACGCATCGTTTCGAGGGGTGGTTTCCCTCGGCCGAAGCGCTGGAGGCGCAACTGGCCCAAGGCGCGGTGCGCTGCCCGCTGTGCGGCAGTGCCGAGGTGCGCCGCTTGCCCAGCGCCCCCTACGTGCATACCGGCGAGCGCGGCGCAGACACGCCCGAACCGTCCCCGCCCGCTCCGGCCCCGGCCACGGTCGCACCCGATCCGCAGCGCCTGGCGCAGCTGTGGCAGACCCTGCGCGCGCTGGGGCGGCAGGCCGAGGACGTGGGGGTGCGCTTCCCCGAAGAGGCGCGCCGCATTCACCGCGGCGAAGCCGATGCGCGCCCCATCCGGGGCCAGAGCAGCGCCGAAGAATTCCTCTCCTTGCTCGAGGAAGGCATCGAGGTGTTGCCTCTGCCGCCACTCGACGAGGAGATGCACTGATTCACGGGCTCTCAATGCGCTTCGGCATCGAGCCGTGCCGCCAGCGCCTGCAGTTCGCCGGAAATCGTCACGGGATACGGCGGGGCGTCTTCGAGCGCGCGCAGCGGTTCCGGTAGCAGGCGCAGCTGGGCGGCGGCGTAGGTGCGGGCCGCCGTGAGCCCGGAAAGGGTATCGAGCCGGCACCCGCCGCGCATCACCGGCACGAGGAGCGCCTCCCCTTCCTGCGCTTCGTGCGCCAGCCCCACCACGTCGCCCGCCATGCGCCCTTGGGCATCGTAGCGACGCCACACTTGTTTGCGTCCCGGCCAGGTCGCCTTGCCGGCGGAGCGTTTGCGGCGCGGTTTGCCGGCGTATTCCTCGAGCTTGTAGGCGCAATCGAGATAGGGGACGTCGGCAGAGGTGTCGAGCTTGGTGCCGATGCCGAAGCCATCGATGGGCGCGCCCTGGGCGAGCAGCTCGCGCACGCGGTATTCGTCCAGATCGCCACTGGCGAAGACAATGGTGCGCTGCAAGCCCCCCTCGTCGAGGATGCGACGCACGCGGCGGGCGAGTTCGCCCAGATCGCCGCTGTCAATGCGCACCCCCTGAATGCGGATTCCCTCGGGTTCGAGTTCCTTGGCGAGCGCCACCACCTTGCGCGCGGCGGCTTCCGTATCGTAAGTGTCGATGAGCAGCACCACGTTGCCGGGTTGCGCCCGGGCAAACCCGCGAAAAGCCTCCAGCTCGTCGTCGTGCGCCTGGATGTAGGAATGCGCCATGGTGCCGTAGAGCGGGATGCCATAGCGCTGGCCGGCAAGCACCGTGGCCGTGCCGGCAAAGCCGGTGAGCCAGGCCGAACGCGCCGCCAGCACCCCGGCTTCCGCGCCGTGCGCGCGGCGCAGGCCGAAGTCGACGAGCGTCTTGTCCGGGGCAACCAGCACCGAACGCGCGGCCTTGGAAGCGATGAGGATTTGCAGGTGCAGCAGGTTGATGAGCCGGCTCTCGATGAGCTGGGCCTGCGGCAGGGGCGCGGTGATGCGCACCACCGGTTCGTTAGGGAAGAAGACCGTACCCTCGGGCATGGCGTCCACGTCGCCGGTGAAGCGCCAATCGGCCAGCCAGTCGAGGAATTCCGGCGAGAAGCGTCCGCTCGCGCGCAGCCAGTCGATCTCGTCGGTGCCGAAGCGGGCCTGTTCGAGGAACTCGACCAGCGGCTCGATGCCGGCGGCGACGAGGAAGTTGCGCCCCGGGCGCAGTTTGCGCACGAAGAGTTCGAACACGGCGGTATCGTGCATGCCGCGCTCGAAATAGCCCTGCAGCATGGTGAGCTGGTAGAGATCGGTCAGAAGCAGGCTGTGTTCGCTGTCCATCGAAGATCCTTTCTCCCATTCATTTTTCTGCTTGCCTCTCACCCCTTGATGCACACCAGGGGCACGAGCTTGGCCACCTTGCGCGCGAGCCCGGCGCGGTCGGCCGCATCGACCACGGCGCTCACGTCCTTGTACGCTTCGGGCGCCTCTTCGGCCACACCGCGAAACGAGGGGCTGCGCACGATCACGCCGCGGCGCGCGAGCGATTCGACCACTTCCCTTCCCTGCCAGCGCTTGAGCGCCTGCTGCCGGCTCATTGCCCGTCCGGCGCCGTGGCAGGCGGAGCTGAAGGCGAGCGCCTCGCTCTCGCGGGTGCCGACGAGTACGTAGGAAGCCGTGCCCATGCTGCCGCCGATGAGCACCGGCTGACCCACGGCACGCAGCGCCTCGGGCAGTTCCGGATGCCCCGGACCGAAGGCGCGCGTCGCCCCCTTGCGATGCACGTAGAGCGTACGCTTGCGCCCGTCGACCTCGTGCGTTTCCACTTTACAGGTGTTGTGCGAGACGTCGTAGAGCAACGGCAGCGACAGGCCAGTGAAGAATTCGGCGAAGACCTTGCGGGTGAGGTGGGTGAGGATCTGGCGGTTGGCGAGCGCGCAGTTGATGGCCGCGCGCATCGCCCCCAGATAGCGCTGCCCCACGGGCGAAGTGATGGGCGCACAGGCCAACTCCCGGTCCGGCAAAACGATGCCGTAGCTCTTCGCCGCCAGCGCCATCTCTTTGAGGTATTCGGTGCCGATCTGATGCCCCAGTCCCCGAGAACCGCAGTGGATGCTCACCACCACCTGGTCGCGCACCAGGCCAAAGGCCGCCGCCGTGGCCTCGTCGTAGATCTCGGCCACGCGCTGCACTTCGAGGTAGTGGTTGCCCGAGCCGAGCGTGCCCATCTCCTCGCGCTGGCGCTTCTTTGCCTGCGCCGAGACGGCCTTGGGATCGGCCCCGGCCATGCAGCCGTGCTCCTCGATGCGCTCCAGGTCGGCCGCTTCGCCGTAGCCCTGCGCCACTGCCCAGCGCGCCCCGCCACGCAGCATGGCATCCATTTCGGAATCCGACAGGCGAATCTGACCCGTGCTGCCCACGCCGGCCGGAATCGCCGCGAAGAGCGCTTCGGCCAGGGGCTCCTGAACTTCGAGGATCGCTTCGACCGGCAAGCCCGTGAGCAGGCAGCGCACGCCGCAGCTCACATCGAACCCTACCCCTCCAGCCGACACCACGCCGCCCTCGTCCGGATCGAAAGCGGCCACCCCGCCGATGGGAAAGCCATAGCCCCAGTGCGCATCGGGCATGGCGTAAGAGGCGCGCACGATGCCGGGCAAGGTGGCAACGTTCGTCGCCTGCTCGCGCACCTTGTCGTCCATCGCCTGCAGCAGCGCCTCGTCGGCGAAGATCTCCACCGGCACGCGCATCGCTCCGCGCGGCGCGAGCCGCCAGTGACAGGGGCCGAGTCGCTCGAAGCCTTTCAGGTCCATGACTTTTCTCCTACACGTCCACGACGCATTGTGCGATCCATTCTTCTCCCTGCCGCGCCACTTCGAGCGCAGTGAAGGTCGCCCCCTTGGGTTCGACCGCCGGCTGGTGCCGCGACCGATCCACCGGTTCGCCCCAGGCGGTGGCTTCCAGCCGGTCGCCCTCGATGCGGACCTCGTAGCGGGAAAAGAGCATGCGGCGCGTGGCCATCTCATAGATCAGGGCATTGAGCCAGTCGACGAAAAGGAACTCCGGATCGGGCGCCTGGCAGCGGATCGTCACCGGGATGCGCGGCGCGACGAGGGCCGGATCGGTGACGATGGCCGTGAGCGCGAGCCCCGCCTGCGCGAATGCCTCGGCGAGCGTCGCCCCGCGCCCGCGCACGCCGATGTCCGCTTCGTGTTCGAAATGCTCCCAGCCGTTCATGGTTCTCCTGGATGCTCCATGGAAGGCGCATCCTGCCGCCATGCCTGAGGCACTTGCGCCGCCTGCAACAGGCGCCGCGCCAAGTTGCCGCACACCAGCTCGCACAGGGCATAGACCGAAGGATCGGCGATGCGGTAATAGACCGTAGTGCCCTGGCGCCGGCGCTCGAGCAGACCGTGCTTGGTCATGAGCGAGAGGTGGCGCGAGATGTTGGCTGCAGTATAGCCGCAGCGCTGGGCGATTTCACCGACACTGCGCTCCCCTTCCTGCAGCAGGTTGAGGATGTGCAGGCGCGTGGGCTCGGAGAGCACCTGGAAGTAGCCGGCGACCTGTGCCATGATTTCAGAAGGAATTTTTTCCATCGTCGGGCTCCATTGCGACGGCAGGTAGCGCGATTCGAACACTAGTTGACTATTTAGTCAAACGATTAAATAATAAAGCCGAAGAACGCCCGCCAGGAGAGGGAGGAGAACATGGGACCGAGGCGCATCGTCATGCTGACGTTGCTCGCCTGCACGCTGAGCCATGGCACGGGGCTGATGGCAGCGCCCGAAGCCGGGCTCGAAACGGTGGTCGTGCAAGCCGAGCGCGACTCCGCGCACCACAGCGCCGAGGGCACGGTCGAGGCGGTGCGCGACACGCTGATGACGGCGCAGGTGGCCGGTGTGATCGTCTCCCGGCCGGCGGAAGTGGGCCAGCGCGTACGGGCGGGTGAAGAACTGGTGCGCATCGATCCGCGCGCCGCCGAGGATCAGGCCGCCGCCAGTGCCGCCCAGGTCCAGGCCGCGCGCGCCGAGCTGCAGGTCGCCCTCAAGGAGTACGAGCGCCAGCGGCGCCTCTTCGAGAAAGCCTACATCAGCGAGGCAGCGTTCGACCGCGCCCGCGCCCAGCGCGACGCGGCCCAGGCGCGCGTGGCCGCGCTCGAAGCACAGGCCAAGGCCGTACACACCCAGGCGGGCTATCATCGGGTCACCGCCCCCTACGACGGCATCGTGAGCGAGGTGCCGGTGGTGCTGGGCGAGACGGCGCTTCCCGGCCGGCCCTTGGTGCGCCTCTACGATCCGGGGGCGCTGCGCGTCACCGCCGTCGCCGCCCAGGGCGAGGCGGCCACGCTGGTAGCGGAAGGAACCGTGGACGTAGAGATTCCCGGATTCCCCGCCCTGCATCTTCCCGCCGAGCGGGTGCAGATTTTCCCCGCGGCAGACCCTTCCACCCATACGGTGCAGCTGCGCCTGCCGCTCCCTCCCGAGGTGCGCGGCCTCAAGCCGGGGCTCTTCGCGCGGCTCTCCTGGCGCAGCCCGGGCGCAGCCGCAGGCCAGCGTTTCCTCGTGCCGGCGAGCGCCGTGGTGCGCCGCGCCGAACTCACCGGTCTCTACGTGCTCGACCGCGACGGCAAGCCGTTGCTGCGGCAGGTGCGCCTGGGACGGGTCGAAGGCGAGCGCGTCGAAATCCTCAGCGGCGTGGAAGAAGGCGAGCGCGTGGTGACGAACCCCGAACTCGCCGCACGGGAACGCTGAGATGGACGCCCCGCGCCCGCTCGGCCTCTCCGGCCGCATCGCTGCGCAATTCCAGAGCGCGCAGATCACACCGCTGCTCGCGCTCATCGCCTTGCTCATGGGGCTCTTCGCCGTGCTGGTCACGCCGCGCGAGGAGGAGCCGCAGATCAACGTGACCATGGCCAACGTCCTCATTCCCTTCCCCGGGGCGGCGGTGGCCGACGTCGAACAGATGGTGGCTTCGCCTGCCGAACAGGTGCTCGCCCAGATAGAGGGCATCGAACACGTCACCTCCGTTTCGCGCCCGGGTCTGGCCATCCTCACGGTACAGTTCAAGGTGGGGGTGCCGCGCATCGTGGCCCTGGTGCGGCTGCACGACACGCTGCGCACCCATACCGACTGGCTGCCGCGCGACCTGGGCGTGCTCGAACCGATCATCAAGCCCAAGGGTATCGACGACGTACCCATCGTCACACTCACGCTCTACGCCACCGACCCGCAGCAAGGGGCGTTCGATCTCGAACGCGTCGCCCACAGCATGGAGATCGAGCTCAAGCGGGTACCTGGCACGCGCGAGGTGCAGACGATCGGCGGGCCCGGACGGGCCGTGCTCGTACGCCTCGATCCGGTGAAGATGGCCGGCAGCGGCGTCACCGTCCAGGATCTCCACGCCGCCCTGCGCTCGGCCAACGTCGGTCTGCCGGCGGGGGAACTGGTGCAAGGAGATGCCACCGTCGCCGTGGAAACCGGGCCGTTCCTTGCCAGCGCCGAGGAAGTGGGCGAGCTGGTGGTGGGCGTGCATGAGGGTCGTCCGGTCTTCCTGCGCGAGGTGGCCGAGGTGCAAGACGGTCCTCCGCCGCCCGAACGCTACGTCTGGCACGGCCGCGCCGAGGCGGCGGGCGGTGGGGAATTCCCCGCGGTGACGATCGCCGTCACGAAGAAACCCGGCGAGAACGCCATCGACGTGGCCGAGGCGGTGATCCATCGCGCCGAGGCGCTGCGCAACACCCTCGTGCCCGCCGGCGTGGAGCTGGCGGTGTCACGCAACTACGGCGTCACCGCCAACGACAAGGCGCAGACGCTCATCAAGAAACTGCTCTTCGCCACGGCTTCCGTGGTGGCGCTCGTCTTCTTCGCCCTGGGGCGGCGCGAGGCGGCCATCGTGGGCCTGGCCGTGGTGCTCACCCTCATGGCCACGCTCTTCGCCTCCTGGGCCTGGGGGTTCACGCTCAACCGCGTCTCGCTCTTCGCGCTCATTTTCTCCATCGGCATCCTGGTCGACGACGCCATCGTGGTGGTGGAGAACATTCACCGCCACCACCTGCTGCAGCCCGATGCGCCGCTCGTACGCCTCATCCCGGCCGCGGGGGACGAGGTGGGCGGCCCCACCATCCTCGCTACCCTCACAGTGATCGCGGCGCTGCTGCCCATGGCCTTCGTCACCGGCCTCATGGGCCCCTACATGAGCCCCATCCCGATCAACGCCAGCATGGGCATGCTCATTTCGCTCGCCATCGCCTTCACCGTCACGCCTTGGCTGTCGCGCCTGTGGTTGCGCGGACACGGGCAAGCCAAGGCCGGTCTCGGCGAGCGCATCGCCCCGTTCTTCGAGCGCATCTTCCGGCCGTTGCTCGACGAGCGAAGGGGGGCAAGGAACCGAGGCGTGCTCGCGCTCTTCGTGCTCGCGGCGATCGTCGTCTCGCTCGCGCTGCCGGCCACCGGGCTCGTGCTCATGAAGATGCTGCCTTTCGACAACAAGTCCGAATTTCAGGTGGTGGTGGACCTGCCCGCCGGCACGCCGCTCGAGCGCACTGCGGCGGTGCTGCACGAACTGGGGGCGTTCCTCGCCCGCCAGCCCGAGGTGGCCGACTACCAGGCCTACGCCGGTACCGCCTCGCCCATCAACTTCAACGGCCTGGTGCGCCAGTACTACCTGCGCGCCGGCGACGAGGTCGGCGATATCCAGGTGAATCTCGTCGACAAGCACCTGCGCCACGAGCAGAGCCACGCCATCGTCACGCGTCTTCGCCCGGCGCTGCAGGAGATCGGCCGGCGCATGGGCGCCAACGTCAAAGTGGTGGAAGTGCCGCCGGGCCCGCCGGTACTCTCGCCCATCGTCGCCGAGGTCTATGGCCCGGAAGCCGCCGGGCGGCGTGCCGTGGCCAAGGCCATGCGCGCCGTGTTCGAGCGCACCGAGGGCATCGTCGACATCGACGACAGCACGATCGCCGAGGCCCCGAGAAAGCTGCTCCTCGTCGACCGGCGCAAGGCGGCGCTTGCCGGCGTCTCGCAACAGGCGATCGTCACCACCCTGCAGGCGGGCCTTGCCGGGCTGCACTCGGCCTATCTGCACGATGCGAGCAAATACCCGGCCCCCGTACTGCTGCAGCTGCCCGCCGAAGCCCATGGCGAGCTGGACGCGCTGCTGCGGCTCGCCGTGCGCGGGCCCGACGGGCGGCTCGTGCCGCTGCGAGAACTCGTCACGGTGAGCGACACGCTGCGCGAAGAGCCCATCTACCACAAAGACCTCCTGCCGGTGGTCTATGTCGTCGGCGACATGGCCGGGCGCATCGACAGTCCCCTCTATGGCATGTTCGCCATGCGCGGGGCGATCGGCGAGATCGTCGCTCCCGACGGGGGGCACCTGGAGGAGCACTTCATCCGCCAGCCCGAGGATGCGCTGCGCGGCTACAGCTACAAATGGGATGGCGAGTGGCAGATCACCTACGAGACTTTTCGCGACATGGGCGCCGCCTACGCCGTGGGGCTGATACTCATCTACCTGCTGGTGGTGGCGCACTTCGGCTCCTATCTCGTGCCGCTCGTCATCATGGCGCCGATTCCGCTCACCCTCGTCGGCGTGATGCCAGGGCACGCGCTCCTGGGGGCGCAATTCACCGCCACCAGCATGATCGGCATGATCGCGCTCGCCGGCATCATCGTGCGCAACTCTATCCTGCTCGTCGACTTCATCCGGCTGCAGGTGCGCGAGGGCGTTCCGCTCGAGCACGCCATCGTACGCTCGGCGATCACGCGCGCCCAGCCGATCCTGCTCACGGCGCTGGCGGCCATGATCGGCGCGCTCTTCATCCTCGATGATCCGATCTTCAACGGCCTGGCGATCTCGCTCATCTTCGGCATCTTCGCCTCGACCCTGCTCACCCTCGTCGTCATCCCCACCCTCTATTACATGGCTTATCGTCGTTCCCGTCCCGACCAAGGAGAACCGTCATGACGTCCTGGCGCATCGTCCGCATCATCGCCGGCACTTTCATCCTCGTCTCGCTGCTCTTGGGCGCGCCCGCGAGCCCCTTCTTCATGAGCCAATGGTGGCTCGCCTTCACCGCCTTCGTCGGCCTGAACCTGATGCAGAGCGGATTCACCCGCTGGTGCCCCCTGGAAATCTTCCTGCGCAAGCTCGGCGTGCCGGGCGGCTGCTGAAACCGGAGGACGCCGCGATGCGCCTGTCTCCCTGGTCGGCCCTGCTGCTCGCCTTGCCTCTGCCCACGGCGCACGCCCTCGATTTGATGGAAGCCTGGCAAGCGGCACGCGAGCACGACCCTCGCATGGCGATGGCCCAGTCTTCGCTGGAGGCGGGCCGCACCCAGCGCGAACAGGCACGCGCCCTATGGCGTCCGTCGGTGAGCGTGGGCGGCGGCGCCGGGGTGCGCTCGCTCGAATCCAACACGCATGGGGCCTACTTCGCCGCCCCCGGCATGGCACCCTCCGAGCACGTCACCTTCAAGACCTCGATCGACAACGGCACCGCCACCCAGTGGAACGTCACGGCGCGCCAGCCACTCATCCACGGTGAGCGCTCGGCGCAGAGCGAACAGCTCACGCTCGGCGCGGACGCCGCCGAAGTCGAATGGCTGGGTGCGCGTCAGGAGCTGATGCTGCAGGTGGTCGAGAGTTACTTCCAGCTCGTCGTGGCCGAACGCCGGCAGGCACTATTGCGCCGCCAGCTGGAGGCGGTGGAACGGGCACTCGCCGAGGCCAAGGATCGTTACGCCGCGGGTGACCTGCCCATCCTCGACACGCACGAGGCCACCGCCCGCGCCCGCACCCTGCAGGCGCAGCTCGTGGCCGCCGAGAGCGAACGGGAAGTAGCGCTGGCAGCGCTCGCCGACGCCACCGGCCTGGAGCCAGAGCGGCTCGATCCCCTGCCGCCTTCGGCCAGCGTCTTGTCCCCCGAACCGCTCGAACCGCTCGCGCACTGGCAGGAGGTGGCGCTCGCTGCCAATCCCCTGCTGCGCCAGGCGCAGGCCAAGGTCGAGATCGCGCACAAGGAAGTAGAAAAATACCGTGCAGCGGCCGATGCCACGGTCGATCTCGTCGCCCAGGCCGGGCGCGACTACGTGAGCGGCGACGGCGATTACGGCTCGTCCAGCGTCGAGCAGACGCAGCACGTGATCGGCGTACAAGTTAACATCCCCCTCTACACGGGGGGATTGCGCAGCGCCAAGCGGCAAGAGGCGCTCAAGCTCGAAGACCGGGCCCGGGCCGAGCTCGAATGGATACGCCAGCAGGTGGGGCAACAGGTGCGCGCCGCCTGGCTCGCGCTGCAGACGGCCCACGCGCGCGTGACCGCGCTCGAAGAGGCGGTCACGGCGAGCGAGGCGCGCCGCGACGCCACGCGCCTGGGGCACGAAGTCGGAGACCGCACTACGCTCGACCTTTTGAATGCCGAGAACGATCTCGACGCAGCGCGGCTCGCGCTGCTGCAGGCACGAACCGAGGTCCTGCAGAACCGCCTGAAGCTCCAGGCGCTCGCCGGCCGGCTGGACGAAGAACGGCTCGCGGCGGTCGACGCCGCGCTGCAACGCTGATTTTCGCCCAGCGCAAAGCCTCAAGCATAGCCTTACGGAGGCGATTCGCGATGCCCATAAAAAAGCCCCGGCTTGGCACCGGGGTTTTTTATGGCTTACTGGAGCGGGAAACGAGACTCGAACTCGCGACCCCGACCTTGGCAAGGTCGTGCTCTACCAACTGAGCTATTCCCGCGTAGATTCTGGAGGCGCGGGCCGGAATCGAACCGACGTCCAAGGATTTGCAGTCCTCTGCATAACCACTCTGCCACCGCGCCGTAGACGCCGATTCCTGACGGACTCGCGCCCGAAGTAATCGGTTGGAGCGGGAAACGAGACTCGAACTCGCGACCCCGACCTTGGCAAGGTCGTGCTCTACCAACTGAGCTATTCCCGCTCGCGAGAAGCGCAATTGTAAGTAAACGCCTCACCCTTTGTCAATAGCCTGCACCGTAATCACCTCGCCCCCGCCTGCCACATCTTCTCCAGCCGCTTGACGCTCACCGGCACCGGTGTTTTCAGCTCCTGGGCGAAGAGCCCTACGCGCAGCTCTTCGAGCAACCAACGGAATTCTTCGAGGAAGGTCGAAGGCCGGCCTTTGGCCTCCCGCCAGGCCCGCTCCCAGGGGGAGGCCACCTGGCGCCAGGACTGCAGCCATTGCCGGTCGCGGGCGGGATCTTTCTGCAGCTTGTCGAGGCGCACGCCGATCGCCTTGAGATAGCGCCCGTAATGCTGCAGCCGCGCCCAAGGGATCGTCGCCAGGAAACGCGGCGGGAAGAGGGCCGCGAGCTGGGATTCGACGTCGGCGACGGCCTCGGGGTGCGCCCGACGCAGCGTCTCCAGGCGTTTTTCGATCGCGCGGCGCTCGGCGAGCCACTGCGCGAGCAGGCGCATGAGCTCCTGCGCTACCAGCACCAAGCGCTCCCTGCCCGCGGCCACGCGCGCGGCAAACGCCTGTGCGTCGCGCGGCAGTTCTTCCTCGAGGCAGACGCGCGCAAGGCTTGCCTCGATCACCGCCTCGCGCAGCTCCGCCTCGTTGCCATACGGCATCCAGGCGATGGCGAGTGCCCGCCAGTCGGGATGGCGCTCGATGGCCCGCACCGCCTCCTTGAGCGCGAAACGCAGCAGGCGCAGCACGCCGCGCCGGTGCATGGCTTCGGCCTCTTCCTCCGTGTCGCAGGCGCGCAGCCGCACTCCATCGCCCACGTCCTCCAGCGCCGGAAAACCGATGGCGGTGACGCCGTCGATCTCTACCTCGACGAGTTCCGGCAGAGTACCGAAGTCCCAGCCGGTCGCTTTGTCCGCGAGCGGCGTGGCGGCGGAACCGCCCGCGCCCGTCCCTCCGGCAGCGGATACGCCGTCCCTGCCGTTGCCACCCGCCTCGCCGGAAGACGACGGCGCTTTGCGCCCCTCGCGCGCACGCATCGCCCTCGCCGCCGCACCGTCCTTTCCTTCGCCTCCACGGCCCGTTGCACCGCGGACGGACGAAGCAGCGCGCTCCCCTTCCCCTGCGGTTTTCGTTCCGGCATCGCCCGCCTTGGCCGCCAGCAAACCCCCCAGCTCGGCAAAACGCGAGCGCACCGTCTCGCCCAGCCGCGCACGCAACTCGGCAAGCGAGCGCCCCTGCGCGAGGATGCGGCCGTCGGGCCCCTCGACGCGGAAGTTCATGAAACAATAAGGCGGCAACACTTCGGGACGGAACGCCGCCTCGGGCGTAGGCAGCTGCGTACGTGCTGCGACGAACTCGGCCAATGCTTCGAGCAGTGGCCGCTCGGCAGCGATCTCGCCTGCTTCCACCGCAGCGCAGAATTCTTTGGCCCGCTCCGGCAGCGGCTGCAGGCGATGGCGGTGCTTCTGCGGCAGCGTCTTCAGCAAACGCAGCACCTTGTCTTCCAAGAGCCCCGGCACCAGCCATTCGCAGCGCGCCGCCGACACCTGGTTGAGCAAGGCAAGCGGCACCACCAGCGTCACCCCGTCGTCGTTGGCCGCAGGATCGTGCTTGTATTCGAGCGCAAGCGGCTGGCCGTAGAGCACGAAAGCGGAAGGGAAACGCTCGGTGGTGACGCCGGCCGCCTCGTGCCGCATCAACTGCTCGCGCGTGAGATAGAGCAGCTTGGGCGCACCGCGCTCGGCCTGCTTGCGCCAGGATTCGAAACTCGCCAGATCGACCACGTCCTGCGGGATCAGATGGTCGTAGAAGGCTTCGATCAGGGCGGTGTCGACCAGCACGTCGGGCCGGCGCGTCTTCTGCTCCAGGCGCTCGATCTCCTCGACCAGGCGCAGGTTGTGCTGCAGAAACTTCATGCGCGCGAGCTGGGCCGGCTCCACTTCGCCCGCCACCAGCGCGTCGCGGATGAAGAGCGTGCGGCACAGGGCGGGATCGACGTCACGGTAAGGCACGGCGCGTTGCGCATAGATCGGCAGGCCGAAAAGGGTGCCCCGCTCCCAGGCGCGCACTTCGCCCGCCCTCTTCGCCCAGTGCGGCGCCTCCAGCTGACGCCGGATGAGGTGCGGCGCCACTTCCTCGATCCAGGCCGGCTCGATGCGGGCAACGCAGCGCGCGTAGAGACGCGTCGTCTCCACCAGTTCGGCGGCGAGCACCCACTTCGGCCCGCGCTTGGCAAGCGGCGAAGAAGGATGGATCCAGAAACGGATACCACCGGCGCCGAGGTAACTGCCTGCCTGAGGCCCGCTCACGTCCTCCTGCTTCAGCCCGACATGACGCACGAGGCCAGCGATGAGCGCCTTATGCACCGCCTCGTAGCCGGCCGGGTGCTCGTTCTCGCGCCAGCCGTGTTCGGTGACGAGCGCATGCAGCTGGGTCCACACGTCGCGCCACTCGCGCATGCGCAGCCAGGAAAGGAAATGCGCCCGGCACCACTGCCGCTGCTTGTTCGTCGACTCGTGCCGCTCGAGCTCGCGCCAGGCTCGCCACAGGTTGAGGTACCAATAGAATTCCGACTGCGCCTCGCGCTCGCGCCCGCGAAAGAGCGCATGCTTCTGGTCGGCCTGGGCGAGCTGCTCGGCAGGGCGCTCGCGCGGATCCTGCACCGACAGCGCCGCCGCGAGCACCAGCATCTCGGCCAGGCATCCGTACTGCCGCCCGGCCGCGAGCAGGCGCCCGATCTTGGGATCGAGCGGCAGCGCCGCGAGCGTTCGCCCCACTTCGGTGAGCGTGCGGGTGGTCGCATCGAGCGCCGAGAGCTCCACCAGCTCGCGCACGCCATCTTCGATCGCACGCGGCGCCGGCGGATCGAGAAAAGGGAACCCCTCGATCTCACCCAGATCGAGCGCCTGCATGCGTAGGATCACACCGGCAAGCGACGAGCGCAGAATTTCGGGGTCGGTGTGCGCCGCCCGCGCGGCAAAATCTTCTTCGGCGTAGAGCCGGAAACACACCCCGTCCATCACCCGGCCGCAGCGCCCGGCCCGTTGGTTCGCCGCCGCCTGCGAAATGCGCTCCACCCGCAGCTGCTCGACCTTCTGCCGCGGCGAATAGCGCTTGACCCGCGCCAGCCCCGTATCGATCACATAGCGGATGCCCGGCACGGTGAGCGAAGTCTCGGCCACGTTGGTGGCCAAGATCACCCGCGGCAGAGCTCCGCGCCGGAAGACGCGCGCCTGCTCCTGCGCCGACTGGCGCGCGAAGAGCGGCAGGATCTCGAACTCGCCGCGCACCGTCGCCCGCCGCTCCAGCGCCTCCTTGGCTTCCCGAATTTCACGCTCGCCGGGCAGGAAGACGAGGATGTCCCCCGGCCCCTCGCGCCAGGCTTCCTCGACGCAGGCGACGATCCCGTCGAAGAGATCGCGCTCCTCGGCCGCAGCGCGCGCCGTGCGCTTTCCATCCCCTTCCTCCCCTTCGAGCGCGGCGAGTTCCTCCCCGTCGATCGCCTCGACCGGGCGGTAGCGAATCTCGATGGGATAGAGCCGCCCGCTCACCTCCAGAATGGGGACTTCGCCCGCCACCGGCGCGAAATGCGCCGCAAAGCGCTCGGCATCCATCGTCGCCGAGGTGATCACCACCTTGAGATCCTCGCGGCGCGCGAGCAGGCGATGCAGATAGCCGAGCAGGAAGTCGATGTTGAGGCTGCGCTCATGCGCCTCGTCGATGATGATGGTATCGTAGCGCGACAGCCACGGATCGCTTGCCGTCTCGGCCAGCAAAATGCCATCCGTCATCAGGGTGACGTACGACTCGGGCGAGGTGCGGTCGTGGAAACGCACCTTGTAGCCCACGTCCCGCCCCAGAGGCGAGCCCAGTTCCTGGGCGATGCGCTCGGCCGTGGCCCGCGCGGCGATGCGCCGCGGCTGGGTATGGGCGATCTGCCCGGCGATGCCGCGCCCGGCGGCGAGGCAGATCTTGGGCAGCTGCGTCGTCTTGCCCGAACCGGTCTCCCCGCAGACGATCACCACCCGGTGCGCGCGGATCGCCGCCTCCAGCTCGGCGGCGCGCTCGCTCACCGGCAGATCGGGCACGCACTCGGCCCGGGGACGACGCGCCAAGCGCGCCTCCCACGCCGCCTGCGAGCGCTCCAGGCGCTGCGCGAGCTGCGCCGAGAGCCGCTCGCGCGCCTCGCCCTTGGCCCGGCGCAAGCGCTTGACGAGCGCAAGGATCGGCCCGCGGTCCTGTGACAGACAGCGGCTCAAATCGAGGCGACCTGCCTCGCGGAAAGATTCAGGAGATTCGACGAGCACGGGCAGAGTGTTGGACAAACTCGAAAAAATCGATGATTGTGCCGCAAAAATGCGGCCAAGGGCAAAAGGATCTCGACAAAGACCGCGAAAAAAGCGGACGGGTTCCCGCCACCGCGGGACGCCCAACGCGCCACGACGCCCCGGTCGCGCTAGAATCGCGTTTTCGGCATTCCCGGAAGTCGATATCGTGAGCGACCTCGCCCCTCCTGCCCACTTCATCAAGAACGCCATCGACGAAGACCTCGCGGCCGGCCGCTACCGCCAGGTCGTCACGCGCTTCCCGCCCGAGCCCAACGGCTACCTGCACTTCGGCCACGCCAAGTCCATCGTGCTCAATTTCGGTCTGGCCCGGCTCTACGGCGGACGCTGCCACATGCGCTTCGACGACACCAACCCCACCACGGAGAGCATGGACTACGTCGAAGCCATCCTGGAGGCGGTGCGCTGGCTCGGCTACGACTGGGGCGAGCACCTGTACTTCGCCTCCGACTACTTCGAGACCATGTACCGCTGCGCCGAGGCGCTCATCGAGCGAGGGCTGGCCTACGTCGATTCGCTGCCGCCCGAAGAGATCCGTGCGCTGCGCGGCACGCTCACCGAACCCGGCCGGGACAGCCCCTATCGCAACCGCAGCATCGAGGAGAACCTCGCGCTCTTCCGTCGCATGCGCGCCGGGGAATTTCCCGACGGGGCGCACGTGCTGCGCGCCAAGATCGACATGGTGAGCCCCAACCTCAACCTGCGCGACCCCATCCTCTACCGCATCCGGCACGTCTCCCACTACCGCACGGGCAATGCCTGGTGCCTCTACCCCACCTATACCTACGCCCACCCCATCGAAGACGCCATCGAAGGCATCACGCATTCGCTGTGCACCCTCGAATTCGAGGACCAGCGCCCCTTCTACGAGTGGCTGCTGGAAGCGCTCGCCGAGGCCGGCATCTTCTCCCGTCCCCTGCCGCGCCAGATTGAGTTCGCCCGCCTCAACCTCGAATACGTGGTGCTCTCCAAGCGCAAGCTCATCGAGCTCGTCGAAGGACGGCACGTAGACGGCTGGGACGACCCGCGCCTGCCGACGCTTGCCGGCGGACGTCGGCGCGGCTACACGCCCGAGGGCTTCCGCCTCTTCTGCGAGCGCATCGGCGTGAGCAAGGCCGACGGCTGGATCGGCTACGAAGTCCTCGAACAAGCCATGCGCGATCACCTCAACGAAGCGGCCGAGCGGCGCATCGCCGTGCTCGACCCCCTGGAACTGGTGATCGACGACTTCCCCGAAGATCACGTCGAATGGTGCGAAGCGCCCAACCACCCGCTCGATCCGGAACGGGGCAAGCGGCGCATCCCATTCACACGGCATCTATGGATCGAGCGCGGCGACTTCATGGAAACGCCGGTCAAAGGTTTCCATCGCCTCACGCCCGGGGCCACGGTACGGCTGCGCTACGGCTACGTCATCGAATGCACCGGTTGCGACAAAGACGAATCCGGTCGCGTGGTGCGCGTGCACGCCCGCCATTTCCCCGACTCCAAGAGCGGCACACCCGGCGCCGATCGCTACAAGACCAAGGGCAACTGCCACTGGCTGTCGTGCGCGCACGCGATCGAAGCCGAGATCCGGCACTACGACCGGCTCTTCCGCCACCCCCGCCCCGGCACCGAACCGGGCCCGGACGGCGCACCGCGCTCCTTCCTCGAAGACCTCAACCCCGAGTCGCTGCGCCGCTACCGCGCTTTCGTCGAACCCCAGGCCGCGCAGGTTCCCCCCGAGACGCGCTTCCAATTCGAACGGCACGGCTATTTCGTCACCGACCGCCACGACCACCGGCCCGAAGCCCCGGTATTCAACCTCACCGTCGGGCTGAAAGACACTTGGGGAAAAATTCAGCGCTGAACTTCCTGCCCTGGCAAGCGGTCTCAATGATGTCATTTCGTCGTGTTTTGACGGTCAGGTACCGTGCCTGCCGTCAAAACGCGTACAATAGCGCCGTTTGTCCGAAGTCAAGAGGGTCGTTCGTTCGATGATGTCCGCTGCCGATCGCTGTGTCGATGAATTCCGTTTCCGTTTCGGCCGCCACGGCCCCGAGCTGATCCCCATCATGCTCGGAGGGATGGGCGTCGACATCTCCAACGCCGACCTCGCCCTCGAGATCGCCCGCCTCGGCGGCATCGGGCACATCTCGGACGCCATGGTGCCCACCGTCACCGACCGGCGCTACGACACCGCCTACACCAAAGAAAAACTCAAGCGCTACAAATATAACGTCAAGAGCCTGGACAAGTCGGCGGTGAAATTCGACCTCGGGCTCCTGGCCGAAGCGCAGAAGATGCACGTGCTGCGCACCATGGAACGCAAGCGCGGCCCAGGGCTCATCTTCATCAACTGCATGGAGAAGCTCACGATGGCCGCGCCCAAGGAAACGCTCAAGGTGCGGCTGGAATCGGCGCTCGATGCCGGCATCGACGGCATCACCCTCTCGGCCGGGCTGCATCTGGGCTCCTTCGCCCTCATCGAAGAGCACCCGCGTTTTCGCGATGCCAAGCTCGGCATCATCGTCTCCTCGGTGCGCGCCTTGCAGCTCTTCCTCAAAAAGAGCGCGCGTACGCGGCGGCTACCCGATTTCGTGGTGGTGGAAGGGCCGCTTGCCGGCGGACACCTCGGCTTCGGCCTCGACTGGGCGCGCTACGACCTGCGCAGCATCGTCACCGAAGTACTCCAATACCTCGCACGCGAAGAACTCGCCATCCCCGTCATCCCTGCCGGCGGCATCTTCACCGGCACGGATGCCGTCGAATTCCTCGAGATGGGGGCCGCTGCCGTCCAGGTCGCCACGCGCTTCACCGTCACCAAGGAATGCGGCCTGCCCGATCGCGTCAAGCAGGAATACTTCAAGGCCAACGAGGAAGACATCGAGGTCAACACCATCTCACCCACCGGCTACCCTATGCGCATGCTGAAATCCAGCCCTGCCATCGGTGCCGGCATCCGGCCCAACTGCGAAGCCTTCGGCTACCTGCTCGACGCGAACGGCCACTGCGCCTACATCGACGCCTACAACCGCGAAGTCGAGAAAAACCCGCACGCCAAGACAATCCACGTGTGGGACAAGACCTGTCTGTGCACCCACATGCGCAACTTCGACTGCTGGACCTGCGGGCACTACACCTACCGGCTGAAAGACACGACGCATCGGCTCCCTGACGGCAGCTACCAGCTGCTCACCGCCGAGCACGTGTTCAACGACTACCGCTACAGCAAGAACCACGAAATCGCCCTGCCGCCGCGGGAAGTCGAACCTACCCCCGTCGCGGCCGGCTAAGGGTTCGCCGGGGCAACGCCGCCATGGCCATCGAAACCGACGCCCTTGCCGCTTCTTCTGCCGAGGCGCGGCTCATCGGCCCGGCCGCGCGCCCCGAAGATGCCTTCGAGCGGGCGCTGCGCCCCAAGCGCCTGGCCGAGTACATCGGCCAGCCCAAGGTGCGCGAGCAGCTCGACCTCTTCATCCAGGCCGCGCGCCGCCGCGGCGAAGCCCTCGATCACGTCCTCCTCTTCGGCCCCCCCGGTTTGGGCAAGACGACGCTCGCGCACATCATCGCCGGCGAAATGGGCGTGGGGCTCAAGCAGACCTCCGGGCCGGTGCTCGAACGGCCCGGCGATCTCGCCGCAATCCTCACCAACCTCGAACCCAACGACGTGCTCTTCATCGACGAGATCCACCGGCTCTCACCGGTGATCGAGGAAATCCTCTATCCGGCGATGGAGGATTATCAAATCGACATCATGATCGGCGAAGGGCCGGCCGCGCGTTCGATCAAGCTCGATCTCGCCCCCTTCACCCTCGTGGGCGCCACCACCCGCGCCGGCATGCTCACCAACCCGCTGCGCGACCGCTTCGGCATCGTCGCCCGGCTGGAATTCTACGCCCCTGAGGATCTCGCCCACATCGTACGCCGCTCGGCGCAGCTGCTGGACGTGCGCATCGACGAGGCCGGCGCCCTCGAGATCGCCCGCCGCGCGCGCGGCACGCCGCGCATCGCCAACCGGCTGCTACGCCGCGTGCGCGACTTCGCCGAGGTGCGCGCCGCCGGCGCCATCACCGCCGAGATCGCCGACCGGGCACTCGCCCTGCTTGACGTCGACCCCCTGGGGCTCGACCTGATGGACCGCAAGCTCCTCTCGGCCGTGATCGAGAAGTTCGCCGGCGGCCCGGTGGGGCTCGACAACCTCGCCGCGGCCATCGGCGAGTCGGCCGACACCATCGAAGACGTGCTCGAACCCTACCTCATCCAGCAGGGTTACCTGCAGCGCACCCCGCGCGGACGCATTGCTACGCCCGCCGTCTACGCCCACCTCGGCCTCAAGGCGCCACCGCGCCCCGAAACGGCGCTGGGCACGCTCTTCGACGAATCCGACTGAAAGGGCACGGGCGCATGCGCGCCTTCCTCGCCTTCGCCATCGTCTTCTGCGCCCTCACCGGCCTCTGGCTCTTGTGGGCCGCACCCGCTTTCTACCTTCCAGAACAAAGCGATTCCGGCTGCGGCTGGTGGATCGATGCGACCGGCGCCCGCCTCATCGGCCTCGCGCTCGCCGCCATCGCCGTGGCCGGCTGGCGCCTCGTGCGCGCCGCGGCACGCAGAATCCTCCCCGATGCGCGCTGGCAGCGCCGGCACGCGCTCCTCACGCTCGGCGCCCTCGCCCTCCTCGTCTGGGCGAGTGCCCGGGCGCCTTATGTCGCCGAGCCAGCCGGAGGAGGGCTACCGCTCACCTGCCTTTCGGGCACACGACAGCCATAAAAGAAGGCGCGTTCGCGGTTTACCGCACCCGCTTCAAGCGCTCTTCGAGCTTGGCTGCCGGCAGGTAGCCGCCCAGCCGGTCCCCCGAGGCGAGGAAGATCGTCGGCGTCCCGGAGATCCGCAGCTTTTCACCGAGCGCCACGTTCTGTTCGATCGCCTTCGTGTCGCAGGAAGCCGTCTCCGGAACCGGTTTGCCTTCGATCATCCAGGCGACCCACGTCTGGGCCCGATCCGGCGCGCACCAGATGCGCTTCGCCTTCTCTACCGAATCCGGCCCCAGAATGGGATAAAGGAAGACGTAGATCGTCACGTCGTCGATCGTCTGCAGCTCCTTGGCGAGCTTCTTGCAGAACGTACAGTTCGGATCCTCGAACGTGGCCAGTACCCGCGTGCCCTTGCCGCGCACGAGCTTGATCGCCCGATCGAGCGGCAAGGCGGAAAAGTCGATGCGCGCAAGCTCATCCATGCGCTTGGCCGTGATGTCTTCCCGCTTGGCCGTATCGATGATCGAGCCCGTGAGAATGTAGGACACCTTCTCGTCGGTATAGACCACCTCGCCCGTCGTCAGCACCACCTCGTAGAGACCGCCGTAAGGTACGGTGCGCACCGAACTTACCGCCGGCGCTCCCAAAAACGCCTCCACCTTCGCTTTCACTTCCTTTTCACCGGCAAACGCGGCCGTCGCCAAACCCAAGGCCACCGCCAGCGCCACCAGCGTTTTTTTCCACCACCCCATCACTCGTTCTCCTGCACGAAAAAATCCCCGAACGCGGCATAGCGCACCAGCGCCTCCTTGACGAACGGCAGCCGATCGACCAACCGCATCCCGACGTTACGCAACTGCCGCAGCGGCACCGGCTGCAGCGCAAAAAGCCGCGCCAGCGCGTCGGTGGCCGTCTGCATCAGCCAAGGCTCCTCGGCCCGCCGCCTAGCATAGCGCGACAGCACCGGCAAGGCGCCGGGATCGGCCTCGGGCGGCAGAGCGCGGAGCACCTCGCCGAGCACCGCCACGTCGTTGAATCCCAGGTTGATCCCGTGCCCCGAAAGCGGGTGGATGCCGTGCGCCGCATCGCCGATGAGCGCCACGCGCGGGCGCACCACCTGCGGGCAGCGCAGCAAAGAAAGCGGAAAAGCCTGCCGCGGCGTGATCGTCGTCATCGCCCCGAGTATGCCGCCGCTCGCCGCTTCCACGCGGCGCGCGAAGGCCGCCTCGTCGAGTGCGAGCAATGCTTCCGCCTGCGGCTGCGGCGCCGACCACACGATCGACACCCGCTCCCCCGGCAGAGGGAGAAAAGCAAGCACGCCGTCGTCGCGAAACCACTGCCGCGCCACATGCCGATGCGGCCGCTGCACCGCGAAATTGGCCACGATCCCTTGCTGATGGTAAGGCACCACCCGCGCCGGAAGCCCGGCCTGCATGCGCACCCACGACTGCCGCCCGTCGGCGCCCACGAGCAGCCGCGTGCGCACGCGCGAGCCATCGCGGCACACCACCGTGAGCGTGCCCTCCTCACTCACCAGCGCCTGCCCCGCCTTGCCTTCGCCGGTGAGCAGCGTGAGATTGCGCTGCCGCCGCACCGCCTCCCACAAGGCATCGCGCACCAGCGACTGCTCGGCGATCACGGCGAGCCGGCTCAACCCCGCCTCGTAGGCGGAAAAGGACAGCATCCCGCCTGCATCGCCAAACACCTCCATGCGATCGACCGCGCACCAGCGCTCTGGATCCAGGCGAGGCCACACGTCGAGCCGCTCCAGCAGCGCCACGGCCGCTGGCGTATAGGCATAGACGCGGGCATCCCACTGCCCCTCATGCCCTCGCTGCGGCTGAGGCTCGATCAGCCCCACTTTCCAGGGAGAATCGCGTAGCGCCGCCGCACACGCCAGCCCCGCCAAACCGCCACCATGAATCAGGATATCGACGTTCACCGTCACCACCGGAAAAACTGCACCAGTTTCTTCAGATTCTCCGCCAGAGCAGCGAGCGTGCGGCTCGCCCCGGCCAATTCGTCGGAGCTCGCCGCCGTTTGCTTGGTCGAAGATTGGATCGCCCCAATGTTACGCTCCAGCTCCTCAGCCGCCTGGCGCAGCGCCTCTACCGCTTCGGCAATGCGACCATTGAGGGTACGGACCTCCCCCGCCTCGCTGCGAATGTTCGCCAATGCCTTCTGCGCTTCGCGACTATACTCCAAAGTCGTGCGTGCCACCTCGCGGCTCGTCTCCATCACCTGCACCGCCCGGACCGTACCGTGCTGCAGCCTGGCGATCATCTCCTGAATTTCACGCGTCGAATCCTGGGTGCGCACGGCCAAGGAACGCACCTCATCGGCCACCACGGCAAAGCCCCGGCCATACTCCCCGGCTCGGGCTGCTTCGATGGCGGCGTTGAGCGCCAGCAGATTCGTCTGCTGGGCGACCTCATCGATCACCGCGGTGATCTTCTCGATGTTCGCGCTGTCTTTCGAGACCTCGCTCACCGTCGCCGCCACCTCCTCGAGCGTCTCACCGAGATGGTTCATCGCCTCGGCCGTCTTCTGCACCACCTCGTTGCCGCTCTCCACCTGCTTGTCGGTTTCCACCGCCGCCTCGGCCGCCTGTTGAGCGAACGTCGCCACCTGATCGACGTTCCCTCCCATCCGCTCGACCGCCCGTGCCATTTTCTCGGTCTCGGCCGACTGGATCTGTACCTGACGCTGATTGCTCTGGCTGACCTCCTCCAGCCGCCCCGATTGAGCTGCGATATCGGACGCCGCCGCATTCACCTGCTTGATCGTTTCGAGCAACCGCAGCAGGGTCTGCTGCAACACCCCCATGACGCTCTCGGGATAGCGCGTGTTCAGGCGCTGCCCCAACTCACCAGCGGCCAGACGCCGGATCGCCTCGGCCACCTCATCGGGCTCCGCGCCCAGGGTAGCGAGAATGGAGCGAATCGTCATCGAGGCCAGCGTCACCGAGATCACCAGCGCCACGCCGGTCACCAGCAGCATCAGGTTACGGAAACCGCCCGCCACCGAACGCACCTCATCGAGATCGTGCCGGATCACGCTTTCCTGGTGGTCGATGAAGGCGTTGATCGCAGCCAGCCATTCGGTGTAAGCGGGAGAGACTTCGCGCAACAGCATTGTGCGCGCCGCCTCCACGTCACCGCTCAACCGCAGATCGATAACCCTTTGCGTCCCCGGCACCGCCCGTCGCTCGATCTCCTTGATGCGCGCCAGAAGCCGTCTGTCCTCTTCGGTGGCATCCGTCGCCATCAGCTGGTCGAGCTTTTGCGCCGAGTCGGCATAGAAAGCCGCCAGGCGCTCGATATCCGCCACGTGCGCCTTGGCCGCCGTCAGATCGTGCTCCAGCACCGCATCGCGCACGGCGATGGCGCGATCGTGCACGCTGCCGCGGAAGTTGATGGCATAGCGTTGTTTCAGCGTCGCCCCCCGGTTCACGGCGGTGAGCGTCTCGTCCATGAACGCCACACGCTGGATACCGATTGCTGTGATCAGCACCATCAAGGCGAGCAGACTGCCGAACCCCCAGCCCAAGCGCTTCGCAATGGTCATTTTTTTGGACATGGCGCACCCCGTCGTCGTCTCGGGATCACTATACACCAGCCCTCGCACTTCCCAAGGGAGGAAAAGCAGCGGCAAAGAGGGTATTTTGCGTAACTTTGAGGGGGCAGAAACGCAGAGCCCCGGGAGCCTGGGTCGACGCAAAAACCCCCGCCTTCAGCCTACGGCGGGGGTTTTTGTTGAGGGGTTCGTCTGACGCTGACCGACTTTCCCGGAGGCAGGAGCTCCAGTATCATGGGCGCGGCGCCGTTTCACGGTCCTGTTCGGGATGGGAAGGCGT
>NZ_SBIK01000013.1 GCF_006503695.1 Tepidiphilus succinatimandens
CCGTGTTCGAGCAACACAGCATAAGCCATTTCCAAAGGATTGGTTTCGACACGCATCGCCATGATGGGCATACTCCTTTCTCGAAGTCATGGCGTCAGACCGAGCGCCGCGCGCTTCCTGCCATAGGCGCTAAACGGAATTTACAGAAAGGATGGTACACAACCCACCCACACCGACGGTATCGTTTTTGGTCGACCTCAATCGTCGGGTACAACAAGACATCGCTTATACGATCCGTCTCGAACCGGGTGTACAGACACCAGAGGAAACGCTGGCCCTGGCTTCGGGTTCCTGCCGTGATTCGGCCTGGTTGATGGTGCAGCTGCTGCGCCATTTGGGTCTGGCAGCGCGCTTCGTCTCTGGATATCTGATCCAGCTCAAACCCGACGTCAAGAGCCTGGACGGCCCTTCGGGACCGGAAGAAGATTTCACCGATTTGCACGCCTGGTGCGAGGTCTATCTACCCGGAGCAGGCTGGGTGGGACTCGATCCGACGTCGGGCCTGTTCGCCGATGAAGGACACCTTCCGCTCGCCTGTACGCCAGAACCCTCTTCGGCTGCACCGATCACCGGTTTGGTCGACCCGTGTGAAGTCGAATTCGACCATACGATGACGATCACCCGTATCCTCGAAGCGCCCAGGGTCACCAAACCCTATACCGAGGAGCAGTGGTCGCGCATCGAAGAAGTAGGCTGGGAGATAGACGCCACGTTGGAACGGTTGGACGTACGCCTGACGATGGGTGGAGAACCGACTTTCGTCTCCATGGACGACCGGGACGGGGAAGAGTGGAATACCGCGGCGATGGGACCGACCAAGCGTCGCCATGCGGATCGGCTCATGCGCGAACTCAAGGGTCATTATGCTCCCCAAGGCTTGATCCATCTCGGCCAGGGAAAATGGTATCCAGGCGAGCAGCTGCCGCGCTGGAGTCTCAACTGCTTCTGGCGCAGCGACGGCGAACCGATGTGGGCAGATCCGGCGCTTTTGGCCGACGAGGAAACGACCTATGGCGTGAGCGAAGCCGATGCGCAGCGTTTTCTGATCGAGGTGGCGCGTCGTCTCGGGCTCGATCCGCGCCATGTCTTTCCTGGCTACGAGGATACGCTCTATTACCTCTGGCGCGAACGGCGCTTGCCGGTCAACCTCGACCCCTTCGATGCCCGTCTCGACGATCCCCTCGAACGCGAGCGTCTGCGCCGCGTGTTCACCCAAGGACTGTCGACGCCCACGGGCCATGTCTTGCCCGTACGCAAAGACCCGGAAGCAGGGGCATGGCGCACGGGGCCGTGGTTCCTGCGCGAAGAGCGCTGCTACCTCATTCCGGGCGATTCGCCGATGGGTTATCGTTTGCCGCTCGATTCCCTGCCCTGGGTGGCGCCGCTCGATTATCCCTACATCCATCCCCTCGATCCGGCGAACCCTTTTCCTTCCTTGCCCTCACACGCCACTCTGAAGCACCAGTGGGAGAGCGTGAAGCCCTCGGGACCGGTCGATACCACGCCCCCCAAACCCTTCGCCTCGGCGGCCAACGTGGTGCGTCTTGCGATGTGTGCCGAACCGCGTGAAGGTCGGTTGTACATTTTCATGCCCCCCACCGCGACACTGGAAGAGTACCTCGAATTGCTCGCGGCGGTCGAGGCGACGGCTGCACAGCTGAACCTGCCGGTGGTCATCGAAGGATATGAACCGCCGCTCGACCCCCGTCTGTCCCATTTTCGCATCACGCCCGACCCCGGCGTCCTCGAAGTCAACATTCATCCGGCAAGCAACTGGGCAGAACTCGTCGAACACACCACCTTCCTCTATGAAGCCGCGCATCGCTGCCGGTTGACCACCGAGAAATTCATGCTCGATGGTCGCCATACCGGTACCGGCGGCGGAAATCATTTCGTGCTCGGCGGGCCAATGCCGCTCGAATCTCCTTTTCTGCGCCGTCCCGACCTGTTACGTAGTCTGGTGGCCTATTGGATCAACCATCCCAGCCTATCGTATCTCTTCTCCGGTCTCTTCATCGGCCCCACGAGTCAAGCCCCCCGCGTCGACGAAGCGCGCAACGACAGTCTCTACGAACTCGAGATCGCGTTCCGGCAGATTCCCGAACCCGGCGGAGAGGTGCCACCATGGCTCGTCGACCGGATTTTCCGTAACCTGCTGATCGACGTCACCGGCAACACCCACCGGGCGGAATTTTGTATCGACAAACTCTACGCCCCCGAAGGGCCAGCCGGACGGCGCGGGCTGCTCGAGCTGCGCGCATTCGAGATGCCGCCGCACGCCCGCATGAGTCTGACGCAGCAGCTGCTGCTGCGCGCCTTGATCGCCCGATTTTGGGACGAGCCGTATCGGCCGACCCGACTCGTGCGCTGGGGTACCGAATTGCACGACCGCTTCATGCTGCCGCGCTTCGTCGAATACGACTTCCGTGACGTGCTCTCCGAACTGCAGCAGGCCGGTTTCCCCTTGGAGTTCTCCTGGTTCGCGCCACATTTCGAATTTCGCTTCCCCAAGTATGGGGATTTGGCCGTCGGTGGAATCGAACTAGAGTTGCGCCAGGCCCTGGAGCCATGGCACGTGATGGGCGAGGAAGGAACGAGCGGAGGAACGGCGCGCTACGTCGATTCTTCGGTGGAACGCCTACAAGTGTTGATCACCGGTATGGCACCGGAGCGCTACGTCCTCACCTGCAACGGCATTGCCGTACCCTTGCAGCCGACGGGACGGCGCGGTGAATTCGTTGCCGGCGTACGTTATCGCGCCTGGCAACCGGCTTCGTCCCTGCACCCTTTGATCGGCGTGCACAGCCCCTTGACTTTCGATCTGGTCGATACCTGGATGCAGCGTTCGATCGCCGGCTGCCAATACCATGTGGCGCATCCGGGCGGACGGAATTTCCAGACCTTGCCGGTCAATGCCTTCGAGGCGGAAAGCCGGCGCCTGGCGAGATTCTTCCGCATGGGGCACACGCCGGGACAGATGCGGGTCTCACCTCCGGTGGTGGACGCCGAGCATCCTTTCACCTTGGACCTGCGCCAGCATCTTTGGTCCTGACGATGCATCCCCGAAGAAGGACAGGATAGAATGGCAACGATCTAGGTCTTGGGATGCGGCCGCATGTCGACCTCTGTAAATGCCCCGCTCGAGCTGTATCCTCTCCATCTCGGGCGTTATGATGAATCGCGCGATGTCACAGGCCGGATGCGAGCCGGTTGGCGTGATCTCCTGACACGGCTGCAGAACATGGCGCCGAAGGCGCTGAACCAGCGCCTAGCCTGGATCGATCACAGTCTGCAGGAAAACGGAGTGATCTTCCGGCCGCACGGCGAAACCGAGTCCCATCCGTGGCTCCTCGATCCTCTACCGCTCATCCTATCGTCCAAGGAATGGGGCGTGCTCGCGCAAGCGGTGGCCCAGCGCGCCCGCCTCTTCGATGCAATCCTCGCCGATCTCTACGGGCCCCAGCGCTTGCTGACACAAGGCTTGTTACCCCCTGCCCTTATATTCGGGCAACACGGTTTCCTCTGGCCCTGTTTCGGTCTGCGCCCCGTCGCTGGCGTCTTCTTGCACCGCTACGCGGTCGACCTCGTACGCTCCCCCGACGGACGGTGGTGGGCGATCGCCGATCACACCCAGAGCCCGGTCGGTCTGGGTTATGCTCTGGAAAATCGTCTCCTCGTCTCGCGGGTATTCTCCGAGGCGTTTCGCGAATTACAGGTCCAACGGCTGGCTGGCTTCTTTCGGGAGATGCAGCAGTCGATGGCAACCTGGGCACCCGTTGAGCCGGGCGAGCAACCTTTCGCGGTCATGCTCACCAACGGCCCCAGCGATCCGACCTATTTCGAACAAGCCTACCTGGCACGCTACCTCGGCTATCCCTTGGTCGAAGGACAAGACCTCACGGTGCGCGCCGAAACGGTCTTCCTCAAGACCCTAAATGGGCTCAAACGCGTGCACACCATCGCGCGCCGCGTACCCGATGAAAACTGTGACCCCCTGGAATTGCGTTCCGAGTCGCTGAGTGGAATCCCCGGGCTGCTCACGGCGCTGCGCGCCCAGCGGGTGATGGTGGCCAACGTCCCGGGCAGCGGCGTCCTGGAATCGACGGCACTCATGGGCTTCCTGCCAGCGATCGCAACGAGTCTCCTGGGTGAACCCCTGAAATTGCCCTCGGTGGCGACTTGGTGGTGTGGCGAAGCACCTGCGCTCGACTACGTGTGCAAGCACTTGGATTCGCTGGTACTCAAGCCCGCCTATCCAGGACAGGACTTTCCAACGACTTTCGGACCGGCTCTCGGCGAAACCGAGCGGGCGCGCCTGCTCGAACGCATCGCGGCGCAGCCCCATGCCTACGTGGCCCAGGAATTGATCACACCCTCGCTCGCACCCGTGTTCGATCGACGCAACAAGGGACGCCTCGAACCCTGGCAGGTCGGTCTGAGGCTCTTTGCCATCGCCACACCGCAAGGTTATCGCGTCATGCCCGGAGGATTGACACGGGTAGGACCGATAGAGCGGCTGCCCTTGATTCCGATGCGTCGCGGAGGGGCGACCAAGGATACGTGGGTGCTCACCGAGGGCATGGTCGAATCGCTCACCTTGATCAAGAATCGCCTAGGGCCGGTCGATCTGGTACGCAGTGGCAAGAATCTTTCCTCGCGCGTGGTGGAAAATCTCTTTTGGTTCGGACGTTACTGCGAACGCATGGATGTGGCCGCCCGGCTGCTGCGCCTGATGCTGCTGCGCGTGGTCGATGTCGATGAAGTGCATGACCACGAGATCGAGTCTCTGGCACGCATCGGTGTCGAACTCGAGATCCTCGCTCCAACACAGGCAGACCGCCCCCTCCTCCAGCGCATGCTCGATACACTCTTCGGGCTCGAGGAAGAGAACGGCGTATTGCGCTCGATCCAGAACGTCTTGCGCACCGCGGGCCAGATGCGCGAGCGATTTTCCGCCGATCACTGGCATTCACTCAATCGCCTTCAGCGCAGCCTGCAGGTTCGTCGCGACGACCTCAGCGACGTCCTGGAAGGGCTGGATCGCGTTGTAATGCTTTCGGCATCCATTGCGGGTTATTCGTTCGACAACATGACTCGAGACCCTGGATGGCATTTTCTCGTCATCGGACGGCGTCTGGAGCGCCTGACCCACTTGTGCCGCACGCTGGCAAGGATCCTGGACGATCCCGACTCGGGACGACTGGGAGGACTGGACTGGCTGCTCGAACTCACTGACAGCCTCATCACTTACCGTTCCCGCTACTCTCGACAAGCGGAATGGCTGCCGTTGCTGGATTTGATCCTCTTCGACGCGACCAACCCACACGCCATGGCATTCCAAGTGCGTTCCATCGGCCGTTACCTGTCGGTCCTCGATGCGGAAGTCCCCTTGGGACCGGAAGTAGGCGAGACGGCGCTGCCAAACTTGGAGCGGATCGCCGCACGTATCCTCGCCTTCGACCCGATGCGGCTCATCGCTCTCGATCGGGAAAGCGCCGTGGCGTTACGCACCGAGTTGGAGGCTCTGCTCCAGGCTGCCTATGCGCTCTCCGATGCGCTGAGCCGAAAATTCTTCAGCCACATCGAAGCACACGGGCACCAGACGTTGGGAATTTGACCATGGTCCGCTATCGAGTAGAACACACGACGCGGTACGAATACGGTGGAAGCGTCATCCTGTCGCAGCAGCTCGCCCATCCCAGCCCTCGCGCGTGGCCCTGGCAAGAAACTTTAAACGCATGCTGGCAGCTGGAGCCGGAGCCTTCTTGGCGACACCGCGGTTTCGATGCCTTCGACAACCCGGTCGAATGGTTTGCCTACTACCTGCCGCACACCGAGTTACACGTGCACCTGAGTCTCGACGTGGCCGTGCATGCCCATCGCCCCCCCTGTCTCGAAGGGGGGATCGACGTGCACACGCTGCGCGAGCGCCTGAGTTATCACGGCACACAGCCTCTACCCGAAGACGTGGTGGCCCAGCGCTATGCTTTCGAATCGCCACACATTCGCATCAAACGGGAGTTGGCAGCCTATGCCGCCGAGTGTTGCCCCCCCGATGTTCCAGTGGCACTGGCGGCCGCCGCGCTGATGCACAAAATTCACGAAGAATTCACCTTCGACCCCACCGCGACCACGGTCTCGACGCCCGTCATGGAGGTTCTGGCGCAGAAACGCGGAGTCTGCCAGGATTTCGCCCATCTGATGATCGCCTGCCTGCGCAGTCTGGGGATTCCGGCGCGCTACATGAGCGGCTATCTGCTCACTCAGCCACCGCCGGGTCAGCCTCGCCTGGTCGGCGCAGATGCTACGCACGCCTGGGTGGCCGTATATGCACCTGGCGTATGCGACCACGACTGGATCGAATTCGACCCGACCAACGACCTGCTGCCCGATACTGAACACATCGCCATGGCCTATGGGCGAGATTTCTCCGATGTCTCCCCCTTGCGCGGCATCATCCTGGGCGGAGGTGACCATCGACCGCATGTGGCAGTGACGGTCACCCCATGGTCCGATTTCTCAGAAGAAGGTCCTGATATCTCTGGATGATCTCTGGATGATTTCCTGGCCGGGCCCTACCCCGGTGCGGCTTGCGGACGCAAAATCCCGCTTCATGGTCCCGTCACAAACGCATCTTCGGATCGGTCCGATCGAGGCGGGCAAACTCCAGTATCCATTTCGAATAGAGTCGCGGCAAGGCCGAAACCTCGTCGAGCGCGCGTATTTCTTCCTCGGTCAGCGTCCATTGCACCGTCGCAAGGCTGTCCTGCAGCTGCGCGGGCTGGGTTGCGCCGATGATGACCGAACTCACGGCCGGTTTGCGCAGCATCGAGAAACGAAACGATTCATCCATCGGGGTGGTGGTTGATATATACTTTACGGTAATTTGTATATTGCCTGAAACCCTAACAAGGAAGCTGGATCCATGGACGAGACGATGCGTCGCAAAGGATTTTCTCCCTATGGTCCATCCAAGGTGGCCGTGGAATCCGAAACCGCCATCTGGGCTCAAGACCTCGCGGACACCGGCGTCACCGTCAATGCGCCGCTCCCCGGCGGCGAGAGCGCTACGGGCATGATCCCGCCCGACGTGCCCGAAGCGATCCAGGCCCAACTATTGCCGCCCGAGATCATGGTTCCGCCTCTACTTTGGCTCGTCTCGCGGGCGGCCGACCAGGTCACCGGCAAGCGGGTGATCGCACGGCAATGGACGCCGTACGCACCCAAGGACGCACTCGCAGACGCAGGATGGGAACTGAGATGAACGGCTTGTCTCAACGGGCACCGGCCCTGCACGGTTTGCTCTTCGTCGCCCTCTTCGCCCTAGCGGCGTTGCAGATGGCACAATTCCCCGCCATATCCCGCCTAGGTCTCAGTCCGCTCATCGTCGGCATCCTCTTGGGCATGGTCTACGCCAACACCCTACGACGCCACTTGCCCGAATCCTGGGTGCCCGGCGTCCTCTTCAGTTCCAAACATCTGCTGCGCGCGGCCATCATCCTCTACGGCTTTCGCGTCACCTTCCAGCAGATTGCCGCCGTGGGCTGGGCCGGCCTGGGCGTGTCGGTGACCATGGTGGTGAGCACCCTCGCTCTCGGCGTATGGATGGGTACCCGCCTCTTCAAGCTCGACCGGGATACCGCCATTCTGACGGCAGCCGGCAGCGCCATCTGCGGCGCGGCGGCGGTCGTGGCCACCGAGTCCGTCTTGGAATCCAATCCTGCCAAGAGCGCCGTGGCGGTGGGAACCGTCGTCCTCTTCGGCACCCTCTCCATGTTTCTTTACCCCGCCGTCTATGCCACGGGACTGCTGCATCTCACACCCCAGATCTTCGGCCTCTATAGCGGGGGCACCATCCACGAGGTGGCGCAAGTGGTCGCGGCCACCGGCGGGATCGCCGGGGCTGGGGAAGTTGCCGTGATCGTCAAAATGGTGCGGGTGATGCTGATCGCCCCCGTGCTGCTCGCTCTGGGTTGGCTCACCCTGCGTCACAAAACCAAGACGGAAAACGCCGGCGTTCGACTCGTCATTCCTTGGTTCGCCGTCTGGTTCGTCGTTGCCAGCGCCATCAATTCGCTCGGTGTGCTACCCAATTGGCTGGTGCAAGATCTGATCGGGGTCGACAATTTCCTCCTCACGATGGCGATGACGGCCATCGGCATGGAAACGAACGTGGTCAAGTTTCGCCAGGTCGGCCCCGGACCGCTCTACCTCGCCGCCGCGCTCTTCCTCTGGCTCGTGTTCGGCGGCTACGGCGTCACCCGTGTTTTTGCGGCAATGCTGGGATAAGCTGTACGGCAACGAAAAACGCTGCGCGAGAACACCCATGCCGAACGATGCCTGTTTGCCCCTGCATCGAACCAAAGAAAAAGGACGCAACCGGGTCGTGGTGGAGGCCAAAGCCTGGCAGAAGTAATCTACCGCTGGCCCCCCTGATCGACCTCAGGTCTCCAGCGGATCCACCTCCAGACGCCAGCGCAACGAACGCGGATGGGGCAAGCCCCGCAGCGCCTCGACCCAGCGCTCGAGGAAAGCGTGCAGCGCAGGACGGCGACCCCCTTCGACGAGCAGCTGGGCCCGTTCGCGGCGCGCGAGGCGCACGAGGCGCATCGGGACCGGATCGAACACCTTCACCGGCCAACCTTCCCGGCCCGCAATCTCACGCCCCGTGGTGCGCGCCGCCTCCAGGAAAGCGAGCGCCGGCTCCAGCGCCTCGTCGTCGGCGCGCAACAACGCCTGAAAAGCGAAAGGCGGCAGCCGCAGCGCCCGACGCTCGGCGAGCGTCCTCGCGGCGAAGGCGGCATAGTCGTGCGCCGCGAGCTCGCGAAAGAGCGGATGCTGGGGAAACTCCGTCTGCACCAGCACCCGACCTGGCGCGCCCGCCCGACCGGCCCTGCCGGCCACCTGTATCAGCTGCTGGAACATCCGCTCCGTGGCGCGCACCTCGGCGGCGTAGAGCCCGGCATCGGCCCCGATCACGCCGACGAGCGTGAGCGACGGAAAATCATGCCCCTTGGCCATCATCTGCGTGCCCACGAGCAGGTCGTAGCGTCCCGCGCGCACCTCCTCGAGCAGCGTTTCCCATTGAGCCAGGGTCCTCACCGCGTCGCGGTCGATGCGCGCGATCCGCGCCTGGGGAAACAGCGCCTGCAACCGCTCCTCCAGCCGCTGCGTGCCCCGGCCGACGGGCTGCAGGTCGAGCGCGCCGCACTCGGGACAGGACCGCGGCGGGGTCTCGCGATAACCGCAGTGATGGCAGTGCATCCGGCCGTCGTCGCGATGGAAGACGAGATTGACCGAACAGTTCGGGCAGCGGCTCACCCAGCCGCAATGGCCGCAGCGTACCACCGGCGCGTAACCCCGGCGGTTGAGGAAAACGAGCGCCTGCTCGCCGCGCGCGAGCGTGGCTTCGATCGCCTGGGCGAGCGGCGCGCTCACCCCCTCCTCGGCCGGCGTCTGCGCCGTGTCGATGAGCTCTATCGTCGGCAAGGGTTGGCCGCTCGCGCGGGCGGACAAAGCCACGCGGCGATAGCGGCCCGCCTCGCAGGACGCCCAGCTCTCGAGCGAGGGCGTGGCCGAACCGAGCACGATCGGCACGTTCCAACGGCGAGCCCGCCAGACCGCCAGGTCGCGCGCCGAGTAGGGCACCCCTTCGAACTGCTTGTAGGATGGATCGTGCTCCTCGTCCACCACCACCAGCCCCAGCCGCACGAAAGGCGCGAACACGGCGAGCCGCGTGCCGAGCACGACGTCGATCTCGCCGCGCATCGCCGCCACGAAGGCCGCGGAGCGCTCGCCGGCAGGCGCCTCGGAATGCAGGCACACGATGCGGGCCGAAGGAAAACGGGCATGCACCCGCTCGGTGAGCTGCGGCGTGAGGGCGATCTCGGGCACCAGGAGCAGCGCCTGCCGCCCCTGGGCGAGGCACTCCGCCACCAGGCGTAGATAGACCTCCGTCTTCCCGCTGCCGGTGATGCCGTGCAGCAAGGTTGCCGAAAATCCGTCCCGCGGCACCGCCTCGAGCGCTGCCCTTTGCCCTTCCGTGAGTTCGGGTAGCGGCCCGGCCGGCTCGGTGGCCCCCTCCTCGCCCCTTCCCTTGCTCCGGGGTTCGCGCTTGCGCCGGCGCAGCGCCGGAGGCAACATCGCCGCCACGACCTCGCCGAGCGGGGCAAGGTAATAGCGGGCGGTGAATTCGAGCAACTCCCGGTCCGCCTCGGGTAGCGGCGGCAGGCCCTCCCAGATCGCATCCACCGGTTTGATCCGCTCGTCCGGGACGGACGGATCCGCCTTAAGCGACCAGACGATGCCCAGCTTCGCCCCCCGGCCGAAGGGCACACGCACGATCTGCCCGGGAACGACCGCTTCGGGAACCCAGTAATCGAAAAGGCCTTCACCAGGGAACGGCAGTAGCACCTGGGCCCGGCGCATCCCCTCGCTCATGCCTTCTGGTGATATTTCACGCTCTCGGTCTGGACGGCGTGGACCAGCGCCGCCACGTGCTCCGGCGGCGTATGCTGCGAAATGCCGTGCCCCAGGTTGAAGACATGCCCCGAACCGTGGCCGAAGGCTTCGAGCACCTTGCAGGCCTCGCGCACCACCACGTCGGGCGGCGCAAAGAGAATCGCCGGATCGAGATTGCCCTGCAGCGCCACCCGGTCACCGACCAAGGTCCGCGCCCGGCCGATGTCCATCGTCCAATCCAGCCCCACGGCATCGGCGCCGATACTGGCCAAATCTTCCAGCCACACGCCACCCCCCTTGGTGAAAACGATGGAGGGGACGATCCGGCCTTCCGCCTCGCGGCGCAAGCCCGCGACGATGCGTGCCAGATACGGCAGGGAAAACGTCTTGAAGGCTTCCTCGGCGAGCACCCCGCCCCAGGAATCGAAGAGCATCACCGCCTGCGCCCCCGCCTCGATCTGGGCATTGAGGTAATCGATCACCGCCTGCGTCGTCACTTCGAGGATGCGGTGCATCAGGTCGGGGCGCGTGTAGAGCAGCGTCTTGACCGTGCGGTAATCCTCGCTCGCTCCCCCCTCGACCATGTAGCAGGCGAGCGTCCAGGGGCTGCCGGAGAAGCCGATGAGGGGCACCGAACCGTCGAGCGCCCGCCGGATCTGGCGCACCGCATCGAGCACGTAGGCAAGCTCCACCGTCGGATCGGGGGCCGAGAGATTGCGGATCTCCCATTCGCTGCGCAGCGGCCGCTCGAACTTTGGCCCTTCTCCTTCGACGAAATACAGCCCCAGGCCCATCGCATCGGGCACCGTCAGGATGTCGGAAAAGAGGATCGCCGCATCGAGCCCGAAACGCGCGATCGGCTGTAAGGTCACTTCGGTGGCGAGCGCCGGATCCTTGCACAAGGCAAGGAAACTACCAGCCCGTCGGCGCGTCTCGCGGTATTCGGGCAGATAGCGCCCGGCCTGCCGCATCAACCAGATCGGCGTGCGATCCACGGGCTGGCGCAGCAGCGCCCGCAGGAGACGGTCGTTTTGCAAAGAGGGCATGAGAGGGCGACTCCGTAAGGCGACAGGACAGCCGCCATTATACGGAGCTCAGTCGGCATCCTGGACGCGCTTGAGCGACAGGCCGAGCTGCTTGATCTTGCGGTAGAGGTGGGTGCGTTCCAGACCGGCGAGTTCCGCCACCCGGCTCATGGGCAAGGCTTCACGCTCGAGCAGGCGCTCGAAGTACATGCGCTCGAAGGCTTCGCGCGCCTCGCGCAGCGGCAGGGTGAGCAGACGCTCCAGCGTGGGCTGATCCGGCAGGCCGAAGATGCGCTCGATCGCTGCCTGGGGCACGACGCCGTCCTCCTGGGCGTCCAGCAAGGCTTCGGCCAGGCCGAAGAGGTCGAGCTCGGCCGGCAGCATCCCTTTGGGCATGCGCGTCAGGCCACTCGGCGGAAGCTGGGGTACGGCCGCATCGCCGTGCCGCTGCGCCACCTCGGCAAGCGCCAGCGGCATGAGGGTGTCGAGCGCACGCAAGGCTTCATCCCGCTGCGGTACCTCGACGCGGCATTGGGCGAAATCAGCCACGAGCGTCTCGGGCCATCCATCCTGTTCCAAGACTTCCGTCTTCACCGCACTGAAGACGATCACACGGGCGGAATATTCTCCCCGGCGTTCGATGGCGAAGCAAAGGTTTTTTTGCTGCAAGCGGGTCAGGTTCTGCAGTTCGTATACATACCAATGCCCGCCGCGCGCCCGCTGCAGCTTGTCGAGCGAAAGCGGCTGGGTTTCGGCACCGAGATCGAGCCTCGGCCCATCCCCCAAGCTCAAGGCATGCGCCAGAGCCTGGACGAGAAAAGAGTCGCTCACCTGAAAGTAGAGGAGTCCCTGGCGCTGCAGATGGTTTTTGGCCCGGTCCAACACCGGCGCAAGCAGGGGATGCTCTCCCAGACGGCCGATCGCCACCTCGCTGGGCGCCTTCGCCTGCCGGGATCGCGCCACCGCCTCCTTGATGGCCGGCAGCAGTTTCTGCATCGAAATCGGTTTTTCGAGAAAATCGATCGCGCCGATGCGCGTGGCCTCTACCGCCGTGTCGATCGTGGCGTGCCCCGACATCATGATCACCGGGGGTGCCGGCGGCTGCCGTCCCATCCACTGCCGCAAGAGGGTAATGCCGTCGACATCGGGCATCCAGATGTCGAGGAGGATGACGTCGGGCCGCTCCGCCTCCAGGCGCTCGTTCGCCTGCAGGCCGTTCTCGGCCGTCTCGACGGCATAGCCCTCGTCTTCGAGGATCTCGCGCAGCAGCTCACGGATGCCGACTTCGTCGTCGACGATGAGCACTTTAGCCATCGCGGCCTCCTTCACGCACCTCGTCGCCGAGCGGGAATTCGATCTCTACCATCGCCCCTCCTTCGGCCCGGTTGACCAAACGCACCCGCGCCCCATGGTCGTCGAGGATCTTCTTGATCACAGCCAGTCCCAGCCCCGTTCCCTTGGGTTTGGTCGTGAAATAGGGCTCGAATGCGTGGCGCAGCAGCTCCGGAGGAAACCCGGGGCCATTGTCGAGGACGCGCAGGATCAGCGTGTCGGCATTGCGCCGGACCTCGATGCGGATCATACCGTCCTGCCGCCCCTCCAGCGCATCCTGGGCATTCTGGATGAGATTATGCAACACCTGCCGCATTTGGGAAGCGTCGGCCCGCAACGCCGGCAAAGGCTCTTGCGGCAAGTCGAGCTCCAGGCGCGCCGGAGAGGATTCGTACAAGACCAGCACGCTGCGAAGCAGCGCCTGCAGTTCGATCCAATCTTTCTTCGGCGCGGGCAGGCGGGCATAGTCGCGGAAGGCGTTGACGAGGTTTTTCATCGCCTCCACCTGATCGATGATCGTCTGCGTGGCGCGTTCGAGCATCTGACGCTCCTCGGGGCCCAGACGGTCGGCAAGCTTGTAGCGCAAGCGCTCGGCCGAGAGCTGGATCGGGGTGAGCGGATTCTTGATCTCGTGCGCCAGGCGCCGGGCCACTTCGCCCCAGGCCGCAGTGCGCTGCGCCTGCACCAGGTCGGTGACGTCGTCGAATACGACCAGACGGCCGCTGCCGTGACGCGTCGGTAGAGAAGCCACGTGCAGCAGCAGCACCTGGGTATGTCCGTCGGCGCAGCGACGGCGCCACTCGGTGGGGCCCACCGGCTCGCGACCGATGAGCTCGGTGATCAAGGTGGCAAATTCCGGCTCCATCGTCCAGCAGGAAGGGGGCTGGCCCGTGCACCCTTGCAGATCGATTTCGAGGATACGTGACGCCGCGGCATTGGCGATCGTCAACTTCCCCTCCGTGTCGAACGCCAGCACGCCGGTGCTCAGGTTGGCGAGGATCGTCTCCAGGTAGGCGCGTGCCGCCTCGATCTGGGCGTGGGATTCTTCCGCCGCCTGCCTCGCCTGGGCGAGCTGCTGCGTCATCGCGTCGAACGAGCGCGTCAGCACCCCAAGTTCGTCGCGGGCCGCGATCGGCGCAAGCGGCCGGTAATCGCCGGCCGCCACCGCCCGCGTTCCTTCCGCGAGCACCATCAGCGGTGCGATGAACTTGCGCGACAGGTACATCGCCAGCGCGAGTGCCGCCAGCAAAGACAGCAGGACGGTGATGGTGAGCGTGAGCGCATAAATGCGCTGCAGACCTTCCTTGCCGACCACGATCTGCTGGTAGTCGCGATAGGCCGTCTGCACCGCCTCGATCTGCTCGACGATGTTCGCCGGTACCCGTTGCACCAGCTGCAGGTAGGCCGCATCCGTCGTACTGCCCGGCATCGTCGCGCCGAGCACGGCGATCACCCGGATCACCGGAACCCCCTCAGGAGAGGTATCGACCCGGTGAAAAAGCCCCGTACTGCGGGCCGCCTGCAATTCGATTGCGGTGGGCAACACCGAGCTCAACCAGCGATCGTCCGGGCTCACCGTCACCAGTGGCGTTCCCTTGGCGTTGAGCACGGTGATGGAGCTCACCCCCAGATTCTCGCGCAGGGGCGTGAGTGTGGCGATGTCCACTGCCCCTGCCTGAGCGAGCTGCCCCCGCAGCGTCTCCGCATCGTGCCGCGCCTTCAGCACCAGGTTGTCGAGCGTGTTGCGCGCGAGCGCCACCCCGCTCTCCAGCGCCCGCTCGACCCGGATGTCGAACCAGGTCTCGATCGAACGCACCACGAAGAAGATCGAGACGAGATAGAGGATCACCGCCGGGATCAGGGCCATGGCGGTGAACATGAGCGTGAGCCGCACGCGCAGACGCGTGCCGAATTTCCGGCGCCGATACTGCCGGTAGAGATGCCAGGCCTGACGGCCAAGCAGCACGCCGAGTCCGGCCACCACCGCTGCATTGAGCGTCAGGAAATAAGGAAAGGCGGAACCAAAGACGTCGGTGTTGCTGCTGGCAGTGGCGAGCAGGAAGATCGAGATCGCCACTACCGCCAGGATCACCACCACCAGGCCGCGGTTCATCGCTTCCTCCAGGGATACCAGCGATAAGGCCCCACCTCCCAGGCATAGGCGTCGTTCCCCAACGCACTCGCGCGCAGAGTCTGCGGCAATTGCGACAGATCGACACTCAGCCGCAATTCGGCCCGTACGTCCGACAACGGGTTGAACACGTCAGCGGCCACCGGCCAGCCGCGGATCGAACGCAAGGATTGCAGCAAGGTCTCCCGGTCGTAGAAAACGTGCGTCGCATCTCCCACCGTCAACAGCCAATCCTGCGTCACCGGCTGGTGCCGTATGGTGATGCGCCAGAATTTGCCGAAGACCAGCTGATCGCTCCAGTACCAGCGCTCGCGGTAGAGCATCAGCTCCAGGCGCAGGGGCATGGCGATGCCGCGCTGCAGCAGATCTTCCCATACGGCGGGAAAGCGCTCGAACCCCAGATCGGCGTCGAGAAACCAGTTCCCCTCACCGTCGCGCCACAGTCGCGCCCGTGATGCGGCATCGGCCACCGCCGTCCCGTCATTGGTCAGCAAGCCCAAAGCGCCCAAGGGGAGCGCGCCCAAGGCAAACAGCAGTCGCCGGCGCAGTGGATCAAGCGGTTTTGCGCAGCAGCGCGTAGAAGAACCCATCGTGCGTCTCGTCAGGAAGCAATGCGAGCGTCTCGCGCTCGCCATCGAGGGGAACGAGCCGGGCGTCGCGATGGCGCTTCACGAACACCCGCACCTGTTCCTCGTTTTCTTCGGCGAAGATCGAGCAGGTCGCGTACAAAAGCCGTCCGCCCGGTTTGAGCAGCGGCCACAGGCCATCGAGGATCTCGCGCTGCTGCTGGGCGAAGCCGGCGACGTCCTCGGTGCGGCGCAGCCATTTGATGTCGGGGTGGCGCCGCGCCACGCCGCTGCCCGAGCAGGGCACGTCGGCAAGGATCGCATCGAATGGCCGGCCATCCCACCAGCGGGCCGGATGGCGCGCATCGCCGCGCAGCACCTTCGCCGCTACGCCCAGCCGCGCCAGAGCACGGCGCAGTGGCGCAAGCCTCGTCTCCTCGACGTCGATGGCGGTGAGTTCGATGTCGGCCAATTCCAGCAGATGGGCGCTCTTGCCACCGGGAGCAGCGCAGGCGTCGAGCACGCGCTCGCCGTCGAGCGGAGCGAGCAGCCGCGCCGCGAGCTGGGCCCCCACGTCTTGGGGCGAGACCCAACCCTCGGCAATGCCGGGGGCTTTGGCCACGGGCATCGGTCGCTCCAGCAGCAGCGCCATCGGACCCACCTGACGCACGGCGATGCCGGCCGCGGCAAACCGCGCGAGCGCCTCGGCTTCATCGATGCGGCGGCGGTTGAGCCGCAACCCCATCGGCGGATGGGTGTTGCCCGCATGCAGGATTCGCTCCCAGTCGAGCGGATGCTGCGCGCGCACCTTGTCGATCCACCAGCGCGGATGGCGGAAATGCGCCACGGCGGCATCCTGTACCTCCGGCATGGAGGCGGGCACGGAGGCACTCGCACGCGCCGCCTCGGCGAGCGCCTCGGGATGCAGCGCCTCACGCTCACGCAGGAAAGTGCGCAGCAGGGCATTGGCGAATCCCGCCAAGCGTTCTTGCCTCAGACGCACGCAGCTCACGCTCTGGTGCGTGAGCGCATGCGCATCGCGCGGGCCGTCGCGCAGCGCCGACAGCGCCACCAGCAAAGGCGCGAGCACCGGCTCGGGCACGCCGCGCGGCGCGAGCCGCGCCAGCACCCAGCGCCCCCAGCCGTAATCGCGCAGCGCGCTCCAGGCCAGGTCCCGCACCCGCCCCCAGGCCCCAGGCTCGGTCACGGGATGCGCCGCACGCAAGGCGTGATAATGCTCCAGCGCATTGTGTCCCGCGACGACCTGGTCGATGACCTGCGCCGCGAGTTCGATCGCGCCGGCCAGGGTACGCGGATCGACTTCGGCTTCGCGAGTCGCCTCGCCTCTTCCGTGCCGGGCGCTCGATCCTTCCCGCGCGCGCGAGGGTTTGTCGCGGCGACCCGATGTTTCACGTGAAACATTCCTGTCGGTCGAAGCGCGCGGTCGCTCGTTCACGGCTGCACGATCTCCCGCAGATAGCGCGGCAGCACCAGGCGCGCCCGATAGGTTTCCCCATCGAGGTAGCGCAGCTCGCCCAGCCCCCGCTCGGCGATGCGCGCGTCCACCGTCGCCGGATCGAGCGACACCGGATCGAGCGCGTCGGAGGCGCAGGCAAGCATCCAGTTCGCCCCGTAGAGCGGGATGTAGTGCAGATGCGGCCGAACGCAGGCGAAGACCGCACGCAGGCGCCGCAGCAGCTCGCGCACCCGCTCGGGCTGATGGTCTGGCGCCCCCACGTGCAGCGACAGCGCTCCCCCCTCGGTGAGCAGCGCTTTGCACGCGCGGAAGAACTCTTCCTGGTAGAGTGCGGCCGCCGGCCCCACCGGATCGGTGAGGTCGAGCACGACGAGATCGAATTTCCTTCCCTCGGCCGGGGCCACGCGGCGCACGTAGTCCATCCCGTCCTGCACCCGCAGCTCCAGACGCGGATCGTCGAGGGCACCGCGATGCACCGCGGGGAAATACTTGCGCGCGAGCTCGATCACCTTCTCGTCGAGCTCGACGAGCACCACCTGCTGCATCGTGCGGTACTTGAAGAGCTCCTCGGCCGAGCCACCGTCGCCCCCGCCAATGACGAGCGCCGAGCGCGGCCCTGCATGCGCGAGCCCCGGCACGTGGATGAGATTCTCGTGATAGATGAACTCATCGGCCTCGCTCGTCATCGCGCAGCCGTCGAGGCGGAACATGCGTCCGAAGAGCGGCGAATGCCACACCTCGTATTCCTGGTAACGGCTACGGCCGCGTTCCAGGCACTCGGTCACGTCGAAATAATAGCCGCTCCAGCTGCTCAAGGACTCCCACAGCCGCGTCGTCCGTTCGCTCATCGCCTCACTCCCGCGGCGCGATCTTGCCGCGCACCACCGAATGGCTCACTACCTCCATCGGGTTGAGCGTCTCGATCACGCGGCGAAAAACCCGCCGCGCGAGCTCGGAGTTGTCCTTGGAAAAATTGCACACGTACACGTCCAAGGTGACGTTGCCCGTTTCGGGCCAGGTATGGATGGCCAGGTGAGACTCGGCCAGCACCACGGTACCGGTGACGCCGGCATTCTCGCCGTTGTCGTGTCGGAACTGGTAGAAATAAGCGCCCAGCGGCGTCAGTCCTGCCTCACGGCATTCCTGCACGCACAAGGTCTCCAACCGTTCCCGGTCGGTGAGCAGAGCGACATCGCAGCGGCAATCATAGAGATCCGCAATCAGATGAAGACCGTTCATCTCCACTTCTCCCGGCCAGCCATGGAAAACCGAAAATTATACAACGAACTGCACGAAAACCGTTCGCTGCCCCAACCGCGGGGACCCGCAATCAGAACAAATATGGGGACACTTGTTCCCAACTCAAGCGCGCGATCAACACCGCCACCACGACGAGAAAGAGCTTGCGCACGAAACCGGAACCATGACGCAGCGCCAGGCCGCTGCCCACGCGCGAACCCAGCACGTTGCACAGCGCCAACCACCCCCCCAAAGCCCAGGCGATGTGCGCATGGCCCCAGAAATAGGCGATGGCCGCGAGGTTGGTCGCCACGTTGCCAACCTTGGCCAGGGCCGACGCATGGAGAAAATCCAATCGCAACAGACGCACGAACGCGAAGATGAAAAAACTGCCCGTGCCGGGGCCGAAGAATCCGTCGTAGAAGCCGATGACCAAACCGATACCCAGCGCCCGCGCCAGATCGGCCCGTCCCCAAGCCGCGGTGCGGGCATGCAGGCCGAACTCCTTCTTGGCAAAGGTATAGACCGCGACCAGGCTCAACAGCACCAGCACCAGCGGACGGGCCCACTCACGCGGGAAATGCGTCACCGCACTCGCCCCGAACCAGCTACCCATCGCGGCCGCGCCAGCCACCGTCGCCAACAGTACGCCCGGCAGAGCGATGCGCCGAAGATATTGCCGCGCCGCTGCCGCCGTTCCCACCACGGAAGCGACCTTGTTCGTCCCGAAGAGATCGGCGAGCGGCGCCTGCGGGAAAGCGAGCAGCAGGGCGGGCACCTGGATGAGGCCACCTCCCCCCACCGCCGCATCGATGAGCCCCGCGAGAAAGGCCGCCCCACCCAGGACGAGCCATATCCAGCTCAAATCTTCGAGCCCCATTGCTCCTCCTTGCCAATGTTCCACGTGGAACATTCCGGCGATATTCTCATTTGCCGATGCAGAAGCGGCTGAAGATCTCGCCGAGCAAGTCCTCTATGTCATATTCTCCAAGGATTCTGCCGAGCGCCCGGTGTGCGGCGCGCAGCTCTTCGGCCAAAAGCTCCAGCGCCTCGCCCGTCTCCAGTGCCGCCTCCAGCGCCCGGCGCGCCTCGCGCAGCGCCTCCAGATGGCGTTCGCGCGCGAGCACCACGTCTTCACCGTGGGCGTGCCAGCCGGCCACCTCCAGCAGCGCCGCCCGCAGCAGCTCCAGCCCCTCGCCGGTGCGCGCCGACAGCCACACGCGTTCGCGAATGCGTCCGTCCTCCCCCGCCTCGCGTCGCGGCGCCTCGCCCGTCAAGTCGATCTTGTTGACCACTTCGATCACCGGCACCTCGGGTGGCGCGAGCGCCAATACCTCCTTGAGCGGGGCCGCCTCGGGGCGATCGAGCGCGCGCAGCGCCAGCACCGCATCGGCCTGGGAAATCGCCTCGCGCGTACGCGCCACGCCGATGCGCTCCACCGGATCGTCGGTGGCTCGCAGCCCCGCCGTATCGATCACGTAGAGCGGAATGCCTTCGATCTGGATCGCCTCGCGCAACACGTCGCGGGTGGTACCGGCGATGTCGGTGACGATCGCCCGCTCCTCGCCCATCAAGGCGTTGAGCAGGCTCGACTTGCCGACATTGGGCGCCCCGGCGATCACCACGTGCAGACCCCGGCGCAGCAACGCCCCCTGACGCGCATTTTCCAGCAGCCGATCGAGGGCGGACAAGGTCTCACCCACCTTCTCGCGGATACGCGCGGCGGCGATGAGCTCCAGATCCTCTTCGGGAAAATCGAGCGACGCCTCGACCCACATGCGCGCCTCGATCAGGCGCTCCTGCAGCGCGCGCACCGCGCGGGAAAATTCCCCCGTGAGCGAACGCGCCGCCCCTCGGGCCGCCGCTCGGGTGGAGGCGTCGATCAGATCGGCCACGGCCTCCGCCTGTGCCAGGTCGATCTTGCCGGAAAGAAAGGCGCGCTCGGTAAACTCGCCGGGACGGGCGAGCCGCGCGCCCAGCCCGAGGCAGCGCTCGAGCAGAAGCTGCAGCACCACAGGCCCGCCGTGCCCGTGCAGCTCCAGCACGTCTTCGCCGGTAAACGAATGCGGCGCAGGGAAGAAGAGCGCCAGCCCCTCGTCGATCACCGCCCCATGGGCGTCGTGAAAGCGTGCGAACGTGGCCATCCGCGGCGCCGGCACCCGCCCGAGCAGCGCCTCGACGAATGCTGCGAGCGACGGTCCCGAGACCCGCACCACGCCGATGCCGCCGCGCCCCGGCGCAGTGGCAATCGCCGCGATCACCTCGCGCGGCGCCTCCCCTTTCTGCACCCCGCTCACGCCACCCACCCTCCAGTACCAGGTAGCGCTACGATCCGCTGGCGCAACCGATCTTTCGCCAGACCCTTCACTTTCCTGCCTTGGCCGGCTCCATCTGGCGCGTGATCCACCACTGCTGGGCGATCGACAGCACGTTGTTCGTGAGCCAGTAGAGCACCAGACCGGAGGGGAACCACAGGAACATCACCGTGAACACGATGGGCATGGCGAGCATCAGCTTCGCCTGCATCGGATCGACCGGCTGTGGATTGAGCTTCATCTGCACCAGCATCGACGCACCCATGAGGATGGGCAGCACGAAGTAGGGATCACGCATCGACAGATCCTGGATCCACAGGATCCACGGCGCCTGGCGCATCTCCACGCTGTTGAGCAGCACCCAGTAGAGCGCGATGAAGACCGGGATCTGCACCAGGATCGGCAGGCAGCCGCCCAGCGGATTGACCTTCTCCTCCTGGTAGATGCGCATCATCTCCTGCTGCATGCGCGCCTTGTCGTCGCCGTAGAGCTCCTTGAGGCGCTGCAAGCGCGGGGTGAGCGCGCGCATCTTGGCCATCGAACGGTAGCTCGCCGCCGACAAGGGGAAGAAGATCGCCTTGAGCAGCACGGTCACCAGCACGATCGCCCAGCCCCAGTTCCCCGTGAGCTTATGGAGCCAGGACAGCACCCAGAAAAGCGGCGCGGCGATCACCGTGAGCCAACCGTAATCGACCACCAGGTCGAACCCCGGTGCGAGCGAACCCAGCACGCTCTGCGTCTGCGGCCCTGCATAGAGACGGACGGATCCTTCCTTCGCCTCTCCCGGCGCCACCGCCCCCAGCGGCAGGATCACCCCCATCTGGAACAATCCTCCCTCCACCGGCCGGACATAGAACTCGCGCTGCACCCCCTCCTGCGGCAACCAGGCCGCGACGAAGTAATGCTGCACCATGGCGATCCAGCCATCCTGCGCGAGCCGCGGAAACTCCGCCTTGCCCTTGAGCACGTCCTCGAAATTGATCTTCTTGTACTTGCTCTCGGCGGTATAGACTGCCGGACCGGTGAACGTGCGAACCCCGAAGAGCGAGTGCTCCTCGGCCGGCAAACCATCGCGCAGGAATTGATAATAGGTCGACGCTTCGATCGGTTCCGTGCCCGCGTTGGCAACCTCGTGGCGCACCTCGACCAGATATTCACCGCGCTTGAAGCGCAGCACTTTGGTCACGAGCGCTCCATTGTCCGCCTGGGCCGTGAGCCGAACCTCCAGCACGTCCTGCCCTGGCGCAAGCCGCACGGCCTCGGCCGGCAGCTGCCATTGCGAACGATGGTTCGGCAGGCCCGCGCCGATCAGCCCCGACTGCACGCGATAGACGTGGCCGGCACGGCCATCGTCGAAGAGCACGAAGGGTTTGCTGCGGTCTTCGCGCGCGGCGTAGTCCTTGAACGCGAGGAAGACGATGTCGCCGCCACGCTCCGAGATCTCCGCGGTGAAGCGGTCGGTCTCGACCACCATGCGCCGCGCCTGCGCCTCTTCGAGCGCCCCGGAAGCCGGAGCGACGGCGGCCCGCTGCGACTGTGGCACCTCGCCCAGACCGGCCCCTTGCTGCGTTGCGACGGCTCGCTCGGCCTGCGGCTGCGGCACCGGCTGGTTGTGACGCAACCAGGCCTCCCACAGCATCACCAGCGAGAACAGAAACACCAACAACGGGATCAGGCGGCGTTGTTCCATGGAACCATCCTGGGAAAACGGGCAAAAGAATCGGCGAATTATGGCACAGGGTCGTGCCCGCCGGGATGAAAGGGATGGCAGCGCAACACCCGTCGCAGCCCCAGCCACAGGCCCTTCAGGGCCCCGTGGCGCTCGATCGCCTCCAGCGTATACTGCGAGCAGGTGGGATGGAAACGGCAGTTGCGCCCCAGCCAGGGGCTGATCGCCAGCTGATAACCGCGAATGAGCGCCATCAGGAGGCGGCGCATTTCCCTGCCTCCCGCACGAGCCGATCAAAGCAGGAAAGGAGATCCTCGCGCAGCATCCGGCGGGTGACCGCGACGATCGGCGCGCTCAGCCGCACCACCAGGTCGCAGGCCGGCAGCCGCCCCTTCTCGAGGCGAAAGGTCTCGCGCGCGATGCGCTTGACGAGATTGCGCTGATGCGCGCGCCGCACAAGTTTCTTCGCCACCACCAGCCCCAGGCGCGGGCGACCCAGCTCGTTGGGATTCCAGTGAACGGCAAAAAACCGCCCGCGGATCACCCGCCGCGCCGTGAAGACGCGCGAGAACTCGGACGGCTGGAGAAGGCGGTCGGCGCGACGAAAGCGCGCCCCCGCCTCGGACAGGATCTCGCCGCTCAAACGGCCAGGCGATGACGGCCCTTGGCCCGACGCGCCCGGATCACAGAGCGGCCGCCGCGGGTGCGCATACGCACGAGGAAACCATGGGTACGCTTGCGGCGGATCTTGGAGGGTTGATAGGTGCGTTTCATGGGATCACCTCGAACGGGAAAATCTCGTTATTTAACAGACAAGCGGAGGACATGTCAAGAAAAATCACAGAAGGCGAATCGGTTACACTGCGAGCATCCTGCACCTTTCTCCCCTATGCCCACTCCACCCTTACCCGCTCTCCCTCCCCTCACCGGCCTCATCCTCGCCGGCGGCCGCGGCACGCGCTTGGGTGGCGTCGACAAAGGACTGGTCGAACTGCACGGGCGACCACTCGTCGAGTACGTGCTCGAGCGGCTGCGGCCGCAGACCGGGGCAATTCTCATCAACGCCAACCGTCACCACGAGCGTTACGCCGCCTACGGCGTGCCGGTAATTCCGGACCTCGAAGGCGGGTTCGCCGGGCCGCTCGCCGGCATCGCCGCGGGACTCGCCACCGCCCGCACCGACTGGGTGGTCGTCGTCCCCTGCGATTGCCCCTTGCTGCCGTCCGACCTCGTCGCTCGGCTGTGGCAGGCGCGCTGCACCGCCGAGGCCGACGTGGCCGTCGCCCAAGCCGCGGGGCGGCTGCAGCCTGTCTTCGCACTCGTACCGGTCACGGCGCGCGCCGAGCTCGAACGCCGCCTGCGCGCGGGCGAGCGCAAGGTCGAAGCCTGGCTCAAGGCGCAACGCTTGGCCATCGCCGATTTTTCCGACGAAGCCGAAGCCTTCGTCAACGTGAATACCGAGGAAGAACGGCGTGCGCTGGAAGCGCGCCTTGTCTCGTTTCCTCGCCCTTTGCTATAGTGAGCCGACACGACCCCCTCAGGCCCACTCTCCATGCCGCCGTTTTTTCATAGGCTCAGTTTCCGCCTCCCGGCCATCTTCATTGCCTTCTCCTTGCTCGTCGCGCTGGCCAACGCATTCACTTTGTACGTTTCCTGGCAGCTCCAAGGTAGCGCCGCGGCGATCAACGACTTGGGCAGCGAACGCATGCGTTCATACCGCATTGCCTTTCTACTAACCCAGCGCGAACCCGGCGAAGGCAATGGCGAGAATCTCAGCGACCAGATCAGGGAAGAGATCGCCCGATTCGAAGAAGTTCTGAGTCGTCTCGAAGTCGGCGATCAGAGCCGGCCGCTGTTCGTACCGCCACGACCCACCATCCGACGGCAGTTGGCAGACATCCAAACCGCCTGGTCGGGGGAAATCCGTCCCGCCTTCGAATCACTCCTTACTATCCCTGCCGACCAGAGGCTCCACTACCTGCCGCGCTTGCGCCGTGCGCTCGACGGATTCGTCGGACGCATCGATGCGCTCGTCACCGATATTGAGCAGGCGAGTTCCCGCAACACGGCACTGCTCGGTAGCCTGCAACTGGGGCTCCTGGGCCTGGCGATCGGAGGGAGCGTCGCGCTCGTCTATCTCATCATTCTGCTCGTCGTCCGCCCCGTGCTCAGCCTGCAAGAAGGGGTGCAGCGCATGGAGCAGGAAGATTTTTCCGCCCGAGTACCGGTGGAGAGCGAGGATGAATTCGGCGATCTCGCCCGCGGTTTCAACCGCATGGCCGCCCACTTGCAAGATCTTTATGCCACGCTGGAGCAGCGCGTCGAGGAAAAGACGAGGCATCTAGAAAAAAGGACCCGCGAACTGACCCTGCTCTACGGCGTCTCTTCCTTTCTCGAGGAACCCAGTAACATCGAGACCCTATGCCGCGGTTTTCTGCAGGCTGTCCTGCCCGCCATGGGGGCCGACGCTGCTTCGATACGAATGATCGACCCTCAGACGCAGCAAATCCACCTGTTCGTACATGAAGGACTGCAGCCGGGGTTCGTTGCCAAGGAACGCTGTCTCGCACAAGGGGAATGCCTATGCGGCGCCAGCGCCTGGACGGGGCAAACGCTCGTCCAGTCTTTTCCGGCCCAGGGCGAACTCCCCTATGCCTGTGAGGCCGCTGGTTATCGTTCCGTATGGATACTACCCATCGCGGTGCAAAAACAGCGGCTGGGGCTCTTCAATCTCTATTTCCGCGAAGCAAGCGAACTCTCGCCCCAAGAACGGCGCCTGCTCGAAACATTAGTGCAGCATCTGGGAATCGCCATCGAAAACCGCCAGCTCGTCTCGCGCGAACGCGAACTCGCTGTGTCCGAGGAACGCAATCTCCTCGCCCAAGAACTGCACGATTCGATTGCCCAATCGCTCGCCTTCCTTAACTTGCAGGCCCAAATGTTGCGCCGATCAATCGAGAGCGGCGAGCGAGAACAGGCGCTCACCGAGCTGGCCCAGATCCGCGAAGGCATCCAGGAGAGCTATGACGACGTGCGTGAGCTCCTCGTCCATTTCCGCCTTCGCCCTGGTGCCAGTGAATTCGAGGAAACGGTGCGCTCGGCCCTCGAAAAATTCGAGGGTCAGACAGGGATCCACACCAATCTGCGGATTTCCGGCGCGGGCATGCCGCTCACCGCCGAGCAGCAGCTGCAGGTCCTGCACATCGTGCAAGAAGCGTTGTCCAATGTACGCAAGCACGCCGCTGCCAATGAAGTCACCGTGGAGATCCAGCGCGGCGAAACGTACCGCATCGAGGTTCGCGACGATGGTTGCGGCATCGATCCCCGAAGGCTGGAAGATGGTGAGGGCCACGTCGGGCTGAAGATCATGCGCGAGCGAGCGCATCGCATCGGTGCCACGCTGGACATCCTCTCGACACCGTCTGAAGGAACCTGCGTACGGCTGTTGCTGCCGTTACTTCAAAAGGAGGCTGCATGACGAAAAAGATCGGCGTCTTGCTCATCGACGACCACGCGCTTTTTCGCAGCGGCGTCAAGGCGCTTCTTTCCCGTCAGCCTGACATCGAGGTTGTCGGCGAAGCAGCCGACGGACTCGAAGGCATCAAGCGCTGCGCTCAGCTCCAGCCCGACCTCGTGCTGCTAGACCTGAACCTTCCTGGCCTGAGTGGGCGCGACACCCTCGCTTTGCTGCTCGAGGAGCATCCATCTTTGCCGATCGTCATATTGACAGTCTCGGAGGAATCGTCCGACCTGATGGACTGCCTCAAGTCGGGGGCCAAGGGCTATCTGCTCAAAAACATCGAAATAGACCAGCTCATCGACGGCATCCGACGTGCGGTGCGTGGCGAAGCCGTGATGTCACCGCAAATGACCGGCAAGCTCGTCGAAGGCATCCGGTACACCACGGCCAGAACGACCGCACCGCAGGCGGAACACGAAAAACTCAGTCCGCGCGAACGCGAGATTCTCGCCTTTCTTGCCCGTGGAGCGAGCAACAAAGAGATCGCCCGAGCCCTTGATCTCGCCGAGAGCACCGTCAAGATCCACGTGCAGCACATTTTACGCAAGCTGAATTTGTCCAGCCGGGTTCAAGCTGCCGTCTACGCCGTCGAACAGGGTCTGGCGGCCAAAGACCGAGCCTAGTCCTTTCGGCGTATCCCTTATCCTCCTTTTGCCTCGCCCTCTTTCACCTTCCGTGGAATGGAAGAGCCGAGCGCCGCACCCTACACTGCCTTCGTCGCTTGCATGATCGTCTTTTCCTTTCGGAACGGCGATTTCCACCACGGAGGCAGATCATGGCATCGCAAACCTACAAGCAGATCTCGGTCCTGAGCGCGAGTACCTTCGCTTTCACGATCTGCTTTGCCGTCTGGGTGATGTTCTCAATCATCGGGATTCCCATCAAGGAGACGCTGGGGCTCAACGAAACCGAATTTGGCTTGCTCGCCGCCACCCCCGTGCTCACCGGCTCACTGATCCGGCTGCCCCTGGGGATGCTCACAGATAAGTACGGTGGCCGCCCCGTCTTCATGGTGCTCATGCTCGTCACGGTAATCCCGATCTACCTGATCAGCCAAGCGACCGAGCTGTGGCAGTACCTCGTACTGGGGTTGTTCATGGGCTTGGCCGGCGGTTCCTTCTCGGTCGGCATCGCTTACGTGGCGCGCTGGTTCGACAAGAGCCGGCAGGGTTTGGCGATGGGCATTTTCGGGGCGGGCAACTCCGGCGCTGCGCTCACGAAGTTCGTCGCCCCCTCGCTGGTCGTCGCCTACGGTTGGCAGTCCGTGCCCAAGGTATACGCGGTTGCGATGCTCGTCACCGCCATCCTCTTCTGGTGTTTCACCTACACCGATCCTTCTCACCGGGTTCAATCGAGCATCACCTTCCGCGACCAGCTGCGTGCCCTCAAGGATCCGACCGTCTGGAAACTGTGCCAGTATTATTCCATCGTCTTTGGTGGCTATGTCGGCCTCAGTCTGTGGCTGACAAAGTATTACATCAATGAATATGGGTTCGACATCCGTACCGCCGCACTGCTGGCTTCCACCTTCGTGCTTCCGGCCGGCGTCATCCGTGCGCTCGGCGGCTGGCTCTCCGACCGTTACGGTGCTCACCCCGTCACCTGGTGGGTGCTTCTCATCTCCTGGGTGTGCCTTTTTTTCATGTCCTACCCTCAGACGGAGATGACGGTGCAGACGGTGAAAGGGCCACTGACGCTGCACATCGGGCTCAATCCGTGGGTTTTCACGATGCTGCTCATCGTGCTTGGCTTTGCTTGGGGCATCGGCAAGGCCTCGGTCTTCAAATACATCTCCGACCAATATCCCGAAAACATCGGCGTCATCTCCGGCATTGTTGGCCTCATCGGCGGATTGGGTGGATTCCTGCTGCCGATCCTCTTCGGGGTGCTGGTCGACCTTACCGGCTTGCGCTCGAGCATCTTCATGTTGCTGTGGGGCATCACGCTCGTGTCGCTCGTTTGGATGTATTGGACCGAGATCGTCCCTCGTCGGCGTAGCGAATCTTCCTTCACACCAACCCCTTCCTCCCGCTGAGCCTTTCAGGAGACTCCCATGACTTCGCGCGTATTGACCAACTGGAACCCGGAAGACCCGGTGTTCTGGCAACGGCAGGGCAGACGCATCGCGATCCGCAACCTGTGCATCTCCATTCCGGCCCTGTTACTCGCCTTCGCCATCTGGATGGTATGGAGCGTGGTGATCGTAAATCTGCCGCACATCGGTTTTCACTTCACCACCAACCAGCTCTTCTGGCTCGCTTCGGTGCCCGGGATTTCCGGTGCAACGTTGCGCATCTTTTACTCCTTCATGGTCCCCATCTTCGGCGGGCGTCTGTGGACGGCGCTGTCGACCGCCTCGCTGGCGATTCCGGCGCTGTGGATGGGCATTGCCGTACAGGATCCTTCCACCTCCTACGTGACCTTCTTGGTGATTGCGCTGCTGTGCGGCTTCGGCGGCGGCAACTTCGCCTCCAGCATGGCCAACATCAGCTTCTTCTTCCCCAAGTCGCTGCAGGGTACGGCGCTCGGGCTCAACGCCGGCTTGGGAAATCTCGGCGTGTCAGTGGCTCAGTTCGTCGTGCCGCTCGTCATCACTACCGCCGTGTTCGGAGCGCTCGGCGGCGGGCCGCAAACCTGGGTCAAAGGGGATGAGACGAAACTCATCTGGCTACAGAACGCAGGCTTCATCTGGGTGCCCTTCATCCTCGCCACGGTGATCGCGGCCTGGTTCGGCATGAACGACATCGCCTCGGCCAGAGCTTCCTTCGCCGAACAAGCTGTGATCTTCCGCCGCAAGCACAACTGGCTGATGTGTTGGCTCTATCTGGGCACCTTTGGCTCCTTCATCGGCTATTCGGCCGGATTCCCCATGCTCATCAAGACGCAGTTCCCCGGTGTCGACCCTCTGCAATATGCCTATCTCGGCCCGCTGGTGGGCGCCTCGAGCCGTCCGCTGGGCGGCTGGATCGCCGATAAGGTCGGCGGTGCCCGCGTCACCTTCTGGAATTTCATTATCATGACCATCGCTGGGCTCGGTGTGCTCGTCTTCCTGCCCAAAGGCTCGGCCAATGCTTTCGCCCTGCCCTGGGGACCGACCGAAGGCAGTTTCGCCGGATTCTTCACCATGTTCATGCTGCTCTTCTTCACTTCCGGCATTGGCAACGGTTCCACATTCCGCATGATTCCAGTGATCTTCCGTACCCTGCACGAACGCTGGAGCGCCGGCCAAGGAGAGCAAGCCAAGGCACAGGCAATGCGAAACGCAAGCAAGGAGGCGGCGGCAGTGCTCGGCTTCACTTCAGCGGTGGCCGCCTATGGTGCCTTCTTTATCCCAAAATCCTATGGTACCTCCATCTACCTCACCGGCGGAGCCGAGGCTGCTCTATGGCTCTTCATCCTCTTCTACTTAACTTGCATCGTCGTGACTTGGTGGTTCTATTCGCGCAAGAACGCTGAGATTCCCTGCTGACCCCTGTTTTTCGGAGAAACCCATGAGCCATTTTCTCGACCGACTGAAATATTTCACCCAAGAGCGCCCTGTCTTCGCCGACGGTCATGGCCAGGTGCGGGAGGAAGACCGGGCGTGGGAAGACGCCTACCGCATGCGTTGGCAGCACGACAAGATCGTGCGCTCGACCCATGGGGTCAATTGCACCGGTTCGTGCAGTTGGAAAATTTACGTGAAAGGCGGCATCGTCACCTGGGAGACCCAGCAGACCGACTATCCGCGCACACGGCCGGACATGCCCAACCACGAACCGCGCGGCTGTCCCCGCGGGGCGAGCTATTCGTGGTATCTCTATAGCGGCAACCGGCTGAAGTATCCCATGGTGCGCGGGCGGCTCATGAGGCTGTGGCGCGAGGCGCGGGAGAAGCTTGGTCCCGTGGAGGCCTGGGCGAGCATCGTCGAGGACCCGGTCAAGTCGCGGGCCTTCAAGTCGGTGCGCGGTCTCGGCGGATTCGTGCGGGCCACCTGGGACGAAGTGAACGAGATCATCGCCGCGGCCAACATCTATACGATCAAGAAATACGGCCCCGATCGCGTCGCTGGTTTTTCGCCGATCCCGGCCATGTCCATGGTCTCCTACGCCGCCGGCAGCCGTTATTTGTCGCTCATCGGCGGGGTGTGCCTGAGTTTCTACGATTGGTACTGCGACCTCCCCCCCTCCAGTCCTCAGACCTGGGGAGAGCAGACCGACGTACCGGAATCGGCAGATTGGTACAACTCGAGCTACCTCATCGCCTGGGGCTCGAACGTGCCACAAACACGCACTCCCGATGCCCACTTCTTCACCGAGGTCCGTTACAAGGGAGCGAAGACCGTGGCCATCACTCCCGATTATTCGGAAGTGGCCAAACTCTGTGACCTATGGCTGCCGGCAAAACAAGGTACCGATGCCGCCTTGGCGCTGGCCATGGGACACGTGATCCTCAAAGAGTTCCATCTTTCGGGCAAGAGCGAGTATTTCCGCGACTACGCCCGGCGCTATACCGACCTGCCGTTCCTGGTGCTGCTCAAGAAGAAGGGGGAGAGCTACGTGGCGGACCGGCTGGTGCGGGCTTCCGACTTCGCCGGCAAGCTGGGGCAGGAGAACAACCCGGAATGGAAAACGGTGGCGTTCGACGAATCGAGCGGCGAGCTGGCAGTCCCCCTCGGCAGCATCGGCTTCCGCTGGGGCGAGTCGGGCAAGTGGAACCTAGAGCAGAAGGACGCCCGCACCGGCAACGATATCAGCGCCCGGCTCACGCTGCTGGGGTGGCATGATGCGGTGGTGCCGGTGGCGTTCCCCTACTTCGGCGGGCGTCCCCACGAGCACTTCCCTCATAACCCGAACGACGAGGTGCTGCTGCGCAATCTCCCGGCGAAGCGGGTTGAGCTGGCCGACGGCGAGGCGCTGGTGGCCACGGTCTACGATCTCATGATGGCCAACTACGGCCTGGACCGGGGCCTCGGCGGCGCAAATGTGGCGACCTCCTACGACGACGACGTGCCCTACACGCCGGCATGGCAGGAGCGGATCACCGGCATCCCTCGCGACCGGGTGATCCAGGTGGCCCGGGAGTTCGCCGACAACGCCAACAAGACCCGGGGCAAGTCCATGATCATCATCGGCGCGGCCATGAACCACTGGTACCACATGGACATGAATTACCGAGCGGTCATCAACATGCTGGTGTTCTGCGGCTGCGTCGGACAGTCGGGGGGCGGCTGGGCCCACTACGTGGGCCAGGAGAAGCTGCGGCCCCAGACCGGTTGGACCGCGCTGGCGTTCGCCCTCGATTGGAACCGGCCGCCGCGACACATGAACTCCACGTCCTTCTTCTACGCCCACACCGACCAGTGGCGCTACGAGAAGCTCAAGGTGTCCGAGATCCTGTCGCCCCTCGCCAGCCCGGAGCAATACCGCGGCAGCCTCATCGATTTCAACGTGCGGGCCGAGCGCATGGGCTGGCTGCCCTCCGCTCCACAGCTTGCAGCGAATCCGCTGGAGGTCACCAAGGCTGCTGCAGCAGCGGGGATGGATCCCAAGGATTACGCGGTGAAGGCCCTTAAAGAAGGCAGCCTCAAGCTTTCCTGCGAGGACCCGGACAATCCGGTGAACTTCCCGAGGAACCTCTTCGTCTGGCGCTCCAACCTCCTGGGCTCTTCGGGCAAGGGGCACGAGTACTTCCTCAAGCATTTGCTGGGTACCCAGCACGGGGTGCAGGGCAAGGATCTGGGCCAGATGGACGAGGAAAAGCCGCAGGAAGTGGTGTGGCACGACCAGGCGCCCGAAGGCAAGCTGGACCTGTTGGTGACCCTGGACTTCCGCATGTCCACCACCTGCCTGTATTCCGACATCGTGCTGCCCACCGCCACCTGGTACGAGAAGAACGACCTCAACACTTCAGACATGCACCCCTTCATCCATCCCCTGTCGGCAGCGGTGGACCCGGCGTGGCAGGCCCGCAGCGACTGGGAGATCTACAAGGGCATCGCCCGCAGGTTCTCCGAGCTGGCGGTGGGGCACCTGGAGGTGGAAAAGGACCTGGTGCTTACGCCGCTCCTGCACGACACGCCAGCGGAGCTGGCCCAGCCCTTGGAGGTCAAGGATTGGAAGAAGGGCGAGGCGGACCTGATCCCGGGGAAGACCGGGCCGCAAATGACGGTGGTGGAGCGGGACTATCCCAATACCTACAAGAAATTCACCGCCCTGGGGCCCCTCATGGCCAGGTTAGGCAACGGCGGCAAGGGCATCGGCTGGAACACCGAGCAGGAGGTGAAAGGGCTGGCGGAGCTCAACTCCACGGTGGCCGAGGAGGGGGTGTCCAAGGGGCTGCCCCGGATCGAGAGCGACATCGACGCGGCGGAGGTGATCCTGTACCTCGCCCCCGAAACCAACGGGGAAGTGGCGGTGAAGGCCTGGGAGGCCCTGTCCAAGATCACCGGACGCAACCACACCCATCTGGCTCGCGGCAGGGAGGAGGACAAGATCCGGTTCCGCGACATCCAGGCCCAGCCGCGCAAGATCATCTCCTCGCCCACTTGGTCCGGCCTGGAGAGCGAGCACGTGTCTTACAACGCCGGCTATACCAACGTGCACGAGCTGATTCCCTGGCGCACCCTCACCGGGCGCCAGCAGCTCTACCAGGACCATCCGTGGATGCGGGCTTTCGGCGAGGCGCTGGTCGCTTACAAGCCGCCCATCGACACCAAGACGGTGCGCGAGCTCCTGGGCAAGCGGGGCAATGGCCATCCCGAGGTGGTGCTCAACTTCATCACGCCCCACCAGAAGTGGGGCATCCACTCTACCTACACCGACAACCTGCTGATGCTGACCCTGTCTCGGGGCGGCCCCATCGTGTGGATCTCGGAGGCCGACGCCCGCAGGGCCGGCATCGAGGACAACGACTGGATCGAGGCCTACAACTTGAACGGGGCGCTCACCGCCCGGGCGGTGGTGTCCCAGCGGGTGCCGCAGGGCATGGTCCTCATGTACCACGCCCAGGAGAAGATCGTGAACACCCCGGGTTCGGAAGTGACCGGCCTGCGGGGCGGCATCCACAACTCGGTGACTCGGGTGTGCCCCAAGCCCACCCACATGATCGGTGGCTACGCCCAGCAAAGCTACGGCTTCAACTACTACGGCACCGTGGGCTCTAACCGGGACGAGTTCATCATCGTGCGCAAGATGGCCAAGGTGGATTGGCTCGACCGGCCCCTTGCCGACGAAACCGCCTAAGGAGATCTCCATGAAAGTCAGAGCTCAGATCGGGATGGTGCTCAACCTAGACAAATGCATCGGTTGCCATACCTGTTCCGTCACGTGCAAGAACGTCTGGACCTCGAGGCCCGGTGTCGAATATGCCTGGTTCAACAACGTCGAGACCAAGCCCGGCGTCGGTTATCCCAAGGAATGGGAGAACCAGGACAAATGGCAAGGCGGCTGGAAGCTCGCCGAGGACGGCACACTTACGCCACGCATCGGTGGGCGCCTGCGTGTGCTCGCATCACTGTTCGCCAACCCCAACCTGCCGGAGATCGACGACTACTACGAACCTTTCACCTTCGATTACGAGCACTTGCAACAGGCACCCCTGTCGCAGACCTCACCCGTGGCCCGACCGCGCTCGCTACTTACCGGCCAGCGCATGGAGAAGATCAAGGGAGGGCCGAACTGGGAAGAATTGCTCGGCGGTGAATTCAGCATCCGCGCTCGCGACCGGAATTTCGCTGCGGTCCAGAAAGAAATCTACGGGCAGTTCGAAAACACCTTCATGATGTATTTGCCGCGCCTATGCGAACACTGCCTCAATCCTACCTGCGTTGCCTCCTGCCCCTCCGGCTCCATCTACAAGCGTGAGGAAGACGGGATCGTCCTCATCGACCAGAACAAGTGCCGCGGCTGGCGCATGTGCATCTCCGGCTGTCCGTACAAGAAGATCTATTTCAACTGGCAGACGAGCAAGGCGGAGAAATGCATTTTCTGCTATCCGCGTATCGAATCAGGCCAGCCGACGGTGTGCTCCGAGACCTGCGTCGGCCGCATCCGCTATCTGGGCGTGCTGCTCTACGACGCCGACCGGATCAAGGAGGCCGCTAGTTCCGCCGAAAAGGATCTCTATCCAGCGCAGCTCGGTGTCTTCCTCGATCCCTTCGACCCCAAGGTGATCGAACAGTCCCGCGCCGACGGGATCCCCGACGACTGGATCCGCGCCGCCCAAGCTTCGCCCGTCTATAAGATGGCCGTGCAATGGCAAGTAGCACTCCCCCTGCATCCCGAATACCGCACGCTACCGATGGTGTGGTACGTACCGCCGCTGTCTCCCATCCAGTCGGCCGCCAACAGCGGCCTGCTGCCGGACGATGGCCTGCTGCCAGACGTGTCGCGGCTGCGCATCCCGTTGCGCTATCTCGCCAACCTGCTCACCGCCGGCGATGTCGCCCCCGTGCAGCGCGCACTCGAGCGCCTGCTCGCCATGCGTGCCTACATGCGGGGCAAGACGGTCGAGGGCAAGGCCGATGCCGCGCTGCTGGAGCGTGTCACGCTCACCGAACCCCAGGTACAGGAGATGTACCGCATCCTTGCCATCGCGAATTACGAAGACCGTTTCGTGATCCCCACCACGCACCGCGAATACGCCGAGGATGCCTACGATCTGCGCGCTTCGTGCGGATTCAGCTTCGGCGACGGCTGTAGCGGCGGTCCCGACAAACCGAGCCTCTTCGGCGGGAAAAAACGGGTGATTCCTCTCAAGGAGATCAGCAAATGAAAACCTATCGCGCACTCGCCGCCCTGCTCGATTACCCCGATGAAGCGCTCCTCGAGGCACTGCCCGAACTCGCCGAGACGATAGAGAGCGAAGCGATCGTGCCATCTGCCGAGCGGGCGCGGCTCCTTGCCTTCCTCGGCCAACTGCAAGGCAGCGATCTGATGGCCCTGCAGGAACACTATGTCGAGCTTTTCGATCGCAGCCGGGCATTGTCGCTGCACCTCTTCGAGCACATCCACGGCGAATCCCGGGATCGAGGTCAGGCGATGGTCGAACTCAAACAGATCTATGCCAGTAAAGGGCTCGAGCTCTCTGCCCGGGAACTGCCGGACTACCTGCCGGTGCTGCTCGAATACCTCTCGCTGTGCAAACCTCGAGAAGCCGCCAAGCTCTTGGGGGAAACTGCCCACGTGCTGGTCATGATCCACGCCGCACTTGCGCGTCGCCGAAGTTACTATACCAATGTATTCGCTGCGCTCCTGGCCGCCGCGGGCTTGGAGGCGCCGGAGGAAGAAATGGAAGCGACCTCGCCCGACGACACTCCCGAAGCGCTCGATGCCGCATGGGCCGAAACCCCCGCCTTCGGCCCACGAGCCGGTGCGGCACTCTGCGGTGCCCCTTCCAGCTGGCAATCGCCTTCCCCTCGTCCCCCCGCCGGTTGCTGATCGCTCCTCAAGGAGAAGACCATGAGCTCTCTACACCAATTCCTGTTCGGCACTTATCCTTATATCGCCTCGGCAATCTTCCTGTTCGGAAGCCTCGTGCGCTTCGATTATGCCCAATACACGTGGAAGAGCGACTCCTCGCAGCTGCTCAAACGCGGTCAATTGCGCTGGGGCAGCAACCTCTTCCACCTCGGCATCCTCTTTCTCTTTCTCGGCCACCTCGTCGGTCTGCTCACACCCCATTGGGTCTATGAACCCTTCCTCGAGCCAGCGCACAAGCAGCTGCTGGCGATGGTCTCTGGAGGAATCGCCGGGACGATGTGCATGATCGGGTTACTTCTTCTGATCCATCGGCGCCTGACCGAGCCGCGCATCCGCGCCAACAGCAAGACGATGGACTTCGTCATCCTCTTCTGGATCCTCTTGACGCTCTCGCTGGGGCTCACGAGCATCTACGTCTCGGCCGGGCATTCCGACGGCAGTGTGATGCTGGCGCTTTCCGACTGGGCACAGCGCATCGTCACCTTTCGTCCCGGGGCCGCTGCGGCAATCGCCGAAGCCCCATTCGTGTTCAAGCTTCACCTTTTCTGCGGCATGACGCTGTTCCTGCTCTTCCCCTTCTCCCGCCTCGTACACATCTGGAGCGGATTTGGCTCCGTCGCCTACCTCGTCCGCCCCTACCAGATCGTGCGCACCCGCCGCCTCGGTCGAGAGGAAACGCAGTGAGCATTTCCTATGCGAGGCGGTTTTCGCCTCGCTCACCCCTGCCGCTGCCACGTCCCCGAGCGCCCGCCGCTTTTGTGGACCAAACCGACGTCGGTGATGCGCATTCCCTTGTCGATCGCCTTGCACATGTCGTAGACCGTGAGGAGCGCCACCTGCACTGCCGTGAGCGCTTCCATTTCCACGCCGGTGCGCTCGCGCGTCTCGGCCCGGGCGCGGCAGCGCACCGCTACGCGATCCGGTACCGGCTCCACCTCCACTTCCAGGTGCGTGAGCGCCACCGGATGGCACAGCGGCACCAATTCCCAAGTGCGTTTCGCGGCCATGATCCCGGCGATGCGCGCCGCCGCCAGTGCGTCACCTTTTTTCAGGTTGCCCGCTACGAGCGCCGCGAGCGCTTCCGGCGACATTTCGAGGTATCCTTCGGCAATCGCGACCCGATGCGTCTTCTCCTTCTCCCCGACGTCCACCATGTGGGCGGCGCCGGTGGCAGTGAGGTGCGGCAAATCGGCCATGACAACTCCCAAAACGCGATGTTCGTGACCCCACGATGATACAGGAGCCGCCGCGATGGACACCCGAGCCCCGGCCACCCCGCCCCTGATCGACCGCTTCGGCCGACACGTCACCTACGTGCGCCTGTCGGTGACGGACCGCTGCGACCTGCGCTGCGTCTACTGCATGAACGAGCAGATGACGTTCCTGCCCAAGGCGCGCATCCTCACCTTGGAAGAGATGGCGCTGATCGGCCGCGCCTTCGTCGAGCTGGGCGTGACGAAACTGCGCATCACCGGAGGCGAGCCCCTGGTGCGGCAAAACGTGCTTTCGCTCTTCGCCGAACTGGGCAAACTCCCCGGTCTGAAGGAACTCACGCTCACGACCAATGGCTCCCAGCTCGCCCGCCACGCCGCCGCGCTGCGCGAGGCCGGCGTGCGCCGCATCAACGTGAGTCTCGACAGCCTGCGCCCCGAGCGCTTCCGCGCCATCTCGCGCGTGGGCAGCCTCGACAAGGTGCTCGAAGGAATCGAAGCCGCCCGGCGCGCCGGATTCGAAGCGATCAAACTCAACGCCGTGCCGATGCGCGGCATCAACGACGACGAGATCCTCGATCTGGTCGAATTCGCCGCCGAGCGCGACTTCACTGTCTGTTTCATCGAGGAAATGCCGCTCGGCGAGATCGACGGGCACGATCGGCGCACGAGCTGCGTGCCCAGCGACGAAGTGCGCGCGCGCATCTCGGAGCGTTACACGCTGCTGCCCACCGTCGAGCACACCGGCGGCCCGGCGCGCTACGAGCGCATCGCCGAGACCGGCACCCTCGTCGGCTTCATTTCGCCGCACAGCCACAACTTCTGCGACAGCTGCAACCGCGTGCGCGTCACCACCGAAGGGCGGCTCCTGCTGTGCCTGGGGCAAGAGCACTCGGTCGACCTGCGCCGGGTGCTGCGTACCCACCCCGGAGCACTCGAACCGCTCAAGGAAGCCATCGTTGCCGCGATGGCGATCAAACCCAAGGGGCACGAGTTCGATCTCACCGCCAAGCCCGTCCTCTTCCGCCACATGAACGCCACCGGCGGCTGACGAAGGGGGATCTCCAATGAGCGAACGAGCAACCGAGCTCCTCGAAGCGCTGGGCGCCCGGCGCGGCATCCTCGCCGCCGTTGGCGCAGGCGGCAAGAAGACCTCGCTCTACCAGATCTTCGCCGCCCACCCGGGACGCGTGGCCCTCACCACCACCACCTTCATCACCTCCTTCGGCCCGGAACTGGGTGCTGAGATCCTCGTCGCCCCCGAAGACGAACTCGAAGAAAAGGTACGCGCAAGCCGCGGGCGGAAAGTGGCCTATGCCACGCCCTCGGACAAGCCGGGGCGGGTAGCAGCGGTGTCCGGTGCGCGCATCGACCGGCTGCACCGCGAAGGCAGGTTCGATCTCACGCTGGTGAAGGCCGACGGCGCCCGCTCGCGGCTCCTCAAGGCCCCGGCGCCGCACGAACCGAGCCTGCCCGAAGCGACCGACACGGTGCTCCTCGTCCTCTCGCTCCAGGCGCTGGGACAGCCCCTCTCCGAGGCGATCGCGCATCGCCCCGAGCGCGTCTCCGCCCTCACCGGACGCGCCCTCGGCGAGCCGGTGACCATCGCCGACTTCGTCGCGCTCTACACGCATGAAAACGGGCTATTGCAAGGCACATCGGGAAAACGCGTGATCCCCGTGCTCAACATGGTCGACGACGATCGCCTCCTGCCCGCTGCCCGCGCGATCGCCGCGGCGACGCTTGCCGCCTGTCCGCGTTTCGAGCGCTTCGTGCTCACGAGCCTCAAACAGCCCGGCTACCTCGTGGAGGTCGTGCTGCGCTGAAACGCCTCACTTCAAATTCCCCGAAAGGAACTGCTGCAGCCGCTCGCTGCGCGGGCGCGCCAGCACTTCGCGCGGGTTGCCCTCTTCCTCGACCAGCCCCTGGTGCAGGAACATGACGTGCGTGGACACCTCGCGCGCGAAGCCCATCTCGTGCGTGACCACGATCATGGTGCGGCCCTCCTGCGCGAGGTCGCGCATCACTTTGAGCACCTCGCCGACGAGCTCGGGGTCCAGCGCCGAGGTCGGCTCGTCGAAGAGCATCACCTCTGGCTCCACTGCCAGCGCCCGGGCGATCGCCACGCGCTGCTGCTCGCCGCCGGACATGTGCGAGGGATAGGCGTTCTTGCGGTGCGCCACGCCGACCTTGGCGAGGTAATGCTCGGCGCGCTCGATCGCCTCCTTTTTTGGCACGCCCAGCACGTGTACCGGCACCTCGATCACGTTCTCCAGCGCGGTCATGTGCGACCACAGGTTGAAATGCTGGAAGACCATGGCCAGGCGCGAGCGGATGCGCTGCAGCTGCTTGCGATCGGCCGCGCGCAGGGTGCCGTCCTTGGCCGGCACGAGCCGCAATTCTTCGCCGTCGAGCACGATGCGCCCGGCGTTGGGCTGCTCGAGCAGGTTGATGCAGCGCAGCAGGGTGCTCTTGCCCGAACCGCTCGAGCCGATGACGCTGATGACGTCGCCGGCGTCGGCCTTGAGCGAAACCCCTTTGAGGACTTCGTGCGCCCCATAGCGCTTGTGCAAATCGTCGACTTCGAGTTTGACCATGAATGGTTCGCCTTGCGGATCGGGTCTGGCGACAGGAAAATGGTTCAGCGACGCTGCGGCCGCAGGTGGGCGAGCCAGCGGCGCTCGGCGGCCTTGAAGAGCTGCAGCAACAGGAACGTGAGCACGAGATAGAAGGCGCCGGCGGTGAGGTAAGCCTCGAAGGGCAGGAAATACTGCGCGCTGATCGTGCGCGCCACGCCGGTGATGTCGGCGAGCGTCACGAGCGAAGCCATGCTGGTGGCGTGCAGCATCATCACCACTTCGTTGCTGTACTGCGGCAGCGCCCGGCGCAGCGCCGAAGGCAGGAGGATACGCCGGTACATCTGCAGGCGCGACATGCCGGCGGCGCGCGCCGCCTCGATCTCACCCGGCGGGGTGGTCTTGAGGCAACCGGCGATGATCTCCGCGGTGTAGCCGGAAGTGTTGATGGCGAACGCCAGGCAGGCGCAGAAAGTGGCGTCCGACAGCCAAGGCCAGAAAAGGCTCGCGCGCACGGCCTCGAACTGCGCCACGCCGTAATAGAGCAGGAAGAGCTGCACGAGCATGGGCGTGCCGCGGATCACGTAGGTATAGAACCAGACGGGCAGGTTGAGCCAGGGCGAACCCGACACCCGCATCAGCGCAAGCGGCACCGCCCAGACGAAGCCCACGGCGAGCGACACGAAGAGCAGCTGCAGCGTGACGCCCACGCCGTGCAGGAACTGGGGCAGATTCTCCCAGATGACGGAAAAATCGAGGATCACAGCTGCACTTCCCGTACGCCCAGGGAGAACCGCTTCTCGATCACGCGCAGTGCGAGCAGCGACACGCTAGTGATCGCCAGGTAGAGCGCCCCGGCGAGCAGCAGATAGGTGAAGGGCTGGCGCGTGGCGTCCCCCGCCTGCTTGGCGTGGAACATCATGTCCGGCAGGCCCAGCACCGACACGAGGGCGGTGGACTTGATGAGCACCAGCCAGTTGTTGGCGATGCCGGGAATCGACAGGCGCACCGTCTCCGGCCACAGGATGCGGCGGAACACCTGCCAGCGACTCATGCCGTAGGCGAATCCGGCCTCCACCTGCCCTTTGGGGATGGAGAGGAAGGCTCCGCGGAAGGTCTCCGACAGATAGGCACCGAAGATGAATCCCAGGGTGGCCACGCCGGCGGCGAACGGGTCGATGTCGATGTAGTCTTCGTGACCGACGAGCGCCGCGGCGCGATTGACGAGATCCTGACCGCCAAAATAGACCAAAAGAATCATCACCAGATCCGGGATGCCGCGGATCACGGTGGCGTAGGCTTCACCGAGCCAGGCAAGCGGGCGCAGCGGCGAGAGCCGCGCTCCCGCCCCCGCGAGCCCCAGCGCCACGGCCAGCGCCATGGAGCCCAGCGCCAGGTGCAGCGTCAGCCAGCTGCCTTCGACGATGGTGAGCCAATAGCCGCCGCTCATCGCCCATCTCCCATGGGCTCATTCGCCATAGATGTCGAAATCGAAGTATTTCTTCGCGATTTGCTGGTACTTGCCGTTGGCGCGGATCGCGTCGATGGCGGCGTTGAATTTCTCCACCAGCGCCGTGTCGCCCTTGCGCACCGCCACGCCGATACCCTCGCCGAAATACTTCCGGTCGGTGAAGGCCGGCCCCACCGTGGCGAACCCTTTACCGGCATCGGTTTGGAGAAAGCCGAACTGGATGCTCACCGCGTCGGCGAGCGAAGCGTCGATGCGCCCGGCGACGAGGTCGAGGAAGACTTCTTCCTGCGATGCGTAGCGCACCACCTCGATGCCGGCCGGGGCGAAGACGTCGGTGGCATAGCGGTCGAAAATGGTGGCGCGCTGCACGCCGACTTTCTTGCCCTTCAGATCGACCAGGGGATCCTTCACCTCACTGCCCGCCTTCATCACCAGGCGGCCGGGGGTGTAGTAGTATTTCTTGCTGAAATCGACCGATTTCTTGCGCTCGTCGGTGATCGACATCGAAGAGATCACCGCGTCGATCTTGCGCACCTTCAGCGCAGGGATCAGGCCGTCGAACTCCTGCTCGATCCACTGGCACTTGACCTTCATCTCCTCGCACAGGGCGTTGCCGATGTCGTAGTCGAAACCGGCGAGCTTGCCCTCGGGCGTCTTGTAGGCGAAGGGGGGATAGGCGGCTTCGATGCCGATGCGCAAGGGCTTGTCCTCGGCCATCGCCGCACCCGAAGCGAGCGAGCATAAGAGCGCGCCGAACAACAAGAAGAGCTTTTTCATGACCGGCTCCTTCACAGGGAGGTGTGGAAAAAACGCATCGATGCATCGATCGATGTCACGCCCGTAAGTTTCCCGCCGTCGGCCGAAGAAGGGCCTCAGGGGATAAAGGCCGCTCATTTTACCAATACCTTGGCTTGGGCTGCTGCGTGCGCCGCGATTTCGCCCATCCTGTGGATAACTCCCCTTTCGGCGTGGACGGGTTAGAATACCCCCTCGAGCATCGTCAATCCATCCAGAGGGCTTTCCTTGAGTCACGAAGCGTGGACCGCCTGCTGCGAGCGTCTGCGTGCCTCGCTGCCGGCGCAGCAATTCAACACCTGGATCCGCGCCTTGAGCGCCGAACCCGAGGAAGGCGGCGAAGGGGTGCGGCTGCGCGTGCTCGCCCCCAACCGCTTCATCCTGCAGTGGGTGCGCGAGCGCTATTGGCCCAAGATCGCCGAGCATCTCGCCGAGCTCGGCATCGCCCAGGCCGAACTGCAGCTGGGCGCGGCGACCAAAGGGGGAACGCCGCCGCGCCCCTCCCGTGCCGCATCCGCCGAAGTCCCTTCATCGACCGACGCGACCGAGACGCCCGCGGCGGCGGCTCAGGAATCCCCCCCTGCTGCGTCGCCGGCAGAGGAGAGTTCCACCGAACCCAAGCCCAGGCCCGGTCGCAGCGCCCCGAAACGCCGCCCTCTGCCGCTTGCCGAGGACGTCGCTCCTTCCTCGACCCTCGAAGCCCTCTACGAGCGCACGCGGCTCAACCCGGCGGCGACCTTCGACACCCTGGTGACCGGCCGCGCCAACGATCTGGCCCGCGCCGCGGCCATGCAGGTGGCGCACAATCCGGGCGCCTCCTACAACCCCCTTTTCGTCTACGGCGGCGTCGGCCTGGGCAAGACCCACCTCATCCATGCCATCGGCAATGCCATTTTCCGCACCGACCCGCGCGTGGTGATCCGCTACGTGCACGCGGAAGATTACTATGCCGACGTGGTGCGCGCCTACCAGCAGAAGAGCTTCGACGCCTTCAAGCGCTACTACCGTTCGCTCGACGTGCTGCTCATCGACGACATCCAGTTCTTCCAGAACAAGGCGCGCACGCAGGAAGAGTTCTTCCACGCCTTCAACGCCCTCACCGAGGCGCACAAGCAGATCGTCATCACCTGCGACACCTACCCCAAAGACATCCAAGGGCTGGAAGACCGGCTCATCTCGCGCTTCGACTGGGGCCTGACGGTGCAGATCGAACCGCCCGAGCTCGAGATGCGGGTGGCCATCGTGCAGAAGAAGGCGCAACTGCTGGGCGTGCAGGTGGGCGACGACGTGGCCTTCCTGATCGCCAAGAACCTGCGCTCGAACGTGCGCGAGCTCGAAGGCGCGCTCAACAAGGTGGTGGCCTTCGCCAACTTCCACAGCCAGCCGATCACGCTGGAGCTGGCCAAGGAGGCGCTCAAGGACATCCTGCACGCCTACAACCGCCAGCTCAGCGTCGAGCACATCCAGAAGACGGTGGCCGACTACTACAAGACCAAGGTCGCCGACATGCACTCGAAGAAGCGCACGCGCGCGGTGGCGCGGCCGCGCCAGGTGGCGATGTGGCTCGCCAAGGAGCTCACGCCGCTGTCGCTGCCGGCCATCGGCGAGGCCTTCGGCGGGCGCGACCACACGACGGTGCTGCACGCCTACCGCACGATCAACGAGCTGCGGCTGACCGACCCCCAGCTCAACCACGACGTCCACGTGCTGCTGCAGGTGCTGCGCGGCTGAAGACTTTCATTGCAGGAGAGAGACCGAATGCTTTTTCTCGAATCGACCCGCGACCAGCTGCTGCAACCGCTGCTGGCCGCGAGCGGCGTGGTCGAAAAACGCCAGACGATGCCCATCCTCGCCAACGTGCTGCTCGAGCGCGACGCCGGCCGCCTCGGCCTCACCGCCACCGACGGCGAGATGCAGCTCGCCGTACGCATCGACGCGAGCGAGCTGCCGGGTGAAGAGGGAAGGCTCACCGTCAATGCGAAGAAGCTGCTCGACATCCTGCGCAGCCTGCCCGAAGGCGCGGTGATACGGCTCGAGCGCGACGGCGACAGCCGCCTGGTGCTGCGCTGCGGCCGCAGCCGCTTCACGCTGCAGGCGCTGCCGGCCGAAGAATTCCCCCGCCTGGTGGCACCGCAGGGAGAAGACGCGCCGATGCGGCTCACCCAGCGCGAGCTGCGGCGGCTGATCGCGCTCACTTCCTACGCCATGGCGCAGCAGGACATCCGCTATTACCTCGTCGGCATGCTCTTTGCCGCCGAGGGCGACCGGCTCGACGTGGTCACCACCGACAGCCACCGCCTCGCCCACTGCGCCCAGCCGCTCTCCGAGCCCCTGTCTGGCGCACGCGAAGCCATCGTACCGCGCAAGGCGGTGGGCGAACTGCAGCGGCTGCTCGCCGACAGCGACGAGACGGTGGAAGTGCGCATCGCCGACAAACAGATCGTGTTTCGTTTCAAGGACACCGAATTCCTCAGCAAGATCATCGACGGGCGCTTCCCCGACTTCCGCCGCGTCATTCCCAAGGATCACCCCATCCGCGTCTCCTTCGTGCGTACCGAGCTGCAGCAGTCCTTGCAGCGCGTGGCGATCCTTGCCAGCGACAAGATCCGCCCGGTCAAACTCTCCTTCTCCCCGGGCCTGGTGCGCCTGTCGAGCCACAACGCCGAGCAGGAAGAGGCGGTCGAGGAGATCGAGATCGCCTACGACGGCCAACCGCTGGAAATCGGCTTCAACGTCGGCTATCTGCTCGACGTGCTGGGGGCGCTCACCAACGAGGTCGTGCATCTGTCGCTCAAGGACGGCAACGCCGCCACGCTCATCACCGTCCCCGAGGACGAAGGCTTCGAATACGTCGTGATGCCGATGCGCCTGTAGAACCGCAGCAAGAAAAATCTGTCAGACATTTCATCGATACGAGGAAAGAATTTCCGTCATGAGCCGAGACGTGCAGAAAACTCCCAGCGAAACCTACGACGAATCCGCCATCCAGCAGCTCGAAGGGCTGGAGGCCGTGCGCAAGCGTCCCGGCATGTACATCGGCGATACCTCCGACGGCACCGGTCTGCACCACATGGTGTTCGAGGTGGTCGACAACGCCATCGACGAGGCGCTGGCCGGTTACTGCGACGAGATCGTGGTGACGATCCACGCCGACAACTCCGTGTCGGTGATCGACAACGGCCGCGGCATCCCGGTGGGCATCAAGTGGGACGACAAACACGAGCCCAAGCGCAGCGCCGCCGAAATCGTCATGTGCGTGCTGCACGCCGGCGGCAAGTTCAACCAGAACAGCTACAAGGTCTCCGGCGGGCTGCACGGCGTGGGTGTGTCCTGCGTCAACGCGCTCTCCAAGTGGCTGCGGCTCACGGTGCGGCGCGACGGCAAGAAGTACTTCATGGAGTTCCACCGCGGCGTACCGGCCGTGTTCGACGAGGAAGTGATCGACGGCATCCCGGTGCGCAAGATGCGCGAACTGGGGCCGACCACCAAGCGCGGCACCGAGGTGCATTGGCTCGCCGACGAGGAAATCTTCGGCACCGTCGAATACCATTACGACATCCTCGCCAAACGCCTGCGCGAGCTCTCCTTCCTCAACAATGGCGTGCGCATCAAGCTCATCGACCAGCGCACCGGCAAGGAGGAGGATTTCGCCTTCTCCGGCGGGGTGCGCGGCTACGTCGAATACCTCAACCGCAACAAGCAGCCCATCCATCCCCACATCTTCCACGCCCAGGGGGTGGTGAAAGTGCCGCAGGACGTGGGGCACGAAGTGGAGATCGCCGTCGAGGTGGCGATGCAGTGGAACGACAGCTACCAGGAACAGGTGCTGTGCTACACCAACAACATCCCGCAGCCCGACGGCGGCACGCACCTCACGGGGCTGCGCGCCGCGCTCACGCGCGTCATCAACCGCTACATCGAAGAGCAGGAGATCGCGAAGAAGGCCAAGGTCGAGATCACGGGCGATGACATGCGCGAGGGCCTTGCCTGTGTCCTGTCGGTGAAGATGCCCGACCCTAAGTTCGCGAGCCAGACGAAGATGAAGCTCGTCTCCTCCGAGGCGCGCCCGGCGGTCGAAGAGATCGTCTCGGCCAAGCTCGCCGAATTCCTGCTGGAAAACCCCAACGACGCCAAGACGATCTGCGGCAAGATCGTAGAGGCGGCGCGGGCGCGCGAGGCGGCGCGCAAGGCGCGTGAAATGACGCGGCGCAAGGGTTTGCTCGACGGCGTGGGGCTTCCCGGCAAGCTCGCCGACTGCCAGGAAAAGGATCCGGCGCTGTGCGAGCTCTTCCTCGTCGAAGGGGATTCGGCCGGCGGCTCGGCCAAGCAGGGGCGCGACCGCAAATTCCAGGCCATCCTGCCGCTCAAGGGCAAGATCCTCAACGTGGAGAAGGCGCGCTTCGACAAGCTGCTGCAAAGCCAGGAGATCGCCACCCTCATCACGGCGCTGGGCACCGGCATCGGCAAGGACGAATACAAGCCGGAGAAGCTGCGCTACCACCGCATCATCATCATGACGGACGCCGACGTCGATGGCGCCCACATCCGTACCCTGCTGCTCACCTTCTTCTACCGGCAGATGCCCGAGCTCGTCGAGCGCGGCCACATCTACATCGCCCAGCCGCCGCTCTACAAGATCAAGCACGGCAAGACCGAGCTCTACCTCAAGGACGACCAGGAGCTGCAGCAGCACCTGCTCAGGCTCGCCCTCGACGGAGCGGAACTGCTGCCGCGCGAAGGAGCCGAACCGCTGCGTGACGAGACGCTCGCCGGTCTGGCGCGCCAGTATCTGCTGGCCGAATCGCTCATCTCCCGTCACGCCGCGCGCATCGACGCGCAGGCGCTGCGCACGCTTCTCGCCAACGACGTCGCCCTCGACCTCTCCAGCCAGGAAGCGGCCTTGGCCAGTGCCGAGCGGCTGCGCGCCGTGCTCGAGGGAGCGCTGGAAGTCGAAGCCGTGTTCGACGAAGAGAGCGAGGAGTGGGTGCTGGAGCTCACGCGCATGCACCACGGCAACGCCCGGCGCTCGCGCATCGACCCCGATTTCCTCGCCTCGCACGACTGGCGCCTCATCCGCGAGGCCGCCCGGACGCTGGCCGATCTCGTCGGTCCGGGGGCGCAGGTGCGCCGCGGCGAAAAAAGCCAGCCGGTGGGCAGTTTCGCCGAGGCGGTGCAGTGGCTCCTCGCCGAAGTCGAGCGCAACCTCGTCAAGCAGCGCTACAAAGGACTGGGCGAGATGAACCCCGAGCAGCTGTGGGAGACGACCATGGACCCGGCGGTGCGGCGGCTGCTGCGCGTGCAGATCGAGGACGCCATCACTGCCGACGAGATCTTCACCACCCTGATGGGCGAGCAGGTCGAGCCGCGGCGCGCCTTCATCGAGACGAACGCGCTCTACGCCCGCAACATCGACGTGTGAGACCGGCGACGGCGCCTCATTCGAGGCTTGCCGTCGCGAGCTTCATCCCGAAGGCGACGAAGAGCGCCCCCACCGCGCCGGTGCCGCCGATGGCGAGCCGCCGGCGTCGGCGGAAGGCCGCGGCGAGTTTGGCGCCGGCGAGCACCAGGGTGGCGAGATAGGTCATGCTGCACAGCTGCACCGACACCCCCAGCACCAGGAAGGCGAGGAGCGGATACTCCGCCTGAGGGTCCACGAACTGGATGAAGAAGGAAAAGAAAAAGAGAATGGCCTTGGGGTTCATCAGGCTGATGAGCAAGGCCGAACGGAAGGGGTGCAAAGCCCCCGTGCGCACTTCTTCTTCGGGCGTGGCGATCGCCTCGCCGCGGCGCAAGGCTTGGCTCGCCCGCCAGGCGGCGCGCATCAGCTGCAGGCCGATCCAGCACAAATAAACCGCCCCCGCGAGCCGCAGACCGAGAAAGAGCGCCGGCACGAGCTTCAAGAGCGAGGCGGCGCCGAACACCGCCGCGAACATCAGCACAGTATCCCCCACAAGTACGCCGAGCGCCGCCCGGGCGCCGGCGCGCGCGCCATGGCGCGAGGCCGTGGTCATCACGTAGAGCGAATTGGGCCCCGGCAGCAAAATGATGAAGATGGTGCCGATCAGAAAGGTGGAATAGTCGACGATACCGAGCGACATGGTTCGATCCGCAAGAAATTCCGACGACGCTCATGCTAACCGATCTCGCCGCCGTCGGGTAAGACCACAGGCGTCGTCTAAAAAACGCGGTGGCGCTTGACCGCCCCCAGCAGTGCTGCTAAAAAGAGAACCTGAGCCGGCGCCAGACCGGCCCGATCATCGACCAGAGGAGGAAGACCATGGGTGCGATCCGTCACCTCATCGCTGCGCTGGCGCTGTGCACTTGCGCTGCCGTGGCCCAGGCGCAGACCTACATCACCGTGCTCACCGGCGGCACGAGCGGCGTCTATTACCCGCTGGGGGTGGCCCTTTCCAAGATCTACAGTGAAGCCATTCCCGGCGCCAAGACGAGTGTGCAGGCGACCAAGGCGAGCGCCGAGAATCTCAACCTGCTGCAGGCCGGCCGCGGCGAAGTGGGCTTCTCGCTGGGCGATGCCGTCACCCAAGCATGGACGGGGAACGAGGAAGCCGGTTTCAAACAGAAGCTCGACAAGCTGCGGGCGCTGGCGGCGATCTATCCAAACTATATCCAGATCGTGGCGAGCAAGGAATCCGGCATCCGTACCCTGCAGGATCTGCGCGGCAAGCGCCTGTCGGTGGGAGCGCCGCGCTCCGGCACCGAGCTCAATGCGCGCGCCGTCCTCGCCGCCGCGGGACTGTCCTACGCCGATCTCGGCAAGGTGGAATACCTCCCCTTTGGCGAATCGGTCGAACTGATGAAGAACCGCCAGCTCGACGCCACCTTGCAGTCGGCCGGCTTGGGCGTTTCTTCGATCCGTGACCTGGCGACCAATGTGCCCATCGTCGTCGTCCCGGTGCCGCCGGAGGTCGTGACCAAGATCGGCGATCCGGCCTACCAGCCGGCGGTGATCCCGGCCGGTACCTACAGCGGGCAGGATCAGGACGTCCCGACGGTGGCGGTGCGCAACATTCTGGTGACGCACAGCGGGGTGCCGGAAGAGGTGGTCTATCGCATAACGAAGTCGATGTTCGAGCATCTCGACGAGCTCGTGGCCGCCCATACCGCAGCCAAGGGAATCAAGCTCGAAGAGGCCACCAAGGGTCTGCCGATCCCGCTGCATCCGGGGGCGGAGCGCTATTACCGTGAAGTCGGCCTGATCCGTTGAAGGAGGGGCACCATGCACGAAGGCGTCGGCCAAGCGGCGGAAGACGAGAGGGGGGTTGCTTCACGCCTGCTTTTTCTCATCGCGGTGGCTTTCTCCCTTTTTCAACTCTACACGGCGGCCTTCACGCCTTTCTCTTCCCTGGTCACGCGCGCCGTGCATGTGGGTTTTCTGCTCACGCTCACTTTCGGCTTCCTCGCGCGCGACGGTCTGGCCAAGGGCAAGAGGCTCGTTCCGCTGCTGTTCCTCGCCTGCGCGCTGCTCGCCGCGGGGGTGGCCGCCTATCAGTGGGTGTTCGAGCATGAACTGATGCTGCGCTCGGGCGAGCCGACCTCGCTCGATCTGTGGATTGGCATCACGCTCATGGTGCTCGTCTTCCTCGCCACGCAGCGCATGATGGGCTGGGCCTTGCCGCTCATCTGCGGCGTGCTCGTGCTCTATGCGGTCTATGGGCGCTGGCTACCGGAGCCCTTGAATCACCGTGGTTACCCATGGGAGCAGGTGATCGAGCACCTCTCCTTCGGCACCGAAGGCATCTACGGCATTCCGATCTACGTCAGTTCGAGCTACATCTTCCTTTTCATCCTCTTCGGCGCTTTTCTCGAGCGCGCCGGCATGCTCAAGCTCTTCACCGATTTCGCTCTGGGACTCGTCGGACACACCCAAGGCGGGCCGGCGAAGGTGGCGGTGGTCGCGTCGGCCCTCATGGGGACGATCAACGGCAGCGGCGTGGCCAACGTGGTGACGACCGGCCAGTTCACCATCCGTCTGATGAAGCAGTTCGGCTACCGTGCCGAGTTTGCCGGCGGGGTGGAGGCCACGGCCAGCATGGGCGGACAGATCATGCCGCCGGTGATGGGGGCGGTGGCCTTCATCATGGCCGAGACGATCGGGGTGGAATACGTGGAAGTGGCGCGCGCGGCGCTCATCCCGGCCATCCTCTACTTCGTGACGGCGTTTTGGGTGGTGCATCTGGAGGCAGGGCGACTGGGCCTGACCGGCATGCCCAAGGAGAGCCTGCCCAATCCGTGGCGCGCGGTGCGCGAGCGCTGGCATCTGGTACTGCCGCTGGCGGTGCTGGTCTATCTGCTCTTTTCCGGCTACACGCCGCTCTTCGCCGGCCTCGTCGGCCTGCTACTCACCGTGGTGCTGATCCTGGGCGCGAGCCTGTCGGAGGCGGCATTGAGGGGCGCGATTCGCACCCTTTTCTGGATCGTACTGGGGCTGATCTGCGCCGCCTTCTTCCGCTGGGGGATCGCGCCGGTGCTGGTGCTCATCGCCGTCCTGGTGCTCGCCTGCGCATTCCTCCCGAAGAGCCGGCCTACTCTGCCGGATCTGGTCGCGGCCTTGGCCGAGGGGGCGCGGCAGGCGCTGCCGGTGGGGATCGCCTGCGCCCAGGTCGGCGTCATCATCGGCGTGATGACGCTCACCGGGGCGGCCTCGAGCTTTGCCAACGCGGTGCTCGCCGTGGGGCAGCACAGCCTCTTCCTGTCGCTGCTGCTCACCATGCTCGTGTGCCTGGTGCTGGGCATGGGTATCCCGACGATTCCCAACTACATCATCACCAGCTCGCTCGCCGCCCCGGCCCTGTTGCACCTGGGTGTGCCGCTCATCGTCAGCCACATGTTCGTCTTCTATTTCGGCATCATGGCCGATCTCACGCCTCCGGTGGCGCTGGCCTGTTTCGCCGCTGCACCCATCGCCGGGGCCTCGGGCCTGGCCATCAGCCTGCAGGCGATCCGCGTGGCGGTGGCCGGCTTCATCATCCCCTTCATGGCGGTATACGCCCCGGCGCTGATGCTGCAGGGCGATCCAGGATGGCTGGAGGTGGCCTACGTCGTCTTCAAGGCACTGCTGGCCATCTGGCTGTGGGGCTGCACGGCGATCGGCTACTGGCTCGGTCCCATGTCCTGGTTAGAGCGGCTGTGGGCTTTCGTGGCCGCAGCCCTGCTCGTTGCCGCCGTACCGCTCACCGACGAGTTGGGGTTCCTTGCCAGCGCTGCCTTCCTTTTCTGGCATGTCTGGCGTCATCGTCGCAGCCCGGCGCCAACATGAGCGGTCTGTGCCTGAGCGCGCTGGGAACGACGGTCTTCCTGCCCGTGGGCGTCTTCACCTTGAGCTGGCAGCATTCGATCGAGAAGACGCCGTGGGAAGAGCGCTGGCGCATCGAGGAGGGGGTGCCGGCCCGGCTCGTTTTCGTCGAAGGGCGCATCCGCGGCTCGGGCGCCGGCATGGAGCCCCCGCCGCAGGCGAGGCTGGAGGACGGCGTGTGGGTCTATCACGCGGATCTGCGCCTTCCTGCCTTGCATCTGACGCACTCGCCCTTTGCGCCGGAATACCGCCTGTGCCTCGAAGAGGGATGTCATGCGCTCGATGCCTGGCTGCCGGCTTTGCCGGAGATCGGGGAAGTCGAGCTCTTTCCCTGCTCGCCGTCTTCGGCGGGCTCTCCTCCACGCGCCGCCGACAGCGCCGGCAGCATGGCGCGCAGCGTTTCGGCGAAGAGGTAGAACCGCCCCTCGAAGCGCTCGCGGGCGTCGCGCGCTTCGCCCGCCGTCTCGTCCTCCGCGTCGGTGCGCGCGAGGCGTTTGAGCGCTCCATCGGCGGTGAGCGCGAAACTCAGCCGGTCGGCATAGGCGAGCGCGAGCCGCGTCGGGCGCTTGCCGGCCGCCAGGTGGGCGCGGATCTCGGCGGCGACTTTTTCCTCCTGCAGGGGAAGCCGCGCGTAGCGCACGAGCGCACGGCTGTCGTCCTGCGCTTCGAGCTGCACTTCGTCTTCGAGCGAGAAGGGGCCGGGTGCCTCGCCGGCGAGCAGCCAGTCGGCCATCGCCGAGGCGGGCGCGAGCCGGGTGCGCCAGGGCTTCAAGGGGAAACGTTCGGCGCTGGCGCGCAGGGTGTCGATCACCCGTTCGGCAAGGGCGAGGCTGCCGGCATCGACGGCGAACCACCCTTCGCGCGGATCGATCCACACCGGCACGCGCCGGCGCCGGGTGAAGGCGCGCGGCAACCATTCGGCGCGGATGGCCTCGCGCAGGTCACGCAGTTCCTTGCGCGAGAGGGGATAGCCCCGCTCCTCGGCGATCGCCTCGGCGCGCTGTTCGGCCTCGGCCTTGACCACGCTCGCCGGCAGGATACGCTCCTCGCGCACCCAATGCGCCAGCCAGTGCCCCCCTATGTCCGCTATGGCCTCGTCGTCGCCGAAGGGCGGCGCCCAGCCTTCGCTCGTCTCGTTCTGCGGCCCCACCGGCAGGAAGGGACTGCGGAGGAAGAGCTCGTTCCAGTAGGTGCGCCCTTCCGGACCATCCCAGCGGTAGAGGCGCAGGTTCTTGAATTCGATCATGCTTTTCCTCGTTTCTTTCGCGCGATCGCGACGATGCACGCCATGGTGTCGGCATCGGCCGCAGCATAGGCCTGGGCAAGCCACTCGGCCACGGGCCGGCCGTCGGGCGCAAGCAGCGCTTCGTCCAGGGTGGTGTCATAGCGGAAATTCAGCCCGAGGCGTTCGCCTTCGATGATGAGCGAGATCTCCAGCGTTCCGCCGGGCCGGCCGTCCTGGGGTTCAACGACGAAGCGCAGACGTTTTCCCTCTTCCCACTCGACACGATCGCGGTAGCTGTCGTGGCCAAAGTGCAGCCGGCGCAGCACGTGCGCCGGGCCTCGCTCCAGGATGTCGCAGCCGGTCAGCCCCAGGACGAATTCCTGCGGATGCTCGATGCGCGTCGCCAGGCCCTGCCAGACCTCGATGGCATCGAGTGCTTCTTCCGGAGCGAAGAAAAGGCGGTGTTCGAAGTGCACGGCGAGGTCCTCTCGAAGGCTGCAGCGAAGTCTAGGGGGAAGGGACGGCGAGGGCAAGGGGCAAGGGACGGTGGGGCGAAGCCGCAGCGATGGGTAGTTGTACACAGATCTTTTATAAAAACTTTTAGTGTTTACTATGCTCGAGGAGGATCTGTGGAAAACCAAAGAAACACGTTGATAACATTGAAGTTTCCTTGATGGTGATCCCGTGGGCGCATGGGCTTGCAAGCAGTGCGGCGTAGACGAATGCTTTCTCCGATGCGGAAAAAACGGCAAGTTTTCCCCAAACTTTCCCACGCTTTCCCTCGTCCTTGTTCACTGTGGCGGGTTTGCCACAGCAAGAAACCATAAAAAATTTACGGTCTTTAAAAAGACCTTTCTGTATGAATGGTCATTTGCGGCGACATGGGTTGGTAAACAATTTGAAGTAGTAAACAAAAAACCATGTAAACAACGTTCATCCCAAATCTGTGGATAACTTTGTAGCTTCCGCAGGATTTGAGCGTTTCCCCGTCGGGAAAACTTCGGGAAAAACCTGGGAGCGGCGGTGGAGGAATTGGGGATGGAATCCAGTGCCGGGTAAATATTCTCATTGATCCACAAACGATTACCGGAGAATCCCTGTGTTCATGCACGGTCTGGAACCGTTTGGAAGGGAACAGGGAAAGCGCGGACAGGGATGGGGGTAGGCTTGTGGATAATTCTGTGAAAAGGGCGCAGCGTGATGAATCCGTTCAAGGACTTGCCCGCGTTTCTTCACGATCGACTGGAAGAGGGGAGAAGAAGGGATGGCGTTGACATCGCGCGCCGCGGCGGTGTATCTTGCCCTTGCTTCGGGTGCTCGCTCCGATGTCTTGGGAGCGGGTGAAACGGGAAGCCGGTGAAGCGGGCATCGCCCCGCCATTCCGACGCAGCCCCCGCTGCTGTGAGCCTGACGGGAAGCGCATCGGCCACTGTGCCTTCGAGGGCATGGGAAGGCGCGCGGACCGGATGACGGCGAGCCAGAAGACCGGCCCGGAGTGCGTAGTTGGTGCGAGCCCCGGGGTGTGGGTTTGGCTGACGGTCCGGGGCGGTTTTTTTTCCTCTTCCCCTCTCCCGTAGGCCCTTTCTCCTCGTGCGGCTCGTCTTGGCGAAACGTTCGCAAAGGAGACGGGTCATGCATATCGAACCAGGCGTCGTCACGGGCGCCAAACTGTTGCTGGGTCATGCCACCGCGGCCGCGAGCCTGGGGGCGGCGTTCTTGCTCTCGGCCAAGGTGGTGAAAAAGGACGGCTTGCCGGCGCTCGCGCTGCGCGCGTTCGTGGCGTCCTTGCTCGTGTTCTGTTTCTTCGAGGTTCTGCCCCACCAGCCGGTGGGCGTGTCCGAGGTCCACCTCATCCTGGGTTCCACCCTACTGCTGCTCTTCGGCCCCGCGGCGGCGGCTCTGGGTCTGGCGGCAGGCTTGCTCATGCAAGGGCTCTTCTTCGCCCCGGCCGATCTGCCGCAGTTCGGCATGAACGTGACCACGCTCCTCGTGCCGCTCTTTGCCACGGCGCTCCTGGCGCGGCGCATCGTGCCGCCGCATACTCCTTACGTCGATCTGCGCTATCGCGATGTGCTGCGCCTGTCGCTTGCCTATCAGGGGGGCGTGGTGTCGTGGGTGGCGTTCTGGGCGCTCTACGGCCAGGGGATCGGCGCGGAGAATCTCGCCCAGGTGGCTTCATTCGGCGCGGCCTACCTCGCGGTGGTGCTCGTCGAGCCGCTCATCGACCTGGCGGTGCTCGCGGCGGCCAAGGCTTGGCATGGCGGCGGGGAATCCCTGTTGCTGCAGCGGCGCCTCTTCGCAGGTCGGGTCTGATGCCAGGAACGGTGTGGTTCGTCGGGGCTGGCCCCGGCGATCCGGAGCTCCTCACCGTCAAGGGCAAGGGGCTGCTCGAGCGTGCCGGGGCGGTGCTCTTCGCCGGGTCGCTGGTGGATGCGGCGGTGACGCGCCATGCGCCGCGCGGCTGCCTCATCCGCGATTCCAAGGACATGACGCTCGAAGAGATGACCGAGTGGCTGGTGGACGCGGCGAAGGCGCACGAGACGGTGGTGCGCCTGCAGACGGGCGACCCTACCCTCTACGGGGCGCTCATCGAGCTCACCCGGCCGCTCACGGCGGCGGGCGTTCCTTGGAAAGTGGTGCCGGGGGTGTCGTCGGCGATGGCGGCGATGGCGGCCGCGGGCGAGTCGATGACTCTGCCCGAGGTGACGCAGACGGTGATCCTCACCCGGGTGGCCGGGCGCACACCCATGCCGCCGGGCGAGGAGCTGGAGGCGCTGGCGGCGCACCGCAGCACGATCTGCCTCTTTCTCTCGATCACGCGCCTTGCCGAAGTCGAGCGCGGGCTGCGCGCGGCCGGCTGGCCGGAAGAGTCGCCGGTGCTGGTGGTGCACAAGGCAAGCTGGCCGGGCGAAGAGCGCATCGTGCGCACCACGCTCGGCGAATTGCGCCGGGCGTGCCGCGAGGCGGGGATCGTGAGCCAGGCGATGATCGTGGTCGGCCCCACCCTGGGGGCGGCGTCGTGGCCGAAACTGGCGCGCAGCAAGCTCTACGATCCCTCTTTTACCCATCGCTGGCGGCGGGCGAAGACGAAGGAAAGCGACACATGAACGAACGGACGGTGCTGGTGGTGGCGCACGGCTCGCGCGAGACGTCGGGCAACGCCGAGACCGCGGAATTCGTGGCGCGCTGGCGGCAGATGCGGCCGCAGTGGCGCATCGAGCTGTGCTTCATCGAGCATGCCGAAATCCTGCTCGACGAAGGGCTCGATCGGGCGGCAGAAGGCGCGCGCGAGGTGGTGGTGCTGCCGCTCATCCTCAACGCGGCCGGGCACGTGAAGATGGAGCTTCCCGAGGCGATCGAGCGGGCGCGGGCGCGCCACCCGCAGGTGCGCTTCGTGGCGCGCCGGCATCTGGGCATGGGAGCGGAGCTTTTTTCGCTCATCCAGCAGCGGCTGCAGGAGGCGCTGGGGGAACTGGACGTGCCCGATCCGGCCACCACCGGCGTGATTTTGCTCGGACGCGGTTCGTCGGATCCGGGAGGGAACGCCGAGCTCGCAAAAATGGCGCGCTGGGTGTTCGAGGCCAATGACCACGAGCTGGTCGATCTGGCGTTTACCGGTATCACTTGGCCGCGGCTGGAGACGGTGGTGGCGCGGCAAGTGAGGCTCGGCATGATGCAGATCGCGATCGTTCCCGTCTATCTCTTCACCGGGGTGCTGATCGAGCGCATCGGGGCGCAGGTGGAGCGCCTGCGGCGGCAGTATCCCCGGGTGGCGTTCGCGCTGGCGCGCCATTTCGGCTTCGACGAGCGCCTCGTCGCCTTGCTGGAAGCACGGGTGGGGGAGGAAGGACGAGAGGGGATGCTCGAGTGCGACGGCTGCAAATACCGCGCCGCCGCGGCCCACGAGCATGCTCACGCGCATCATCACGGATGAGGAAAAGAAGCATGACAGCGATCACGGAGCAGCTCACGGCCTTGGGGCGCGCCATCGAGCACGATTCTTTCGCCCTCATCGACGCCGAAGTGGGCGATGCGCATTCCTATTCGGCGTCGCAGTGGCCGGTGGTGCGGCGCATGATCCACGCGAGCGCCGATTTCGAGTTCAACGGACTGACGTTCTTTCACCCCGGGGCGATCGAGGCGGGCATCGCGGCGATCCGGCGCGGCGCGCCGGTGGTGGCCGACGTGGAGATGATCTGCGTGGGGCTGTCGCGGCCGCGCTTGGCGCACTTCGGCATGAAGGCGCATCAGTTCATTTCCGACGAGGACGTGATCGCGGCGGCGAAGGCGAATGGCGGAACCCGGGCGATCGAGGCGATGCGCAAGGCGCACCGTCTGGGCTTGCTCGAAGGGTCGATCGTGGCCGTCGGCAATGCCCCGACCGCGCTGATCGAGGTGGTTCGACTCATCGAGGAAGAGGGCGTGCGGCCGGCACTGGTACTGGGTATGCCGGTGGGGTTCGTCTCGGCCGCCGAATCCAAGGAGCGGCTCATGGCGCAGCAGGAAGTGCCGTGGATCGCCATTCGCGGGCGCAAGGGGGGATCCACCCTCGCCGTGGCGGCGCTGCACGCCTTGCTCGCGCTCGCCGAAGAGGGTAAGGAGTGAGCGAGGAGAAGATCCGCAAGAGCGTGCCGAAGAAGCGCGGCAACCGCACCGGCTTTACCACCGGGGCGTGTGCGGCGGCGGCGGCGAAGGCGGCGACCATGGCGCTCGTCACGGGCGAGCCGCCCAGCGAGATCGAGTGCCGCCTGCCCAACGGGCAGATCGTGCGCTTTCCCGTGCATGAGGCCCGGTTCCTCGATGCCGATGCGTGCCGCGCGGTGGTGGTGAAGGACGCGGGCGACGATCCCGACGCCACCCACGGCGCGCACCTGACGGTCGAGGTGCGGCGCCTGCCCGGGCGCGCCGGCGTGATCGAACTGCGGGGCGGGGAAGGCGTGGGCGTGGTGACCAAGCCGGGGCTGGGGCTGGAAGTGGGTGGGCCGGCGATCAATCCGGTGCCGCGGCGCAATATTACCGAGAACGTGCAGGCGGCGGCGGGCGAGCTCTTGCGCACCGACGGGCTGGAGGTGAGGGTGTCGGTGCCCGGAGGCGAGGAGATGGCAAAGAAGACGCTCAACGCCCGCCTGGGGATCCTGGGCGGCATCTCCATTCTCGGCACCACCGGCATCGTTCGTCCCTATTCGACGGCGGCGTTTCGCGCGAGCGTGGTGCAGGCCGTGGACGTGGCAGTGGCGCAGGGTTGCGAGGCCGTGGTCTTCACCACCGGCGGGCGCACCGAGAAATTCGCCATGCGCCAGTTGCCGCATCTGCCCGAAGCGGCTTTCGTGCAGATGGGCGACTTCGTCAAGGCGGCCTTTCGCGCGGCGATCGCGCGGCGCGTGCGCCACATCTACGTGGGGGCGATGATCGGCAAGCTCACCAAGATGTGTCAGGGTCTGGCGGTGACGCACGCATGGAAGGCCGAGGTCGACCGCGATCTGCTCGCCGAGGCCGCGCGCGAGGTGGGCGCGCCCGAGGCGGTGGTGGAAGAGATCCGCGCTGCCGAGACGGCGCGTTTTGGCGCCGAACGGCTGGCCGAGCTGGGTCTGGCGGTGCCATTTCACCGCGCCGTGGCCCAGCGCGCCATCCGCCGTCTGAAGGCGGATCATCCGGGCGAATACCGCCTCACGGTGCTGGTGTGCGATTTCGAAGGGCAGGCGATCTGCCGGGTGGAAGAAGATGAATGTCCCTGAACGTTGTGCCGTGATCGGCATCCTCGACGACGGCTGGAAAGGTCTGGGAGAGGAGTCCCGCCGCTGCCTGCACGAGGCCGAACTCGTGATCGGCGCGGAGCGCACCCTCGCCCTCATGCGCCCGCACCTGCCGGAAGGCCGCGAATGGCGCGCACTCGACGGCGCCCTGACCGAAGTGCCGCGCTGGGTGGAAGAGGCGCTCGGCAGGGGGCGGAAAGTGGCGGTGCTCGCCACGGGCGATCCGCTGTGCCACGGCCTTGCCTCTTGGCTGATCGCCCGCCTGGGGGAAGCGCGGGTGGCGGTGTTGCCAGCCGTCTCGACGCTGCAGCTCGCTTTCGCGCGCTGGAAGCTGCCGTGGCAGGAGGTGCGCATCGCCAGTTGCCATGCGCGCGACGCGGGCGAGTGGTCGCTCTCGGCGGGCCCCGGGCATCCGCTGTCGCCGGTTCTGCGCGCCGTGGCCCAGTCCCGGCGCGTGGCGGTCTTCACCAGCGCGGAGAACGATCCTTCGCGCATCGCGCGGGCACTCATCGCCTGCGGCTATGGCGAAGAAGTCAAGTTGCGCGTGGCGAGCCGCTTGCTGCTTGCCGACGAGGCGCTCTTCGGGCCGCTCTCGCTGGCAGAAGCGGCGGAAAGGGAATTTCCCGATCCCAACGTGGTGCTCATCGAACGCGAAGAGGAGAGGCTGCCGCGTTTCGGCCTGGAAGACGAGGAATACGCCCAGCGGGCCCCCGAGAAGGGCTTGCTCACCAAGCAGGAAGCGCGGGCGCTGTCGCTGGCGAAACTCCGGTTGCGGCCCGAAGCTTGCGTCTGGGACATCGGTGCGGGGTCCGGTTCGGTGGGGTTGGAGTGTGCCCGTCTGTGCCCCGAGGGGGAGGTCTGGGCGATCGAGAAGAACGCGGCCGAGGCGGACAACGCCCGCGAGAATGCCCGCCGCCTGCGCGTGGCCAACTACAGGCTGATCGAAGGCCGCGCGCCGGAAGCTCTGGCGGACTGGCCCGATCCCGATGCGGTATTCATCGGCGGATCGGGCGGAGAGCTGCCCGAGCTGATCGCGCTTTCCCTCGCACGGCTCAAGGACGGCGGCCGCCTGGTGATGAATTTCGTGACTCTGGAGAATCTTGCCGCCGCCACGGCGGCGGTGCGTTCCTCGGGTTTTCCCTGGGAGGTGGTGCAGCTGCAGGCAAGCCGCAGCAAGCCCATCCTCGACATGCACCGGCTCGCGGCGCAAAACCCGGTGTGGATCGTGACCGTGGCCAAGGAGGGGGGATGAAGCTCACCGGTGTTTCGCTCGGTCCAGGCGATCCGGGCCTCATCACCCGGCGCGCCTGGGAGGCGCTCACGAGCGGCGCGCGCTGGCTCTATCCGGTGAAGCGAAGCGGCGGCGATTCCTACGCCCTCGACATTGCACGCCGCGCGGGCCTTGCCGTGCCCGAAGACGCCGTGCCCCTCGTCTTTCCCATGACGCGCCAGGCGGACGTGCTGGAGCGCGCCTGGCAGCGGGCGGCGCAACAGGTGATCGATCTGGCGAGGGAGACGTCCGAGTTCGTCTTTCTGGTAGAAGGCGACGCCTCCACGTTCGCCACTTTCGGGCATCTGGCCCGTACCGTGAAAGCGCTCGCGCCGGAGTGCACGATCGAAACCCTCCCCGGCGTGCCCTCTTTCGTCGCCGCAGCGGCCGTGGCCGGCGTGCCGCTCGCCGAGGAGGATGACCGCATGGCGGTGATTCCGGCCGCCTACGGCGTCGGGATGATCGAGCATCTGCTCGACGCGTTCGACACCGTGGTGCTGCTCAAGGTCAAGCCCCTGCTCGACGAGATTTTGGCGCTGCTTGCGCGCCGCGGCCTGCTCGAGCAGACGTTTTTTTGCGAGAAAGTTGGCGCGCCCGAGCAGCGCCTCATTCGGGACGTGACCATGCTCACGGGAGAAAAAGTGAATTACCTCTCGCTGATGATCGTGCGGCAGCAGGGTCTGCCGCGCGGCGAATTGCGGCGCGGTTGCCGCAAGAAGCCGCAGGGAGTGCCGTCATGAAATGTGCGGTGGTGGCGATCACCAGACACGGCCTCGCGCTGGCGGGCAGGGTGGCGGCGGCGCTGCCCGGCGCTCGCGTCTTCGCGCCGGCCAAATTCGCCGAACTGGCGCAGCAGGTTGCTCCAGGCAGGGCGCAGTGTTACGAGGGCAAGACGGCCGAGCAGATCCCGGCGCTCTTTGCCGCGTTCGATGCGATCGTGGCCGTCGTCTCGCTCGGGGCGGTGGTGCGGCTCATCGCGCCGCACCTGCGCAACAAGGAGCAGGATCCGGCAGTGGTGGTGCTCGACGAGGCGGGGCGTTTCGTCATTCCCGTGCTCTCGGGGCATCTGGGCGGGGCGAATGCGCTCGCCGGGCATCTGGCGCTCGCGCTGGGGGCTACGGCCGTGCTCACCACGGCATCGGATTCCCGCGAAACCCTGTGCGTCGATCTGCTCGGGCGCGAGCTTGGCTGGCGCTTCGAGGCGAGCCACGACGAGATCGTGCACTGCAGCGCCGCCGTGGTCAACGACGAGCCGGTGGCCTTGGTGCAGGAAGCGGGTAGTACCGACTGGTGGCGCGGCCACGCCAACGGGCGCAGCGGCCCGCTGCCGGAGAACCTCGTCAGGCTCGATCGGCTGGAGGAGGCCGATCCGAACCGATATGCTGCCCTGCTGTGGATCACCCGCGAAGGGCGCGCCGAGGATCACCCTCGGTGGGCCGGGCGGCGTGTGATCTATCGTCCGCCGGAGGAATCATGAAAGTTGCCGTGGGAATCGGCTGCGATCGCGGTACCTCGCTCGCCACGCTGGAGGCGGCGCTTTCGCAGGCGCTTGCAGAAGCTGGCCTTTCGTCCGAGGCGATCGTTCTCCTTGCCAGCATCACCCTCAAGGCCGACGAACCGGGGCTGCTCGCCCTCGCCGCGCGGCTGCCCTGCGAGATCCGCTTCTATTCCCCCGAGGAACTGGCGGCAGTGCCGGTGCCGCATCCTTCCGAAGTCGTGCGCCGCCACACCGGCACACCCTCGGTGGCCGAAGCCGCGGCGCTGCTCGCCGCCGGCGTCGGCATGGAAGCCTTGATCGTGGAGAAACACCGCTATCGCGGCCCCGACGGCCGCAACGCCACCGTCTCGATCGCGAGGATGTCATGAACCGAACCGAGGCCGCCGCCCGCGGCAAAATCTTCCTGGTGGGCATCGGACCGGGCAGCGAGGCGCACATGAGCGCCCGAGCGCGGCAGGCCATCGCCGAGGCCGACACCGTGATCGGCTACGTCACCTACGTCCGCCTGGTGGCGCCGCTCCTCGAAGGCAAGGAGGTGATCCGCAAGTCGATGACCGAGGAGCTCGACCGGGCGGTGGAGGCGCTCGAGCGTGCCCGCCAGGGCAAGACGGTGGCGCTCATCTCGTCGGGCGATGCCGGGGTCTACGGCATGGCCGGGCCGACTTTCGAAGTGCTCTTCGCCGCCGGTTGGCAGCCCGAGGGCGACGTGGCGGTGGAGATCGTCCCGGGCGCCTCGGCCATCAACGCCTGCGCCGCCCTGGTGGGTGCGCCGCTCACGCACGATTTCTGTGCCATTTCGCTCTCCGACCTGCTTACCCCCTGGCCGGTGATCGCCCGGCGGCTCGAGGCTGCTGCCGCCGCCGATTTCGTCGTCGCCCTCTATAATCCCAAGAGCGGACGGCGCACGCGGCACATCGTCGAAGCGCAGCGGCTGCTGCTGCGCCACCGCGCGCCCGATACGCCGGTGGCCATCGTCAAATCCGCCTACCGGCCGAAACAGCGCATCGAACTGACGACGCTCGAGCGCATGGCCGAGGCCGAGATCGGCATGCTCTCGACGGTGCTGGTGGGCAATTCCCGCACCTTCGTGCGCCACGGCCTGATGGTGACGCCGCGCGGCTATGGCGAGAAATACGTCCTGGAAGAAGGCGAACGCCAGGCGCGCGACGGCGAGCAGGCCGGCCGTTCCCTCTCGAGCGGCCTCGAAGGCTGGCTGCGCGAGATCCGCGCAAGCGGCGAGAGTCCGGCGAGCCTCGCACGGCGCTACGCCCTGCCGGAAGACTATCTCGCCGCCCTGCTCGCCGAGGAAGATGCCGATGACTGAAGAAGACACAGCGCGCCATCGCGCCCGCATGCAGCGAAAAAAAGCGGTGATCGAGGAGCGCATCGCCCGGGCCTCGCTCGAGCGCGGAGTCTTTCTGCTCCACACCGGCAACGGCAAGGGAAAATCGAGCGCTGCGTTCGGTATGCTCGCCCGCGCCCTGGGGCACGGGATGAACGCCGTCGTCGTACAGTTCGTCAAGAGTCGCTCCGACACCGGCGAGGAAGCCTTCTTCCGCCGCCATCCGGCGGTGCGCTGGTACGTGATGGGCGAGGGATTCACCTGGGAGACGCAGGACCCGGCGCGCGACGCAGCCGCCGCCCGCGCCGCCTGGGAAACGGCCCGCGCCGCGCTTGCCGACCCCGGCGTGGCGCTCGTGATCCTCGACGAGCTCACCTACGCCTTCAAGTACCGCTGGCTCGACCTGGAAGAAGCGCTGGCGGTGTTTCGCGCGCGTCCCTTGCACCAACACCTCATCGTCACCGGGCGCGCCGCACCGGCGGCACTGGTCGATGCCGCCGACACCGTCACCGAAATGGGGCTCGTCAAGCACGCTTTCCAGGCGGGAGTGAAAGCCATGCCGGGGATCGAATGGTGAGGCAAAGCGTGCGCAAAGGTTACTTGGGGGCATCATGGAATTGACCTGCCCCGCCTGGCTCGTCGCCGCTCCGGCTTCCGGCCACGGCAAGACCACGGTGGTGGCGGCGCTCGCACGCTGGCACACGCGCCAGGGGCGGCGGGTGCGCGTCTTCAAGTGCGGGCCGGATTTCCTCGATCCGCAGATCCACGAACTCGCGTCGGGCGCGCCCTGCGAGACGATCGACTTTCGCATGGCTGGCGAAGAAGACGCCCGCTGGCGCCTGGCGCGTGCGGCGCGGCAAGCCGACCTCATCCTCGTCGAGGGCGTGATGGGGCTGCACGACGGCGAACCCAGCGCCGCCGAACTCGCGCGCCGCCTGCATCTTCCCATCCTGCTCGTCATCGACGCGAGCGCCATGGCCGGCAGTTTCGGCGCCGTGGCCTGGGGATTGAAGCACTACCGCGAGGGCGCGCCGATCACCCACGTGCTCGCCAACCGCACCGGCAGCGCCATGCACGCGCGGCTGTGCCGCGACACGCTGCCCGAGGACATCGCCTGGGCGGGGCACCTGCCGCGCGACGAGGCCATCGCGCTGCCCGAGCGCCATCTGGGATTGCTGCCCGCGGCCGAGATCGCCGACCTGGAAGCTCGACTCGAGCGCATGGCCGAGGCCATCGGCCAGACCGAGGCCGCGGAGCTACCGCCGCCCGTCACTTTTCTCCCGGCGGATACGCCCTCGCCCCTGCCGCCGCTTCTTTCCGGCAAGACGGTGGCGGTGGCGCGCGACGCGGCTTTCTGCTTTCTCTATCCGGCCAACCTCGAGACCCTACACGCGCTCGGGGCGCGCACGGCCTTCTTTTCCCCGCTCGCGGACGCCGCCTTGCCGCCGTGCGATGCCGTATGGCTGCCCGGCGGCTATCCCGAGCTGCACGCGGCGGCGATCGCTGCCAACCGCCCGATGGCTGCCGCACTCGCCGCACACGTGCAGGCGGGCAAGGCGCTGCTCGCCGAGTGCGGCGGTATGATCGCCTGCGCCGAGACCCTCGTCGATGCCGCGGGCCGATCCTGGCCGATGTTCGGGCTTCTGCCGGGCCAGGCGTGCATGCAATCGAGGCTCGCCGGCCTTGGCGTGCTGGAAGCGGAACTGCCCGAGGGGCGCCTCACCGGTCACACCTTCCACTATTCCACTTTCGAGACGGAACTCCCGCCGCTGGTCTTCGCGCGCAAGACCCGCGGCGCGGGGGGCGAGGCGATCTACCGCCGCGGCCGGCTCACGGCGAGCTACATGCATTTCTATTTTCCGTCGAACCCGGCGGCGGTGGCGGCGCTGTTGGGGTCGATGAACGGCTGAACGGAGTGCACGGAGACATGACCCTTTCTTTGCCCCCTTCTCCCCATCGTTTTTCCGAGGTGGAGTGCGAGGCGGTGTATCGCGCCATTGCCGAACGCCGCGACATGCGCCATTTCCTGCCCGATCCGGTCGATCCGGAAGTACTGCAGCGTCTATTGTGGGCGGCGCATCAGGCCCCCAGCGTGGGCTACATGCAGCCTTGGCGTTTTCTTCGCATCACCGACCGTGCTTTGCGGCAGGCGATCCATTGCCTGGTCGAGGAAGAGCGCCAAGCGACGGCCCGGGCCCTGGGCGAGCGGGGTGAGGAATTTCTGCGCCTCAAGGTGGAAGGGATCCTCGAAGCTGCCGAGCTCTTCGTCGTCGCCCTTGCTCCGGGGCGGGAGCGGCATGTATTCGGGCGGCGAACCCTGCCGGAGATGGACGTGGCTTCGCTGGCCTGTGCAATCCAGAATCTATGGCTTGCCGCCCGCGCCGAAGGACTCGGCATGGGCTGGGTGTCGCTGTTCGACCCGCAGCGTTTGGCCGACTTGCTGCGGATGCCAGAGGGGGCCAAGCCCTTGGCCGTTTTGTGCCTGGGCCATGTGGCCTCTTTCTATCCGCGGCCGATGCTGGAAGAAGCACATTGGGCCAGCCGACGCCCACCTGCCGAAGTATTCGCCGAGAATTTTTGGCCGCTTGGCGTGCCTGGCTGGGAAGAAGATAGAGGCCTCGCATCTTCCCGGTGAAGCGCTCCGCCTGGCCGCAGTGCTTCACGGCATGCCCGGTTACAATCTTGGCGCTTTTCGTTCGGTTGGGGAAACCATGCAGCCTGTCGTCCGCGCCACCCTCATCGGGACGAGCGCCATCGCCCTGTGGGGGACGCTCGCGCCGCTCACGGCGCTCACCGGCGGGCGCATCCCGCCGTTCCAGCTGCTCGCCACCAGCTTCACCCTGGCGTTCGCCCTCATGCTGTTGCGCTGGCGTCTGCAGGGGCACTGGGGCCTTGCCCAGGCGCGCCAGCCGCTGGCGGCTTGGCTGCTGGGAGTGGGCGGGCTCTTCGGCTACCACGCCTGCTATTTCGCCGCCATGCAGCGGGCGCCGGCGGTGGAGGTGAGCCTCATCGCCTATCTGTGGCCGCTGTTGATCGTGCTCTTTGCTGCCTTGCTGCCGGGCGAGCGCCTGCGGCTGCGCCACCTCGTCGGCGCGGCGCTGGCGCTCGGGGGCGTGTGGGTATTGCTCGGAGGAAAAACGGGTTTCGCGCCCGCGCACCTGAGTGGCTATCTGCTCGCCCTCGCCTGTGCCCTCATCTGGTCGGCCTATTCCGTGCTCTCGCGCCTCTTGCCGCGCGTGCCGAGCGAGGCGGTCGGGTGGTTCTGCGCGGCAACGGCGCTGCTTGCCTGGATGGTGCACTTCGCTTGGGAGCCGACGGTATGGCCCGATGGGGTGGTGGGCTGGTTCGCGCTGCTCGCCCTGGGGCTGGGTCCGGTGGGAGTGGCGTTCTTCACCTGGGATCATGGCGTCAAGCACGGGGACATCGCGCTCCTTGGGGTGCTCTCTTACGCCGCTCCGCTCATCTCCGTGCTCTTGCTGATGATTCTGGGTTTGGCCGAGCCCAGCGCACGACTCGCGGCCGCGGCACTGGCGATCGTGGGCGGCTCGCTGGTGGCGGGCTGGGCGCGGAGGAAACGTGCCGTTTCCCCGACCGAGAGCCCGTGAAGAAATCGTCGCAATCGGACCAAGCAGTAGATCGATTCATAGGCTCTGAGGAGGCTTCGTGAAACGGGTGATGACTTCTTTCCGCTTTTCCCTCCTCGCCGCGGCGTGCTTCGGCTTCCTGGGAGTGGCCTTGGGAGCGTTCGGCGCGCACGCGCTGCGGCCGCATCTTGCCGCCGCGCTCTACGAGAACGTGCAGACGGCGGTGTTCTACCAGTTCGTCCATGCGCTGGCGCTCTTGGCTCTGGGGGTGCTGGGGGCCGTGGGCTGGAACAGCCGCGCCCTGAGGCTGGCGGCGGGGCTGTGGACGGGCGGGGTGTTCGCTTTTTGCGGCAGTCTCTACGGCTATGCCCTCACCCAATGGCTGCCGCTCGTGTGGGTGACGCCGCTGGGCGGGACGATGCTGCTTGCCGGCTGGGCGGCGTTCGGCGTCGGGGTCTGGTGTGCCATTTCCTCGACGGAAGAGGGGTCTCGATGAGCATCTGGCCTTTGATGGCGTTAAAATTTCACGGACCTGTAACAATTGCGCTCTAGACTTGCGGGGGTCGGGACGATCGTTCCTGCAAAACCCTTTTTCGCACAAGGAGTCGATCCATGGAATCGAACAAACGCATCTGGCTTGGGGCGCTGGCGCTCGCTGGTCTCATCGGTACGGCCCAGGCGCAGCAGAAGATCGTTGCAATCGACGGTTCGAGCACGGTCTATCCGATCACCGAGGCCGTGGCCGAGGAATATCAAAAGCTGAAGAAAGGGGCCGTGAAAGTCACGGTGGGGATCTCCGGCACCGGCGGCGGGTTCAAGAAATTCTGCCGCGGCGAGACGGACATCTCCGATGCCTCGCGGCCGATCCTCAAGCAGGAGATGGAGGCGTGCCGCCAGACCGGCATCGAATACATCGAGCTGCCGGTGGCCTATGATGCCCTCACCGTGGTGATCAACCCGAAGAACGACTGGGCCGAGGAGATGACGGTGGCCGAGCTCAAGAAGATGTGGGAGCCGGCCGCCCAGGGCGTGGTGGACAACTGGAAGAAGGTTTCCGAGCGCTTCCCCGATCGTCCCCTCAAGCTTGCCGGTCCCGGCGCCGATTCCGGCACGTTCGACTACTTCACCGAAGCCGTCGTCGGCAAATCGAAGTCGAGCCGCGGCGATTACATGGCCTCCGAAGACGACAACGTGATCGTACAGTTCGTCAGCCGCGACGTGGGGGCGTTGGGTTACTTCGGCCTGGCCTACTACACGGAAAACAAGGACAAGGTCAAGGCCGTCAAGATCAAGAAGGACGAGAACTCCCCGGCCGTGGCGCCTAGCGTGGAGACGGTGAACAACGGTACCTATCAGCCGCTGTCGCGCCCGATCTTCATCTATGTGAACGCGAAAGCGGCGCAGGAAAAACCGGAAGTGCGCGAGTTCGTCGAGTTCTATCTGCAAAATGCGGCGAAACTGTCCAAAGAAGTGGGCTACGTCGATCTGCCCGCCAAGGCCTACGAGATGGCCCTGAGAAACTTCAAGGCGATGAAGAAAGGCACGGCCTTCGGCGGCGAGCCCGACGTTGGCGTGAAGGTCGAAGAATTGCTGGAACGTGAAGGCAAACTGTAAGTTTCACCACCGGGCCATCGGCGCGATCAGGCGTCGATGGCATTTTTCATCATTTGCCTCATCTTACGGTCAGGCACACCATGAGCGACGCAATGACGGCGACCGAAACGGGTGGCAGTCCTTCCTCCCTTTACCTCGACCGCATCCGCACGATGCGCCACGTGCGCAACGGCAAGGAACGCGTCATCGAGGCGATCCTCTTCGTGGCGGCCTTCTGCGCCGTGGCGGTGACGGTGGCCATCGTCGCCATCCTGCTCTATGAGGCCTCGACTTTTTTCGCCCACGTCTCCCTCGTCGAGTTTCTCACCGGCACCGAATGGACGCCGCTCTTCGAGCGTGCTTCCTACGGCATGCTGCCGCTGCTCGTCGGCACGGTGGTGACTTCGTTCATCGCTTTCGTCGTGGCCGGCCCGCTCGGCTTTCTCATCGCGATGTACCTCTCCGAGTTCGCCCCGCCGAAACTGGCCGAGGTGCTCAAGCCCTTCCTCGAGCTGCTCGCCGGCGTGCCGACCATCGTCTATGGCTACTTCGCGCTACTCTTCGTCACCCCCTTGCTGCAGAAGATCATTCCCGGCTTGCCCGGATTCAACATGCTCAGCGCCGGCTTGGTGATGGGGCTGATGATCGTACCCTACGTCGCCTCGGTCGCCGAGGACGCCATGCGCGCCGTGCCGATGGCGCTGCGCGAAGGCTCCTACGCCATGGGAGCGACGCGCTTCCAGACGGCGATGTGGGTGGTGCTGCCGGCTTCCTTTTCCGGCGTGATGGCCGCCTTCGTGCTGGGGATCTCGCGCGCCGTGGGCGAGACGATGATCGTGGCCATCGCCGCCGGTCAGCAGCCAAACTTCACCTTCGACCCGCGTGAGCCGGCCGCCACCATCACCGCCTACATCGTGCAGGTGGCCATGGGCGACTTGCCGCACGGCTCCATCGGCTATCAGAGCATCTTCGCCGTGGGCCTGGTGCTCGTGGTGATCACCTTGGTGTTCAACCTGATCGGCCAGATGCTGCGCCGGCGCATTCGCGAGGTGTATTGACATGGCGAGTAAGGAAAGCATGGAGCTGCGCGGCGTCATCGCCAGGAACCAGCGCTGGGATCTCATCGTCGGCACCGTCGGTTTGCTGGCCACGGCGCTCGGCGTGATCATCCTCACGCTGCTCTTCCTCGATCTGGTGCTCGACGGCTGGCGCCGGCTCACGCCCGAGTTCTTCCTGAATTTCCCGTCGCGCCGCCCGGAAGAGGCCGGCATTCTCTCGGCCTGGGTGGGCTCGGCGCTGGTGATGATCGTTACTGCCTTCACCGCCGTGCCGCTGGGCGTGGCTGCGGCCATCTATCTGGAGGAATACGCGCCGAAGAACTGGGTCACCGAGCTCATCGAGATCAACGTGACCAACCTCGCGGCGGTGCCCTCCATCATCTACGGCCTGCTCGCCCTGGGCTTGTTCGTCTATATCCTCGGCTTCGGGCACAGCATCCTGACGGCGGGGCTCACGCTCGGGCTCATGATCCTGCCCATCATCATCGTGGCCACCCGCGAGGCGCTGCGCGCCATTCCGGTGGCCATCCGCGAGGCGGCCTACGCGCTGGGGGCGACGCGCTGGCAGGTGGTGAGCGATCACCTCATCCCCTACGCCTCGGGCGGCATCTACACCGGCGTGATCATCGGCTTGTCGCGCGCCATCGGCGAGACCGCGCCGGTGATCACCATCGGCGCGCTCACCTTCATCGCCTTCCTGCCCCCGATCCCTTTCAGCGGCGATCCGCCGGCTGGACCTTTCGATTGGCTCTTCTCGCCCTTCACCGTGCTGCCCATCCAGATGTTCAACTGGCTGTCGCGCCCGCAGAGCGCCTTCCACGTCAATGCGGCGGCCACCGGCATCGTCATCATCGTGGCCACGCTCGCGATGAACGGCATCGCCATCTGGCTGCGCTCGCGTATCCGCGCCAAGCTGAAATGGTGAGCCTCTCCATTCTTTTCCTGGGAATCTGCGCATGAGCGAACAGAACAACGCGACGATCGTCTCCGAACCGCTCAAGGCCGAGACGCGCAAGTTCAATTTCTACTATGGCGACAACCACGCGCTGAAGAACGTCGATCTGCCGGTGGCCGAGCGCATGGTCACGGCCCTCATCGGCCCTTCGGGCTGCGGCAAGTCGACCCTGCTGCGCAGCTTCAACCGCATGCACGACCTCTATCCCGGCAACCGCTACGAAGGCGAGATCCGCCTCTATCCCGACGACGTCAATCTCGTCTCGCCCGCGGTCGACCCCATCGAGATCCGCATGCGCATCTCCATGGTGTTCCAGAAACCCAACCCTTTCCCCAAGACGATCTTCGAGAACGTGGCCTACGGCCTGATGGTGCGCGGCGAGAAGCGCCGCTCGGTGCTGGAGGAAAAGGTCGAGGAGGCGCTGCGCGGAGCGGCGCTGTGGGAGGAGGTGAAAGACCGGCTCGACGACCTGGCCTTCAACCTTTCGGGGGGGCAGCAGCAGCGGCTGTGCATCGCCCGGGCGCTGGCGGCCGATCCGGAGATCATCCTCTTCGACGAACCCACCTCGGCGCTCGATCCCATCGCCACGGCGAGCATCGAGGAGCTCATCGCCGAGATCAAGGAAAAGGTGACCATCCTCATCGTCACCCACAACATGCAGCAGGCGGCGCGTATCTCGGACTATACCGCCTTCATGTACCTGGGCGAGCTCGTCGAGTTCGGCCGCACCGACGAACTCTTCGTGCGCCCACGCAAGAAACAGACCGAGGATTACATCACCGGGCGCTTCGGCTGATCACCACCACCAGGCCGCGATCCCCAGCAGGACGAAGGCGAGCGCCGCGGCGACGTGGAGTATCTTGGCCGGCAGGCGGCGGGTGAGGCGCTCGCCGAACCACACGACGGGGGCGTTGGCGAGCATCATCCCCACCGTGGTTCCCGCCACCACCGCCGCGTAGGGCGAATAGTGCGCGGCGAGCGCCACCGTGGCGATCTGCGTCTTGTCTCCCATCTCGGCAAGGAAGAAAGCGGAAGACACGATCGTGAAGATGCGGGTGCGCGTTACCGCCGGCCGCGTCTTCGTCTCGTCTTCATCGATCGTATCCGGTACCAGCAGCCACAGCCCCAGCGCGACGAAAGAGATCGCGACCACCGCGCGCAGCACGTCCGGCCCGAGCCACTGCGTCACCGCCGCCCCCAGCGCTGCGGCGCCGGCGTGATTGACGAGCGTGGCAAAGAAAATCGCCGCACAGATCGTCCACGGCGCGCGGTAACGCCCGGCGAGTACGAGCGAGAGGAGCTGCGTCTTGTCGCCGACTTCGGCGAGGGCGACGAGCCCGGTGGCGGTGAGAAAGGCTTCCATCGGCTGGCGGTCAAAGGCGGGGTGAGTCGCATTATAGCGGCGCACTTGCTATGATCCTAAAGTTCGCCGGCGGGTTCGCCGGCCGGGATGAACGGGAAACCATGCACGAAGACGAGGGAAGATCGACCGCCTCCTGTATCCGCATCCGCGGCGCGCGCCAGCACAACTTGAAGAACCTCGACGTCGAGCTACCCACGGGGCGCTTCATCGCCGTGACCGGCGTCTCGGGGGCGGGGAAATCCTCGCTCGTGATCGAGACGCTCTACGCCGAGGGGCAACGCCGCTACGTCGAGACCTTTTCCCCCTACGCACGCCAGTTCTTCGAGCGGCTCGATGCACCCGAAGTCGACGAGATCGAAGGGGTGCTGCCGGCGATCGCCATCGAGGGCGGCACCCACGTGCGCACCTCGCGCTCGACGGTGGGGACGCTCACCGAGATCGCCGATCACGCCAAATGGCTCTACGCCCGTGCCGCGCGGCTCTTCTGCCCCGGTTGCGGCGAGGAGATCGTGCCGCACACGCCGGAGACGGTGGCCGCCGACTTGGCGCGGCGTTTTGCCCCGGCCGCGCGGCTCGCCGTGCTCTACCCCGTGCCGGTGCCCGAGCGGCTACCCGCCGAGACGGTGCGCGCAGGGCTCGCCGCCCAGGGTTATTCTCGCATCGTCGCCCGCACGCCCGCCGGTGAGGGGCGCTGGTGGTGGTGGGTGGTGCAGGATCGCTTCCGCCGCGAAACGGCCGAGGAACGGCGGCTTGCCGAAGCGCTGGAGGCGGCTTTCGCCCAAGGGCAGGGACGCCTGGCGGTTGCCGACTGGGACGAACTCAGGGCGCGCTTGGGCGAGCCGCCGGAGACGGGCGAGCCTCCTGCCTGCGAGCGGCTGCCCGCGCGCGAATACCGGCGCGAGCGCTACTGCGGCGGCTGCGATTTGTCCTTTTCCGACCCTTCGCCGGGGCTCTTTTCCTTCAATTCCCCGGTGGGCGCCTGCCCGACCTGCCGCGGCTTCGGACGGGTGATCGGCATCGACTGGGACAAGGTGATCCCGGATCCCTCGCTGTCCCTGCGCCGGGGGGCGATCCGACCCTGGCAAGGGGGCTTCTCGGCCCAATGCCAGCAGGAACTGGAGATGCTCGCCCCGGCCGCCGGAGTGCGCCTGGACGTGCCTTGGTGCGAGTTGAGCGAGGCGGAGCAACGTTGGGTGCTCGAAGGCGACCCCGACTGGGTCGACTGGGAGACGAGCTGGCCGCAGCACTGGTACGGCGTGCGCCGTTACTTCGAATGGCTCGAATCCAAGGCCTACAAGATGCACGTGCGGGTGCTGCTGTCGCGCTACCGCAGCTATACCGTCTGCCCCGACTGCCACGGCACGCGCCTCAAGCCCGAGGCGCTCGCCTGGCGTCTGGTTGCCCCGGACGAGACGCCGCCACCTGGACGTCTTCCCGGTCACAGCCTGCCCGAGCTCTTCGCCTTGCCGGTGGAGGAGGCGGCCGCTTTCGTGCACCGCTGCGCCGCCGGCATCCAGGGCAAGACCCTGCGGCAGGTGCTCGAGGAAATCGCGACCCGCCTGGGCTATCTGTGCGAAGTGGGGCTGGGCTACCTCACCCTCGATCGCGCCTCGCGCACCCTCTCAGGCGGGGAGCTGCAGCGCATCCACCTCACCACGGCGCTGGGCACCTCGCTCGTGGAGACGCTCTTCGTGCTGGAAGAGCCCACCGCCGGGCTGCACGCGCGCGACGTGGCGCGGCTCATCGGCGCGATCCGCCGGCTGGTGGATCTGGGCAACACCGTGGTGCTGATCGAGCACGACCCGCAGGTGATCGCCGCCGCCGACTGGGTGATCGACCTCGGACCGGGGGCGGGGGCGCAAGGCGGGCAGCTGGTGGCCGAAGGGCCGCCGGCGGCCATCGCGGCGCATCCAGCCTCTCTCACTGGCGCCTATCTCAGCGGCCGGCTGCGGGTGCAGGCGGAACGCGCCGCGCGCGAAGTGCGCGACGGGCCTTGGCTGCACCTGCGCGGCGCGCGCGAACACAACCTCAAAGGGATCGACCTGGCGTTGCCCCTGTCGGGACTGACGGTGATCGCCGGCGTGTCCGGTTCGGGCAAGTCCACCCTGGTCGAGAACGTGCTCGTGCCCTCCGTGTCGCGGGCGCTGGGGCTCGAGGCCGATGCGCCGGGGCCGTACGATGCGCTCGAAGGGGCGCAGATGCTCGCCGATCTCGTCTGGATCGACCAGACGCCGCTTGCCAAGAGCGCGCGCTCCATGCCGGTGACGGTGACCGGGGCCTGGGACGCGCTGCGCCGGCTCTTCGCCGCCCAGCCCGAGGCCGCCGCCCACGGCTTTACCGCCGGCAGCTTCAGCTTCAACGCCGGTGAAGGGCGCTGCCCCGCCTGCGGCGGCTCGGGCTTCGAGCACGTGGAGATGCAGTTTCTCGCCGATGTCTATCTGCGCTGCCCGGTGTGCGACGGCCGGCGCTTCCGCCCCGAAGTGCTGCGCGTGCGGCTGGCCGGCAAGAACGCCGCCGACTGGCTGGAGCTCACGGTGGACGAGGCCCTGGCGCTCCTCTCCCGCCTGCCGCAGGGCAAGGCGGCTGCGGCGCACCTGCAGCCGCTCGTCGCGCTCGGGCTGGGCTACCTGCGCCTGGGCCAGCCCACGCCCACGCTCTCCGGCGGCGAAGCCCAGCGCCTCAAGCTTGCCGCGCGGCTTGCCGAACGCCGCGGCGCGGGCAAGACCCTCTACGTGCTCGACGAGCCCACGACGGGGTTGCACCAGCACGAAGTCGCGCGCCTGCTGCGCGTGCTCGAGGATCTGACCGAACAGGGCGAGGCGGTGGTGGTGGTCGAGCACCACCTCGACGTGATCGCCGCCGCCGACTGGGTGATCGAACTGGGCCCAGAAGGCGGCGAAGGCGGCGGCCGGATCGTCCATGCAGGGCCGCCCTCCATGCTCGCCGCGGCCGATACCGCCACCGGCCGGGCGCTGCGCGAGCGCACCTTCGTCTTCGCCGCGCCGGCCCTGCCGCTTGCCGCCGAACCGACTCCGTTGTACGGCCCCGCGCCGCAGCGCGGCATCGAGATCGTCGATGCGCACGAGCACAACCTCAAGCACCTCGACGTGACGATCGCGCGCGAGCGGCTCACCGTGGTCACCGGCGTGTCCGGCTCGGGCAAATCGACGCTCGCCTTCGACATCGTCTTCGCCGAAGGGCAGCGGCGCTACCTCACGGCGCTCGATGCCTACGCGCGCCAGTTCGTACAGCCGCCCCCGCCGCCCGCGGTGGGCCGCATCCTCGGCCTGTCGCCCACCGTGGCCATCGAACAGCGCACCAGCCGCGGCGGCTACAAGAGCACGGTGGGTACGCTCACCGAAATCGCCCCCTTCCTGCGGCTCCTCTACGCCCGCCTCGGCACCCCCTATTGCCCCGAGTGCGGCGTGCCGCTCGAACCGCTCGCTGCCGCCTCCCTGGCGCAGCGCCTGGCGACGCTGCCTTCGCCGCTTTCCCTCTACGCCCCGCTCGTGCGCCGCCGCAAGGGGATCTACAAGGAACTGGCCGCCTGGGCGGCACGACGCGGCGTGGCGACGCTGCTCGTCGACGGCGAGGAGGTTCCCACCAACCCCTGGCCCAAGCTCGACCGCTACCGCGAGCACGACATCGATCTGCCGATCGAGCGGCTCGCATCCACCGATGCGGCCGCCTTGCAGCGGGCCGTGCAGCAGGCGCTGGAGGTGGGCGAAGGGGTAAAGGTGCGCGACGGGCTCGGTCGCTGGCACCTCTTCGCCGGCGCCCACGTCTGTCCCTCCTGCGGCAAGGGCGCTCCGCCGCTCGATCCGCGCCTCTTCTCGCAGCATTCGCCCCTGGGTTGGTGTCCGGCCTGCCTCGGCACCGGCCGGAAACTGCTGGGCGAAGGCGCGACGCTGCGCGACGGCCGGCCGCAGGCGCTCGAGGCCGAGCGCGAGGTCGAGGGACGCCTCGTCACCGCCCAGCCCTGCCCAGAGTGCGACGGCAGCCGGCTCAACGCCGACGCCCGCGCCGTGCGACTGCAGGGGATGACGCTGCCGCAGCTCGCGCGCCTGCCGCTCGCGCGCCTGGGGCCGTGGTTCGACGAAGCCGCCGCGCAGTGGGACGAACGCAGCCGGCGCATCGCCGCCGAAGTGTTGCCGCAGATCGCGCAGCGCCTCGCCTTCCTGTGCGAAGCGGGGCTGGGCTATCTCACGCTGGAGCGCGCCGCGCCCACGCTCTCGGGGGGCGAAGCGCAGCGCATCCGGCTCGCCGCCCAGCTCGGCTCGACCCTGCGCGGCGTGTGCTACGTGCTCGACGAACCCACCATCGGCCTGCACCCGCGCGACGACGAACGCCTCATCGCCCTGCTGCGCCGGCTGCAGCGCCGCGGCAACACCGTGCTGGTGGTCGAACACGACGAGGCGATGATCCGCAGCGCCGACGAGGTGATCGACCTCGGCCCCGGCGCGGGCGAGCACGGTGGCGAGGTGGTGGCGCAAGGGCCGCTGCCGGTCATTCTCGCCTCGCCGCGCTCGCTCACCGGCAAGATGCTGCGTACCCCCATCGCGCACCGGCTCGCACCGCCGCGGCCCGTCGTCGACGACACGGCGAGCCTGTGGGTGCGTGGCGCATGGCACCACAACCTGCAGGGCATCGATGTGCGTCTGCCGCTCGCGCGCCTCACGGTGGTCACCGGCGTGTCCGGTTCGGGCAAATCGACCCTGGTGCGCGAGGTGCTTGCCCAGAGCCTGCGCCAAGGCCGACCCGTCGGCTGCGAACGCCTCGAAGGCGGCGAGGCGCTCACACGGCTCCTCGAAGTCGACCAGACACCCATCGGCAAGACCCCCCGTTCCTGCCCGGCCACCTACCTCAAGGTGTTCGATCCCATCCGCCGCCTCTTCGCCGAAACCCAGGAAGCCCGTACCCGCGGCTGGGCCCCGGCCTGGTTCTCTTTCAACACGGGGGAAGGACGCTGCCCGGTGTGCGAGGGGCAAGGCATGATCACGGTGGAAATGGCCTTCCTGCCCGACGTGCGCGAACCGTGCGAAGCCTGCGGCGGCAGCCGCTACCGCGCCGAGACCCTGCAGGTGCGCTGGCGCGGCGCCTCCATCGCCGACGTGCTGGCGATGACGGTAGCGCAGGCGGCGGAATTCTTCGCCGCCCACCCGGCGATCGCGCGGCCCCTGCGCTGGATGGAGGAAGTGGGACTGGGCTACCTGCGTCTGGGGCAACCCAGCCCGACCCTCTCCGGGGGCGAAGCGCAGCGGCTCAAGCTCGTCGCCGAGCTCTCGCGCCCGGCCCACACGCCCACCCTCTATCTGCTCGACGAGCCCACCGTCGGCCTGCATCTGGCCGACATCGAAAAGCTGCTGCACGTGCTGCACCGGCTGGTGGAGAACGGTCACACGGTGGTGGTCATCGAACACGACCCGGACGTGTGGCTCGAAGCCGACTGGATCGTCGATCTCGGCCCCGGCGGGGGCGAGGAGGGCGGGCGCCTGGTCCATCATGGAACCGTGGAATCCCTGCGCCGGCGGGGATCGGGGGCGACGAGCGAAGCGCTCAAGCGCGTGCTCGCCCGTCGCAAAGATGCTTTACTGAAGTGAGCGAGCGTATTCCGTACAAGTGAGGAGAAGACGATGGCACATGAAAACCGCGATATCCCCGTCTGGGATCCGGCGTTGCGGCTCTTTCACTGGTCGCTGGTCGCCTGCGTGGTCGGGGCGGTCGTCTCGGTCAAGATCGGTGGCAACGCCATGCGTTGGCACCAGGGTTTCGGGCTGGCGGTACTGGGGCTCATCGTCTGGCGGCTTCAGTGGGGCTTCGTCGGCCCGCAGACGGCGCGCTTTTGCACCTTCGTGCGCGGCCCCCGCGAGATCCTTGCCTATCTGCGCGGGCAATGGCATGGCGTGGGGCACAATCCTCTGGGAGCGCTTTCGGTGCTGGCGCTCCTCGGACTCTTCGGCCTGCAGGCGCTCTTGGGGCTTTTCACCTACGACGAGATTTCCTTTCGCGGCCCGCTCGCGCCCCTCATCGACGGCGACTGGCAGCTCCGCCTCACCGGCTGGCACCGCGCGCTCGAGCCGCTCTTATGGCTGATCGTGCTGCTGCACGTGGGCGCCATCGTCTTCTATGCCGTGGTGAAAAAGGACGATCTGGTGCGCCCCATGGTCACCGGCTATCGCCGGCTGCCGCCGGGTGTGCAGGACGTGCCGCGGGTGGAATGGGGGAACAAGACCTACGCGCTGCGCCTCGCGCTCACCGTGGCGGTGGCGCTTGCCGTGGTGTATCTGGCGAGCGGCGTCTGGATCCCGGCGCCCGCGCCGGTGGCGCCGGTGCCGGGAATGGACTGGTGAGGATTCAGTCTTCTTTCATGCGGAACTTGTCGTGGCAGGATTTGCAGGCCTTGCCCACTTCGCCGAACTGCTTGGCGATTGCCGCCTTGTCGCCGGCGGCGGCCACTTCGGCCAGTTTGTTCGCCTGTTCGGCGAAGTTGGTCGCTACCTGCCGCACTTCGTCGGGCTGCTCGAAGAATTCCTTCTTCAGCCGGCTCTTGTGGAAACCGACGGCACCCACCGTGTCGGGGCTGTAGAGCGCGCCCATGCCGGAATTGGCTGCGGCGGCGATGGCGTTGGCGGCTGCCGCCACCTGGGCCTGGTCGAAGGGGGCGCTGCCGTCGACGGCCTGGGCCTTGATCTTCTCCATGTTCCAGGCCATGAAGGTGTAGGCGGCCTGACGGTACTTCACTTTCTCTTCCGGTTTGAGCGCCTGGGCGGCTGCGGCGCCGGCAAGCCCCATCGCGGTGGCAAAGAGCAGGATCTGGTGCAGTTTCTTCATGGGTCTTGTCCTATGTAAAAGAATGCCGCTTCAGTATAGACAATGTCACTGGAAATGGCGAGGAGAAGAGGCTTCCCCCCGCCGTCACCCTCTGCCGGAACCCCGGCGCATCTCCCGCGCTCTTCGGCTGCCCGAGGGTGCCGCTATGGCAGCGCCAGGGGCGGGGACCTGATCACCATATTTCTGCTTGACCATCTCGCCGATGAGGCGGATGACCTCCTGGCTTGCCTGTTCGGCATCACGCATGTGCTCGATGATGGCATCCAGTATCTTGGCATCGTGCAGCCAGTCCTTGCGCGCCTTTTCGATGGCGGCATGGACGCCGGCGTGGACGCGGCGGTGCGGCTCTTCCAGGGTTCGGTATGCGGGCATGCGGGAGAAATGTTCCTTGCCATACCCTTCGTAGTACCATTTGCCCAGCCGGCATTGCGTGTGATCCGAACCGACTGCCCGAGCTTCTTCCCCTTCGCCGCCCCGCTCTGCCGCCACGTAGCCGCGCTGCATGTAGATGATGTGATCGAGCTTCACCAGCGAGGCAAAGGCCAGGTCTTTGGCCTGCTCCAGCGCCGAGATCGTCGCTTCGGCCGATTGGGCGACCGCCTCGAAGCGGTGCTCGAATCCTTGGACCTGGTCGCTGACGGTCTTCGCTTCTTCGCTCATCGCACGGGTCTGCTGCACCATCGTTCCGACCCGCGCCCGTAGCGCGTCCACCACGCCGCCGATCTCGTCGGTGGCGACCCGCGTGCGTTCGGCCAGTTTCCGTACCTCGTCGGCCACCACGGCAAAGCCGCGCCCCACTTCACCGGCGCGCGCGGCTTCGATGGCAGCGTTCAAGGCAAGCAGATTCGTCTGCTCGGTGATCTCGGCGATGATCTGCACGGTGTGCCCGATCGACTGGCTCGCCTCTTCGAGCGAACCGGCGGTCTCGGCCATCGACGCCATGTTGTGATCGATCGTGGTAAGGGCTTGCGCAAGCTGGCGTGCGGTCGTCAGGCTTTCCGATGCGCCTTGCTGATTGCGCAGGGCGAGTTTCTCTATCTCGTCCATGCGCCCGCTTACCTCCAGAAGGTCGGCCTGGTTGCCGGAGAGGTTGCGCAGGAGATTATCGACGTTGATCTGGTGCAGGCCACTGTTGAGGCGGTTCTTCGCCGCAAGCTCGGTGGCCCGTTCCATGGCGGTAAGCGCCAGGTTGATCGACTCCATCGAGCGCCGTATCTCGCCCGGCATGCCGTCGACGAAGGCGTGCCGATGGAAGTCGCCGCGGGCGGCACGGTCGAAGCAGGTATTGACGTCCTTGAAGTAGGCTTCCATCACGTCGAGCAGATCGTTCAATTCCCAGGCGATCTTGCCGATCTCGCCCAGCCCCTTGGTGCGGGTGATGCGCACGCTCAGACAGCCCTGCTTGGCCTGGGAAAGCACATCGCTCATGCGCGCGAGCGCCTTCAACGGATGCGTGATCCAGCGGTAGGCGTACCAGGCGAAGGCAATCGCCAGCAGCGGTGCAGCGACATTGAGCAGGGTTGGGCCGTGGTGCCAAAGCGAATGCCCGGCAAGCCCCAGGATCAGGGCGACGTAGGCGAGGCTCACAAGCCGTACGCGCTGCCAGATGAAGGGAATGGTGCGGCTCGCCTCGCTCGTGGGCTGCAAGAGCAGCGCCCGGGAATCGGCGGCTGGCGCGTTTTTAGGGAGCGACATGGGTTTTTCTCCCCTGGAAGAAGAGCTCGAGCACCAGCGCTTCATAGGTGGTGCCGAGCGCCTCGAGTTTCTGCGTCAGCCAGGCGAGCGAGGCCTCGCATGCTTTCGCCGGCCCGGCTTCGCGCTCGATGCGCAACATTTCGGCGTAGATCGGCGCGATCGCCTCGATCGCTTGCGGCGGGGCCTGGCGGCGTACCGAGTAGTAGCCCAGCACTTCGTCGCCGAAGCGATCGACGGTGACGTTGGCGAACACCCAGTAGTAGTGCCCCTTGGCGGTCATGTTCTTGACGAAGCCGAACCACTCCTCGCCGCGCTGGATCGTGTCCCACAGATGCCTGAAGGCGCCTCTGGGCATGTCGGGGTGGCGCACGATGTTGTGCTGCACGCCCAGCAGATCGTCCTCGGAATAGTCGGCCACCCGCATGAATACGCGGTTGGCGTAAGTGATGCGCCCTTTGAGGTCGGTCTTGCTGACGATGATCTCGTCGGGCGAGAAGTGGACCTCCACGTTCGTCGGGGTGATCTTGGGTTTCATCGAGGTCTCCTTCTGGCGCTGACATCTATCTTACGGGAGGATTATCGGCGCAAGAGGATTGAACTGGAGGATTTTTTGCCCTCTTTTCAGCGGCTCGCTTGCGCCGCCCTGCGTTATTCTGCATCATGAGACCCATGGCCCCGTGGCGCATGGCAATGCGGCAGGGGAAGGAGCGGCGAACGATGCGAACGAGACATTCGGTGGCGCGGCGCCTGATCGCCGCGATCGGGATCGTGCTGGTGGCAGGGCTGGCGGTGATGGTCGCCTGGAGCATGGCCGCCTCGCGCACCATGGCGCGCGACCAGGCGGAGCGCTTCGCCGCCTCGATCAACGAGATGACCATGGCTGGGCTCACGGCGATGATGGTCACTGGCACCGTGGGGCAGCGCGACGTTTTTCTCGACCAGATCCGCAAGCTTACGGCGGTGAGCGGCCTGGAAGTACTGCGCGGCGAAGCGGTGACGGCGCTCTACGGCAAGGGCGGGCTGGAAAAGGAGCCCGACGCGGTGGAAGCGCAGGTGCTCGCCTCCGGCCAGACCTACCTGGCGATCGAGGAGAGCGACGGAGCCCGGGCACTGCGCGCCATTTATCCGGCCAAGGCGGCGACCGACTACCTCGGGAAGAACTGCATCGTCTGCCACCAGGTGCCGGAGGGTACGGTGCTGGGGGCGGTGAGCATGCGCATCTCGCTCGGCGAGTCGGACGCCGCCACCCGCCGCTTTGCCGCTTGGGTGGGAAGTTTCGCCGTGCTGCTCGCCTTGCTTGCCGTGGGCGTGATCGCCTGGGTGGTGCGCCGCTCGGTGGCGCGGCCCTTGGCGCACTTGGTCGCCAGCCTCGAGGAGATCGCCCAGGGCGAAGGCGACCTGACGCGGCGCCTGCCGGTGGAGCGCGACGACGAGATCGGCGCGGCCGCCGCCGGCTTCAACCGCATGCTCGAGACGGTGGCCGAGCTGGTGCGCGAGGTCAAGCGCACCGTGACTACCCTAGAAGAGGCGACGGCGGAGATGGCGCGCAGCGGCGATGCGGTGCGCGCCGGGGCGAAAACGCAGAACGCCGTGGTGGCCCAGGTACGGGAGCTGATCGGGCGGCTGCATGAGGCGGCGGTCGGGGTGGCCGCGGAGATCGCGGCCATCCAGGCCGAGTCGCAGGTGAGCCGCGAGCGCACCGAGACGAGCCGGGCACGGCTCTCCGCCCTCGTCGATGCCTTCGCGGCCATCGAAGAGGCGCTCTCCTCGCTGGTCGAGGCGATGGAAGCCTTCACCCAATCCTCGCACGAGATCCGGGTCATCACCCAGGAAGTGCGCGAAATCGCCGACCAGACGAATCTTTTGGCGCTCAACGCCGCGATCGAAGCCGCGCGCGCCGGCGAGGCGGGGCGGGGCTTCGCGGTGGTGGCCGACGAAGTGAGGAAACTGGCCGAGAAGTCCGGTGCCGCCGCCGGGCGCATCGACACCATCACCGCCGCCGTGGTCGAGCGCAGCGATCAGCTCTACGCCGCGTTCGAGTCCGGCCAGGAAAAATTGAAGGAAGTGCGCCGCGTCTCGGACGAGGTGACCGAGCGTCTGGCCGAGGCCGGAGCGGCAGTGGCCGACGTCGGCCGACGGCTCGATGCGGTCACCGTCACGACCGAAGAGGAGCGGGAGCTGGCCGAGCAGGCTGCATCCGCGGTCGAAGGGATCGCGCGGGAGACGGGACGGCTCGATGCCGAAGTCGATGCCATGGCCTCGGCGGTGGAGAAGGTGCAGACGCAGGCGCAGCAGCTCGTCGAGCGCGTGCGCCGCTTCCGCGTGGAGTGAGTTTACTGCCGCCGGATGGCGATGAAGAGCCGCATGCCGTTGCGATCGACGAGCACTGCGAACCGGTTGCCGGCCTTGCTCACCGCCTGACGGAATTCCTCCGGCGTGCGCACCGGCTGCTGGTTCACTGCCAGGATCACGTCGCCTGGGCGCAAGCCTGCGAGCGCTGCCAGCCCTTCGACGCGGGTCACGAGCACGCCACCTTCTTCCAGGCCGCGCTCTTTCGCCTCCTGGGCGGTGAGGGGGCGCACGGCGATGCCTGCTGCGCTCGGCTCTCCAGGGGATTTCTTGCCAGGGACCGCCGCGCGCGCCGTGTCCTCGTCCAGTTCGGCCAGCGTCACGCTCTTCTCCAGGCGTTTCCCTTGGCGCAGGAGCTCGACGCGTACCGCCTCGCCCGGTTTGCGCCGTCCGATGAGGCGCGGCAGGTCGGCGGAATCTTTGACTTTCTGGCCGTCGACCGCGACGATGACGTCGCCCGCCTGGATGCCGGCCTTGGCTGCCGGGCTGCCTTCTTCGACATTGGCGACCAGGGCTCCTTCAGGCTTGTCGAGCCCGAAGCTCTTTGCCAGTTCCTCGTCCATGCCCTGGATGACCACGCCGAGCTTGCCGCGCTGCACCCGGCCGTAGGCGATGAGCTGATCCTTCACCTCCTGCGCCACGTCGCTGGGGATGGCGAAGGCGATGCCCATGTAGCCGCCGGAGCGCGAATAGATCTGGCTGTTGATGCCGATCACCTCGCCGTCCATGTTGAAGAGCGGTCCGCCCGAATTCCCCGGATTGACCGCCGCGTCGGTCTGGATGAAGGGGACGTAGGTTTCGTCGGGCAGGCGGCGCGACTTGGCCGAGATGATGCCGGCGGTGACGCTGTGCTCGAAGCCGAAGGGGGAACCTACGGCGATCACCCACTGGCCGACGCGGGCCTTCTCGGGATCGCCGAATTTCACCGTCGGCAGACCCTTGGCGTCGATCTTGACCACGGCGATGTCGGTACGGCGATCGGCGCCGACCACCTTGGCCGGGAATTTGCGCCCGTCGGCGAGCTGGACCGTGACGTCAGTTCCCTCGCCGCCCTCGCCCACCACATGGGCGTTGGTGAGGATGTAGCCGTCGGCCGAGACGATGAAGCCGGAGCCGAGGCCGCGCTGCACCGGCGCCTCGCCCCGTCCGCCGGGCATTTGGGGCAACGGGATGCCGAAGCGGCGGAAGAATTCGAAGAAAGGATCATTTTCGTCGAAGGGAAAGGGCAGGGCTTCTTCGCTCGAACGGCTCAGCACGGTGATATTGACTACCGCCGGAGTCACCTGCTCGACCAGGTCGGCAAAATCCGGCAGGCGCTGCTCGGAGCCGCCGAAAAGCACGGGGCGCAAGGCCGGTTCAGCCGCGCCGACTGCGGGCACGATGCCCGTTCCCAAGGCGAAGGCGAGCGCCAGCGCCACGCCGCGACGGCGCAGGCCGGCAGGGGTAGGATGCCGCGGACACACTCCATTCATGGCTACTCCTTCCATGCGGGAAAAAGCTCATTGTACGGGATCGTTCGGGAACAAAACGCCGGCATCGATGGTAAAAAGATTTGATACACTGGCCGAAGACGGTTGCCGGCAAGGGGGATTCATCATGACGCTCACCGATTTGCGCTATCTCGTCGCGCTCGCGCAGGAGCGGCACTTCGGTCGCGCCGCCGAGCGCTGCCACGTGAGTCAGCCCACGCTCTCGGTGGCGATCAAGAAACTCGAGCAGCATCTCGGGGTGCTGCTCTTCGAGCGCAACCCCAACGAGGTCAAACTCACCGAGATCGGCCGGCAGGTGGTGGAGCAGGCCGAGCGGGTGCTGCGCGAGGCGCAGCGCGTCGAAGAGATCGCCCAGGCGGGCAAGGATCCTCTCATCGGGCCGCTGCGGCTGGGGGTCATCTTTACCATCGGCCCTTACCTGCTGCCGCGGCTGATTCCACTCGTGCATGAGTTCGCCCCCAAAATGCCGCTCATCATTCACGAGGATTACACGGCGAAGCTCGCCGAGCAGCTCAAGCACGGCGAGATCGACGTCGCCGTGCTCGCTCTGCCCTTCTCCGAACCGGGGCTCGTCACGCAGCCGGTCTATGACGAGCCTTTCCGCGTCCTCATGCCGGCCGAGCATCCCTGGACGACGTTCGATCGCATTCCGGCGGCCAAGCTTGCCGAGGAAAACGTGCTGCTCCTTGGCGCGGGCAACTGCTTCCGCGACCAGGTGCTGGAAGTGTGCCCGCAATGCGTGAGCAATTCGCCGCTGCAGGAGGCGCTCGCCGGAAGTTCTCTCGAAACCATCCGCTACATGGTGGCGAGCGGCCTGGGCGTGACGGTATTGCCCTCGTCGGCCGCCGACGACGCCTCGCGCATGAACCCCCTGCTCGCGGTGCGACCTTTTGCCGAGCCCGAACCTTACCGCCGGGTGGTACTGGTGTGGCGTGTCACCTATCCGCGCCACGGCGCGATCGACGTGCTGCGCCGCGCCATCTTCGCCGCCGATCTGCCTGGCGTGCGCCCGGTTGGCCCGGCGCCGCGGCGTCTGCCCGAGGAGCAGAGCCCGGCCGAGGCAACGTCATAACCTGGAGTGAAGTGAGCGATTGCCGGTGACGATTTGTCAGCCTCGCCGGCATGCGCTATATTGATCTGCGTCAGGTTCCTTCAAGGAGAGAAGCATGAGCAAAGGGCAAGACAGTACCGCCATCGACATCGGCATCGACGAAAAAGACCGCAAGAAGATCGCCGAGGGGCTCGCCAAGCTCTTGGCCGATTCCTACACGCTGTACCTGGCTACGCACAACTTCCACTGGAACGTGACGGGGCCGATGTTCAACACCCTACACCTGATGTTCGAGCAGCAGTACACCGAGCTCGCCACGGCGGTGGACGACATCGCCGAGCGCATCCGCGCCTTGGGGTACCCGGCACCCGGAACCTACGCCGAGTTTCTCGAACTCACCCGGCTCGAGGAGCCCAAGCCCGGTCTCAAGGCCGAGGACATGATCCGCTATCTCATCAAGGGGCAGGAGACGGTGGTGCGTACGGCACGCGAGACGCTGCCCGTGGCCGAGAAGGCCAACGACCAGCCCACACTCGATCTGCTCACGCAGCGCATGCAGATCCACGAGAAGAACGCCTGGATGCTGCGCAGCCTGCTCGAGTGATCACTCCTTGCGCAGGATATGCTGCGGTGGCCGATCGGGAAACCGGTCGGCTTTTTTTGTAGGTATCGAGGGGAGGACGCCTTTCGTTCGGGGAAAAGCGAGAGGGGGAAGGAGGGGAGGGGGAAATCGAGAAGTGGCGCGCCCGGCAGGAATCGAACCTGCGACCTTTGGCTTCGGAGGCCAACGCTCTATCCCCTGAGCTACGGGCGCGGGAAGGTAAAGTCAAATTATCGCACAAAATGCGCCGCGTGCGCCGCCGGTTTCAGCGCGGTCGCCCTACTCGTGCCGCAACGCCTCGATCGGATCGAGCCGGGCGGCGCGGCGCGCCGGGAAGAAACCGAAGACGATACCGATGGCGCCCGAGAAGAGTGCGGCGATCAGCACGATGCCGTAATCCGGCGAGAAGGGGAATCCCAGTTTCTGCGCGGCCACGAGCGAGAAGACGAGCGCCAGCGTGATGCCGATGGCCCCGCCCAGCAGCGCGAGCACCACGGCTTCGACCAGGAACTGCAGCATGACGTCGGCGGCGCGCGCGCCGATCGCCAGGCGGATGCCGATTTCGCGCGTGCGCTCGGTCACCGACACCAGCATGATGTTCATGATGCCGATGCCGCCCACCAGCAGGCTGATGCCGGCCACCGCCCCGAGCAGCACCGTGAGCATGCGCGTGGTGCTGGTGAGCGTGCGCTCGATCTCCTTGGAGTCGATGAGGCGGAAGTTGTCCTCCATGTTGGCCGAGAGGTGCCGGCGCTCGCGCAGCACGAGCCGGATGTCCGCGAGCACGCGCTCGTTGTCGATGCCGTCGGCAAGCGAGAGCTGGATGGAGTCCACGTCGGTGGTGCCGGAGATGCGCCGCTGGTAGGTACGCAAGGGGATGATTACGATGTCATCCTGATCGGTGCCCATGGCGCTCTGGCCTTTTGCATCCAGCAGACCGATGATCTCGCAGGAGAATTTGTCCACGCGCATGCGCTGGCCGATGGGATCTTCGCTGCCGAAGAGCTCGCGCGCCACCGTCTGCCCGACGATGCAGGAAGCCACGCCGGCGCGCAGTTCGCTCGGCGTAAAGCCGCGGCCCTTGACGATTTCCCAGCGCCGCGCTTCGAGGTATCCCTCGCCCGCCCCGACCACGGTGGTGCTCCAGCTCTGGTTGCCGGCCACCACGGTGAGGGTGCGCAGCGACACCGGCGTCGACCAGGCCACGCCGGGCACTTCGCGGGCGATCGCCAGCGCGTCCTCCACCTTGAAGGGAACGACGTTCTGCCCCGGGCCGAAGCCGCGCGAAGGCCGCAGGAAGACGATGTTGCTGCCCAGCGACGAGATCTGGTCGGAGACCGCCTGGGTGGCGCCGCGTCCGAGCGTGACCATGGCGATCACCGCGCCCACGCCGATGACGATGCCGAGCACGGTGAGAAAGGAGCGCAGGGCGTTCCTGCCCAGCGAGCGGATCGCTTCGCGCAGCGCATTGCCCAGCATCAGGCCGCCTCCCCGGCGCCGTCGATGCGCTCGACGTGCCCGTCGCGGAAGTGCACCACGCGCTGGGCGTAGGCAGCGATGTCCGGTTCGTGCGTCACCATGACGATGGTGAGGTGCCGTTCGCGGTTGAACCGGGTGATGAGCGCCATGATCTCGTGGCTGCGGGCGGAGTCGAGGTTGCCGGTGGGCTCGTCGGCGAGTAAGACTTTTGGCTGGGCGACGATGGCCCGGGCAATCGCCACGCGCTGCTGCTGCCCACCGGAGAGTTCGCTCGGCACGTGGTGCTCGCGGCCGGAAAGCCCGACCTGCGCGAGCGCCTCACGCGCGCGCAGGCGCCGTTCGTGGGCCGGTACTCCCTGATAGACGAGGGGCAGTTCGACGTTTTCTTGGGCCGTGACGCGCGGCAGCAGGTGGAAGCCCTGGAAGACGAAACCCAGGGTATGGCGGCGCAGCAGCGCCCGTCCGTCGTTGTCGAGTTCGGTGACTTCGACGTCGCCGAGCCGGTAGCTGCCGCGGGTGGGGGTGTCGAGGCAGCCGAGGATGTTCATGGTGGTCGATTTGCCCGAACCGCTCGGTCCCATGAGGGCGACGAACTCGCCCGGCCAGACGTCGAGGTCGATGCCGCCCAGCGCGACGACGCGCGCGTCGCCCTGGCCATAGACGCGCTCGACGCCGCGCAAGCGGATGAGCGGTGCGCGGGTGGACGGCGCGCCCTCTCGCTGCGGCCCGTTCATGGCTTGGGGCGCTCCGTGGCGGTGATGACCGGCGTGCCCGGTTCGAGCTTGCCGGAGCGCACTTCCAGGACCTGGGTGCGCCGCCCGTCCGAAGGGCCCAGCCGTACGCGCACGGGGGCGGGGGCTCCGTCCTCGCCGAGCACCCAGATCGTGGCTTCTTCGCGCGTCTTCTTCTCGGGCGGTGGCGTAGGCGCAGCGGGAAAGGGGGGGCGGAAGAGTGCGCCCAGCCCGCCGCTGCCCGCGGCCGGTTTGGGCGCCGCTTCGGGCGGGCGGTAGCGCAGCGCGGCGTTGGCAATCGTCAGTACGTCTTCGAGGTGCTGGCTGAGGATCTCGGCGGTGGCGGTCATGCCCGGGCGCAGCTTGAGCTCGGGGTTGCCCACGGTGATTTCGGTCTTGTAGGTGACCACGCCGTTGACCAGTTCCGAACCGTAGCGCACGAGTTTTACCCGGCCGCTGAAGGGCTGGTCGGGATAGGCGTCTACGGTAAAGCTCACGCTCTGCCCTTCGGCTACCTTGCCCACGTCGGCCTCGTCGACGTCGGCCAAAAGCTCCATCTGGGCGAGATCCTCGGCCAGGGTGAAGAGCACGGGCGTCTGCAGCGAGGCGGCAATCGTCTGCCCAGGGTCGATGCTGCGTTTGAGCACCACGCCGCCGATGGGGCTGCGAATGACGGATTTGTCGAGATCGGTGAGGATGGAGGTGAGCTGCGCTTCGCTGGCCTTGATTTCGGCTTTGGCTTGCAGCAGCTCCGCTTCGGCGCGGGCGACGTTCGCGGCGGCGCTGTCCAGATCCTGTTGCGCCACGGCCTGGCCGGCGCTGAGCTTGCCGGCGTGCTGCAGGCGCTGCAGCTTGGCCCGGGCTTCCGTCAGGGTGGCTTCGAGCTGCGGGATTTTGGCGCGCGCCAGGGCGAGATTCGCTTCGGCCTGCACGCGCTGCGCCTCGAGCTTGCGCGTATCGAGCCGGGCGAGCACTTGGCCGACCTTGACCGGATCGTTGAAATCGACGTAGACCTCGCGGATCGTGCCGGAGATCTCGGCGCCGACGTCGACCTGGTTGGTCGGGCTGAGGTTGCCGGTGGCAGTGACGGTGATCGACAGATCCCCGCGCTGGGCCGCGTCGGTGAGGTAGCGCACGCTCACCGGTTCCCCGCCGCGCTTGCCGACGAACCACAGGCCGGCAGCCAGCAGCAGGACGAGGAGCCCGCCGGCGAGGATGATGCGCCGCCGCCGGCGTAGGCGCGCGAGTTCGGCGCGCAGATGCGAGGTGTCGAGCACGGCGTCGGCGGAGTTGGGAGCAGTTTCGTTCATCGGACGGTTTCCTCCTGCGGCGCCTCGCCCGGCCAGCCGCCGCCGAGCGCCTTGTAGAGACGAACGCGGTCGCCGGCGTTCTGTCCTTGCTGCGCGACGAACGCGTCGGTGGCCGAGAGCCAGGTGCGCTGCGTGTCGATGAGCACGGTGTAGTCGGTCAGGCCCGAGCGGTATTGCGCGAGCGCCAGCTCCACGCTCGCGCGGGCGCTGTCGGCTGCCTGTCGCAGGTCGTCCAGGCGGCGGTCGTCTTCCTGGAGCGTGAGGAGGGCGTTCTCCACCTCGCTCAGGGCGCTGAGCACGCTCTTGCGGTAGTCGGCAAAGCTTTGCATGAGCTGCGCTTCGCTCGCCTCCAGCTGCGCCGACAGCTTGCCGCCATCGAAGAGGGTGGCGAGCGGCGCGAACGCGAGGCTCCAGGTGCGTGCACTCGCCTGCCACAGATCGCCTGCGGTGAGCGCGGTAAGGCCCAGGCTGCCGCTCAAGGGGAAGCTCGGGTAGCGCGCCGCGTCGGCCACGTCACGCTGCGCGGCGGCGGCGGCGAGCTGCGCCTCGCTGCGGCGTACGTCGGGGCGGCGGCGCAGCACGTCGGCGGGAATGCCGGCCGCGGGCAGGGGCGGCAGGCGCGTCACCCAGGGTGCGAGATAGGCGAGCTCCGGCGGTTTGGCCCCCGCGGCGGCGGGCGGCGGCCCTGGCGGCTGGTCGCGCGTGAGTCGCTCGTGCCAGTAACCCGGGGCTTCTCCGGCGAGCAGCGCGAGCGCATTCAGGGCGCTCTCCCGGCCCTGGGCGAGCGCGGCGCGCTGCGCCCGGGTCTGCGCGAGCAGAGTCTGGGCCTGGCGCACGTCGAGCTCGCTCACCAGTCCCGCGGCGGCCTTGGCCTGGGCGAGCGCCAGGCTGCGCTCGAGCACCACGAGTTGCGCCTCGAGCAGCGTCAGGCGAGCGTGCGCCGTGCGCGCGTCGAACCAGGATTGCGCCGCCTCGGCCGTGGTGCTCACCAGCACGTCGGCCAGATCATAGGTGGCTGCCGTCTGCTGCGCCTCGGCCGCGCGCAGTGCTGCCCGCCGCCCGCCGAAGACGTCGAGCTCCCATTGCGCGTCGAAGCCGACCTGGAACTGGTTTTCGATCGTTCCCATGCCCGTTTCGGCGCTCGTGCGGTTGCGCGCGGCGCTGCCGCTGCCGGTTATGGTGGGGCCGAGATCGGCGGCGGTGGCGCGCCGCTGCGCCCGCGCCTGGGCCAGGCGCGCGAGCGCCGCTTCGAGGTCGAGATTGTCGCGGCGCACCTTGGCCACGATCTCCTCGAGCACGGGGTCGGCGAAATGGCGCCACCATTGGGTGAGCTCGGCCTCGTCCGCCTCCGGTGCGGCCTGACGAAACGCCGCCGGCGGAGGTGGCGCCTGCGGCGGCACCGTGACGATGGCGCAGGCCGCGCACACACAGGCGGCCAAGAGCGCCGCTGTGCGCGTGGGAAACCGGAAGAGCGGGATGGTCGGCTCCATGGAGGGATCAGGCGGCTCTGGCAACGGGATCGAACCTACGGGGCGTGATTGTACGCGCTGCGCACCGGCCGCGGCTGCATGATACGATTTGTTGGGCGCCGCGCTGCCAAACCCCTCGTTCTCAGGAAAGACACCATGAAATTCATCCGTTTCGGCCTCCCTGGTCAGGAACGCCCCGGCCTGATCGACCCCCTCGGCGGCCTGCGCGACCTCTCGGCCCATGTGCGCGACATCGACGGGGCGCTCCTCGCCGACGCGGCGGTGCTCGCCGCCCTGCGCGCGCTCGCCCCCTTCTCGCTGCCGCCGGTCTCACCCGACGTGCGCCTGGGGTCGCCGCTGGCCGGCGTGGGCAATTTCTACGCCATTGGGCTCAATTTCCGCGACCACGCGCAGGAGGCGAACCTGCCCATCCCGAGCGAACCGGTCGTCTTCATGAAAGCCACGAGCTGCATCTGCGGCCCGGACGATCCATTCCTTTGCCCGCCCGGAGCGCAGAAACTCGACTGGGAGGCGGAGCTGGGCGTGGTCATCGGTCGGCGGGCCAAGCGCGTCTCGCCGGCCGAGGCGCGCGCCTGCATCGCCGGCTATTGCACCGTGCTCGACGGCTCGGAGCGCGACTTCCAGATGAACCGCGGCGGGCTGTGGATCAAGGGCAAGAGTTACGAGTCCTTCGGTCCGCTGGGCCCCTGGCTCGTCACCGCCGACGAAGTGCCCAACCCGCAGGCGCTCGCCATCCGCCTCGAGGTGAACGGCGAGCGCATGCAGGACGGCAACACCGCCGAGATGATCTTCGACGTGGCCACCCTCGTGAGTCACCTGTCCGAGTTCATGACGCTGCTGCCGGGCGACGTCATCGCCACCGGCACGCCCGCCGGGGTTGGCCTGGGTCAGAAACCGCCGCGTTTCCTGCGCCCCGGCGACGAAGTGACGCTGGAAGTGGAAGGTCTGGGGCGGCAGCGCCATTGCGTGGTGGTCGATCGCGCGGAGAGATGAAGACCCCGCGTGTATGGCATCGCCAGTTGTTCGTGATAGTGGCCTTCTTTGCCTGCGTGGCCCAGGCGCAGGAAGGGCCGCGGCGTGTCGTCTCGGTGAATCTGTGCGCCGACCAGCTGCTGCTGCGGCTCGCTCCCGAGCGCGTCATCGCCATCACGACGCTGTCGCGCCGCGCCGATCTCGCCCCGGACCCGACGCTGGGGGCCGACAAACCGGCGATCCGCGGTTCGGCCGAAGAGATCCTTGCGCTTCGGCCGGATCTGGTCGTCTTCGGGCCGTTCTCGGCCGCGGCCACGCGAACGCTCCTCGAACGACTGGGGCTTCCCGTCTATACGCTGCCGTACGTCGAATCGCTGGATGCGCTGCGGGATGCGATTCGTACCCTCGGCCGGTTGGTGCACGAGCCGGAGCGCGCCGCAGCCCTGGAAACACGGCTGGATGCGCTCGCGCGTCCCTTGGGCGTGGAGGGCGAGACACCGGTCATCCTCTATTATCTCCAGGGCGGCTACAGCGCCGGGCGCGGCACATGGGTGGGTGAGCTCATCGAGCGCAGCGGGGGCATCAACGCCGCCGAGCGTGCCGGACTCATCGGCCATGGCGATCTGCCGCTCGAGCGGGCATTGGCCGCCCGCCCGACGCGCTGGTGGCGCACCGTCTATCAAAACGACACCCCGACCCTGGGCGAGCGCCTGCTCGCGCATCCGGCGCTGCGGCGCCAGGCCGGCGAACCGCACTGGCTGCCGAGCTGGGCGATCACCTGCGCCGGCCCTTGGTCGTTCGAGGCGCTGGAGCGGCTGCGATGAGGGAAGTGTTACTCGCCCCGGCGCTGCTCTTGCTGGTGGGCTTGCTCGTGCTCGCCTCGCTCACGCTGGGCTATCTCGAGCTCTCGCCGCTTGCCTGGTGGCGCGGCGTCTGGGCGGGCGACCCTCTCCTGCGCCTGGTCTTGGTGGAGATCCGGCTGCCGCGCACCCTGCTCGCGCTCGCCGTAGGGGCGGCGCTGGGCGTGGCCGGTGCGGCCCTGCAGAGCCTGCTGCGCAACCCACTCGCCGAGCCGGCGCTCGTCGGCGCCACCGGCGGGGCTTCGCTCGGGGCGGTGATGGCGCTCTACTGGGGGTGGGCCGGTGCCTGGTCGCTGGCGCTGCCACTGGCGGGATTCGCCGGGGCGGCGCTCGTTACCGCGTTCGTGCTTCTGCTCGCCCTGCGCGGCGCTTCCACCGTGGGCCTCATCCTCGCCGGCGTGGCTGCCTCCAGCTTGAGCACGGCGCTCGTCTCACTCATCCTCAATGCCTCGCCCAATCCGCACGCGACGATGGAGATCGTGCACTGGCTGCTGGGCTCGGTGACCGATCGCAGCCTGCAGGACGTCGCGCTGGTGCTGCCGCCGATCGCGCTGGGGATGGCGCTGCTGCTGCGCCAAGGCACGGCGCTGCGCCGCCTGGTGCTCGACGAGGAGGCCGCCGCGAGCCTCGGGGTGTCGCTGCCGCGGCTGCGTCTGGCCGTGCTCGTGGGCGCGGCGCTGGCGGTGGGGGCGGCCACGGCCATCGCCGGTTCCATCGGTTTCGTCGGCCTGGTGGCACCACACCTCGTGCGGCCCCTCGTGCGCCACGATCCGGCGCGCACGCTGTGGGCTTCAATGGGCGCGGGGGCGGTGCTGCTGCTCGCCGCCGATCTGGCGGTGCGCCTGATCGATCCCCACGGCGCGGAGCTCAAGCTCGGCGTGCTCACGGCCCTCATCGGGGCGCCCTTCTTCCTGTGGCGGGTACTCGCGGTGCGTGCGCCATGAGCCTAGCCCTGGAGTTCTCCGGCGTCGGCCTGCGGCTGGGAGGACGGGCCGTGCTCCGCGGCATCGACTGGCGGGGCGAATCCGGCCGTCTCGTCGGTCTGGTAGGGCCCAACGGGGCGGGGAAATCGATGTGGCTGCGGGTGGCTGCCGGCGTACTCAGGCCGCAGCAAGGGGAAGTGCGCTGGTGGGGCGAGCCGCTCGTGCGCGTGCCGCGCCCACGCTGGCCGTCGGTGATCGCCTATTGCCCGCAGCGCTTTTCCCTTCATCTGCCGCTGCGCGTTCTCGACTGCGTCGCCCTGGGTTTGCCGGCGGGCCGGATTCGTACCGGCGCCGAGCGCGAACGCTGCCTCGCGGCGCTCGAGAAAGTCGACGCCGCCGATCTGGCCGAGCGCCCCGTTACCGAACTCTCGGGCGGGCAGCAGCAGCGTGTGGCGCTCGCCCGGGCGTTCGCTCAGGAGGCGACGATGCTGCTTGCCGACGAGCCGCTCGCCGCCCTCGACCCGCGCCACGCGCTGGAGACGCTGGCGCTGCTGCGGCGCGAGGCACACGAGGGCGGACGGCTGGTGGTGGTGGCGCTGCACGAGCTCACCCTCGCGGCGCGCTTCTGCGACGAAGTTCTGCTGCTGCACGAAGGGCGCTGCCTCGCGGCCGGCGCCCCTCTGGAGGTGCTCGACGAGGCGCGGCTGCGCGCGGTCTATGGCCTGCGGGCACGGCGCCTAGAAGTGGAGGGGGAGACGCTGCTGCTGCCTTGGGCACCAGCCGATCGCCCCTAGCGGCGACGCATCTGCGCCGCCATCTCCCGCAGCCGGGCGATGCGCTCTTCGGTGCGCGGGTGCGTCGAGAAAAGCCCTTGCAGCCAGCCGCCCGAGAGCGGGTTCATGATCATCATCTGCGCCGTCTCCGGGTGTGCCTCGGCCGTTGGCATGGGAATCTGCTGGGCGTACGCTTCGATCTTGGCCAGGGCCGAAGCCAGCGCTTCCGGGTCGCCGCAGATCTCGGCTCCGCCCGCGTCGGCGCCGAATTCGCGCGTTCGCGAGATCGCCAGCTGGATGATCACCGCCGCGATCGGCGCGAGGATCATCACCAGGATGGCGAGCACCGGGTTGACCGGCCGCCCCTCCTCGTCGCGTCCGCCAAAGAGCATGCCGAAGTTGGCGAGCATGGAGATGGCGCCGGCTACCGTCGCCGTCATGGTCGAGATGAGGATGTCGCGATGCTTCACGTGCGCGAGCTCGTGGGCCATCACCGCACGCAACTCGCGCTCGCTGAGCAGCTCGATGATCCCGGTGGTCGCCGCCACGGCCGCGTGTTCGGGACTGCGCCCGGTGGCGAAGGCGTTGGGCTGCGCCTCGTGGATGATATAGACCTTTGGCATGGGCAGTCCCGCGCGCCGGGCAAGGTCCCGGACAATGCCGTAGAGGTAGGGCGAGGTGGTCTCGTCGACCTCCTGCGCGTGGTACATCGCCAGCACCATCTTGTCGGAGAACCAGTAGGCCCAGAAGTTGGTGAGTGCGCCGAATCCCAGCGCCACCAACATCCCCGTCTTGCCGCCCAGCACCATGCCCACGGCGCCGAAAAGCGCCATGATCGCCGCCATCAAGAGCGTCGTCTTCAGCCAGTTGCCGTACATCGTCAGCCTCCCTCCACAGTGAACCGCTCGCCGATAGAGACCGGAAAACCGCGCAGGAATTCCGCCGCGGGCAGGCGCTTGCCGCCGGGGCGCTGCAGTTCGGTGAGCAGCAGCCGCCCCTGGCCGGTCTGCACCGTGATTCCTTCAGTGCCGACGGCGGTCACCGTCCCCGGCGGCTCGGTGCCGTTTCCTTCGAGCACTTGGCCGCGCCAGAGTTTGAGCGGCACGCCGCGCAGCAGCGCCTGCGCCCCCGGATGGGGATCGAAGGCGCGCAGCCGCCGCTCAATCCGCTCGGCCGGCTGCGACCAGTCGATCCAACGCTCCTGCGGCGTGATCTTGGCGGCGTAGGTGACGCCTTCTGCCGGCTGCGCGCGAGCCTGGGCGAGGTGGCGCGGCAGCTCGGGCAGCACCTGCACGAGCAGCTCGGCACCCAGCGCCGCGAGCCGGTCGTGCAGCGAGCCCGCCGTGTCGTCGGGAGCAATGGGCGTTGCCACGCTCGCCACCATGGGCCCGGTATCCAGCCCTTCGTCCATCTGCATGAGCGTGACCCCCGTCTCGGCATCGCCCGCCTCGATCGCCCGGACGATGGGGGCCGCTCCGCGCCAGCGCGGCAGGAGCGACGCGTGGATGTTGAGGCAGCCCCAGCGCGGCCAATGCAACACCTCGGACGGAAGGATCAGGCCGTAGGCCGCCACCACCAGTACGTCGGGCGCGGGCAGCGCGAGCAGTTCCCGGCGATCCTCCTCGCTCTTGAGCCGCGCCGGCTGCAGCACTGCAATGCCGGCCGCCTGCGCCACCTGCTTCACCGGGCTCGGGGTGAGCTTCATGCCGCGACCGGCCGGCCGGTCGGGTTGCGTCAGCACGAAAGGCACCTCCCAGCCGGCCGCGAGCAGCGCGCGCAGCGCGACCGCGGCGAATTCGGGCGTGCCGGCGAAAGCGACCCGGCGCACTTCCTCCGCGACCATCAGGCCGTCATCCGGGCGCGCTTGACGAGCTTCGCCTTGATGCGCGACTGCTTGAGCGGCGAGAGATACTCGACGAACACCTTGCCGTCGAGGTGGTCGATCTCGTGCTGGATGCACACGGCGAGCAGCCCTTCGGCCTCGAACTCGACCGTCTCGCCTTCCAGGTTCAGTGCCCGCACTTTGACGCGCTCGGCGCGCGTGACTTTGTCATAGATGCCCGGCACCGACAGGCAGCCTTCCTCGCTCACGCACTCGCCGTCCTTCTCCAGGATCTCGGGGTTGATGAGCACCGTCAGTCCGGAGCGGTCCTCGGTCACGTCGATGACGATCACACGCTTGTGCACGTCGACCTGCGTGGCGGCGAGCCCGATTCCCGGAGCGGCGTACATCGTCTCGGCCATGTCGGCGGCAAGCCGGCGGATCGACTCGTCGACCTCCGTCACCGGCTCGGCGCGCTTCTTCAGCCTCGGATCGGGATAATGCAGGATGGGAAGTAGTGCCATATTTTTCGTCTCTCGTTGCCAATCGTCGATGCGTCGCGTAGAATGCCAATATCTTCTGCCCCGGCAGTGAGACAGGATCGCCCACTCCCGGTTCCGACATCCCTGTGAGGTTCCTCGCCATGAAGCGGATGATTCGCATTATAGGCACGATCGCCCTGGTCTGGTTCGGTGCGCTTTCGCTCGCGCACGCCGGCGTGGAACCCCAGGCCATCGCGCCCGATGCACCCGATACCTACACCGTGCGCAAGGGGGATACGCTCTGGGGCATCGCCAAGCAATTCCTGCGTGACCCTTGGCGCTGGCCCGACCTGTGGCAGATGAACCGGGCCCAGATCCGCAACCCGCACCTCATCTATCCTGGCCAGATCCTGGTGTTCGACCGCGCCGCCGGGGTGCTGCGTGCCGCCAAGCGCGTGGGGCCGGTCGACGAGAAGCTCTCGCCCCAGGTTCGCCATGAGCCCATTCAAGATGCCATTCCTTCCATCCCGCTCGCGGCCATCGAGCCTTTCCTCGTGCGCCCCCTGGTGATCGACCAGAAAACGCTGGAGAATTCCGGCCGCATCATCGGCCTGGAAGAAGGCCGCTGGATTGCCGGGGCAGGCGATGCGGCCTTTGCCGTGGGCGTGCCCGAGGATGCCCGGCTCGTGCAGCTCTTCCGCCCCACCGAGCCGCTCTATGCCCGCGATGGCAAGACGCTCATCGGCTACGAGGCGCGCGATCTCGGTACCGCCGTCGTCGAGCCCAACGACGACCCTCGCCTCGGCACCGTGCTGCGCCTGAAGCAGACGAACGAAGAGGTCCGTGCCGGCGACGCCCTCGTCGCCTCGCAGAAAGAGATGCTGGTCAATTTCGTGCCCCACGCGCCGGACGAAGGGGTCGACGCGCGCATCGTTCGCCTGTATCGCAGCTCGCTCGAAGCCGGTCGGCTCGACGTCGTCCTGCTCGACCAGGGCGAGCAGCAGGGCTTGGAGCCTGGCCACGTGCTCGCCCTGTGGCGCATCCGTCCCCCCGTCACCGACGAAGAGCGCGACACCAAGGTCTTCCTGCCCGAAGAGCGCTACGGCGTGGCCTTCGTCTTCCGCGTCTTCGAGCGCATGTCCTACGCTCTCGTGATGGAGACCGAGAAACCGGTCCGTGTCGGGGATGCCGCTCGCACGCCCTGAAGACCGGGAAGAAGCGAGGAGCTGGCTCGACTTCACGTTGCGCCGGCTCCCGCCTTCGGTCCAGCGCAAGCTCCTGGCGCGCTTTGGCTCGCCGGAAGCGGTGCTCGCCCAGCCGCTCCCCACCGTGCGCGCCGAGTTCGGCGCCGAAGTCGCCCAGGCGCTCGCCTCGCCTCCTCCTGCCGAGGCGGTCGAAACGGCGCTCGCCTGGCTGGGCGGCGCTCGTCATCACCTCCTCACCCTCGCCGACGCCGCCTATCCCGGGAATCTGCTCGCACTCGCCGACGCCCCGCTCGTGCTCTACGTCGTGGGCGATCCCGGCACGCTCGGCCGGCCCGCGGTGGCGATCGTCGGCGCGCGCCACGCCACGCCCGGCGGGCTGGAGAACGCCCGCGCCTTTGCCCGGGCGCTCGCCGAGCGTGGCCTCGTCGTGGTGAGCGGCCTCGCGCTTGGCGTAGACGCCGCCGCCCACGAAGGCGCGCTCGCTGCTGAGGGCGGAAGGACGGTGGCCGTCATCGGCACCGGCGCCGACCGCGTCTATCCGGCCAAGCACCGTGCGCTGGCGCACCGCATCGCCGAGCACGGCGCGATCGTGAGCGAATTCCCGCTGGGCACCCCGGCCCAGCCCTACCATTTCCCGCGGCGCAACCGCCTCATCGCCGCGCTCGCCCGCGGCACCCTGGTGGTAGAAGCAGCGCCCGACAGCGGCTCGCTCATCACGGCGCGCCTTGCCGCCGAGCTCGGCCGCGACGTCTTCGCCATTCCCGGTTCGATCCACAATCCGCTCGCGCGCGGCTGCCACCGCCTCATCCGCGAAGGCGCCAAACTCGTCGAGCGCGTCGACGACCTCCTCGAAGAATGGCCCGATCTGGCCTCGCCCGGCGCCCTCGTTCCGCCAGAACCCGCGCCCGCGCCTTCCGACGAAAGCGACCCGCTCCTTGCCGCCCTGGGGCACGATCCGGTCGATTTCGACACCCTGATGCATCGCACGGGCTGTTGTCAACAAATAGAACTGTCCGGTTTCGTAGCACATAAACTGTCCGCTTTTCCGGGCCGGGGAGGGAAGGCGTGAAGGGCGTAGCCCGGAGCGCCTTCCCTCCCCGGCAGGCGC
>NZ_SBIK01000014.1 GCF_006503695.1 Tepidiphilus succinatimandens
GCTGCTGGCCGAACTCGACGACGAGTGGATGACCGGCAAGGTCTATCTCAACCTCAACCCGTAACCCCGGCGTCATGACCAACACCACGGAAATTTACAGAAAAAAGGTTGCACAACCGCTAGAAATGCCGCAGGGATGCCCGAATAGCATCGCTTGCGTCAAAGGGGGTGTATCAGTTTTACTTCGTTGATCAAGGCAAAACTGTGTCAGTTTTCAATCGGTGTTGACACCGTTGGCGTAGTCACGCCGTCGCTCACTACGTTCATAGGGCGCCGCTCCAAGGAACTGGGATCGTTCGATCTTGGCGGCTTCATTGACGAGGATGCGCAGAGCCTCGCCGGCACCCTCCAGTCCGTGTTCGAGCAACACAGCATAAGCCATTTCCAAAGGATTGGTTTCGACACGCATCGCCATGATGGGCATACTCCTTTCTCGAAGTCATGGCGTCAGACCGAGCGCCGCGCGCTTCCTACCATAGGCGCTAAACGGAATTTACAGAAAGGATGGTACACAACCTTTCCGACACAACCGCTCCGACAGCTTGGCTAGTAGTGGTAGCGGCCTTGCAAAAACTCGATCCGATCCGCTTTCACCAGATAGACGCAACGGTGTTCCTGCGTGATCCGGCGTGACCAGACATCCGGGCCCAGATACTTCAATGGTTCGGGATTGCCAATGCCCTTGAATGGATCTCGCAGGACGGCCTTGACCAGCTCCAGGAGGCGCTTGGCAGTGCGGCGTTCTGTTTCCACCCAGTAGCTCAAGTCCTCCAAGAACTCGGGATGAAACACCGCGACGCGCTTGAGCTCAGCCTTCGATGCCATAGAGTTTCTCGAGGGCATCGACCGCAGTGGGTGCGACCTCACCGGCCCGAGCACGGGCCAGGGCAGTCAACAGACGTTCCGCATTCTTTGGCGAGCGCAGCAGATGCGCTGTCTCCATCAGGCTTTGTAGTTCATCGGCGGCAATCATTGCAACGGCCCCCCCCGAGCGGCGACGCACCACGACGACTTCACGGTCATCGACCGCACGATCCATCAGAGTCTTGAGTTGCTTGCGGGCCTGGCTGTAGGTGGTTTCGATGGTCATGACGATCTCCGTTAGTTGGACATATATATTGTACAACTATGACATGACAAAGGAACCCCTTCTTCCGTCAGTTCCCACTCACTGCTGTCACACGCTGATTTTGGAAAGAAAAAAAGCCGACCCCCAGAGGCCGGCTTTTCTTCACCCTCGCGAGGGAGGAAGCTCACTCGAATTCGAGGATCACCTCGTCCACCGCCAGGCTCGCGCCCGGCTTGGCGACGATTTTCTTCACCTTGCCGTCCTGCTCGGCGCGCAGGATGTTCTCCATCTTCATCGCCTCGATCACGGCGAGTTTCTCCCCGGCCTTCACCTCCTGCCCTTCGGCGACCGCAACCTCGCGCAGCAACCCCGGCATGGGCGAGAGGAGGAACTTGGACATGTCGGGCGGCGACTTGAGCGGCATCAGCGGCCACAGGGCGGCGATATGCTCCGGCAGCACGCGGGCACGCAGCTCGGCGCCGTGGTGGCGCAGCACGTAGAGGATGCCCTCGCGTTCGAGCTGCACCGTCATCGGCGCATCGCCGATGCGCACCTGCAGCACGATCTCGCCCAGGCGCCAGCGCGGATCGAAGTCGATCTGCAGCACCCGCTCGCCCGAGCGCACCACGAAGCGGGAGTCCGAGAGCGACTCGACCGTAGCCGGCGTGGCGCCTTGGGCATCGATCACCCGGTAGTTGGGCGAGGGCGCGTAGCGATGTCCGTTCATCTGGCCGGAGAGTCGGGCGTTGCGCAGCCGCCACTTGTGCTCGACCGCCGCCAGGATGAGGCGCAGCATCAGCGGGTCTTCGTGCGGCACCATCTCCGGCGTGAAGCCGTGGGGGAATTCCTCGGCGATGAAGCCGGTGGTGAGCCGCCCCTCGCGGAAGCGCGGATGCTGCATGAGCGCCGCCTGGAAGGGGATGTTGGAGTGGATGCCGCGAATGACGAAGGCATCGAGCGCCTCCTGCATCCGCCCGATCGCCTCCAGCCGGTCGCGCCCGTGTACGATGAGCTTGGCGATCATCGAGTCGTAGTACATCGAGATCTCGCCGCCCTCATAGACGCCGGTGTCGACGCGCACCTGGCCCGGCACTTCGGCCGGCGGACGGAACTTCACCAGGCGCCCGGTGGAGGGCAGGAAGCCGCGGAAAGGATCCTCGGCGTTGATGCGGCATTCCATCGCCCAGCCGTCGATGCGCAGCTCGGATTGCGACAGCGGCAGTTTCTCGCCGGCGGCGATGCGGATCATCCACTCGACCAGATCGAGCCCGGTGATCATCTCGGTGACCGGGTGCTCGACCTGCAGCCGCGTGTTCATCTCGAGGAAGTAGAAGGACTTGTCCTTGCCGACGACGAATTCCACCGTGCCGGCGGACTGGTACTGCACCGCGCGCGCCAGCGCCACCGCCTGCTCGCCCATGGCGCGGCGGGTGTCCGGGTCGATGAAGGGGCTGGGCGCCTCTTCCACCACTTTCTGGTGGCGGCGCTGCACCGAGCATTCGCGCTCGAAGAGATAGACATAGTTGCCGTAGGCGTCGCCGAAGACCTGGATCTCGATGTGGCGCGGCTCTTCGACGAACTTCTCGATGAAGACGCGATCGTCGCCGAAGGCGTTGCGCGCCTCGTTGCGGCAGGATTCGAACCCTTCGCGGCACTGGGCGTCGTCGTAGGCCACGCGCAGCCCCTTGCCCCCGCCGCCGGCCGAAGCCTTGATCATCACCGGATAGCCGATGTCGCGGGCGATGCGCACCGCCTCCTCGGCCGATTCGATCGGCTCGTTGTAGCCGGGGATGGTATTGACGCCCGCCTGCATGGCGAGCTTCTTCGAGGCGATCTTGTCGCCCATGGCGGCGATGGCGTCGGCCTTGGGACCGATGAAGACGATGCCCTCTTCCTCGAGCCGGCGGGCGAACTCCTCGTTCTCCGAGAGAAAGCCGTAGCCGGGGTGCACCGCCTCGGCGCCGGTCTGCTTACAGGCGGCGATGATTTTGTCCATCGCCAGGTAGGATTCCTTGGAAGGCGCGGGGCCGATGCACACCGCCTCGTCGGCGAGCTGCACGTGCAGCGCACGGCGGTCGGCCTCGGAATAGACCGCCACGGTGGCGATCCCCATCTTGCGCGCGGTCTTGATCACCCGGCAGGCGATCTCGCCCCGGTTGGCGATCAGAATCTTTTTGAACATGGTGGTGTTTTCCCTCATTGCGATGAACCGTTGGCGTGCCGCCTCACAGCGGGATGTTGCCGTGCTTGCGCCAGGGGTTTTCGAGCTTCTTGTCCTCGAGCATCGCCAGCGAGCGGCAGATGCGCTTGCGCGTGGCGTGCGGCATGATGACGTCGTCGATGTAGCCGCGCCGCGCCGCCACGAAGGGGTTGGCGAACTTCTCGCGGTACTCCGCCTCGCGCGCGGCGATCTTCTCGGGGTCGTTCTTCTCGTCGCGGAAGATGATCTCGACCGCCCCTTTCGGCCCCATGACGGCGATCTCGGCGGTGGGCCAGGCGAAGTTGACGTCGCCGCGCAGGTGCTTGGAGGCCATCACGTCGTAGGCCCCGCCGTAGGCCTTGCGGGTGATGACGGTGATCTTGGGCACCGTAGCCTCGGCATAGGCGTAGAGGAGTTTGGCGCCGTGCTTGATGATGCCGCCGTATTCCTGGGCCGTGCCGGGCAAGAAGCCGGGCACGTCGACGAAGGTGACGATGGGGATGTTGAAGGCGTCGCAGAAGCGCACGAAGCGCGCCGCCTTGATCGAGGACTTGATGTCGAGGCAGCCGGCGAGCACCATGGGCTGGTTGGCCACGAAGCCCACGGTGCGCCCTTCCATGCGCCCGAAGCCGACGACGATGTTCTTGGCGTAGTCGGGCTGGACCTCGAAGAAGTCGCCCTCGTCGACCACCTTGAGGATGAGCTCCTTGATGTCGTAGGGCTGGTTGGGGTTGTCGGGCACGAGGGTGTCGAGCGAGGGTTCCATGCGCTCGGCCGTGTCGCTGGTGGGGCGCACCGGCGGCTTCTCGCGGTTGTTGAGCGGCAGGAAGTCGAAGAAGCGGCGCAGCTGCAGCAATGCTTCGATGTCGTTCTCGAAAGCCGCATCGGCCACGCCCGAGCGCGTGGTGTGGGTGACGGCCCCGCCGAGCTCCTCGGCCGTGACCTCTTCGTGCGTGACGGTCTTCACCACGTCCGGGCCGGTGACGAACATGTAGGAGGTATCCTTCACCATGAAGATGAAGTCGGTCATGGCCGGCGAATAGACCGCGCCGCCCGCGCACGGCCCCATGATCATGGAGATCTGCGGGATCACGCCGGAGGCGAGCACGTTCCTCTGGAAGACGTCGGCGTAGCCGCCCAGGGACGCCACCCCTTCCTGGATGCGCGCCCCGCCCGAGTCGTTCAGGCCGATCACCGGCGCGCCGACCTTCATCGCCTGGTCCATGATCTTGCAGATCTTCTCGGCGTGCGCTTCCGACAGCGACCCGCCGAAGACGGTGAAGTCCTGGCTGAAGACGAAGACGAGCCGGCCGTTGATGGTGCCGTAGCCCGTCACCACCCCGTCACCGGGGATGTGCTCCTTCTCCATCCCGAAATCGGTGCAGCGGTGCTCCTTGAACATGTCCCACTCTTCGAAACTGCCCTCGTCGAGCAGCACCTCGATGCGCTCGCGCGCGGTGAGCTTGCCCTTGGCGTGCTGGGCGTCGATGCGCCGCTGCCCGCCGCCCAGGCGGGCCCGGGCGCGTTGCTCTTCCAACCGACGGATGATGTCCTGCATGGTTTATCCTCACTGACTGATGGTCTGGCTCGCATCGAGCAGGCGCCGCGCCGCGACCACCGGCGCGAGCCGCCCGCTCTCCACGTCCCGTTCGATCGCCGGCAGCATCGTGCGCACGGCGGGGTGCTGGCGGAAGCGGCGCTTGAGTTCGGCGTCGATCCGTTCCCACATCCAGGCGAGCGCCTGATGGCGGCGTTTTTCGGCAAGTGCGCCGTTTTTCTGCATCGTGTCGCGAAAGGCGAGCACCGTCTCCCAGAAGCGATCGAGCCCCTCGCCCTTGAGCGCCGAGACGAGCAGCACCGGCACGCGCCAGTCGGGGTGCGGCGGGCGCAGCATGTGCAGCGCCGTCTCGAGCTGGGCCTTGGCCCGCATGGCCGCGGCCGGGTCGGCGTCGGCCTTGTTGATGACGATGAGGTCGGCGAGCTCCATGATCCCCTTCTTGATGCCCTGCAGGTCGTCACCGGCGTTGGGCAGCTGCAGCAGGACGAACATGTCGGTCATGTTGGCCACCGCCGTCTCCGACTGCCCCACCCCCACGGTCTCGACGATGACGACGTCGAACCCCGCCGCCTCGCATACCAGCATCGTCTCGCGCGTCTTCTCGGCCACGCCCCCGAGGCTTCCCGCCGAGGGGCTGGGACGGATGAAGGCGCGCGGATCGCGGCTCAGGCGCTCCATGCGCGTCTTGTCCCCGAGAATGGAGCCGCCCGAGACGCTGGAAGAGGGGTCGACGGCGAGTACGGCGACCCGATGCCCGCGCTCGACGAGGTACAGGCCCAGCGCCTCGATAAAGGTGGACTTGCCCACCCCCGGCACGCCGGAGATGCCCAGGCGCAGCGCCCTACCCGTGTGCGGCAGCAGCGCCTGCAGCACGGCCTCGGCCCGGCGCTGATGATCGGGCCGGCTCGATTCGATGAGGGTGATCGCCTTGGCGAGCGGCCGCAGCGCATGCGCGAGCACCCCTTCGACGAGGGCGCGATCCTCCTCGCCGAGTACGGACTGCCCGTCAAAACCCGCCGGCACCGCTTCCTGCTGCGACACGGCTCACCCTCGGCCGCGGGCGGCGCGGATCGCCGCGAGCACCTGGCGCGCCGCCTCGGGAATGGGCGTGCCCGGTGCGAAAATGCCCTTGGCGCCGGCGGCGTAGAGGAAATCGTAATCCTGCGCCGGGATCACCCCGCCGACGAAGACGATGATGTCCTCGGCCCCCAGGCGCTTGAGCTCGTCGATGAGCGCCGGCACCAGGGTCTTGTGGCCGGCGGCCAGCGTCGACACCCCTACGGCGTGCACGTCGTTTTCCACCGCGTGGCGCGCCGCCTCTTCGGGCGTCTGGAACATGGGACCGATGTCGATGTCGAACCCCAGGTCGGCGAAGGCGGAGGCAACCACCTTGGCGCCGCGGTCGTGCCCGTCCTGGCCGAGCTTGGCGATCATGATGCGCGGGCGACGTCCTTCTTCCTCGATGAAACGCTCGATCTCGTCCTTGAGCATACGCCACTCCTCGCGCCCCTCCACGACCGCGCCGTAGACACCGGTCACCGTCTGCGGGTTGGCCTGATAGCGGCCCCAGACTTTTTCCAGGGCATCGGACACTTCCCCCACGGTGGCGCGGGCGCGCACCGCATCGATCGCGAGCGCGAGGAGGTTCCCTTCCCCGGTCTGGGCACAGCGGGTGAGCGCCTCGAGCGCCTGCTGCACTTTCACGGGATCGCGCTCGGCGCGCAGTTTCTTCAGCCGTTCGATCTGCTTCTCGCGCACGGCGCGGTTGTCGATCTCCAACACCTCGATGGGGTGGTCTTCCTTCTCCAGACGGTACTTGTTCACGCCCACGATCACGTCGAGCCCGGCGTCGATGCGCGCCTGCTTCTCGGCGGCGCATTCCTCGATCTTCATCTTCGCCCAGCCGGATTCGACCGCCTTGGTCATGCCGCCCATCGCCTCGACTTCCTCGATGATGGACCAGGCCTTGTCGATCATCTCCTGCGTGAGCGTCTCCATCATGTAGGAGCCCGCCCAGGGGTCGATGACGTTGGTGATGTGCGTCTCTTCCTGCAAGATGAGCTGCGTGTTGCGGGCGATGCGGGCCGAGAACTCGGTGGGCAGCGCGATCGCCTCGTCGAGTGCGTTGGTGTGCAGCGACTGCGTGCCGCCGAAGACCGCGGCCATGGCCTCGATCGTGGTGCGGATGATGTTGTTGTAGGGATCCTGGGCGGTGAGCGACCAGCCGGAGGTCTGGCAGTGGGTGCGCAGCATCATCGAGCGCGGATTCTTGGCGCCAAACTCCTTCATGATGCGCCACCACAGGTAGCGCGCCGCGCGCAGCTTGGCGATCTCGAGGTAGAAGTTCATGCCAATGGCGAAGAAGAACGACAGCCGCCCGGCGAACTTGTCGATGTCCAGGCCGCGCTTCATGGCGGTGCGCACGTATTCCATGCCGTCGGCCAGGGTGAAGGCGAGCTCGAGCGCCTGCGTGGCCCCCGCTTCCTGGATGTGGTAGCCCGAGATCGAGATGGAGTTGAACTTGGGCATGTGCTCGGCCGTGTAGGCGATGATGTCGGCGACGATGCGCATCGACGGCTCGGGCGGGTAGATGTAGGTGTTGCGTACCATGAATTCTTTGAGGATGTCGTTCTGGATCGTGCCCGAGAGCTGATCCTGCCGCACCCCTTGCTCCTCGGCGGCCACGACGTAACCGGCGAGCACCGGCAGCACCGCCCCGTTCATGGTCATCGACACCGAGACCTTGTCGAGCGGGATGCCGTCGAAGAGGATCTTCATGTCCTCGACCGAGTCGATCGCCACGCCCGCCTTGCCGACGTCGCCGATCACCCGCGGATTGTCGGAATCGTAGCCGCGGTGCGTGGCCAGATCGAAGGCCACCGAAATGCCCTGCCCGCCGCCGGCGAGCGTCTTCTTGTAGAAAGCGTTGGATTCCTCGGCGGTGGAAAAGCCCGCGTACTGGCGGATGGTCCAGGGTTTGACCGTGTACATCGTCGGCTGCGGCCCGCGGATGAAGGGCTCGAACCCGGGCAGCGTGTCGGCGTGCGGCAGGCGGTCGAGATCGGCACGGACATAGAGGGGATGGACGACGATGCCTTCGGGCGTGTGCCAGTCGAGCCGGCTCAAGTCGCCGTCGGGCGCCTGCTTGGCCGCGGCTTTTTTCCAGGCTTCGAGATCGGGTTTGGGGTAGACGGGTGCGGAGTCGGACATGGAGACATCCCTCGACGACGATGGAGGCGTGACATCCGCGCCGTCGAAACGCGGCACCGATCGGCAGGCGGCGCGGAAACCGGAAACGGCAAATATAATATGTAATCCATAATTATGGAAGACCCGGAGCCGCAGCGATGACTCCGCAACGCATCGCGCCCCAGGCGCTCTATCAGGAAGTGGCCGAACGGCTGCGCCAGCGCATCTTCGCCCACGAGCTGCCGCCGGGGCGGCCGATCGACGAGCTGCGCCTGGCGGCCGAATACGGCATCTCGCGTACCCCCCTGCGCGAGGCCCTGAAGGTGCTCGCCGCCGAAGGGCTGGTGACCTTGATCCCGCGGCGCGGCGCCTTCGTCAGCCAGATCTCCGGCGAAGAGCTGGATGCGATCTTCGACGTGCTCGCCGTGCTCGAGGGGCACGCCGCGCGCCGGGCCGCCGAGCGCCTGGACGAGGCATCGGCCCGGCAGCTGCGGCAGCTGCACGAACGCCTGGAGGAAGCGGCGCGCGCCGGGGCGATCGACGCTTTCTTCGAGGCGAACCAAGCTTTCCATGCAGAAGTTTTGCGCCTTGCCGCCAACCCCTTCCTCTCGGCCACGATCCAGGATCTGCGCCAGAAGATTCGGCTGAGCCGCCACCATTCGCTCTACGACGAAGGGCGGCTGGAGCACAGCCTGCAGGAGCACCGCGAGCTGCTCGCGGCCCTGCTCGGCGGCGAGGCCGCGGCGGCCGAGCGGTACATGCGCGCGCATCTGCGCTCGGGGCGCGAGGCGATCGCGCACGTGCAGCACGACGCCGTGGCCAATCCTTTTTCTTGAATGCGAGGAATTTCCATGAGCGGCACGCTTCATACCCAGCCCCATCCCGAGGCGTCCTGCCTCGTCGTCACCCTGGAAAATCCCGGCAAGCGCAACGCGATCGATGCGGCCCTGTGGCGGGCGCTGGGCGACCTGTTCACGGAACTCGCCGCCGAGGGGCTTCCCTGGCGCAGCGTGATCCTCACCGGCGCGGGCGAGGCCTTCGCCGCCGGCGGCGACCTGGAGGAATTCCCCCGCGTGCGCGCCGACCTCGCCTCCGCGCTGGATTACCACGAAGGCAAGGTCGGACGGGCGCTGCGCGCCATCGCCGACTGCCCGCTGCCGGTGATCGCAGCGATCGAAGGCCCCTGTATCGGCGGCGGGCTGGAGATCGCGGCGATGTGCGATCTGCGCGTGGCCGGACGCAGCGCCCGCTTCGGTGCGCCCATCGCCCGGCTCGGTTTCTGGATGTATCCCGGTGAGCTCGCCCTGCTGCGCGAGCGTCTGCCCGAAGGGCTGCTCGCGCAGATGCTGCTCGAAGGGGCCGTGCTCGATGCCGAACGCCTGTGGGGGCTAGGCGTGCTGCATCACCGCGTCGAGGATGGCCATGCGCTCGAAGAGGCGCTCGCGGTGGCGCGGCGCATCGTCGCCGGGGCCCCGCGCGTGGCGCGCATGCACAAGCGCTGGCTCGCTCGCCTGCGCCTGCGCACGCCCTTGTCGGAAGAAGAGAAACGCGCCGGGCTGGACTTCCTCGACGACCCCGACTACCGCGAAGGGCTCGCCGCTTTCCTCGAAAAACGGGCCCCGTGTTTCGCACGCCACGGCCAGGATGAAAAATGAAGGCATTCTCGGGGGCATTGATTGCGTTCGCATTCGCTTCACGCTAAGATCATGGAATCGCCCTTGGCATCCTCAGGAGATAGCAACCATGCGCTTCGCCCCCCTGCCCCTTGCCGCTGCGCTGGGCGCCGTCCTGCTCGGCGGCTGCACCAACCCCGGCGCACCGCTTCCCACCGATTTCGCCCAGGAACCGCAGCAGAAGATCCAGGCGGTACGGCAGTGGCAAACGGTGGCCGCGAGCCTTGCCGAGCGGCTGAGCGTCATGATGATCCGCGACAACAGCTGTACGCCGCAAGCCGCCCTGTGCGACGTCCTCTACGTGCACCCGGCCGCCAATGCCTCCACCTTCGACGCCGCCTTCCGCGAAGCCTTCGTGAGCTACCTCGTCGGCCGTGGCTGGAACGTGGCGCAGGACGGGCCGGCCGACATCGAGATCGACCTCGACAGCCGCTACGCCAAGCTCGCCACCGCCCCCGAAGTCGAGGCGATGGTCACGGCCTCGGCACGGCGCGGTGACCGCTATCTCGCCCGCATCTCCGACGTCTACTACATCACCAGCCCCGAGCTCTACGCCAAGGCGACCCCGCCCCTGTACGATCCCGCCCGGCTGACGGTGAAAGGAGACTGACCATGCGGCGCATCCTTTCCCCCCTGATGCTGGCCAGCGCCCTCGCCCTGTCGGCCTGCGCCACCGAGACGCTCCCGCCCCCGCCCAAGGCCGACCCTTCCATGGTCGTCAACAAGGCCTATGAAACGGCCGATGCGCTCATCGACCAGCTGCCGCCCGAGCTGCGCGCCGGTCCCGTGCTCTTCGCCACCTTCGTCGACGTCGATGCGCTCGATCGCTCCACCACCCTGGGGCGCACGCTCACCGAACAGGTCGCCAACCGCTTCGTGCAGCGCGGCTTCGTCGTCACCGAGCTCAAGCTGCGCACGGCCGTCTTCGTCAAGCGCGACACGGGCGAGCTGATGCTCTCGCGCGAAGTCGATCAGATCGCCCGCGAACACGACGCCCGCATCGTCGTGGCCGGCACCTATTCCCCGGCCAAGGAAGCCGTCTATCTGAGCGCCAAGGCGATCGACCCGGCCACCGGCCAGGTGCTCGCGGCCAAGGACACCATCGTTCCGATGGACAACAACGTGAAGAGCCTCTTGCGCTGAAAAAGCGCACACGGAGCCGAAGGCGCCGCCTGCGGGCGGCGTTTTCATGTCCACTCCAGGACGATCAGGACAACCCCAGCATCCGGCGCCAATCGCAGTGCGCCTCGATCGCCGCAGCGAGCCGTTCGATCGCCGCTTCGCGCCGCTGCGCCGCGCCTTCGGTGACAAGCGCCGCCCCGGCCCAGCGCGAGAGCGCCGCAAACGCCGCTGCCGAATCGAAGAGTCCGTGCCAGTAGGTGCCGAGGATCTGCCCGTCTTCGGAGATCGCGCCATCGGGCACGCCGTCCTCGCCGATCACGGCGGGGCGCGCGAGTGCCGGCCCTTCGCTCACGCCGAGGTGGATCTCGTAGCCTTCGGCCTCGGCCCCGCCCAGCTCGGCAGCGAGCCGCCCGCGGCAACGACGCAGCACTTTCTGGGACTCCAGCCGCGTGCGCAAAGGGAGCAACCCCAAGCCGGGCCGGCCACCCGGCGCGCCTTCCAGCCCCAAGGGATCGTCGAGCCACTCGCCCAGCATCTGGAATCCTCCGCACAGGCCGACGAGTTTGCCGCCGTAGCGCAGATGCCGGCGTAGCAGCGCCGGGCCGCCTTGGGATTCGAACCAAGCGAGATCCGCCTGTACCGCCTTGGAACCCGGCAACACGACGAGGTCCGCGCCCGGCCAGTGACCGCCGTGCCACCAATGGAATTCGACCTCGGGGTGCTGGCGCCAGGCGTCGAGATCGGTGTGATTGCTCACGCGCGGCCAGGCGATCGCCGTCACCCGCAGCCGCGCGCCTTCGGCGCGCTCCACCGGCGCCAGACCGTCCTCCGCCTCCAACGCGAGGTTGCCCAGATGCGGCAGCACGCCGAAGACCGGTTTGCCGGTACGCTCCTCCAGCCAGCGCAGCCCCGGGGTGAGGAGCGAGAGATCGCCGCGGAAGCGGTTGATGACGAAGCCGCGCACGCGCGCACGTTCGCTTGGCGAGAGGCATTCGAGCGTACCGACGATCTGGGCGAAGACGCCGCCGCGGTCGATGTCGGCCACCAGCGCCACGGGGATGTCGACCGCCTCGGCAAAGCCCATGTTGGCGATGTCGCGCGCGCGCAGATTCACCTCCGCCGGGCTGCCCGCTCCCTCGACAAGGATCCAGTCGAATTCCTCCTGCAGGCGCGCCCAGGATTCGAGTACCGCCTGCAGCGCCACCGGCTTGTAGGCGTGATACTCCCGCGCCGAGAGGGTATGCACCGCCCGCCCGTGGATCACGACCTGGGCGCCGATATCCGTGGTGGGCTTGAGCAAGACCGGGTTGAAATCCACCCGCGGCTCGAGCCCGGCGGCAAACGCCTGCAGCGCCTGGGCACGGCCGATCTCGCCGCCGTCGGCGGTGACGGCGGCGTTGTTGGCCATGTTCTGCGGTTTGAACGGCGCCACGCGCACCCCGGCGCGCGCGAGCAGGCGGCACAGTCCCGCCACCAGCGTGCTCTTGCCGGCATCGGACGTGGTTCCCTGGATCATCAACGCGTGCGCCATGCTCGCCTCCACGGCCGGAAAGCGCCCGATTATAATGGGCGACTTCGTCCGATCTCTGCCCGGCTCCCCTTCCATGTCCGTCCTTTTGGCCACCGTGCTCGCGCTCGCGCTCGATCGGTTGCTCGGCGAGCCGCCGCGCTGGCACCCGCTCGTCGGCTTCGGCCGCTGGGCTGCCGCGCTCGAAACCTTCGTGCGCCGGCGCATCGGCGAGGGCGTGGGCGCGGGAATGCTCGCCTGGGCGCTGGCGGTCTTGCCCTGGGTGGGACTCGTCGCCGCTTTGGGACGGGTGCATCCCTTCGTCGAGGACGCGCTCGAAGTCGGCTGCCTCGCGCTCGCCGTGGGTGCGCGCAGCCTGCGCGAGCACCTCGAACCGGTGCGGGACGCGCTCGCCGCGGGGGATTTGCCCGGTGCCCGGACTCGGGTGGCCTTCCTCGTGAGCCGTGACACGGCGGCGATGAGCCCGCAAGACGTGGCCCGCGCGGCCACGGAATCGGCGCTGGAGAACGGCCACGACGCGGTGCTCGCTCCGCTGGTGTGGTTCGCGCTCCTGGGCGCGCCCGGGGTGGTGCTGCATCGCCTGGCCAACACGCTCGATGCCATGTGGGGCTATCGCACGCCGCGCTACGAGCGCTTCGGCAAGTGCGCCGCCCGCATCGACGACGCGCTCGGCTGGCCGAGCGCGCGGATCACGGCGCTCCTCTACGCACTGGGCGGACGCACGGGGACGGCGCTGCGCGCCTGGCGCCGACAGGCCCCGCGATGGGACAGCCCCAACGCCGGCCCGGTGATGGCGAGCGGCGCCGGCGCGTTGGGCGTCACCCTGGGCGGCGAAGCCTCTTATGGCGGCACGCGGCACGAGCGCCCCCTGCTCGGCGAAGGTCCCGCGCCGGGCGCGACCACCGTGGCCGCCGCCATGGAACTCGTCGAACGGGCCGTCTGGAGCTGGCTGCTGCTGCTCGCGCTCGTCACCCTCGCGGGAGGCGGGCGGTGAGCCGGCCGGTGCACGGCGGGCGCCTGCGCGAAGTGGCGCGTCGCCGGGGCATCCCCGTCGACGCCTGGCTCGATCTCTCCACCGGCATCAGCCCCTGGTCCTACCCCCTGCCGCCGGTTCCCGAGGAGGTCTGGCGCCGCCTGCCGGAGGAAGACGACGGGCTCGACGAACTCGTGCATACCGTCTTCGGCCGCCCCGCCCTGGCGGTGCCCGGCACCCAGGCGGCCATTTCCCGTCTGCCGTCCCTCTTGCCCGACCTGCGCCGCGTGCTCGTGCCGCACCCCAGCTACGGCGAGCACGCACATACCTGGCGCGCGCACCGCCCCGTGCGCTGCACCCCCGCCACGGACGCGATCGACGCGCGGCTCGACGAAGTCGACGCCCTGGTGCTCGTCCACCCGAACAATCCCACCGGCACGCGCTTTCCCGCCCGGGCCCTGCGCGCCTGGCACCGGCGGCTCGCCGCGCGCGGCGGCTGGCTCATCGTGGACGAAGCCTTCCTCGATCCCGGCGAAGCCGGCAGCCTCGTGGCCGAAACCGGGGAACCCGGTCTCGTCGTATTGCGTTCGCTGGGCAAATTCTGGGGGCTCGCGGGCGTGCGCTTCGGCCTCGTCTTCGCCGCCGAGCCGCTGCGCGCGCAGCTCTCCGCCTTGCTCGACCCGTGGGCGGTGAGCCATCCGGCACGCTGGGCGGCACGGCTCGCGCTCGCCGATTCCGCCTGGCAGGAACGGCAGCGCGCGCGTCTTGCCGCCGCCTCGCTTGCCCTGGCGACGACGCTGGAAGAAGCCGGTCTCAGGGTGAGCGGCCGCACATCGCTCTTTGCCTGGGTCGAGACGCCGCGGGCGTCGGCGCTCGCCGCGGCGCTCGAGCGCCGCGCCCTCCTGGTGCGCCGCTTCGACGACCCGCCGGGGCTGCGCTTCGGGCTGCCCGCCGACGCAGCCCAGTCAGAGCGGCTGCGGGCGGCGCTCCTCGAAGCGATCGCCGAGACCCAAAGGACGGCATCATGAACGAATTCGCCCTGATCGAGCGTTTCTTCGCCGATCCCGCCGCGCACGAACCCCCACCGTCCTGGCTGCGGCTGGGCATCGGCGACGACGCGGCGCTGCTTGCCGAGGAAAACGGCTGGGAGACGGCAATCACCTGCGACACGCTGGTCGAGGGGCGGCACTTTCTGGCCGGGGCCGATCCGGAGGAGCTCGGCTGGAAGGCGCTGGCGGTGAACCTCTCCGATCTGGCGGCCATGGGCGCCGTCCCCACGGGGTTCCTCCTCGCCCTCACCCTGCCCGAGGCCGATGAAGCCTGGCTCACGGCCTTCGCCCGCGGACTCTTCGCCTGCGCCCGGCGGCACGGTGCCCGGCTCATCGGCGGGGACACCACCCGCGGCCCGCGTGCGCTCACGATCACGGCACTGGGGCGGGTGCCGGCAGGCGAGGCGGTATTGCGCAGCGGCGCGCGCGCGGGCGACGACGTCTGGGTGAGCGGGCAACCGGGACGCGCAGCGCTGGGACTCGCCGTGCGGCTCGGGTCGCTTTCCCCGACGCTGCCGGGGGCGGAAGAATGGATCGCCGCGCTCGATCGTCCCGAGCCGCGCCTTGCGTTGGGATGCCGCCTGCGGGGCCTCGCGCACGCGATGCTCGACGTCTCCGACGGACTGCTGGGCGACTTGCGCCACCTCCTCGAGCGCTCGGCACCGCCCTTCCTCACCGCCGAGATCGAGGTGGCCAGACTGCCCCTCGACCCCCTCGTCGCCGGCGGCGCGCCGCCCGAGCGGGCGCGGGCCGCCCTGCTCTCCGGTGGCGACGACTACGAACTCCTCTTTACGGCCGCGCCGGAATCTCGCGACCAAACCCTCCTTCTCGGCAGGGAACTCGGCCTGCCGCTTTCCCGCATCGGGCGGCTCGTGCCCGCCACGGCACATCCCATGGTGCTCATCGAGCCCGACGGCCGGCGCACCCTGCCCGAGGTTTTGGGCTATGATCATTTTTGCGCATGCAAGGAATACCCATGACCGCCGAGCGCACACGACCCACCGCCGCCTTCCTCCTCGCACACCCGGCGCACTTCATCGCGCTCGGCTTCGGCTCCGGGCTCTCCCCCTGGGCGCCGGGCACGGTCGGGTCGCTCCTGGCCTGGGCGCTCTATCCGCTGCTGCGCTCCCCCGTCTCCGAGGGCGTCTTCCTGCTGTTGCTCGTCTCTTTCTTCCTTGCCGGCATCCTCGCCTGCGAGCGCACGGCCAAGGCGCTGGGCAGCGGCGATCCCGGCGCCGTGGTCTGGGACGAGATGCTCGCCGTCTGGCTGGTGCTCTTCTTCTGCCCGCCGGGGCTTGCCTGGCAGGCGGCGGGCGTGGCGCTCTTTCGCCTGTTCGACATCGCCAAACCCGAACCCATCGCTACGCTGGAGCGGCGGTTTCGCGGCGGCTTGGGCATCATGATCGACGATCTGGCCGCCGCCGGCTACGTGCTGCTCGTGCTCGCCGTGGCGGTGCATTTCCTGGGAGGGCGCGCATGATCCGGCCCGAAGACCCCTTGGGGCGTCTCGCCCGTGAAGTCGGCGCGCGGCTCGCCGCGCGCGGCTGGATGCTCGCCACCGCCGAATCCTGCACCGGCGGGGCCGTCGCCGAGGCGATCACGGCCATCGCCGGCAGCTCTGGCTGGTTCGAACGCGGCTTCGTCACCTACTCCAATGCCGCCAAGATCGAGCTGCTCGGCGTCGCTCCTCTCACCCTCGAGCGCCATGGAGCCGTGTCGCAGGCCGTGGCCCGCGAGATGGCGCTCGGCGCACTCTCGCACAGCCGCGCCGAGGTGGCCTTGTCCATTACCGGCATCGCCGGGCCCGACGGCGGCACGCCGGAAAAACCCGTGGGCACCGTCTGTTTCGGCTGGGCCTGGAAGCGAGACCGGCCGCAGGTACGCAGCGAACGGCGCCACTTCGCTGGCGAGCGCATCGCCGTGCGCGCCCAGGCCGTGCGCACGGCGCTCTCCGGTGCCATCGCCCTGTGCCACCCCTGAACCATCCTGTGCCATAATCGGTCGAAGCGTTTTCGTACTTGCCAGCCAAGGAATTTTCGATGGACGACAACAAACTCAAAGCGCTGCAGGCGGCGCTCGCGCAGATCGACAAACAGTTCGGCAAAGGCTCGGTGATGCGCATGGGCGACGCCCAAGTGGTGCGCGACATCCAGACCGTCTCCACCGGCTCGCTCGGGCTGGACATCGCGCTGGGCATCGGCGGGCTGCCGCGCGGGCGGGTGGTGGAGATCTACGGCCCCGAATCCTCGGGCAAGACCACCCTCACGCTGCACGTGATCGCCGAAATGCAGAAACTCGGCGGCGTGGCCGCCTTCATCGATGCCGAACACGCGCTCGACGTGCAGTATGCGAAGAAATTGGGCGTGGATATCGACGATCTCCTCGTGTCGCAGCCCGACACCGGCGAGCAGGCGCTCGAGATCGCCGACATGCTGGTGCGCTCGGGCGGGGTCGACATCGTGGTGATCGACTCGGTGGCCGCGCTCACGCCGAAAGCCGAGATCGAAGGCGAGATGGGCGACTCGCTCCCCGGCCTGCAGGCCCGGCTCATGAGCCAGGCGCTGAGAAAACTCACCGCCAGCATCAGCAAGACCAACACGCTCGTCATCTTCATCAACCAGATCCGCATGAAGATCGGCGTCATGTTCGGCAACCCCGAGACCACCACCGGCGGCAACGCGCTCAAGTTCTATTCCTCGGTGCGCCTGGACATCCGCAAGACCGGCACGATCAAGAAAGGCGACGAGGTCGTCGGTTCCGAGACCCGCGTCAAGGTGGTCAAGAACAAGGTCGCGCCGCCCTTCCGCGAGGCTCTCTTCGACATTCTCTACGGCGAGGGCATCTCGCGCGAGGGCGAGATCATCGACCTGGGCGTGGAGCACAAGCTCATCGACAAATCAGGCTCCTGGTATGCCTACGAGGGCGAGAAGATCGGTCAGGGCAAGGACAACGCGCGCGAATTCCTGCGCCAACGCCCCGAGCTCGCGCGGCGCATCGAAAACCAGATCCGCGCCAAGGTGGGGCTGCCGCCCCTGCCCGAGATCGCATCCGCCGTGCCCAGCGCCGCCCCGAGCGAAGCCGCCCTCGCCGCTCCGGCGGCCGAATAAGCCTGCGTCATGGCGATGAGCGGGCCGAGCGTGTGGCAAAGGGCGCTGCGACTGCTCGCGCGCCGCGAACACAGCCGCGCCGAGCTCGCGCGCAAGCTCGCTCCCCATGGCACGCCCGAGGAAATCGAAGAGGCGCTCGCCCGGCTCGAGCGCACGGGGCTCCTTTCGGACGAGCGCTGCGCCCGCGCCTTCGTCGCCGCCCGGGCCGAACGCAGCGGCCGGCGCCTGCTGGAGATGCGGCTGCGCGAACGCGGGCTGGACGAAGCCCTCATCGACGAAGTCCTCGATGCGCTGGAGGCCGAATCGAGCGAAGTCGAGCGCGCCACGGCCCTGTGGCGCAGGCGCTTCGGCACGCCGCCCGCCGACGCCAAGGAATGGGCCCGGCAGGCGCGCTTCCTCGCCAGCCGCGGATTCTCCCCGTCCCTCGTCACCCGCCTGCTGCGCGACCCGCCCGAAGACGCCACTCCATTCTTCCCCGATACCGAACCCTGAGTCCCCCATGTCGCTGCTGCACGTCGAACGCCTGCGCAAAACCTACGGCAAACGCACTGTCGTCGCCTCGGTCGATCTCACCGTCGAAGCCGGCGAGATCGTGGGGCTGCTCGGCCCCAACGGCGCCGGCAAGACCACCTGTTTCTACATGATCGTCGGGCTCGTGCGCGCCGACGACGGCAAGATCGAGCTCGACGGCCGGGACGTCACCCACGAGCCCATCCACCGCCGCGCCCGGCATGGCCTCTCCTACCTGCCGCAGGAAGCGAGCATCTTCCGCCGCCTGTCGGTGCGGGAAAACGTGCGCGCCGTGCTCGAACTGCGCGGGCTGCCGAAAGACGACATCCGGCAGAAAGAAGACGGGCTGCTTGCCGAACTCGGCATCGCGCACCTGGCCGACCAGCCCTCGGTGTCGCTCTCCGGCGGGGAGCGGCGGCGCCTCGAAATCGCCCGGGCGCTCGCCACCGACCCGAAGATCATCCTGCTCGACGAACCTTTCGCCGGCGTCGATCCCATCGCCGTGATCGAGATCCAGCGCATCGTGCGCTTCTTGCAGGAACGCGGCATCAGCGTGCTCATCACCGACCACAACGTGCGCGAGACGCTCGGCATCTGCAACCGCGCCTCCATCCTTGCCGACGGCCGGGTCATCGCATCGGGCCGTCCTGAAGAAATCATCGACGATCCGCACGTGCGCCGAGTCTACCTCGGCGAACACTTCCGGCTGTAGCCATGAGCCTCGAGCCCCGTCTGCACCTTCGTGCCAGCACCACGCTCGCCCTCTCGCCGCAGATGGCGCAGGCACTCAAGCTCCTGACGCTGTCGGCCGTCGAACTGCAGCAGACCATCGAAGAAGCCCTGCAGACGAACCCCCTCCTCGAAGTGGCCGAGACCGACGAAGAATCCCCCGAAGAAACGCTTGCCGTCGCAGCTGACTCAGGCGATGAAGTCGACGACTGGCAGGCCCAGCTGCTCGAACGTCCTAGCGCGGAATTGCCCAGCGAAGAGCGCAGCAACGCCGACGACGCCCCCCAAACCGCGCCCGAAGAGCCATCGGGCACCAACGATGCTGAATCCTTCGACGACGGGCTCCTGTGGCAGGATGCCCGCCCCGCGCACGACGACGAGGATGCGCCCGATTTCACCGAATGGCACGCCGCCACCACCGACCTGCACCACTACCTGCACGAGCAGGCCGCGCTCACGCCGCTCGCCGAACGCGACCGGGCGCTCGTCGCCTTCATGATCGAAGCGCTCGACGACGACGGCTACCTGCACGAGGATCTCGACGAACTGCTCGCCAGCATCCCGCCCGAACTCGAAGTCGGGCGCGAAGACCTCGAGATCGCCCTCAAGCTCATCCAAAGCTTCGATCCTCCCGGCGTCGGCGCGCGTGACCTCGGCGAGTGCCTGCGGCTGCAGCTGCGCGAACGCCCCGACACGCCGGCGCGGCGCCTGGCCGAACGGCTCGTGGTAGAGGCCCTCGAGCTGCTGGCCCGCAAGGACTACGCCGCGCTCAAGCGCCAATACGCCTGTGACGAGGCGCTGCTGCGCGAGGCGCTCGCCCTCATTGCCACGCTCGACCCCCACCCGGGCAGCTGCATCGGCGGCGAACCGCCCTCCTACGTCATTCCCGACGTCATCGTGCGCCGGCGCGACGGCCGCTGGCAGGCCGAACTCAACCCCGCCGTCGCCCCGCGACTCACCCTCAACCAACGCTACGCCCAGATCCTCGGCGAGCGGCGCGACGGCACCGAAGCCCTGCGCGAGCGGCTCGCCGAAGCGAAGAACCTCATCCGCCAGCTCGAACAGCGCAGCCGCACGATACTGCGCGTCGCCCAGGAGATCGTCGAGCGCCAGCAGGACTTCTTCGAGCACGGCGAAGCCGCCATGAAGCCGCTCACGCTGCGCACGCTCGCCGAAGTGCTCGGACTGCACGAATCCACCATCTCCCGCGTCACGCAGGGAAAATACCTCCAATGTCCGCGCGGCGTCTTCGAATTCCGCCATTTCTTCGGCAGCGGCATCGCCAGAGAAGACGGCGAGATCGCCTCGGCCACCGCCATCCGGGCCAGGCTGCGCGAGCTGATCGAGCGCGAAGACCGCAAGAAACCCCTGTCGGATGCCCGCCTCGCCGAGCTCCTTGCGGCCGATGGCATCCCCATTGCCCGGCGAACCGTGGCAAAATACCGCGAGCAACTGCAAATCCCGCCGGCGAGCCGGCGCAAAGTCTTGTAATCACCACCACAGGAGTGTGCGATGAACCTCAACATCACCGGCCACCACGTCGAAGTCACCCCCGCCCTGCAAAGCTACGTCGAAGAAAAAGTGGGGCGCGTGCTGCGGCACTTCGACCACGCCACCTCGGCGCAGGTCATCCTGCGCGTCGAGCGCAACACCCACAAGGCCGAAGTCACCGTACACGTCAAGGGCAAGGACTTCTTCGCCGAAGCCACCGACCCGGCCGATCTCTACGCCGCCATCGACTTCATGGTCGACAAGCTCGACCGCCAGGTGCGCAAGCACAAGGAAATCGTCACCGACCACCACCAGCCGGTCACCCCGGCCGCCCAAGGCGAGTGAGCGCCCCGCGGGGCGGCCTGCGCGCCGCCCCGGCGCCATCGACCCGGCCATGAACCGCATCGCATCCATTCTCGACGTCGAGCACATCGTTCTCGACCTCCCCGCGGCGAACAAGACCGCTGCCCTGGAAGCCGCTGCCCGGCTCTTCACCCGCGACGGGCTGGATCCGGCCAAAGTGCAGGCGGCGCTCGCCGAGCGTGAGCAGCTGGGCTCGACCGGCATCGGCGAGGGCGTAGCCATCCCCCACGGCCGCCTCAAGGGACTGTCCGCTCCCCGCGGCGCCTTCGTGCGGCTGGCCGAACCCGTCCCCTTCGATGCCTGCGACGGCCGCCCCGTGCGGCTCATGTTCGTGCTCCTCGTGCCCGAACAGGCCACCGAAGAACACCTGCAGATCCTCTCCGAGCTCGCCGAACGCTTCAGCGATCCGGACGTGCGCCAGGCGCTCACGACCGTTCCCGACCCGGAAGCCGCCCTCGGCCTGCTCACCGGTGCCGACGGCTGACCCCTGCGAGATGAGAGAAACCACGCTGCGCGCCGTCATCGAGGCGATCGCACCCGAGCTCCACCTCACCCACGTCACCGGCTCGCTCGAGCGCAAGCTCGCCGTGCTCGACGAGCGCCTGTGGCCGGCCGATCTCGTCGGCCACCTCAATCTCATCCACCCCGGACGGGTGCAGATCGTCGGCGCCGCCGAGATGGCCTGGGCCCGCCGCCTGGGGCAAAAGCGCATCGCGCATCATCTGGGCGAAATCTTCGCCGCCAAGCCCCCGGCGCTCATCGTCGCCGACGGTTGCACGCCCCCGCCCATCCTCGAAGCCCTGTGCCGCGCGCACGACGTGGCGCTCTTCACCACCGACCGCCCTTCGGCCGAAGTCATCGACCGCCTGCGCCACCACCTCTCGCGCGTGCTCGCCGAGCGGGAAATGCGCCACGGCGTGCTCATGGACGTGCTCGGCCTCGGCGTCTTCATCACCGGGGATCCCGGCACCGGCAAATCCGAACTCGCGCTCGAGCTCATCTCGCGGGGACACGGGCTGGTGGCCGACGACATGGTCGAATTCGCCCGCCTCACCCCCACCGTGCTCGAAGGCCGCTGTCCGCCGCTGCTGCAGAATTACCTCGAAGTGCGCGGCCTGGGCCTGCTCGACATCCGCACCATTTTCGGCGAAACCGCCCTGCGCCGGCGCATGCGGCTTCGCCTCATCGTCCACCTGCGCCGGCTGCTGCCGGGCGAACCCCCGCCGCCGCGCCTGGAGATGGAGCAGGTCACCGAAGAGATCCTCGGCGTCCCCATCCCCAAGGCCACGCTGCCGGTGGCCGCCGGGCGCAATCTCGCCGTGCTGCTCGAAGCCGCCGTACGCGCCACCATCCTGCGGCTGCGCGGCATCGACTCCACCCGCGAATTCATCGACCGTCACAACGCGCTCCTCGCCCAAGAGGGCTCAACCGAAGCCGACACCCATGGAAACCTCTGACTCTTCCTGCGATTACCTCGAACGCATCCTCACCGCCCAAGTCTATGACGTTGCCGTCGAAACCCCGCTCGATCCCGCGCCCATCCTTTCGCGGCGCCTCGGCAACCGCGTGCTCATCAAGCGCGAGGATCTGCAGCCCGTCTTCAGCTTCAAGCTGCGCGGCGCCTACAACAAGATCGCCAAGCTCCCGCCGGAAGCGCTCGCGCGCGGCGTCATCTGCGCCTCGGCCGGCAACCACGCCCAGGGCGTGGCGCTTTCCGCCAAAAAACTCGGCACGCGCGCCGTCATCGTCATGCCCACCACCACCCCGCTCATCAAGATCGAGGCCGTGCGCAGCCGCGGCGCCGAAGTCGTGCTCTACGGCGAATCTTTCTCGGATGCCCATGCCTACGCCCGCACCCTCGAAGAAGAGGAAGGGCTCGTCTTCATCCACCCCTTCGACGACCCCGACGTCATCGCCGGGCAGGGCACCATCGCCATGGAGATCCTGCGCCAGCATCCCAAGCCGATCGACGCCGTCTTCTGCGCCGTGGGAGGCGGAGGGCTGATCGCCGGCATCGCCGTCTATCTCAAGCGCCTGCGCCCCGACATCCGCATCATCGGCGTCGAGGCCGAAGGCTCGGACGCCATGACCCAGTCGCTCGCCCGGGGAGAACCGGTCGAACTCGAGCAGGTCGGACTCTTTGCCGACGGCACCGCCGTCAAACGCGTGGGCGACGAGACCTTCCGCCTGTGCCAGCGCTACGTCGACGACATGATCGTGGTGAGCAACGACGAGATCTGCGCCGCCATCAAGGACGTCTTCGAAGACACCCGCGCCATTCTGGAACCGGCCGGGGCACAGGCGCTCGCCGGCCTCAAGGCCTATGCCCAGAAAACGGGGCTCAAGGACAAGACGCTGGTCGCCATCGCCTCCGGCGCCAACATGAACTTCGAGCGCCTGCGCTTCGTCGCCGAGCGAGCCGAGCTCGGCGAGCGACGCGAAGCCGTGCTCGCCGTCACCATTCCCGAGCGCCCCGGCGCGTTTCGCCGCTTCATCGCACTCCTGGGCAAGCGCAACGTCACCGAATTCAACTACCGCTACGCCGATCCCGACGAAGCGCACATCTTCGTCGGCGTCGGCATCCACGACCGCGGCGAGGTCGAGAAACTCATCGCCCAACTACAGGCGGAAGGGCTGCCGGCGATCGATCTCACCGACGACGAACTCGCCAAGTCCCACATCCGCTACATGGTCGGCGGGCGCGCACCCAACGTGCACCACGAGCGGCTCTTGCGCTTCATCTTCCCCGAACGCCCCGGGGCGCTCGCCAATTTCCTCGGCCAGTTGCGCTCGGACTGGAACATCAGCCTCTTCCACTACCGCAACCACGGCGCCGACTTTGGCCGCGTGCTCGTCGGCATGCAGGTTCCGCCCGAAGAAAACGAGGAATTCGCCCAGTTCCTCGCCAAGCTCGGCTACGAATACGTCGAGGAAACGAACAACCCCGCCTATACCCTCTTCCTCGCCGCCGGCTGAAACGTGCCCGCCTCGGTCACGATCCAATCCATCGGCAGGTCGTGCACGCCGGGGTGGGTGTCGGGCAGACGCGTACATTCATAGCCCACCCCGATCGCCGTCACCGGGCGCCCCGCTGCCCGGTAGGCCGCAAGCGTACGGTCGTAGAACCCGCCGCCGTAGCCGATGCGATAACCCGCTGCGTCGAATGCCACGAGCGGCACCAGTAACACCGCCGGCCACACGGCCTCCTCGCCCGCCGGCACCGGCAACCCGAAGACGTCGCGCGCCATGGGCGAGCCCGGCCTCCACGGCCGAAAGATGAGCGGCGCCCCTTTTTGCAGTGCCACCGGCAGGGCCACGCCGATTCCATGCCGTGCCGCCCATGCCGCCAGCGGCGTGAGCACGTCCGGCTCCGAGCGCACCGCCCAGTACCCCCCGATCCCCTCTGGCGCAGGCAAGGCCGCAAGGATCTCCTCCACCCCTTGCCAGATCGTCTCGTCCCAAGCCCGGCGCACTTCGGGCGCGATCGCCTCCCGCCGCGCCAAAGCCCAGCGCCGCATCTGCGCCCGATCCATCCCATCCTCCTCCGATGCCCGATACACAATGAGTTACAATAAACGAAACGGCCTTTCTCCGCCAACCACCCGATCCGCCATGCCCCTCCGGCTCCCCCTCTTGCGTACCGTCCTGCTCGCCTGCGCCCTGCTGCCGGCGGCGGCCTCCGTGTCCGCCGCCGATTCCCACCGGGCGAAACCCAATGCCAAGGCCGTACAAGCCAAGGCCGGCAAGCCCACCCCCAAACCCGTGGCCGCGCGCAGCATCGACGCACTCGACCGCGCCCGCGAAGCCTATGCGCGCGGCGATCTCGCCACCCTGCAGATGCTGCTGCCGCAAGTGGCCGACCAGCCGCTGGGCGACTACGTGCTGCTGTGGTCCCTCACCCAGCGCCTCGGCCGCTCCACCGAGACGGTGCTGCCGCAGGAGATCGACGCCTTTCTCTCGCGCCATGGCGACGACGCCCTGGGCGAGCGCCTGCGACGCGAGCTGCTGCGCGCCGCCGTGCGCGACGGCCGCTGGAGCGAGGCGCTGCGCCACTATCGCGCCCTCGTCAAGCCCGACCGCGAAGCCCAATGCTGGGGGACGCTCGCCTGGATACAGGATCAACCCCAATCCGGCGTGTCCACCAACGACGTGCTGCGTCTGCTGGTTTCCGCCCCCCGACCCGGCACCGAATGCCTGCCGCTCTTCGCCACGGCCGCCTTCCAGGGCCGGCTCGCCCGGCAGACCCTACGCCAGCGTCTCTACGCCTCCCTCGCGCAGACCGGCCTTGCCGCCGCACAGGAATGGCGCGAACTCGCCGGCATGAGCGACGACGAATGGCGCGAAGTGGAACTCGCCAGCCGCACCCCGGCCGCAGTCCTCGCCCAGCCGGCCGCCTCGCCCGCGGCGCTCGCCGCCGCCCTCATCGCCCTGGAAAAAGAGGACCCCGAAGCCGCCCACGAGCGGCTCACCGCCCTCGGCGATCGCCTCGAACCCGAAGCGCGCGACATCGTGCGCTGGTCCCTCGTGCTCTACGCCGCCAAGCGGCGCCTGCCGCAGGCCAACGCCTGGGCCGACGAGATCACCCTCTCGCCGCTCTGGATCGAACCGGCGCGCTGGGCCGTACGCGCGGCGCTCGCCGCGCAGGACTGGGTCAAGGTCTGGCAGCGCATCGAGGCGCTCCCGCCCGGCGAGCGCGAACGAAACGAATGGCGCTACTGGCAAGGCTACGCGCTCAAGCAGCTCGGCAAGGACGAACTCGCCGAAGCCATCTTCCGCAAGCTCGAGCGCGGAGATGATTACTACGCCATGCTCGCCGCCCGAGCGCTCGGCCATCCCTGGCGCCTGCCGCCCCAATCCCCGCCGCCGTCGCAGCGCGACGTGCTCGCCATCGAACGCCACCCCGTGCTGGTGCGCATCCTCGCTTTGGCCGAGCGCAACTGGCTCACCGAAGCCATCCGTGAGATCGACGCCTGGAGCCGCAAACTCCCCGCCGCCCAGATGCGCGCCGCAGCGATCGCTCTCTCGGATGCCGGTCATCTCGATCTGGCCATCCGGCTCGCCGAAGGGACCGACGACGACGGCTTCCTCGTCGCCCGCTACCCGCTCGCCTACCGCGAGCTCGTCGAACGCTACGCCGCCGAGCAGAATATCGATCCCGCCTGGGTCTGGGGCCTGATGCGCCAGGAAAGCCGCTTTCGCGCCGACGCCCGTTCGAGCAGCGGCGCGCTCGGCCTCATGCAGATCATGCCGGCCACCGGCAAGTGGCTCGCCGGCAAACTCGGCATCCCGCGCTTCGACGTCGCCCGCCTGCGCGACCCCGACACCAACGTGATGCTCGGCGTCACCTACATGCGCATGGTCACCGAACAGCTCGACGGCCATCCCGTGCTCGCCACCGGCGCCTACAACGCCGGCCCCGGCCGCATGGGACGGCTACGACCGCAGCAGGCGCTCGAGACCGAGATCTACATCGAAAACCTGCCGATCGACGAGACGCGCGACTACATCAAGAAAGTGCTCGCTAACACCGTCGTCTATTCGGCTATCCTGAACGGGGGTAGAGGCAAGGACATCACCGAATTCCTCCTGCCCCTGCCCGGACTGGGCAACGCCGCCGGCGCGCCGGCGCCGGTGCTGGACAACGGATGAACTTCGATGAGGGAGAAACGACCATGACCACCGCGACCGAACGCACCGCCCTCGTCCTCGGCGGCACCGGATTCGTCGGCAGCCACCTGCTCGACCGGCTCGTCGCCGAAGGCTGGCGCGTCGTCGTGCCCACGCGCCGCCTGCAGAATGCGCGCGATCTCAAGCTGCTGCCCACGGTCGAAATCGTCGTAGCCGACGTGCACGACCCGAAGACGCTCGAGCGCCTGTGCGCCGGCAAGTGCCTGGTGGTCAACCTCGTCGGCACCCTGCACTCGCGCCCCGGCACCCCCTACGGCCCCGAGTTTGCCCGCGTCCACGTCGAACTGCCACAAAAACTCGCCGAAGCCTGCCAGGCACAGGACGTGCACCGCCTCATCCACCTGAGCGCCCTTGGCGCCGCGCCCGACGCCCCCTCGCAATACCTGCGCTCCAAGGCGGACGGCGAAGCGCGCATCCGCGCCGCCGGCGACGGGCTCGACTGGACCCTCCTGCGCCCCTCGGCCATCTTCGGCCCCGGCGACTCCTTCCTCAACCGCTTCGCCGCCCTCGCCCGGCTCTTCCCCATCCTGCCCATCGGCGCAGCGCAGGCCAAGCTGCAGCCGGTCTATGTGGGCGACGTCGTCGAGGTCATCCTGCGCGCCGCCGCCACCGCCAAGGCCGCGGGACAAACCTACGAGCTCGCCGGCCCCACCGTCTATACGCTCGCCGAGATCGTCGCCTACGCCGCGCGCACGAGCGGCCATCCGCGCCGCGTGGTGGCGCTCCCGCCGCGGCTCGCCCGGATGCAGGCGTGGCTGCTCGAACACCTCCTGCCCAACCCGCCGCTCACGCGCGACATGCTCGATTCGCTCTCGATCGACAGCGTGGCCCACGATGAGCCGCTGCCCTTCGGGCTCGAACCCACGCCGATGGAAGCGATCGCGCCGGCCTATCTCGCCAACGATACCTTCCGCAGCCGCTACGTCCTCTGGCGCATGCGCGCCCGGCACGGATGAAGATCTACTGCGTCGGCGGAGCCGTGCGCGACGAACTCCTCGGACGGCCGGTGAGCGACCGCGACTGGGTCGTGGTCGGCGCCACGCCCGAAGAGATGCTCGAGCGCGGCTTCCTGCCCGTGGGCAAGGATTTCCCCGTCTTCCTGCACCCCCAGACGAAAGAGGAATACGCGCTTGCGCGTACCGAGCGTAAGACCGGGCGCGGCTATCACGGCTTCGCCTTTCACGCCAGCCCCGAAGTCACCCTCGAAGAAGACCTCGCGCGGCGCGACCTCACCATCAACGCCATGGCCCGCGACGAAACGGGCCGCCTCATCGACCCCTACGGCGGACTCGAAGACCTGCGCCGCAAAGTGCTGCGCCACGTCAGTCCAGCGTTTGCCGAAGACCCGGTGCGCATCCTGCGCGTGGCGCGCTTCAGCGCCCGCTTGCCCGACTTCACCCTGGCCCCCGAGACGCTCGCGCTGATGCGGCGCATGGTGGAAGAGGGCGAAGTCGATCACCTCGTACCCGAACGGGTCTGGCAGGAACTCGCCCGCGGCCTCATGGAGCCGCGGCCCGATCGCATGATCGAGGTGCTGCGCGCATGCGGCGCGCTCGCGCGTCTGCTGCCCGAAATCGACACCCTCTTCGGCATCCCCCAGCCGCCAAACTACCACCCCGAGATCGACACCGGCGTGCACGTGCTCGCTGCCCTGCGCATGGCGGCCGAACGGGCCCTGCCGCTCCCCACCCGCTTCGCCGTGCTGCTGCACGACGTGGGCAAAGGGCGCACGCCGCCAGAACTCTGGCCGCACCATTACGGACACGAAGCCCGCGGCGCGGCGCTCATCCCTTCGATCTGTGCCCGGCTGCGCACGCCCGTCGAGTGCCGCGAACTCGCCGTGCTCACCGCGCGCGAGCACGGACTCATTCACCGCGGCCCGCGCCTTCGCCCCGCCACCCGCGTGCGCGTACTCGAGCGCTGCGACGCCCTGCGCCGCCCCGAGCGTTTCCTACAACTGCTAGATGCCTGCGCCTGCGACGCCCTCGGCCGCCCCGGACTGCACGTAGACTACGCACCTGTCGCCACCCTGTGGCGCGACACGCTGGAGGCGGCCCGCAGCGTCGACGCCGGCGCCATCGCCCGCACCTGCGCCGAACGCAGCCAGATTCCGGCGCGGCTGCACGAAGCGCGCGTGGCCGCGGTCAAGGCGCGCGAACGACGCAAGGAAAACGGCCCCGTCGCCTTATCTTCGCCCACCGCGAAGGACGCCTGACCCCGTAGTATCATGAACGGCTTACCTCGGTACACCGACGCCGGGGAAACCCCAAAGCCCTCTCTACCGAGCCCCAGATGACCGACTGCCTCGAACTGCTGCACGAAGCCCCTGCCCGGGCGCTCGATGTCCCGCCGCTCCTCTTCATCCACGGCGCCTACGTCGGCGCCTGGTGCTGGCAGGAGCACTTCCTGCCCTGGTTCGCCGCCCAAGGGTTCGACGCCTGGGCGCTGTCGCTGCGCGGCCACGGCGGCTCACGCACCAGCCGCCCGCGCGACACGCTCTCCATCGACGACTACGTCGACGACGTGCTGCGCGCCCAGGAACGCCTGCCGGCCGAGCCCATCCTCATCGGCCACTCCATGGGCGGATTCGTCGCCCAGAAAGCGCTTGAGCGCCACCCTTTTCCGGCGATCGTGCTGCTGTGTTCGGTACCGCCCACCGGGCTTGCCGGGTCGCTCCTGCACATGCTGCTGAGCTCGCCCTTGGCGCTGCTCGAGATGAACCTCTTCATGACCGGCAAGCGCAAACCGCACCGCAGCCTGGTCGAGGCACTCTTCCACCATCTGCCGCCCGAAGCGGATCTCGCCCGCTACCTGGCCGCGAGCGGCCCCGAATCGCTGCGCGCCATCTGGGACATGATGGGGTTTTCGCGCATCGATCGAACCAGACAGCACCCCGCACCGGTCCATGTCTTCGGCGCCGAACACGACAAAATCATCCCGCCCGACCAGGTGGAGACCACGGCGCGTTTCTACGGCACCACCGCCCGCATCCTTCCCGAGTTTGGCCACACCCTCATGCTCGAACCAGGCTGGGAGCGCGCCGCGCAGGCCATCGCCCAAGTGCTGCAGCCGGCAGCGCAAGCCGCCTGAACGCGCTCATTCCCAAGGAAGCAGCTCGATCCCCCGCCCCAGCGCGATCACCTTGAAGAGCTCCCCCATCTCGTGCGGCATGATGAGCCGCTGCAGGGCGCGCGCCGCCTTGAGGTACGCGAGGCTCCCCGGCTCGGCGCGTTCCTCCAGCCGCTGCAGGATGCCGTTGGCCAGCAAAAACCCCGCCTGATTCATGAAGGCCAGCGTCTCCAGCCCCTCGGCCTCGGCCGCCTCGGCCACGGCAGTAAAATCGACGAAACTGGTGATGTCCATCGCTCCCGGCAGCCACAGCGGATCCTCCACCACCCGGTGGCGAAAATAACATTGCAGCGTGCCGCGCCAGCGCCACGGCACGTAATACGTCTCCCGCAGATAACCGTAGTCGATCAAGAGCAGCATGCCCGCCTGCAGGGCACGGGCGAGCGTCCCCACCCAGGCGCGCGCCACCGGATGGATTTCCGTCACGTACTCCTGCCCCTCCAGCCGGGGCAATTCGATCCCCTCCAGCCCGGCGAGCGCCGCCGGCGTCGGCGGACGATCCTCCCAGGCGAGCGCCCCGTCGCGCACCGTCACGCCGCGCTCGAACACCTCCCCTTCGGCCGTGCCCACCAGATGCACCGGCAGCACGTCGAGCACTTCGTTGGCGAGCAGCACCCCGCAGAAAGACTGGGGCACGGCATCGAGCCAGACCACGCGCTCGGCGAGCTCCCCCGCCTGCGCCGCGATCGTCTCCTGCTGGCGCGCACGCAGCGACCCCGATACCTCCAGGATGGCGTAACGCTCGGGCAGCGTCCCGAGCTCGGCGAGCCGGCGCAGCACGTCGGCTGCGAGCAAACCCGTGCCCGCCCCGGCTTCGAGCACGATCCCCCCCGTCTGCCGCAGCACCGGTGCGATCGCCTCGGCGAGCGTCGCCCCGAAGAGCGGCGTGATCTCCGGCGCGGTGATGAAATCTCCCGCCGGGCCGAACTTCGTCGCTCCGCCGCTGTAATAGCCCAGATCCGGCTCGTAGAGCGCCCAGCGCATGTAATCGGCGAACGGCACCCAGCCGCCGGCCTCCCCGATGCGCGCCGCGATGCGCGCGCGCAAGACTTCGCTCGCCGCCACCACTTCCGGCTCCGGCGCCGGCAATCCCCTCGTCGTCCGCTCCCGTTCGAACACTCGAGCCCCCCGTTTCACGCTACCATTGTCTGGTTTCTGCCCGCTGGACGAAGCCATGACCTCCTCGCCCCCCGAGCATCGCCCCGTCGTCCTCATCACCGGCGCCGCCCGGCGCATCGGTGCAGCCATCGCCCGCCATCTGCACGCACACAGCTGGAACGTCGCGCTGCATTATCGCACCTCGGCGACGGCCGCCGAGCAGCTCGCCGCTGAGCTCAACGCCGAGCGCCCCGCCAGCGCCGCCGCCTTCGCCGCCGAGCTCGCCGCCCCCTCGTGTGCCCCCGCGCTCGTCGCCGCCGTGCTCGACCGCTTCGGCCGGCTCGACGCGCTGGTCAACAACGCCTCCAGCTTCTACCCCACGCCGCTTCCCGAGGTCACCCCCGGGCAGTGGGAAGATCTGCTCGGCGCCAACGCCCGCGCCCCCTTCTTCCTCACCCAGGCGGCTGCGCCCGAGCTCGCGCGCCGGCGCGGCGCGGTCGTCAATGTCGTCGACATCCACGCCGAGCGACCGCTACCGCGCTACCCCGTCTACACCGCCGCCAAGGCGGCGCTCGCCGGTCTCACCCGGGCGCTCGCCATCGAGCTCGCCCCGGCGGTGCGCGTCAATGGCATCGCCCCCGGCGCCATCCTGTGGCCGGAAGACGATCAATACCCGCCCGCCGAGCGCGAGCGCATCCTTGCCCAGATCCCGCTGCAGCGCCTGGGCGAACCCGGCGACATCGCCCGCGCCGTGCGCTTCCTCCTGGAAGACGCCCCCTACGTCACCGGCCAGATCCTCGCCGTCGATGGCGGGCGCAGCCTCGCCCTCTAGGGGACGCTGAAGAAATGAGCGAGCGGGATGAAACGCAAGGCGGAAGGTAGCGCAGCGACCGAGACATATCGAGTAGATAGGCGAGGGATCGAGCACCGCGCAACGCAGCAATTCGCCCGCGCAGCGAATCATTCAGCGTTTCCCTGACGCGGACGGACTATACTGAACTCTATCCGACTTCGTCGCCTTGCTGCTCGCCGAACCCGACGCCCGCGAACTCGCCCGTGGATACGGCCCGGAGCGTTTCGGCGTATGATTTCGTACCATAACGACCACCTTGGGAGCACCCAATGAAACGTCTCGTCCCGGCACTGATCGCCGCCTGCCTGAGCCTGCCCGTCCTCGCCCAGGACAAGAATTCGATGACCGCCTTCTACGGCCAAGACGGGGACATCGACCGCTATGGCCTCTCCTACCGCTTCAAGCCCTTCTGGGGCGACGTCTGGGGCGGCTGGCAGGCCACCCTCTCGCCCGAAGTCGAAGCCTCCTACCTCGAGTACGACGGCAACCATCCAGGCAACGACGATGCCGGCGAGCTCGGCGCGCTCCTGCGCTTCCGCCTCGAACGCGGCATGGGCGCCGTGCGCCCCTACCTCGACCTCGGCCTCGGCGGTGCCGGCTTCAGCGACACCCACCTCGGTGACAAGGATCTGGGCAGCGCCTTCCAGTTTACCGAGCAGATCGGCGTCGGCGTCTCGATCGACCAGACCTGGTCGATCGGCTATCGCTTCTCCCACTACTCCAACGCCGGCATCGCCAGCGACAACGACGGACTCAACCTGCACCACGTCGTGCTCGAAGTGAAGTTCTGACGATGGGCTACTACCGCCACCACGTCTTCTTCTGCTGCAACCAGCGCCCGGCGGGCGAAGCCTGCTGCGAGGATCACGGCGCGAGCGCCCTGCTCGCGCATGCCAAGGCCCGCATCGAGGCGCTGGGCCTGAAGGGCAAAGGGGCAGTACGCATCAACAAGGCCGGCTGCCTCGGACGCTGCGACGAAGGGCCGGTGCTGGTCGTCTACCCCGAAGGCGTGTGGTACACCTACCTCGACGAGGCCGACATCGACGAGATCATCGACGAGCATCTCGTCGGTGGCCGCCCCGTCGAGCGCTTGCGACTGCCCGAACGATCATGACCCGGATTCGCGTCGAGACTCTGCTCGCCCCCGGCCCGGCCGGCACGATCGAAGTGCTCGCCGACCTGCCCGCCGCGCCGCGCGGCGTGGCGCTCGTGTGCCATCCCCACCCGCTCTTCGGCGGAGCCAACACCAACAAGGTCACCTACACCCTCGCGCGCGCCTACGCCGAACTCGGCTACGCCGCGCTGCGGCCGAACTTTCGCGGCGTCGGGCGCAGCGAGGGCCGGCACGACCACGGCGAAGGCGAAACGGAAGACATGCTCGCGCTCCTTGCCTGGGCGGGCGAGCGCTGGGGCGAAGGCGAACTCGCGCTCGCGGGCTTTTCTTTCGGCGCCTACGTGCAGACCCGCGTCGTCGGACGGCTGCCCGACCCGCCGCGCCACCTCACGCTCGTGGGTCTGCCGCATGGCCTCGCGCTGGGCAGCGGCAAGCAGTACGACACGCCCACGCTTCCCGAGACGCTGCCGGCGCTGCTGATCCACGGCGAGCACGACGACATCGCCCCGCTCGCGCGCGTCCTCGACTGGGCCCGCCCACAGACGCGGCCCGTCGTCGTCATCCCCGGGGCGGACCACTTCTTCCACGGCAAGCTCGCCCTCATCAAGACGCTGGTCCAGCGCGACCACGCCGCCGGCTGCTGAAAGCGCCGGACGGACGCCGCCACGGCGACGTCCGTCCAGGGCGGCACATACCTCACATGCTGCGCCGGTACTGCCCGCCCACCTCGTAGAGCGCCTGCGACAGCTGCCCCAGCGAGCAGTAGCGCACCGCGTCCATCAGCACCTCGAAGACGTTACCGCCGGCCATGGCCGTCTCCTGGATCTTGGCGAGCCACTTCGGCGCCTCCTCGCGGTTGCGCTCGTGGAATTCCCGCAGGCGGCGCAGCTGGCTTTGCTTCTCTTCCTCGGTCGAGCGCGCGAGCTCGAGCTTCTCGGGGATGACGTCGCCCTTCGGATTGCGGAAGGTATTCACCCCGATGATGGGCAAGCTCCCGTCGTGCTTCTTCTGCTCGTAATGGAGCGACTCTTCCTGGATCTTGCTGCGCTGATAGCCCGTCTCCATCGCCCCGAGCACCCCGCCGCGTTCGGCCAGACGCTCGAACTCGCGCAACACCTCCTCTTCCACGAGGTCGGTGAGCTCCTCGATGATGAAGCTGCCCTGGTTCGGGTTCTCGTTCTTCGCCAGACCCCACTCGCGGTTAATGATGAGCTGAATCGCCATCGCCCGGCGCACCGACTCCTCCGTGGGCGTGGTGATCGCCTCGTCGTAGGCATTGGTATGCAGGCTGTTGCAGTTGTCGTAGATGGCGATGAGCGCCTGCAAGGTAGTGCGGATGTCGTTGAAATCCATCTCCTGCGCGTGCAGCGAGCGCCCCGAAGTCTGGATGTGGTACTTCAGCTTCTGGCTGCGCTCGTTGGCCCCGTAGCGATGCTTCATGGCGATCGCCCAAATGCGCCGCGCCACGCGCCCGATCACGCCGTACTCCGGATCCATGCCGTTGCTGAAGAAGAAGGAAAGGTTGGGCGCAAAGTCGTCGATGTGCATGCCGCGCGCCAGATAGCTTTCCACGTAGGTAAACCCGTTGGCGAGCGTGAAGGCGAGCTGGGTGATGGGGTTCGCCCCGGCCTCGGCGATGTGATAGCCCGAAATCGACACCGAGTAGAAGTTGCGCACGTCGTGATGGACGAAGTACTCCTGGATGTCGCCCATCAGCTTCAGGGCGAACTCCGTGGAGAAGATGCACGTGTTCTGGCCTTGATCCTCCTTGAGGATGTCGGCCTGCACCGTGCCGCGCACGGTGGAGAGCACCCACTCCTTGATCTTCTCCGCCTCCTCTTCCGTGGGCTCGCGCCCGTTCTGCTCGCGGAACTTGTCGATCTGCTGGTCGATGGCGGTGTTGAAGAACATCGCCAGGATCATCGGCGCCGGCCCGTTGATGGTCATCGACACCGAGGTGTTCGGCGCGCACAGATCGAATCCCGAGTAGAGCACCTTCATGTCGTCGAGCGTGGCCACCGACACGCCCGAGTTGCCGATCTTGCCGTAGATGTCGGGCCGCTCATCCGGATCGCAGCCGTAGAGGGTGACCGAGTCGAAGGCGGTGGAGAGCCGAGCCGCCGGCATCCCTTCGGTGAGCTTGCGGAAACGCCGGTTGGTGCGGAACGGGTCGCCCTCGCCGGCGAACATGCGCGTCGGATCCTCGTTCTCGCGCTTGAAGGCGAAGACCCCGGCCGTGTAAGGGAAAGAGCCGGGCACGTTCTCCTTCATGAGGAATTTGAGCACCTCGCCCTCGTCCTCGAACGTGGGCAGCGCCACCTTGCGGATCTTGTTGCCCGAGAGCGACTCGTGATAGAGCCTGGTGCGGATCTCCTTGCCGCGGATCTTCACCACATACTCGTCCTGGGCATAGAGCTCGCGCAGCGTCGGCCATTGGTCGAGCAGCTTCTTGGCGTGCGGCGTGAGTTCCCCGTCCTTCCAGGCGATGAGCTCGTCGAAATGCTCGGCCGGCTTGCCACAGCGCTCGAAGAGCGCCTTGGCGATGCGCAGGGACTGGCGCTCGCGCGCGATGCGGGCCTGCGCCTGCACCTGGCGATGATAGTCGCGCACCGTCTGCGCGATCTCGGCGAGATAACGGGCACGCTCGGCCGGGATGATGGCCCGCCCCTTGCTGGACGCGCGCACCGACACCACGGGCAGCTTGCCCGGGATCTTCGCGTTCAACCCCTGCGCCACCAGCCGCGGCAACATGGCCTGGTAGAGCGCGGTGACGCCGTCGTCGTTGAAACGCGAGGCCATGGTACCGAAGACGGGCATCTCTTCCGGCGCCAGATGGAAGAGCTCGCGGTTGCGCTGATACTGCTTGCGCACGTCGCGCAGCGCATCCTCCGCCCCTTTGCGGTCGAACTTGTTGATCGCCACGAAATCGGCGAAATCGAGCATGTCGATCTTCTCGAGCTGGCTAGCGGCGCCGAATTCTGGCGTCATCACGTAGAGCGAGGTATCCACGTATGGGACGATGGCCGCATCCCCCTGGCCGATGCCGGAAGTCTCGACGATGACGAAATCGTAGCCGGTGAGCTTGCAGGCGGCGATCACTTCCCTGAGCGAGCGCGACACCTCGCTGCCCGTGTCGCGCGTGGCGAGCGAGCGCATGTAGATGTTCTCGTGCTCGATCGAATTCATGCGGATGCGATCGCCCAGCAGCGCCCCGCCGGTGCGCTTGCGCGAGGGGTCGATGGAGATGACGGCGATTTTCAGCCGGTCCTCCTGGTCCAGCCGGAAGCGGCGCACCAGCTCGTCGGTGAGTGAGCTCTTGCCCGCCCCGCCGGTGCCGGTGATGCCGAGCGTGGGCACGCGCAGCGAAGCGGCCGCCTCCAGTAGCCCCCGGCGGATGGAATCGGGATAGGCGTCGTTCTCCAGCGCCGTGATCACCCGCGCGAGCGTGCGCCAGTCGCCCTGCCCCAGCCGCTCGAGGATCTCTTCGAGCGTGGCCGGCGCCTCGTGGCTGAGATCGAAGTCGGCGCGCTGCACCACGTCGTTGATCATGCCCTGCAGCCCCAGACGGGCGCCATCTTCCGGCGAATAGATGCGCTCCACCCCGTAGGCTTCGAGCTCGCGGATCTCGGGCGGCACGATCACCCCGCCCCCGCCGCCGAACACCTTGATCTTCTCGCCGCCGTTCGCCCGCAGCAGATCGACCATGTACTTGAAGAACTCGACGTGCCCGCCCTGGTAGCTCGTCACGGCGATCCCCTGCACGTCCTCCTGCAGCGCCGCGCGCACGATCTCGCCCGCCGAGCGGTTGTGCCCCAGGTGGATCACCTCGCAGCCGGTCGCTTGCAGGATGCGGCGCATGATGTTGATCGAGGCGTCGTGCCCGTCGAAGAGCGCCGCCGCGGTGACGAAGCGCACCTTGTTCTTCGGCTTGTACGGGGCGATTTTGTGCTGGACGTGCGGATCGCTCATGAAAGTCCCTCCTCGTGCGATGCGGTTTTTTCAAACGGAAATGTAGCGCGAAGATGACGTTGACGTCAACGTCAACCGAGAGGCGGGTACGAGTTCCCGCCGCCGTCACAAAAGAAAAGGGGCCGAAGCCCCTTTCCCCGATGGAATGGAAAAACGACCGGTCGGCGTCAGAAGGAATGGGACATGCCGACGAAGAAGAGGTCGGTGTCGTCCACCTTGCCCGTCCCAGAATGACCATTGAAGGAGGAATCGGTCTGCCCCAGGTTGAAGGCGTCGTTCCAGGTGAGATCGTCGTAGTCGATCTTGTTGTAGCCGAGATACCCGGTGGTGCGCTTGGAGAACGCATGGGTATAGGCCACAGTGAAGGACTTGGGCTTCACGTCGCGCGACAGGACATTGTCCACCTTGTCGAGATCGGCCTGCCCGTAGGAGAAGTGGATGTTGCCCACGCCCACCGGCACGATCACGCCCACCTGCCACAGATCGACGTCGAAACCGTTCACCCCCATCACGTCGCGGCCCTGCTGGTAGGAGCCGGCGAGCGTAGCCATGCCAAAGTTGTAGGAGGCGCCCAGGAACCATTCTTTCTGGGTATCATCCCCTTTGGCGTACTTATCGGAGACGTTCTGCCCGCTGTACTTGATGCCGTGGTAGATGGCGCCGACTTTCAGCGGGCCGTTGTCGTAGCGCAGGGCCAGGCCATATTTGTCGTCGTCGTCGTAATCGACGCGCTTGCCGTTGGGGCTGAGAAGATTTTTCCCCGAGTCGCTTTCGCGGTTACCCGCCGAATAAATGGCGCTCAAGGAAACGGACTGAAAGACCCCGTCGTAGGCCACGGCGTTGTTCCAGCGCGCCGGCGAGTTCGGGGTGATGGTCAGATTGCCCAGCAGCGACAGCCAGCTCTGTGGGCTGGGCGTCGCCGAGAGCAACGCGTCGTAGGCATAGATGAAATAGCCCGGCGCGTATTGACGGCCCAACGCGACCTGACCGAAGTTGCCCTTCAGACCGACGTAGGCTTGGCGGGTGAAGGTCTGGTCACCACTATTCTTATCGTCATCCCCCGTCATCCCCGTCGACTTGCCGCTATCGATGTTGATCCCTTGTTCCAGCACGAACACGGCTTTCAGGCCGCTGCCGAGGTCTTCCTCGCCACGGAAGCCGATGCGGCTGCCCGCCAGACCGCCGGAGTCGACGCCCATCGCGTCGTCACCCATGAAGTCGCCGTACTTCATGTAGGCGTCGGCGACACCGTAGATCTGGATGTTCGACTGCGCGAACACCGGCGCCGAGACGAGGCCCGCCACCGCCAGTGCGATCAGTTTCTTTTGCATCGTGTTTCTCCTCTCTTGCAAGAAGGAAGTCCGTCTTCGGGCGGAGGATGCCGCCCACCGAAAAGCATCGCTGAACTGAACCGAGCGAAGCTTGATGATATTGTGGCCGCGACGGGGAACGATGGCAAGGGAGGCTTCGGCGGAGGGTATGATTTCACGGCAAAGGTGTTGTATCGCCACAACAGTCATGGCGGCGACGCATTGCAGCACGATGCTGCGCCGGCAGAAACGAAGCCCCCGTCGCCGCAGACGGCACGGGGGAGGCACGTCGAAGGGGATTGGCCGCCAATCAGAATCTATGGATCATCCCGACATATGCAAAGCTGGTGGAATCCATATTCTCCGGCTTCGTCGTGCTGTGGCCATTCGCACCGGCTACGAATCCATAGTCCAGTGCCGTCCCCCACGGCATATCATCATAGTCGGTATAGTGATAACCGACATAGACGGCAGTACGTTTGGAGAGGTCCTGGGTATAACCCAGAGTGAACGACTTCGGTTTGTAATCGGGGCCGGTCGGCGTGTCGATTTTTTCCTGCCCGTATGCCAATCGAATATTTCCAGGGCCGACCGGCACGACCGCACCGAGCTGCCAGAAGTCGACGTCGAGATCGCTCCTGCCGAACACGTCCGAGCCTTTTTGATAGAGACCCATCACCGTTGCCACGCCGAAGTTGTAGGCGGCGCCGATCAACCAATCTTGCTGGGTTTCGTCTCGGTCGGCAGGCGAGTCGATGTATGAACCCCCTGAAAAGCGAGACTTGAATTTGACACCTTGATAAATGGCTCCCAGCTTGAGCGGCCCGTTGTCATATTTCAGCGAAACGCCGTACTTGTCGTCGTCGCTGGCATCATAGCCGCTTGACCCCGCCATCTCGGTTTCCCTGTTACCTGCCGAGTAGATGGCGGCGATGCTCACCGACTGAAAGGTACCATTGTAGGCCACCGAATTGTTCCAGCGCGCCAGCGAAGCCGGCTGAATGGTGAGGCCGCCGAATGTCGTCAAGTCAGCCATCGGACCAACCGTGCCGCCCATGAATGGATCATAGGGATCGGCAAAGTAGCCCGGAGCATACTGCCGGCCCAAGGCAACTTGGCCGAAGGAGCCTTTGAGGCCGACGTAGGCCTGGCGTGTGAACACGTCGCTGCCGGAGTTTGCCGCAGAATCCGTTCCACTCATATAGGCTGACTTGCCGGTGCTGATATCGTATCCTTCCTCGAGCAAAAATACCGCCTTCAAACCGTTGCCAAGATCTTCTTCGCCACGGAAACCGAGGCGGCTGCCGGCAATACCGCCGTCGTGCACGCTCATCAAATCGTCGCCCATCAGCTGCCCGTAGCGCATGTAAGCATCGGCAACGCCATAGATCTGGACGTTGGATTGCGCGAACACCGGCGCGGCGAGGCTGCCGAGCACTGCCAATGCAAGCAGTTTCTTTTTCATTTCTGGTCTCCCTTCGATTCCGTAAACAGGAGGCGCGGAAACTCCCCTCCATCGATCACCGCGTCCCTCGAAGACGCGGGCAACGGATTTTTACATAAGTTTTGTTACTCCAACAATTGGAAATACTGAAAACAACAAAATTGATGAAAGCTGTTGTGTGAATGCGACAAGGGAGCAGAAGTGGAACCGCAGACACCTGTTGGCACTCTCATGCCACGAGTGCTAAATTGCATGGGCGCAAAAACGAACGGAGGAGCAGGATGACGATGAGTGCGGTCGTACCGCTGGGATACGCGGCAGGGCTTCCGGGCCCCGTCTCCAGTCTGGAGCAGTACGTGCGGGCGGTGCGCAGCATCCCGCCGCTCTCCGCCGAGGAGGAAAAGGAGCTCGCCCGGCGCTGGCGCCTGGAGCGCGACCTGGAGGCGGCGCGGCGCCTGGTGCTGGCGCACCTGCGCTACGTGGTGGCGATCGCGCGGCAGTATTTCGGCTATGGGCTGCCGGAAGCCGACCTCATCCAGGAGGGCAACGTGGGGCTGATGAAGGCGGTGCGCCGCTTCGACGAGACGCGCGGCGTGCGGCTCGTCACCTTCGCGGTGCACTGGATCAAGGCGGAGATCCATGAGTTCATCGTGCGCAACTGGCGCCTGGTGAAAATCGCCACCACCAAGGCGCAGCGCAAGCTCTTCTTCAACCTGCGCCGCCTCAAAGGTTCGAGGAACGCGCTGCAGCCGGCCGAGGCGCGGGCGATCGCCGAGGAGCTGGGGGTGAAGCCCGAGGAGGTGCTGGAGATGGAGGCGCGCTTTGCCGGGGCGGAGGTGCCGCTGGAGGCGCCCACGGTGGAGGGCGAGGAAGATGCGCTCCCCGCGCCGATCGCCTATCTGCCCGATCCCGGCGCCACGCCCGAGGAGGCGGTGCTGGAAGCGGAGGCGCACTGGCTCGCCGACGAGGGGCTGCGCACGGCGCTCTCCCGGCTCGATGCGCGCAGCGCCGACATCGTGCGCCGACGCTGGCTGGCCGAGGAGCCGGAGACGCTGCAGGCGCTGGCGGCGGAGTATGGCGTCTCGGCCGAGCGCATCCGCCAGATCGAGGCGGCGGCGATCAAGAAACTGCGCGCGTGGCTGACGCAGGGCATGAGTGCGGAGGTGCCCGCCCATGCCTGAGGCCGTGCCCAACGTACTCTCGATTGCCGGCATCGACCCTTCCGGCGGCGCCGGCCTCTACGCCGATCTCAAGACCTTCGCCGCGCTGCGCACCTACGGCTGCGGCGTGGTGGCGGCGCTCACGGCGCAGAATACCCAGGGCGTACGCGCGGTGCACGTGCCGCCGGCGGACTTCCTGCGCGCGCAGCTCGACACCCTCTTCGCCGACGTGGCGATCGCCGCCACCAAGACGGGGATGCTCGCCAGCGCCGCGGTGATCGAGACGACGGCCGAGCGGCTCGCCCACTGGCGGGCGCAGGGGCAAAGCCCCATCGTGGTGGTCGACCCCGTGATGGTGGCGAAGAGCGGGGATGCCCTGCTCGACCGCCAGGCGGTGGGCGCGCTCGTGGAGGCGCTGCTGCCGCTCGCTACCGTGATCACGCCCAACCTGCCGGAGGCGGCGGTGCTGCTGGGGCGCACGGCGCCGGAGAGCCGGCGCGAGATGATCCGCGCGGCCGAGGCGCTGCGCGCGCTCCTGCCCACCGACGACGGGCACTGGGTGCTCCTGAAGGGCGGGCACCTGCCGGGGAGCGAACTGGTGGATCTGCTCTTCGATGGCGAGCACCTGCACGAATTCGCCGCCCCCAAGGCGGCGACGAAGAACACGCACGGCACCGGCTGCACCTACGCCGCGGCGATCGCGGCGCTCGCCGCCCGGGCCGGCTCGCCGCTCACCGACGCGGCGATGCGTGAGGTGGTCCGCGAGGCGCACCGCTATCTCCAAGAGGCGATCGCGGCAAGCGGCGCGCTCGCCGTCGGCCACGGGCACGGGCCGCTGCATCACTTCCACGCGCTCTGGCTATAATGGGGCGACGGGCGCTTCGCCCTCCCCAGCCAGAGAGCGCATCCATGAACGCCAGAGACCATTTTTTCGCCGAGCGCGCGCGCGTCGACGCCGCCGCGGTGCAGCCTTTCCCCAATTCGCGCAAGATCTACGTGCAGGGCTCGCGCCCCGACCTGCGCGTACCCCTGCGCGAGATCCGGCAGGCGGACACGCCGGCTTCCTTCGGCGCCGAGCCCAACCCGCCGATCTACGTCTATGACACCTCCGGCCCCTACACCGACCCCGAGGCGCAGGTCGACATCCGCCGGGGTCTGCCGCCGCTGCGCCGGGCCTGGATCGAAGAGCGCGGCGACACCGAGGAACTGCCCGGCCCGACGAGTGCGCACGCGCAGGCGCGCCTGCGGGACCCCGCCACCGCCGGGCTGCGCTTTCCGGGCCTTGCGCGCACCCCGCGCCGCGCCAAGCCCGGCGCGAACGTGACGCAGCTGCACTATGCGCGCCGCGGCCTCGTCACGCCCGAGATGGAGTTCATTGCCATCCGTGAGAACCAGAACCGCCGGGCGTATCTCGAGGCGCTGGCGCGAAGCGGCCCGCGCGGCGAGCGCCTCGCGCAGATCCTCGCGCGCCAGCATCCAGGGCAGCGTTTCGGGGCCCGCATCCCCGAGGAGATCACGCCGGAATTCGTGCGCGCGGAAGTGGCCGCCGGCCGGGCGATCATCCCGGCCAACATCAATCATCCCGAATCCGAGCCGATGATCATCGGGCGCAACTTCCTGGTGAAAGTGAATGCCAACATCGGCAACTCGGCGCTCGCCTCCGACATCCAGGAAGAAGTCGACAAGATGACCTGGGCGATCCGCTGGGGGGCCGACACGGTGATGGATCTGTCCACCGGCCGCCACATCCACGAGACGCGCGAGTGGATCATCCGCAACAGCCCCGTTCCGATCGGCACGGTGCCCATCTACCAGGCGCTGGAGAAGGTCGAGGGCAAGGCCGAGGAGCTCACCTGGGAGCTCTTCCGCGACACGCTCATCGAACAGGCCGAACAAGGGGTGGATTACTTCACCATCCACGCGGGCGTGCGGCTTGCCCACATCCCGCTCACGGCCGAGCGCCTCACGGGGATCGTCTCGCGCGGCGGCTCGATTTTGGCCAAGTGGTGCCTGGCGCATCACCGGGAGAATTTCCTCTATACGCACTTCGAGGAGATCTGCGAGATCCTGAAAGCCTACGACGTGGCCTTTTCGCTGGGCGACGGCCTGCGCCCCGGCTCGATCTACGACGCGAACGACGCCGCGCAGCTGGCGGAGCTGAAGACGCTGGGCGAGCTTACCCGCATCGCCTGGAAACACGACGTGCAGGTGATGATCGAGGGACCGGGGCACGTGCCCATGCAGCTCATCCGCGAGAACATGGACAAGGAGCTCGAATGGTGCGACGAGGCGCCGTTCTACACCCTCGGGCCGCTCACCACCGACATCGCCCCGGGGTACGACCACATCACCAGCGCCATCGGCGCGGCGCAGATCGGCTGGTACGGCACGGCGATGCTGTGCTACGTCACGCCCAAGGAGCATCTGGGGCTGCCGAACAAGACCGACGTGAAGGAAGGCATCGTCACCTACAAGCTCGCGGCGCACGCGGCTGACCTTGCCAAGGGGCACCCGGGAGCGCAGATCCGCGACAACGCCCTTTCCAAGGCGCGATTCGAGTTCCGCTGGCAAGACCAGTTCAACCTTTCGCTCGACCCGGACAAGGCACGCGAATTCCACGACGAGACGCTGCCCAAGGAGTCGGCCAAGGTGGCGCATTTCTGCTCGATGTGCGGGCCGAAGTTCTGCTCGATGAAGATCACGCAGGAAGTTCGCCTCTACGCCGAAGAGAAGGCGCTCTCCGAAGAAGCGGCGCTCGCCGCGGGGCTGGAGGAAAAGGCGGGCGAATTCGTGCGCGGCGGAGCCGAGCTCTATCGTCCCGAGTAGCGCCGAGCCGATGAGCGCGCTCGTGGCGGAAGAGGAAGACGCGGCGCTCGCCGCGCGCATGCAGGCGTTGCTCGCGCGCGTCTTCGGGCATGCGCGCTTTCGCGGCCCGCAGGCCGAGATCGTGGCGCACGTGGCGCGCGGCGGCGACGCGCTGGTGTTGATGCCCACGGGCGGGGGAAAATCGCTGTGCTACCAGCTGCCGGCGCTGCTGCGCGAGGGCGTGGGGGTGGTGATCTCGCCCCTCATCGCGCTGATGGAGGATCAGGTGGCGGCGCTGCGGGAGAACGGCGTGGCCGCGGCCGCGCTGCACTCGGGTATCGCCCCGGAAGCAGCCGAGGCGATCGAGCGCGCGGCGCGCGAGGGGCGGCTGAAGCTCCTCTATTGCGCGCCGGAGCGCTTGCAGACGCGCCGCTTCCTGGAGCTCCTCGACGCGCTCGCCGCGCAGGGGGCGATCGCGCTCTTCGCCATCGACGAGGCCCACTGCGTGTGGCAGTGGGGGCACGACTTCCGCCCCGACTATCTTCACCTGGCGATGCTGCCGGCGCGCTACCCCGAGGTGCCGCGCATCGCGCTCACCGCCACGGCGGACGCGGCGGCCCGCGAGGAAATCGCCGCGCGCCTGGCGCTGCACGAGGCGCGCCGCTTCGTCACCAGTTTCGACCGCCCCAACCTCTTCTACGCCGCCGAGCGCAAGCGCGGCGACGGGCGCGCACAGCTGCTCGCCTTCCTGCGGCGGCAACCGCCCGAGGGCGGCGGCATCGTCTATTGCCTGTCGCGCGGCAAGACGGAGAAGCTCGCCCGCTGGCTGAACGAGCGCGGCATCCCGGCGCTGCCTTACCACGCCGGGCTCACGCACGAGGTACGCGAGCGCCATCAGCGGCGCTTCCTCGCCGAGGATGGCCTGGTGATGACGGCGACCATCGCCTTCGGCATGGGCATCGACAAGCCGGACGTGCGCTTCGTGGCGCATCTCGACCTGCCGCGCTCGCTCGAAGGCTACTACCAGGAGACGGGGCGCGCCGGCCGCGACGGCGAACCGGCGCAGGCCTATCTCCTGTGGGACGGCGAGGACGCGGCGTGGCACCGGCAACTCGTCGAAACATCGGACATGCTGCCGGAGCAAAAGGAGATGGCGCACCGCCGGCTGGACGCGCTGGTGGACATGGTCGCGGGCACCGGCTGCCGGCGGCAGGCGATCCTGGCCTATTTCGGCGAGACCATCGGCCCCTGCGGGCGCTGCGACCGATGCCTGGCGCCAGTGCGGCCGTGGGAGGCGACGGACGCGGCGCGCAAGGCGCTCTCCACGGTGTATCGCACCGGCCAGCGCTACGGCGCGGCACACCTCATCGACGTGCTGCGCGGGCATGCGAGCGAGGCCGTGGTGCGCCGCGGGCACGACCGGGTGAGCACCTACGGCCTGGGGGTCGATCTGCCGGCCGAGACCTGGCAGGCGGTGTTCGGCGAGCTGCTGCTGCGCGGCCATCTCTCGATCGACTTCGAGCGGCATCGCGCCCTGGTGCTCACGCCGCGCGCCAAGCCCCTGCTGCGCGGCGAGGAAACCTTCGCCCTCGCCCTGCCGCGCGCGGCGGCAAAAGGGTCGGCCCGCGGCGCGGGAATGGCGAGCGCGGCGCCGGCGGCGGAACCCCTCTCGCCGTCCGAGCAGGCGCGCTTCGAGCGTCTGCGGCGCTGGCGCCTGCGCCAGGCGCAGGCCGAAGGCGTGCCGGCCTACGTGATCTTCCACGACAAGACCCTGCGCGAACTCGCGCGCCGCGCACCGGCAACACTCGCGGAACTGGCGGGAATCGAAGGCATCGGCGCACGCAAGCGCGAGCGCTGGGGCGAGGAATTGCTCGCCCTGCTGGCCACGGCCACGGCGACCTGATGGAGGCTGACGAACTCGTATTCCCTCTTCGGTTCGCCGTCTTCGAGCGGCAGGGCAATGACTACGGCAAGATTGCGGTGCAGCTCATCCAAATCTGGAACATAACCCACGCGCAGACGATGACTCACGCCAAATCCACAAAGTGTGCGCGTGGCAGCATCCAGCGGCCGGGCTGGCCGGGAAGTTCGATGAAGCCGAAGTGCCGGTAGAACGCGGCTGCTGTGGGCGACTTCGCGTCGACGACGAGGGCGGCCACCGCGAGCGTTTCGCTGGCGGCGGCGACGCGCTTGCAGGCATCGACCAGCAGGATCGAACCGAGTCCCTGTCCCTGAAACGTCCGGTCCACGGCCAAACGGCCGAGTAATGCCACCGGCACCGGGTAGTGCGGCAGTTTTTTACGCCACTTCTCGGGGAGCGCCTCGGCAGCGACGCTGGCGGCGCTGAGCGTGTAGAAACCGGCCACTACCTGGGGATGCCCGACCGGGCTGGCCACGAACATCCGTGCCACGCCGCGTTTGATGTCCTGCGAGGCGTAGCGCTGCAGGTAGTCGTCGAGTGCCTTCTCGCCACAATCGAAGCCGGCCGTTCGCGCGTCGCCGTCGAACGCGCGAATGACATAGGCCATTTACCGCACATCCCTGGCGTGACGGACGAACGCACGCTGCAATGCGGGGTTGGCTGGGGCCGACGTATCCAGCGCGTCCAAGAATGCCGCGAAATCCTCCTGAGACAGGGTGATGGCTTCGTGGGCCTGCACGACCGACCGGGCTTGCTCGAGCGCGTTCCTGAGCACGAACTCGGACACGCTCATATGCGCATACGCGGCGGCTTTGTCGAGCAAACGGCGCGTCTCCTGATCGCAGCGGATATGCAGCCGGGTGTCTTTGGCAAGGGTGGGCATGGACGACTCCTGATAGACTCCTGATGGCAGATCCAATTGTGCGCCATTTGTGCGCACATGGTCAAGCCAAAATCCGCCACCAGGAACACCGGCTCATCCACGCAACGCCTCATTCCGACGCCCCTTGAGGCGTCGCTGCGATCGAGGTGCAGGTGGCGCTCCCCGATCGGCGGGATGCCTCACCGTCCCGGCGGCTGCAGCAAGCGCGTGCGTTCGCGCTCCAGGCGCGCGGCGCGGCGCTCGAGGAATTCCATCTCCTTCACCTGCCGCCGCTCCACCCCTTCGCGCTCGCGCACGCGGGCTTTTTCGTAGGCTGCGCGCTGCGCGGGTTTCAGGTCGGCGGGAGGCTCGCGCACCGCCAGCGCCATGCGCTCGTCGGCGTGGCGTGCGCGCAAGGCATCGCGCTCGCGGGCGAGATCGCGCAGCTCGCTTTCGATCTGGGCGAGCCGCTGCTGGCGCAGGGCGAACGCTTGGGGCGATTCGACGACGGTCTCTCGCGTTTTTTTCGTTGTCGCCGGCGGAGCCGAGGGCGGCGGCGGACGCAGCGTCACTGCCGCGGCGTCGGGGCCGCAGGGGTTCGCCTCGAAGCGGATGCTGCCGTCAGGAGAGGTACAACGATAGACGAGCGTCTCGCCCGCCATCACCGCAGGCGCGGCGAGCAGGGCGGCAGGCAGCAGCACGGCGCGGAGGCAAAAAGCCCGGCAACGAACGAGCGCGGTCGGCATGGACGGACGCCTCCACCTTGGATATCGAGGCAGTATATCCGGAAGCACCGCCACTCCCAAGGCCGCCGACCCGCCGCTGCCCTCCGACCTGTGAGGCGGGCATTCAGCGCACGATGCCGAAAACGGGTCGATCGTGGCGCGGCTGTAGCGGCCGGCTGGTACGCGGCCCCTGGGTGAGCGGGGCGATCTCGGTAGAGATGGCCTCGAGCGGCTCGCGGAAGACGATCCAGCGCACGTCCTCGCGGCACGGCGGCCAGGGCTCGGAGCCTTCGTAGGTGAAATAGGAGGCGTCGACCGGTTCGAGCGTGCGCAGGTCGAGCGGCAATTCGCGCGGTGCGGCGCTTCCCTGCCCGGCCCAGTCCGCCAGCGTGGCGAGCAGCGGATGGGTGCGCTCGGCGGCGACGACGCGCAGGGCCACGAAAAGGCGGGAGCCGTCTTCGGCCCGATGCTGCAGGACCAGTTCCCCCAGGGCGACGCGCACCCCGAGCCGATGCATGCCGGGGTGATGCCAGCTGATGCGCTCCAGCCGGTACCATTTTCCTTCCCAGCCCAGGCGCTGTTCCCGCGCCGGTTCGAGCACCAGGCCCGTCCTGTCCTGCTGCAGGACGACCCGGCTGGGTTGGTAGCGGAAGAAAGGAGGCGGAAGATCGGCCGGAATCGCCCCTTCGAGTGCGATGGGGGATTGACGCTTGCCCTTGCGGCAGATGCGCCAGTCGGGCGAGAGGAGGTGCCAGCGCCCGGGGCCGGCCGGACCCTCGGCGTAGGTCCATTCGCCGGGCGAGGGCCGTTTCGCCGCGATGTTCTTGCCCGAAGGAGCTGTGCGACGGGCGACGACCGGCCGGCGTGCCGCAGTGGCCATGGCAGGGGATGCTTCCCGCGGCACCGGTGGCCGGGAAGCGGACGCGGGAACGCCGGCAGGGTGCCCCCCCGCGGCCGAAGCCGCAGCGACCGGCGCCGGCGCCCGGGGTTGAGGCGCCACGGCAGAGGGCGGCGGTGGAGTCTCGGGACGGTTCACCGGCGGCTTGACTGCAGGCTGCGGCGTAGGGACCGGAAGCTTTGCCACTTCGGGCGGCAAGGCCGAAGGATCGACGAGGTCGACGCCCAGGGGCAAGGGTTTTCCGTCCGCCTGCGCGGGCTGTTTGGCTGCACCTTCCATCGCGCTCTGCGCCGAGCCCAGGGCTTCCTGGGCGATACGGCTCAATTCCTCCGGCGTGGGCGGGCGGCAGACCACCAGCCACAGCCGTTCGTCGACCGAGCCGGGCGGAATGGGCGTCGCCTCCGGCTTGGGGAGGGTCTCCTCGGAGAGCGGCAGGTCGTTGGCGTCGAGATACACCCGTTTGACGGTGGTATAGGTACGGCGCTGGCAGTCGAAGCGGTTGAGCGCCTTGACGGAGGCGTAACCGCGGCGCTTGGCTTCGTCGGCGCTGAGGACCACGCGTCCCCACGCCACCTTGATGCCGCCCTCGGCCGGAATCAAGGTGGCCGGGTCGATCTGCACCAAGCGATCGCGGTCGCGCGCCACCGTCTGCCACTCGGCAAGCGCCGCCTGGCTGAGCAGGCCCAGCGCGAGGAGCACGAGCAGGCGCAGCCCGTATCCCGTCATCCCTTTCATCGCGTCCATGATGCGTCGTATCTCCTCTCGGCCCGACGAAGCTCATGGTTTGCATTATCGGCCGGTGCGAGGAAAACTTGAGCCGCTGCGCCGAGTCTTTTCCGCCATCGCGCCGATTTCGGGTAAACTGCCGGCGATCAAGCCATTCGACATCGTTCCATGTTCGTCCTTTTCGAAGAGTCCGGCGCCTTCAAGGCCGGCACGCTCGTCTCGGAGCAGGAGGCCACGCTGCACGTCGAGCTTCCTTCCGGCCGCCGGTTGAAGATCAAGCGCAACGCCGTGCTCCTCACCTTCCGCGAACCGGAACCTCAGGCGCTGCTCGACGAGGCCCAGCGCCGGGCCGAGGCGCTCGACACCGACTTCCTGTGGGAAGTGTGCGGCGAGGAAGAGTTCTCCTATCTCGACTTCGCGCGGGAATACTATGGCGCCGAACCCTCCGCGGTCGAAGCGGCGGCGCTGTTGCTGCGCCTGCACGGCTCGCCGATCCACTTCCACCGCAAGGGCAAGGGACGCTTCCAGAAGGCGCCGGCCGAGATCCTGCAGGCGGCGCTCGCCGGTCTGGAGAAGAAACGCAAGCGCCAGGAAGCGATCGAGCGCATGCGCGACGAGCTCGTAGCGGGACGTCTGCCCGAGGAGATCGCCGCGGCCCTGCCCCAGATCCTCTACCGGCCCGACCGCAACCGCCCCGAAACCCAGGCGCTGGAGGCCGCAAGCGTCGCCCTGCGCTGCTCGACGGCCCAGCTGCTGCTCTCGGTCGGCGCGATCGCCTCGACACACGACTACCACTTCGGCCGTTTCCTCTTCGAGGTCTTCCCCGAAGGGCTGGAATTTCCCGAGCATCCCGAGCCGCCTCCTTGCGAGGATCTGCCGCTGGCCGAAGTGCAGGCGTTTTCGATCGACGACATCTCGACCACCGAGATCGACGACGCTTTCTCCGTGACCCGCCGCCCCGGCGGGGGCTGGCGCATCGGCGTGCATATCGCCGCGCCGGCTCTGGGGCTTTCCCCCGGGGATGCGGTCGATGCCATCGCCCGCGCCCGCATGTCCACCGTCTACATGCCGGGCCGCAAGATCACCATGCTGCCGCCCGACGTGGTCGATCGCTTCACCCTGGCCGAAGGCCACGTCCCGCCCGCCCTCTCCTTGTACCTCGACGTCGATGCCTCGCTCGCCATCCAGGGCATGGAGACGCGGCTCGAGCGCGTGCCGATCGCGGCCAACCTTCGCCTGCATGCCCTGGAGCCGTTCTTCAACGAAGAGACGCTGCAGGAAGCCCTGCCCGAAGATCTGCCCTGGCGCGAGGAGCTCAAGCTGCTGTGGGAGCTCGCCACCGTGCTCGAGGCGGGGCGCGGCAAAGCCTCGGTCACGCCGAATCAGATCGATTATCTCTTTCACGTCGATTGGGAGCGGGTCACGGAGGACGGCCCCGGCTGGGTGAGCATCACCCCGCGCCCGCGCGGCGCACCGATCGACAAGCTGGTGAGCGAATTCGCCATCCTCACGAACCAGACCTGGGGCAAGCGCCTGGCGGAGCATGGGCTGCCGGGCATCTATCGCGTCCAGCCCGCCGGCGGCAAGGTGCGCATGGCGCTGGAGGCGGAGAGCCACGAAGGTCTGGGGGTGGATTGCTATGCCTGGTCGAGCTCGCCCCTGCGCCGCTACGTCGACCTGGTCAACCAGATGCAGCTGCTTGCCACGGTACGCGGCACGCCCGCCCCTTTCCCCGAGCGGAGGCAGGAGCTCTTCGGCATCGTGCGCCAGTTCGAGGCAGCCTACACCACCTACCAGGAATTCCAGCGCCACATGGAACGCTACTGGTGCCTACGCTGGCTGCGCCAGCACCGGGTGGAGCGGCTCACCGCCACGGTGTTGCGTGACGATCTCGTGCGCTGTGAGCGGCTCCCGCTCGTCGCCAAGGTTCCCTCCCTGCCCCCCACCGACGCGGGTCGGCGGGTCGAGCTGGAAGTCGAGCGCATCGATCTCGTCGAGATGGAACTTCGGCTGCGTTTCCGTCGTCTCCTTACGCAGGAAGAATCCCCCGACGCGACCGCCGCCCTCATCGTGGAGCCATGAACCCCCGTTCGCTGCCTCTTTTTTCCCTGCGCGATACCGCAACGCACACGTGGCGGCAGTGGCGGCGATCCCCCTTCGCTTGGGCGATCTTCCTTTCCCTCGCCCTGCATGCCCTGCTGCTCTCCCTGGGATTCGTTCCGCCCGAAGCCCGGCTCGCGGCGCAGAAAGACGAGGGGCTGGAGATCGTCCTGGTCAATGCCTATAGCCGCTCGACGCCGGAAGAGGCAAAAGCCCTGGCCCAGACCTCCCTTGCCGGCGGCGGCAACGAGAAGACCGCCCCCGTTCCGACCACCGCCCAGCCTCCCCTCGAACGCGAGCATCCCAGCGACAGCCCGCTCGAAGCCCGCAGCCGACATCAGGAAACGGCCAGCACCACCAGGCGCAAGCTGAGCCGCCCCTCTCCTGAAAAAGCGACTCCTTCCGCGCCCGAGCCCACCGCTCCGGCCACGCCCACGCCGAGCGGCCTCGACCTGCTCGACCAGACGGCGAGCGTCGCCCGCCTGCACGCGGCGCTCGACGACACGGAACGCGCCGTGGCGGGGCAACCTCGCAAGCGATTCTTCGGCGCCAACGTCAAGGAATACCGCTTCGCGCGCTACATCGAGGATTGGCGGCTCAAGGTCGAGCGCATCGGTACCCTCAATTATCCCGAGGAAGCGCGGGGCAAACTCTACGGGAGCCTGCTCATGTCGGTGTCGATCCGCGCCGATGGCGAGCTGATCGACGCGCACATCGAACGCTCCTCCGGCCAGCCGGTGCTCGACGAGGCGGCGCTTCGCATCGTCCGGCTCGGTTCCCCTTATGCGCCGTTTCCCCCGGAGATCCGTGCCGACACCGACGTGATCGTCATCAAGCGCACCTGGACCTTCACCCGCGAATCGCGCCTGCAGGGGAAATGAAATGACCGATCGCTACGCCGTCTTCGGCCACCCGGTGGCGCACAGCAAGTCGCCTTTCATCCACCGCGCCTTTGCCGAACAGACGGGACAGGATCTCGACTACGAGGCGATCGACCCCGGCGCCGAGGGCTTCGCCGAAGCGGCGCGGCGTTTTTTCGCCGAAGGAGGGCGCGGCGCCAACGTGACGCTGCCCTTCAAGGAAGAGGCGCTGGCGCTCGCCGACGAGGCGCTGCCGCGCGCGTGCGAGGCCGGCGCCGCCAATACGCTCATCGCACGCGAGGGGCGGCTTCTGGCCGACAACACGGACGGGGTGGGACTGGTGCGCGACTTGACACGGCGCCACGGCGTGCCGCTCGCGGGAGCCGAGGTGCTGCTCGTGGGTGCAGGCGGCGCCGCGCGCGGCGTGCTGGGGCCGATTCTGCGCGAACGGCCGCGGCGGCTGGTGCTTGCCAACCGCACTCCTGCCCGCGCCGAGACGCTCGCCCGCGCGTTCGCAGCGCTCGCCGCCGAGACGGGCGTGAAACTGGACGTGCAAACCTGGGATGCGCTGCGCCCCCCTTTCACGCTGCTGATCAACGCCACCAGCGCGAGCCTCGCCGGCGAGCTGCCGCCGCTGCCGCCGGAGCTCTTCGCCGCAAGGCCCTTCGTTTATGACATGATGTACGGCGCCGCCCCTACGCCCTTCCTGCGCGAGGCGGCGCGGCACGGCGCGCACACCGCCGACGGCCTGGGGATGCTGGTGGAACAGGCCGCCGAGAGCTTCTTCCTCTGGCGCGGCGTGCGCCCGGACGCCCAGGCGGTGTATGCCCGCCTGCGCGCCGCGCTCGCGGGCTGAGGATCAAAGGGGGCCACTCGAAGAACCGCTGCGCAGCAGGTTATTCGAGGTGCCCAAGGGTAGCGAACGCCCGATGCGCCGCTTCCACCGTGGCGTCGATGTCCGCCTCGGTGTGCGCCGCCGAGACGAACCCCGCCTCGAAGGCGGAGGGCGCGAAATGGTGCCCCGCCGCCAGCATGGCATGAAAGAAGCGCTTGAAGCGCTCGACGTCGCAGGCCATCACCTCGGCGTAGGAACCCGGCACCTGGGGCGCGAAATAGAGGCCGAACATGCCGCCGAGCGAATCGGCCGCGAACGGCACGCCCGCCTCCTCGGCCGCACGCTGCAATCCCGACACCAGCCGCGCGGTGAGCGCTTCGAGCCGCTCGTAGAATCCCGGCTGGGCGACGAGCTCGAGCGAAGCGAGTCCGGCGGCCACCGCCACGGGCGAACCCGACAGGGTCCCCGCCTGATACACCGGCCCGAGCGGGGCGACGCACTCCATGATCTCGCGCCGTCCGCCGAAGGCGGCCACCGGCATGCCGCCGCCGATCACCTTGCCCAGCGTGGTGAGGTCGGGCCGGATGCCGGTGCGACCCTGCATCCCCTGCAGCCCCACGCGAAACCCCGTCATCACCTCGTCGAAGATGAGCACCGCGCCGTGGCGGTCGCACAGCGCGCGCAGTCCTTCGAGAAAACCGGGACGCGGCTTGACGAGGTTCATGTTGCCGGCAGCCGGCTCCACGATCACCGCCGCGATCTCGTCGCCGCACTCGGCAAAGGCCGCCTCCACTGCCGCCAGATCGTTGTACGGCAGCACCAGGGTATCGCGCGCCGCCCCTTCGGGCACGCCGGCCGAACTCGGGTGCCCGAACGTGAGGGCGCCGGAGCCCGCCTTGACGAGCAGCGCGTCGGCGTGACCGTGGTAGCACCCCTCGAACTTGACGATGCAGGCACGCCCCGTGTAGCCGCGCGCCAGGCGAATGGCGCTCATCGTGGCCTCGGTGCCCGAGCTCACCAGCCGCACCAGCTCGAGCGACGGCAGCAGCGCCGTGAGCCGCTCGGCCATCTCCACTTCCAGCGCCGTGGGGGCGCCGAAGGAGAGTCCGTCGGCGGCCGCCCGCTGCACCGCTTCCACGATCTTCGGGTGCGCGTGCCCGGCGATCGCCGGCCCCCAGGCGCCGACGTAGTCGATGTAGCGCGTGCCGTTCTCGTCCCACAGATACGCGCCCTGCGCGCGCCGGATGAAGCGCGGCGTGCCCCCCACCGAGCGAAACGCCCGCACCGGCGAATTCACTCCGCCCGGAATCACGCGCCGGGCCCGTTCGAACCACGCTTCGTTGCGATCCGTCATCGTTCCTTCCCTTCCGTGCCGAAAACGCGATTGTGCCACGCCGCCCAGGCGAGCGCCCGTTCCAGCGGATCGGGCGCGGCGAAGAGATCCGAGATCACGGCGAGCCAATCGGCCCCGGCAGCGACGAGCTCGTCGGCGCGCTCCAAAGTGATGCCACCGATCACTGCGATCGGTACGGCGAGCTCGGCGCGGGCGCAGCGCAGGAGTTCGAGCGAGGCGCGGCTCGCCTGGGGCTTGGTCGGGGAAGGATACATCGCCCCGAAAGCGACGTAGCTCGCCCCTTCGGCGAGCGCCGCCTGCGCCCGCCCGAGCTCCGCGTAGCAGCTCGCCCCGATGAGTGCGTGCGGCCCCAGAAAGCGCCGCGCCTGCACGATCGAACCGTCGTCTTTGCCCAGATGAACCCCGGCCTCGAACTGGGCGGCGAGCTCGACATCGTCATTGACGACGAGCGCCGCCCCGGCAGCCCGCACCAGCGGTGCGATGCGCTCGAGCTGACGTGCCCTGGCGGCGCGGTCGAGCGCCTTGTTGCGGTATTGCACCAGCACCGGGCGGGCGGCGAGCGCCGTGCGCAGCGCCGCGAAGAGGGCGCCGTCGTCAGGCTCGTCGGGGGTGATCAGATACAGGCCGCGCGCGGGCGACCGAGAAAAACGCGTTTGCATTGGATCATGGTATCATGGATCATCGCCGACACGGCCTGCCTGCCAAGAACGGGGATCCGACGTGAACACCGAACGCAAACCACGCATCCTGGTGGTCGACGACAGCAACACCATCCGCCGCAGCGCGGAGATCTTCCTCGGCCAGGCCGGCTACGAAGTCATGCTGGCCGAAGATGGGTTTTCCGCGCTCGCCAAAGTCGTCGAGTTCGCGCCGGATCTCATCTTCATCGACGTGATGATGCCCCGTCTCGACGGCTACCAGACCTGCGCCCTCATCAAGCAAAATCCCAAATTCCGCCACATCCCGGTGATCATGCTCACCTCGAAGGACGGCGTCTTCGACCGGGCAAGGGGGCAGCTCGTGGGCTCCGACGAGTACCTCACCAAACCCTTCACCAAGAACGAGCTGCTGGAGGCCATCGCCCGGCACTGGCCGCCCAAGACCGAGGCGCGACCCCCGGCGAAAGGAGATTGAGCCCATGCCCATCCGCCGTATCCTCGTCGTCGACGACTCTCCCACCGAACGGCTCGCCCTCACCGAGCTCCTCACCCGCGAGGGCTATCAGGTGCTCACCGCCGAGAACGGCGAACAGGCCCTCGCGCTCGCGCGCGCCGAGCTCCCCGACCTCGTGCTGATGGACGTGGTCATGCCCGGCATGAACGGCTATCAGGCCACGCGCCAGCTGCATCGCGACGCGGCCACGCGCCACATCCCGGTCATCATCTGCACCACCAAAGGCCAGGAAGCCGACCGCGCCTGGGGCCTGCGGCAAGGCGCGGTGGCCTACCTCGTCAAGCCCATCGACGAAACGGCGCTCCTTGCCGCCATCCGCAGCATGGAATGACGCCCATGGCCCGACGGACTTCGTTGCGCGAATTCCAGGAACGGCTCGCCGAACGGCTCGCCCAGGCCTCTGCCGCCCGTACCGAGCACTGGCTGGTGCTCCCCGCCGCCGGTCACCGGCTGCTGCTGCCCCTCACCGACGCCTCCGCCATCGCCAACGAATTCACCCTCGCCCCGGTTCCCCGCGCCCCCGCCTGTTACCGGGGTCTGGCCAACGTGCGCGGCAACCTCATCGGCGTGGTCGACCTCTGCTGGCTGGAGAACCACACGCCCACCCAGAGGAGCAAACGTGCGCAACTCCTGGTGCTGGCCACCCGCCTCATCGAAAACACGGCGCTCCTGCTGCCCGAGGCAGTCGGCCTGCGGCCCCTCGAGTCCTTCACGCCCATGGAGCATCCCCTTTCCCGCCCCTGGCACGTGCGCGCCTATCGGGCACCCGATGACGACCGGCCTTGCATCCTGATCGACGCGAGCCGGCTCATCACCGACCCGCTTTTCTATGGCATCGATTCCGGCTCGTCCCTCCTCGGTTCGAGCTGACCTGAAGACCGCATCCGAGCAACGAGGACCTTACCATGGCGTTTCGTCTGTTTTCCTCCCGCACCCCTGCTGAGGCCGCCGACACCTCCACGACCCCCGGCACGAAGGGGGGAGCGCTGCGGCAGCGTATCCTTCTCCTGTCGGTCCTGCTGATCGTATCGATCCTCGGCCTCGTCGGCCTCGTCGCCTCGGCCAGCTACACCGCGGCAAGCACGCGCGAACGCCTCGCTGTGGCGGATCAGGCCCGGGACGCCCTAAGCGACCTGGGGCGAACCCTGCCCCGGGCGCTCCAAGCCGATGCCGAGGCCGTGAAAGCCCTGGAAGGGCAACGCCGCCGCCTCGAAGAGGCGCTGCGCACCCTGTCGGACATGGCTACGGAAGACGAGCGCCTCGCCGGGCACGCCGGCTCGCTCCAGAAAAGCTGGAACGAGCTGCGCCCCGAGCTGCAGAAACTCCTCGAATCCCCCCCGAGCGAACCGTCCGACGTCGCGGCGGCCCTGCGCCCCATCGACCAACGGCTCGAACGCATGCTCGGCGAAGCGAGCGCCCTGCGCCAGAGCGTGCAGCAAGCCGGCGACGACGCCCTCTCGACCCGCTATCAGGGTATGATCGCGGCGGCCGTCGTCCTCATTCTCGTCTTCCTCGCCCTGGGCAAGACCTATCTCGACGACGCCCGCGCCCGGGAGCTCGAGGCCGAACGCCAACGGCAGCGGCTCGAAGAAGAAAACGCCCGCACGCAGCAGGCCATCATGCAGCTGCTCAACGAGATTTCCGACCTGGCCGACGGCGACCTCACCATCCGCGCCACCGTCACCGAAGACATCACGGGGGCGATCGCCGACTCGGTGAACTACGCCATCGAAGAGCTCGCCTCGCTGGTACGGCGCATCAACGACACGGCCGAGCGCATCACCGACTCCACCGAAGAAGCGCGCCGCATCTCCGGCGAGCTGCTCGAAGCGGCCCAGACCCAGACCGAAAAGATCGAAGAGGCCGACGGCATCGTCCAGGACATGGCCCACGCCCTGCATGAGACGGCCGCTTCCGCCGAAGGCGCCGCCGCCTCCGCCGGCCGCTCGCTCGAAGCCTCGGCCAAAGGGGCGCAGGCGGTGAATGAAACCATCGAGGGCATGAACCGCATCCGCGACCAGATCCAGGAAACCGCCAAGCGCATCAAGCGGCTGGGCGAATCCTCGCAGGAGATCGGCGAGATCGTGGAACTCATCTCCGACATCACCGACCAGACCAACGTGCTCGCGCTCAACGCTGCCATCCAGGCCGCGGCCGCGGGCGAGGCGGGGCGCGGCTTCACCGTCGTGGCCGAGGAAGTGCAGCGGCTGGCCGAGCGCTCGGCCGAGGCCACCAAGCAGATCGCCGCCATCGTCAAGACCATTCAAGCCGACACCCAGGACGCCGTGGGTTCGATGGAAGCGGCCACGCGCGAGGTCGTCGCCGGCACGGCGCTCTCCGATTCGGCCGGCGCCGCCCTCGAGGAAATCTCGCAAGTCGCCAAAGAGACCGCCACCCGCATCACCCAGATCGCCCACGACATCCAGGCCCAGGCCGAACGCGGCGCCCAGGTCTCCGCCCTCATGCGCGAAATCCTCGCCATCACGCAGCAGACCCGGGAAGGGACGGAACGCACCGTCCAATCCGTCGAATCGCTGGCCGAGCTCGCCGCCGATCTGCGCGGTTCGGTCGCCGGTTTCCGCGTCTGATCGCCCGAGACGAACGCCATGGTGCATCGCCCCGCCTCCGAACCCCTATCCTGGATCGCCCCAGAAGTCGAACGCGTCCTCGCGGGGGCGCGTCTGGCCTGTGAGCGGGCCAGCGCGCACAACGACCCCGCGGCACTGCGGCAGGCCAGGGCGGCGTTGCACGAGACCCGGGGCGTGCTCATCGTCGCGGGCCTCGAAGGCTTCGCCGACTACGTCGACCTGCTCGGCCGCGCCCTGGAAAAAATCTCCGCCCGGCCCGATCCCGATCCCGAAGCCCTGCAGCGGCTGTACCGCGCCGCCGTCGCCGCCGAAAACTACTTCCTCGAGCTCATCCACGCCGGACGCGACCAGCCGCTGCGCCTGCGTCGGCACTACCTCGAGCTCGCCGCGCTCGCCGGCGATTCCACCGCCGCCGAAAGCGATCTCTTCCAGTTCGAAGTCTCGATCCAACCTCAGCCTCAGCCCGTCGTCTCCGACGAAGCCCGCATCCGCGCCGCCTTGCTGCGCCGCTTCGAACAGGGCCTCGTCGGCTGGCTGAAACCGGCCGACGAGCGCGAAGCCGTCGCCTCCCTCACGCCCATCCGCGAGGCGCTCGCGGGTTTGCTCAAGCTGGATGCCGGCCGCCCCCTGGAGCCCCTATGGCTGGCCGCGCTCGCCTATGCCGACGCCCTCAGGGAAGGGCGTCTGGCGCGCGACGAGGCTTCCAAGCGCATCCTGCACGACCTGCACCGCACGATGCGCCACGCCGGGAAATTCTCTCGCCCACCCCGCCGGCTCTTGCAAGCACTCACCCATCCCGTCGCCCAGCTCGAGCCCCACAGCCGGGCGCAGCAGTTGCTGCACGAGCACTGGCGGCTCGCCGAGGCCCTGGAAGACCAGGATCTCCCCCTGCCCGAGCTTCCCCTGCGCGCCCAACTCGACGCCCTGGCCGAGGGGCTCGATCGACTGGCCGAGCACTGGGAACGGCTCACCCAGGCTCCCGTCTTCCACCTGGGTTCGTTCTCCCAGGATCTCGACGCGGTTCGCCGCCTCGCCCAGCCGCTGGGGCGCAAGAGCATCGAGCAGGCCATCGAGGCGCTCGCCGCCCTCGTCCAATGGATGGAAGATCATCCCAACGACTCCATGGCCGCACAGGCCCAGCTCGAGCTCGCCCGCACGCTCCTCGTCCTTTCGGCCTACTGCCGCGCCGCCCACTGGGACGAGCGCACCGAGCAGCGGCTCCAGACGCAGGTCGAGCGGCTGCGCGCCCTCATCGACAACCGCCCCCTGCCCGAGATCGAGGCCCAGGCTTCCGAAGCCGACAGCCGCAGCATCGGAAGGGAACTCTCCCGTCTGCTCGCCGAAGCCGAGACCCTGCTCGATCGCTACTACCGCGATCCGACCGAACCCCTCGACCAGGACCGCATCAACCGCCTGATCGCCGAAGCCCGCGCCACCTTGCTGCTCATCGGCGCCGACGAAGAAGCCAAAGCACTCGGCCAGCTTCCTCCCCTGGTCGAACGCCTGGCCGAACACGGCAGCCTCGAAGAGGCCGAGCAGCACCGGCTCGTCGAGACCCTTGCCCATCTCCATACCCGCGCCGAGGCGCTGGCGCGCGGCGAGTCCCTCCAGGAAACCGCAGCGATCGCCCCCCAGGCCACCGCCATCCCCCTGCAGGAACTCTTCGCGGCCGAAGGAGAGGAACTCGGCGCCACGCTGCTGCTCGAGGAAGAAAAAGAAGAAGCATCTTCGCCCGCAGCAGCTTCCCTCGCCTCGATTCAGGCCCCCTCTCCCGAAGAGGCCTCCGTCGAACGGGCCAGACCCCCTGTCCCGCCGAGCGAGACCCAGGCATCGGCCGGCGGTGCGATCGAAGAAGAACTCCTCGACATCTTCCTCGAAGAAGCGCGCGAAGTGCTCGCCACCCTGGAGCGCCGCCTTCCCGATCTGGAGGAACGACCGGACGATCTCGAAGCGCTCACCGAGGTGCGCCGCGGCATCCACACCCTCAAGGGCAGTGGCCGCATGGTTGGTCTCACCGAGCTCGGCGAGTGCGCCTGGGCCCTGGAGCAGACTCTCAATACCTGGCTGCAGCGGCAATGGCCGGCCACCCCCGCGCTGATGCAGCTGCTCCAGCAGGCACACCGTCTCTTCGCCGACTGGGTGGAGGCAATCGCTGCCGGCCGGATCGAAACGCCCGCGCAGGCCGCCGCGCTCGCGGCCGAAGCCGAGCGCCTGCGCTCGCTCGAAAGCCCCGAGGCCGCACCGCCAGCCGAACCTCTTCCGCCTCCCGAGCCGCCGAAACACGTTTTCGGGGATCGCAGCGTCTCGCGCGCCGTGTTCGATGCCTTCCGCCAAGAAGCGCGCGAGCGGCTCGCCGCCTTGCGCCGTTACCTCGACGAGGAGGCCGCCCAGCCGCCCGATGAGCCTCTCGTACGACACATCCACACGCTGGCCGGCATCTCGGCCACCGCCAAGGTCTTCGAGATGCACGAGCTGGGCCGGGCGCTCGAACTCGCGCTCGAGCGCCTCGCCAAGGCCCAGCGCGCCCCCGACGCACAGGAATGCACGGTCCTACGCGCTGCTGCCGAGCGGCTCGGCGCCGCCCTCGAGCGCGTCGAAGCCGGACAAATTCCCGAACCTCCCGCCGATCTGCTGCCCCTCATCGAAGCCGTCGGCACCGTTCCTCAGGCAGCGGTGCCTCCACCCCAACCCACCGCTCCCAACGAGGTCGAGGCGAAAGCCGCCCCCCCCACAGAGGTCCCAGAAACTGCCCGAGAAGCGCCTCCTGTGGAAGAAGTCGCCCAGGAAATCGACCCGCAGCTCCTGCCGGTCTTCCTCGACGAGGGCGAGACGCTCTTCGAGAGCCTCTTCGAGCAGCTCAACCGCTGGGACGAAACGAGCGACGAGAAAAACGTCGAGGCGATCGCCCGTACCCTGCATACCCTCAAGGGCAGCGCCCGCATGGCCGGCGCGCTGGAGCTCGGCGAGCGCATCCACCGTCTGGAGCAGGAACTCAAGGAAGCCGGGCCCGCGGCCCGCGAGCTCGCGCGCAACGGCATCGAAGCCGCCTATGCGCTCTTCCGCCGCCTTGCCGCCCTGCCTGCGCTGGCAACGGCGGAGACTCCCTCCCCTGCCGCGGCCGGCACCGAATCCCTCCCCCCCGTCCCGGCGCGGGAAAGCGCAGAGACCGCCCACGTCACCCTGCGTGTGCACGCCGCCACCATCGACCGGCTGGTCAACGACACCGGCGAGATCGGCGTCCTGCGGGCGCGCGCGGAACAGGATCTTCTCGCCCTGCGCGGCGCCGTGCTCGAGCTCACCGACGACGTCATCCGCCTGCGCACCCATCTGCGCGAGCTCGAGATCCAGGCCGAGACGCAGATGCAGACGCGCCTGCACACGGCCGAGACGGCGCAGGCCGAGTTCGATCCACTCGAACTCGACCGCTACACGCGCCTGCAGGAACTCACGCGCCTGCTCGCAGAAGGGATCGCCGACGTCGCCACCATCCAGCAAAGCGCGCTGTCGCACCTCGACCGCGCCGAAACTGCCCTCAACCAGCAAGCCCGCCTCACCCGCGAGGTGCAGTACGAACTGATGCAGGTACGTTCGGCGCCGGTCGCCAGCGTCGCGGCTCGCCTGCACCGGGTCGTGCGTCAGACGGCCAAGGAACTCGGCAAACGCGTCAACCTCGACATCGAAGGCGCTCAGGTCACGCTCGAGCGGGCACTGCTCGAGCGCATGGTGCCGCTGCTCGAGCACCTGCTGCGCAACGCCGTCGCCCACGGCATCGAATCCTCCGAGGAACGGCGGGCCTCAGGCAAGCCCGAATTCGGGCAGATCACGCTGGCCGTGCGCAATCTCGGCAGCGAGATCGAACTGCGGGTGCAGGACGACGGCCGCGGCCTCGATTACGCTGCCATCCTCGAACGCGCCCGCGCCGCCGGGCTGCTCGGCCCCGATGCCCAACCCGACGAAGCAAGCCTCGCACGGCTCGTCTTCCTGCCCGGATTCTCCACCGCCAGCGAGCTCAGCCAGATCGCCGGCCGCGGCGTGGGGCTGGACGTCGTCCACAGCGAAATCCAGGCGCTGGGCGGGCGCATCGACCTCACGAGCGCCCCCGGCCGCGGCACCGCCTTCCGCATCCTGTTGCCCACTACCCTCGCCATCACCCAGGCGCTGCTCGTGCGCGCACTCGATCGACGCTGGGCGATTCCGGCCAATCTCATCGTTCAAACCGAACACCTCCCGGCCGAGGCGCTGCGCGCCGCGCAGCAGATGGGGCATTTGCTCTGGCAAGGGAAGACCTATCCGCTGCGCTATCTGCCGCATCTGCTCGATCGCCCCGACCAGCCCAAACCGCTCGATCGCCGCAACTGGGTGGTGCTGCTCGCCTCGGGCGAAGAACGGATCGCGCTGCACGTCGATGGGCTTGCCGGCAACCAGGAGGTGATCGCCAAGCCGGCCGGACCGCACCTCAAGCGCATCGCCGGTATGCTGGGCGCGACGCTCCTTGCCGACGGCGAGATCGCTCTCATCCTCAACCCCGTGGCGCTCGCGCGCACGCCCGCCGAGGTCTCGGTCGCAAGAGCGCAGGCCGAGGCGCGGGGCCCATCTCCCGCCAAACCGCTGGTGCTGGTGGTCGACGACTCGCTCACCGTACGGCGCATCACCGGACGGCTCCTCGAACGGGAGGGCTACGAGGTGCTGCTCGCCAAGGACGGCATGGAGGCGCTGGAAAAGCTCACCTCCGAGGAACGTCTGCCGGTGGCCATTCTCTCCGACATCGAGATGCCGCGCATGGACGGATTCGAGCTGCTGCGCCAGATCCGGGCCGATGCGCGCACGCGCCATCTCCCGGTCGTGCTCATCACCTCGCGCCTTGCCGAGAAGCACCAGGCGCACGCGATGGCGCTGGGTGCCAACGCCTATCTCGGCAAACCCTACGACGAAGACGAGCTCCTGCGCCTGCTGCGCCGCTACCGCGAGGCCGCGGCCAAGCCCGCCTGAGCGATGCGCGGCCATTCCTCGCTCCCGCCGCCGGCCGAGGGCGCCACCCGCCCCCTGCACCTGCGCGAGACGATCGCGCGGCTATGGCCCTACCTGTGGCGTTATCGCTGGCGGGTGCTCGGCGCCTTCGCCGCCCTCATCGCGGCGAAGTTCGCCAACGTCGCCGTGCCGCTGCTCTTCAAGGAGCTGGTCGATCTCCTGTCGCTGCCGCCGCAGGCGCCGCGCTGGACCGCGGCCCCGATCGCCCTCGTCTTCGCCTATGGGCTGGCGCGTTTCGGCACCTCGCTCTTCACCGAGCTGCGCGAACTGCTCTTTGCGCGGGTCACCCAAGCCGCGGTGCGCGCACTGTCGCTCGAAGTCTTCTCCCACCTGCACGCGCTGTCGCTGCGCTTTCACCTCGAACGGCAGACCGGGGCGCTCACCCGCGATCTCGAGCGCGGCACGCGCGCCATCGGCAGCCTCATCAACTTCACCCTCTACTCCATCGCCCCCACGCTGGTGGAGATCTCGCTCGTGCTCGCCATCCTCTTCGCGCGCTACGAGCCGGCTTTCGGCGCAATCACGCTCGCCACCCTCATCGCCTACGTCGCCTTCACCATCGTCGTCACCAACTGGCGCACCGTGCAGCGGCGCCGGCTCAACAAGATCGACGCGCAGACCCACAGCCGCGCCGTCGATGCGCTCCTCAACTACGAGACGGTGAAGTACTTCGCCAACGAAGCGTACGAACGGCGCCGCTACGACCAGGATCTCGAACGCTGGCAGGAAGCCGCGATCCGCAACCAACTCTCGCTCTCCGGGCTCAATCTCGGCCAGGCGGCCATCATCACCGCCGGCGTGGTCGCCATGATGGGGCTCGCCGCGGCGCGCGTGCAGGCGGGCGTCATGACTCTGGGCGACATCGTCCTCGTCAACGCCTTCCTGCTGCAGCTCTACCTGCCACTCAACTTCCTCGGCGTGGTCTACCGCGAGCTGCGCCAGGCGCTGGTCGACCTCGAACGGCTCTTCGCCCTACTCGACGAAAAAGAGGAAGTGCGCGACGCCCCGGACGCACTCGAGCTCCCCGAGGGGCCGCTGGAGGTGCGTTTCGAACGCGTCTCCTTTCACTACGATCCCAGCCGCCCCATCCTGCGCGAAGTGGATTTCACCCTCCCCGCCGGGCGTACCGTGGCCGTGGTCGGCTCTTCCGGCGCGGGCAAGTCCACCCTGGTGCGGCTCCTCTTCCGCTTCTACGACGCCACCGGCGGGGCGGTACGCGTGGGCGGCATCGACGTACGCCACCTGAAGCAGGAGAGCCTGCGCCGCGCCGTAGGCATCGTGCCGCAGGAGACGGTGCTCTTCCACGACACGCTGGGCTACAACATCCGCTACGGCCGGCCCGAGGCGAGCGACGAGGAAGTCTGGGCGGCGATCCGCGCTGCCCAGCTCGACGAGCTCGTCGCCCGCCTGCCCGAGGGGCTGGAGACGCGGGTGGGCGAGCGTGGGCTCAAGCTCTCTGGCGGCGAGAAGCAGCGCGTGGCGATCGCGCGGGTGCTGCTGAAGAACCCCCGCATCCTGGTGCTGGACGAAGCCACCTCCTCGCTCGATTCGGCCACGGAGCGCGCCATCCAGGGACAGCTCGAACGCATCGCCCAAGGCCGTACCACCCTGATGATCGCGCACCGCCTCTCCACCGTGATGCACGCCGACGAAATCCTGGTGCTCGAAGAAGGGCGCATCGTCGAACGCGGCCGGCATGCCGAGCTGCTCGCGCGGGGCGGACGCTACGCCGAGCTGTGGCGCCACCAGCAGCGCCAAGAAGACGCACTCCAGCCCCACGCCGTGTAAGCCCGCCCCCGTTCGCAGTGGTTTCGCCGGGAGAACCCTGCGCCCTCCAGGGATGGGTCACGGCAAAACCGTCGCGCCGTGGGAACGAACTGTTAAACTTTCACGACAGCATTTCAGTGCACTCCCCATGGCCGCACCTCCTCGCCCGCGCTTGCTTTGGCTCGCCACCGGCGGCACCCTCGCCGCCACCGGCCGGGGCATCGCGTACCACGCCGGGGCGCTCTCGCCCGAGGCCCTGCTCGCAGCGATCCCCGAGGCAGGCCAGTACGCCGAGCTCGAGCTCGCTTCGCCCTTCGCCATGGATTCCAAGGACGCCACGCCGCACCATTGGCTGAGGCTGCACGCCGCGATCACGCAAGCCCTCGCGCGCCCGGAGCTCGCCGGCCTCGTCCTCTCCCACGGCACCGACACGCTGGAAGAGACGGCCACGCTCCTCGCGCTCACCCTGGCGCCGACCAAGCCCGTGGTGCTCACCGGGGCCATGCGCCCGCCTTCCGAAGCCGGGGCCGACGGGCCGCGCAACCTCCTGCACGCGATCCGCCTCGCCGCCGATCCGGACACCCCGCCAGGCGTCTTCCTCGTCTTCGGCGAAGCGGTCTTCCCCGCGATGGGGCTGCGCAAGGCACACACGCTCGCGCTCCAGCCGTTTGCCGCCGAACCGCGAGGCGCGCTCGGCTCGGCCTTTCCCTGGCGACCGCCGCCGCTCGAAGAACGTGCCTCGCCGCTGCCCTTGCCCCATCCTTGGCCGACGGTCGCCCTCCTTTCGGCCACGGCGCTCGACGCGCCCGAGGCTTTGCGGCAGACCCAGGAAACGGGGGCCGCCGCGGCAGTGCTGCTGCTGCCGGGACACGGCAGCGTCCCCGAAGCGTGGGAAGCACCGATCGCCGATGCGGCCGCATCCGGACTCCTGGTGGTGCGCGCGAGCCGCTGCGGTCTGGGGCCGGTGCTCCCCCACCCCGTCGACCAGCGCCTGGGCACCCTCCCCGCCGGCCTCCTCTCCGCGCCCGCCGCCCGCGTGGCCGCCGCCCTCGTGGCCCCTTTCCCCCCGGCGGAACGGCAAATTCTGTGGCGCGCGCGTTTTTTGCCCTACGGAGCCGAAGCATGACTCCTACGGCCGCCCCTCTCTTTCTCGCTGCCGACGTCGGCGGCACGCGCGCCCGTTTCCTGCTCGCGCGCTGGCGGGAAAGCGAAGCGGCGCCCGAGGACCGCGAAAAACCCCCGCAGCGCGCGTCAACGGCAGACACCCCAAGCACAGCGGGTTTTTCGCGGCACCTTCCTGCCTGGGAGCCGCTGTGCCAGCGGGTACTCGAAGATGATGCCTTCCCCCATTTCGACGCGGCGCTCGAGGCTTTCCTCGCCGAATGTCCCCCAGGAGCCGAACCGAAACTCGCCGTGATCGCGCTCGCCGGGCCCGTGACGGGGCGGCGCGCGCGGCTGACCAACCGCCCATGGACGATCGACGCCGATGCCTTGACCGCCCGCCATGGCTGGCCGCGGGTCGAATTGATGAACGACTTCGCCGCCCAGGCGCACGGGATCGCCGCTGCGGCGCCCGAGACGCTCCACGTCCTGCAACGGGGAGCACCTCGGCCGGGGCTTGCTGCCGTGCTCGGCCCCGGCACGGGACTGGGCATGGGATTCTTTCTGCGCGAGGGCGAGACGGTGCGCGTCTTCCCCAGCGAAGGCGGACACGCCGACCTCGGCGGCTTCGATCCCCCCTTTCTCACTTCCTGGAGCGCCTGGCTCGCCCGCGAAGGGCGCATCGCCTCCTGGGAAAGCCTGCTCTGCGGCCCCGGTCTGGTGCGGCTCGCCGCTTTTCTTGCCGCCGAGCGCGGCCGAATCGCGCCGTGGACGGAGGCGCCGCAGATCGTGGCCTCGGCCCAAAAGGGGGAAGCGCTCGCCCAAGAAGCGGTGACCACCTTCGTGCGCACGCTGGGTGCCTGCGCTGGCGACCTCGCCCTCATCGGTTGGACCCTGGGTGGGGTATACCTCGTGGGCGCGCTCGCCGCGGCGCTGCGCCCCTGGCTCGAGACTCCGGCCTTTCGCAGTGCCTTCGCCGCCAAGGAACGGCACGGGGAGACGCTCGCCGCGCTGCCGATCCTGCTCGCCGACGACCCCCTGCTGGGCTTGAAGGGCGCCGCCACCTTCGCCTGCCGCCTGCTCGCCGCAACCACGCCATGAGCGCACCGAACCCTACGACTCCGCCATTGCTGCCCTTTCTGCTGCTGGGCCTGCGCTATTATCGTCGGCCGCGGGCCTGGGGCGGTGCGCTCGTGCTCGTGGCCCTCACGCTCGCCATGGTCGGGCTGGCGCTGTGGACCAACCACTGGCAGCGGGCGCTCTTCGATGCGCTGGAGCGCCGCGATCTCGTCGAACTGCCCGCGCTCATCGCTACCTTCCTCACCATCCTCCTTCTGAGCGTGGCCGTCACGGGCGTCCACCTCCTCGTCAAGCGCGGCTGGCAGCTCGGCTGGCGGCGCTTTCTCACCGAACAGCTGCTGGAGAGCTGGCTCGCGCGCGGTCACCACCACCGCCTGCGCCACCTGCCCGGCGCGCACGACAACCCCGACGCCCGCATCGCCGAAGACGTGCGCATCGCCACCGAAGTGGCGGTGGAGCTCTTCCACTCGCTGCTCTACTCGCTCGCCTCCATCGTGCTTTTCGTCGATGTGCTGTGGGTGGTCGGCGCCACGCCGCACGAGTCTCCCCCCGGCACGATGGTCTGGCTTGCGCTTGCCTATGCCGGCATCGGCACGATCACCGGGGTCCTGCTGGGCCGACCGCTCACCCGGGCCACCGACCAGCAGCAGTCGCGCGAAGCCGACTTTCGCTACGGGTTGTCGCACATCCGCGACAAGTCGGAAGCGATCGCGCTCGCCCAAGGCGAAGCCTCCGAGCGCCGCCTGACGCGCGAGCGGTTCGACGCGCTCGCACGCACCTGGTGGAAACAATCGCTGGGCTACCTCGGGCTGGTGTCGTTTTCCACCGCCTATGGCACGCTCCTGCCGGTCTTCCCCATCCTCGTGCTCGCACCGCACTATATCGCCGGCACGCTCACGCTCGGTATGCTGATGCAGGCGGCGCAGGCCTTCGAGCGGCTCACCAACGCGCTTTCCTGGCCCATCCACAGCATGGGCGATATCGCTCGCTGCCATGCTTCGATCGAACGGGCAGCAGCCTTATACCAAGATCTCACTGAACTCGAGGCAATCGAGCGGCTATGCCTGCCGGGGCAGATCTGCCGCAGCGTCGGCCCCGCGGGGCAGCTCGCGATCGAGCGGCTCACCTTGACGCTGCCCAACGGCCACCCCGTGCTGGAGAATTTCTCGCTCACCCTCACGCGCGGCGAGACCGTACAGCTCGTAGGAGACCCGAACACAGGCATCGCCCTTCTCAAGGCCATCGCCGGCGTGTGGTCCTGGGGGCAGGGCAACATCATCCTGCCCGACGGCGAGACGCTCGCCTTCGTGCCACAGCGGCCCTTCCTGCCCGAAGGGCCGCTCATCGCCGCCCTCACCTATCCGCGCGATCCAGCGGAGGTCGAGCGCAAGCGCGTCATCGACACCTTGCATGCCGTAGGGGCGGATGCGCTCATCGAACGGCTCGACGAGCACGACGACTGGAACCGCACCCTCACCGCGCCGGTCCAGCAGCGGCTCGCGCTCGCCCGCACCCTGCTCGAACGGCCCGCGTGGGTGTTCTACGAAGCCCCGGCCGACGCCCTGCCCGCACCGGGCAAATTCGACCCGGTGGCGCTGCTGCGCGAGCGCCTACCCGACGCGACGCTGGCGATCTTCTGGCCGCATCACCAGCCCTATCCCGGCGTTCAGCGCGTCGTTTTCCTCAATTGAAACGTGCCGGCAGCCAGCCGCGTGCCACCGCCTCGCGCAGGCACCACGCCGGAGTCGTCTCGGTCTTGTAGTTCCAGAAGAACCAGCCGCGATAGCGCTCGAAGGTGAGGAGCTGCGCCGCCGCGTAGCCGCGCAGCGCCACCTCCTGCTGGAAGGCGTCCAACCCTTCGAGCGGGTGCGTGGTCGGCCCGTCGGCCCACAGCGATACCTCCTGCAGCTTGAGCCCCAGGCTCCATTCGCCGCACACCGTCGGCAGCCCCAGCTCGCGCCCGATGGCATCGGCCTCGGCGCGCAGATCGACCACCGTCTTGCGCAGGTGTTCGTAGATGTCTGCCTCGAGATCCTCGGGCGTGAAGCACTGGTAGCGGTGCACGTCGAACCAGACGTTCTCGTACGGCGGCGCGTTCATGAAACCGAGATACTCGCGCCAGTCGCGGAAGCCGTCGTGGAACATCACCCCGACCGTGGGCGGGCAGTGCGCCCGGATCGCCGCGTAGGCGCGCTCGTAGTAGCGCTTGAGGATCTCGGTGGGCACGTCCCAGCGCGGCTCGTTCAATACCTCGAAGGCGAAGAGTGCCGGTTCGGCGCGATAGCGCTCGGCCAGCCGCCCCAGCAGTTCGACCGAATGGTCGATGTATTCTTCCTTGGTGTGCCAGTCGCAGACGTTCAAGATGCCGCCGTTGTCGAAGCCGTTCTGGCAGCCGGCGGCTGCGTGCAGGTCGAGCACCACTTTGAGTCCGAATTCTTCGGCCCAGCGCAGCGCCCGGTCGAGTACCTCGATGCCGCCGGTGACGAAGGGCTCGCGCCGCGCCCCATAGACCGGATGGTAGGGATAAGGCGGCCCCAGCACCCAGTGCCCGAAGGGAATGCGCACCGCGTTCAGCCCCCGCTCGGCGATCCAGGCGAAATCCTCCCGCGTGACCCAGCGCGCCCAGTGCGCCCGCAGCCTGGGTGCGGCCTCCTCTCCCAATGCGACGCACCACGTCGTCTCGTCGGTGGCTTCCACCCCTTCGAAGAGGCTAGGCACCATCCACTTCTCAAGCACCAGCCACGAACCCAGATTCACCCCGCGCAAGCGTTCCATCGCCCTCTCCCCGGCCGCATCGTGAAGTCATTATAGGCAGACACGGGCATCTGCTACACTGGGATCATCGCTTTTTCCGAGCCGAGTATCATGCCGCCCCGTTTCCGCCCCTGGCAGGAATGCGTCGTCTACACCGTCTGGCCACGCAGCTTCGCCGACGGCAACGGCGATGGCATCGGCGATCTGGCCGGCCTCACCGAACGGCTCGACGAGCTGCGCTGGCTCGGGGTCGACGCCCTCTGGCTCGCCCCCATCCACCCCTCGCCCAACGCCGACTACGGCTACGACGTGAGCGACCATCTGGACGTGCACCCCGACTTCGGCACGATGGCCGACTTCCGCAGCCTGCGCGACGAGCTGCACCGGCGCGGCATGCGCCTGCTGCTCGATCTGGTCATCAACCACACGAGCGTGCGCCACCCCTGGTTTCTCGACTCGCGCTCGAGCCGAACCTCTGCCCGGCGCGACTGGTACTACTGGCGTGCGCGGCCCAACGACTGGGAAAGCATCTTCGGCGGCCCCGCCTGGACGCGGGACGAAGTCACGGGCGAGTATTACCTGCACCTCTTCTTTCCCGAGCAGCCCGACCTCGACTGGAGCAACCCGGCGGTGCGCCAGGCGCTTGCCGAGATCGCCCGCTTTTGGCTCGACGAAGGCGTCGACGGCTTTCGTTTCGACGCCCTCACCGTGCTCAAGAAAGAAGAAGGCTTGCCTGACGTCGCCCCTGGCGAACCCGGCGGCCCGCGCCCGGCCTGGTCGCGCTTCCTCGCCCGCCCCGGGCTCCTCGACTGGGTGCGCGACTTCGCCGAGCGCGCCGGCATCACGCGCGACCACCTCACGCTGGGCGAGGCGAACGGCATCGCCGCCACGGAGGCGCCCGCCTGGGTGGGCGAGCCGCAGGGGCCGCTGTCGGCACTGCTGCATTTCGAGCTATGGCACATCGACACGACCGATGCGCAAGGCCGCCCCGGGCTCGACACCCGCGCCTTCTCCGACACGGCGCGCTCCTGGTACCGGGCGCTCGCCCCGCACGGGGCGCTGCCGGCGCTCTACCTGGAAAACCACGATCTGCCGCGCATCGTCTCGCGCTGGGCTCCGCCCGAGCGCCGCGCCCAGGCCGCCAAAGCCTTTGCCGCCGCCACCTACCTGCAGCGGGGGCTTGCCGTGCTCTATCAGGGGCAGGAACTGGGTCTGCCAAATGCGCGTTTCACGCGCTCGTCCGACCTGCGCGACCCCTTGAGCCTGCGCCGCATCGCCGCCCTGCGCGCCCAGGGTCAACCCGAGGCGGAGATCCTCGCCGAGATGAACCGCAGCGCCCGCGACCTTTCGCGCACCCCCATTCCGTGGGACGCGAACCGCCCGCAGGCGGGGTTCTCGAGCGCCGAACCGTGGCAGCCGATGGACCCGGCGCACATCCCGCTCGCCTGGCGCCAGCAGCGCGAGGACGAGGGTTCGGTGCTCAATTTCTACCGCGAGATACTGGCGCGCCGGCGAAGGTAAAATCGCATCATGGACCTGACCACGCCCGCGATCCTCTTTCCGGCGATCTCACTCGTGCTGCTCGCCTACGGCAACCGTTTCCTGGCGCTCGCCCAGATCATCCGGCAACTGCACGCCTCGCCCGATCGCAAGGCCGAGGTCATCCGCCGCCAGATCCCAGGCCTGAAACGACGCATCATGCTCATCAAATACATGCAAGGGTTTGGCGTGCTGGGGTTTTTGCTGTGCGCGCTGTCGATGCTCGCCCTCTTCGTGCACGAGACCCTGCTCGGCAAAATCCTCTTCGGCACGAGCCTCGCCGCCCTGGTGCTCTCCCTGCTGCTGTCGCTCGCGGAAGTGCTGATCTCCACCAACGCCCTCTCGGTCGTGGTGGAGGATCTGGAAAAAGACGGCTGAATCAGAGGCTCTTGCCCCATTTCCCCGCGAAACAGAGCTCCGCCAGCGGACGGCGCTCGCGCGGCGCGCGTTCTTTCTCGGCGAGTTCCCCGTCGAGCACGTCCGGCTCCGCCGGATGGCCCACGGCGATGAGCGAAACGATCTTGTAGCGCTCCGGCACGCCGGCCACGGCACGGAGTGCCTCAGGATCGAACCCGGCCATGGGATGCGACATCAACCCCAGCGCCACCGCCTGCAGGCAGAGGTTCTCGGCCGCGGCGCCGCAGTCGTATTCGGCCCAGGCGTTGGGTTCACCGTTGTAGGAAAAAATGGGATCGGCGCAGACGAGCACCAGGAGCGAAGCGCGTTTCACCCACGCCTGGTTGAACGGCCACAGCGTGGCGAACGCCTTCTCCCATCCTTGCGGATCCTGGGTGCGATGCCACACGACGAAGCGCCAGGGCTGATCGCCGTAGCACGAGGGGGCCCAGCGCGCCGCTTCCAGCAGCGAGATCACCTGCTCGCGCGTCACGGTCTTGGTTTCGTCGAAGGCGCGACCGCTCCAACGCTCGGCGATCAAGGGATGGATCGGGACTTCGGTCACGGCGGGTTTCTTCATCATTCACTCCTGGAAAAAAGGTCTTGCGGGGTATCGACGTCGGCGAAGATGCCTGCGTCGTCGATCGCAACGCCGACCACGTGCTCGGCGTCACGCCGAAGGAGCAGACGGGCCCCCACGTCGCCCGTCAGACCCAACAGTTCAGCCCGGTAAGGGGCGGCGAAACCGACGGGATGTCCCCGCCGGTCGGCGCGGCAGGCTGCGGCGAGTACCGCGCCCGCCGTGAGCGCGTCGCGCACTCCCGCGATCGCGGCTCGCGGCACCCAGGGCATGTCGGCAAGCCCGACGACCCAGCCTGTGGCCTCGGCGGTCGCGGCGACGCCCGCGGCAAGGCTCGTCCCCATCCCCTCGTCGGCGCGGGGGCATTCGATGAAGCGCAGGCGATCCGCGAAGGTCTCCGACAACACGCCTCGCACCGCCTCGTCGCCCGGTCGCAGCACCACCGCGACCCGTTCGAAGACCTCGACCCAGGACCGCAGCGCCCGCACGATGAGCGGCTCGATGCGCCCCTCGACTTCGAGTAGCGCCAGCCGCTTGTCCGCCCCAAACCTCCGCGCCTGCCCCGCCGCGAGCACCAAGGCGGCGATTTCCGGTTCCTCAGGCAAGGTTTTCCCGTGCGAAAGGGAGCCGCCGCACCCGTTTCCCCGTGAGAGCGAAGAGCGCATTGGCCACCGCCGGCGCGATGGGGGGCGTGCCCGGCTCACCCACGCCGCTCGGCGGCGCTTCGCTCGGCACGAGATACACCTCCACCCGCGGCATCTCGGAATGGCGCAAGATGGGATAATCGTGGAAGTTCGACTGCACCGGCCGACCTCCCTCGAGCGTGATCTCGCCGTGCAGCGCGGCAGCCAGGCCGTAGACGATGCCTCCCTCGATCTGCTGCACCACCCCATCGGGGTTGATCACCCGGCCGCAATCGACCGCCGCCACGACGCGATGCACCCGCACCTGGCCGTTTTCCAGCGAAACCTCGGCCACTTCGGCCACGACGCTGCCGAAGGATTCATGCACCGCCACGCCGAAAGCATGGCCCGGCGCGGGCTTCACCTTGCCCCAGCCGGCCTTCTGCGCCGCGAGCTGCAAGGCGGCATGATGACGCGAGCCATGCGGCAGGAGGCTCAGGCGGAATTTGACCGGATCCTGGCGCGCGAGGTGGGCCAGTTCGTCGATCATCGTCTCGACGACGAAGGCCGTGTGCGAATGCCCCACCGAGCGCCACCACTGCACCGGCACGGGATGCTTCGGGCTGTGCAGTTCGACCTGGACGTTCGGAATCAGGTAGGGAAGCGTCACCGCTCCTTCAACCGAGGCGGCATCGACGCCATCCTTGATCATCGCCGCCGCCATCGGCGTGCCCTCCATGATGGACTGGCCGACGAGGGTGTGTTTCCACGCCACGGGTTTGCCGCCCTTGCCGATTCCCGCTTCGATCACGTCGACCCACATCGGCCGGTAGTAGCCGCCGCGCAGGTCGTCTTCGCGCGTCCAGATCACCTGCACCGGCCGGCCGACGGCCTTGGCCACCTGCACCGCCTCGGTGACGAAATCCGCATGCGGATTCGCCCGCCGACCGAAGCCGCCGCCGAGATAGGTGGTGTGGATCTCCACTTCTTCGGGTTGGAGGCCCGCCACGGCGGCAGCCGCCATGCGGTCGAGCGTCTGCGACTGCGTGCCGGTCCAGATGGTGCAATGATCCGGGCGCAGATCGACGGTGACGTTGAGCGGCTCCATCGGCGCATGCGCCAGATAGGGCACTTCGTACTCGGCACGTACCGCCTTCACCGCCGCCTTGAGGCCGGATGCCACGTCGCCATCGCGCCGCGCCACGGCACCCGGCGTGCGGGCGAGCGCAAAGTAGTCCTCCCGCAGCTTGGCGGTGCTCAGGGCCGCCCCCTCGCCCTCGTCCCACTCGATCTGCAGCAGGTCGCGCGCCGTCTTCGCCGGCCAGAAACCGTTGGCCGCCACCGCCACGCCGGTGGGGACCTCATAGACGCCGACCACGCCGGGGACTTTCAGCGCCTCGGTGGCATCGAAGCGCTTGAGCTTGCCGCCGAATACCGGGGAACGCGCCACCAGCACCGTCAGCATGTTGGGCAGACGCACGTCGATGCCGAAGACCGCCTTGCCGGTGATCTTCTCCGGCGTGTCGAGGCGCTTGAGCGACTTGCCGATCCACTTGAAGTGCTTTGGATCCTTCAAGGGCACTTCGGCGGGCAGAGGCAGCTTGCCCGCCTCTTCCGCGACCTCGCCGTAGCTCAGGGAGGTGTGGCCGTCGGGGTGGAAGATGCGCCCGTTCTCGGCCTTGCACGCACTCGCCGGCACCCCCCAACGCTGTGCCGCCGCCTGGACGAGCAGCATGCGGGCGCTCGCCCCGACGCGGCGCAGCTGCTCCCAAGAGGACGCCACGCTGGTGCTGCCGCCGGTGAGCTGGATGCCGAACTGCGTATGGTTATAGACCGCCGCCACCGGCGCCGCCTCCACGCGGATGCGCTCCCAAGGCGCGTCGAGCTCCTCGTTGATGAGCATGGGCAGCGAGGTATAAACCCCCTGGCCCATCTCGGACTTATTCACGATGAGCGTGACCGAATCGTCCGCGGCGATGCGGATGAAGGCGTTCGGCGGATAGACTTTCGCCGCCCCGGCCGCCGCTTCCTCGGCAGCCCAGGCGCGCCCGCCCTTCTCGGGCAAACGGAAACCGATCACGAGCCCACCGGCAAGCAGGGCTGCATCGCGCAGGAACCGACGCCGCGCCGGACGCAGTACTTCCTCCCGGGGATTCATCACACACCTCCTTTCACGGCTTCGAGGATCGCCGTGCGGATCCGGTTGTAGGTACCGCAGCGGCAGAGGATGCCATCCATCGCCGCGACGATCTGCGCTTCGCTCGGATGGGGGTGCTCGGCGAGCAGGGCTGCGGCCGCCATGATCTGCCCCGACTGGCAGTAGCCGCACTGTGGCACGTCGACCTCCTGCCAGGCTCGCTGGATGGCGCGGCCGACCGGCGTCTCGCCGATCCCTTCGATGGTGGTGACGCGCTTGTCGCTCACCATCGATACCGGCGTGACACAGGAGCGGACCGCCCGCCCGTCGAGATGCACCGTGCAGGCACCGCACTGGGCGATGCCGCAGCCGTATTTGGTCCCGGTGAGCTGCAGCTGGTCGCGCAGCACCCACAGGAGGGGCGTACCGGGATCGGCCTCGACCGTGGTCGGCCGGCCGTTGAGCGTGAATGCAATCATAGAGTTTCTCCTCTGGCATGGATACGAGGCAATCCTCCCGCTGGAAGGGCCCCTCGCTGTTCGGCAATGAGATGGGCGAGGATGGACACCGCAATCTCGGGCGGCGTGCGGCTGCCGATAGGCAGACCCACGGGGCCATGGAGGCGGGCGATCTCCTCCTCCGTCAGGTCGAACTCGGCCAGGCGCTGGCGGCGGGCGGCATTGGTGCGATGCGAGCCGAGCGCACCGACGTAGAAAGCGGGCGACTTCAGCGCCTCGAGCAGGGCCAGGTCGTCGAGCTTGGGATCATGCGTGAGCGCGACCACCGCCGTATCCTCATCGGGCTGGAGCGCGAGTACCGCATCGTCGGGCATGTGCGGCAAGAGCACGCTGCCCGGCACCGGCCACTGGGCTCGCACCTCTTCGCGCGGATCGCACACGAAGACCTCGTAGTCCAGGGCCTGGGCCATCTGCGCAAGGTAGGACGAAATCTGCCCCGCACCGATGAGGAGCAGTCGCCGCGCTGGACCATGAATCGTCTCGAGGGTCTCATCGTCGAAACGCATCACCTCGCCACGCGCTGCCGGCCTCAAGCTCACCGTCAGGGACGAGAGTTCGAGCCGGCGGCACATGCGACGACGCTCGCGGAGCGCCGCGAGCAATTCCCTCGGCCAGGACGCATCCTGCGGGACGGGCTCCACCACCAGCCGCAACAAGCCGCCGCACGGCAGACCGAAGCGCTGGGCTTCCTGAACCGAGACCCCATAGTCCACCCGCTCGGCCCGCGCCCGCGGCAGACGCCCTTGACGGGCGCGTTCCGCCAGATCCTCTTCGACACATCCTCCCGAGACCGAGCCCACGCTGCCGCCATCGCTGCGCAGCACGAGCATCGCCCCCGGCGGACGAGGGCTCGATCCGAAGGTCTGCACCACCGTGACGAGCCACAGCGGCATTTCGCCGCCCTGCCAGCGGCAAAGCGCCTCCAGCACTTCGCGATCGACCCCCTTCATGGCCCCTTGTCCCTAGCGGCACGACAGAAAGCATCATAGAACTGGTCTGCCGTAGCGACAACCCGATCAGGAACGGGGTTTATGCGCCATGGAGCGCCAAACCCAGCGCCTGTCAGCCATCCCTCCTCGTCACCACAGGAAAGGGCTTGATTTTCACGGTCCCGCTGTCTATAATGGAGTCGGCAGTCGGTCGCCGACTCGATCTCGAATACGACGAGGAAGTTGGCCTCTTGCTGGCACACCGCCGGGCGAGGGCCTAGCGATGAATGATCGCTTGCAGTACATTCCCGTTTCGAGGAGCAACCCATGAGCATTCCCGCCAAAGCCTATGCCGCTTTCGATCCACACTCTCCACTCGTTCCCTGGGAGATCGCTCGCCGCGACCCTGGGCCACACGACGTGCAGCTCCAGATCCTCTACTGCGGCGTCTGCCACTCCGACCTGCACCAGGCGCGCAACGAATGGAAGAACACGATCTATCCCTGCGTCCCCGGGCACGAGATCGTCGGGCGCGTGGTCGCCGTGGGTGAGAAAGTCACCCGTTTCAAGGTCGGCGATCTGGCCGGAGTCGGCTGCATGGTCGACAGCTGCGGGCATTGCGACGCCTGTGCGAGCGGCGAGGAGCAATACTGCAGCGAAGGCTTCGTCGGCACCTACAACGGCCGCGGCCCCGGCAGCGAAAACACCTACGGCGGCTACTCTCAGGTCATCGTGGTGAAGGAATCCTTCGTGCTGCACATCAAGCATCCAGAAAAGGACCTTGCCGCCGTGGCGCCGCTGCTGTGCGCCGGCATCACCACCTATTCGCCCTTGCGCCATTGGAAGGTTGGCCCAGGCAAACGGGTGGGCATCGTCGGCCTGGGCGGACTGGGGCACATGGCCGTCAAGCTCGCCCACGCCATGGGGGCCCACGTGGTGCTCTTCACCACCTCGCCCGCCAAGACGGCCGACGCCAAGCGGCTCGGCGCCAACGAAGTCTGCATTTCCAAGGATCCCGAGCAAATGGCCCGCTACCGCGAGCAGCTCGATTTCATCCTCGACACCGTGGCCGCTCCGCACCGGCTCGACGACTACCTGCAGCTCTTGAAACGCGACGGCACACTCACCCTCGTGGGCGCCCCCTCCGAGCCGCATCCTTCGCCCGCCGTCTTCAACCTGCTCTTCCGGCGCCGGAGTCTTGCCGGATCGCTCATCGGCGGCATCCGCGAGACGCAGGAGATGCTCGACTTCTGCGCCGAGCACGGCATCGTCTCGGACATCGAGCTCATTCCCATCGACTACATCAACACCGCCTACGAGCGCATGCTGAGAAGCGACGTGAAGTACCGCTTCGTCATCGACATCGCCGCTTCGCTAAAATGAGAATGAAGGAGCCAACTCTCGTATTACAAAAAATGCAAATTAGTCCATAATGGGGTTCATGGAAAACACCATGAGCACGGGCAAGGCGGCAAAACTTCTTGGCGATGAGTGACTGACCATGCACCTCACCCACAAGATCGCCCTTCGTCCCACGCCCGAGCAGGCGGATTACTTCAAACGCGCCTGCGGCACGGCCCG
>NZ_SBIK01000015.1 GCF_006503695.1 Tepidiphilus succinatimandens
GCTTCTCGTTGGCGAGCATCCCTGAGACGTTCAGGTCTTCGAGCGCCACCGCTTGGTTTTCGCGGCAGAGCCGGGTCGTGAGCTTGTGGGCGAAATCCGCTCGGATATGGGCAATGCGGCCATGCAGCCTTGCCAATGCCTGAGCGGACTTCTGGCGGTTGCTGGAGACGGGAAGACGGGTGCCTTTCGGCAGCGTGCCCTTGGGGTTGAATCCCGCAGCGACCTTTGCCGCCTCGAGCTTGCGGCTGAGGCGGCGCGAGCGGATGCGAAGGCGTCGCATGGCCGACTTGAGCGGCTTCGGCGCTCGAAGCGATTCGCCATTGGAGAGCGTCGCGGCGGCCTTGACGCCGAGATCGACGCCAACGATCCCGTCTGCCTTCCGGCGGCGGTAGAACTGCTCGTCCTTCACCTCGACCTGAATCGACACGAACCAGCGATCCGCCGTGCGGCAGACCGTGGCCCCGAGGATTTTCCCCTCGAATCGCAAAGATTCGGTCATGGCGACGTCGCCGATTTTCGGCAGGCGGATCGTCTGACCGGAGACGGAAAACTTGTCGTTGGCGACGTAGAAACTGTCGCGGCTGTGACCTTTCTTCTTGAACTGCGGCGGATAGGCGAGCTTGACGCCCTGCTTGCGCAGTTTGCGCCGCAGCGCTTTGTCCTGCGGCGCGATGCGCGCCCCTTCTTCGATCTGCTTGAAGAACCGCTTCCACGCCCTTTCCAGGTGCGCGAACGGCTGCGAATGCGCATCCCTGTGGATGCCCTCGAGCCACGGCTGGCCGTTTTCGTCGAGCCAGTCGGAGTCGCTGTACTTGATGGCGTTGAACTGCCGCTTGAGTGCCATGGCATTGGGCTTTTGCCCGGCGGCATACTGCCGGTTCCATTCGGCGAGCGCCCAGTTCCACACGCGCCGGGCCGTGCCGCAGGCGCGTTTGAAGTAATCCGCCTGCTCGGGCGTGGGACGAAGGGCGATTCGGTGGGTGAGGTGCATGATCATTTACTCGTCGGCAGAGGGATGTCTGTCTTGATTCTGCGCGTCATGCGCCACATCCTGCTTCAGGAGCTCGTCCAGCTTTTTTCGGTAGTTTCTCAACCCATGCAGGCGCGACGAGAAACAATGCACGATGGTCATCAAGTCCTGCACCATCTCTTGTTCAGGAGAGAGCCGTTCCTGGTTGAGCACCAGGATCTCGCATCCGTGGGTCTTGGCGTAGTGCTCGAACCACTCGAAACCGAAACGGGTCAACCGGTCGCGGTGAGCAAGGATCAGTGTCTTGATTTCCCCTCTGCCGATCTCATCCATCAGCGCCAGAAACCGTTTGCGCTTGAAGTTCAGGCCGCCACCCACTTCCTCGATGAATTCGACGTTGGCCAAGCCTCTCGCCACCACGAATTCTTCCAGCACCCTGCGCTGATTCGCCAAATCCGGTTTCTGCGCGGCACTTGACACCCGGCAGTAGGCCACCAGCCTGGTGGGCACGGCACCCAATCGACGCAGTCCGATGAACTCACGAATCTGCGACTCGGTATAAAGACGCCGGTTGGTGCCTGTGCGTGCCGCTGGAATCAACCGTCCTTCGCGTTCCCAGCGTTGCAAGGTCTTGGCGGTTACGCCAAGAAGTTTTGCCGCCTTGCCCGTGCTCATGGTGTTTTCCATGAAACCCATTATGGACTAATTTGCACTTTTTGTAATACGAGAGTTAGCTCCTGAAAAACGGGCAAGGATTCCAGGGCGGCGACGAGTCCGGCATCGCCCGGGGCCGGCGCGGTGACGACCCGCTTCAGCCCCAGGGCGAGCGCCGCGGCAGCGATGCGCGGATGCGCCGCGACGGCAGGGATTTCGGCAAGCCGCGGCCAATCGGCAGCCGGCACCAGCTCCGGCAGGTTCCCGGCCCCTTCGCTGCTCGTGAGGAGCATCGCCGCGAGCCGCCGCTCGCGCAGCGGCGCGAGCACCTCGTCGGACCACTGCGGCCGGATGCGACGATAACATATCCAGGTATCGACCGAGGCGCCGCGCTCGGTCAGCGTCTGGGCGAGCAGCGCCCGCCCGCCCTCCCCTTTGACGATCAGCACCCGTCGCCCGGAGACGGCGGCACGCGCACATTCTGGCAGCGCGAGCACCGCTTCTGAATCCGCCCCCTGCCGGGGAAAGACGACCTCTGCGAATCCCAGATCGCGCAAGGAGGCGGCGCTGCCCTCGCCCACCGTCATCACCGGCGGACCCGGCGGCCAGGCGCGGTAACGGCGCAGGCGCGGCACGGCCAGTTCGGCGGCGCTGCGGCTGACGAAGAAGACCCAGGCGTAGTCATCCAGCGCGGCAGCGACCTGCGCCTCTTTCGTTTCATCTTCGATCGGTTCGATCGCGAGCAGCGGCGCCGCCACCGGCTCGAACCCGTGCTCACGCAGCAGCGCCTCGAGCCGCAGGGCCTGTTCGCGCGGCCGGGTCACCCAGACGGCGGGCGGCGAACCGTTCATGCCGCGCCGCCCGAGAGCGCCGCGACGAGCGCCGCCGCCCCTTCGTCGAGCAGGCGCTGCGCCAAGGTTTCGCCCAAACGGCCCGCCTCTGCGAGCGAGCCGCGGATCTCGCCGCCGTAGATACGGCTGCCGTCGGGCTCGGCCACCCGGCCGCGCAGCCAAAGTTCCCCTCCCTCGAGCACGGCATAGGCGGCGATCGGCACTTCGCAGCTGCCGCCCAGCACGCGCGCGAAGGCCCGCTCGGCGGCCACGCAGGCGGTGGTAGCGGGATCGGCGAGCGGTGCGAGCCAGGAGCGCACGTCCGCGCGTTCGGCCAGGCACTCGATGCCCAGTGCCCCCTGCCCCGCCGCCGGCAGGCTGACCTCGACCGGCAGCACCGACTGGATGCGCTCACCCAGCCCCAGGCGGCGCAAGCCGGCCGCGGCGAGGATGATGGCGTCGAACTGCCCCTCGTCGAGCTTGCGCAGGCGCGTGTCGAGATTGCCGCGCAGGGGGCTCACCGCCAGATAGGGATACTGCGCGATGAGCTGCGCCTGGCGCCGCAGCGAGGAAGTGCCCACCACCGCCCCCGGCGGCAGATCGTCGAGGCTCGCGTAGCGGTTCGAGACGAAGGCGTCGGCCGGCTCCTCGCGCGCGAGCGTGGCGGCGAGCGCGAACGCCTCGTCGAGCACCATCGGCACGTCTTTCATCGAGTGCACCGCCAGATCGGCTTCCCCCGCGAGCAGCGCCACCTCCAGCTCCTTGACGAAGAGCCCCTTGCCGCCCACCTTCGCCAAGGGACGGTCGAGGATGCGGTCGCCGCGCGTGGTCATCCCCAGGAGTTCGACGCGGCAAGCGGGATAGAGCGCCTCGAGCCGGTCCTTGACGAACTGCGCCTGCCACAGGGCGAGGCGGCTCTCGCGGGTGGCGATGACGAGGCGCGATGGAGGCGGAAAGGCCGGGTTTTCTTCTGTCATGCTTTCTCCCTGACGGCACGGGCACGAGCGCCGGCGGCGAACGGATGCGGCGATTCTATCATCGCCGGCATGGCGCCCCGCGGCCTTATAATTCCCCCTTTCGTTGCCAAGCCCTTCCTCCTTACCATGACCGACACGCCCCATACGCCCGCCAAGACCTGGTCGGGACGCTTCGCCGAACCCGTCTCCGAGCGCGTCAAGCGCTACACCGCTTCGATTCCCTTCGACCGGCGGCTTGCCGAGCACGACATCCGCGGCTCGCTCGCCCACGCGAAAATGCTTGCGCGTCAAGGCATCCTGAGCGCCCAGGACCTGGCCGACATCGAGCGCGGCATGGCCCAGATCCGCGAAGAGATCGCGCGCGGGGATTTTCCCTGGTCGCTGGACGACGAGGACGTGCACCTCAATATCGAAAAGCGCCTCACCGCCCTGGTGGGCGATGCGGGCAAGCGCCTGCACACCGGGCGCAGCCGCAACGACCAGGTCGCCACCGACCTGCGCCTGTGGCTGCGCGACCAGATCGACGCCATCGTGGAAGCGATCGAATCGCTGCAAGGCGCGCTCCTCGACCTGGCCGAGACCCACGCGGCCACGCCCATGCCCGGATTCACCCATCTGCAGGTGGCGCAGCCAGTGACCTTTGGCCACCACCTCATGGCCTATGTGGAGATGCTCGAGCGCGACCGCGAGCGGCTGCGCGACGCCCGCCGGCGCGTCAACCGCCTGCCGCTGGGAGCGGCGGCCCTCGCCGGCACCACTTTTCCCATCGACCGCGAGTTCGTCGCCCGCGAGCTCGGCTTCGAGGACGTGTGCCGCAATTCGCTCGACGCGGTGAGCGACCGCGACTTCGCCATCGAATTCCTCTCGGCGGCCTCCCTCGTGATGATGCACCTGTCGCGTTTCTCCGAGGAGCTCATCCTGTGGATGACGCCGCGCTTTGGCTTCATCACCCTGGCCGACCGCTTCTGCACCGGCTCTTCCATCATGCCGCAGAAGAAGAACCCGGACGTGCCGGAACTCGTGCGCGGAAAGACGGGGCGCGTCTATGGGCACCTCATGGGGCTCCTCACCCTCATGAAGGCGCAGCCGCTCGCCTACAACAAGGACAACCAGGAAGACAAGGAACCCTTGTTCGACGCCGTCGATACCGTGCTCGACACGCTCATCATCTATGCCGAGATGGTGGGCGGCATCCGCGTGCACCCCGAGGCGATGCGCGAAGCGCTGCGCCAGGGATTCGCCACGGCCACCGATCTGGCCGACTATCTGGTGAAGAAAGGGGTGCCCTTTCGCGACGCGCACGAAGCGGTGGCGCGCGCCGTGCGCGAGGCCGAGGCGCGCGGCGTGGATCTGGCCGAACTGCCGCTCGAAGTGCTGCGCGGTTTCAGCCCCCTGATCGAAGAGGACGTGTATCAAGTGTTGACGATCGAGGGGTCGCTCGCGCAGCGGCGGCACATCGGCGGCACCGCGCCCGAGGCGGTGCGCGAAGCGATCGCGCAGGCCCGGGCGCGGCTAAAGCGCGCCTGAACGAAGGGTCAGGCGAGCACGCCGGCTTCCCTCAGCAGTTCCTGCAGCTCGCCCGACTCGTACATCTCGCGCACGATGTCCGCCCCGCCGATGAATTCCCCCTTGACGTAGAGCTGGGGAATCGTCGGCCAGTTGGCGTATTCCTTGATTCCCTGGCGCAGCGCTTCGTCTTCGAGCACGTTGTAGGCGGCGAAGTCTTTCAGGCCGCAGCGGCGCAGCACCTGCACCACGGCTGCGGAGAAGCCGCACAAGGGAAAATCGGGCGTGCCTTTCATGTAGAGCACCACCGGATCGGCGTCGATCTGCTGGCGGATTTTTTCTTGGATGTCCATGGAGATCCTTGTATTGCGAAGTTGGGGGAACCCATCTTAGCGAGCCGGAGCGGGCAACGTCAAGGAGGGAACCATGCACCGGGACAAGGAAGGTACAATCGGCAAATATCCATCGCCATCGAGGCGCTCGTGAGCGAGCGATGAACTACTGTACCGTCTGCGGTCATCCGCTGCAGGTCCTCGTCCCGCCCGGCGACAACCGGCCTCGGCACGTGTGTTCCCATTGCGGCGAGATCCACTATCAAAACCCGAAGCTCGTGGTCGGGGCCATTCCGCGCTGGAAGAACCAGGTCCTGCTGTGCCGCCGCGCAATCGAGCCCCGCCTGGGATGGTGGACGCTGCCGGCCGGCTTCATGGAAAACGGCGAATCCACGGTGGAAGCGGCGATGCGTGAGACCTGGGAAGAAGCCGGCGCGCTCGTCGAGATCGGCACACTGCAGGCGCTCATCGACGTTCCGGTCATCCAGCAGGTCCACCTCTTCTACCGGGCGAATCTGCTCAGCCTGGACGTCGCCCCCGGCGAAGAAAGTCTGGAGACGCGGCTTTTCCCTCTGCGCCACATTCCCTGGGACGAACTCGCTTTCGAGACGGTGCGCGCCGCGCTCGCCCATCACCTGCGTCATCCGCGGCACGGCGTGCTGGTGAAGACGCTGGGGCAGCGTCCCGCCCGTTCCTCCGCCTGAGCGCCGGGGAAGAAACCGCCGTGCGCGGTGCGAGCGCCTCAGCGCCCCTCCGCCGGGGGTAGCCCCACGAGCCGCACGTCGCCCACCGCGTAGCGCTGCGCGAGCGGCCGGGTGGAGTGCACCCCCTCTTCATATTCGAGGATCTCGAAGCCTTGGGCGCCGCGGCGCAAGGCGATCTCCTTGGCGGCGCGACGGAACACGGTATAGGCCTCGCCCTGGCCGCCCGTGGTGAGGGTGCGCATGTTCATGCGGATGCGGGCGGTCGCGTTGGCGGGAGATTCCTCCACCTCGATGCGCCAGTTGGGATCGAACGGGTCGTAGAGCGCATAGGCGATGAGCGCCGCGCCGCCGAGCTGGCGCAGCAGCGCGGCGTGCGACACGGGGGTAGGAGTGACGGAATTGGCTCCCCCAGCGGCACTGCTCGAGCTCGAACCATTGACGTTCATCGACGAGGACGAGAGCACCAGCGCCGATCCCGCGGCGCCCGCCGCCGGCGCGACCAGGCGTTCAGGGTCGTTCCAGGGCGCTTCTGCACATCCGCCCATGAGCGCGGCAAACCCCGCGAGCGTAAGAAAGCACAGAGCGCGCATGGAGCAGCCTCAGAGATATTCAAAGAGGGAAAGGTTGGCCACGCGCGCAAAAGACTGCTGCGCCGCCTGCAGAACGAGCTGCTGCTGGGCGAGCCGGCTCAAAGCTTCGTTGTAGTCCAGATCCTCGATGCGCGAACGGGCGGTGGCATACTGTTCGTCGATTGCCTGACCGGCGAAGTCGAGCGAGTCGAGCTCGGCGCGCTGGGAGCCGACCTTGGATTGATAGAGGGCGACGCGCTCCATGAAGGCATCGGCGGTGTCGAGGCCGTACCCTGTGGGATCGGTATAGCCCGGCGGCAAGGTGACCGTTGCGGCAGTGGCCGGATCGATGGCGTCGATCGCCGTTTTGAGTCGGTTGAAGAACTCGGCGGAGGGGTATTTGGCCGGAGTGCCGGTCGTCGGGTTGGCCGGAACATAGGCGCTCTGATCCGCCTCGAAGAGCCCTCCACCACCGCTCGCCGAACCGGGAATGCCGATGTCCATCCGCCGCTCGGGGCCTACCTGCATCTGCCGGGTGCCGGCGTCGCCCTGGTAGTAATAGACATCGGGCGTAGTCGCATCGCCGTCGTGGTCGCCGAAAGCGATCGGCGCGGTGTCGTTCTTGTAGCCGGAGAAGAGGTATTCCCCCTGCCCGTCTTTACTATTGGCGAGTGCGACGAGGTTGTCGAGCTGGCTGCGCAGGTCGGAAGCGATCGCCGCCTTGTCCTGGGCGGAGAGCCCGCCGTTGCCGGCCTTGATGAACTGCTGCCGCATGTACTGCAGCGTGTCGGTCATCGTGGAGAGGCGCGTGTCGGTGAGCGCGAGCTGGTCCTTGGCGTAGCCGATGTTGGCGAGGAACTGCTGGTTCACGCTCTGGGATTGCTGCAGTTCGAGGCTGCGCGCAGCGCGCACAGGGTCGTCCGAGGGCTTGAGCATCTTCTTGCCGCTGGCAACCTGAAGCTGCGTCTGCGTCAGCTGCGCCTGGTTGTTCTGCAGGGCGGCGATGTTGCGGTCGAAAATCTGAGAAGTGGAGATGCGCATGATCGTTCTCCTGGTCAGCCGGCGATGGCGAGCACGGAGTCGAAGAGTTTCTGGGCCATCTGCATGACCTTGCTCGCCGCGAGATAGGCTTGCTGGTAGCGTACCAGGTTGGCGGCCTCTTCGTCGAGGTTGACGCCGGCGTGGCTGTCGCGCTGCGCCTGGATCTGCTCGTAGAGCGCCTGCGAGGAAGAAGCCCCGTTCTTCACTTCGCTCGCCTTGGCTCCGAGCGATGACACGGTGCGGGCGTAGGCCGTCTGCAGCGTGGCCGTGGCCTGCCCGGCGCCATCGTCGTAGAGGAATTTCTCCGTCTGGATCGCGGCGAGCGTGAGCGCGTTGCGGTTGTCGGCCGGGCCGCTGTCGGTGAGGGGATTTTGCTCGGCCGCAGCGATCTGCCGGGGATCGGTGATCGCCACGCCGATACTGGAGGCGGCGTCGCGGTAGGGCGCGATGACGGCGGTCTCACCGGTTTGCAGGGTCACGCCGGAGAAGTCGAGGCCGTCGATCGGTTGGGTCAAATCATTGAAGCGCGCGCCATCGCTTTGCCGCGTCACGCTGAGCGTGCCATTGTCGTTGCTGATCGTGTAGGTGTCGGGGCGCAGGGCGGAAAGCTTGACGTTCGTGGCGAACGAAACGGAGACGGTACTGCCTTGCGAACCGGCGCTCACCACCGGCTGGGCAAGATCGATGCCGGAGAAGTAGGGTTTCCCGGTGCTGCCGTCCAGCCCATAGCCCGACGCGTGCACTTGGTTGAATTTTGCCGCGAGCGCCGTGGCGAGGAAACCGAGCTGGTCCTGCACCGGTTCGAGCGCCTCGCGCCGGAAGGCGAGCAGCGCGCCCAGTTCGCCACCGCTCAACTGCGATTCGGGCAGCGCCAAGGCCGCCCCGTTGCCGATCTGGTAAGTGACCTGGGTGCGCGAGGGCTGGGCGGGGTCGGGCCGGGTGGCGATGGTGGCGCTCTGCGTGCCTTGCACCAGGGCCTGGCCGTTGCCGATGAAGACGGTCATCATCCCTTTGTCGTCGACCACCGCTTGGACGTTCACGCGCTTGGCGAGTTCGGCGAGCGCCTGGTCGCGCTGGTCGAGCAGGTCGTTGGGCGAAGCGCCGTTGCCCACGCCGAGCGCGCGCGAGATCTCCTGGTTGAGCCGGGCGATCTGCTGGCCGTACTGGGTGATGTCCTGGGCGGCGAGGGCGATGTTCTGCTCCACGCTGGCGTCGATCTCATCGAGCTGGCCGGAAAGAAGCTGGAAGCGGTTGACCAGCACCTCGCTCTGCGACAGCATCGTCTGGCGCGCGGCAATATTGGAGGGGTTGTTCGCCACTTCCTGTACCGCATCGAAGAACTGCGACATGGCCGAAGAGAGGCCCGCGTCGGGGTCGGCAATGAGGTTGTCGATGGGCGCGACGAGATCGCTGTAGTTCTGGTAGTAGCTCGCCTGGCTCTGCGACTGCAGCAGCTGCTTGTGCAGGAACTGGTCGTAGGCGCGCTCCACGTCCACCACCCGCGCGCCCTGGCCCATGTAGCCATAGCCCATGTACTGGGAAGGCTGGGTGGTCTGCACCGCGCTCTGGCGGCTGTAGCCGGGGGTGTCGGCATTGGCGATGTTGTGGCTGGCGACGTTGAGCTTGGCCTGCGAGGCCATCAGCCCGGTCAAACCGATGTTGAGGAAATCGGCCATGATGCTCTCCCGGCGTAGGGGTGTCGCCAATCAAGTAGCAAAATTCATGCCATTATGCACCGTCACCCCGGGAGCGCCGCCCGGAAGCGCCGGTCCTGCAGGATGGAGACGATCTTGTCGGCGTAGCGCGGGTCGGTGGCGTAGCCGCCGCGCACGAGCGCCAAGGCGAATTCGCGCGGGGTACGGCTGCCCGGCACGCCGGCGTAGCGCTCGTTGTCGCGGATGAGGCGCACGTAGTCGTCGAAGGCGGCGGCGTAGGAAGGATAGACGCGGAATCGGGCGTTCTCGGTCACGGCGCGGCCGCTGTCGTATTCGGTCACCGGCAGGGTGACGGCGGGGCCGCTCCAGCTGCTGCCTGCCTTGATGTTGAAGAGGTTGTGGCTGGAGCGCCCGTCGGGGCGGGTGATGACGGCCTCTCCCCAGCCGCTCTCGAGCGCTGCCTGGGCGACGAGGAATTCCGGCGGCACGCCCAGCTGCGCCGCGGCACGCTTGGCCTGCGGCAGGGTATCCTGCACGAAGCGGCGGATCTTCTCCGGCACGTCGGCGCCGTCCTGAGCGCGGCGCACTTCGCTGGCGGCCGAGGACAGCGCAGGAAGAAGCCCTGCCCCCGCTCCCTCTGGCGCCAAGAGCGGCTTTGCCTCGTCTTCTTCGAGCGGCACGAGCGGCTCGGCCGTGTCGTCGGCTCCGCCCAGGGCGGCGAAAAAGCCCTTTTCTTCGACCGGCGCTCCGGCCTCGGCCGCCATTTGCCGGGCAGCGGCAAAGTTTGCCGGCCGACGCAGCACCCCGGCAAGCGAGATGCCCGCCGCGGCCCCGGCGCCAGCCGATTCGCTCCCCGACGCGACTGCGCCTGCCGCCGCGGGCGAAGTGTCCGTCGCGGCGGCCTCGGTGGTCTTTCCCAGGCGCTGCTGCAGCTGGCGCGCGAGCAGCTCGCCCAGGCCGAGGCCATGGCCGGCAGCGAGGTTCTGCGCGAGCTGCTGGTCGCTCATCTCCTGGAACATGCGCTCGGCATCGCTCGAAGTAAAGTCGTTGCGCGGCACGGTGGCGCGCATGGCCTTGAGCATCTGCTGCAGCATCACCGCCTCGAACTGCTTGGCGGCGGCGCGCAGCGCCTCGGGCGAGTCACCCTGCTTGGCAAGATTCTGCAGCGAGCGCAGCGAGCGCGGATCGAAGGCGGGGACGCTCGGGACACTCATCGGCGCGCTCCCTCAGATCACTTCCAGATCGGCGCGCAGGGCGCCCGAAGACTTGAGCGCCTGCAGGATGCTGATGAGATCCATGGGCGTGGCGCCGAGCGCGTTGAGCGCCTTGACCACGTCGGAGAGGTTGGCGCCGCCCTTGACGTCCTGGATCACCGCCACCGGCTGCTCGATCTGCACCTGCCCCTGCCGCGCGGCCACGGTGGCGCCGCCGGCAAAGGGGGTGTTCGGTTGGCTGACGGCGAGGTTTTCTCCCACGGTCACCTTGAGGCTGCCGTGGGCCACCGCCACGTGCTGCAGCGTCACGGCCTGGTTCATCACCACCGAGCCGGTACGCGAATTGACCACCACCTTGGCGCGCTGCACGTCCGGCTCCACGGTGAGGTTCTGCAGGCGGGCGAGAAAGGCCACGCGATCGGAAGGGTCGGCCGGGGCGCGCACGGCGATGGTCCGCCCGTCGATCGCCTGGGCCGTGCCGAAACCGAACGCGTTCTCGATGGCGCGCGTGATCTTGGCGGCGGTGCCAAAATCCATCTCTTCCAGTTCGAGCCGGATCACTTCGGATTGCGCGAAGTTCGTGCCCACCTCGCGCTCCACCGTGGCCCCGTCGGGGATGCGGCCGGCGGAGAGGTGGTTGATCTGCTGCGCCGCCCCGCCGGCGCGCGCCCCCGCCCCACCGACGACCACGTTGCCCTGGGCGATGGCGTAGATCTGCCCGTCGGCCCCCTTGAGCGGAGTCATCACCAGGGTGCCGCCCTTGAGGCTCTTGGCGTTACCCATGGCCGAGACGGTGACGTCGATGCGCTGCCCGGGACGGGCGAACGGCGGCAGGTCGGCCGTGACCATGACCGCGGCCACGTTCTTGAGCTGCATGTTGCCCGTCGGCGGCAGATTCACCCCCATGCTGCGCAGCATGTTGATCACGCTCTGCACGGTGAAAGGCGTTTGCGTGGTCTGGTCGCCGCTACCGTCCAGCCCCACCACCAGGCCGTAGCCCACGAGCTGGTTGTCGCGCACGCCGCCCACCGAGGCGAGATCCTTGATACGTTCGGCCGCTTGGGGGGACAGCGCGGGAAAGAAAAAGGTGCAGGCAAGCAGCGCGGCAAGGAGCGCCCGGCCGATGCGGGCGCGGCGATCGCCCCCGCGGTGTCCAGATTGCTTCACAGGCTCTCCGTTCATGACATTTTTCCTCAGAACGGCAGGAAGTTGAGGAAGAAGCGCTGCAGCCAGCCCATCTTCTGCGCTTCGTCGATGTAGCCGCTGCCGACGTATTCGATGCGCGCATCGGCCACCGAGGTGGAATCGACCGTGTTCTTGCCGCTGATGGTCACCGGATCGACCACGCCGGAAAAGCGGATGTACTCGCGCCCCTGGTTGATGGCCAGCTGCTTCTCGCCGGAGACGAGCAGATTGCCGTTGGGATAGACGTCGATGACGGTGACGGTGATCGTGCCGCGGAAGGTGTTGTCGGCCGAAGCGCCGCCCTTGGCTTCCAGGCTCTGGTCGCCGCTGGCGTTCAGGCCGAGTCCGGCCAGGCCCGAGAGCGGCAGGCGGGTCATCGAATCGATGCCCACTTCCGAGCTGGTATTGCGGCTCGCGTTGGCGCCGGTGTTCTTCTTGGCCGAGGTGTTCTCGACGAGGTTGATGGTGAGCGTGTCGCCCACGTAGCGCGGCCTGCGATCCTCGAAGAGCGGACGCACGGCGCTTGCCTGGAAAATGGCACCGTTTGCCGGTGCGGCGCTCTGCGGCACGGGGCGCGCCGTCATCGGCTGATGCACGATGGCCGGCGGCGTGGTGTCGATGGCGGCGCAGCCGGACAAGACGGCAAGCCCGGCGAGCAGCCAGCGGGTGCGCCTGGCGAATCTTCCGGCGAAGGGAGCGTTCATGGCCCTGCCCCTCACAGCTGGGTCAGACGGGCGAGCATCTGGTCGGAGGTGGACACGGCCTTGGAATTGAGCTCATAGGCACGCTGGGTGATGATCATGCTCACCAGCTCCTCGGCCACGTTCACGTTCGAATTTTCCACATAGCCCTGGTTCAATACCCCGGAGCCATTGTTGCCGGGGATGTTCACCGCCGGCGGGCCGCTCGACTGCGTCTCGGCGAAGAGGTTTTCCCCCAGCGCCTGCAGGCCGCCCTCATTGACGAAGGTGACGAGCTGGATCTGCCCCACCTGCACCGGCGCCACCGCGCCCGGCTGCAGCACGCTCACCACCCCGTCCTTGCCGATGGTGACGGAGAGCGCATCGGGCGGAATGTTGATCGCATCGACCAGCGGATAGCCCGAGGCGGTGACCACGTTGCCCTGGTTGTCGAGCTGGAACGCGCCGTCGCGGCTGTAGGCCGTCGTGCCGTCGGGCATCTGGATCTGGAAGAAGCCCCGCCCCTGGATGGCCACGTCGAGCGGGTTGCCGGTCTGCTGCAGCGTTCCCTGGGTGAAGATGCGCTCGGTAGCCACCGGGCGCACGCCGGTGCCCATCTGCAGGCCGCTGCCGATCTGGTTCTGCTGCGTCTGCTGCGCGCCGGGCTGGCGCAGGGTCTGGTAGAGCAGATCCTCGAACACGGCGCGCTGGCGCTTGAAGCCGTTGGTCGAGACGTTGGCGAGGTTGTTCGAGATGACGTCGAGCTGGGTCTGCTGCGCGTCGAGCCCCGTGCGGGCGATCCAGAGCGAACGGATCATGGTCGTTCTCCTGTGGGCGCCGCCGCGGTTCGATCGATCGGGGCGGCGCGGTTGCTGCGTTCCATGGACTCATCTTACGTCCACCACCGCCTCCCCCGTCGCCGGAAAACCGGCGCTTTGCCGCCTCATTTCCGCCGGCCATTCCCCTCAGCGGGCGGGCGAGAGGATACTGGAAGCGCGCGCGTCGTTCTCCTGGGCGGTGGTGATCGCCTTGGTATTCATCTCGAACTGGCGCGCGAGCGCAATCATGCGCACCATCTGGTCGACCAGCGACACGTTCGACTTCTCCAGATAGCCGCTCGAAACCTGCACCGTCTCGTCCATGGGCGAGGCTCCCCCCTCCTGCAGGCGGAAGAGCCCGTCCTCGCCGCGCTGCAGGTTCTCCACCGGCGGGTTGACCAGCTTGAGCCGCCCCACCACCTCCGTGACCTGGGTGTTGGTGGGGTCCACCGCCGAGATCGTACCGTCCTTGCCGATGGTGAATTCCCGATCCGGCGGCAACGCCACCGGCTGGTTATCCTCTCCGAGCACCGGCTGGCCGCTGGGCAGCTGCAGGATGCCGTTCGCGCTCAGCTGGAAATTGCCGGCGCGGGTGTAGGCTTCGCCGCCGTCGGGCGTCTGCACGGCAAACCACCCCTGCCCCTCGATCGCCGCATCGAGCGGCCGCCCGGTGTACTCGAGCGGGCCGGCCTCGAAATTGGTGGCCACGGTGGCATCCACCGTGAAAGCGCGCGAGGGCAGCGCCTGCGTCTGTACCGGCACGGCGCGCAGCCGGTGCATCGCCTCCTTGAAACCGGCGGTATCCACGTTGGCGAGATTGTTCGCCACCGCGCCCTGCTGCTCCAGGGTGTATTTCGCGCCGGTCATGGCGGTGTAAATGACGCGGTCCATCGCAATCCTCCTTCAGCGCCCGCTATCAGCGCAGGTTGATGACGGTCTGCAGGATCTGGTCCTGCGTCTTGATCGACTGGGCGTTCGCCTGATAGGCGCGCTGCTGCACGATCATGTTGACCAGCTCGGCGGTGAGATCCACGTTGGATGCCTCCACCGACCCGCCGGAGATGAAACCGCGCGTGCCCGCCCCGGGGGTTCCCGCCACACCCGGCCCCGATTCGAGCGAGGAGATCCACAGGTTGTCCCCCATCGACACCAGGCCGTTGGGGTTGCGGAACGAAGCAATCGCCACCGTCCCCACCGTGACCACGTTGCCGTTGGTGTAGCGCGCCTGGATCTGACCTTCTTTCGTGACCGATACCCCCGCCAGCTCCCCGGCCGGCACGCCGTCCTGGCTGATGGTGTTCACGGAGGATGCGAGGGCGAATTGGGTGGCGGTGAAGTTGATGTCGATGGTGCCGTCGCTCGCCCCCACAGGCCCTCCGATCGTGGCGCCGTTGGCCAAGGTGATGCCACTAAAAGCCAAAGGAGACCCACTTGTCAATGCGCCCGAAGCGTCGAATTCCAAAGTACCCAAATTAGCAGGGATTCCCGGAGGGGTTGCCGCAGGATCCGTAGCTGGATCACCGGAAAGGGCGCCATAGACGTCCCATGTCGATGGATTACCCGAAGCCGTTCGCACGAAATACAGGTTCAAATTGTGGGCGATTCCCAGCGAGTCGTAGGTCACGACCGTCGTGGAAAAGTTATAGGTTTTTGGGTCATTGGGATTGAACGTTCCTGTCATGACTGGCTGGTTGGCATCCAGATTGAACGTCATATCCACTGTCGAGGTCTCGCGCGGCGTGCCGGTGTCGTACGGCACCTTGATCGGTACCGCATCCCCCGCCCCTGCCGTTCCGGGATAGCCGAGCAGCTGGTAGCCGGTGGCCGTGGTCACGTAGCCGTCCTTGTCGAGCTGGAATTCCCCGGCGCGGGTGTAATACATCTGGTTGTCGCCCAGCACCGGGCGTTTCACCATGAAGAAGCCGTCGCCGTTGATCGCCATGTCGAGCGAATTGCCCGTCTCGGTGATGCTGCCCTGGCTGAAATTCTGCCGGATGGCCGCCACGCGTGAGCCGCTGCCCACCTGCTTGTACGGGTCGGCGCCCAGCGTGGCTGAATAGACGTCGGCGAACACCGTCTGGCTCGCCTTGAAGCCGGTGGTATTGGCGTTGGCCACGTTGTGGCTGATGACGTCGAGCGCCTGCGAGGAGCTGGATAGGCCGCTCAAACCTTGTTGGAATGCCATGATCCTCTCCTATCTCACATGATCTGCTTGACTTCGTCGAGGGTGAAGATGCCCAGGTCGCCCACCTGCAGGTCGGTGCTCTTCGGCCCTTTCACGATGCCCGTGACCTGGCCGAGCTGCAGCGCAGTGGCCGTGACCGGTTCGCTGCCGTCTTTCGCCTCGATCTTCATTTTGTAGATGCCCGGCTGGGCGGTTTGACCATCGTCGGCCTTGCCGTCCCACACGAAATTGTGGCTGCCCGCATCGAGCGCGCCCAGATCGAGCGTGCGCACCAGCACCCCCGACTGGTCGGTGATGGTCACTTTCACCTCGCTCGCGGCCGCCGGAAGGTCGACCCCCCCGATGCCGCCCGAATTCGTGAGCGTGATCTGGTTGCCAGCCACCAGCACTCCGCGCCCCACGAGCGAAGCCATGTCGGTCATCTGCGCCGTGCCAGCCAGCTCCGAGACGAGCTGGTTCAACTTCTCGATGCCCTGCACCGTGCTCATCTGCGCCAGCTGCGAGGTCACCTCGGCGTTGTCCATCGGGTTCAGGGGGTCCTGGTTCTTGAGCTGGGTGGTCAAGAGCGTCAGGAAGCGGTTCTGCATGTCCTCCACGGCCCCGGCCGTCACGCTCGAGCTGCTCGTCGTGCGCGGGCCGTACTGCGCCAGGATGGAACTGGCGGTGGTCGTGGTGGGATTGGTGGTGGTGCTCATGGAAAGTCTCCGCTGGATAGATCACCGATCGGCGAAAGCGTCGCTACCGGCGCCTTCCTCACTGTCCGATCGTCAAAGTCTTCTGAAGCAAACTTCGTGCCGTGTTGATGACTTCCACGTTGTTCTGGTAGGAGCGCGAGGCGGAGATCATGTTGACCATCTCCTCGACCACGTTCACGTTGGGCATGGCCACGTAGCCGTTCTCGTCGGCGGCCGGGTTGTTGGGCTCGTAGACGAGGCGCGGCGGGGCGGCGCTCTCCACCACTTCCTGCACGCGCACGCCCTGGGCGGGGCCTTCGCCCATGGGCGTGGTGCGAAAGACCACCTGCTTGCCCCGGTAGGGCTGACCGTCGGGACCGACCACGCTCTCGGCGTTGGCGAGGTTGGAGGCGGTGGTGTTGAGCCGCACCGACTGCGCCGTGAGCGCCGAGCCGGCGACCTTGAACACGTCGAGCATTGCCATGACGATCTCCCTGCGAATTCACTCACTGCCCGGTGATGGCGGTGCGCATGCCCTTGAGCAGCCGGTTGATGAAGTTCAGGCTCGCCTCGTAGTGGAACGCCGTCTCGGCAAAGGCCGTGCGCTCCTGGTCCATGTCGACGGTGTTGCCATCCACGGCCGACTGCACTTCGCTGCGGTAGCCTTCGTACTCCGCGAGCGGCTCGTCTCCGCCGGCCGAGAGGTGCTCGGAATCGGTTTTCTTGAGCCCCGGCGCGCTGCGGCTCGACTGGGCCTTGGAGAGCGCGGCGCGAAAGTCGAGGTCGCGCGCCTTGTAATTGGGCGTGTCGGCATTGGCGATGTTCGAGGCGATGAGCTGCTGCCGCCGGGCCTGCACCTCGAGGGCTTGGCGTTGAAAGGCGAGCGCTTGTTCGAGTTTTTCCAACATGGTCATCCTCCGGTTTGGGACGACGAGGCATAAGCACGTTCCATGCCTGTCAGGATAAGTCCCTTCCCCGCAAGGCAAAGGGCGGAACATCGGGGGTTCCTCCCGGCAAATCCGCGCTTTCCCTCCGGCAAGGATTGCCGGGCTTGCCGATCCGTGCTAGAACTGCGGCCCATGAACGCCGCCCGTCTCTTCCTCTTTCTCTTCCCCGTCGCGCTCGCCCTGGGCCCTGGTATGGCCCAGGCGCGCCAAGAGCCGCTGGCGGTGGAACAGACCGTGCGCGCCTTCCTGCAGCAGGCCACGGCGGGGCTGCCGGGGCGGGTGCAGATCGAGGTCGATCCGTTCGATCCCTACAACCAGCTTCCTTCCTGCCGCAGGCTGGAAGCCTTCGTACCGGAGAACGTGCGGCTGTGGGGGCGCGTGGCCGTGGGCGTACGCTGCACCGAGCCCACGGCCTGGACGGCCTACCTCACCGCCCGGGTGGCGGTGTTCGGCGCCTATTACCAAAGCGCGCGGCCGCTGCGCGCGGGGCAGATCCTCTCGCCCGACGATCTGCGCCGCGAAGAGGGGGAACTCACAGCGCTGCCGGAAGACGTGGTACTCGATGCCTCCCGCGTGGTCGGGGCGCGTCTGCGCGGCAGCATGGCAGCTGGCCAACCCCTGCGTCAGAGCCAGTTGGTGCTGCCCGACGTCGTCTCGCCGGGCATGGAGGTGGCAGTGCGCGTCGCTGGGCCGGGCTTCGTGGTGGAGAATCGCGGCAAGGCGCTCAATCGCGCCGCGCCGGGCGAAACGGTGCGGGTGCGGCTCGAAGGCGGCCGCGTCGTCTCGGGGCAGGCGCAGGCCGACGGCTCGGTCCTCATCAACCCCTGAAAAATGCTAAAGTTTCCGCTCATACCTGCCGTAATCCCATTCAAGATGCCATTGGACGAATGAGGATTGGCCATGAAAATCGGTACTCCAACCCCGCCGGCAACGGGCAGCGCCGAGCTCTTGCGGCCGCCGGCTCCGGGCGGAAAAAAGCTGCCCGATGCCACGGCGGAGGAATCGGCCGCCGGCAACGAAACGGTCGCCGTCTCGCGCCTGGCCAACCTGCTCGCGCAAGGGGAAAGCGCCATGGAAAGCACGCCGGAGATCGATTCGGCCCGGGTGCAGGAACTCTCGCAGGCGATCCGCGACGGGCGTTTCCGCGTCGACGCCGAGCGCATCGCCGAGGGGCTGCTCTCCGAAATGCGCGACCTGCTCTCGCGTGAGGGATGATGCACCTGCCGCCCGCCGTCCTCGCCTTGCTGTCGCAGCTGCTCGCGCAGGAAGAGCGCGCGCTCGAACGCTTCCTTGCGGTGCTCGAGGAAGAGCGTCGGGCGCTGCTCGCCGGCGAGGCCGAAGCGATCGCCGCCGCCGTCGAAGAGAAGAACCGCGTGGCGGAAACACTGCAGAACTGCAGCCGGCAAAAACTGCTGCTCGCGGCAAAAAGCACCGGCAAGACGGACGAGGAAGCCGCCCTCGTGCTGCAGGAATGGATGCAGGAGCCTTCGCTCGCCCCGGCGTGGGAACGCATCCGGGCGCTTGCCGAGCGCTGCCGCCGCGCCAACCTCGAAAACGGCACCTTCATCCGCGAGCGGCTGGCAGTCAATCAGCAGGCGCTCGACGTGCTCCTCGGCGCCCAAGAGCGCCTCACCACCTACGACGCGCTCGGCACCACCCACTTGCGCACCGCCACCCGCCGTCCGCTCGGTTCGGCCTGAGCGCCCCGTCGTCGAAACGGGCATTTTCTGCCACAATGCAGCCGTCGGCCGACCTTCGGAGCCTTGCGTCATGATCACCGTCGTCTTCAACCAGAAAGGCGGGGTGGGGAAATCCACCATCACCGTCAATCTTGCCGCCATCGCCGCCCGGCGCGGGCTGCGCACCTTGGTGGTCGATCTCGACCCGCAGGCCAACACCACGCGCTACCTGCTGGGCGAGGCGGCCGAGAGCGCCGAACCGACGCTCGCCGAGTTTTTCGACCAGACGCTCAACTTCAAGCTCAACCCGCGGCGCACCGAGGAATTCGTCCTACCCACGGCGCACGAGAACCTCGCCCTGCTGGCGGGGCACGGGGCGCTCGAAGAGCTGCAGGGCAAACTCGAATCGCGCTACAAGATCTTCAAGCTGCGCGAGGCCCTGCGCGAGCTCGCGGCGCAGTTCGACCGCATCTATATCGACACGCCCCCGGCGCTCAACTTCTACACCCGCTCGGCGCTCATCGCCGCGCGCTGGTGCCTCATCCCCTACGACTGCGACGAATTCGCCCGCCGGGCGCTCCTGCAGCTCCTCGACACGCTCGAAGAAGTCCGCGCCGACCACAACCCGGAGCTGCAACTGGCGGGCATCGTGGTCAACCAGTTCCAGAGCCGCGCCACCTTGCCGCGCCAGGCAGTGGAAGCGCTCATCGACCAGGGGCTGCCGGTGCTCGAACCGTATCTGTCGAGCTCGGTCAAGGTGAAGGAATCACATCAGAAGAGCCTGCCGCTCGCCGCGCTCGAACCGGGGCACCGCCTGGCGCAGGAATTCGCCGCCCTCTTCGAGGCGATCGAGGCGCGCACCGCCGGCTAGAGCCGTTCGAGCGGCGCCACCGACAGCAGCAGCTGCTTGACGCCTACTTCGGGGCCAAACTTCACGCTCGCCTGCGCGTGCGCCCCGGCCCCTTCCACCGCCAGAATCACCCCTTCGCCGAACTTGGGATGGCGCACGCGCTCGCCGCTGCGCCAGCCGTTGGCTGCCCCGCTCGAGGACTGCGGCACGGCGGTCACGCGCGAGGGCGCCAAATCGCCTCCTTTCCGTTCCCGTCGCTTGGCGTTGAGCCACAGCAGCAGCTCCGGCGGAATCTCTTCGAGGAAGCGCGAAGGCTGATGGTATTCGGTCTGCCCGTGCAGCATGCGAATGTCGGACCAGGAGAGATAGAGTCGCTTCTTCGCGCGGGTGACCGCCACGTACATCAAGCGCCGCTCTTCTTCCACCCCGCCGTCGGCGTAGAGGCTGTTCTGGTGCGGGAAGAGCCCTTCCTCCAGCCCGGTGAGGAAGACGACGTCGAATTCCAGCCCCTTGGAGGCGTGCACCGTCATCAGCTGCACCGCCGTCTGCCCCGCCTCGGCCTGCTGTTCGCCGGATTCGAGCGCGGCATGCTGCAGGAAGAGGGCGAGCATCTCGTGTCCCTGCGCCTCGATCCCCTCGCTCGCCATCTGGGCGACGAAGTCGCTTGCCGCGCTCACCAGTTCGTCGAGGTTCTCCAGCCGGTCGCCCCCGTCGCGCTCGGCGGCGTAGTGCGTGCGCAGCCCCGAACCGGCGATCACCCGCTCGACGAGTTCCGGCAGTGGCACCTCGCGCGTCTGCTCGCGCAGGCGTTCGATGAGTTGCAGGAATCCTTGCAAGGCCGCACCCGGCCGGCCGGCGAGGCGCGTGGCCGCCGCGCTGATGTCGGTCTGCCCGTCACGCTGCGCCGCCAGAGCCTCCAGCGTGCGCGCCCCGATGCCGCGTGGCGGAAAATTCACCACCCGCAGGAAGGCCGTCTCGTCGTCGGGCAGCAAGAGCAGCCGCAGGTAGGCGAGCGCGTGCTTGATTTCGGCGCGGTCGAAGAAGCGCTGCCCACCATGAACTCGATAGGGAATGCCGGCCGCGAGCAGGGCATGCTCCAGCGCGCGCGACTGGGCGTTCGCCCGGTAGAGCACGGCGATTTCATCCGCCGAGACGCCCTCGCGCAGCAGATTGCCGATCTCCTCGGCCACGAAACGGGCCTCGGCGCCGTCCTCGGGTGCCTGAAACACGCGGATCGGCTCGCCCTCGTCCGCCTCGGTCCACAGGTTCTTGCCCAGACGCTCGCGGTTGTGGGCGATGATGGCGTTGGCCGCCGCAAGGATGTTGCCGTGCGAGCGGTAGTTGCGCTCCAGGCGGATCACCGCCTGCACGCGGAATTCCTGCTCGAAGCGCATCAGGTTGCGCGCGAGCGCCCCGCGAAAGCCGTAGATAGACTGGTCGTCGTCGCCCACGCAAAAGAGAAAGGCCCCGGCTTCGCCCGTGACCGGATCGGCGGCGAAGCGCTGCAGCCAGCGGTATTGCAGCGCGTTCGTGTCCTGGAATTCGTCGACCAGCACGTGCCGGAAGCGCGCGCGGTAATGCGCCCGCAGCGCCTCGTCGCGCGCGAGCAGCTCGTCGCTGCGCAGGAGCAACTCGGCGAAATCCACCACCCCCTCGCGCTGGCACTGCGCCTCGTACTCCTGCCACAGCGGCAGAAACCGCTCGGCGCGGCGCGACTCGGCCGCCACCTTGTCCGGGCGCAGCCCCTGCTCCTTGTGCGCGTTGATGAAGGAAAGCAGCTCGCGTGGCGGAGCGCTCTGCTCGGAGACGTTGAGCCGCTTGAGCAGGCGCTTGATGGCCGAGAGCTGGTCGGCCGTATCCAGGATCTGGAACATCTGCGGCAGGCCCGCGGCCTGGTGATGGATGCGCAGCAGGCGGTTCGCCAGCGCATGGAAGGTCCCCACCCACATGCGGCGCAAGCCCGGGCGCAGCGCTTCGGGCAAGAGCCCCGCCAGGCGCGAGGCCATCTCGCGCGCCGCTTTGTTGGTGAAGGTCACCGCCATGATCTCGTGCGGCCCCGCCTCGCCCGTCTCCAGCAGCCAGGCGATGCGGCTCGTGAGCACCCGGGTTTTTCCCGAGCCAGCACCGGCCAGGATGAGGGCGTGCTGCGGCGGCAGGGTCACCGCCGCGCGCTGTTCTGGATTGAGTCCCTGCAAGACCTCGTGCATCGTGCGTCCTCCGGCTCCGTGCCGGCGTTTTCTCCCGGCCCCGATTGTAACCTTCCTCGACGAAGGACGGCGGCAGGGAACTTTTGTTGCATCGCAACATCGAACGAGACGTCTCGTAAAAAAACCCGATTGAAATTTGGGCGGCCATGGATGCAAGACGTTGCGCGGGTGCAACAAAAAGTAAGTCGGACTTGCATTTCCCCGCCCGGATCACGATAATGCGAGCGTGTGTTGCGGCACAACATGCTGCGAAACGGAATCGCCGCCCACGAAGCGGCAAGGAACGAGCGATGAAAGCACCCAAACTCCTGCCCTGGTTTGCCAAGCAATATGGCCTGCCCGAAGAGCGCGCCCAGGCGCTGTGGGCTGAAGCCGTGCGCCGCGCCACGCTGGCCACCGGCTGGATCGGCTCCTCTCTCTACTGGCAAACCGCCTGGAACGAATTCCATCGACTCGCCGAAGCCGAGTCGCAGCGCCTGCACCCGATCACCAGCTGGCTGCGCTTGCAGCATCGCCTCATGACCATGCCCCTGCGCGCGGCCAGCGATCTGCTGCGCGCCAGCGAAAAAATACTCGAGCGCAGCCGCGCCGCCTGACCGAATCTTGTCTCCCTCCCTCTCCATCTCGATGGAGTTCACGCCCGCCCCGTGCGGGCGTTTTTTTATCCGGCGAAGGCGCGGAAATTCCCCCGACGCACCGCCACCCCCACCGTCTCGCTCGGAAGCGGAGCCTCCTCTGCCAAAGCGAAGACGTCTTCGCCGGAAGACAGCCGCAGCGTGAGGCGGCACTGCGCCCCGCGAAAAAGGACATCCACCACGCGCGCGCGCACCGGTGAAGCGGCCTCCAGCCGCACGTCTTCCGGCCGCAGCAGCACTTCCACGTTGCCCTGCCCCGCCGTGGCCTCTCCTTCGCCGGCGAAGCGCACCGGCAGGCGACCCAGGGCGGTCTCGACCTCCCCTTCCCCCGCGAGGCGCCCGCGCAGGAAAACCCCCTCGCCGACGAACTGCGCGGCGTGGCGCGTGGCCGGCGTACGATAGAGCGCCTCGGGGCTGCCCCACTGCTCGATGCGCCCTTCGTGCATCAGGCCGACGGCGTCGGCCATGGCGAAGGCCTCGTGCTGGTCGTGGGTCACCACCAGCGCCGTCATGCCGCGCTCGCGCAACAACGCCCGCACCTCGTGCGCCAGGCGCGCGCGCAGCGCCTCGTCGAGGCTGGAGAAAGGTTCGTCGAGCAACAGCAGCGCCGGCTGCGGCGCCAGCGCCCGGGCAAGCGCCGCCCGCTGTTGCTGCCCGCCCGAGAGCTGATGTGGCCAGGCATTGGCCCAGGCGCTCAAGCCCACCACCTCCAGCATCTCCGCCACCCGCCGCGCCCGCTCGCGCCGGTCCAGCCCCTGCAGGCCGAAAGCGACGTTCTGGGCGATGGTGAGGTGCGGAAAGAGGGCGTGATCCTGGAATACCATGCCGATGCGGCGTCGCTGCGGTGGCACCACCAGGCCCGGACGGGTCACGGGCCGGCCATCGAGGAAAATGTCGCCGCGCTGGGGCGCTTCGAACCCGGCCACGCAGCGCAGCACCGTCGTCTTGCCGCAGCCGCTGGCGCCGAGCAGCACCCCAATCGTGCCTGCCGGCAAAGACAGCGACAAATCACGCACCACGGGGTGCGCGCCGTAGGCGTGATGCAAGCCGCGAATTTCCAGAGCCGCCGACACCTTCAACCTTCCTCGCTTAAAATAGATCGATTCTCATTATAATGTATGATTCGATGTATGGGACGATCATGCGCCGGTCCTTCTCTTTCCTGACTCTGCTCGCCACCCTCTTGGCCCTGCTCGCGGTGGTGCCGCTGGCGAGCGTGCTCGCGCAGCTGCTGCAGCCGAGCACGGGCGAGATCTGGGCCCATCTCCTGCGCACCGTCTTGCCCGAATACCTCGCCAACACCGGCTGGATCGCGCTGGGCGTGGCGCTGGGCACGGTGGCCGTGGGCGTGAGCTGCGCCTGGCTTACCGCCGCGCACGAGTTTCCCGGGCGACGCCTGCTGGAGTGGGCGCTGATCCTGCCGTTCGCCATGCCGGCCTACGTGATGGCCTACGCCTACACCGATTTTTTGCAGGTGAGCGGTGCGCTGCAAAGCGCGCTGCGCGAGCTCACCGGCTGGGGCGTGCGGGAGTACTGGTTTCCGCCCATCCGCTCGCTGGGCGGCGCCGTGGCCATCCTCGTGCTCGCGCTCTACCCTTACGTTTACCTGCTCACGCGCACGGCATTCCTCGAGCGAAGCGCCGCCATGCACGAAGCCGCCCGTACCCTCGGGGCCTCTCCCTGGCGCACTTTTTGGCGGGTGAGCCTGCCGCTCGCCCGTCCAGCGATCGCCGCCGGCACGGCGCTTGCGCTCATGGAGGCGCTCGCCGACTACGGCACCGTGGCCTATTTCGGCATTCCGACCTTCACCACGGGCATTTTTCGCACCTGGTATTCCCTGGGAGACCGGGTGGCGGCGGCCCAGCTTGCCGCGATGCTCGTGGGTTTCGTGCTGGTCTTGCTGTGGCTGGAACAGACCAGCCGGCGGCGGGCGAAGTTCGACGGCGGCAGGCATCACGCCGCTGCGCCGCGCACGCGGCTTGCCGGCTGGCGCGCGGCGCTGGCCACCTGCGTGTGCGCCCTGCCGGCGATACTGGGCTTCCTGCTGCCGGCCGTGCTGCTGCTGACGATGAGCCTGCGCGAGCCCTTGGCGGCCGTCGATCCGCGGTTCTGGCGTGCCGCCGGCAACAGCCTGCTGCTTGCTGGCCTAACGGCGCTGCTCGCCGTTGCCCTGGCGCTTCTTTTCGCCTACCACGCGCGGCTCAATCCATCAGCGCTCGCGCGGCTACTCAACCGGCTCGTGGGGCTGGGCTACGCCCTGCCGGGCGTGGTCATCGCCGTGGGCGTGCTGCTGCCCGCGGCTGCGCTCGACAACCTGCTCGCCGCCCAGCTGCGCGCGCTCTTCGGCTGGTCGGTGGGTTTGCTCATCACCGGCAGCATCGCCGGCCTCGTCTATGCCTATCTCGTGCGTTTTCTCGCCACGGCGCTGCACACGGTGGAAGCGGGTCTCGCGAAGATCCGCCCGGCGCTGGACGAGGCCGCCCGCACGCTGGGCAGCGGCCCCTGGCGCACCCTCGCGCACATCCACGCGCCACTTCTGACGAAAAGCCTGCTCACCGCCGCCCTGCTCGTGTTCGTCGACGTGATGAAGGAGCTGCCGGCCACGCTGGTGATGCGCCCTTTCAATTTCGACACGCTCGCCACCCGGGTCCATACGCTCGCGGCCGACGAGCGGCTGGCCGAGCTGGGGCTGCCGGCGCTCACCCTCGTGCTCGTCGCGCTCGGGCCCGTGCTGCTGCTCGCGCGCCAGATCGCCCGGCACGGCCGGGCCGACCGCCGCCTCAGCGCCAGCCTACCTCGTCGAAGATCTTCTGCGCCAGCGGCTGGTTCTTGCCCAGCACCGCCACCGGCAGGGGATCGATCTTGAATTCGCCCAGCGAGGCGAGCACGCGGTTGCGATAGGCCACCCCGGGTACCGTGGGCCATTCGTTGTTACCCACCGCGAAATAGCCCTGCGCCTCGTCGCTCGCCAGATACTCGAGGAAGCGGATCGCGGCCTCCTTGTGCGGCGCGGTGCGTACCACCCCAGCTCCGGAAACGTTCACGTGGGTACCGTTGCCGTCCTGGTCGGGCCACACCAGCCCCACTTTGCGCACGAGGTTCATGTCCTCGGGCTTGTCGGAGGCAAGCAAGCGCGCGTAATAGTAATGATTGACCAGCGCCACGTCGCACTCGCCAGCGGCCACCGCCTTGATCTGGTCGGTGTCGGAACCCTGCGGCGGGCGGGCCATGTTGTCCTTCACGCCCTGCGCCCAGGCGCGCGCCTTCTCCTCCCCCCAGTGCTCGATGAGCGCCGCGAGCAGCGAGAGGTTATAGACGTTGCCCGAAGAGCGCACGCACACGCGCCCTTTCCATTTGGGATCGGCCAGATCGGCGTAGTTCTTAATCTCGTCGCGCGAGGTGGCCGCCTTGTTGTAGACGATGACGCGCGCACGATAGGAGAACCCGAACCACTTCCCTTCCGGATGGCGGAAATGCGCCGGGATACGCGCTTCCAGCTGCTCCGAGCGCACGGGCGCGAACAGCCCCATCTGCTCGGCGCGCCACAGCCGCCCGGCATCGACCGTGATGAGCACGTCGGCCGGGCTGTTCTCCCCCTCGGCGCGGATGCGCTCGATGAGCGGGTCTTCCTGCCCCTCGACCAGATTCACCTTGATGCCGGTGGCGGCGGTGAAATTCTCGTAGAGGCGGGTGTCGGTGGGATAGTGGCGCGTCGAATAGACGTTGACCACCGATTCTTCGGCCCGCAGCCCCGGGGCGAAGAGCATCGCCGTCAGCACCGCCATCGTCGTGACCGTTTTTTTCATACGTCCTCCGTGAGTACATAGTTCAAATGATAATTAATATCTTTTCGATTATACACAAAGAACGACGTCCGCAAGCCCTGCCCTCCCCTGCGGCTCACGGTGCTTTTGCCCCGACCCCGCCAAACCGGCTATACTTTCTTTTTCGTTCGCGCCATCCACCATCCCATCATGCAAGAAAAATACGATCCGCTGGCCGTCGAGCGTGCCGCTCAGCACTACTGGGACGAACGCCAGAGCTTCAAGGCGGTCGAAGACTCCTCACGTCCAAAGTACTACTGTCTGTCCATGTTCCCCTACCCCTCAGGGAAACTGCACATGGGGCACGTGCGCAACTACTCCATCGGCGACGTGCTCGCCCGTTACCACCGCATGCGCGGCTACAACGTGCTCCAGCCCATGGGTTGGGACGCCTTCGGCATGCCGGCCGAAAATGCCGCCATCCAGAACGGCATTCCCCCGGCGCAGTGGACCTACAGCAACATCGCCTACATGAAGCGCCAGCTGCAGCGGTTGGGTTTCGGCATCGACTGGTCGCGCGAATTCGCCACCTGCCGATCCGAGTACTACCGCTGGGAGCAGTGGGTCTTCCGCCGCCTGTATGAAAAGGGGCTCATCTACCGCAAGCTCGGGCTGGTGAACTGGGATCCGGTCGATCAGACGGTGCTCGCCAACGAGCAGGTGATCGACGGGCGCGGCTGGCGCTCCGGGGCGCTGGTGGAGAAGCGCGAGATCCCCATGTACTACATGCGCATCACCGCCTACGCCGACGAGCTGCTCGACGCCCTGAACGACCTTCCCGGCTGGCCCGAGCAGGTCAAGCGCATGCAGGCCAACTGGATCGGGCGCTCGGAAGGCGCCGAGGTCGTCTTCCCCTACGATGAAGCGAGCGTCGGCCAGGCAGGAAGCCTGCGCGTCTTCACCACCCGCGTCGACACCCTCTATGGCGCCACCTACGTGGCCGTGGCCGCCGAACATCCGCTGGCGCTCACCGCCGCCCAGCGCGACCCCGAATTGGCCGCCTTCATCGAAGAGTGCCGGCGCGGGGCCGTGGCCGAGGCCGAGATCGCCACGATGGAGAAGAAAGGCCGCCCCACCGGCTTCTACGTGCTGCACCCCCTCACCGGGGAAAAACTCCCCGTGTGGGTGGCCAACTACGTGCTGATGGGCTACGGCGAGGGCGCGGTGATGGCCGTGCCGGCCCACGACGAGCGTGACTTCGCCTTCGCCCAGAAGTACGGCCTGCCGATCAAGCAGGTAATCCGTCCGGCGGGGAAAGACCTCGACGTCGACCCGCAGGGCCCCTGGCGTGAAGACTACGCCGAGCTCGGCCTCCTCGTCGCCTCCGGCCCCTACACCGGCATGCGCTCGGAAGAAGCCAAGGAAGCGATCACCGCGGCGCTCGCCGAAAAAGGGCTCGGCGCCAAACGCGTGCAGTACCGCCTGCGCGACTGGGGCATCTCGCGCCAGCGCTACTGGGGCTGCCCCATCCCCATCGTGCACTGCGACGATTGCGGCGACGTGCCGGTGCCCGACGAACAGCTGCCGGTGGTGCTGCCAGAGCACGTCGCCCTCACCGGCCGCGGCTCGCCGCTCGCGCAGATGCCCGAATTCTACGAGACCACCTGTCCGCGCTGCGGCAAGCCCGCCCGGCGCGAAACCGACACGATGGACACCTTCGTCGAGTCGAGCTGGTACTTCCTGCGCTTTTGCTGCGCCGACAACCACCAGGCCATGCTCGATGAGCGGGTCCAATACTGGATGCCGGTCGATCAGTACATCGGCGGCATCGAGCACGCCATCCTGCACCTGCTCTATTCCCGCTTCTTCACCCGGGCGCTGCGCGACCTGGGCCTCGTCGGCTTCTCCGAACCCTTCACGCGACTCCTCACCCAAGGGATGGTGGTGGCCGAGACCTACTACCGCCTCACGGTCGAGGGCAGGAAAGAGTGGATCAACCCGGCCGACGTGCTCGTCGAGCGCGACCCCAAAGGGCGCATCGTCGCCGCCCGGCTCAAGACCGACGGCCAGCCGGTGCACATCGGTGGCATCGAAAAGATGTCGAAGTCCAAGAACAACGGTGTCGATCCGCAAGCGCTCATCGACCGCTACGGCGCCGACACGGCGCGCTTCTTCATCATCTTCGCCGCGCCGCCCGAAGCGCAGCTCGAATGGTCCGACTCCGGCGTCGAGGGTGCCCACCGCTTCCTGCGCCGCGTCTGGGCCTTCGGCCACAAGTACCGCCGTGAGCTGCAGCCGCTGCTTCCCTCGGCCCCCGCCGTGAGCGCGCTTCCCGCCTCCTTGGCTGCCGCCCGCTGCGAGCTGCACACCATCCTGCAGCAGGCCAACCACGACATGGGCAAACAGCAGCTCAATACCGTCGCCTCGGCCACGATGAAGATGCTCAACGTCCTCGAACGCCTGCCCGAGGCCGAGCCGGCTGCTCGAGCGCGACTCGCCGAAGAAGGGCTCTCCCTCCTGCTGCGCGTGCTCGCCCCCATCGCACCGCACCTCGTGCACGTGCTGTGGCGCGAATGCGGCTTCGGCGAAGACGTGCTCGACGCCCCCTGGCCCGAACCGGATCCGGCGGCGTTGCAGCGCAGCGAAGTCGAGCTCGTGCTGCAGGTGAATGGCAAGACCCGCGGCAAGATCGTGGTGCCGGCCGAAGCCGACCAAGCGGCGATCGAAGCGGCGGCGCTGCAGGCAGCAGCGCATCACCTCGAAGGACGCACGCCCAAGCGCGTCGTCGTCGTCCCCGGTCGCCTCGTCAATCTCGTGGTGTGAGGAAATCCCGATGGCCGAGCCTTCGCTTCGTTCCGTCTCCCGGCGCCGCCTGCTGCTCGCCGCCGCAGGATTGACGCTCGCCGGCTGCGGCTTTCGGCCTCGTGGCATGGCCGGGCTCGGCGCGCCCACGGTGCAGATCAACAACGTCCCGCGCACCAGTCCGCTGGGGCGGGCGATCGCCCGGCGCCTTGCCGGCAGCGAAACGCGCTGGGTCGAGCCGCCCGAAGCAGCCGAGCTGCGCCTCGACATCCTCTCCTACCGCGAAGAGCGCGACATCCTCTCGCTCACTCCCGACGGCAAGGTGCGGGAATACCTGATCCGGGCGTCCCTGCGTTTCCGCGTGCTCGACAAGGAAGGGCAGGAGCTCCTCCCCGCTACCGAGCTCAGCGCCGAGCGCGACTACAGCTACGACGACAATCTGATCACTGCACGGGAAAAAGAGGAGATGCTCCTCTACGACGACATGCGCCAGCAGCTCGTCGACCAGATGTTCCTCATGATCGGCCGCACGATCGCCAGCCGTAAATGAAGCTGCCCCTCGCGCGACTTGCCCGCCACCTCGAACGCCAAACGCTGGAGCCCGTGTGGGCGGTCTACGGCGACGAGCCGCTGCTCGTGCTGGAAGCCGCCGACGCCATCCGCGCCCGCGCCCGTGCGCTCGGTTTCGAAGAGCGGCTCGTCTTCGTCGCCGAGGCCAATTTCTCCTGGGAACGACTCAGCCAGGAAGCCGACAGCCTCTCGCTCTTTGCCGCTCGCCGCCTCCTCGAACTGCGCCTGCCGCAAGGCAAGCCCGGCACGGAAGGTTCCTCCTGGCTCGCCGAACGGGCAAAGGCTCCGTTGCCCGAGACGATCCTCCTCATCACACTCGGTGCGCTCGACTGGCAGGCACGCAAAAGTTCCTGGTTCGCCGCCCTCGAGCAACACGCCGTGGTCGTGGAGGCAAACACCCCGCCGCGCGAGCAACTTCCCCAGTGGTGGCGCGAGCGCCTCGCCCGCCAGGAACAGAGCGCCTCGCCCGAACTGCTGCACCTGCTCGCCGAACGCACGGAAGGCAATCTCCTCGCCGCGCGTCAGGAGCTGGAAAAACTCGCCCTGCTCTTCCCCGAGGGGCCGCTGCCGGAAGCAGAAGTGCGCGCCGTCGTCTTCGACCTCGCCCGCTACGACCCCGAGGCACTGCGCCAGGCCGTGCTCGAAGGCGACGCGCTGCGCGCCCTGCGCCTGCTGCGCACCCTCATGGCAGAGGGCTGCGCCGCCCCGCTCATCGTCTGGGCGATCGCTTCGGCCCTGCGCCTCATCGCCCTCGCCCAGGAAGCGCTCGCACGCGGCGCGCCGCTCGAAGCCTTCTTTCGCCAGGAACGCGTCTTCCGCCCCGAAGAAAAACGTACCATCGAACACAGCGCCCGCAGGCTCCCGCCCTTGCGCACCGCGCTCATCGTCTGCGCCCGGCTCGACCGCATCGCCAAGGGCGCCGAGACCGGTGACTTCGCCCTGGAAGCCGAGCGACTCCTCCTCTCCCTGAGCGCGGCCCCGCCCCGCGGCCGCGCTGCCTGATCCCATTCGACCACCGGAGTACGCCATGACGGAACTCGACCGCTACCTCGCCGACCTCGGCCGCGCCGCCCGCCAGGCCGCGCGCGCCATGGCCAAAGCCTCGACTCAGGCGAAGAACGCCGCCCTCCTTGCCGCGGCCGAAACGCTGCGGCGCCAGCGCGACGACGTGCTCGCCGCCAACGCCGCCGATCTCGCCGCCGCCCGCGAGGCGGGACTCTCCCCCGCGCTCATCGACCGCCTCACCCTGAGCGAGAAAGGGCTGGAGACGATGGCCAAAGGCGTGGCCCAGGTCGCGGCGCTGCCCGATCCCGTGGGCGAGATCGACGAAGTCAAGCGCCGCCCCAGCGGCATCCAGGTCGGCAAGATGCGCGTGCCCCTGGGCGTGATCGGCATCATCTACGAAGCGCGCCCCAACGTCACGGCCGATGCCGCCGCCTTGTGCCTCAAGTCCGGTAACGCCGCCATCCTGCGCGGCGGCAAGGAAGCCCTGCAGAGCAACCAGGCGATCGCCCGCTGCATCCGCGCCGGGCTCGAAGCCGCCGGACTGCCGCTTGCCGCGGTGCAGCTCGTCCAGACCACCGAACGCGCGCTCGTCCCCCGGCTCGTCGCCTCACCCGAAGTGGTCGACGTCATCGTCCCGCGCGGCGGCAAGGGGTTGATCGAAGCGGTGATGAAAGACGCCCGCGTGCCGGTCATCAAGCACCTCGACGGCAACTGCCACGTCTACGTACACGCCGCCGCCGACCCGGCCAAGGTGCTCCCCATCGTCGAAAACGCCAAGACGCACCGCTACGGCGTGTGCAACGCCGCCGAGACGCTGCTGATCGACGAAGCGGTGGCCGAGCGCCATCTCCCCGAGATCGGACGCATGTTCACCGGGCACGGCGTCGAAATGCGCTGCTGCCCGCGCGCGCTCACCCTGCTGCAGCGCCACGGCCTGCCCGCGGCGCTCCTCAAAGCCGCCACCGAGGAAGACTGGCGCGAAGAATACCTCGCCCCCATCATCGCCATCCGCGTCGTTGCCGACCTCGACGAGGCGATCGAGCACATCGAACGCTACGGTTCGCATCACACCGACGCCATCCTCACCGAAGACTACGCCGCCGCGATGCGCTTCCTGCGCGAAGTCGACTCCGCCTCGGTGATGGTCAACGCCTCCACGCGCTTCGCCGACGGTTTCGAATACGGGCTCGGCGCCGAGATCGGCATCTCCACCGACAAGATCCACGCCCGCGGCCCGGTCGGGCTCGAGGGGCTCACCAGCCAGAAATGGATCGTGCTCGGCCAAGGCGAGATCCGGCGCTGAACGAGACGGCCGAGCCCCTCGCGCCGGCGCTGGAAGCCTCGCTCGACGCCTTCGTGCAGACTCTTTGGCTCGAAGAAGGGCTCGCGCCGGCCACCCTCGCCGCCTACCGCAGCGACCTCAGCCAGTTTTTCCTCTGGGCCCAGCGCGCCGGGCTCGACCCGCGCGCCGCGGGCAGCGCCGAGCTCCTCTCCTATCTCGCCGACTTCAGCCGCCGCAACAAGGCCACCAGCCAGCGGCGGCTGCTCGCGAGCTGGCGGCGCTACTACCACTGGCTGCTGCGTGAAGGCGCCATCGCCCGCGACCCCACCGCCACCCTGCAGCCGCCGCTGCTGCCGCCGCGTCGCCCCAAGACGCTCACCGAAATAGACGTGGAGCGCCTGCTTGCCGCCCCCGACGTCACCACGCCGCTCGGGCTTCGCGACAAAGCCATGCTCGAAGTGCTCTACGCCACGGGACTGCGCGTGAGCGAACTCGTGGGCTTGCAGACGCACCAGATCGAGCGCAACGAAGGCTGGCTGCGCGTGCTCGGCAAAGGCAACAAAGAGCGGCTCGTTCCTCTGGGTGAAGAAGCCGCCTCCTGGCTCGAACGCTATTGGCAGGAAGCGCGCCCCGTGCTTCTCAATGGAAAGCGGGAAGAGACCCTTTTCCTCAACCGCCACGGCCAAGCCATGACGCGGCAACGCTGCTGGCAGATCATCAAGGAACATGCGCTTCGCTGCGGCATTGCCCCAGAACGCCTCTCCCCCCATACCCTGCGCCACGCCTTTGCCACCCATTTGCTCGATCACGGCGCCGACCTTCGCGCCGTGCAATTGCTCCTGGGGCACGCCGATATTTCCACCACCCAAATCTATACCCACATCGCCCGAGCCCGTCTGGAAGCCCTTTATCGCCAGCATCATCCCAGAGCATGAAAAGAGCCCTTTCCAAGAACGAAATATTGGCTATAATAGCGGCTTCATCCACTCCATTTGAAAAACATCATGGATCTCACCTCGCTCACGATCGAAGAACTCGAACAGCTCAAGAAAGACATCGACCACGAATTCGAACGGCGCCGCCGCGAAGCCCGGGCCCAATTCAAAGCCCGAGTCACCCAGCTCGCCAAAGAAATGGGCATCTCGCTGGACGAAGCCCTGGGGCTTCTGAAAGGAGAAAAAAAGGAACGGGATTCCGGCAAAAAACCGCCCAAATACCGCCACCCCGAAAATCCCAACATCACCTGGAACGGCCACGGCCGCGCGCCCAAATGGTTCACCGAGTGGACAAATTCCGGCCGTTCCGCCGAAGAACTCGAAATCAAATGATCGCCTGAAGCGCTCGATCCGCCGGCTCCCGCCGGCGGTTTTTCTTTCTGCTTTTCACCCCACATCCCGCCTCCGTTCCAAGAGGATTCCCACGTTCTTCACCTCCGGGCGCACGCCAATCTTGGCGATCTTCACGCGTACCCAGGAAGCGTCGAATTCGGCAAAAAGCATCCCAACCAGATGCTCCCCCAGCCGCTCGAGCAAACGGAAATGCCGTCCGGCAAGCTCCTCCTTCACCCGGTCGATCACGCGGGCGTAATCGATCGTCGTCGCCAACTCATCGCCTCGCCCGGCCTCGGGCGGAATGCCCAGACTCAAGTCGATCGTCAAGGACTGCGGCGCCACCTGCTCGCGCGCATACACCCCCACCCGCGCCTCTACCCGCAGCCCCTCGATGAAGATACTGTCCATCTTTCCTTCCTTCTTCGCCGTTGCAACGCCCCCGTCAAAGCTGGGGTAAACTAAGATACTTTCCTCCGGATCATCGCACGATGCCCAAGATCCTGCTTCTCGTCCTGATGGGCTACGCGATCGGCTCGATTCCCTTCGCCATCCTCGCAAGCCGCCTCTTTCGCCTGCCCGATCCGCGCTCCTACGGCTCGGGCAACCCCGGCGCCACCAACGTGCTGCGCAGCGGCCACAAGGCCGCGGCGCTCTTCACGCTCGCAGGCGACGCCGCCAAAGGCTGGTTCGCCGTCTGGCTCGTGCATCGGCTGGGCGCGGACGTCACGGTCGCCGCGCTCGCCGGGCTCGCCGCCTTCCTCGGGCACGTCTACAGCCTCTTCCTGCGCTTTCGCGGCGGCAAGGGCGTCGCCACGGCGCTGGGCGTCCTCGCCGGCCTGCAGCCGGCACTCGCGCTTGCCGTGGCCGGCATCTGGCTCGTCGTCGCCTTCGTCACCCGCTACTCGTCGCTCGCCGCCCTCACTGCCGCTGCCGGGGCCCCTTTCCTCGCCCTGCTGCTCGACCTACCCCGTGAAGTCATCCTCGTCATCGCTGCCATGTCGGCCGTCCTCTTCTGGCGACACCGACGCAACATCCGCCAGCTGCTCAACGGCACCGAACCCAAATTCGGCCGCGGACGGCCCCAACGCAAGCCCCCGGCCGATCACCCCTGACGAAGCCCCTCCAGCGCCCAGCGCGGACGCACCTCGATGCGACGGTCCCATTTCACCTCTGCCCCCGCTTCCAGCCGCAGCGCCGCCGCAAAAGCGATCATCGCCCCGTTGTCGGTGCATAGCGCCACGTCCGGATAGAACACCGCAAACCCCTGTTTCGCGCCGGCCTCGGCCAGCATTTCGCGCAGACGGCGATTCGCCCCGACCCCGCCGGCCACGACCACGCGCCTCAAACCCGCCGCGCGCACGGCCGCCACCGTCTTCGTCACCAGCACCTCCACCACCGCCTCCTGGAAAGCAGCCGCCAGATCCGCCGCATACTCCGCTCGCCAGTCGGGCGAACCCACTTTCAGCGCCACTGCGGTCTTCAGGCCGCTGAAGCTGAAGTCCAGCGTCGGCGCATGCAGCAAGGGGCGCGGCAAGGCAAAGCGCGTGGGATCTCCCCGTTCGGCGAGCGCCGCCAACGCCGGCCCGCCCGGATAGCCCAGACCCAACAGCTTCGCCGTCTTGTCGAACGCCTCTCCGGCCGCATCGTCGATTGTCTCGCCCAGCAGGCGGTAATCCCCCACCGCCTCGACGGCCATCAACTGCGTATGCCCGCCCGAGACGAGCAAGGCGAGAAACGGGAACTCCGGCCGCGGCTCGGTCAGAAGCGGCGAGAGCAGATGCCCTTCGAGATGGTGCACCGGCAACGTCGGCTTGTTCAGGGCCAATGCCAGGCTCTCCGCGAAACTCGCCCCCACCAGCAGGGCCCCCGCCAATCCTGGCCCGGCCGTATAGGCGATCACGTCGAGCTCCGTCCAATCCATGCGCCCATCGGCCATCACCTCGCGCACCAGCGCCGGCAAGCGCCGCACGTGATCCCGCGACGCCAATTCCGGCACGACGCCCCCGTAGGTCGCATGCATCTGCGCCTGCGTATGCAGGCGATGCGCGAGCAAGCCTCGCTCCGTCTCATAGAGCGCCACGCCCGTTTCGTCGCATGAAGATTCGATCCCGAGAATACGCACGCCACGTCCTTGCGCAAAAACGGAAATTGTACCTTCGGGCGTCTCGAATGACCAAAACCGCCTTGCCAGCCATCTGCTCAACCTCTATAATGCGAGTTTTCGTATCATCCATTCGAATCGAGGATCGAGATGCCCGGTATCCGCGTCAAAGAAAACGAACCCGTTGAAGTCGCCGTGCGCCGCTTCAAGCGCACGGTCGAAAAAGCTGGTGTCCTCACCGAGCTGCGCAAACGCGAGTTCTATGAAAAGCCCACCGCCGAGCGCAAGCGCAAGCGCGCCGCCGCGATCAAGCGCTATCAAAAGCGCCTGCGCAGCCAAATGTTGCCGCCCAAGATGTATTGATGGAATTCAGGCTGGGGCGGCGCTGCGCGTCAGCCCCTGTTTCGCCTCTGCTGCCGTGACCCGCTCCCTCGTCCGGCACCGTCCTCATCCAAGAACGCCGATCGCCCGACGTCTGACGTTGGTCGTCCGGCCATGATCCCGCGCGACTTCATCGACGAGCTGCTCGCCCGCGTCGACCTGGTCGACGTCGTCGGCAAGCGCCTCAAGCTCAAGAAATCCGGCGCCAACTACTTCGCCTGCTGCCCCTTCCACGGCGAAAAAACGCCCTCCTTCTCCGTCTCGCCCGCCCGGCAGTTCTACCACTGCTTCGGCTGCGGCGCGCACGGCACCGCCATCACCTTCCTCATGGAATACGAAGGGCTGGGCTTCGTCGAGGCGGTGGAAGCACTCGCTGCCGAAACGGGAATGCAGGTGCCGCGCGCCCAAGGCACACTCTCCGCCGCCGAAGCCGCACAGCAAAAAAGCGAGCGCCAGCTCCTGCTGGAAGCGCACGCCAAAGCGGCCGACTTCTACCGCCGCAGCCTCGAGCGCAGCCCCAAAGCCCGCGCCTACCTCGAACAGCGTGGCATCCTTCCCGCCACCGCCGAGCGTTTCGGCCTGGGCTACGCCCCGCCCGAATGGCAGGCACTCTCTGCCGTCTTCCCCCACTACGGCGAGCCGCTGCTTGAAAAAGCCGGCCTCGTCATCGCCAACCCCGACAGCGGCAAACGCTACGACCGCTTCCGCGACCGTCTCATCTTCCCCATTCACGACCGGCAGGGGAAGATCATCGCCTTCGGCGGGCGCAGCCTCGACGGCGGCGAACCGAAGTACCTCAACTCCCCCGAGACCCCCCTCTTCGAGAAAGGCCGCACGCTCTACGGCCTGGCGCTCGCACGCGACGGGATCCGCGAGGCGGGCTTTGCCCTGGTCACCGAAGGCTACGTCGACGTCATCATGCTCGCCCAGCACGGCCTCACCAACGCCGTCGCGGCGCTGGGCACCGCCACCACCGGCGAGCACGTGCGCACGCTGCTCGCACTCACCGACCACGTCGTCTTCTGTTTCGATGGCGACGAAGCCGGCCGCCGCGCCGCCTGGCGCGCCCTGGAAAACTCCCTCGAAGCGCTCAAGGACGACAGCCGCCTGCGTTTCGTCTTCCTCCCTCCCGAACACGACCCCGACAGCTTCGTGCGCGCGAACGGCGCCGACGCCTTCCGTGCCCTCATCGCCGACGCGGCCAAACCGCTCACCACGTACCTCTTCGACGAACTCACGCGGGACGAAGACCTGCACACCGCCGAAGGACGCGCCCGGCTCGCCCACCTCGCCAAGCCGCTGATCGCCAAAATCCGCGCCCCCATGCTGCGTCTGCAGCTAGAAAAGGAACTTGCCGATCGCACCGGGCTCGCCATCGAAACCCTGCACGAGTGGATTCCGCCCGCAGAAGCCGCCCCCCCTTCCTCGCCCCGGGCGGCACCGCCGCGCCGCGCCCGCCCGCCCGCCCGCCGCGCCCCTCTGCCGCTCGCCGCGCTGCTGCTGCGGCTACTCATCGCCCATCCGCTGCTCGCCGCCCGGCTCCCGGTCGAACTCCTGCCACTCGACGAGCCCGAACCCGAATGGCGCGCCTGCGCCGCGCTCATCGACGCCATCGAAGTCGGCACGCTCGATGCGAGCGCCACCCCCGCCATCCTCGTCGAGCACTTCCGCAGCAGCGAGCATGGCGAAGCATTCTCCCGCCACGCCGCGGCGCTCCTCGAAGAAACGCACTCCTGGGAAGACGCCGAATCCACCCTGAACGACGTCGTACACACCCTGCGCCGCCGCCGCCTCGAGCGCGAGATCGATTCCCTCATCGCCCTCGGCCGCCAGCGCAAGCTCACGCCAGAGGAAACCCTGCGCATCGGCGAACTTTTGCGCGAGAAAGCCCGTCTCACCCCCGTCGGCACCTTGGGTACGCTTCCCGCTCCCCAACCTCCCTAGAAGCGACGCCGGGTGTCGAAGCTGCTATAACAAAAAAGCAAGCCGCCCGATGTGCGGCGAGTCGTTTATAATCGTTGGTTTTTCCGGGAAAAACACGCTGCTGCCATGGCTCAAACTCCCAAGAATTCCCTCAAGCGCAAATCCTCCAAGCGCGCCAATCCCAAGGCCGAGAGCGCCTTCATCGAAGCGGTGGCCGCCAATCATTCTCCGGCCGACGCCGAAAAGCGCCGCACCCAGATCAAAGCGCTCATCGCGCTGGGCAAGGAACGCGGCTACCTTACCTACGCCGAGATCAACGACCATCTGCCCGACGACATCGTCGACTCCGAGCAGATCGAAGGCATCATCACCACCTTCAACAACCTCGGCATCCAGGTCTTCGAAGAAGCCCCCGCGCCCGAAGAGCTGCTCATGGCCGAAGCCCCTGCCGTGGGCGGTGCGGATGACGACATCGAAGAAGAAGCCGAGCAGGCGCTCTCCTCGGTCGACTCCGAATTCGGCCGCACCACCGACCCCGTGCGCATGTACATGCGCGAAATGGGCTCGGTCGAGCTGCTCACGCGCGAAGGCGAGATCGAGATCGCCAAACGCATCGAAGAAGGCCTGAAGAACATGGTGCAGGCCATCGCCGCCTGCCCCCTCACCATCGCGCACATGATCGAGACCATCGGCAAGATCGAGCGCGACGAAATCCGCATCGACGAAGTCGTCGACGGCCTCATCGACCATGAAGATCTCGCGCCGCTTGCCGAAGAAGACAGCGAAGCCGAAGCGGCCGCGACCGACGTCGACCTCGATGCCCTCGCAGAAGACGAAGCGGAAGTCGACGAAGAAGCCGCCGAAGACGGCGAAACCGAAGCCCAAGGGGATCTGGACGACGAAAGCGACGAAGACCGCGCCGCCCGCATCCAGGCCGCCAACCTCGCCGAGCTCAAACGCGGCGCCATGCAGCACTTCGAGCGCATGCGCAGCCTCTACGCCGAGCTCGACCGCGCGCTCGAAGCCTACGGCAGCGAAGATCCGCGCTACACCGCGCTGCGCGACCAGATCGCCGGCGAACTGCTGCACATCCGCTTCACCGCCCGCTACATCGAACAACTGTGCGACGTCATCCGTAGCATGATCGAACAGGTGCGCCAGCACGAACGGGCGGTCTCGAAGCTGTGCACCGAGATCGGCACCATGCCGCGGGACTACTTCATCAAGGTCTTCCCCGAGCACGAAACCGACCTCGACTGGATCACCCGCGAGATCGAAGCCGGCAAACCCTGGTCCGAGTCGATGGTCAAAATCTACCCTTCCGTACTCGAAGAGCAGAACCGCATCCGCGAGATCGAACAACGCGCCCGCATTCCGCTCAAGGAACTCAAGGACATCAACAAACGCATGTCCATGGGCGAAGCCAAGATGCGCGCCGCCAAGCGCGAGATGATCGAAGCCAACCTGCGCCTCGTCATCTCGATCGCCAAGAAATACACCAACCGCGGCCTGCAGTTCCTCGACCTCATCCAGGAAGGCAACATCGGCCTGATGAAAGCCGTCGACAAATTCGAATACCGCCGTGGCTACAAATTCTCCACCTACGCCACCTGGTGGATCCGGCAGGCCATCACCCGCTCGATCGCCGATCAGGCCCGCACCATCCGCATCCCGGTGCACATGATCGAGACCATCAACAAGATGAACCGCATCAGCCGCCAGATCCTGCAGGAGACGGGCGAAGAGCCCGACGCCGCCGAACTCGCGCGCCGCATGGAGATGCCCGAAGAAAAGATCCGCAAGATCCGCAAGATCGCCAAGGAACCGATCTCCATGGAGACGCCCATCGGCGACGACGAGGATTCGCATCTGGGCGAATTCATCGAGGACACCTCCGTGCTCGCCCCGGTCGATGCCGCGCTCATCGCCGACCTGCGCGAAGCCACGCGCGAAGTGCTCGAAACGCTCAACCCGCGCGAAGCCAAGGTGCTGCGCATGCGCTTCGGCATCGAGATGAACACCGACCACACCCTCGAAGAAGTCGGGCGGCAATTCGACGTCACCCGCGAGCGCATCCGCCAGATCGAAGCCAAAGCCCTGCGCAAACTGCGCCACCCCACCCGCTCCGAGCGCCTGCGCAGCTTCCTCGACAACGAAGTCTGAAGCCTCTCACCGCCTCGGCCCCGCCCTCTGGGCGGGGCTTTTTCATGCGATAATCTTCGCTGCTGGGCCCATAGCTCAACGGTTAGAGCAGCGGACTCATAATCCGTTGGTTGCTGGTTCGAATCCAGCTGGGCCCATCAAGAAAATCAATAAGTTACTGCTTCGTCGTCATACTCGAAAATCTGCCGCGTACGTGCAGTGTACCTCTCGGGTAGGGAGAGGACGGTTGAACCCATGGTTCGCTTCGATCACACCCGCTGCCACCTCGTACCGCACCATCCTCCCGTTATGAGCCCACCCTCTTGCACGCATGCACGCAATGCGTTATAGTTGTACAGTAAATCGCACAATAGAAGCAGGGCTCTCGTCATGCGCGTAGTGAATTTCTCTGAGGCACGAAACAACCTTAAAAAGGTGATCGATCAGGTCATCGACGATGCCGACTACACGGTCATCACACGCCGGGATGCCCCCGATGCGGTGGTGATGTCGCTGGACACATTCAACGGCCTGATGGAAACTGTCCATCTGCTGAAATCGCCTGCCAATGCGGCACACCTGGCCCGCTCGATTGAGCAGTACCGCCAGGGACAGGTGAAGCAGCAGGACCTGGTCGATGCCCAGTGAAGACAAGCTACTGAAGCTCACCTGGACCCTGGCCGCCTGGGAGGATTACGAATACTGGCAAAGCCAGGACCGCAAGACGCTCAAGCGCATCAATGCCCTGATCAAGGACTGCCTGCGCCACCCATTCGAAGGCATCGGCAAACCCGAACCTCTCAAGGAAACCCTTTCGGGCTTCTGGTCGCGGCGCATTGACGATACCCACCGGCTGGTCTACTGCGTGGATGCGCAGGCCCTGGTAGTGATTGCTTGTCGTTACCACTACCAGTAACCAAGTAAACCAAAACACCCACTTATTGCCCTATCCCCTGGGGCATGCTGCGCCCCAGACCCATGGGCAACTCATCACCCCCCGAACCGATACGCCTCGATCCACTCGCCGAGGTGATCCTCCAGCATCCAGCCCTCGCGCACCCACCGCTGCAGCGCCTCGCCCTCCTTCTGCGCCTCGTCCAGGTCGTGGATGCGGGCGCGGATCGCCTCGAGCCAGGCCTCCGGCCGATTTGGCACCCGCGTCACCGGCGCGCCGCGATAGGGCAGCACGTCCGAGCACACCACTGGCCAGCCAAGGATGCCGTACTCCAGCAGGCGCAGGTTCGACTTGCACTCGTTGAAGCGATTCACCTCCAGCGGCGCCACCGCCAGGTCCAGGTCGAGGCTCGCGAGTTTGGCCGGATACTGCTCGAACGGCACGAAGGGGTGGAACTCCTTCACGAAGGGGCGCAGCTCCTCCGGGCACATGCCGAAGAAGACCCAGTCGCACTCCTCGCTCGTCGCCTCCACCACCTCGCGGATCAGGGCCAGATCCCCGGCGTGCTGCATCGCCCCGGCCCAGCCCACGCGCGGCTTGGGCCCTACCCTCCGCTCGGATTTCAACCCATTCCACACCCATCCCGGCAGATAGTTCGGAATCAGGCGCACCTCGCGGGCATACTTCTCGATCGCCGAGCGGATCGGCTCAGTCGTCACCACCACCCGGTCGGCGGTGCGCACCACCCGCTTCATCTCGCCCGGCGTGTTGCGGTGCTCATAGACCTCGCTCTGGCGCGGAATCTCGCTGATGAGATCGTCCAGATGCAACAGGAAAGGAATTCTGGCGACCTCCTGCACCTGGCGCACCGTCTCCAGATGGTCGCTCAACTCCAGAAAGGCGCTCGCGGTGAAGACGTCCGGCTTCGCCCGCTCCACCTCCACCAGCAAGGGAATGCGCGTCTGCCGCACCCCCGGCGCATGGATGAAACTGCGCTCCGCCGCCCTAGCCTGCCACAACCCCTCCAGCGGCTGCTTGATGCGGTACTCGATCACCCCGCTCAGCTGCTCCCAGCCCAACACCCGCACCTTCTCCGAAGGCAAGCGCGGATCCCAATTCACCACGATCTCCGACTCCACCCGGTAATCGCGGTGCGTCAGGCTCAAGTGCCGGTTATAGGCCGGATCGCGCGCGAGCTGCGGCAGCCACTTGCGCAACATCGCCTCCTGCTCCTTGCCAAAGCGCTGCTGCGCCTTGCGCGCCTTGGCAGGCTCCGCCGCCTCCTGCTGCTGGCTCACGCTGCCGTGATGCACCAGCACCACGAAGGGCGTCCACAGAATCTTGTAGCCGCGCTCGCGCACCTTTAGACACAGATCCACGTCGTTGTAGGAGACGCGAAACGCCTGCTCGTCCAGCCCCTTCACCTCCTCCCACACCGACTTGCGGATCAAGAGACACGCCGCCGTCACGGCCGAGAGATCCTGATCCACCAAGGCACGGTTCATGTACCCGCCATCGGTCAGTCCCAATAGCCCCATATAAGGAAAATCCGCGATACCGCCCAATCCCAATAGCATTCCAACGTGCTGCACCGTCTGCGGGTGCGGGAACATCAGCTTCACTCCCACGATGCCCACGTCCGGCCGCTGGCCATAGGCCACCATGCGCTCCAGCCAATGCTCCTGCAGCACCGCGGTGTCGTTGTTGAGCAAGAGCAGATACTCACCGCTCGCCTCGCGCGCGGCCAGATTGCACATCGCCGAGAAATTGAACGGTTTGGGATAGGGCAACACCCGCACCCCCTCCGCTTTCAGGCGCTCCAGATAGGCGAGCGCCTCCGGCTGCGTGCTGCCGTTATCCACCACCAGAATCTCATGGTCAGGATAGGCCGTCTTCGCCCGGATGCTCTCGACGCAGGACTGCAGATAATCCGCCTGGTCTTTGGTGGGAATGATGATCGACACGCGCGGCTGCCGCGGCCAGTGATACACCACACGCCAGGTGCCCGGTACGTAACCCTCCGCCACCTCCGCCTCCAGCCCCCGGCGCGCCAGATGCGCCGCGAGCGCCTGCTGGTGCGCCGGCTCGTCCACCGCCTCTTCGCGCCCCGCCGGCACCGAATAGAGCACCTCGTCCACGTGCCCGATCGCCTCCTCGCCAAACGCATCGAGCACGCGCAGCGCCAGATCGTAGCGCCACGCCGACGCACCCTCCCCCAGTCCGCCCACCGCCGCAAACGCCTCGCGCTCCACCCATAGGCACGGGCCCAGATACGGCATCGAGCGCAGCAGATCGAGGTTGACGTCCGGCCGGAAGAGCGGATCGCGCCGCGCCCCGTCCGCCTCCACCGTGTCCGAGTCGCCATACATCAAGCGCCACTGCGGAAACGCCAGCGCATGGCGCACAAGCTGCTCCACCGCATCGCCAGACAGCCGCACCCCTGGCGCAAGCACCGACACCCAACCCGACTCCGCCGCCAGCTCCTCCGCGATCGCCGCCTCCAACCCCTCCGCCGACTCCACCTCACGCCAGCGCAGCATCGGCAACTCCGTCCACATCGCATCCGGCGCTGGCGTATCCGCCACCACCACCAGCCGCCACAAGGGCGCCGACTGCACGCCCAGGCTGTCGAGCGTATCGGCCAGTAGCGGCAGCTCGGACGCCGGGCAAGGCACGACGAAGGTGACGGTGGGGCTGTCGGCGGGAAGGGGATCGTCGGGGTGGAAGGGGGGGTGGTGGCGTTGCAGATACACACGGTAAGGGTCTATCTGCCGCACTTCAAGAGCTTGCTCACCCTCCACGAAACTTTGCAACATCCGCTCCCTACCCTGCCGGATTTCCAGATTACCCATATCATCGTATCGGGAATAAAGCAAACGATACGTGTCAAGGAATTTGGGGCGTTCGCGGCGCAATACATTGTCAGGATCAAGACGCTGGTGAACCTCAACGGTAACCACCGGAATATGAACCAGATCAAACGATCTGGAACAGCGAAGAAGAAAATCCCAATCCTCGAAAGTATCGAGAGATTCATCAAAAAAACCCACTTCATCAATCACATGTTTCCAATGACCCCAGGTATTGATAGGAATATAATTGCAAACATGGAGGCGCTCTTTGGAATAAAAAGACTCGCCATGGGGATCCGTCCGATCCACTTCATGAGGCTGACCACGTCCATAGGATTCAATGACATATACAGCCTTGGTATAAACAAATTTTGCCTCTGGAGCACGAAGGAGTTCATCCACAACTCTTTCAACATGTTCCGGCAAAAAAACGTCATCATCATCAAGATAGCATATAATGTCGCCTCTGGCAACGCGCAGAGCAACATTTCGCGCCCCGGCGTGTTTTCTGTTTTGTCCATAACGGATATAGACAATATTCAAATCTTCCGAAAAGAAATTGACAATCTCAGAAACTTCCTTTCCGGCATCGTTGACAACAACAATTTCTATGTTTTTATATGTTTGCTCTTTTACACTTCTAATTGCGCGAATCAACAGATCAGGGCGATTATAAGTCGGAACAATTACAGAAACCAGCAAGTCATCTTTTCTGCCAAAAACAGCTTCAGCAATTTTTTGAAGATATTTATTATCAGTATGTTTTTTCAATGCAATCTTTAATTTTTCAATATTTGCTTTTTTTGAATTGGCAAGAATAATATTTGCTTTTTCTATTTCGCTTGACGAATATATTTCTGGGTGATGAAAAACTATGTGCGCCCAAACTTCATCAAGGCTCGCAAGCGTACCTGATACCATGGTATTGGGTCGGTTGCGATACAAGAACAGAGGCTTTCGCAGATGAAATGATCTAAACCCAAGTTTTGCCGCCGCCACCCAGAAATTCCAATCCTCACCCCCAAGATACATTGCAGGAGAATAACCACCAACTTTTTCCCACACTTCTCTCCGGTAAAGAGAACAGTAGTCATGCACATTGACTAATTTGAGAATATCAAGTCGAGATTCACCTTTGACGTGAATGTGGCTCGCATCACCAAAATTCTGTTCATCGGTATAAATGGTAGAAAATTCCGGGTTATTATCCAGTATTGCGACTGTTTCTTTCAAAAAATTTGGATCAAGCTTATCATCCGCATCAAGAGGGAGTATATATCGACCACGGGCAGCCTCAATTCCAAAATTTCGGGCACCAGCCAAACCTTTATTTTCTTGTTCAAGAAGGCGAATTCTCCCATTTGGATCCTTTTTCATAAGATTGCGTGCAACGTCAGACGTATCGTCAGGACTGCCGTCATTGACAATAATACACTCCCAGTTTTCGAATGTTTGGGCAAGAACGCTTGATACGGATTCTTCAAGAAAATAGGCTTGATCGTAGCAGGGAATAATTACAGAAACGATGGGCGAACTATTTTTTAATACCCCGCAGCATAAAGGCTCTTCGAATAAATAAGATAAACCTCGATAAATATATAAATAAGAACAGTAATCAATAAAAAAATCTTTTTTAATCGCAATTAAATCATTACCAGCAAAAATAAGTTTATAATCATGAGAAAGAAATTTTTCAATAAATTCTTTTTCAGCATTGGACAAACATTGATGTTCAAATTGAATAATTTTTGGTTTATGGTTATTTTTAATTACTATCAAATCAATAATTTCAGCATCCATTCCCTCTGCATCTATTAATAATATATCTGGACCAACTCCGTAAGTCATTGACTTAGATTTTTCAAAATTTATTTGCCTTACTTTAATTTTTTCAACGCATTTCCATATTTTATTTTTTAAATCTTCATTTATTGTAAATCCTCCAAGCGCATTTTTATCATTATATAAAGAAGAAATCCCTAAAACCCAATCTGGCAACTTATACTCATATATTTTATATGGATTAATTGCATTAAATTCAACAAATCCATTACTGGATCCAAAAACAAAATTAATAAATATTGCATTTTTATTTTTAGCATAATTCCTTTTCAATTTTTCAAATAAATAAGGATTTGCTTCAAAAAGAACTGTTTTCGGATCTTTGTTAACTAAAACAGGACGTAATTGGTCAACAAAAATTCCATCCGCCGAACCAATTTGCCAAATAATACCATCAGGATTAGCATCAATAAAATATATAGATATTTTTTCAAAATCAAAAATATTAACATTACTAACTTTAAAATCGCTTTTCACTTGATCCCATTTGTATTTTTTATTTTTTATTTTTTCATTTATGTAAATTTCATATTCCTTCCCTCTTTTTGGAGATATTTTTTTTATAAGAGCTTTTGCCTCAAAAAAATCTTCATTTATTAATGCATTTTCAATTTTATTTATTAATTCATTTTCCCCTAGCCAAGACCCACCCCACCAATGAATACCATAAGAATTTCTCAGGTTATTTATTATTAACTTAGCGGACGTTTCATTATAATGAAACGGATAAAAACTTTTAGCATCAAGTCTTTTATTTCTATATTCCTTCAAATGCTTTCCAAATAACCAAGGCCCGGTTCCAATATTTGGAGGAATTTCATTTAATTTACCTTTATTATTTTTTATATCATCAATTATCTCCAAGAAAATTGGATGCTTAATTTTTGCTGCTATCATCCCTATGCTACAGTAATCATTACTTTCATCTTCATTACAAACAACAATATCATCATCACAAGAAAAGAAATCAAACCAATGCCAAGGCATAAAATCACAGTCTAAGTAAACCCCACCAAAACGATATAATATTTCATATCTCGCAACATCAGATTTCCTGGCATAGCCTTTTGCTAATTTTATGATTTCTGATGTAAGATATAATTCACCAATGTCATTATCAGTCCATGTCCTAAACTCACAATCTGGATATTGTCTCTGCCATGCCTCCCACCACATATCGTATTCTTCAGGTTTCTTGTTTTCACCGAACCAAATTCTATGAAAAATTTTAGGGATCATTTTTTCACCAAATCAGGAAAAATTTATTTTACATAAAAAAATATGGCTTAAAAATAACACCCGGCGAGGATCACGCACTTCATTCCCCCTCCCCAACGCCGCATCCGGCGCTTGTGTCAGAGGCATTGTAACCAAATCTCTTGGGTTCGAGCATGCGGCTGCGCTAGCCTCCGTCGCAGCCCGGCGTCCGATCCTGCCTCTCCCGCTCGTAGAACACCTTGCCCACACGCTCGATGTGCTCGCGCAGACCGGGATGATCGATCAGGTCGAAGAGGCACAGATCGACCTGATAAGGGATGGGCGATTCATCCAGTTGTCCCGCGATGCGGCCGAGCGTATCGAGGTCGAGCTTGGGGCCGAACAAGGCCAGATCGATGTCCGCCCCCGGTCGGTACGTTCCCTTGGCGCGCGAGCCGAAGATCACCGCTTTCTCCACTTCGGGAACTTCGGCCAGGATGCGCCGGATGGTGTCGATCGTGCGCTGCGGCAAGCCGAAATCCGGCGACGCGCTCACGATCCCCTCGCCAGGCGCGCCAGATGGTCGCGCAGTTCCAGAAAAGCGGCGTGGTAGCGTTCGACGACCGCCGAGACGATCGCTTCGGCCACCGATTCGTTGTAGGTATGGCTGGACAGGTTGCGCTTTTCGATCATGTCCATCCACACGTCGCCATCGCGCACCAATCCGCGCTTGAAGGCTTCCCGCACTGTGCTTCGCGAACCAACGAGCCCTTGGATCCCCTCCATTTCCAGATAATCTTTCAGCACGTTCCAGGCGAGTTCATGGGTGAATTCGAATCCTTGGATCAATCCTTGCTTTTCGAGGTCGGTGAGCGGTCGCGTCTCGGACAAGCGAACGGCCGCGCTCAGCTGATTCAGCGCCCGCTGAAAATTCTCGAACCGCCGTTTCCAGCGAACATCATCGACCATGATCTAGTCCCCTCTCGTGCCGGCAAGCGCTTTCATCATAGCAGTGCGGCGGTACAATCCCGCCCATGAAACTCGCCACCTGGAACGTCAACTCCATCGCCGCCCGGCTGCCGCACCTGCAGCGCTGGATCGCCGCCGCCCGGCCCGACGTGCTCGCGCTGCAGGAGCTCAAGTGCCCGGCGGAGAAATTTCCCGCGCAAGCGATTGCCGAACTCGGCTACGCGTCCGCGGTGCACGGGCAGAAAACCTACAACGGCGTGGCGCTGCTGGTGCGCGAGGGGTTGCCGTGGCGCGAGGTGGTGCGCGGCGTTCCCGAGTTCGACGACGAGCAGGCGCGCCTCATCGTGGCCGAGATCGACGAACCCGGCAGCGAGGCGCCGCTTTGGGTCGCGAGCGCCTATTTCCCCAACGGCCAGGCGGTGGGCAGCGACAAGTTCGCCTACAAGCTCGCCTGGATCGAGGCGCTCGCCCGCTGGATCGAACGGGAGCGGCTCACGGAGCGCCCTTTCGTGCTGATGGGCGACTTCAACATCGCCCCGGCGCCCGAAGACACCCACCCCGACTGGCCGCAGGACGGCATCCTCGCTTCGCCCCCCGAGCGCGCCGCCTTTGCCCGGCTCCTCTCGCTCGGGCTCGTCGACGCCTTCCGCCGCTTTCCCCAGCCGCCGCAGTCGTACTCCTGGTGGGACTACCGCCAAGGAGCATTCCGGCGCAACCTGGGCTTGCGCATCGACCACATCCTCGTCTCACCCGCTGTGCTGCCGCGGCTGCGCGCCTGCACGATCGACGTCGAGCCCCGGCGATGGGAACGCCCCTCGGATCACGCCCCGGTGGTGCTGGAGCTCGCTCCGATGGAGGAGTCGGGCAAGTAAGCCTCGGATGGCAGCGCTTGGTTCTCGATCTACAACGAGAACGTGCGCGTTTCAGCGGGATGAAAAAAGCACCTGAGCGGTGCCTTTGGTGCCGTTGAGAGGACTCGAACCTCCGACCTACTGATTACGAATCAGTTGCTCTACCAGCTGAGCTACAACGGCGTGGTGCGCGGCCTTGCGGCCTGGAAGAAATGGAATTCTATCCTCTCCCCGCCCGAAAATCAAGTTCGCGCCGGTCGAGCGCCTGGGCGCTACTTGCGCCACAGCCAGAAAAGCAGCGAGAGCAGCACCGAGACGAGGATGCTCGTGGTGAGGGGAAAGTAGAAGGTGAAGTTTTCGCGCTCGATGACGATGTCGCCGGGCAGGCGGCCGAAGGGAAAGCGCGACAGCCACGGCCAGAGCAGGGCCGCGAGCAGGAAGAGGATGCCGAGCAGGAAGAAGAATCGTTGCATCCCGGCCTCCCGGAGCGCGGGCAAACTGGCGGAGAGGGCGGGATTCGAACCCGCGTCAGGGTATTCCCCTGAACACGCTTTCCAGGCGTGCGATTTAAACCGCTCATCCACCTCTCCGGCAAGCGCGGTATTATACCCAGGTCCGGCACGAAACGCCAGGCCCCAGCCTGGCGGGCCGCTCTCTCGACGAAGGAGTCACCCATGGGACACCGCCTCTCCAAGATCACCACCCGCACGGGCGACGACGGCACCACCGGCCTCGGGGACGGCTCGCGCGTGGCCAAGAGCAGCCGGCGCATCGAAGCGCTGGGCGAAGTAGACGAATTGAACGCCGTGCTCGGGCTGCTCGCGAGCGAAACCGCCGATGAAGACCTGCGCGCGGTGCTCGCCGAGATCCAGCACGCCCTGTTCGACCTGGGCGGGGAACTGTGCCTGCCCGGCGCGGCCGTGCTCGGCGAGGCGCAGGTGGCGCGCCTCGAAGCGCTCGTCGAAGCCTACAACGCCGACCTTCCCCCGCTCAAGGAATTCATCCTGCCCGGCGGCTGCCGCGCGGCTGCGCTGGCGCACCTCGCCCGCACCGTCTGCCGCCGGGCCGAGCGCTCGGTGGTGGCGCTCGCGCAGGAAGAACCCCTGCACGCCGCCCCGCGGCGCTACCTCAACCGCCTCTCCGACCTCCTCTTCGTGCTCGCCCGCGTCTATAACCGCCGCGCTGGCGTGCCCGACGAACTGTGGCGGCGTGAGGGCAAAACGCCCAAGCCCCCGCGCGCGGGCGCCATGCCCCCCAACGGGAAAAATTCCTCAAGTCCCGCCGCATGATGCCGTAAACACTCCTACCAAACCCGGCAATCCACTCACGCAAGGAGAACCATCATGGCATCCGTCATCAACACCAACATCGCCTCGCTCAACGCGCAGAGGAACCTTCTGAAGAGCCAGAACGACATGCAGACCGCCATGCAGCGGCTCTCGTCGGGCCTGCGCATCAACTCGGCCAAGGACGACGCGGCGGGCCTGGCGATTTCCGACCGCATGACGGCGCAGATCAACGGCCTCAACCAAGCCACGCGCAACGCCAACGACGCCATGTCGATCGCCCAGGTGGCCGAAGGCGCACTGGGCGAAATCACCAACGCGCTGCAGCGCATCCGCGTGCTCGCGGTGCAGTCGGCCAACGATACCAACACTGCCACCGACCGCGCCTCGCTGCAGAAGGAGGTCAACCAGCTGCAGCAGGAAATCACGCGACTCGCCACCCAAACTTCGTTCAACGGCAAGAACCTGCTCGATGGCTCTTTCACCGGCCAGCAGTTCCAAGTAGGGGCTTACACCAACCAAACCATCGGTTTCTCCATCGGAGACTCTCGGGCCGCATCAATCGGCACCTACCAAATTTCGACCACCGGCTCCGCAGGGATCGAAGCCGCGGTTGCGGCCTCAGCCGGATATCCCACAGCGAACAACATGTCCGCTCAGGACATTACCATCCAAGGCCCGCGCGGCGAAGCCAGGCTCTCCTCGGCAACCACCATCACCGATGGCGTGACGGCCAAACAAATCGCTGATGCGGTCAATAGTCAAAGCGAGAAAACGGGCGTAACCGCCACCGCACGCACAACCGTTACGATGAGCTCCTTGGCTTCCGCAGGAACGGTCAGCTTTACTCTGCATGGAGCTAACGACAAAACCGCGCAGGTCACAGCCGACATCACCGACCCCAATGATTTGTCTGCACTGGCCAATGCGATCAACCAGACGACCGGCACCACCGGCGTATCCGCCTCCTTTGATAAAGAAACGGGCAAATTGACGCTGGTTCAGGCTGAAGGGTACGATATCGGGATCGAAGGGTTCAACAATAGCGCCGGGAGCAGCACGATCTCGGTCGCCGGAAGTGAGGGTAATGCGGTCCTTTTGACGAGCGGAGGAGCTAATAGCACCCGCGTCGGTGGCGAAGTCACCTTCAATTCGTCCGGACCTTTCAGTGTCAGCGTCTCCGTGGCAGGAGATTTGTTCGATACAGCTGGCACGGCTAACTACGGGGAGCTTAAATCGGTTGCGGACATCGACATCGGTACGCAGCAAGGCGCCAACGACGCGCTCAAGATCGTCGATGGGGCGCTGGCCTACGTCGATGACCTGCGCGCGGACCTCGGGGCGATCCAGAACCGCTTCAGCTCGGTGGTCTCGAGCAACTCGGTGACGAGCGAGAACGTGGCCGCCGCCCGGTCGCGGGTGCTGGATGCGGACTTCGCCGCCGAAACGGCGAACCTCTCCCGGGCGCAGATCCTGCAGCAGGCGGGCACGGCGATGCTGGCGCAGGCGAACGCCTCGACGCAGAACGTGCTGACGCTCCTGCGCTGATCGGGGCTTGACACGGGCGGCGCAGGGTCTACGATGATCCTGACGCCGCCCGCTTTGCTTTGAGGGGAATTGTCATGAACGTCCCGATTTCTTCCGTGTCGTTACCGCAAGGCGCGGCGAGCGCGGTGCTCACCGAGCCGCCGCGCGCGCCGGCGCCTTCTGCTGCCGCGGCGGACACGGCACCCTCCCCAACGGCCACACCGCGCGCGACCGAGGCCGCTGCGGCAACGGCGGCAGGTGCCGCGGCTTCTTCGGCGCCGGTCGACCGCGACACGTTGCAGGGCGCGGTCGAGCGGGTGCAGCAGGCGGTGCAGACGCTCTCCAGCGCCGGCATCCAGTTCACCCTCGACCAGGATTTCGAGCGCATGGTGGTGCAGGTGATCGATACCTCCACCAAGGAAGTGATCCGGCAGATTCCGCCCAAGGAGATGCTGGAGATCGCCCAGGCGCTCGACAAGCTCCAGGGCCTGCTCGTCCACCAGAAAGCCTGATTCGAGGAGCGCACCATGGCCACCATCACTTCTTCCGGCATCGGTTCGGGGCTGGACATCAACGGCATCATCGACAAGCTGATGGCGGTGGAGCGCAAGCCGATCGATGCGCTCGAGCAGCGCAAGAGCACGGTGCAGACGCAGATTTCGGCCTTCGGGCAGGTGAAGTCGGCGCTCTCCACCCTGCAGTCGGCCGTCAAGCGGCTGGACGACCCGAGCGTGCGCTACGCCACTACCGCCAGCGTGAGCGAAGGGGCCGGCTTCACCGCCAGCGCGAGCGCCGGGGCGAGCACCGGCACCTACGAGATCGGCGTGCAGCAGCTCGCCCAGGCGCAGCGCGTGGCCACCAGCGCCACGCAGCCTTTCACTCCCGGCGCGGGCAGGCTCACCATCAGCGCCGGCGGGCAGAGCGTGGAGGTCGATTTTTCCGGCGGCGGCTCGCTCGCAGACCTGCGCAACGCCATCAACGACCAGGCCGGTTCGCTGGTGAGCGCGAGCATCGTCGACAACGGCACGGCCCAGCAGCTCGTCCTCACCAGCCGGCAGACCGGCACGGGGCAAGCGTTCTCGCTCACGGGAACGGGCGAGCTCGCAGGGCTGACGTTCGATCCGACCAACCCCTTGACCGAACCGGGAAATTCCGTCTATCAGGTGCAGGCGGCGCAGGATGCCAAGCTCAAGTTCAACGGCCTCGAGGTCACCCGCTCCTCGAACACGATCGAGGACCTGATCCCGGGGGTGACGCTCAGCCTGCAGTCGGCCACGCCAGGGCAGACGTCCACGCTCAGCGTGCAGCGCGACGATTCGGCGCTCACCCAGGCGATGCAGGAGTTCGTGGATGCCTACAATGCGGTGAACAACACCCTCTACACCCTCACCTACTACGACCCGGAGAGCAAGACCGCCGGGCCGCTCTCCGGTGACTCGGCCCTGCGCACCATCCAGAGCCAGCTGCGCAACACGCTCAATTCGCTCGGCGGCAGCGGGGGCTTGCGCAGCTTCACCGACCTGGGGCTGAGCTTCGACGACAAAGGCGCGCTCTCGTTCGACGCGGCCACCTTCGCGCAGGCGCTGCGCGACCAGCCGCAGGCGGTGAACCAGATGCTGGTGGGCACCGACACCCAGCCGGGGCTGGCGAGCCGGCTCGATACGCTGCTGACCGCCGACCTGCAGACAGGGGGGCTGCTCGAGACGCGCGTGCAGGGGCTCAACGCCAAGGTGAGCCTCATCGACCAGCAAAAAGAACGGCTGGAAGCGCAGCTCGAGCGCATCCAGCAGAACTACCAGCGCCAGTTCAGCGCCATGGACAGCATCGTGGGGCAGTACACCAGCCTGGGCAGCTACCTGCAACAGCAGTTCGACGCCCTGCTGGCGAGTACGAAGAATTGATGCCGAGGAGAGAAGGCATGTTCAACCGGATGCGAGGCGCCAACGCCTATTCGCAAGTCAGCCTGGAGACCGCCGTGCAAAGCGCCGATCCGCACCAGCTCATCCTGATGCTCTACGACGGTGCGCTGATGGCGCTCGCGCAGGCCGTGGTCGCCATGGAGCAAAAAGACATCCCCAAGCGCGCTCAGTCCATCAGCCGGGCCATCGCCATCATCCATGACGGGCTGCACGCCTCGCTGGACGTGGAGAGCGGCGGCGAGCTGGGCGAGCGCCTCGCCGCCCTGTACGACTACATGGTGGAGCGCCTGACGCAGGCGAACGCCACCAACAACGCCGCGGCGGTGCAGGAGGTGAGCGGGCTGCTGCGCACCCTACGTGAGGCCTGGGCCGAGATGCCGCGCCAGCAGGCCGCGGCCACGGCGGGGTGAACCGATGACGACGCTTGCCGAAGAGGCGCCGTGGGCGGAGCTCGCGCGCGGCTGCGCGGCGTTTGCCGCGGCCGCCGAGGCGAACGACTGGGGGCGCGCGGCGGCGATCATGGGAGAACTCTCGCGGCTCGCCGAGGCCGACCGCGCCTGGTGCGCGGCGCACGATCCGGCTTCGCCCGAGCGGCGGGCAGCGATCGCGGCGGCGCGCACGGCGCTGGAGGCGGCCGGCGCACACCTGCTGCCGGCGCATGCGAGCCTGGCGAAGCTCCTGCGCGCCTGGGGCGCGCCGCCGGGCTGAGGCGCAACCGTCATGAGGAGCCCGCAGCGCCGTCGCGTGCAACGAGCGCGCCGTAGGGCGTTCGAGGCGGCCTCATGATCCCGCCCGACGTCGTCGCCCGCCTGCGCATGATGGTGGAGGCGGATCTGCTGCGCCCCGAGCCGCAGGTGGGGGGCGTCGAGCGCATCCGCCCCATCCCCGAGCGCCTGCCGGAGGTGCTGCCGGGGCAGGTGCTGCGCGCCACCATCCAGCGGCCGCTGCCCGACGGCACTTTCCAGGCGCTGGTGGGGGGGCGCGACATGACGCTCGCGCTCGATCGGCCGGTGAAGAGCGGCGACACGCTGGAGCTGGTGGTCGAGCGGCAGGTGGGCGGTACGATCTACGCCCGCCTGAACGAGGGCGCGGCCGCAGCGGCGACGGGCGCAGGCGCGGCCTCCGTGCGCACCCAGCTCTCGCCCACCGGCGAATTGCTGCGCCAGGTGCTGACCCAGCCGGCGCCGGAGCGCCTGCCTTTACCCGCGGGCAGTGCGCAGGCGGCGCCGCTGCTGCCCGCGGCGCCGCGCTCCGAAGCCGACGTCCCGCAGCTGGCGGCGGCCTTGCAAGGAACGCTGCAGCGCTCGGGCCTCTTCTACGAATCGCATCTGGCACAGTGGGCACAGGGACGCTATCCCCTGGAGGCGCTGCGCGCCGAGCCGCAGAACGTGCCGACGGAGGGAAATCTGGCGGGCGCGCCGCTTCCGCCAAGCGCCCCCGCAGCCGGGCAGACGGCCCCTTCTGCCGCCTTCCCGGCCGAAGGCGCTCCGGCACCCCCGCTGCAGGAGGGCGAGACCTCGTCCGCCGCTACGCAAAGCGCCGCGCTGCGGGCAGCGCCCTCGCGCCCGGAGGGGCTCGAAACACCGACCGCCGCCGGAACGGCGCAGCAGGCGGAGGGGGCGCGCCTTGCCGCGGCGGCGTCGATCCCGGCAGGTGCCCAGGAGCCGGCAGCCGGCACGCCCGCGGCGGCGCTTCTTCCCCCCGCCCTCTTGGCGGCGCTCGCGCAGCAGGCGCCGGTGGCGCTCACCTCCTCCGGCGCCGAGCGCCTGCTCGCCACCTTCTTCGCCGGGGCGATGCCGGCGTCAGCGGACACCGAGCCGAGTCGATCCGGGTTTGCCGCCGCGGCCTTGGCCGACGAGACGACGCCCGCCGGCACGCAGATTCCCGCGCGGCTCGTGCCGATCGTGCAGCACCAGCTCGATGCCCTGGCGACGCAGCAGCTCCACGTGCAGTTTGCTCCCTGGCCGGGGTGGACGGTGTTCTGGGACCTGGAAGCGCCGCAGGAGCGCGAGGCGCGCTCGTCGCCGGACGAGGGCGAGGCGCCGATCTGGCGCTCGCGCCTGCGCTTGAGCCTGCCGGCGCTGGGCGAAGTGGAGGCGGAGCTGCAATGGCAGGCGGGGACGTTGGCGGTGCGCGTCTCCTCCCCTTCCGAGGACACCTCGGCCCTGCTGCGCGCCGCGGCGCCGGCGCTGGCCGCAAGAATGGAAGCGGACGGCATTCGTCTGACGAGGCTCGACGTGACCCGCGGGGAAAACGGCGATGGACGCAGCACCGGAGGATGAGCTTCCCCCTTCGCCCTCCCGGCGCGCCGCGGTGGCGCTGCGCTACGAGGCAGGAGAACCCGCCCCGAAGGTGGTGGCCAAGGGGAAGGGCGTGCTCGCCGAGCAGATCCTGGCGCGGGCGCGCGAGGCCGGCGTGTATGTGCATGAGTCGCCCGAGCTCCTCGCGCTGCTGATGCAGCTCGATCTGGACGAGCGCATTCCGCCGCAACTGTACGTGGCGGTGGCGGAGCTCCTTGCCTGGGTCTACCGTCTGGAGCAGGCCAAGCGCGGCGGCCCGCCGCCGGGGCCGTTCACGCCGGCACGAAACGTGCTATAAAGCCCCGTATCCGCGTCCTTCGCCGTCATCATGTCCCTCGCCCCCGACCGTTTCGAGCTCTACGATCCGGAACGCTATCCCGACTACGTGCTGCGCATGCCGCGCGAGATCGCCGTGCTCTTGCGTTCGCTGGCCGCGCGGCGCACGCCGATCGCCGTCTTCGGCGGCGGACGCTATCTTTTCCCCTCCATGGTGCTGCAGGTGACCGAGGAGCATTTTTTCCTCGACCCGTGCGGCGACGAGCGGCTCAACGCCCTGGCGCTGGAGCGCGGCGTGGTCTGCCAAGGGAAACTGGAGGGAATCACGCTGCAGTTTGCCGCCGAACGGCTGCAGCGGGTGGAACATCAGGGCGTGCTCGCCCTGGCGGCTCCTCTGCCCCGTACCATGCTTCGCCTGCAGCGGCGGGAATTTTTCCGTCTGAAGCCGCCCACGCCCACCTGGTGGTGCGAGCTGCCGCGCTCGGCCATCGTTCCCCTTTCGCCCCAAGAGGCGGAGCACGCCAAGCTGAAATTGCGCATCCTCGATCTGAGCGTGGGTGGCGTTTCCCTGCTTTTTCCGCCGGACGTGCCCACTCCAGCGCACGGCACGCAGTTGGCCAGCGCGCGCTTGATCCTGCCGCCGATGGATTCGCTGGAAACCGCGATGGAAGTGCGCAACGTCCTGCCGCTCGATATTCCCGGTCCGGCAAAGGCCATTCCCATGCGGGTGGGTTTTCGCTTCGTCGGCATACCCATGGCGGTAGCGAACCGTCTCTATCGCTACCTCTTCGAGCTGCAGCGGGAACAGCTGGCCGCGCGAAAAGCGGGGCTGGGGGTGGAGTGAGTCACACCGGCATGTTCATGATGTCCTGGTAGGCGCTCACCAGGCGGTTGCGTACTTGCACCATCTGGTTGAAGGCGAGCGACGCCTTTTCGAGGTCGATCATGACGTTTTGCAGGTCGACGCTGGGGTCGCCCGCGCTGAAGCGGTTGGCCTGCTCCTGCGCCTGGCCCTGCGCCTGGCTCACGTCCTTGAGGGCGGAGTCGAGCACGGAGGCGAAATCGACCTGACCGGCTTCCTGCGGCGCTTCGGCGGCCGCAGGCTTGCCTTGCGCGAGCGCCTGGGCGCGCTGCATCTCGGCGAGCAGTTGGTTGATGCCGTTGGTGTCCATGGTCGTGCCTCCTGTCCTTCACCGGCCCTTCGTTCATTCTAGCATTGTTCGTCGCCCGGAATGGCGTAGCCTTCGGCGCGGTAGCGCTGCAGCTTGTAGCGCAGCGTGCGCTCGGAGATGCCGAGCCGCTCGACCGCGCGCTTGCGCGAGCCGCCCACTTCGCGCAGCACGCGCAGGATGTGCTCGCGTTCGCGCTCGCGCACCGTCTGGGCGCTGCCCTCCCCTTCTGCTGCCGTCGGGGCAGGAGTTGCCGCAGTGCCTGCCGGTTCCGGTGGTGCAGCGGCGGGCGACGGCGCACGCAGCGGCAGGCAGGCGGCAAGCGCCGCGTCGTCGATCACGCTGCCGGGGGCGAGGATGAGGGCGCGCTGCAAGGTGTTCTCCAGTTCGCGGACGTTGCCGGGCCAGCCGTATTGAAGCAAGATCCGTGCCGCTTCGTCGGTGAGCGTGGCGCCGTTCTTGCCGAAGCGCGCGCCGTGCACGGCGAGAAAGCGCTGCGCGAGCGGCAGGATGTCGCCGGGGCGTTCGCGCAGCGGCGAAATGCGCAAGGGGAAGACGGCGAGGCGGTAGTAGAGGTCCTGGCGAAAGCGCCCGGCGGCGACTTCCGCGGGCAGGTCGCGGTTGGTGGTGGCGAGGATGCGCACGTCGAGGGGAATCGGTTTGCGGCCGCCGAGGCGCTCGACTTCCTTTTCCTGCAGCACGCGCAGGAGCTTGGCCTGCAGCGCGAGCGGCATCTCGGAGATTTCGTCGAGCAGCAGCGTGCCGTGCTGCGCCTGCTCGAACTTGCCGGGCTGGGCGGTGCTCGCGCCGGTGAAGGCGCCTTTCTCGTGGCCGAAGAGGGTGGCTTCGAGCAGGTGCTCGGGGATGGCGGCGCAGTTGATGGCCACGAACGGCCCGTCGTGCCGCGGGGAGTGGCGGTGAATGAATCGGGCATAGACTTCCTTGCCTACGCCCGATTCGCCTTCGAGGAGCACCGTGGCGTCGGTCTGGGCCACGCGTTCGGCCAGTTGCAGCAGCTGGCGGCTGGCGGGGTCGGCGGCGACGAGTTCGTCGTCGCCTCCCGGCTGGGCGTACTTGCGCACGAGGGAGAGCAGCGCCGCCGGCTCGAAGGGCTTGAGGAGGAATTCGCAGGCGCCGCCGCGCATGGCGGCCACGGCGCTGGCGACGTCGCCATAGGCGGTCATGAGGGCGACCGGCAGCTGCGGCAGGCGCCGGCGCACCGCTTCGAGCACTTCGAGCCCATTCATGGGGGACATTTTGAGGTCGGTGAGCACCATGGCCACCGGCTCGCGCTCGAGGGCGGCGAGCGCCTCGGGGCCGGAACCGACGGCGATCGGCCGGTAGCCGCCCACTTCCAGGGTGAGCGCGACGGCGTCGCGCAGGTTCGCGTCGTCCTCGACGATGAGGATCGGCAGCGGTTCGCTCATGCGTCTGGCTCCATTGGCGGTGGGGAAAGCGGCAACGAGAGCACGAAGCGGCTGCCCTCGCCGGGGCGGGAGTAGGCTTCGATGTCGCCGCCGTGCGCGCGGGCCACGCCGCGGGCGATCGCCAGCCCCAGGCCCGTGCCTTCGCTGCGGGTGGTGAAGAACGGCTCGAAGATGCGCTCGAGCTTGTCGGCGGGGATGCCGGGGCCCTCGTCGCTCACGCCAAGACGCGCGCGCGCTCCTTCACGTTCCCCTTCGAGGCGTACCGTGCCGCCTTCGGGGATGGCCTGCAGGGCGTTTTCCAGCAGATTGGTGAGGGCGCCGGCGAGCGCCTTGGCGTCCCCCTGGACCCAGGCGCCGGCGAGCGGTTCGAGCCGCCCTTCGAGCCGGGCGCGTTTGGCCGCGGCGAGCGGTTCGAGTGCGTGCAGCGCGTCGCGGGCGAGCGTCTCCAGCGCCACCGGACCGCGCGCCCCGCCTTCGCCGCGGGCAAAGAGCAGCATGTCGCCGATGAGCCGTTCGAGGTGACGCAGCCGCTCCTGCGCCCGCTCGGCGAGCTGGGCGCGGCGCTCGGGCGGCAGTTCGCCGGCGGCGAGGTTGCCGACGTAGAGCATGGAGGCGGCAAGCGGCGTGCGCAGCTGGTGCGCGAGCGCCGCCACCATCTCGCCCATGGCGGCGAGCCGCAGGTTGCGCTCCATCGCCTGGCGCAGGCGGTGCGCTTCGGTGACGTCGTGCAGCAGCAGCAGCCGCCCGCCGTGGGCGGCGAGATCGGCCCAGGAAAGATTGAGCCGGCGGGCCGTGCCCCCGGGCATGGGTAACTCCACTTCCTGCGGCGTGTCGGTCGGCCGGAGCGTGGCGGCGAGCTCTGCCCACGCGCGCCCTTCCGGCTCGAGGCCGGGCCACAGCGCCTTGGCCGCCCGGTTCGCCTGCACGACGCGGTCTTGGGCATCGAGCACCAGCACGCCGGCCGGCAGCGCCTGCAGCAGCACTTCGAGGCGCTCGGAGAGCATCTGGGCGCGCGCCTGCAGCGCCTCGTAGGAGCGCGTGAGCGCGTCGGAGGCGCGGGCGAACTGTTCGAAGGCGCGCGCGAGCTGTTCGGGCGTGAGCGAGGCGGCGGAATCGGCGGTCATGGTTTTCCTACTATACGACAAAGCGGCGGCGGCAGGAATTGCCGGCGATTTTTGCCGTTATTTCCACGACGGCTTGCCGCCCGAGGCGCGATAATGCAGCCTGAGACCGTTGCCCTCGCGGCAGGAGACGACATCATGGCCGAGGCCGACACGACGCTGACCGCCCAAGCCCCCGCGGCAACCCGCCTGCCGCCGGCGCTGGCGAACCTGCTCGAGCGCGTCAAGGCGCTTTCCCTGCAGCAGAAACTTGCCGCCGGCGCGGCGCTCGCGCTGGCGATCGCCCTCATCGTGGGGCTATTGCTGTGGTCCAAGCCCGCCGACTACGCCGTGCTCTTCTCCAATCTGGACGAGCGCGACGGCGGGGCGATCGTCACCACCCTGCAGCAGATGAACGTGCCGTATCGTTTTTCCGACAACGGCAGCGCCATCCTGGTGCCCTCTTCCCAGGTGCACGACCTGCGCCTGCGGCTGGCGGCGCAGGGGCTGCCGCGCGGCGGCAACGTCGGTTTCGAGCTGATGGACAATCAGAAACTGGGCATCACCCAGTTCGCCGAGCAGATCAACTACCAGCGCGCGGTGGAAGGAGAGCTCGCGCGCACTATCCAGAACATCGGCGCGGTGTCGGCCGCGCGCGTGCATCTGGCCATTCCCAAGAAAACGGGTTTTCTGCGCGACAAGGAAAAGCCCTCGGCTTCCGTGATGGTCACGCTGCGTCCGGGCCGGGTGCTGGATGAAGCGCAGATTGCCGGCATCGTGCATCTGGTGAGTTCGAGCGTGCCAGAGCTCACGCCCGATCGCGTCACGGTGGTGGATCAGTCGGGCAATCTCCTGACCCGCTCGCCCGACCAGAACAAGGGGGATCTGGACGCCAAGCAGCTCGCCTTCATCCAGGAGCTGGAATCGGCCTACGTACGGCGCGTCGAATCCATCCTCGAACCCATCGTCGGGGCGGGTAACTTCAAGGCGCAGGTGGCCGTCGAGGTCGATTTCAACCAGACGGAACTCACCAGCGAATCCTACCGTCCCAATCCGGCGCCGGATCAGGCGATCCGCAGCCAGCACATCGAGGAGCGCTACGGCGGCGACCAGGCGCCGCAGGGCGTGCCGGGCGCGCTCACCAACCAGCCACCGGTGCCCGCCACTGCGCCCATCACCACGCCGGAAGTCGGCCAAGGCGGTACCGGTACGGCGACGGCGGCGCCCACGGGCAAGCGCGAACGCACGGCGACCATCAACTATGAGCTCGACCGCACCATCCAGCACACGAAAAAGGCGCTCGGCGACGTGCGCCGCCTCACCGTGGCCGTGGTCATCAACCAGAAGACCGAGACCACGCGCGAAGGCGTCAAGACCATCCCTTCGGACGAAGAGCTCGCCCAGCTGGAGAAATTGGTGCAGAATGCAGTGGGGCTCAACCCGACGCGCGGCGACAGCATCACCGTCTCCGGGGCGCTCTTCGCCGGCAAGGTGGAAGAAATTCCTCCGCCCTGGTGGAAACGCCTGTGGAGCGATCCGGTCATGGTCGAGATCGTGCGCGAGGTGCTGCGCTACCTGCTGCTGGCCGTGGCCTTGGTGATCGTCTATTTCGGCGTGATCCGGCCGCTGGTGCGCACGGTCGCCACCAAGGCCGAAACGCCGGCGCCCGGCGCTCCCACCGCGGTGCCGCCGGCCGGCGCGGAGGAAGAAGAGGAAGGCGCGATCGTGCAGCTGGGCACGGTCAGGCCCGGCGATCCGTTCGAGCGCAAGGTGGCCGAGCTGCGGCGCATCGCCCAGAACAATCCCAAGCTGCTCGCCAACATGATCAAAGAGTGGCTCGGTACCGCGGAGAGACGCTGAGATGAGTGAAGATGCCGTCGAACGCGCCGCCTTGCTGCTGCTCACCCTGGGGCCGGCCGAGGCCGCCGAGGTGCTCAAGAACCTCGGTCCCAAGGAAGTGCAGAAACTGGGCACCGTCATGGCCGCGCTGCCGGCCAAACCGCGCGAGGAAGTAGAACCGGTGCTGGACGAGGCCATCGAATACGTGCAGCGCGGCGCTCCGATCGAACCCGATCCGGAGCAGATCCGCGAGATGCTCACCCAGGCGCTGGGCGACGACAAGGCAAGCCACATCATCGCCCGCATCATGCAGGGCTCGGACACCGCCGCGATCGAGAGCCTGAAGTGGCTCGATCCGGCCACCGCCGCCGATCTCATCAAGAACGAGCACCCGCAGATCATCGCCACTATCCTGGTGCACCTGGAATTCGACCAGGCGGCGGAGATCCTCAAGCACTTCCCGGAGCGGCTGCGCAACGAGGTGATCCTGCGCATCGCCACCCTCGAAGGCGTGCAGCCGCTGGCGCTCAAGGAGCTCAACGAGGCGCTGGGCAACCTGCTCGCCAACGCTGCCTCCAGCACCAAAAGCAAGGCCATGGGCGGGGTGCGACACGTGGCCGAGATCCTCAACTTCGCCGGCGCACAGCTCGAGAACGAGGTCATCGAGGCCGTGCGCGAATACGATCCCGACCTGGCGCAGAAGATTCTTGACGAGATGTTCGTCTTCGAGAACCTCATCGACATGGACGATCGCAGCCTGCAGACGGTGCTGCGCGAGGTGCAGAACGACCAGCTGGTCATCGCCCTCAAGGGAGCCTCCCAGCAGCTGCGCGAGAAAGTCTTCAAGAACATGTCCCAGCGCGCCGCCGAGATGCTGCGCGAGGATCTGGAAGCGAAAGGGCCGGTGCGCGTCTCCGAAGTGGAGGCGGCGCAGAAAGAGATTCTCAAGATCGTGCGCCGTCTGGCCGAAGAAGGGCAGATCGTCCTGCCCGGCAAGGGCGGCGAAGAGGGGTTCGTGTGAGCCGGAGCGCGCGCTGAATGCCGATCGACCGCCATCAGGCCACCGGCCTCTACCGTCCCTGGCAGCCGCCTTCCTTCGACGAGGCGGAAAACCGCCGCGACCAGCCACCAGCCGGCGCAGAAGCGGCGCGCCAAGGGGTGCAGCTGCCCACGGTCGAGGAACTCGAAGCCCTCTATGAGCAGAGCCGCCGCGAAGGATTCGCCGCCGGCCACGAGGAAGGATTTGCCGCCGGCCGCGCCGAAGGGCTTGCCCAGGGGCAGGAAGAAGGTCGGCGCCAGGGCCATCAGGAGGGCTACGCCAAGGGCGAGGCCGAAGGGCGAACCCAAGGGGAAGCCCGGGCTCGGGCGCAGTACGAAGCGCAATGGCAGCAGCGCCTGGCGCTGGCCGCCTCCCTGATCGAAGGGTTGGAACATCTGGCGGAACGCACGCGCGAGACACTCGCCGAGGAGATCGCCGCACTGGCCGTGGAAATCGCGCGACGCGTGCTGCAGGACGAGCTGCGCACCTCCCCCGAGCGCATCGTCTCCCTCGTGCGCCGCCTGCTCGAAGAAGACGGGGCGCCGCATCTCACGATCCGCCTCCACCCCGAAGATCTCCCTTTGGTCCGCGAAGCGCTCGAAGCGGAACTTGCCAAAGGCGGGCACCGGCTCGTTGCCGATGCCGCGATCGGGCGCGGCGGCTGCCTCGTCGAATCGGATTCCCACGTCGTCGATGCCACCGTGCCCACCCGCTGGCGCCGCCTCGTCGCCCGCCTCTGGCCCGAGAGCGCCAACTGGGAAGAAGAAACCGACGTGCCGGATGATGGCGGGGAAGGTACCCCATGAGTGAGGCCGAAACGCTCGTCCTCGACCCTTTGCACCGGCGCCTGCGCACCTGGCGCGAGGCGCTGCGCCGCACGCCGGTGCTCACCCCGGCCGGGCGGCTGGTGCGCATCAACGGGCTGGTGATGGAGGCCATGGGCCTCAAGCTGCCGCTGGGCGCGAGCTGCCGCATCGAAACGCCCACCGGCGGCACCGTGGAAGCGGAAGTGGTGGGTTTTCAGGGGGACAAGCTCTTTCTCATGCCCACCGAGGAGGTCTATGGCCTCGCGCCCGGGGCGCGGGTCCTGCCGCCCGAACCGCCGCCCATTGCGCTGCACGCCGACGAGGTCCCCGAAGCCCCTTCGCCCGACCGTGCCAAGCACCTCCCCGCAGGCGAAGCGTTGCTGGGGCGCGTGGTCGATGCGGCGGGCCGTCCGCTCGATGGCAAGGGGCCGCTTGCCGGCGCCGCGTTGCGTCCGCTCTTCGCCCCGCCGATCAATCCGCTCGCGCGCACGCCCATCGACACGCCGCTCGACGTCGGCATCCGCGCGATCAATGCGCTGCTCACCGTCGGCCGCGGTCAGCGGCTGGGGCTTTTCGCCGGCTCGGGGGTAGGGAAATCGGTGCTCATCGGCATGATGGCGCGCTTCACCGTGGCCGAGGTGATCGTCGTGGGGCTCATCGGCGAGCGCGGCCGGGAAGTGAAGGAATTCATCGAACAGAACCTCGGCCCCGACGGCTTGGCGCGGGCCGTGGTGGTGGCCGCGCCGGCCGACGTGAGCCCCCTGCTGCGGCTACAAGGGGCGGCTTACGCCACGGCGATCGCCGAGCAGTTTCGCGACGAGGGGCGCCACGTGCTCCTCATCATGGACTCCCTCACCCGCTACGCCATGGCCCAGCGCGAGATCGCGCTCGCCGTGGGCGAGCCGCCAGTGACCAAGGGTTATCCTCCCTCGGTGTTCGCCCGGCTACCCGCGCTCGTCGAACGGACCGGCAACGGCGCCGACGATCAGGGATCGATCACCGCCTTCTACACCGTGCTCACGGAAGGCGACGACCAGCAGGACCCGATCGCCGACGCCGCCCGCGCCATCCTCGACGGCCACTTCGTGCTCTCGCGCGCGCTCGCCGACAGCGGTCACTACCCCGCCATCGACATCGAACAATCCATCTCGCGCGTGATGCCGCAAGTGGTGAGCGAAGAGCACCTCGCACTCGCACGCCGCTTCAAGAAACTCTGGTCGCGCTACCAGCGCGCACGCGATCTCATCGCCGTGGGGGCCTACCAGCCCGGCGCCGACCCGGAACTCGACGAAGCGGTACGGCGCCAGCCGGCGATGGCCGCTTTCCTGCAGCAGGGCATGAACGAATCCGTGCCCTTTGCCGAGGCGCTCGACGGGCTGCGCCGCGTGCTCTCCTGAGCTTCGAGATCATGGCCGAGAACCGTTTTCGCCTGTTGAAAGAGCTGGTCCAGCGCGAGGAGGACGAGGCGGCCGAACGCATGGGCGCCTGCAGCCGACGCCAGCGCGAAGCGCAGGAAAAGCTCGCCCTGCTCGAACGTTTCCGCGACGAATACGAAGAAAGGCTGCGCCAGGCCCTGCGCGATGACGCCTCGCCCGAGCTGATCCTCAACCATCGCCGCTTCCTCGCCCGCCTCGACGACGCCCTGATCCTGCAGCGCGAGGAGCTTGCGCGCTGTGCGCAACGGCTGGAAGAGGCGCACCGCGCCTGGCAGGCCGTGCGCACGCGGCGACGCGCCTTCGAGGTGCTGGAAGCGCGCGCCGACGCCGAAGCGCTCGCCCAAGCCCAGCGACTGGCGCAGAAGATGCTGGACGAACATGCGTCCCAGAAACACCTCCGTCGCGCCCGTGAAGAAGGGGCTGACGAGCGCTGACCCTCAATCTGGCATCTTTATTGCTATCTGCAAGGTGACCATTCCTTTCGCGAGGCCGTCATGAACCTGCAAACCGCCGTCTCTGCCCGCCTCGACCCGGTTTTAGGGGTGAACCCCCCGGGCAGCATACCGAGCTCCTCCGCCGCGGGCTCCTCCGACACCTTCGCCCGGCTCCTCGAGCGGCGTGTCCATGAGTCGCAAGGAACTTCATCCTCCGCCCCTGCGGCAGCGCCGGCTCCCGCCGAGACGGCGCAAACCGCGCCGGCCGAGGCGAGCGGGACGGCAAAATCCCCGCAGTCGTCCCAAGACGACGATCCTGCACCGACGCCCCCCGCGAAGGCCGAGACAGCGAAGGAGAAAGCCTCTCCTTCTGCCACGTCGGACAAGTCCGATTCCAAGAAAGAGAAGTCGGCGGAAGAACCTGGAACGGCGGCAGAAGTTGCCGCGCCTGCCGACGCGGCAGCGGCAGCCCTTGCCGCAGCCGCCATGCCGACGGCAGCGAGCGCGGGGCATTCCGAGGCGCTTCCCTCCGCGGACGGTGACGGAAAGCCCCTCTCTGCAGCGCGCGCTCCCGTCGTTTCCACTCTTGCCGCCACGAACGGCAGCGCCCAGCAGCAGACGAGCTCTACGGCCACGGATGCCGCCGCATTCCCCCCTTCCTCGGGCGCCGCCCCCGACGCGAATTTGGCACTGCCCAGCACCTCTTCGCCGACACCACCGAACGACGACGCTGCGGCCGCACCGACGGCTAGCGATAGCAACGCCGTGCCGGGCTCGCCTCTGGCGCTGCTGCGCGCGGCGCTCGAGAAACTATCCAACGCGCCCAAGGAAGGCGCCCAGACTCCTGAAGTAGGTCAAAGCGGCGAAGCGGCGTCCGCCGAATCCCCCGCCGAGGCCGGCGCCACCCTAAAAAATTCCCCCAGCGGGAAACATGACCCCTCTCCCTTGCTCGATGCGGCCGCATCCGCCGCTCCCAGCGAAAAATCGCCAGCCGATGCCCTCAAACCCGAGAAAACGCTGACCAGTGAAACGCCGTCCTCCGTCCGCGCGGAACATGCCGATTCGACGCAAACCCCCTCCCCGACCGTACGCAGCGACGGATTCACGCCCAATCCTCACCTTTCGTCCCGCGCCGATGCTTCGGCGCCGACCGTACTCACCGTCCATACCCCGCCCGCGGACGCGGATCGCTGGGCGAGCGAAACCACGCAACGCCTCGTCTGGGTGGCCGGCCGCGGCGAGACCAAGGCCGAACTGCAGCTCACCCCGCCCTCGCTGGGCAAGCTCGAAGTGACCTTGCAGCTCAACCACGACCAGCTCACCGCCCATTTCGTCGCCGCCAGCCAGGCCGCGCGCGACGCCCTCGAACACGCCCTGCCGCAACTGCGCGAACAGCTCGCCCAATCCGGTCTGTCGCTGGGCCAGACGAGCGTGAGTACGGGAGGGGAAGGCTCGAACGCGCAATCGCAGGAAGATCCCGCATCTGGCCGCCCACTGCCCGGCACGACGCCACGCGCGGGGGCCAATCCCGCTCCTCTTTCCTTGCAGGGCACGCGCGCCGGCTCCAGCCTGATCGATCACTACGCCTGAACGGGAATTGCGCCGGGGAAGGGGCGCTTTTCCGCCTTCGGTGGGGGATAATGTTTCGCTATCCTGTCTCTTGACGAGGGCAAGCGAGAAAACCCATGGCCAAACCGGAAGAAAAACCCGCCACCGAAACCTCAGCCGAGCCGACTGCAGGCATGAGCAAGAAGGCCAAGCTGCTCATCCTCGTGCTCGTCGTCCTTCTCGCTCTTTCCTTGGCGGCAGCAGGCGCCCTTACGCTGCTCCTCATCAAGCAGCGCGCGGCCGCATCGAGTGAAAACGACACCGCACATGCGACCGCCACCGCCCAACCCGGCAGCCCACCCCCCGTCATGGTCACCCCCGGGGCCCCGCCCGTCTTCGTCACCCTCGATCCTTTCGTCGTCAACCTCGCGCCCGGCGAAGGCGAACGCTACCTGCAGACCATCATCGTCCTGCGGCTGGCCGATGCGAAGTTCGACCCCGTCCTCAAGCAATATCTCCCGGAAGTGCAGCATCGCATCAACCTGTTGCTATCGAGCAAACTCCCTTCGGAGCTCGTCACCCCGCAAGGGCGCGAGCAGCTCGCGCGCGAGCTCACCGACGAGATCAACCGCGTGCTCGGCTATCCCCCTCCGCCTCCCGGCCAGCAAGCGCTGGGGCCGACCGGCCCGGTGCAAGCCGTGCTCTTCCGCTCCTTCATCATCCAGTAACCGTGACGGACGCATACCATGGTCGGCGGCGGCGAGTTCCTCACCCAGAAAGAAGTCGATGAACTTCTGAGGGATGTCACCGGGGAGAGCGAAGAACCGGAGACTGCTCCGCAGGAAGAAGGCGGCATCCGCCCCTACAACCTCGCCACGCAGGAGCGCATCGTACGCGGGCGCATGCCCACGCTCGAGCTCATCAACGAGCGTTTCGCCCGCAACCTGCGCATCGGACTCTTCAACTACATCCGGCGCAACGTCGAAGTGGCCGTGGGCGCGCTGCACGTGCAGAAATACGCCGAGTTCCTGCGCAACCTCGTCATCCCCTCCAACCTCAATCTGGTGCAGATGAAACCCTTCCGCGGCACGGGGTTGATCGTGATGGAGCCCAACCTCATCTTCCTCGTGGTCGACCTCCTCTTCGGCGGCGACGGGCGCTTTCGCACCCGCATCGAAGGGCGCGACTTCAGCCCCACCGAGCAGCGCATCATCCTGGGGCTGCTCAACGTCGTTTTCGAGGAATACCAGAAATCCTGGGCGCCGGTCTATAAGATCGAGCTCAACTACGTGCGCTCGGAGATGAACCCGCAGTTTGCCAACATCGCCACGCCCTCCGAGATCGTCGTCACTTCCCAGTTCGCCCTGGATTTCGGCATCGGCCAGGCGAACCTGCTGCTGTGCTGGCCCTACTCCATGCTCGAACCGGTACGCGATCTCCTCTACTCGACCATGCAGAGCGACCAGATGACGCAGGACACGCGCTGGACGCGCAACCTCGGCCGGCGTCTGATGGAAGCGGAAGTCGAACTGCGCGCCGAGCTGGGCTACGCCGACATGACCTTGGGCGATCTGGTCGAGCTGCGTGTGGGCGATGTCATCCCGCTCGACATTCCCGAGCTCACCACCCTCTTCTGCGAGAACATCCCGGTGTTGCGTGGCCGCTACGGCACACGCGAAGGGCATTACGCGCTCGAGGTCGACCACTTCGTCGCCGAAGAAGAACCGGAAGAGGAAGAAGCCTCCGCCCCGCCACCGACCCTGACGGGAACGGCTTCCTCAACCCCCTCCTGATCCCCGTGCGAGGATTCTCCCCATGGCCGAAAACGACACCCCGCAGGAAGAAGACAAGGTCAGCGCTGAAGACTGGGCTGCGGCCATGCAGCAGCAACAGGCCCAGACCGGCGAAGGCGGCGCCGCCACCCCTGAAGACGAATGGGCGGCGGCGCTCGCCGAGCAGGCGCAGCACGACGCCGAGATGGCGCGCGTGGCCCAAGAGCTCAAGCAGGCGAGCGACCCCTACCAGGCCAAGCCGGCCAAGGATCTCTTCCCCGAATTCGGCACCGGCGGCAGCGAGACCGACAAGCTCAACGACTTCAAGCTGATCCTCGACATCCCGGTGCGCGTCACCGTGGAGCTGGGGCGCACGAAACTCGCGATCCGCGACGTGCTGCAACTGGCGCACGGCTCGGTGATCGAGCTCGAAGGGCTTGCCGGCGAGCCGATGGACGTGCTCGTCAATGGCACGCTCATCGCCCAGGGCGAAGTGGTCGTGGTCAACGAAAAGTTCGGCATCCGCCTCACCGACATCATCACGCCGGCCGAACGGATGCGCAAGCTGCGCCAGCACGGCTGAAGCGGCGAGGCATGGCGCCTCGCCATGGTGGCGTCACGCGGTAAGAAGCAGCCGGTTCATGCGCTGCACGAAGGCCGCCGGATCTTCCAGCTTGCCGCCCTCGGCGAGGAGCGCTTCTTCATAGAGGAGCAGCGCCCACTCGGCAAAGTCTTCGTCGGAGGCCGCCTGCAGCTTTGCGATCACCGGGTGCGTCGGATTGAGCTCGAGGATGGGCTTGTGCGCCGGCGCGTCCTGCCCGAGCTCACGCAGCAGCCGCGCAAGCTGCATCCCCGGCTCGTGCTCCTCGACCACCAGGCAGGCGGGCGCCTCGGTGAGCCGCGAGGAAACCCGCACCGCCTTGACGCGCTCGCCCAAGGCCGCCTGCAGCCGCTCGAGGAGCGGCTTGAGCCGCTCGTCGGCCTCCTCGCGCGCTTTTTTCTCCTCTTCCGAGAGCAGCGCCGCGTCCATCTCGCCCTTGGCCACCGACGCCAGGGGCTTGCCCTTGTACTCGGGCAGATAGGCCACCCACCATTCGTCGATGCGGTCGGTGAGCAGCAGCACCTCGACCCCCTTTTTGCGGAAAGCCTCGAGGTGCGGACTGTGGCGCGCCGCGGCGAAGGATTCGGCCGTGAGGTAGTAGATGCGCTCCTGACCCGGCTTCATGCGCCCCAGATAGTCGTCGAGCGAGACCGTCTCTTCGGGCGAGTCGCTGTGGGTAGACGCGAAGCGCAGGAGCGCGGCGATGCGCTCGCGGTTGGCCGGATCCTCGATGATGCCTTCCTTGAGCACGCGGCCGAATTCGCGCCAGAAGCGGGCGTATTTCTCCGGCTCGTTCTTGGCGAGCTGCTCGAGTAGCCCCAGCACCCGCTTGGTGACGCCGGCGCGGATCGCCTCGATCTCGCGCGAATCCTGCAGCATCTCGCGCGAGACGTTGAGCGGCAGGTCGGCCGCGTCGACCACCCCGCGCACGAAGCGCAGGTAGCGCGGCAGCAGCCGCTCGGCATCCTCCAGCACGAAGACGCGCCGCACGTAGAGCTTGAGCCCATGGCGCGGCGTGCGCTCGAAGAGGTCGAACGGCGCGCGCTGCGGCAGGTAGAGGAGCATCGTGTATTCGTGCCGCCCCTCCACCTTGGCATGCACCCAGGAAAGCGGCGCCTCGAAGTCGTGCGCCACGTGTTTGTAGAATTCGACGTATTCCTCCTCCGCGATCTCCTGCTTGGGGCGGGCCCACAGGGCGGAGGCGCGATTGACCTGCTCCCATTCCTCTTCCTTGACGAGCTCGCCGCGGCCCTCGTCCCAGCGCTCCTTGCGCATCAGGATGGGCCAGAGGATGTGATCGGAATACTTGCGGATGAGCTCGCGCAGCCTCACCCCCGAGAGGAACTCGTCTTCGCCCTCGCGCAGGTGCAGCACCACCTCGGTGCCCCGCTCGGGACGTTCGATCTCGGTCACTTCGAAGGTGCCGGCGGCATCCCCCGTCATGGCGCATTCCCACAGCACGCCGGCGCTCGCTGGCAGCCCGGCGCGGCGCGAGCGCACGGTGACGCGATCGGCCACGATGAAGGCGGAGTAGAAACCGACGCCGAACTGCCCGATCAGGCGCGCATCGGCCTGCCCCTCGGCGCCGAGCCTTTGCAGGAACTCGCGCGTGCCCGACTTGGCGATGGTACCCAGATGCGCCACCGCCTCCTCGCGGCTCATGCCGATGCCGTTGTCGCGTATCGTCACGGTGCGCGCGTCGCGGTCGTAGTCGATCCAGATCTTGAGCTCGCCGTCGCCCTCGAAGAGCTCGGGATGCTGCGCCGCCTCGAAGCGCAGCTTGTCGCAGGCATCCGAGGCGTTCGAGACGAGCTCGCGCAGGAAGATTTCTTTGTTCGAGTAGAGCGAATGCACCACCAGGTGCAGAAGCTGCTGCACCTCGGCCTGGAACTCCATCTTCTGGCGCATTGCGCCGTTCGTTTCAACCATCGTTTCACCCCTGTCGCTCGTCGTTCGGAACTGCTCTCAAAAACGCACGCAAAAGTGCGCACGGTTCTCTTCCTGCCCCGAGCCGTCTTGATGACCGTGCTCGTGCCTGACAGGCGTGACTTTCCCGACTACTTCAGGAACCCCTCCTGAAGTAGCGCCGCCGTTACCGGACGGACTCGCCACGGGTAGGGCCGTTGCGGTGGCCAGCCGTTGAAGGTTGATCGCCGCGTTGAGGTCACGGTCGTGGTGCGTGCCGCATTCCGGGCACGTCCATTCCCGCTCGCTCAGCGTGAGCGTTTCGTGTTTCCAGCCGCAGACCGAACAGAGGCGGCTACTGGGATACCAGCGCTCGGCAAACACCAGGCGGGTGCCGTAGCGCTGCGCCTTGTATTCCATCTGCGAGCGGATGAGGCCAAAGCCCACGTCGGAGATCGCTCGCGCAAGCTTCTCGTTGGCGAGCATCCCTGAGACGTTCAGGTCTTCGAGCACCACCGCCTGGTTTTCGCGGCACAGCCGGGTCGTGAGCTTGTGGGTGAAGTCCGCTCGGATATTGGCAATGCGGGCATGCAGCCTTGCCAATGCCTGAGCGGACTTCTGGCGGTTGCTGGAGATGGGAAGACGGGTGCCTTTCGGCAGCG
>NZ_SBIK01000016.1 GCF_006503695.1 Tepidiphilus succinatimandens
GTGCAGTCGAACCATCATGACTTTTGCCTCCGTAGCTCCTCGATCAGCTCACGCATCGTCTCGCGACCTATGAATAATGCACGACGTCGCGGATCAATGCAATCGTCCGGGACCTGACATATAGCGCAAGCAAAAAGAGCGCGACTGGTGCAAAAAACACTTTTAGAGATTGCTTCCGGAATAAAACGATCAATAATGCACATACAAGATAGAACTTCATCTCTATTTCAAGCGTCCATACAATGCCATCAATTCCTCTTGACCACATGATGTCCCGGATTCCTGGGATATAGTGAATCAGCACTTCTCGAATGCTAAACGGATATTCTCTTGAGAAGTATTGGCTACTTATCAGTAGCGCCAGCAGGGTGACGCTAAAGCCAACAAAATATGTCGGCATTATTCGCAGAATGCGGTTGATTAAAAAACCAACACAGCTCATTTTTTGAAGCGAAAAAGGAATAACGAAGCCGCTGATAATAAAAAACAGTGCTACACCATAAGCCCCCCAATTGAATATCGGGAAGATATGGAGCCACGATATATATCCTGGTATCGCATGGGTCTCTAACGGGAGGGCCGGAGAATTCGTAATGTATGCGACAGCTGCTCGACTCGACCAGAAAACGCCGTAGTGGTGAGAAATGACAACTGCCAGTGCCGCAAAGCCACGCAAAGTGTTGGCAAAGTCGATTCTTGAATTTCCCTGCATATTTGTTCTCTGGCTTGGTTCAAGTGGCATTTCTCATGCCGATGGAAACTTCAATCAACCCCTGTTTTCCGGGAAATTTCGGGTGAAACAAGCCCATCAGGACCCTCGGCACGGAATTGCCCTCATTTTGCCCGCTTCTGCCAGCCTCGTGTCCTGGTTTTTCCCTGCCCACGGCCGCTTTGGGCGCACCTCGGCCGTGGGCAGGCCTCACCAGGGGATGGCGCCCGACTTCACGAGCCACACCGTGCGCCGAACGGTGTAGCACACAGCCATCAGGGTGAGGGCAAAGTCGGCTCGGGCTTGTCCGAGGGGGCGGATCCTCTTGCCGCCCATCGCTTCGATCGCGGCAAACACGTGCTCGACCCGGGCGCGGATGCGGGCAATGCGCGTGTTGCGCTGCTTCTGACGCTGGGACAGTGGCCGCTTGGGCTTGGCTTTGCGCTGAATCTGCGGCCGGTAGCCTTTGGCCTGCAGCGCTTCTTCTCGCTCCTTGCTCGCGTAGCCCCGGTCGGCGTAGAGGTCGCGGCACGTGTTGCCCGGGTCGATGAGCCAGTCGAGATGCTGGACGTCGTGGGTGCTGGCCGTGTCGGTCTTCAGGCGACGAATGAGCTTGTGCTTGCGATCGACACAGACCGAAAGTTTGTAGCCGTAGTAGCTCTTGCCGTGTTTCTTGGTCCAGGTCGCATCGAGGTCTTTTTGGCGGCGTTTGGCCGGTTTCCACTCGATGGGCATCGCTTTTTGCGCCACGAGCGCTTGTTCCTGCCGGCTCAAGCGCTGACGGGGCGCTCGCACCAGCGTCGCATCCACGATTTGCCCGCCCCGGGCAATGTAGCCCTTGCGTTCAATTTGGCGCTTCACGGCCTCGAACAGGCGTGTGCCTCTCCCTTTTATAATCCAAAAAAACCAAGGGTAGATTGGTCTCTGTCGATGAAGAAACATTGAAGTTTTTTAGTGAGCGTATTCAAAATCACTTCCCCCAGAATGATCTAATGGCTTTGATAACTTCTCCGACCTTATTTTCATCCATTCCCGGCCAACTAGGCAGGTTAATTCCGCGCGCAGAAAGCGATTCTGCGATTGGAAAGTGCTGGTTAGTTGCACAATGTGGCAAAGTATGAGCCGGGTAAAACAATGGGCGAGTCTCTATTTCCAAGCGCTTAAGGTGATCACGAAGAGGCTGGCGTAGTGAAGCGTCATCTACAAGAAGGGAACACATCCAAAACGAATGAACTGTATCGGGCTGTTCATCATGTGTTTTTAATGGCAAGCCCACCAACCCATTCTTGTAATTGTCAGCAATTCTGCGTTTCCTGGACAAGATTGTCTCCGCTTGCTCTAGTTGCGCCAAACCAATTGCTGCACAAATGTTTGTCATACGATAATTGTAAGCTAAAACGTCATGCCAGTATTCTCGTGTCTGCGAAACCCCCTGATTCTTGAGGTGAAATGCCTTCTCAATTACAGCCTGCTCTCTAGCCACAACCATTCCACCTTCACCGGTGGTTATAGTCTTATTACCAAAAAAACTGAAAGTCGAGACGTCACCAAATGTGCCTACATGCTTACCTTTGAAAAATGAGCCAAAAGCTTCTGCACAGTCCTCTATAAGCAAAAGGTCATACGTATTACAAATTTGAGTAATCGCATCCATGTCGCAAGGCAAGCCATATAAATGTACAACCATTACCGCCTTGGTTTTTTGAGTAATCTTGCGCCTGACATCTTCAGGGTCAATCTGCCACGTATCCTCCAGTGAATCAACAAAAACAGGAGTTGCACCGGCCTGAATAATAGCATTCACTGAAGCGATATAAGTCAAAGTTGGAACGATGACTTCATCCCCAGGGCCTATTCCTAGTGCCTCAAGCGCAAGATGAATAGCTACTGTACCGTTGCAAACAGAGGTAGCATATTTTGCGCCAATGAAATCTGCGAAGTTTCGCTCGAAACGTTCAATGAACTCACCTTTCGATGATATCCAGGTAGAATCCAAGCACTGATTGACATACTCTTTTTCGCGACCTTTTAAATAGGGCTGATAAACAGGAATCATTGGTTTGGACCTCATTACTCGTGGTAGTTAAAGTACTTGAAACCGTGCTGCTTAACTAGTTTGTCACGTTGGGCTTCCTTCATGTCTTCCTGCATCATCTCAGAAACAAGTTCTTGAAAAGATGTTGTAGGGACCCAACCAAGCTTTTGCCTGGCTTTGGTCGGGTCGCCCAATAGAGTTTCTACTTCTGCCGGGCGATAGTATTTTGGGTCCACTGCCACAATACACTTGCCGGTTTGTGCGTCATAACCCTTCTCATTCTCTCCTTGGCCTTCCCACTGCACCTGGATACCAATTTCTTTAGCCGCCAACTCGACAAATTCACGCACGGAGTGCTGCTCGCCGGTAGCGATGACAAAATCCTCCGGAGTTTCCTGCTGCAGCATCATCCACTGCATTTGCACGTAATCACGCGCATGCCCCCAGTCGCGTAACGCGTTCATGTTGCCCAGATAGAGACATTCCTGAAGGCCAAGCTTGATGCGGGCGAGCGCGCGGGTGATCTTGCGGGTGACAAAGGTCTCGCCACGAACAGGCGACTCGTGATTGAACAATATCCCGTTACAGGCGTACATTCCGTACGCCTCACGGTAATTGACGGTGATCCAGTAGGCATACATTTTTGCTACGGCATATGGCGAGCGCGGCCAGAAGGGTGTGGTTTCTTTCTGCGGAATTTCCTGGACCAATCCGTAGAGTTCGGAAGTCGATGCTTGGTAAAAGCGGGTTTTTTTCTCGAGGCCAGCAATCCGAATAGCCTCGAGTAGACGTAGGGTACCTAGGGCATCGGAGTTGGCCGTGTATTCAGGCTGTTCAAAAGAAACGGCGACGTGGCTTTGGGCAGCTAGGTTATAGATTTCGTCGGGTTGAACCTGCTGAACGATCCGGATCAGGCTGGATGAGTCTGTCAGATCGCCGTAGTGCAACGTCAGATCAAATCCCTTGCTATGGGGATCGTGGTATAGGTGATCAATCCGGTCGGTATTAAACAAAGAGGTACGGCGACGGATGCCGTGCACCTCATAACCCTTGGACAACAGCAGTTCGGCCAGATATGAACCATCTTGCCCCGTGATACCAGTAATCAATGCTTTCTTTTTCATGTTCATGCACCTCTCAATTCATTGAACTCTACCATAATTGTCATAAAAGCGAACGATATCATCCTCACCAAAATATTCGCCGATTTACACTTTGATCATTATAAAATCCAGCACCCCTAGGTTCTCAAGCCGATGCCTGTGTCCAGCAGGGATGTACGTAGATTCGTTGGTGCCCACCATAATTTTACGTTCACCATTAACGAGCTTGGCCATGCCGTTGAGGACTATCCAATTACCAGTTTTTCATCCTGTTGAACGCTGATTCAGTCATTCAGGAACTGAGTCGTCGACCTGTAGCCGAGGGTTGAGTGACGCTGTTTCCGGTTGCCGAACACCTCGGCGTACGTCCGCCGTGGCCTCTCGGCCCGCGTGGCGTAGCGGCGGCCGCTTGCGCTCGGGCTTTCTACCCCATTTCCTAGCCCGGTAGCTGCTCGCGCCGACATCCTGCACGGCGCACGGCTCGGGCAGGTCAAAGTGGTTGCGCTCAGCGTCGATCCAAGCGTACTTTACAGGGAACCCTTCGTGAAGTACAGCCGTCGCTTTTTTAGGATTTAGGATTTCGTACTCCCACTCGATCCAAAGGTTTTCCGCCCGCAAGCCGGAGTTCCCTTTGCTCCGGCGTGACCGGCTTTGCCCTCGGTCCGTTGAGCTTGCCCGCATTCGCCGCTTTCACCCAGTTCCTGAGCGTCTGTTTGACCTCCTACTGCGAAAGCCTCATTGTCTTCCTTTCCAGTGTGACTGCGATTTTACCTCACCCTTGGGAAGAGTATTTTTCGGGCGAAACACGCCCCTCGCCCCCGCCCCGCCCATAGACGTCGTCAAAGCGCACGATGTCGTCCTCGCCGAGGTACTCCCCGCACTGCACCTCGATCATCACCAGATCGAGCACACCGGGGTTTTCCAGGCGGTGCTTGCAGCCAGCGGGAATGTAGGTGGATTCGTTGGGGCGCACGTAGCACGTCCGCTCCCCATTGACGATCTTCGCCATGCCGCGCACCACGATCCAGTGCTCGCTGCGGTGATGGTGCATCTGCAGCGATAGCGACGCCCCTGGCTTCACCTCGATGCGCTTGATCTTGAAGCCCGGCCCTTCTTCCAGCACCGTATAGCTGCCCCAGGGACGCACCACCGTGCGATGCAGCTTGTAGGTCTCGTGATCGCGCTCCTTGAGCTGGGCGACGACCTTTTTGACGTCCTGCGCCTTGTCACGGTGCATCACGAGCAGCGCATCGGGCGTGTCGACGATTACCAGCCCCTCCACGCCGAGCGCAGCCACCAGCCGATCCTCGCTGTGGACGTAGGTGTCGCGGCTGTCGAGAAAGAGCGCCTGCCCTTTCGCCCGGTTGCCTGCGGCATCGGCGGGAACGAGCGCGCTCAAGGCGCACCACGAGCCGATGTCGCTCCAGCCGAATTCAGCCGGGACGACCGCCACGGCATCCGAGCGTTCCATGAGGGCATAGTCGATGGAGATTTCAGGGATGCCGGCAAAGCGTTCGGCATCGAGCTCGATCATGGAGGTTTGCGGGGTCATGCGCCCGCGGGTGCTTTCCCAGCAAAGCGCCGCCGCCTCGGCCACCTCCGGCGCATGGCGCGCCATCTGCTCGAGCAGAAAGCCGGCCAGGAAGCAGAACATGCCGGCGTTCCAGTAAAAATTACCCGCGGCAAGATATGCTTCGGCGCGCTCGAGGGAGGGCTTCTCGACGAAGCGCACTACCGTCCGCCCCGGGCCCAGCGCCTCGCCCGCTTCGATGTAGCCATAGCCGGTTTCCGGCCGATCGGGAACGATGCCAAAGGTGACGAGCCGCCGCTGCCGGGCAAGCTGGGCCGCGTGCGCGACAGCGCGGCGAAACGCCGCTTCGTCTTGAATGAGATGATCAGCCGGCAGAATGAGCAGCAAGGCTTCAGGGCCGTAACGCTCGGCCACGGCGTGCGCGGCCAGCGCCACCGCCGCGGCCGTGTTGCGCCCAACGGGCTCCAAGAGATACGTGCCGCGATAGCGGCCCTCGAGCCCCGAGCGCGCGAATTCATCCTTGCTGAGAAAATAATGATCGCGGTTGGTGACGGTGAGGATCTCCCTTGGCGCCTCTTCTACGGCATCGAGGATGGAGGCCGCACGGCGATAGGTTTTGTGCAGCAGGGTCTCGCCATCGGCAAGCTCGATGAAAGGCTTGGGGTGCCCCTCGCGCGAGACAGGCCAAAGGCGCGTTCCTGCGCCGCCAGAAAGAATGACAGGAATCAACATGATGATTTAATAATTTGAGAATAAAAGCATTTTGGTTAATCGGAATGCTACATTAGTATCGAACGTGAACGATCCGTGATGCAGGGAATTGGACGCGAAGTATACCTCATCCACAGCGCTCCAGTTGGTTATAATCCTCGGCTTTCGTCCCCCGATTCCATTGGTGCCATGACCCTGGACAAGAGCTTCGAACCCAAGGCGATCGAATCGCGCTGGTATCCCTACTGGGAGGAACACGGCTACTTCCGCGCCGGTTTCGATCCGAGCAGAAAAAATCCCTATTGCATCCTGATGCCGCCGCCCAACGTGACCGGCACGCTGCACATGGGGCACGGCTTCAACCAGACCATCATGGATATCCTGGTGCGCTGGCGGCGCATGAGCGGGGACAACGTGCTGCTGCAGCCGGGTACCGACCATGCCGGCATCGCCACCCAGATCGTGGTCGAGCGCCAGCTCGAGCGCGAGGGACTCACGCGCTACGATCTGGGACGGGAGAAATTCCTCGAGCGCGTGTGGCAGTGGAAGGAATATTCCGGCGGCACCATCACGCGACAGATGCGGCGTCTGGGCACTTCGGCCGACTGGACGCGCGAGCGCTTCACCATGGACGAGGGAATGTCGCGCGTGGTGCGCGAAGTCTTCGTCCGGCTCTATCGCGAGGGGCTCATCTACCGCGGCAAGCGCCTGGTCAACTGGGATCCGAAGCTGCGCACGGCGGTCTCCGATCTGGAAGTGTCGGCTGAAGAGGAAGAAGGGTTCCTCTGGTCCCTCCTCTACCCCTTCGCCGACGGGCCCATCGACGGGCAACGGGGCGTGGTGGTGGCCACCACGCGGCCGGAGACGCTCTTTGGCGACGTGGCGGTGATGGTGCATCCGGAAGATCCCCGCTATCAGGGGCTCATCGGCAAGGAGGTGATCCTGCCGCTCGTGGGCCGGCGCATTCCCATCATCGCCGATGCGGCCGTGGATCCGAGCTTCGGCACCGGCTGCGTGAAAGTGACACCGGCGCACGATGCCAACGACTACGCCGTGGCCCAGCGCCACGGGCTGCCGCTGATCAGCATCTTCCGGCTCGATGCCCATCTGAACGACCAGGTGCCCGAGCCTTACCGCGGGCTCGACCGGTTCGTCGCCCGGGAAAAGGCCGTGGCCGAGCTGCAGGCGCAGGGGCTTTTGGTCGAGGTGAAGCCGCACAAGATGATGGTGCCGCGCGGCGAGCGCACGGGCGTGGTGCTCGAACCCATGCTCACCGACCAGTGGTTCGTGGCCACCACCAAGCCCGGGGCGGACGGCAAGTCGCTCGCGCAAAAGGCGCTCGAAGTGGTCGAGGACGGCAGCATCCGCTTCTTCCCCGACAACTGGGTGAATACCTACCGCCAGTGGCTGGTCAATATCCAGGATTGGTGCATTTCGCGCCAGCTGTGGTGGGGGCACCAGATCCCGGCGTGGTACGCCGACGAAGATCCGGCCGAAAATCGTCGCTTCTGGGTGGCGCACGACGAGGCGCAGGCCCGGGCGCTTGCCGCGGCCGAGGGCTACACGGGGCCGCTCACGCGCGACGCGGACGTGCTCGACACGTGGTTCTCTTCGGCGCTGTGGCCTTTCTCCACGCTCGACTGGACGCCGGAGTATCCGGCCAAATCCAACCCGGCGCTCGATCTCTACCTGCCCTCTTCGGTGCTGGTCACGGGTTTCGACATCATCTTCTTCTGGGTGGCGCGCATGGTGATGATGACCACCCACGTCACCGGCAAAATTCCGTTCAAGCACGTCTATGTCCACGGCCTCATCCGCGATGCCGAGGGGCAGAAGATGTCGAAGTCCAAGGGCAACGTGCTCGACCCGATCGACCTCATCGACGGCATCGACCTGGAATCGCTCATCCAGAAGCGCACCACCGGCCTGATGAACCCGAAACAGGCCGCATCGATCGCGGAGCGCACGCGCAAGGAATTCCCCAACGGCATCCCGGCGTTCGGTGCGGATGCCCTGCGCTTCACGTTCGCCTCGCTCGCGAGCCCGGGGCGAGACATCAAGTTCGATCTCGGCCGTTGCGAGGGCTACCGCAACTTCTGCAACAAGCTGTGGAACGCGACGCGCTTCGTGCTCATGAACGTGGGCGAGAATCTGCCGGAGACGCCCGCCGCGCCCGAGGCGCTGGGCTTTGCCGAACGCTGGATCGTCTCCCGCCTGCAGCGGGTGGAAGCGGAAGCGCAGCGCCACCTCACCGACTACCGCTTCGACCTCTACGCCAAGGCGCTCTACGAATTCGTCTGGGACGAATACTGCGACTGGTACCTGGAACTTGCCAAGGTGCGTCTTGCGCAAGGAGACGAGGCGGTGCGCCACGCCACGCGCCGCACGCTCATCCGCGTGCTCGAAGCCGTGCTGCGGCTGCTGCACCCGGTGATTCCTTTCATCACCGAGGAGCTCTGGCAGCACGTCGCGCCGGTGGCCGGGCGCAAGACGAGCGATTCGATCATGCTGGCGCCCTACCCCGTGGCCCAACCGGAAAAGCTCGACGAGGCGGCCGAGCGCGAGATGGCGCTCTTCCAGGCGATCACGCGGGCGGTGCGGGGATTGCGCGCCGAGATGAAGCTCAACCCGGGCGAGCGCGTGCCGCTCGCGGTGGCGCTGGGCGAGCCGGCCGACGAGGCGCTCGCGGCGACGATCGCCGGGTTCGTCCCCTACCTGCAGGCGCTCGCACGGCTCACGGAAGTGCGCACGCTGGCGCGCCTACCCGAAGATGCGCTCGCGCCGGTAGCGGCAGTGGAGACGCTGCAGCTCATGCTCGACGTGCCCATCGACGCCGCCAAGGAGCGCGAGCGGCTTGCCAAGGAGATCGAGCGCCTGCGCGCCGAGATCGCCAAGGCGAAGAAGAAACTGGAAAACCCCAGCTTCGTGGAACGCGCGCCGGCCGAAGTGGTGGCCCAGGAGCGCGAGCGCATCGAGCGCTTCAGCGCCACGCTCGCGCAGCTCGAACCGCAGCTCGCGCGCATCGAGCGGCATTTGGCGGGGGGGTGAGACAGAGGCGCTCGCAGCTCAGACGGACTCGGAATACTCCCGCGCCAGGTGTTCATAGCGCGGGATCGCAGCCAGTTCCTGGGCGAGCGCCTCACGCCGCTGCACGGCGTCGTAGTGCGCCTGCAAGGCGAGCCAGCTTTCGGCATCGACCCCAAAGAAAGCGGCCAGGCGCAGCGCCGTATCCGCGCTGATGGCCCGCCGCCCCTGGATGATCTCGTTAATGCGCCGACGGGGCACGCCAATCGCTCGCGCCAAAGCGTACTGGCTGATGCCCAGTGGCTTGAGCCAGTCTTCTAGCAGGATCGTGCCAGGGTGGACCAGAGGAACTTCACGGCTCATCGGCATGGCTTTCTCAGTGGTAATCAACTATTTCGACTTCCCAGGCGTCGCGCCCGTCCCAGACGAAGCACACGCGCCACTGGACATTGATGCGGATGCTGTACTGACCCTCGCGATCCCCCGTGAGTAATTCTAGTCGGTTCCCCGGTGGAACACGGAGAAATTCCAATGATGTGGCCGCGTGCAGCTGCTGCAGCTTGCGCATGGCCACTGCCTCGAATGCCACGAACCGCGCAATGCGCTTGCCCTGAAAAAAGGCTTCGGTGTCGCGGCAACGAAACGATCGGATCATGGTTTGATTGTAACGCCAAAGGTGACGAACGCCAACGACAAGATCACGAAGCTGGTTTTGGCTGGTTGCTCAATGTCGATCCCAACCACTGTGCCCAGCTCGTCGAAATCGAGCACGATGCCTGATGCCACCTCTTCGGAATCCGCTGCCGGGCGTTCGCTGAAGCGGACGTCGTCGTAAATCAGTCACATTTCATACGTTCCTGCGTCTTGCAATCTAACCCATCCTATCGCCGAATCAGCACGAATTCATATTCCCCTTCGCCGGTTTCACGCGCCACTTCGAGTACGTTGCCGCTCTGGCGGGCGAAGGCGGAGAAGTCTTTCATCGAACCGGGGTCCGTGGTCCGCACCCGTAGCCGTTGCCCCGAGTGCAAGGTGGCCAGTGCCTTCTTCGTGCGCAGGATGGGCAGCGGGCAGCGCAGCCCGCGCGCGTCGAGCTCGAGATCGACCATCATGATGAATGGTTTCCTCCGCAGGTTTGACGCCAAGCGTCCTCATCGGTTAGAATAGCACCTCTTCAAGGAGATGTGGCCGAGAGGTCGAAGGCACTCCCCTGCTAAGGGAGCATACCGGCTAAAACCGGTATCGAGGGTTCGAATCCCTCCATCTCCGCCATTACATGCGCATAACGCCTTGCCCCCATGCCCACCATCATTGAGTTGTCGATCCGGAACAAGGCGGAGGGCACGTGATGAAACAGACCGTAGAAGCCATCATCGACGAAAAGGGGCATGTCCGCCTGGTCGAACCCGTTGAAATCAAAGGAATGCGTCGCGCCTTGGTGACCATATTGGACGAAGCTCCCGCTGAAATCGACGAGGTCACACAGCTGGCTGAAAAGGCCCTTGCGGAGGATTGGCTGAAACCGGAAGAGGATGAGGCATGGACGCACCTGCAATAGGCGACGTGGTCCTCGTGCCTTTTCCATTCTCAGATTTATCAGCATCCAAACTACGGCCGGCACTCGTGCTCGCTCATAGCGGACGGGAGGATTGGCTGTGCCTGCAGATCACCAGCCGATCCTACGCTGATCCCTTCGCGATTGAACTGGCGGAAGGTGACTTTTCCTGTGGCTCACTGCAACAGACCAGCTATATCCGTCCCGGGAAACTATTTACCGCTCATCAAGATCTGTTCCAACGCATGGCAGGACGGATCAGGAATGAGAAACTCGAAGAGGTGCGAAACCGGGTCATCGAGCTGGTACGCAAAGGCCGACTGTCCGAGTGACGGCCGCTCGAAGAATGAAACCAATTGGGATCGGTGCAGAGCAAACCCCCTCACTCCCGCTGCGCCGCGAATGCTTCCAGCACATGCCTGACCCGGGCCATGGTCTCGGAAAGCGTCGCCTCGATCTCGGTGAATGAAATCTCGCTCGCGTCGGCGCCGCGGCCGGCGGCGTAGTTTGCCACCACGTTGATCGCGGCGTAGGCAAGGCCCAGTTCGCGGGCGAGCGCGGCTTCGGGCATGGCGGTCATGCCCACCACGTTGGCGCCGTCGCGCTCCAGGCGGTCGATCTCGGCGGCGGTCTCCAGGCGCGGGCCCTGGGTGCAGGCGTAGACCGCGCCGTCGATCACCGGCTCCCCTGCCTTTTGCGCGGCGCGGATCAGACGCTCGCGCAGCGCCGGGGTGAACGGCAGGGTGAAATCGATGTGCGTGACCGGATCTTCTTCGCCTTCGAAGAAGGTCGACACGCGCCCCCAGGTGTAGTCGATGATCTGGTGCGGAATCACGAGGGAGCCCGGAGCGTATTGCGCCTGGATGCCGCCGACGGAAGCCACCGAGATGACCTCGCGCACGCCCACGTGTTGCAGCGCCCAGAGGTTGGCGCGGTAGTTGATGCGGTGCGGCGCATAGGTGTGACCGTAGCCGTGCCGGGCAAGGAAGGCGATGTCCCGGCCGGCGATGCGCCCGAGGGTGAGCGGCCCGGAGGGGTCGCCATAAGGGGTGCGCACGACCTGCCGGTGCACGATTTCCAGATTGTTGAGCGAGGTGAGGCCAGTGCCGCCGATGATCGCGAACATGGAATTTCCGCATCGAGCCGAAAGGATGCGGAATTTTACACGACGCCGCCTTGCCCCTTTGTTATAATTGGTGCTTTCGTACGTCTGGAAGTCCATGTCCTCCGCCATTCGCAACATCGCCATCATCGCCCACGTCGATCATGGCAAGACCACCCTCGTCGACCAGCTTCTCAAGCAGTCCGGCACCTTTGCCCAGCATCAGACCGTCGCCGAACGGGTGATGGACAGCAACGATCTCGAGCGCGAGCGCGGCATCACCATCCTGGCCAAGAACTGCGCCATCCGCTATGGCGACACCCACATCAACATCGTCGACACCCCGGGCCACGCCGATTTCGGCGGCGAAGTGGAGCGGGTGCTCTCCATGGTCGACGGCGTGCTGCTGCTGGTCGATGCCGTCGAAGGCCCCATGCCGCAGACGCGCTTCGTCACCAAGAAGGCGCTGGCGCGCGGGCTCAAGCCCATCGTGGTCATCAACAAGATCGACCGCCCCGGCGCCCGGCCCGACTGGGTGATCAACGCCACGTTCGACCTCTTCGCCGAGCTCGACGCGAGCGAGGAGCAGCTGGACTTCCCCATCGTCTATGCTTCGGGCCTGCAGGGCTACGCCACGCTGGATCTGAACGAGCCGGGCAAGGACATGCGCCCGCTCTTCGAGACCATCATCGCCCACGTTCCGCCGCCGCCGGTGACGATCGACGCGCCCCTGCAGCTGCAGATCTGCTCGCTCGACTATTCGAGCTACGTGGGGCAGCTGGGCATCGGCCGCATCCGCCAGGGGCGTCTGCGCCCCAACCAGGAAGTGGGCGTGTGGCTGGGCGAACAGAACCTGGGTCGGGCGAAGATCGGCCAGGTGCTGAAATTCGTCGGCCTGGAGCGCGAGGCGGTGCCCGAGGCGGTGGCAGGCGACATCGTGATGATCTCCGGCGTGGAGCAGGTTGGCATCGGCGTGACGGTGTGCGATCCCGAGGCGGCGCAGCCGCTGCCGCCGATCGAGGTGGACGAGCCCACGCTCACCATGACCTTCATGGTCAACACGTCGCCCTTGGCCGGGCGCGAAGGGAAATTCGTCACCAGCCGCCAGATCCGCGAACGGCTGGAGAAGGAGCTGCTCAAGAACGTGGCGCTGCGCGTGCGCTTCAGTGAAGATGGCGACAGCTTCGAGGTCTCCGGCCGGGGCGAACTGCACCTCACCATCCTGCTCGAAACCATGCGCCGCGAGGGCTATGAGCTGGCGGTGGGCCGACCGCGGGTGGTGTTGAAAGAGATCGACGGCGAACTCCACGAGCCCTACGAGCGGCTCACGGTCGATATCGAGGAAGGACACCAGGGCGCGGTGATGGAGGAACTGGGGCGCCGCCGGGCGGAACTCCTCGACATGACGAGCGACGGCAAGGGGCGCGTGCGGCTGGAATACCGCGTGCCGGCGCGCGGCCTCATCGGATTCCAGGGGGAGTTCCTGACGCTCACGCGCGGCACGGGGCTCGTGAGCCACATCTTCGACGGCTACGGACCTCTCGCCGGTCCCGTGGGCGGACGACGCAACGGGGTGCTCGTGTCGCAGGACGACGGCCAGGCCGTGGCCTATGCGCTGTGGAAGCTGCAGGATCGCGGCCGCATGTTCGTCAGCCCGGGCGATGCGGTCTATGAGGGCATGATCATTGGCATCCACACGCGGGAAAACGACCTGGTGGTGAATCCGATCCGCACCAAGCAGCTCACCAACATCCGCGCTTCCGGCTCGGACGAGGCGATCCGGCTCGTGCCGCCGATCGAGCTCACGCTGGAGGCGGCGGTGGAGTTCATCGAGGACGACGAACTCGTCGAGATCACGCCGAAGTCGATCCGCCTGCGCAAGCGCCACCTGCAGGAACACGATCGCCGCCGCGCGGCGAAGCAGACGGCGCTCGCCTGAGCTTCCTTTCACGAAAAAGCCCCTTCGGGGGCTTTTTCGTTACAGTCCCACCGAGCGGGCGCGCAGGAAGTCGCGGAATTCGTTGGCGACTTCGGGGTGGCGCAGGGCGAATTCGACCGTGGCCTTGAGGTAGCCCAGCTTGGAGCCGCAGTCGTAGCGCACGCCGTCGAATTCGTAGGCGAGGATGGCTTCTTCCTGCAGCAGCGAGCTGATGGCGTCGGTGAGCTGTAGTTCGCCCCCCGCGCCGGGCTGGATGCGATGCAGGTGCTCGAAGATGTTGCCCGAGAGGATGTAGCGCCCCACCACCGCCTGGGTGCTGGGGGCTTCTTCGGGCTTGGGCTTCTCGACGATGCCGGTGATGCGCTGGATCTTGCCGTGCGCCTCCGGCTCGGTGCTGACGATGCCGTACTGGCGCGTCTCTTCGCGCGCGACGTTGATGGTACCGAGCACCGAGCAGCGGTGGTAGTTGTAGACGTCGATCATCTGGGAGAGCACCGGCTTGCCTTCGGGGTGGTCGCAGAGGTCGTCAGCGAGCAGCACGGCGAAGGGTTCGTCGCCCACGACCGATTCGGCGCATAGGACGGCGTGTCCCAGGCCGAGCGCCTCCGACTGGCGGATGTAGATGCAGTTGACGCCCTTGGGAACGGTCTTGCGCACGACTTCGAGGAGTTCCTTCTTGCCGCGGGCCTGCAGCTCGGATTCGAGCTCGTAGGCTTTGTCGAAGTGGTCCTCGATGGAGCGCTTGGTGCGGCCGGTGATGAAGATGAGCTCGGTGATGCCGGCGGCCACCGCTTCTTCCACGGCGTACTGGATGAGGGGCTTGTCGACGATGGGCAGCATTTCCTTGGGGCTCGCCTTGGTGGCGGGGAGGAACCGGGTGCCCATCCCGGCCACGGGGAACACGGCCTTGCGCACGGCTTTCTTCATTTCATTCGACTCCTGCGGTTGATCCATGGGTTCATCCTTGGGTTGTGCTGCGCTCGGCGATCAGGCGCTCGAGCGTGTCTTCGTCGATGACGGGAACGCCCAGCTCGAGCGCCCGCTGTAGCTTGCTGCCGGCTTCGCTGCCAGCCACGACGTAATCGGTCTTCTTCGACACGGAGGCGCTCACCTTGCCGCCGTGCGCTTCGATGAGAGCCTTCGCTTCTTCGCGCGTCAAGCGCGGTAGCGTGCCGGTGAGCACGAAGGTGAGACCGGCGAGCGCCCTGCTCTTCTTGGCGGGGACGCTTTCTTCCCAATGCACGCCGAGCCGGCGCAGGCGCTCGATCACCTGGCGGTTGTGGGGCTCGTCGAAGAAGTCGCGGATGCTCTGCGCCACCACCGGGCCGATGCCTTCGATGGCGGTGAGCTCGTCGAGCCTGGCGTTCATGAGGGCGTCGAGCGAGCCGAAGTGCCCGGCGAGGAGCTTGGCGGTGGCCTCGCCCACGTGCCGGATCCCAAGGGCATAGATGAAGCGGGCGAGCGTCGTCTTCTTGCTGCGCTCGATGGCGGCCATCAGCTTGGCGGCGGATTTTTCCCCCATGCGGGGCAGGCTCGCGAGCCGATCGGCATTGATTTTGTCGGGGTCGTAGAGATCGGCCGGGGTTTCGACCCAGCCGAGATCGACGAGCTGCTCGATGAGCTTCTCGCCCAGCCCTTCGATGTCCATCGCCAGACGAGAGGCGAAATGCTCGAGGGCGCGTTTGCGCTGGGCGGGACAGTACATGCCGCCGGTGCAGTAGGCCGCGGCTTCGTCCGGGTCGCGGGCCACCGCCGAGCCGCACACGGGGCAGTGCTCGGGCATGACGAAGGGGCGTTCGCTGCCGTCGCGCCGCTCGGGGAGCACCTTGACGATCTCGGGGATGACTTCGCCCGCGCGGCGCACCACCACCCAGTCGCCGATGCGGATGTCTTTGTCGCGGATGTAGTCTTCGTTGTGTAGCGTAGCGTTGGTGACGGTGACGCCTCCCACGAAGACGGGTTCGAGCCGGGCGACGGGAGTGAGCGCGCCGGTGCGTCCGACCTGCACTTCGATGCCGACGAGGCGGGTGATCTCTTCCTGCGGCGGGAACTTGTGGGCGATGGCCCAGCGCGGCGCGCGGGCGATGGTGCCCAGGCGCTGCTGCGCGGACAGATCGTCGACCTTGTAGACCACGCCGTCGATGTCGAAGGGGAGCCGGTCGCGATCGGCCTCCATGCGGCGGTAGTAGGCAAGCAGCCCCTCGGCGCCTTCGGTCACTTCGCGCGCGTCCGACAGGGGAAAGCCCCAGCGCTGCAAGAGCGCGAGCGCCTTGCTGTGCGTTTCCGGCCAAGGGTGCCCCTCGAGGCGCACGAGCTGGTAAGCGAAAAAGCGCAACGGCCGCTTGGCGGTGACGCGCGGGTCGAGCTGGCGCAGGCTGCCGGCCGCGGCGTTTCGCGGATTGACGAAGGTTTTCTCGCCCGCTTCGAGCTGCGCTTCGTTGAGCCGCTTGAAGTCTTCGCGCGTCATGATGACTTCGCCGCGCACTTCCAGCAGCGTCGGCGGGGAGTCGAGCCGCAGGCGCAGGGGGATGGAGCGGAGGGTGCGCAGGTTGGCGGTGACGTCTTCGCCGGTGAAACCGTCGCCCCGGGTGGCGCCGAGGCTGAAGAGGCCGTCGCGGTAGATGAGAGAAACGGCGAGCCCGTCGAACTTCGGCTCGCAGGCGTAGCGGATGCGCTCGATGCCGAGCAGCTCACGGCAGCGCCGGTCGAAGGCGAGCACTTCTTCGTCGGTATAGGCGTTGGTGAGCGAGAGCATCGGCACTTCGTGCCGGACTTCGGCGAATTCGGGCGCCGGTTTGCCACCCACGCGCTGGGTGGGGGAATCGGGGGTGACGAGCTCGGGATAGCGGGTTTCGAGCGCGACGAGTTCGCGGAAGAGCCGGTCGTATTCGGCATCCGGCACGAGCGGCTCGGCGAGCACGTAGTAGGCGTAGTCGAGCCGGGCGATCTCTTCGCGCAGCCAGCGGGCGCGTTCGACCGCCTCCGGCGGGGCATGGGAGGTCATCGTGGTCCTTTCATCCAGCGAAGAGGCGGCGGGCGATGGCGCTGCCGGGAGGGATTTCCTGCGCCTTCATGCGCTGGTGGATCTGGGCGATGCGCTCGCGGATGAGCCGGCCGGCCTCGGGCGTGATGGGGTTGCCGGCATCGTCGACCAGCTGGCCGTCGAGCGTGGCGGCGAGCTTCTCGGCAAACGTGAACATGCGGTCGAACACCACCGGCGAGGGGATGCGCGTGACTTCGAGAAAGAGGGTGACGCCGTTTGCCTGGTGCAGCTTGATGTCGGGCTGGCGCAAGGGCCGCCCGTCGAGGTCGGCGAGGGCATAGAGCGGGACGCCATGGTCGTCGAGCAGGCGATAGAGGCCGTCTTCACCGAGCGTGAGGCCGGCCGCTTCGGCGGCAGCCCGGATCTTGGTACCGGGAATGGGGGCGTTGCGCGGCACGACGTTCACCGCGATCTGCACGTCGACCTCGGCACAGAAGCGGTCGAGCGCAGCGGCGCGCTCGAGCACGGTGACGCGCGATTCGATGGCCCCGGGCACGGCACCGAGATGGTCGGCGACGCGTTCGACACCGCCGGTGAAGCGCAGGTACTCTTTCTCGCCGATGGCGCCGGTTCGGTCGGCGAGCTGTAGCGAGGCGAGCGCGAGGTGGTATTGACCCTCGGTCTTGGCGGTGAGCGGCTGCCAGTCGTTGCTCGCGTCGTCGAAGACGTACCAGCCGACCGGACGCGGCGAATCGCGGAATTCGCGCATGACGGCTTCCCGTAGCGCCGCAGCATCCATGCCGCCGAGCGATTCGAGGCGCACCATGAGATCGACCCCTTCCTTGAGGCTGTCGGGGTGATGCCGTGGCGTGCGGGCGAACCCTGCTTCCGCGGCGGGTTCGCGCCGGGGGGCGACGCGGTGCGCCGGGCCGAGCACGCCCTCTTCTTCGGTGAAGTCGCTGCCGGGCGCGTCGCCCGGCCCCCGTTCGCCCGCATCGAGCAACGGGTCGTGCGACGGGGTGTGCAAGGTGCGCTCGAGGGTGCGCCGGCTGCGGGTTTCCTGCCACTTGCCGTAGCCGAAAAAGCCGGCGGTGACGATGACGACCACGCCTCCCAGTGCGATGAGCAGATCGGTATCCATGCGTGTTCCTTTGCCTCGGCGCGCGGCCGGAATCAGGGCGTTTCGGCGAGCCGCAGCGCCTCGTCGATGTCGACGGCGACGATGCGCGAGACGCCCTGCTCCTGCATCGTGACGCCGATGAGCTGCTCGGCCGCCGCCATCGTGATTTTATTATGACTGATGAAGAGAAGTTGCGTCGTGCCGGACATCTCCCGCAACAATCGGGCGTAGCGCTCGGTGTTGGCGTCGTCGAGCGGCGCGTCCACCTCGTCGAGGATGCAGAAAGGCGCCGGGTTGAGGGCGAAGAAGGAGAAGACGAGCGCGATGGCGGTGAGCGCCTTCTCGCCGCCCGAGAGCAGGTGGATGCTCGCGTTCTTCTTGCCCGGCGGCTGGGCGAGGATCTGCACGCCGGCATCGAGAATCTCTTCACCGGTGAGCACGAGCTTGGCCTGCCCGCCGCCGAAGAGCCGGGGAAACAGTCGGCCGAAATGCGCATCGACGGCGTCGAACGTGGCGGCGAGCGCCTGGCGCGTCTCGCGGTCGATGCGCCGGATCGCTTCTTCCAGCGTGCCGATGGCGGTGGTGAGATCGGCAAGCTGCGCTTCCAGCGCCGTCTTGCGTTCTTCCACCTGACGCAGGGTTTCGAGCGCGGCGAGGTTGACTTCGCCCAGCGCGGCGAGCTCGCGCCCCAGCCGCTCGGTCTCGCGGGCGAGTTTGGCGGCGTCGAGATGGTCGAGCTGAGGCTCGAGCGCGGCCAGATCGGCGCCGAGTTCGGCGAGCCGCTCTTCGGCGTGCGCAAGCGCCGCGGCTGCTTCCTGCCGCTGCAGCCGCGCCTGCTCGAGTTCGTCGCGCAGGGGTTGCAGGGCGAATTCCTGCCGCTGGCGGGTCTCTTCGAGTTCGCGCAGCTTCTGGTGACGTTCGTCGAGCACGAGCCGGGCTTGGGCGAGCGCGCTGGAAGCGCGTTCGCGCGCCTCGCGCACGAGGGATTCCTCTTCGAGCGGGGCGTCGGCGAGCCGTTCGCGTTCGGCCAGGCGCTCGGCGCGCTCGCGCTCGAGCCGCTCGAGGCTCTCGGCGGCGATCCGGGCGCGGCGCTCGCTCTCCTCGCGTTTGAGGGCGCATTCGCGGCAGGAGAATTCGGCTTCCTGCAGCTCGCGCGCAATCACCTGGCGCTGCGCGCGGGCGTCTTCGAGGCGCTCGTGCTGGCGGCGGAGGTCGGCCTGGCGTTCGAGGCAGGAGGATTCGAGCGCGGCTTCGCGTTCGAGCAGGGCAGCGATGCGCTCTTCCAGGGTGGCGAGCTCGGTGCGCTCGCGCTCGGTCTGCTCGCGCAGGGCGGTGCGCTCTTCGTCGATGGCATGGCGCCGGCGGCGGGCGTGCTCGAAGGCGGATTCGAGCCGGGCGAGTTCGAGCGCGTGCTCGCGCTGCAGCTTTTCGGCCTGCTGCAGCTCGCGGCGCAAGGCGTCGTGCGCCGTCTTTGCTTCGTCGCAGGCAGCGGCGCAGCGGGCGCGTTTCTCCGCGGCGGATTCGCGCTGCCGTTCGCGCTCGGCGCATTCGGCCTCCAGCGTGCCGAGCTCGCGGGCGCGCTCGAGGATGCCCGCGAGCATCCGTTCGTCGGCGCCGAGGCTGCGCGCCCCATGGGGATCGACGATCCAGCCTCGCCGGTCGACCAGGCGCAGCCCGCGTTCGCGCGCCCAATCGAGCAGCGCTTCGTCGATCGCCTCGACGAAGACGGTATGGGCAAGGAGACGCTGGAGGGCGCCGGCAAGCGTCGGGTCTCGGGCGGAGATCGCCGCTGCGGCCCGCACCGCGCCTTCGGGCAGCGGCTCGCCTTCTTCCAACCCCGCTTCGCAGGGAAGATCCTGCCACAGCCAGGCTTCGCCGGGACGCGGCGCGTGCTCGACCCGCACGGTGGCCTCGGACAGCGGCGCGAGGCGCGCCCCGAGCCAGGGGCCGAGGAGCGTTTCGGCCGCCGTTTCCCAGCCGGCAGCGACTTCGAGCCGCGGCCACAGCGCCGTTGCGCCCTCGCCCGAGTCACCAGCGCAGCGCGCCTGGGTTTCGGCGAGCGCCCGGCGGCGCGCTTCGAGCCGACCGAGCTCGGTGTCGAGCCGGCGGAATTCGTCCTGGGATGCGTCATGCTGCGCCTGCGCCTCGCGCAGCCGGGTTTGCGCGGCCTCGAGCGCCTCGCGCAGCGCTTCGACCCGCCCGGCGAGCGTCTCTTGCCGCGCGTGCTCGCGCTCGAGCGCCTCCTCGTCGCCGCCAGCGAGCGACGAGGCTTCCTGCGCCAGGCGCTCGAGCCGGGCCTCGCCCGCCTGCAGCGAGCGCTCCAACGCGGCGATCCGGGCGCGTTCGACGGCGATCTGCCGTTGGGCGTCGTGCCGCTCGCGCTCGGCGATCGCCGCGCCGTGGCGGGCATCTTCCAGGGTGCGCTCGAGCGCTTCCAGCACCTCGTCGAGCGCTTCCAGCCGTTCCTGCAGCGTCTCGCGCCGAGCCTGGGCGAGCGCGTCGAGCTCGTCCCAGCGCGCCCGCTCGAGGCGGGCCTGATCGCCCTCTTCCTGCCAGCGCCCTGCCTCCTCGCCGATGCGCTCGAGCCGCTCGGCAAGGGCAGCGAGCGTCTCCTCGCGATGGCGCCGCTCGCCGATCACGCGTTCGAGCCGGGCGCTCGCCTCGAAATAGACCTGCTGGGCGGATTCGAGCGCCGCGGCGGCCGCTTGCGCCTCGGCACGGGCCGATTCGAGTGCCGCTTCGAGACTCGTTCGTTCCTGCCGCTGCCGTTCCAGCTCGGCTTCGAGCGCGGCGATGCGCTCGTCTCCGGCGGCAAGCGCCGCGGCCGCCTCGCGCCGCCGCAACGCCCAGGATTGCTGCCGCGCCAGGCGCAGGCGTTTTTCCAGCTCACGATAGCGCCGGGCACGTTCGGCCTGGACGGCAAGCGTCTCGGCCTGGGCGGCGAGCTCGGCGTGCAGGTCGGCCAGCCGCTCGAGGTTGGAACGCGCCTCCTTCAGCCGCGCCTCCGTCTCCTTGCGCCGTTCATGGTAGCGGGTGACGCCAGCCGCCTCTTCGAGGAAACGGCGCAGTTCCTCGGGCTTTGCCTCGACGATACGCGAGATCATCCCTTGCTCGATGATGGCGTAGGCGCGCGGCCCCAGTCCCGTGCCGAGGAAGAGATCGACCACGTCGCGGCGGCGCACGCGCTGCCCATTGAGGAAATAGCTGGATTCGCCGCCGCGGACGACCACGCGCTTGACCGAGATCTCGGAGAATCGCCCCCAGGGGCCGGGCACGCCGCCGTCGGCGTTGTCGAAGACGAGCTCGACGCTCGCGCGCGCCAGGGGCTTTCGCTTGTCCGAGCCGTTGAAGATCACGTCGGCCATCTGCTCGCCGCGCAGGGCGGAGGCGCGCATCTCGCCGAGCACCCAGCGCACGGCGTCGATCACGTTCGATTTGCCGCAGCCGTTGGGCCCGACGATGCCCACCAGCGCGCCCGGGAGCACGAGCGTGGTCGGCTCGACGAAGGTCTTGAAACCGGCCAGTTTGATCTTGATGAGTCGCACGGCGTGAAAGGAAGACCAATGAAGGCTTCGAGCCGCGCATGATACCATTTCGCGTTAGGTGAAACTGGAATCATCTCCACGGAGGATCTCATGGCCAACTGGCAAGGCATCGCATCGCTGATCGACGCCGCGTTCGAAGAGCGCGCGCGCTTCTCCCCCGGCAACGCGCCCAAGGAGGTATTCGACGCAGTGGAGGCGGTGATCGACGGGCTCGATCGCGGCGCGATCCGCGTGGCCGAGAAACGCGAGGGCGATTGGCACGTCAATCAGTGGATCAAGAAAGCGGTGCTGCTCTCCTTCCGCCTGCGCGACAACCGCCTCATGGAAGGCGGCGAGACGCGTTACTTCGACAAGGTCGAGCCGAAGTTCGCCCGCTACGGCGAGGCAGACTTCCGCGAAGGGGGCTTTCGCGTGGTGCCGCCGGCGGCGGCGCGGCGCGGTTGCTACATCGCCAAGAACGTGGTGCTCATGCCCTCCTACGTAAACATCGGCGCCTACGTCGATGAGGGCACCATGGTCGATACCTGGGCCACGGTGGGCTCCTGCGCCCAGATCGGCAAGAACGTGCACCTCTCCGGCGGCGTGGGCATCGGCGGCGTGCTGGAACCGGTGCAGGCCGGGCCGGTGATCATCGAGGACAACGTCTTCGTCGGCGCGCGCTCCGAGATCGTCGAGGGCGTGATCGTGGAAGAGAACGCCGTGATCTCCATGGGGGTCTATCTGGGCATGAGCACCAAGATTTACGACCGCGAAAGCGGCGAGATCCTGTACGGGCGCGTGCCCTCCGGTGCCGTGGTCGTGCCCGGCAGCCTCCCCTCCCCCGACGGCAGATACAGCCTGTACTGCGCCGTGATCGTCAAGCGCGTGGATGCGCAGACGCGCGCCAAGACCGCGATCAACGAACTGCTGCGCGGAGCCTGAGGAGGCGACCATCATGCCCATCGTCACGCCGGTGCTGGAAAAGCTCTTTCGCGCGATGCACGATCGCAACGCCTCCGACATCTTCATCACGGCGGGGGCGCCGATCCACATCAAGATCAACGGCGTCGTGGCACCGATCAACCAGCAGGTGATGAAGCCTGAGCAGGTGCGGCGCATCCTCGAAGAGGCCATCGCCAGCGAGGCGCTGTGGCAGCGCTACGTCGAACGCAAGGAGCTCAATTTCTCCCTGGGCTTGTCCGATGTCGGCAACTTCCGCATCAACGCCTTCTGGCAGCGCAACAGCCCGGCGGCGGTGATCCGCTACGTGAGCCGCGACATCCCCTCGTTCGAGGCCCTGGGGCTGCCGCCCGTGCTGGGCGAGATGGCTTTGGGCAAACGCGGGCTCATCCTGGTCGTCGGCCCCACCGGTTCGGGCAAATCGACCACGCTCGCGGCGATGATCGATCACCGCAACGCGAACCTGCCGGGGCACATCCTCACGGTGGAAGACCCGATCGAATACCTCTTCCGCCACAAGAAATCGCTCGTCAACCAGCGCGACGTGGGGATCGACACCCTCTCCTGGGGCGAGGCGCTCAAGAGCGCCATGCGCCAGGCACCGGACTGCATCCTCATCGGCGAGATCCGCGATCTGGAAACCATGCAGGCGGCGATCGCCTATGCGCTCACCGGACACCTGGTGCTCGCTTCGCTGCACGGGAACAACACCTATCACGCGCTCAACCGCATCGTGAATTTCTATCCGCTGGAGAGCCGGGGGCTGCTCTTCTCGGATCTGAGCGTGGCGCTGCGCGCCATCGTGGCCCAGCGCCTGGTGCGGCACGTGAAGGGGCAACGCATCCCGGCGGTCGAGATCCTCGTCAATTCGCGCCTTATCGCCGAGATGATCGAGAAAGGCAACCTCTCCATGATCAAGGACGCGATGGAGCGCTCGCTCTCCCCGGGTGTGCAGACTTTCGACCAGGATCTGGTGCGACTCTACCGCAGCGGTGCCATCACCCTGGAAGAGGCGATCGCCCAGGCCGATTCGCCCACCAACCTGCAGTGGGAACTGCAAAACGCAGGGGTGCAGACCACGATCCAGGATGGCGGCATTCCCCCCGCCGACGTCGACCTGCCCTCGCAGATGACCGAAATCGAGTTTCCTTCGCTGGCCAGCACCAAGACATGAACGTCCTTGAACTCGCCCAGGCGCTCATCCGCCGCCCTTCCGTCACGCCCGCGGAAGCCGGCTGCTTGGCGCTCATCGGCGAGCGGCTCGCCGCGCTCGGCTTTACCCTGGAGCGGCTCGATGCGGGCGGCGTGGCCAACCTCTGGGCGCGGCGCGGGGAAGAGGGGCCGCTCTTCGTCTTCGCCGGACACGTCGACGTCGTGCCGCCCGGCCCCGAGGATCGCTGGCGCTTTCCGCCCTTTTCCGCCACGGTGGCCGAGGGCAGGCTCTACGGGCGCGGCGCCGCCGACATGAAGAGCTCGCTCGCCGCCATGGTGTGCGCGGTGGAAGCCTTCCTCGCGGGGTGCCCCGCGCATCGCGGCTCCATCGGCTTTCTGCTGACCTCCGACGAAGAAGGGCCGGCGGTGCACGGCACACGCCACGTGGTCGAGGTTCTGCGCTCGCGCGGCCTGCGCTTCGACTACGCCCTGGTGGGCGAGCCCACCTGCGAGCGCGTGCTCGGAGACACGATCAAGAACGGCCGGCGCGGTTCGCTCACTGGCCGGCTCACGGTGCATGGCAAGCAGGGTCACGTCGCCTATCCCCATCTGGTCGATAACCCGGTGCATCGCCTGGCGCCGGCGCTCGCCGAACTCGTGGCCACCGAATGGGATCGGGGCAACGAACATTTTCCGCCCACGTCGCTGCAGGTGACCGACCTGCACGCCGGGGTGGGTGCGACGAACGTGGTGCCCGGCGAATGCCGCATGACTTTCAATTTCCGCTTTTCCTCCGAGCAGACGCCGGAGGGCCTGCAGGAGTGGGTGGAGGCGATTTTGCACCGCCACGGCGTGCCCTTCTCCCTTTCCTGGGAGCTGGGCGGGCGCCCCTTCCTCACGCCCCGGGGCGAACTCGTCGCGGCGCTATCGGACGGCGTCGAAGCCGCCTGCGGGATTGCGCCGCGGCTCTCCACCAGCGGCGGCACCTCCGACGGACGCTTCATCGCCGCCATCTGTCCGCAGGTGGTGGAATTCGGACCGGTCAATGCCACCATCCACCAGATCGACGAATGCGTGGCGCTCGAAGAACTGGAGCCACTCGCCGCCGTCTATCGCGGCGTCCTGGAACGCTTGCTGCCCCCTGCCGGAGAAGCCCATGCACGAAGCTGAAGACGATCCGATGTTCGAAGCCCACGAGCACGACGAGACCGAGGCGCTCATCACGGTGCGCGACTGGGTACGCTACGCCGTCACCCGGCTCGAGAGCGAAGAGGCGTTCTACGGCCACGGTTGCGAGGACGTCCTCGATGAGGCGGTGTGGCTGGTGAGCGGCGCCTTGAAGCTGCCGCGCGAGCGCTTCGAGTGGTTTCTGGACGCAAGCCTCACCGAGTCCGAGCGCCAACGCCTGGCCGAGCTGGTGGCACGCCGCGCCGTCGATAAAGTGCCGACGGCCTACCTGCTCAACGAAGCCTGGCTGGGACCGTTTCGCTTCTACGTGGACGAGCGCGTGATCGTGCCGCGCTCGTTTCTGGCCGAGCTGCTCGAGGAGCGCTTCTCGCCCTGGCTCGAGCAGCCGGAAAGAATACAGCGGGTGCTCGATCTGTGCACCGGCTCGGGCTGCCTCGCGATCATGGCCGCCTATGCTTTTCCCCAAGCGGAGATCGTGGCGGCCGATCTCTCGGACGAGGCGCTGGAAGTCGCGCGGATCAACGTCGAAGCCTATGACCTGCAGGATCGCGTACGGCTACTGCGCTCGGACGTATTCTCGGCGCTCGGAGGTGAAACGTTCGACTTGATCGTGAGCAACCCGCCCTACGTCACGGCGCAGGTCATGGCCGAATTGCCGCAGGAATACCGCCACGAGCCGGCGCTCGCGCTCGCCGCGGGAGAAGACGGGCTCGACGTGGTGCGGCGTATCCTCTCCGAAGCGAAGCGCCACCTCACGCCGCAGGGCTGGCTCGCCGTGGAAGTCGGGCACAACCGGGCACTGGTGGAAGCGGCCTTCCCCGAGCTCCCCTTCACCTGGCTCGCCACGGAGACGGCCGAGGACAAGGTGTTTCTCCTGCCCGCCTCGGCGCTATGAGCACCGCCCAACGACGCAATCGGACCGCGCAGTAGATTGATTCCCCGGCGCTCTCTCAGACGGCGAAACTCTCGCCACAGCCGCAGGTCGCCTTCACGTTGGGATTGTCGAACTTGAAGGATTCGTTCAAGCCTTCGCGGCGGTAGTCGATCACCGTGCCGTCGAGCTTGGGCAGATCCTCCTGCGCCACCACCACGTTCACGCCGTGGCTCTCGAACACGAGATCCTGTGGCCCCGCCGCGTCGGTCACGTCGAGCTTGTAGGCAAAGCCCGTGCAGCCGGAAGGGGTCACGCCCAGGCGCAGGCCCAGGCCGTGGCCACGTTTTTCCAGGATCCGCCGCACCTGGGCAGCGGCGCGTTCCGTCAGGGTGATCGTCATGGTCTTCGTTTCCTTTGCTTGCAGTAGATGAAATGACGCCGCTCGTGCGGCGGGGTTCCGCTTCAGCGCCTGCGCAGGGCAAGGATACGCTCGCGCAGCAGGCGGATCGCCGTGTCGATCTCCTCGGCGGTGGTGAAGCGCCCCAGGGTGAGGCGCAATGCACTGCGGGCGAGCTCTGGCGAGCGGCCCAGCGCGCGCAGCACGTAGGAGGGTTCGAGGCTTGCCGAGGTGCAGGCCGAACCGGCCGACACGGCCAGTTCCTCGCCCAGCGACAGGAGCAGCGCATCGCCCTCGATGCCCTCGACCGAGACGTTCAAGTTGTGCGGCACGCGATGTTCGAGGTCGCCATTGAGGTGGATGCCCGGCAGTTCCTGCAAGGCGGCGAGCAGCCGGTCGCGCAGCGCCCGGATGCGCGGCAGCTCATCGGACATCTCCGCGCGCGCGAGGCGATAGGCTTCCCCCATGCCGACGATCTGGTGCGTGGGCAGCGTCCCCGAGCGAAAACCGCGTTCGTGCCCTCCTCCGTGCATCTGCGCTTCCAGCCGCACCCGCGGGCGACGGCGCACGTAGAGCGCGCCGATCCCTTTGGGACCGTACGTCTTGTGGGCGGAAAAGGACATGAGCGAGACGTCGAGTTTTTGTAGGTCGATCGTCACCTTGCCGGTGGCCTGCGCCGCATCGACGTGAAAGAGGATGCCGCGCTCGCGGCACAGCGCCCCGATCTCCTCGATCGGCTGGATGACGCCGATCTCGCTGTTGACGAGCGCCACCGACACGAGCAGCGTGTCTGGCCGCAGGGCGCGTTCAAGTTCGTCCACGTCGACCAGACCGTTTTCCTGCACCGGCAGATAGGTGGCGGTGAATCCGCGCGCTTCCAGCGCCTTGACGCTGTCGAGCACCGCCTTGTGTTCGGTCTGCAGGGTGATGAGATGCCGTCCCTGGTCGCGGTAGAACTCGGCCACGCCCTTGATGGCGAGGTTGTCGGCCTCGGTCGCGCCCGAGGTCCACACGAGTTCGCGCGGTTCGCAGCCGACGAGCTCGGCCACACGGCTGCGCGCCTCTTCCACGGCTTTTTCCGCCTCCCAGCCGTAGGCGTGGGTGCGGCTCGCCGGGTTGCCGAAGCGCTCGGTGAGCCAGGGAATCATGGCATCGCGCACGCGGGGGTCCACCGGCGTGGTGGCGGCGTAGTCGAGATAGATCGGTCGTCGCTGCATGAAGGAATCCTTTCAATCGGCACACAGGGCCGCGAGGCGCCGCAGATCGCCTGCCGCCTGCGCGAGCGCGGCGAGAAACCCGTCGATGTCGGCTTCGGTCGTGCTGCTGCCGGTACTCACGCGCACGACCCCGCGGGCGAGCGCCTCGGGTACGCCCATGGCAAGAAGGCTGCGCGGTGCGCCAGGCTCACCGCTGGAACAGGCCGAGCCGGTCCCCACCGCGAAACCGGCGCGATCGAGCCGGCTGGCGAGCGCCGCCCCCTCCAGCCCGGGCAGCGCGAAAAAGGTGGTATTGGGTAGCCGCGTCGCCCCGGCGCCAAAGATCACCGCCCCCTGCGCCGCGAGCCCCGCTTCCAGCCGCTGCTGCAAGGAGCGCAGGCGGGCGTACCAGGATTCTCTGGCTTCGAGCGAGTCGGCGAGCGCCGCGGCCATGGCCATCGCGCCCGGCACGTTCTCCGTGCCCGAGCGCCGCCCTGACTCCTGCCCGCCACCGGTGATGAGTGGCTCCAATGCCACTTCACGGGCGAGCACGAGGGCGCCGATTCCGGGGGGCGCGCCGAACTTGTGCCCCGACAGCGTCAGCGCATGCACGCCCAGGCCGCGCCGCGACAACGGCATTTTCCCGGCCGCCTGCACCGCGTCGCAATGCACCAGAGCGCCGGCCTCGCGCGCCGCTCGGGCGAGCGCCGCCACGTCCTGGATCACGCCCGTTTCGTTGTGCGCCAACATCACCGAGACGATCGCCGGACGCTCGCGCAGGATGCGCTCGAAGGCAAAAGGGTCGATTCGGCCTTCGGCATCGACGGGGATCTCGACCAGGCGCCAGCCGTGCGCGGCAAGGAGCCTTGCCGTTTCGTAGACGCTGGAGTGTTCGACGGCGCTCACGGCGATGAGGCCGGGTTCCAGGCGCGCCGCCGCCCCGCGCAGAAAAAGCGCGTTGGCCTCCGTGCCGCCACTCGTGAAGACGATCTCCTCCGGCGAGGACTCCAGGCATTCAGCCAAGGTACGCCGCGCCTCTTCGAGCAACGTACGGGCGCGGCGCCCTGCGGCGTGCAGGCTGGAGGGGTTACCGAGCCGCTCGTCATCGAGGCAGGCGTGCAGCGCGGCGCGCGCCGCCGCGGCGAGCGGCGCGGTGGCGTTCCAATCGAGATAGACGCCACCTGCGGCGAAGGTCATCGCCTCAGCACGCCTCGCAGGCGGTGAGCTCGCTCGCCTCGCCCGCCTTCTTGCGGGGACGGCGACGGGAGATGACACGCTTGATCTCGCCGCGCACCACCGCCCCCAGGGTGACGGAATCGAGATACTCCATCATGCGCACGTTGAGGTTGCTCCACAGGTGGTGCGTGGAGCAGATGTGGTCGTTCTGGCAGTTTTCCTTGCCGCCGCACTGGGTGGTATCGAGCGGCTCGTCCACCGCTTCGACGATCTCGGCGATGGTGATCTCGTCCATCGGCCGCCCGAGGCGGTAGCCGCCGCCGGGTCCGCGCACGCTCGACACTAGCCCCTCGCGCCGCAGGCGGCTGAAGAGCTGTTCGAGATAGGACAGAGAAATGTCCTGGCGCTCGGCGATGGTCGCCAGCGCCACCGGCCCCTTGTCCTGGTGCTTGGCCAGATCCACCATCGCGGTGACCGCGAATCGCCCTTTCGTCGTCAGTCGCATCGTCCATCCTCCCGCCGGGTCGTGGCCGACGTGCCGTAAGCAAGATAACTTACCCTACTGAAAAAGTCAACTATTCGGGCGATGCGTTTCTGCTATCCCGGGCTATTCCACCCAGCGCGAGACGCGCTGCGGATCGAACCCCTGATCCTCGCCGGGCAGATCGGGCAAGGCGATGCCGGCCGCTTCCAGCCGGCGCACGAGTTCGGCGAAGCGCCGGTCGGATTCGACCGCGTGATCGAGCAGCGCATGCACCGCCTTGGCGAGCGGATCGTCGAGATCCTTGGTGAGCCCATAGGCGGTGAACCCGATCTCCTCGGCCTTGCGTCGACGGGCTTCGTCGCGCGACTCTTCTTTTTCCGGCTCGAGGATGCGCGCGAGCGTCCCCACCGCCGTGGCCCCAGCCGGAACCGGCTTGACGACGACCGCGTTCGAGCCGATTTTTGCCCCCGCTCCGACGGTAAAGCCACCCAGCACCTTGGCCCCGGCCCCCACCACGACGCCGGCTTCCAGGGTGGGATGGCGCTTGACGCCGCGATAGAGCGACGTGCCACCCAGCGTCACGCCTTGATAGATGGTGCAATCGTCGCCCACCTCGGCGGTCTCGCCGATCACCACCCCCATGCCGTGGTCGATGAACACGCGCCGGCCGATCGTCGCGCCAGGATGGATCTCGATGCCCGTGAGCCAGCGCGTGAGGTGGCTGAGGAAGCGCGCGAGCCAGCGCCAGCGCTTCGTCCACAAAAAATGCGCCAGCCGGTGCAGCCAGAGGGCGTGCAGGCCCGGATAGCAGGTGAGCACTTCCCAGCGCGAGCGCGCCGCCGGGTCGCGTTGCAGGATGCTGTCGATGTCTTCACGCAGGCGTTCCAGCCAGGAGGGCATGAAGGGGTTCCTTTCTCGGTTGCGCCGCAAGGCGGATCATTTTACGGGATTTTACGCGCCACCGCTTTGAGCATGCCACGCAGGATGTCGAGCTCGGCCCGTTCGAGCCGGGCGCGCGCAAGCAGCCGCCGCAGCCGCGCCTCCAGCCGTTTCGGCGAAGCTGGATCGTAAAAATCGAGCCGCTCGAGCACGGCGAACCACTGCGCGAGCAGACCTTCGACCGCCTCGTGTGAAGCAGGCACGAAATCGGGTGCGTCCGCGATGGCGCCTGCCTGCGGCGCAAAGGCTTCGCAGGTGCGGGCGAGCACGTAACAGGCCACCTGCACCGCCGCCGCGAGGTTGAGCGAGGAATACGCGGGATTGGCGGGGATCGTCGCCGGGAAGGTGCATTGCCACACTTCCTCGTTCGCGAGGCCATTCGTCTCGTTGCCGAAGACGAGCGCAGCCTGGGTGTCGGATGTGGAGTGCAGCGCCTGCAGCACTTCCCGGGCGCTCTCTTCCGGCGTGCGAAAAGGCTGAACGTAGGTGCGCGAGCGCGTGGTGAAGGCCACGCTCACGACGGTTCCGGCGAGCGCCTCGGCGAGCGTCTCCACCACCGTGGCGCCCTCGAGCACGTCGACCGCGCCCGAGGCGAGCGCCGTGGCCTGGGGATCGGGAAAACGCCGCGGCGCCACCAAGACGAGCCGGGACAGCCCCATCGTCTTCATCGCCCGGGCCGCCGCACCGATGTTGCCCGGATGCGAGGGGCGGCACAGCACGACGCGCACACGGGAAAGCAATCGCATGCCCTCGTGATCTAGCGTAAGCGACAACAATTCAGCGTTGCTCCCGTGTATGCCATATGCGCAAAACGAAGATATCCGAGTCACGGAGCTCGTATCGCATCTCGTAATCGCTTATGAGCAACCGACGAACCTCGCGCGGCGCGAACTGAAAAAGCTGCTCCCCGATCCGGGGATTCGTCACCAAGATATTCGGCGCCGAAATCAGGGTTTTCAGCACCCTCTTGGCCGCCTGCTCATTCTTCGGGGCAAGAAAAGCGTAGAGACGCTCCAAGTCGGACAAGGCCTTGCCCGTCCAGCGTATCTTCCTCATCTCGGTTCAGGCATCGGCAGAGGCTGATCGGTGCCGAGGCGTTCGGCCCATTCCTCGACGGCCCGATGCTCGAGCACCCGCCCCGCATCGACGTCTGCGAGCGCCTCCATCGTGAGGCGATCCTTTTCTTCCTCTTGGGCGATCCAAGCCGCAAGCGCTTGTTTCAGGATCCAACCTCGAGAGCGCTCCATGCGCCGGGCGAGATCATCGACTTTTTCGGCCAAGGAAACGGGAACATGAGCCGTCAGAACGCGGGTATCGGTTTTCGGCATCCCCCAAACTCTCGAGTTTGATTGAAATTCAATCGACGTGATCGAGTTTAAATCACCCCTGCGGACAACGCAACGCCTGCGAACGAATCGACCGCTTGCCCCAATCGAGAAAATCTATCGGGACGATCGTCTCGATCGCCATCGACGACAAAGGGTTTGCATGGATAATGAAATCCCAATCGAACCACTCAGGAGACTCCGATGAACGCCCTCTATACCACCCGAGTCACCGTCACCAATGGCCGCAACGGGCACGCGCGCAGCGAAGACGGTCTGCTCGAACTCGAGCTTGCCATGCCCAAGGAATTGGGTGGCACTGGCCAAGGAACCAACCCCGAACAGCTCTTCGCCGCCGGCTATGCCGCCTGTTTCGGCAGCGCCGTGATGCACGTGGCGCGGCAAAAGCGCGTTGCGCTCGCCGACCGCGACGTGAGCATCACCGCCGCAGTCTCTCTCCTATCCGCCCCTGAGGGCGGATTCCGTCTCAAGGTCGACCTGGAGGCGGCGCTCGCCGGGGTCGATCCACAGGCGGCGGAAGACTTGGTGCTCGCCGCGCATCAGGTCTGCCCCTACTCCAACGCCGTTCACGGCAACATCGACGTCACCTTGTCGGTGCGAACGGTCTGAAACGTACGGTCGAGGCCGGTTCCTGATCCGCCGGCCCCGCCGCCCTTTACGGTAAAATCCAAGGTTGGCCCGCAGGGGCGTTTCACCACCGAGGATTTCGCCGATGATCGTCCATCCTACCCTCAACATCGCCATCAAGGCCGCCCGGCGCGCCGCCGCCATCATCAACCGCGCGGCGCTGCAGCTCGAGCGGCTCACCATCGAAGCCAAGGCGTTCAACGACTTCGTCACCGAGGTCGATCGCGCGGCCGAAGAGGCGATCATCGAGACGATCCGCGAAGTGTACCCGGAACACGCCATCCTCGCCGAGGAATCGGGCGCACTGGCCGGGGAAGGGTTCGAGTGGATCATCGATCCGCTCGACGGCACGACGAACTTCATCCACGGCGTGCCGCAATACGCCATCTCCATCGCCGTGCGCAAGGACGGCGTCTTGGAGCACGCGGTGGTCTTCGATCCCCTGCGCAACGAACTCTTCACCGCCTCGCGCGGCGGCGGAGCCTATCTCAACGAACGGCGCATCCGGGTGAGCCGCACGGTGAAGCTGCACCAGGCGCTCATCGGCACGGGCTTCCCGTTCCGCGAGTTTCGCCACATCGACACCTATCTAGCGATCTTCCGCGATCTGGCGCAAAAGACCGCCGGCATCCGCCGCCCGGGCGCGGCGGCGCTCGATCTGGCCTACGTGGCCGCCGGCCGCTTCGACGGTTTCTGGGAATTCGGTCTCAAGCCTTGGGACATGGCCGCCGGGGCCTTGCTGATCCTGGAGGCGGGCGGCCTGGTGAGCGATCTCTCCGGCGAGGGCGGCTTTCTCGAGAGCGGCAACGTCGTGGCCGGCACCCCCAAGGTTTTCGTGCCGCTGCTCGGCGTGGTGCGCGAGCATCTGCCGGCGGAGCTTCCCCGCTGAGGGCGGTTCGTGTCATGCCGGCCGTAGCCGATCTCTCCGCCCACACCCCCATGATGCAGCAGTACCTGCGCCTCAAGGCGCAGCATCCGGAGTGCCTGCTGCTCTTTCGCATGGGGGATTTCTACGAGCTCTTCTATGAGGACGCCGAAAAGGCGGCGCGGCTGCTCGATCTCACGCTCACCACCCGCGGCCAGTCGGCCGGAGCTCCTATTCCCATGGCTGGCATTCCGTTCCATGCCCTGGAGACCTACCTGGGGCGGCTGATACGCGCCGGGCTGGCGGTGGCCATCGCCGAGCAGCAGGGTGAGCCGGGCGCGCAAAAGGGACCGATGGAGCGGGTGGTGACCCGCATCGTCACGCCGGGCACGCTCGTCGATGCGGCACTGCTCGACGAGCGCAGCGATGCGCCGCTTGTCGCCCTTTTTACCCGCAAAGGGAGGACGGGCGTGGCGACCCTGACTTTGGCGAGCGGCGACTTTCGCCTGCTGGTGTGCGAGACCGCCGAGCTGGAAGCCCAGCTCGAGCGCCTGCGCCCGGCCGAAGTGCTCGTGCCCGAGGAACTGCCCTTGCCGCCGGTGCTGGAGACGGGGCGTGCGCCGCTGCGCCGCCTGCCCGGCTGGCAGTTCGATGCGACGATCGCGCGGCGGCTGCTGACGGCCCATTTCGGGGTGCAGGATCTGGCCGCCTTCGGCGTGGAAGTGGCGCACGAGCCGGCGCTCGCCGCGGCCGCGGCGCTTTTCGAATACGTGCGCCAGACGCAGAAGAGCGAGCTCGCCCACGTGCGCACGCTGCGCCTCGAGCGCGATGACGACTATCTGTGGCTCGACGCCGCCACGCGGCGCAACCTCGAACTCACGGAGACGCTGCGAGGCGAATCCTCCCCTACCCTCTTCTCCACGCTCGATTTCACCCGCACGGCGATGGGCGCGCGCTGGCTGAAGCACGCCCTGCACCATCCGCGGCGCGATCCCGCAGCGGCGCGCGAGCGCCAGGCGGTGATCGGAACCTTGATCGCGCAACCGCGCACCTTCGCCGCGATCCTCGAGCGGCTCGACGGCCTGGGCGATCTGGAGCGGATCGCCGCGCGCATCGCACTCGGTACGGTGCGCCCCAGGGAACTGGCGGCGCTACGCACCTCGCTGCGCCGCCTGCCCGAGCTGCGTGCCCTGCTCGAGCCGCACCGCGAGGCGCCGCTCCTTGTTGCCCTGAGCGACGCCCTGGCCGTGCCGCCCGAAGCGCTCGCGCTCCTCGAGCGCACGCTCGCAGCCGAGCCGCCGGCGCTCGCGCGCGACGGCGGCGTGATCGCCCCGGGAGTCGACGCCGAGCTCGACGAGCTGCGCACCCTGCAAAACGACTGCGGCGCGTTCCTGCTCGAACTGGAAGCGCGCGAGCGGGAGCGCTCCGGCATCGCGACGCTCAAGGTCGAATACAACAAGGTGCATGGCTTCTACATCGAGGTGAGCAAGACGCACGCCGACAAGGTGCCGGCCGACTACCGCCGGCGCCAGACGATGAAGAACGCCGAGCGCTTCATCACGCCCGAGCTCAAGGCCTTCGAAGACCGGGCGCTGTCGGCGGCCGAGCGGGCGCTCGCGCGGGAGCGTTTCCTCTATGAAGATCTGGTGCGCCAGCTGCTCGCCTGGGTGGCGGCGCTGCAGCAGGCCGGGCGCGCCGCCGCCGAGCTCGACGGGCTTTCCTCGCTGGCGCAAGCCGCCGAGCGCTACGGTTACGTGGCGCCGGAATTCGCCGAAACGCCGGGGCTCGCGATCGAAGGCGGGCGACACCCCGTGGTGGAGCGCCAGGTGGAGACGTTCGTAGCCAACGACGTACGGCTCGACGGCGAAACGCGGCGGCTCTTGGTGATCACCGGCCCCAACATGGGCGGCAAATCCACCTTCATGCGCCAGACGGCGCTCATCGCCCTGCTCGCCTACGTCGGTGCCTGGGTGCCGGCGCGGCGCGCCGTCATCGGGCCGCTCGATGCCATCTACACCCGCATCGGCGCAAGCGACGATCTCGCCTCCGGCCGCTCCACCTTCATGGTGGAAATGACGGAGGCGGCCTACATCGTGCACCACGCGAGCGAACGCAGCCTCGTGCTGATGGACGAAATCGGCCGAGGTACCTCGACTTTCGACGGCATGGCGCTCGCCTGGGCGATCGCGCGCCAGCTGCATGGCAAAAATCGCGCCCTCACCCTCTTCTCGACGCACTATTTCGAGCTCACGCGCCTGGCCGAAGAGCTGCAAGCCTGCGCCAACGTACACGTGGAAGCGGTGGAGCACGAGGGGCGGGTGGTCTTTCTCCACTCGGTGCGCGAAGGGCCGGCAAGCCGCAGTTACGGCATCCACGTGGCCGCGCTCGCGGGCATGCCGCGCGCCGTGCTCAGCCAGGCCCGCCGGGAACTGGCGCGACTGGAGGCCCGCGCGATGGAGGAAAGTCGCCAGCCGCAGCTCTTCGCCTGCGAACCGGGCGAGGACTTGCCGCCCGAACCCGAGCCGCAGCGCATCGAAGTGCTGCCGGCCTGGCTCGCGCCGCTCGCCGACGTCGATCCGCGCACCCTCACCCTGGGAGAGGCGATCGAGTGGTTCGAGCGCCTGCGCGCGGCGCTGCGTGCAGCCGAAAACGAAGCGCCCCGCCTTACTCGGTGAGCGTGCGCCACAGCGTTTTGCCGCCGCTCGCTTGGTCGATCTCGGCGAGCACCGCTTCGTGGGCGACGAGTTCTTCCTCGCTCGCCCGCAGCACCCGCAGCGCCGGCCGGGGGGCGCCGTCGCGCCGCGCGCCACCTTGGACCCTCACCGCGGGCGCTGCGTCCAGCATCAGGGTTTCCTGCCCCCGGGTCATCGCCAGATAGACTTCGGCGAGCAGTTCCGCGTCGAGCAGCGCGCCGTGCAGGGTACGGTGGCGGTTGTCGATGCCGTAGCGCTCGCACAGCGCGTCGAGCGAGGCCTTCTTGCCCGGGGCGATCGTCTTGGCGAGCTTGAGCGTGTCGATCACGCCGCTGACCACCGTCTCGATCGGGTCCCGCCCCAGACGGGAGAGTTCGGCGTTGAGGAACCCCAGGTCGAAGGCGGCGTTGTGGATGATGAGTTCGGCCCCGCGCACGTAGTCGAGGAATTCGTCCACGATATCGGCAAAGCGCGGCGCATCGCGCAGCATCTCGTCGGTGATGCCATGCACCTCCACCGCCCCGGCGTCGATCGAACGCTCGGGGTTGAGATAGCGGTGGAAGCGGTTATCGGTAAGGCGCCGCGCCAGCAGCTCGACGCAGCCGATCTCGATGATGCGATCCCCGTTCTTCCAATCGAGCCCCGTAGTCTCGGTATCGAGCACGATCTGATGCATGGCTCACTTCTCCTGCGTCTCGGCGGCTCCCCGCCGCACTTCCTCGATGCCGCGGCGCGCGAGCTCGTCGGCCCGCTCGTTGCCCTCGTCCCCGGAATGCCCGCGCACCCAGTGCCATTCGACGGGAAAACGCGCCGCAAGCGCATCGAGCTCCTGCCACAGATCCTGATTGGCCACGGGCTTGCCAGCGGCGGTGCGCCAGCCGCGGCGCTTCCACTGCGGCAGCCATTCGGTGATGCCCTTTTGCACGTACTGGCTGTCGGTGTAGATCGCCACCGGCACGGCCCGGCGCAGCGCGCGCAGCGCCTCGATCACCGCCCGCAGCTCCATGCGGTTGTTGGTGGTGGCGGGTTCGCCGCCCCACAGTTCCTTGCAGTGACCGTTCCAGCGCAGCACCGCCCCCCAGCCGCCGGGGCCGGGATTGCCGGAACAGGCCCCGTCGGTATGGATCTCTACCTTGCGCGTTTCGCTCACGATTCCCTTTTCAGCTTCGTGCACTCGGCGATCGCCGCGAGCCGCTCGGCGCGCTGTTTCTTGCGGTTTTGCCAATCAGGCTGGATGATCCGCATGCCGGGCACGCGCTTGACCGCGTCGAGCACGTAGACGCCGCCAAAGAGCGGCCACCAGCGGTCCCCCGCCGCCTCGAACGCGCGACGCGCGCGCGGCAGCCGCTCGCCGGGCGGAGCGTACAGGCCGAAACGCCCACCGCGCGGCTCGAAGCCGAGCACGAGCAGCCGGTCCTTGAGGCGCGGTACCGTCATGCTGCCCGGCAGTCGCGGCCAGCGTTCGTGCCGTGACAGCAGCCGCCAAGGATACCAAGGGTTGAAGCCGAAGAACAGCGCATGCCCTTCTGGCACCAGCACGCGCTCGAGCTCGCGCAGCAGGGCGTGCGGATCGGCGCTGCGATCGAGTGCAAACGGGGCCACCACCAGGTCGAGGGCGTTGGATTCGAACGGCAGCTCGTCCCAGGCGGTGCGCACCTCGCCGCCTTCGGGATCGCAGCGCCAGCGCCACGGGATGCGGCTGTAGGCGAGCAGATCGCGCTGCGGCAGGCCGAGCTGGATGGCGTAGAATCCGAAGACGTCGGTGACGAAGCGGCCGACGACTTCCTCGCACCACGCCCAGACCCGTGCGCCGCCCGGTGTATCCAGCCAGGCGGGAAAAGCCGGTTCTCGCATTTCAGGAGAAGTCATGACCCAAACGTTCCTCGAGCCCATCGCCGCTTTGAGCGACAACTATATCTGGATGTTGCACGACGGTCGACACGCCTTGGTGGTCGACCCGAGCGAAACCGACCCGGTGCGCGCCGCGCTCGTCGCCCGCGGCCTGCGCCTGGCCGCCATCCTCGTCACGCACCATCACGCCGACCACACCGGCGGCGTGCCGGCACTGCGCGCCGACTACGACGTTCCCGTGTACGGACCTGCCGCCGAGGACATCGCCTGCCTCACCCAGAGGCTGCGCGAGGGCGAGGCGGTGGAAATTCCCGAGCTCGGCCTGAAGCTCGACACCTGGGAGATCCCCGGCCACACCCGCGGGCACCTCGCCTATGTCGGCGCGGACTTCGTTTTTTGCGGCGATACCCTCTTCTCCGCCGGCTGCGGTCGCCTGTTCGAGGGAACCCCGGCGCAGATGTACGCTTCGCTGCAGCGGCTCGCCGCGCTGCCCGAGACGACGCGCGTGTGCTGCGCCCACGAATATACCCTTGCCAACCTGCGTTTCGCCGCCGTGGTCGAGCCGGATAACGCCGATCGCATCGCCTACCAGGGCCGCTGCGAAGCAAAACGCGCCGCGGGCGAACCGACGCTGCCGAGCACGATCGGCCTCGAGCGCGCGGTCAACCCTTTTCTCAGGGTGCATACGCCGACGGTGGCTGCGGCGATTGCGCAGCACTACGGATACTGCCCCGCCGATCCGGTCGAGCGCTTCCGTCTGCTGCGTCAATGGAAGGACGGCTTTCGCGGTTGAACCCGGTTCAGGAAGAAGCACAGGGAGGCGCGGGCGAAGCAGGGTTAATGGCATCCGCATCACAGATGACGACCCGATTCCTGCCCGCTTTTTTCGCCTGATAAAGGGCGGCATCGGCAAAGTCGATGAGGCGGTTCGCCGGCATGGCAGGCAATTTTGCCGGATGCGCCACGGCACCGCCCACCGAGATCGTCACATGCTCCGCCGTGCCTTGGGCCGGGTGGGGAATGCGCAGTTTCTCCACGTTCTCGCGGATGCGCTCGGCGATGTGGCGCGCTCCGGCAAGGTCGGTGTTGGGCAGCACCACGGCGAACTCCTCGCCACCATAGCGCGCGGCCATGTCGCCGGGACGCTGCAGGGAGCCGGCGATGGTGGCAGCCACGATCTTCAAGGTGTCGTCGCCGGCCAGATGCCCCAGGCTGTCGTTGAACGCCTTGAAGTGATCCACGTCGATCATCAAGAGGGCAAGCGGCCGCTCCTCGCGGCGGCAGCGGGCCCACTCGCGCGCGAGCTTGTCGTCGAAGCCGCGGCGGTTGGCGATGCCGGTGAGACCGTCGAGATTGGTGAGCCGGCGCAGTTTCTGGTTGGCCTCGTCGAGCCGGCGGGTGAGCAGAAGCAGGTTCTGCTGGGCGTGCGCCAGGCGTAGCATGGCCCGCAGCTTGGCTGCCAGCACCACGAAAGAGACCGGCTTGGCGAGATAGTCGTCGCCGCCCGCCTCGATTCCCGCCTCGATGGCGCGATCGTCGCTGCGGGCGGTGAGAAAGATGATGGGGGTCCACTCGCCCGGGCGCTCGGACTGGCGGATGCGCCGGGCCACCTCGATGCCGTCGATGCCGGGCAAAATCACGTCGAGCAGTACGACATCGGGATTTTCCCGGAAAAAGAGCTCCAACCCTCCCTCGCCGTCGTGCGCGAGCAAGGGGGTGCAGCCCATTTTTTCGAGGTGGCGCGCAAGCACCGCGGCGCTGGTGACCGTATCCTCGATCACCAGCACCTTGGGCTCGCTACCGGGAAGCCTGCCGGTGGACGCCTCAGTGCGCGTGCCCGCCGGCCCCGTGAGGGTGTCCATGGGCGATCTCTTCGGGCGTGGCGGGACGCACATCGGCGACTTCGAGCTCGAACACGAGCGCCATACCCGCGAGCGGGTGGTTGCCGTCGACCACCACCTTGCCTTCGGCGATGTCGGTGATGCGATAGAGGATGTCGTCCTCGCCGTCCTCACCCACGCGCTCGAAGGCCATGCCGACCTCGATGTTCTCGGGAAAGAGGCTGATGTCCTCGATGAAGACGAGCTCTTCGTCGTACTCGCCGAAGGCTTCTTCCGGCTGCAGCTTCAGGCGCAGCGTGTCGCCCACGCTCTTGCCCTGCAGCGACTCCTCGATCTTGGGGAAGATCCCGTCGTAGCCGCCGTGCAGATAGACCAGGGGTTCCTTGCCGTCGTCGATCAATTCGCCGTCGCTGTCGCGCACCGTGTAGCGCAGCGTGACCACCGTGTTTTTTGCCACTTCCATGGAACGAACTCCGTACAATCAAAGTAAGATGGCACCGCCCGAGGACACCCCCGTCCGATGCCGAGCCATTGTAGCAGCATGACCGCCGGCACGGCAGGAGGTTCCTAAAGTTTTTGTCGCGGTCGCCGTAATCTTACAAAATCCATCGAGCAGAGAGTCCGACCATGCGGATCAACCAACCCGTGACGCAGCAAGAATACCCCGTGCGCGACGACGTGGTGATCGTCTCCCACACCGACAAGGAAGGCGTCATAAAATATGTGAATGACGACTTTTGCGAATACGCCGGGATGACGCGCGAGGAGCTCATCGGCCAGCCGCACAACGTCATCCGCCACCCCGACACGCCGCCCGAGGTGTTCCGCGACCTGTGGGAAACCATCCAAAGCGGTCATCCCTGGCAAGGCGTGATCAAGAACCGGCGCAAAAACGGCGATCACTACTGGGTCAAGGCCACCGTGGCGCCGCTACCCGACGGCTCGGGCTACATGAGCATCCGGCTCAAGGCCTCGCCGGAAGAGATCGCCGCCGCCCAGGCGCTCTACGCCCGCCTGAACGCCGATCCCTCCCTGCGGCTCGAACGCGGACAGCTGCGCCCCCCGGCGCCGGTGCGCCTGCTGCGCCGCATCACCCTCAAGGCCCGCTTCTGGACCACGGTGGTCGTGGCGATGCTGCTCTTCACCGGCATGGGATATACCGCCGTGCAAACCCTGCAAAGCGAGATCGGCATGATGGGATCCATCTACCAGGATCGGGTGCTGCCGCTTGCCGACCTCGCCACGGTGAAGCACCTCATCGAGCGCAAGGGATCGATGCTCTACCGCGCGTTTGGCGAGGCAGCCACCCAGTACGGCAGCGGCGAGTATTACCGCGAAGAGGAGCAGGAGATGGACCGGGCAGCGGCCGAGATCGACCGGCGCATCGCCTCCTACCTCAAAAAAACCGACGATCCGGAAGAACGGGCGCTCTTCGAGAAATTCGAACGAAATCGAAGCGCCTACCATGAACTGCTGATGACGGCGCGCACCGCCCTGGAGCAGGCGCCCGATCGCGACACCGCTCTGGCAATCGCCGGAGGATTCCTGACCGCGATGGAAGATCGCGGCCGGGTGGTCCATGCCACACTCGACGAGCTCATCGCCTTCCAGCGCGCCCGTACCGATGCCGGCCTGCAGCGTGCCGCCAGCGAGGCCCGTACCACCGAATACGCCCTGCTGGGGCTGGGCGTGGCCGGTTTCGTGCTGCTCGCCGTGCTGGCCGCCTGGGCGGGGCGGCGCATCGAGCGCGGCATGGCCAACATGCTCTCCATGGCGCGCTCCATCGCCCGGCTCGACCTGCGCACCGACGTGGACGACCCGCAGCGCGACGAGATCGGAGATCTGCTCGACGCACTCAAGATCATGCGGGCGCGGTTCTACGAAGTGGTGATCACCCTGAGCCAGGTCGGACACAAGCTCAAGGACGCGGTGCAAGACGAGACCCAGCGTGCGCTGCAGACCTCCGATGCGGCGAGCAAGCAGGCCGAGGCGGCGCAGCGCATGGCGAGCAGCATCGAGGAGCTTTCCGCCACCATGGACGAAGTCGCCGCCAGCGCCGAACGCTCGGCGCAGCAGGTAGCCGAGGGCGTCGAGCGCAATCGCGCCGCCGCCGCCCGGGTGCGCGCGAGCGCCGAGCAAACCGAGCGGCTCGCCGACGAACTGAGCGCCTTCGCCGGCGAGGTACAGTCGCTCACCGAAGCGATGCAGTCGGTACGCTCGGTGGTCGAAGTCATCCGCGACATCGCCGAGCAGACGAACCTGCTGGCGCTCAACGCCGCGATCGAGGCGGCGCGCGCCGGCGAACAGGGACGCGGCTTCGCCGTGGTGGCCGACGAGATACGGAAACTGGCCGAACGCACGGCAAAATCCACGGTCGAGATCGGCGAGATGATCGGCCAGGTCGAACAAAAAGTGGAAGCGACGGTGACCCACATGGCCGAGGGCCAGCGCACCGTGGGCGAGACGGTGGAATCGGCCCGCGAAGCCGCGCAGGAAATCGCCCTCGTCGAACAGAGCATGGATCAGATCGGAACACAGGCGCTCGCGATCCGCGACAGCGTCCAGGAACAGGCCGCCGTGACGCGGCACGAAGCCGAGGAAGTGGGCCGCATCGCCGAGATGGCGGAATCCCTCGCGCGCCTGGCGCAGCAAGGGCGAGAACTCGCGCGAGAGCTCGATGCGATGACCCAGGCGATGGCCCAGATGCTGCGCCAGTTCCGCACCTGAGGTCAGTGCGAACGAGCGACTACGGCGCGGCGAGGCGCAGCCAGGAGTTCAAGCGCTTCCGCTGCTGCGCCGTGGGGCGCGGCGCAAGGGCGAGCTCCACCCGCTCCAGCGCGGGGGGCGCGAGTTCGAGCACCGCCTCATAGAGCCGCCCCTCGCGAAAAGCGTGCACCGGCACCCGCGCCCCCGCGCCGCGGCGACGCAGCACGCTCTCCCACTGCGCGGAACTCGCCTTGAAGCCATCGACCGCGATGAGCTCGTCGCGCGGCGCGATGCCGGCACCCTCGGCCGGGCTCGCGCGGCGCACCGCTGCCACCCGCATCGAATCGCGCTCGAAGCGCAATCCCGTATCGGGCAAGGCGGCCGCGATCTCGCGCCACTGCACGCCGAAGCGGCGCAGCAACGCCGCCAGAGGCGGATCCTCGGTGCCCTGAACCATTCTTTCCAGCCAACGCGCGAGCCGCGATCCGGCCATTTCGTGGAGCACGGCAAACGGCGCCTCTTCCCCCATGCCCTCCCCGCTGCGGCCGTAGCGTTCCCATAGCGCGCGCAGCAGCGCATCGAGCGAAGCGCCGCGTTCGCGCAGCTGCAGATCGAGCGCCAGGGCCAGCAATGCCCCTGTGGCGTAGTAGCTCACGGTGGCGTTGGCGCTGTTCTCGTCCGGGCGGTAGAACTTGATCCAGGCATCGAACGAGGCTTCCGCCAGGCTCTGGCGCAGCCTCCCCGGAGTCGTCAGCACCTGGGTAGCCGTCTTTGCCAGCAGACCCAGGTAACGGTCCGCATCGATCACCCCGGCGCGCACCAGCAGTAGATCGTCGTAGTACGACGTCCAGCCCTCGAAGAGCCACAGCAGGCGCGTGTAGTTTTCGGCGAAGAGATCGTAGGGGGTAAAGGCAGCGGGCTTCAAGCGCTTCACCACCCAGGCGTGGAAATACTCATGGCTGAAGAGCCCCAGCAAGCGCACGTACTCGTCCGAGGGTGCGCCCATGCCCGGCCAGGGCAGATCGCGCCGCGCCGCAAGGAGCGCCGCGCTCTCACCGTGCTCCAGGCCCCCATAGCCCTCGTCGGTGAGCGTCAACAGGAAGAGATAGCGCGCGAAGGGGACTTCGCCGAAGAGTTCCTGGGCCGAGGTGCAGATCGCCGTCAGGTCGGCCGCCAGGCGCACCCAGTCGAAAGGCTCGGCGTGCCCGATGAGCGCCACCGTGTGCGGCACGCCCCCGGCGCGGAATTCGACGAATTCGAGCGGCCCCATCGAGACGGGAGCATCGATGAGCGCATCGTAGTCGGGCGCACGATAATCCCCGAAGCTCCAGAAGGCCGTTCCCTCGGCGGGCTCGAGCGCGGTGGCCACTTTCCATCCGGCACAGCGGGGATCGGACGGCGGAAGGAGTCGAACCCGATGTTCCTCGCCGCTTCGCCCCTCGAGGCGCAGAAAGAGGCTCGTGCCGTTGAAAAACCCCCTGCCCGTGTCGAGCCAGGCTTCGCGCACCGACGCGTCGAAGGCCCACACGCGGTAGCGGCAGCGCAGCGCGCAAGCCCCGCGCGGCGGTACGATCCTCCACGAGCACTTGTCGATTTTGGTCGCGGCGAGGGGCCGCCGCGACCCATCGGCCAGCACCGCCTCGGCCTCGAACTCGAGCAGGTGACGGGCAAACTCGCGGATCAGATAGGAACCGGGGATCCAGGTTGGCAGACGCAGCACAAGCGCCTCCTCTCCGGCCAAAGAGGCTTCCATCTCGACCAGGAATTCGTGGGCCGCGGGATCGTCGCAGCGGACGGTGTATTCTATCGACATTGAACTTCTCCTCGTTCCGGCAGCGAAGGCTCGGCGATGAGCCTATAATGCCTCAAACTCCCCCGTGCGCCCCCATGACCGAATCCCTCGCCCTCGTCCTGTGCCCTTCACCGACCGAACGGGCCACGTTGCTCGCCGTGCTCGCATCCTTGGGCTACGAAACGCAGACGGCGGAGACGCCCGAAGGAGCCATCGCCCTCTTCGAACGGCGCCATCCGGACCTCGTGGCGATCGCCGACGGCGAGGAACTGCCCCGTCTCCTGGAGGAACTGCGGCGCCGGCGCCGCCACGAGGTCGAATTCTTCGTGATGACGCATGCGGACGAGGACGCCGTGCGCGCCCTGGAAGCGGGCGCGAGCGAGGTCACGACCGGCCCGCTGCACCCGGCCTTGCTGCGCCACCGGCTGCAGCGTCTGCACGCCGAACGCCTGCTGCAGCGCCATTTCCACGGCCTGCGGCAACTGTGCGCCACCGCTTCGCGCATCGCCGGCATCCTCGGCTGGGGCTGGCGCCCCGACGAGGACCGCTTCCAATGGCCCGACGGCGCCGAGACCTGGTGGCACGGCGAACCGCCGCGGCAGCGCTCGGAGCTGCTCGCGCGTGTGCACGATGAAGACCGATTCCGCGTCGAGACGGCTTTCGAGCATCTTCGGCTGATTCGCCGCCAGACCGAAGTCGAATTCCGCCTCAAGGAAGAGGCGGTGCGTTTCGTGCGGCTGGTGGCCGAGCCCTGCGCCGAAGACGAAGACCTGATCCTGGGCGTACTCGTGGATGTAACCCAGGCAAGGCGTTTCGAGGCCGCTCTGGCGCATCTATCGCATTACGACGAACTCACCGGCATTCCCAACCGCAAGCATTTCCTGCGCGCGGCGCGCGAAATACTGCCCCATGCAACCCTCGATCGGCCCCAGCTCCTCCTCTACCTCGACGTCGCAGAACTGGCGGGCATCAACGACGCCTACGGCGACCGGGCCGGGGACACCGTGCTGCGCACCCTCGCCCAGCGTCTCGCCCACTGGAGCACACGCTACGGCGGCATCGCCTGCCGCGTGGGAGGGGACGAGTTCGCCGCCATCATCATCCCGGGCTCCGAGAGCCATGAGACGGAAGCGCTGGAGGAACTCCTGGAAACGCTCGAGCAGCCATTGCCCCTCCTGGGCCGAGATGATCGAAGCGAGGAACTACGGCCCCGCGTGACGATCGGCGGCGTCTGGATTCCGGCCGCCGGCAACGAGCTTGAAGCGCTCATCCGGCTTGCCCAGCGACAGCAACGCCACGCCCTCGCCTCAGGGCGCCGTTTCTCCCTCACGGCGGAGCCTTCAGCGGACGATGCGCCGACGGTGCAGCTCGAAGCGGCGTTGCATCAAGCGTTGGCGCGGCAGGAATTCTTCCTCCTCTACCAGCCCCAACTCGAGCTCGAGACGCGCCGGATCGTCGGCGCCGAAGCCCTGCTGCGCTGGCGCCATCCCCAGCGCGGCGTGCTGCCCCCCATCCAGTTCATCCCGCTGCTGGAAGAAACAGGGCTGATCCTGGAAGCAGGCCGCTGGATCATCGAGGAAGCGGCAACCCAGCTCGGCGCCTGGAACGACGCGGGGATTCCCCTTCGCCTCGCGGTCAATCTCTCTGCGCGCCAGATTCTGGACGACGGGCTGGTCGATCACATCGCGGAATGCCTGCGCCGCCACCGCTTGCCCCCGCCGCAGCTCGAATTCGAGATCACCGAAACGCTCGCCATCCGCGACCCCGAACGGGCCCGCGCCATGATCGCTGCCATCCGCTCGCTGGGCTGCCCCGTGGCGCTCGACGACTTCGGCGTAGGCTACGCCTCGCTCGAATACCTGCTGCAGTTTCCCTTCGACGCGATCAAGCTCGACATGTCCTTCGTCCATCGCCTGGTAGAGACGCCGGTCGATCGCGCCATCGTGCGCGGCGTCGTCACCATGGCCGACGCCCTGGGAAAGCGCGTCATCGCCGAAGGCGTGGAGACGGCGCGGCAGGCCGATTACCTGCACGCGATGGGCGTCGACGAGATCCAGGGCTGGCACGTGGGCAAGCCAATGCCGGCGGCCGCGCTCGCCGAGCGGCTGCGCGAAGACGGCCACGGCCCTCAGTGACGCAGGCGCTCGAGCGCTGCCTCGACGCGATCGACCCCGATCACCTCCAGCCCCGGAATGGGCTGCCTGGGGACGTTGGCGCGCGGCACGATCGCCTGGGTGAATCCCAGCTTGGCCGCCTCGCGCAAGCGCTCCTGCCCGCGCGGGGCCGGCCGGATCTCGCCGGCAAGCCCCACTTCCCCGAAAACCGCCAGACGCAGCGGCAGCGCCCGGTTCTTGAGCGAAGAGACGATGGCCAGCGCCATCGCCAGATCGGAAGCCGGCTCGGTGATGCGCACCCCGCCCACCGCATTGACGAACACGTCCTGGTCGAAACACGACACCCCGGCGTGGCGGTGCAGCACGGCGAGCAGCATCGCCAGGCGGTTGGGCTCGAGCCCCACCGTCAGGCGCCGCGGCGTGGGGCTTGCCGAACCGTCGACGAGCGCCTGAATCTCCACGAGCAGCGGCCTCGTGCCTTCGAGGGTGACGAGGATGGCGCTGCCGGGCACGTCGGCGCGGTGCTCGGAGAGAAAGATCGCCGACGGGTTGCTCACCGCCTTGAGCCCCCGGTCGGTCATGGCGAACACGCCCAGTTCGTTGGCCGCGCCGAAGCGGTTCTTCACCGCCCGCACCAGACGAAAGCTCGAATGCGCGTCCCCCTCGAAATAGAGCACGGTATCGACGATGTGTTCGAGCACGCGCGGCCCGGCCAGGCTCCCTTCCTTGGTCACGTGCCCCACGAGCAGCACCGCCGTGCCGCTTCCCTTGGCGTAGCGCGTGAGCTGGGCCGCGCATTCGCGCACCTGCGCCACCGACCCCGGCGCGGAGGTGAGCGCCTCGGTGTACATCGTCTGGATGGAGTCGATCACCATCACGCGCGGCGCGAGCCCCTGCGCCGCGGCGAGCACCCGCTCGAGCTGGATCTCGGGCAGCAGCGGCAGGGGCAAGCCCGCCAGTCCCAGGCGCTCGGCGCGCAGCGCCACCTGTTCGGCCGACTCCTCCCCCGTGACGTAGAGCACGGGACCGGCCCCGGCGGATTCCAGCCGAGCGAGCGCCTGCAGCAGCAAGGTGGATTTGCCGATGCCCGGATCCCCGCCCAGCAGCACCACGGCGCCGGGGACGATGCCTCCGCCCAGCACCCGGTCGAACTCCTCGATGCCCGTGGCCTGACGCTGGAGGGGGCGGCGCTCGATGCGATCGAGCGTGACCAAGCCCGAGCCCGCGTCGACCGCGAGCGCCGCAGGACGTTGGATGGCCCGATGCAAGGTTGGCCCCGAGTCATCCGCCTCGCGCGTTTCCTCCAGCGTGTTCCACGCCTGGCACTGGCTGCACCGCCCCTGCCAGCGCGGGAAACGCGCGCCGCACTCGCGGCAGACGAAGACGGTGCGTGCCTTGGCCATCAGCGCCCGAAAAAGAATTCAGCCGAAGGCAGCTGCTGTTCCATGGCCCGGATGCGCTCCTGCAAAAAATCGACGAACGTCATGATCAGCCGTGAACGGAAACGATCCTTGGGCGCGATGAGCTCGAAAGGCGTATATTGCGGCGGATCGAGCGGCGCAGCCGCCAGCTGCCCCGTGCGCAACTCTTCGAGCAGCGCCGCGCGCGACGCGATGGCCACGCCGATGCCGGCCGCGGCGAGGTGTTTCACCCCCTGCAAAGTTCCCATCTCGGCGGCGATGGTCAGCGATTCGGGCTCGATGCCGGCCGCCTCGAAGAAGGCTTCGGCGATCTCGCGGATGCCGTTTCCCGGATCGCGTTGGATGAAAGGATAGGCCGCGAGCTCCTTGGCGCGCACGGGCTTGCCCTTGCGTTGCGCCAAGGGATGGCCGGGCGCAAAGATCGCCCACAGCTCGTCCCGGCCGATCTGCTTCTGGTCGAGTCCCGGCTCGTCGGGCGCGATCTCGATGATGCCCAGGTCGAGCTCGCGCTCGAGCACCCGCTGCTGGGTGAGCTGCGAAGTCCCCACCACCAGCCGCGGGATCACCCGCGGATGGGCCCGCTTGAACTCCTCGATCACGCGCGGCATCCAGTACGTCGCCAGCGTGGTCGAAGCCCCGATGGAGAGCAGCCCCGCGAGCTCGCTGGTGAGCTCGGCCACCCGCGTCTCGAGTTCCTCGTCGAGCGAGAGCATCTTTTCCGCGTAGGCGAAGACGATCTCTCCGGCCGGGGTGAGTTTGAGCTTGCCGTGGCCGCGCTCGAGCAGGCGCGTGTTGAAGTGCTCCTCCAGCTGCTTGATCTGGAAGGTGACGGCGGGCTGGGTCATGAAGAGCCGCTCCGCCGCCTTGGTGAAGGATCCCGCCTTGACGACGGTGTAGAAGACCTGTAGCCGACGATCAGCCATCGAAAATCACCTCTTCGAACGATGAGTGGGGGAAGGGCGCGGCGTGGCGCGCGGACGCGGGGCTTTGCCGTTTGCGGCAGGAACGCTTGCCTTCGCCGGCGGCGTCAGCCCGAAAGTCTGCACCACCGTCTCCGGCGGCAGCTCCATCCACATGCCGCGCCGGAGCCGCGGCGGCAGCGCCACGGGACCGTAACGCACGCGGATGAGCCGGCTCACGGTGAGCCCCAGCGCCTCGAACATGCGCCGCACCTCGCGGTTGCGCCCCTCCTTGATCGTGACGCGATACCAGTGATTCGCCCCTTCGCCTCCCGCATCGACGAGGGACTCGAAACGCGCCGGGCCGTCTTCCAGGGTGATGCCACCGGTGAGTTCCTCGATCTGCTGCGGCGTGAGCTCGCCGATGAGGCGCACGGCGTATTCCCGCTCCAGCTCGTAGCGCGGGTGCATCAAGCGGTTGGCAAGCTCCCCGTCGTCGGTGAAAATCAGCAGCCCAGAGGTGTTGAAGTCGAGCCGTCCCACCGCGATCCAGCGCCCTTTGCGCAGTGCCGGCAAGCGATCGAACACCGAGGGGCGTCCTTGCGGGTCTTCGCGCGAGACGATTTCCCCTTCGGGCTTGTGATAGAGCAGCACGCGCGGCACGCCGTGCCCCGGCCGCCAGGCGAGGAGCTTCCCGTCGACCTTGATCCGGTCCCCCGGCCCTACCCGGTCGCCGAGCTGCGCTGGCCGATCGTTGATCGCCACCCGCCCCTGCACGATCCACTCCTCGATGGTGCGGCGCGAGGCAAGTCCCATGCGCGCGAGTACCTTCTGCACCCGCTCGCGCGGCGCCTCGGTAGAGGCGGCCGGCGCCGGAGCGTCCTTGCGCGCACGGGTGCGCCGCGGCGCAGCGCGGGGCGTTTCAACTTCCTTGGTTTTCATCTTCATCCTTGTCGTGCGCTTCCTGCAGGGGTTCGAGCATCGCTTCGAGCTCGGCGAGCGGAGGCAGTTCCCTGACGTGGCGTAAGCCCAAATCGTCGAGAAAGCGTTGCGTGGTGGCATAGAGCGCGGGGCGTCCGGGGCCGTCGCGATGCCCCACGATTTCGATCCAGCCCCGTCCCTCCAGTGTGCGCAGCACCTGCGTCGAGACCGTCACGCCGCGGATCGCTTCGATGTCGCCGCGCGTGACCGGCTGACGGTAGGCGATGACGGCCAGCGTCTCCCACACCGCCCGGCTGTAGGCGGGCGCGCGTTGGGTCCGCAGCCGGTCGAGCCAGGGCTGGATCTCGGCCCGCGTGCGAAAACGCCAGCCTCCCGCCGTGCACACCAGCTCCACCGCTTTCCCGCTCCACTCCTGCTGCAATTCGGCGAGCACGGAGGCGAGGATGTCCGCCCCCGGATCGGGCTCGAAGAGCCGGCGCAGCGCGTCCAGCGTCAGGGGCTCGTCGCTTGCCAGCAGCGCCGCCTCCACGATGCGCTTGGTCGAAAATTGCCCGCTCGTCATGACCCGGCCGCCAGAGGTTCGGTGTGCGGCTCGGCTTCGACCGGACGCACCCACAGCGTGCCGAACGGCTCGCGCTGCTCCAGGTGCAAGGCGCTTTCCTTGCACAGTTCCAGCACGGCCACGAAGGTGACGGCCACGCCCAATCGCCCCTGCTCCGGTTCGATCAGGGTGGCGAAGGCGAGCGCCCCGGCGGCGTGGCGCAGCCGGCGCAGCACCCGGCTCATGGCTTCGCGCACCGAAACGGCCTCGGCGGCGACTTCATGCCGGCGCTCGAGCCGCAGGCGCTGCAGGATGCCCGTCCACGCCTCGAGGAGCCGATCCAGGCTCGCCTCCGGCTGGGGCCGCTGCGGCGTGTGACCCCACTCGATCGGCCCGGCCCAGAGAAAATCCCGTCCCGCCCGCGGATGCTCGCCCAAGACGCGCGCCGCGCGTTTGATGCGCTCGTATTCCAGCAGGCGGCGCATGAGCTCGGCCCGCGGATCGCTTTCCCCGTCTTCCGGCAGCACCGAAGGGGCGCGCGGCAGCAGCGAGCGCGATTTGATCTCCAGCAGCATGGCCGCCATCAGCAGATAGTCCGCCGCCAGATCGAGGTCGAAGCGGCGCATCGCATCCACGTAGGCGAGATACTGCTCGGTGAGCCGCGCCACCGGGATGTCGCGCACGTCGAGCCGGTTCTTCTGGATGAGATACCACAAGAGGTCGAGCGGCCCCTCGAAGGTTTCGAGGAAGACGCGCAGCGCCTCCGGCGGAATGAAGAGATCCTCCGGCACGGCGGTGAGCGGCTCGCCATAGATGCGCGCGATCGGCGCCTCAGTGGCCAGCATTCCATCTCCGCTCACGTGTACTCCAGGCCCATCGCTTCGCGCACGTCGCGCATGGTCGCCTGGGCGAGCTTGCGCGCCTGCTCGCAACCGTCGGCGACCACGTTGCGCACGAGACTGGGGTTCTCCACGTAGGGCTGCGCCCGCTCGCGCATCGCCTCCTGTTCCTTGAGGATGGCCTCGAGCACGGGCTGCTTGCATTCCAGACAGCCGATCTTGGCGCTGCGGCAGCCCTCCTGCACCCACTGGTGGACCTCGGCATCGGTGTAGATCTTGTGGAACTGCCATACTGGGCAGCGTTCCGGATCGCCGGGGTCGGTGCGGCGTACCCGGGCCGGATCGGTCTGCATGGTGCGCACCTTGCGCGTGATCGATTCGGGGTCTTCGCGCAGGTAGATGGTGTTGCCGTAGCTCTTCGACATCTTCTGACCGTCGAGACCGGGCATGCGGGAGGCCTCGGTGAGCAGCACCTGGGGCTCCACCAGAATGTGCTTGCTATAGCCCTCGAGATAGCCGTAGAGCCGCTCCCGGTCGCCCAGCGACAGGCTCTGGGCTTCGTCGATGAGGGCGCGGGCCTGCGCCAGCGCCTCGTCGTCGCCCTCCTGCTGGAAACGGGTGCGCAATTCGAGGTAGAGCCGGGCGCGCTTGCTGCCGAGCTTCTTCACCGCCTCTTTGGCGTTTTCCTCGAAATTGGGCTCGCGGCCGTAGAAATGGTTGAAGCGGCGCGCCACCTCGCGCGTGAATTCCACGTGCGGGATCTGGTCCTCGCCCACCGGCACGAGGTTGGCGCGGTAGATGAGGATGTCGGCCGCCTGCAGCAGCGGGTAGCCGAGAAAGCCATAGGTGGTGAGGTCCTTGTGCGAAAGTTTTTCGAGCTGGTCCTTGTAGGTCGGCACCCGTTCGAGCCACCCCAGCGGCGTGATCATGGACAGCAGCAGATGCAGCTCGGCGTGCTCGAGCACCCGCGACTGGATGAAGAGCGTGGCCTGGTTCGGGTCGATGCCCGCCGCCAGCCAGTCGATGAGCATCTCCCAGGTGGCCTGCGAGATCACCTCGGGCTTGTCGTAGGTGGTGGTGAGCGCGTGCCAGTCGGCCACGAAGAAGAGGCAGGGATATTCGTATTGCAGACGGGCCCAGTTCTTCAGCACGCCGTGGTAATGCCCCAGATGCAGGCGCCCGGTGGGACGCATTCCCGAAAGTACCCTTTCAGCATACATGGTTCTTCGCCTTTTCCGGTTCGAGGAGCTAAAAGCCGATCGTCGCGAGGATGGTGCTGCGCACCGCGACGAACATCGGCCACAGGATCGAGGAAGCCGCGCCGCTCAGCATGGCCACGAGCAAGATGGCGATGCCGTAGGGTTCCACCTGCGACAGGGCCCAGGCCGGACGCGGCGGCAGCAGGCTCACCAGCATGCGGCCGCCGTCGAGCGGCGGCAGCGGCAGCAGGTTCAGCACCATGAGCGCGACGTTGACCGAAATGCCGGCGTCGGCCATGCGCGCGAGCGGCACCGCCCAGAAAGGCGGCAGAAAAGTGAGCGCGAGCTTGAACAAGAGCGCCCAGCCGAGCGCCATCGCCAGGTTGATGCCTGGCCCGGCGCCTGCCACCCAGAACATGTCGCGCTTGGGATGGCGCAGGCGCGAGGGGTCGATCGGCACCGGCTTCGCCCAGCCGAAGAGCAGCGCCCCGGCGCCGGTGAGTAGCGACAGCAGGAGGATGCCGGCCGGCACGAGGAGGGTACCCACGGGGTCGACATGGCGCAGGGGGTTGAGCGAGATGCGCCCGGCACGCTCGGCGGTGGGATCGCCGAAGGCGCGCGCGACGTAGCCGTGCGCCGCCTCGTGCAAGGTGATGGCCAGCAGTGCCGGCAGGGCCCACACGGCGAGATCGGCAAGGAAGGCGTTCATTCGACGAGAAACGGCGTGGGGTCGCCCGCCCCGACACGCACGATGCGCGGCGTCTCGCCCGTGAGATCGACCACGGTGGTGAGCTCGCGGCAGGTCTCGCCGGTGTCGACGATCACGTCGATGAGCTTGCCGATACGCTCGGACACGGTCTCGGCATCGGGCAGGGGTTCTTCCTCGCCCGGCAGGATGAGGCTCGTGCTCAGCAGCGGTTCGCCCAGCGCTTCCAGAATCGCCTGCACCACGCGGTGCTGCGGCACGCGAAGCCCAATGGTGCGCCGCTTGGGATGCAGGATGCGTCGGGGCAGATCGTGCGTGCCTTCGAGGATGAAGACGTAGGGGCCGGGGGTGTTGGCCTTCAGCAGGCGAAAGACGCGGTTATCCACGCGGGCGTAGTTGCCCAACTCGGAGAGGTCGCGGCACAGCAGCGTGAAAGGCTGTGACTCGTCCATGTCGCGGATGCGGCGGATGCGGCGGATCGCCTCGACGTCACCGAGATGGCAGGTGAGGGCGTAGCTCGAATCGGTGGGCATGGCCACGACCGCGCCTTCCCGCAATTGGCGGGCGACGAGGTCGACGAGACGTTTTTGCGGATCGACCGGATGAATGGAGAGGATTTGCGCCATAATCAAACATTATAGCGCGCATTCGAGCAGCTGCCACACCGGCGTGAGGTCGGGCGGCAAGGGATGCGCTGCCCCCAGGTCGACCGGCGATTCGGCCGGGGCATGGAAGTCGGAGCCTATCGAGGCGGCAAAGCCCCAGTGACGCGCAACGTGCGCCCAGCGGCGCATGTCGTCGGGCCCGTGGGAACCAGAGCTCACTTCGACGGCCGCGCCCCCCGCCTCATCGAAGCGCCGCAGCAGCTCTTCGAACTGCGCCGCCGAGAGACGATAGCGCGCCGGATGCGCCAGCACCGCCACGCCGCCTGCGCCGCGAATCCAGGAAATCGCCTCTTCGAGCACGGCCCACTCGTGCGCGACGTAGCCGGGTTTGCCCTTGGCGAGATAGTATTGGAACACCTCCGAGACCGAGCGCATCAAGCCGAGCGAGACGATATGGCGGGCGAAATGCGCGCGGCTCACCAGGGCTGGATTCTTCGCCAAGCGCATGGCGCCTTCCCAGGCCCCGTGGATGCCGTGGCGCTCGAGCTCCTCGGCGATACGCCGGGCCCGCGCGTCGCGCCCCGAGCGCACCCGCTGCAAGCCTTCGCTCAGGGCGGCATCATCGGGGTCGACGCCCAGGCCGACCACATGGATCGTCTCGTCGGCGAACGACACCGAGATCTCCACCCCCGGCACGAACGAGATCCCCCACGCGCGCGCCTCTGCCTCGGCCGCAGCGCAGCCGGCGGTCTCGTCGTGATCGGTGAGGGAAAGCAGCGCCACGCCGTTCGCGGCAGCGTGACGCACCACCTCGGCCGGGTCGAGCACCCCGTCCGAGACGAGCGAATGGCAATGCAGATCGACTTTCATCACGCCCTGCCCTTCGCCCGGAGCCTTTCGTTCAGTGAACGGAAACGAGCTCGATCTCGAAAGTGAGGTCGCGCCCAGCAAGCGGGTGGTTCGCGTCGATGGTGATCGAATCTTCGGTCACTTCCACGACGACGATGGGGATCTGCCGACCGTCGCGCGACTGCATCACCAGCTGCTGCCCCACTTCCGGTTCGAGATCCGGCGGCAGCTGCTCGCGCGGCACCTGCAGCACCGCCTCGGCCACGCGATCGCCGTAGGCCTCGGCCGCCGGGATGGTGACGGTCTTCGTCTGCCCCACGGCCATGCCTTCCACGGCCTGTTCGAAGCCGGGAATCACCTGTCCGGAGCCGACGGTGAATTCGAGCGGGTCGCGCCCGGCGGAGCTGTCGAACACCGAACCGTCGTCGAGCTTGCCGGTGTAATGGACCTGGACGGTATCGCCCGCTTTTGCTGCCTGATTCATGATCTTTCCTTTCCGCTGTCAAATGGTGCACGTCGGCACAGACCGGCGCGTCCGTCACCTTACCCGGTTTCTCCCGCTTTGGCTAGACGTCCACGGAAAAATTTCCTTGCCCGTTTCGGCGCTTGATGCTAATTTGGCGCCCCTGCCGTCTGCCACGGAGCCTGCGATGAATCCCACGCCCCACGACCGATTCTACCTGCCCTCGCACCAATGGCTGCGCCGCGAAGACGGCGGCGCTTTCACGCTGGGCATCACCGATCACGCCCAGCGCGAGCTCGGCGACATCGTCTATGTACAACTGCCCGAGCCCGGTCAACACCTGGAAGCCGGCGACGTGCTCGCGGTGGTCGAATCGGTCAAGGTCGCCTCCGAGATCCTCTGCCCCTTTCCCGCCACCGTGGTCGCGGTGAACGAAGAAGCCCGCGAGCGGCCCGAGCGGCTCAACGAAGCCCCCTACGAAGTCTGGCTCGTGCAACTGCTGCCCGACGACGGCGCCTCCATGCCGGCGCTGCTGGATGCGCGCTCCTACGACGAACTCCTCTGCGCCTGAAGCATGCCTGCCCCTTCCTCTGCCCCCTCGAGGCTGCTCTTCGTTCTGACGGCGCTCGTGCTCCTGGCGATGCTCGGCTGGTACTGGCGCGAGAGCCGTCCCGTGGAACTTCCCTCCTCGCCGCTCGCCGACCCGCGCATGCAGTGCGTCTCCTACGCCCCTTACTACCGCGACGGCTACACCCCGTTCAAGGAAGACCTGCGTCTCACCCGGGAAGAGATCGCCACCGATCTGCGCGCCCTCGCCGCCGTGACGCGCTGCGTGCGCACCTACTCGGTCGACCAGGGGCTGGATCAGGTTCCCGAAGTGGCGCGCGAACTCGGGCTCACCGTGCTCCTCGGGGCCTGGATCGGGCGCGACGACGAGAAGAACCGCCGCGAGCTCGAGCGCGCACTGGACGTAGCCAACGCCAACACCGACGTCGTCACGATGCTCATCGTCGGCAACGAGGTGCTGCTGCGCCGCGAGCAAAGCCCGGAGGCGATGGGGCGATGGCTGGAAGAAGCCCATGCGCGCAGCCGCGTACCGGTGACCTACGCCGACGTCTGGGAATTCTGGTTGCGTCATCGCGCTGCGCTCGAACCGCACGTCGACCGCGCCACCATCCACATCCTTCCTTACTGGGAAGACCGGCCGCAGCCGATCGAAGCGGCGATCGATCATCTCGTGCGCATCAGGATGCTCGCCCGCACCCTGCTCACCAAGCCGGTGGTGATCGGCGAGACCGGCTGGCCCAGCGCCGGGCGCCAGCGCGAAGGGGCGATTCCTTCGCGCGTCAACCAGGCGCGCTACGTGCGCGAGTTCCTGGCACTGGCGGAGCGCCGCGGCTGGCAGTACAACTTCATCGAAGCGGTCGACCAGCCCTGGAAGCGCTGGCTCGAAGGCACCGTGGGCGGTCACTGGGGCATGCTCGACACGTCGCTCGCGCCCAAATTCCCCCTCACCGGGCCGATCGCCGAGCGTGAATCCTTCTGGCCGGTGCTCGCCTGGGCGGGCATGGGTGCCGCGCTGCTGCTCCTCCTGGCCGCGCCAAGGGCTGTGAGCGGACGCGAGCACGCATGGCATGCGCTCGCGGGCGCCGTGCTGGGGCTCATCGCGATGTGGCAGTGGGAACACGCCTTGCTCGCCTACCGCGACGCCGTGGAATGGGCGGTACTGGGGGTGATCGGGATCGCCTCGATCCTCGTCGCCGCGCGGCTTGCCGTGGCGCCGAGCTTGCCGACCCGGCCCGAGGCGGCCAAGTCCGTCGCGCTCGCGCTGCGGCTCGTGCTTTTTGGCGCCGCCGTGGCCTCGGTCTGGCTCGTGGTCGACGGCCGCTACCGCGACTTCCCCACCGCGCTCTACCTGCCGCTCGCGCTCTTTGCCTGGCGCCGCGCCTGGCCCGTCTCCGCCGAAGAGCGCCTCTGGGCCTGGATCCTCTTCGCCTTCGGCCTCTACCGCTGGCTGGAAGAACCGGGCAACGGCCAGGCGCTGCTGTGGGGCCTCACAGCGATGACGTTTGCGCGCGCCATCCACGCGGCGCATCGAACCACAGCCGCGGCAAGACCCATAGCGCCGCGATGACCCCCGGCGTGGCGGCATAGAAGACCGTGGCCGCCACGCCGAGCCACAGCGCCGCCACCGCCCAGCGCCGCGACCCATAGACCTGGGCGAGCGCCGCGCACAGCACCGCCACCCAGCCGATGCGCTCCTCGAGAAAAGCCTGAACCAGCAGGAACTTGGCCGCGCAGGCAAAGCCCCCGCCGGGCACCCACGTCCCGCCGCAGGCCGCCGGTGCGAGCTGCGCCTCGAGCCAGCCGAAGCGCACCCACAGGCAGGCGAGTCCCAGCAGGATCGCCCCCACGAACCAGCCGCGCGCCAGCGCACGCCATCTGCTCTTCTTCGTCATCCCGTTCGTCTTTCGCATTCGCCAGGAAACAAACATTTTCTCATCGTCTCGGCCAATTCCGCACGGGAAGCCGTAAAATTCGCCGTTATCCTCCCGTACGACGGATCGGTGCAGTGAGCGCAAAACTCCATCTCTTCTGGCGGGGGCTCGTCGCCCTCTTCCTCACCCTGCTCGTGATGTTCGGCACCTTCAAGCTGTGGCAATGGCAGGTGCGCGTCGACACCATGCCCGGCGTCTCGGGCGAGATCGGCGGCTTTGCCTACACCCCCTTCCGTCGCGACCAGTCACCCCTGGAGAAGAAATACCCCACGCCCGAGCAGGTGGCCGAAGACCTCGACATCCTGAGCAACTACACCCACCGCATCCGTACCTACGGCGTCACCGACGTCCCCGCCATCTATCCTCTGGCCGAAGAGAAAGGCTTCAAGGTGGCCATGGGCCTGTGGGTGTCGGCCGACAAGGAACTCTCCGAGCGCGAGATCGCCACTGGGCTCGCTCTCCTCAAGAAACACAAGAACATCGAACGCATCGTGGTGGGCAACGAAGCCCTGCTGCGCAAGGAAATGACGGTCCAGGAAATGGCCGCCCATCTCGACCGCGTGCGCGCCGACATCCGCCGCCAGTTCCGCAAGGGGCAACGTCCGCCGGTCTCCACCGCCGAGCCCTGGCACGTCTGGCTCGCCAACCCCGAGCTGGTCGACCACGTCGACTACCTCATGGTGCACCTGCTGCCCTACCACGAAGGCATCTCCTCGGCCCGCGCGCTCGAATACGCCTTCAGCCGCTACGAAGAGCTGCGGCAGAAGTTCCCCAAAAAACCCATCGTGATTGGCGAGATCGGCTGGCCCACCAGGGGTGAGGTGATGCCCAACCTCATGGGCGGCGACGAATACGCGCGTGCCGCCTCAGAAGACGCCGCCCGCTTCGTGCGCGGCTTCCTTGCCGACCCGCGCTCCGCCTTCCTCGACTACTACATCATGGAAGCGTTCGACCAGCCGTGGAAAGTGGCCGTCGAAGGCTGGGCCGGCGCCTACTGGGGCGTGTTCGACGCCGACCGCCATCTCAAGTACCCCCTCGACGGCCTCATCGTGCGCGACGTGCGCTGGAAAGAAAAGGCGCGCCTGGCGGTGGCGATCGCGGCCGTTCCCATGTTCCTCATCGCCTTTGCCCTCGGCAGCTGGAACGTGCTCGGGCGCCTGTGGCTCATGGGGCTGGTGCAGCTCTCCGCGGCCGTGCTCGTAGTCGGCGTCTATCTGCCCAAGGATTATTACCTCTCGCGCGGCGACCTCGTCGGCCTCGTCTTTCTCATCGTCGCCACCCTCATGACCATCGCCGTGCTGCTGTCACACGGGTTCGAGTTCGGCGAGGTGCTCTTCAAGCGGCAATGGCGCCGGCGCTTCACCCCCCGTGAGCCGCTGCCGCCCGAGCAGCAGCCTTTCGTCTCCATTCACCTCGCCTGCTACAACGAACCGCCCGAGATGGTGATCGCCACCATCGACTCGCTCGCCCGGCTCGATTACGCCAACTACGAGGTGATCGTCGTCGACAACAACACCACTGACGAAGCCCTATGGAAGCCGGTGGAAGCGCACTGCGCCACGCTCGGGCCGCGGTTTCGCTTCTTCCACCTGCCGAAGTGGCCCGGGTTCAAGGCCGGGGCGCTCAATTTCGCCCTCAAGCAGACGGATCCGCGTGCCGAGATCGTCGGCGTGGTCGATGCCGACTACGTCGTCGAACCCGACTGGCTCGCCCGCCTCGTGCCGCACTTCCTCGACAGCCCCCAGGTGGCCGTGGTGCAAGCCCCGCAGGCGCACCGCGACTTCGAGCACAGCTTCTTCCAGCGCATGTGCAACTGGGAGTTCGAAGGGTTCTTCCGCATCGGCATGCACCACCGCAACGAGCGCAACGCCTTGATCCAGCACGGCACGATGACGCTCATCCGCCGCCGGGCACTGGAGGAAGTCGGCGGCTGGTCGGAATGGTGCATCTGCGAGGATACCGAACTCGGCCTGCGCCTGATCGAGCTCGGCTACGAAACCCGCTATGTCGATCACATCTTCGGTCGCGGGCTCACGCCGTCGGACTTCGCCGCCATCAAGTCGCAGCGCTTCCGCTGGGCGTTCGGTGCGATGCAGATCCTCAAGGCCCACCTGCCCAAGCTCCTGGGGCTACAGCCCTCGAAGCTGAACTTCGCCCAGCGCTACCACTTCCTCACCGGCTGGTTCGCCTGGTTTGGCGACGCGCTGCACCTCGTCTTCGCGCTCGCCTCCATCTACTGGACGCTGGGCATGATCCACTTTCCCAAGACCTTTGCCCTGCCGGTGGCCTCGCTCGCCATGCCCGTACTCGGATTCATGGCCTTCAAGACCGCCCTCGGGCCCGTCCTCTATCGCCGCACCATGCACACGCGCTGGATCGACATCCTAGGCGCTTCCATCCTCTCCGTGGGACTCGCGCACACCATCGCGCGCGGCGTCTTCGCCGGGCTCTTCCAGAAGAAAGGCACCTTCGTGCGCACTCCCAAAGGCTGGCGCGCCAAGGGAACCTTCGCCTTCTTCGGTCCCATCCGCGAGGAACTCGGCCTGCTCGCGGCGATCCTAATCGGCGCGGCCGTACTCGTGGCCAAGCGGGGACTGCTCGACCTGGAAGTCAAGCTCTGGCTCTCCATCCTCATGCTGCAAGCGATTCCCTACCTGGCCGCAGTCCTGTGCCAGATCATCGCCTATCTGCCCGACAACGCCCCGCCCGAGGAACAGGCCGCCAAGCCGGCTGTACCGAGTGTTGCGGAAACCCCCGCCGGCGTTTCGGGTACAATGGCCCATTGAACCGTAATTTCGTAGGAGTGTCATGGCTCAGTATGTCATGTCCATGCTTCGGGTGAACAAGGTCGTCCCCCCGAAGCGCCACATCATCAAGGACATCTCCCTTTCCTTCTTCCCCGGGGCCAAGATCGGCCTGCTGGGCCTCAACGGCGCGGGCAAATCCACCGTGCTGCGCATCATGGCCGGCGTCGACAAGGAATACGACGGCGAAGTGCAATGGCAGCCCGGCATCCGCATCGGCTACCTGCCGCAGGAACCCCAGCTCGACCCGGAAAAGACCGTGCGCGAGGAAGTCGAAGAAGGGCTGGGTGAGCTCGTCGAGGCGCGGCGAAAGCTCGAGGAAATCTACGCCGCCTATGCCGAGCCCGACGCCGACTTCGAGAAACTCGCCGAAGAGCAGGCCAAATACGAGGCCATCCTCGCCAGCGCCGGCACCGACCTCGAAAACCAGATGGAGATCGCCGCCGACGCGCTGCGCCTGCCGCCGTGGGACGCCAAGATCGCGAACCTCTCCGGCGGCGAAAAACGGCGCGTGGCGCTGTGCAAGCTCCTGCTCTCCAAGCCCGACATGCTGCTGCTCGACGAACCCACCAACCACCTCGACGCAGAATCGGTCGAGTGGCTCGAGCAGTACCTCGTGCGCTTCCCCGGCACGGTGGTGGCCGTCACGCACGATCGCTACTTCCTCGACAACGCCGCCGAATGGATCCTCGAACTCGACCGCGGCGAGGGCATCCCCTGGAAAGGCAACTACAGTTCGTGGCTGGAACAGAAAGAAAAGCGCCTCGAGCAGGAAGCCAAGGCGGAAGCCGCCCGCCTCAAGGCGATGAAGCAAGAACTCGAATGGGTGCGCCAGAACCCCAAAGGGCGGCAGGCGAAATCCAAGGCGCGTCTGGCGCGCTACGAGGAACTCTCCTCCATCGAATACCAGCGCCGCAACGAGACGCAGGAGATCTTCATCCCACCCGGCGAGCGGCTCGGCGACAAGGTGATCGAATTCCACCACGTGAGCAAAGGCTTCGGGGATCGGCTCCTCATCGACGATCTCTCCTTCTCTGTGCCCAAGGGAGCGATCGTGGGCATCATCGGCCCCAACGGCGCGGGCAAATCCACCCTCTTTCGCATGATCCTTGGCAAGGAACAGCCCGATTCCGGCACCATCGAGATCGGTCCGACGGTGAAGATCGCCGCCGTGGATCAGTCCCGCGAAGGGCTAGACCCCAACAAGACGGTATGGGAGGAAGTCTCCGGGGGGCTCGACATCCTCAAGGTCGGCGCCTTCGAGATGCCCAGCCGCGCCTACCTCGGCCGCTTCAACTTCAAGGGAGCGGACCAGCAAAAGCCCGTAGGCAAGCTCTCGGGCGGCGAGCGCGGGCGGCTGCATCTGGCCAAGACGCTCATCCAGGGCGGCAACGTGCTGCTGCTCGACGAACCCTCCAACGACCTCGACGTGGAAACGCTGCGTGCCCTGGAAGAAGCGCTGCTCGAATTCCCCGGCTGCGCGCTCGTCATCAGCCACGACCGCTGGTTCCTCGACCGCATCTGCACCCACATCCTCGCGGCCGAGGGCGACTCGCAGTGGACCTTCTTCGAAGGCAACTTCCACGAGTACGAAGAGGACAAGAAAAAGCGTCTCGGCGAAGACGCCGCCCGTCCGCGGCGCGTGCGCTACAAACCGATTTCGCGCTGAGTCTTCGTTTTTTACGATCGAAGCCCCTGCCCTGACAGGGGCTTTTTCTTGCCTATGTTTTTGGTTTTGGTTAAGATGAATCATGATGATTCAACCATAAGAGAATTTCCCTATGCCCAGCAGAGCCGTTTTCCGCAAGACGCCCAAAGGGGTAGATGAAGTTCAGCACCGTTCGGGAAAATTGACGCCGCGCCAGCGTCGTATTCTCATCATGGTCGACGGCAAGCGGACCGTGGAAGAGCTGCGCGAACTCGCGTCGACCGACGATCTCTCCAACGTCCTCGGTCACCTCGAAGAAGAAGGCTACATCGAGCTCGTCGGCCTCAAAGGCGAAAACGAGGCAATCACCCGCCAAGACAGACTCCCCTCCCTCACCGATTTCCGTCCGCTTCCAGAACCGCGTAACCCCGAAGAACTGGACATGGCGCGTCATTTCATGATCAACACCATCAAGGCCTTTTGCCGCGGCCCAATCATCCATCTCTCGCTCATCGACGAGATTGCCGCAGCCCAATCGCACGAAGAGCTGCGCGCGCTCTATGGACAATGGTTTCGGCTGATCCAGGAAAGCGCGGAAGGAAGAAGAAGGGCGGAACAGCTGCGCGCCGATCTGCTCAAGGTTCTATGATGAACGAGGTTCATCGGCAAAGGGCCTGAAAAAGACCACCTCGATTTTCGTTCCCCGACCGTCGGCCTCGCGAGCGCTCGAGCGCAGCTCCCACCCTTCCCGTTCGCACAGCCGGCGCACCATCACCAGGCCGCGACCACCGCTCGCCCCATCCGCGGTTTGCGGCATGCCGATCCCGTCATCCTCGACGCACAGCCGGTCCGGTTCGATGCGCACCGTGATGCGGTGGCACTGTGCATGCTGGATCGCGTTGCGCACGAGATTGGCGACGATGACGGAGAGCGCCGCCGGGGATCCATGGACGAGAGGATGGGCCAAGACGAGCAGCTCCAAGGTGATCTCCGATCCTTCGGCGAAGAATTCGATGTGCGCCAGCGCCTCACGGGCCACGTCGACGACGTCGAACTCCTCTTTGGTCGCTTCCGGTTCGCGCGCGAGCATCAGCAGCGTCTCGATCGTCTCGGCCATCCGTGCACTCGCATGTTCGATGCGCACCAAGGCACGGCGCGAACGCTCGGACAGCGCCGCATCCTCGGCGAGAAGCTCCGCCGCCAGACGGATCACGGTAAGCGGCGTGCGCAGCTCGTGGCTTGCGTCGGCGGAAAATTCCCGCTCTCGGGCCAGCAGCTCGGACATGCGCCAGCGATACTCGTCGAGCGCTCGCGCCAGCACCAGCACCTCTTCGTCCAGCCCTTCTTCGGCGAGCCGCACCTCGGCGGCGAGATCGTTCGCCTCGCCCAGGCGCCCGGCGAGCCGGGTGAGCGGCGCGAGCAGCCGGCGTGAAAAGTAGAAACCGAACCACAGCGCGACATAGCCGGAAAAAGCCGCGCCGCCGAGCACGATGAACACGCTCACCCATTCGCGCCGTTCGATGCTGGAGATGTCCTCGAGCACGGCGTAACGCCGCCCGTCGCCGAGGCTCGCCAGCCCGACGATCCAGGCCCGGTGCCCCAGTTCGAATTCATGGATTCCGTCGGCGCGGGAAAAAATGCGATCCGGCACGCCCTCGAGTTCGAACGAGGACAAAACATAGACCTTGGGATGGCGGGGATGCTCGCGCAGGACGTAATGCTCCGGGGTGCTCAAGAGGTGCTGCAACCGCTCCTGCACCGTCGCCTTTACCGCTTCCTCTTCCAGGGTATAGCTCACCCAGAGCATGGCGCCCGACACCAGGGGCCCCAAGGCTACGCCAAGAAAGACGAAGGCGGCGATGAGCCGCAGGCGCAGGCTAGGAGGACGTTTCTGCTTCATCGGGCACGGCCAGCCGGTAGCCCACGTGCGGCACCGTGTGCAGCAAGGGGACGTCGAAGGGACGGTCGATCGCCAGCCGTAGGCGGTGGATGTGGGCGCGCAAGGCGTCACTGTCGGGCGGATCATCCCCCCACAGCAGGGATTCCAGGCGCTCGCGCGGCAGCACGGCGGGTGAGGCACGCATCAGCAGGCGCAGCAATTGATAATCCAAAGGTGCCAGCGCGATCCGGCGCCCCTGTCGCGATACCTGCCGGGTGCGCTCGTCGAGCAGCAGATCTCCCACTTGCAAGCGTTGCTGCTCCAACCCTCCGGCGGCGCGGCGCACTTGCGCACGCAAGCGCGCTTCGAGCTCGCGCAGCGACAGCGGCTTGACGAGGTAATCGTCGGCCCCGGCTTCGAGGCCGAGCACCTTGTCATCGAGCTCACCACGGGCGGTGAGCATGAGGATGGGGGTGGCAAGGCCTTCCTCTCGCAGGCGCCGGCACAGCTCGACGCCGTCGATGCCGGGCAAGCCCAGATCGAGCACGATGGCGTCGAACGCCTTGCTGGCGGCAAAATGCAGGCCGCTGAGGCCATCGCGCGCCAGATCGACGCGGTGTCCTCGCGATTCGAGATAATCTACGATATTACCCGCCAGATCGGGATTGTCTTCGATGAGCAAAACGTCCATGGCGACTCATTATAGGAGAGTTGTCGATCGAGGGCACAGGAGGGCTCCGTTCCCTCGACACCTTCACACCGCGTTGACGTGGCTGCGCCTATCATGGCGCCTCCACGAACGCCTCCCTACGCAGCATGCCCGCTTCCCCGACGATCTTTCCCTGCGGTCCTCTCGAAAAACCATCGCCAGCGGCTGCAGCAGGCCATTCGATCCCTTTTTATGTTTTGACCTGGCTCGCCGGCATCGGTTTGCTCACCTTCGCCTTTCTCTACGCCTTGCCATTCATTCCCATCGACGAGACGCGCTACCTCGGCGTGGCCTGGGAGATGTTCGCCCGCGGCGACTTCCTCGTACCCTATTTGAACGGACACCCCTATCACCACAAGCCGCCGCTGCTCTTCTGGATACTCCACGCAGGCTGGGCCATTTTCGGGGTGAACGACTGGTGGCCGCGGGTGGCGAGCGCCAGCCTCTCCTTTGCCGGAGTGCTCCTCACCGCCCGTCTCGCCCGCCGCCTGTGGCCGGAGACGCCGGCGCTCGGTGGATGGGCCGGTACGATCCTGCTCGGAACGGGACTGTGGGCTGTGTTCACGGCGGCCGTGATGTTCGACACCTTGCTCGCCGCCTGCGTGCTGCTGGCGATGAACGGCCTATGGGATGCCGCTCGAGGCCAGAGACGTGCTTGGCTATGGGTGGGCGCCGGCATCGGTCTGGGCGTACTCGCCAAAGGGCCGGTGGTGCTGCTGCACGTGCTGCCGGCGGCACTGCTGTGGCCCTGGTGGCGGCCGGAAGCGGGGCTGCCCGGTCGCTGGTACCGACGTTTGGCGCTCGCCGCCCTGGGTGGCGCGGCCATCGCCCTCACCTGGGCGGTGCCGGCGGCGATCCGCGGCGGCCCGGAGTATGCCCACATGATCTTCTGGGGGCAAAGCGCCGGGCGCATCGTCGAATCCTTCGCCCACCGCCGCTCTTGGTGGTGGTACCTGCCGCTCTTGCCGCTCCTGCTCGCACCTTGGACGCTGTGGCCGAGCGCCTGGCGTGCGCTCGCGCGTCTGCGCCCCCTGCGCGAGCCGGCGCTGCGTTTTCTCCTGGCGTGGGCAGGAATTTCTTTCCTCGCCTTCTGCGCCATCAGCGGCAAGCAGGCACATTATCTCCTGCCGCTCTTCCCCGCCGTGTCCCTGCTGCTTGCGCGGGCACTCGCCGTGCACGGCGAGCACCCCAGCCGCCTCGATCGCCTGCCTGTTCTGCTGCCGCTCGCGGCGGCCGCCGCCCTCGTCTTCTTGCGCCTGCACCCGCCAGCGCATCTGCCGCCTTTCCTGGCCAACCTTCCTTCCTGGCCAGCGGCGGCGCTTGCCACCCTGGCGATCACCGGTTGGCTCCTGCCTTGGCGCACGCGTTCGGCCTGGCTGCCAACCTTTGCTCTCGGCACGGGGCTCTTCCTCACGATCCTCGCCCTGGGATTGGGCCGGGCCGCCGCCCCCTATTACGACGTACGCCCGGCGAGCCGCTTCATCGCCCAAGCCCAGGCCGAAGGGCGTCCGGTGGCGTTCGTGGGTCAATATCACGATCAATTCCACTTCTACGGCCGTTTGAATCAACCGATCGAGGAAATCTCCTGGTCGGAGCTGCATGTTTGGGCCAAGGAACATCCCGAAGGGATCCTCATCGATACGTTCAAGGGCATGCCGCCCCCCGAGTTCGCGGCGCCCCTCTTGCAGCAACCCTATCGCGGACAAATCCTCTTCATCGCCTCCGCCCGCGAAATCGCGGCGCTTTCCCATCCTTCATCCCCCACCCTTCAACCCAACGACGACGTCGACGACGCGTCGGAGTGAACTTCATGGACCTCTCCATCGTCATTCCTGTACATAATGAACGCGACAACGTCGCCACCCTCGCCGACGAAATCCAAGCCGCGCTCGGCGGCAAGCTCGACTTCGAGGTGATCTTCGTCGACGACGCGAGCACCGATGACACGTTTGCCGTGCTGCAAGACCTCTGCGCCCAGAAGGGGCCGAACTGGCACGTGGTGCGCCATGAGCGCAATGCCGGTCAAAGCGCGGCGCTGCTCACCGGGGCGCTCGCTGCACAAGGAGCATGGATCGGCACGCTCGACGGCGACGGTCAGAACGATCCGGCCGACCTGTGGCGTTTCTGGACCCTGGTGCAGCAGGAGTCAGACCCACCGGACATGGTCATCGGCCACCGCGTCGATCGCCACGACACGTGGATTCGACGGCTATCCTCGCGCATCGCCAATGCGGTCCGTTCGGCGCTATTGCACGACGGCGTGCCGGACAGCGGCTGCGGCGTAAAGCTCATCCGGCGCGAGCTCTTCCTGCGCCTGCCTTACTTCGACCACTTCCACCGCTTCCTGCCGGCGCTGGTGCGACGCGAAGGAGGACGCGTCGTCTCGATGCCGGTGCATCACCGCCCCAGGCGGCACGGCACGTCGAAATACGGCATCGGCAACCGCCTCTGGGTCGGTCTGGTCGATCTCTTCGGTGTGTGGTGGCTGCTGCACCGTCGCCGCTTGCCCTACCCTTCACGGCACGGAGAACAAAGATGAACCCCGACCTCATCTGGCTCGGCATCGGCCTGACCGGTCAGGCGCTTTTCTCGATGCGTTTTCTCGTCCAGTGGCTCGCGAGCGAACGCCAGCGGCGAAGCGTTATGCCAATAGCATTTTGGTACTTCAGCCTCGCTGGCGGGGCGACGCTGCTTGCCTACGCCATCTACCGCGCCGATCCTGTCTTCATCATCGGCCAGCTCACGGGCCTTTTCATCTACGCCCGCAACCTGCATCTCATCTGGCGCGAGCGCAAGGCCCGCACCGAAGAGACGATGCATGCCTCGACCTGAGCGCCGGCGCAGAAACCGCCGCGCAGCGGCTCCATCCACTGGCGCCTGGCCGGGGCACATTCATCCCTCGGCATTCGCCCCTGCAGGCAGAAAGAGATCCGGCCGAGGAAGACCAATGTAATACCCTTGCGCATGGGTCACTCCCAGTTCGCGCACCCGCTCCAGAAGTTCCTGGCTCTCGACGAATTCGGCCACCGTCTGGATGCCGAGATCGTGGCACAGGCGGGCGAGGTTGCGCACCAGCGCTTCGTCGGTCTTCGAGTGCTCGATGCCGCGGATGAAGGCGCCATCGATCTTGACGAAGTTGTCAGGTCCCGGACGATTGCGTGGCACTTTTATGAAAAGTTCCGGTTTTTCTTTGTACCATCTTTTCATGGCCTCGATGGGCGGGACATGTCCCAGGGCTTTCTGGGGGATGTGGTGA
>NZ_SBIK01000017.1 GCF_006503695.1 Tepidiphilus succinatimandens
AGCGCTCTACCCCTCGCCAGCACCCACACCGCTCGGCTGTCCCCAAATTCTTAAAGAACCTTCCCTTCCCACCACACCACCTCAGCAGCGCGGCAGAACCAGCATTATTCCTTACTCCCCTACCGCTGTCAACCCCTCCCAACATCCTCTACCTTACGGAGGGCGCCGCTTCCGCGGCAGGGAGGCGAATTATAGGGAGTCATGCGACGCGACGCAAGCCCCCTTGCGGTTTTCTTCAGCTACGCAACTGCCCGAGGAGCGATTCGAGCTCTCCGCGAACCTGCTGTACGCGGGTGCGCAATTGTTCGAGGGCCGCCCTGGCTGCGGCCTCGACGAGGTGCTCTTCGCCGAGTCGCTGACGCGCCCCGGCGATGGTATAGCCTTCGTCGTAGAGCAGATGCCGGATGCGGCGCACGAGGAGCACTTCGTGGTGCTGATAGTAGCGGCGATTGGCCCTCTTGGCGGGTCGCAGCTGGGTGAATTCCTGCTCCCAGTAGCGCAGCACGTGGGGTTTGACGTCGCACAGCTGCGCTACTTCGCCGATCGTGAAGTAGCGCTTGGGTGGGATGGGCGGCAAGGCGCCGCCCTCAGCGGGTTTCTTCTCCATGCGTCAGTCGCTCCACGGCGTGTTTGAGCTTCTGGCTGGCGTGGAAGGTGACCACCCGCCGTGGCGGGATGGGAACTTCTTCGCCGGTCTTGGGGTTGCGCCCCGGGCGCTGCGGCTTGTCGCGCAGCTCGAAATTGCCGAATCCGGAAAGTTTAACCGTTTCGCCGCGTTCGAGCGCGTCTTCGATCTCGGCGAAAAAGGCGTCGACGAGCTCCTTGCTTTCGCGTTTGGCGAGGCCGACGCGCTCGAACAGGATGTCGGCGAGCTCGGCCTTGGTGAGCTGGGCAGTCATGGGATGTTCCTCATCGTCATTGTTGCCTCAGGCGGGCACCGAATTGCGTCTCGATCTGGGCACACAGGCGCTGCAGCAGCGCGTCGATCTCTTCGTCGGTGAGTGTGTGCTCGTCATGCTGCAGGGTGAGGCGGAAGGCAAGGCTGCGCTTGCCTGGCTCGACACCTTGCCCCTGATAGACGTCGAAGAGCGTGATCTGACGCACCCAAGCAGGGGCTTCGCTGCGCAACGCATCGAGCAGGGTCTGCGCCGGCACGTTCGCGTCGACCACGAAGGCGAGGTCTCGCTGCACGACGGGCTGGCGCGACACGGGAACGTAGTGCGGCGCGGGGCGACGGCGGATTGCGTCGAGCTCGAGCTCGAAGAGCTGGGGCGCAGTGCCGAGTTCGAGCCGCTGCACCCATTCGGGATGCAATTCGCCAATCCAGCCGACGGCTCGCCCCTCGAGAAGCACGCGCGCGCTGCGTCCTGGATGCAACGCGGGGTGAGCGGCAGGCTCGAAGCGGGGGACGAGCGGCGCGAGAAGCGCTTCCAGGTCGCCTTTGAGATCGTAGAAGTCTACCGGACGGGAAGGGACGCCCCACTGTTCGGACACGACGGGGCCGGCAGCGAGCGCGGCGAGCCGCAGCGGTTGGGCGAAACCGGGCACGGCGGCATCGGCGGATTCGTCGCGCAGGAAACAGCGGCCGAGCTCGAAGAGGCGCACGCGTGCCTGCTGGCGCTTGCGGTTCGTCTGCAGCGCCTGCAGCAGCCCCGGCCAGAGGGAACTGCGCATGGCGTTCATGTTCCGGGCGATCGGGTTAGTGAGCAGGATCGGTGCGGCGTTGGCTAGGAGTTCGCGCTCGAGCGCCTCGTCGATGAAGGCATAGGTGATGACTTCATGGTAGTCGCGCAGCACGAGGCGGGCGCGCACGTCCGCGTTCGTACGCTCGCCCTCGGGCACGGGCAGGGGCGCCATGGGTGCGAGCGGGGTGAGCGCCGGGATCTCGTCGTAGCCATGCAGTCGGGCGACTTCCTCGATCAGGTCTTCTTCGATGGCGAGATCGAAACGCCAGCTCGGGGCCTGGGCGATGACCACTCCTCCGTTTTGCTGCACGTCGATGAAGTCGCGCCGCAACAGGGCGAGAATGCGATCGAATGATAAAGGGATGCCAAGTACGTCAGGGACTTTCTCGGACCGCAACCAGATGGGATCACGGCGCGGCAGGTGCTCGGGGGCGACGGTTTCGTTGATGGGGCCGGCAGCGCCGCCAGCGAGTTCGAGCACGAGGGCAGTGGCGCGCTCGAGGGCGCGGCGCGGCAGTTCGGGATCGACGCCGCGCTCGAAGCGATGCGAGGCTTCCGAAACGAACCCGTAGCGACGCGCGCGTCCGGCCACGGCGGCAGGAGCGAAGAAGGCGCTCTCGAGAAAGACGTCGGTGGTGTCGAGCGTGATCCCACTGCCCTCGCCGCCCATGATGCCGGCCATCGCGACGGGGCCTCCCTCGTCGGCGATGACGAGCACGTCGGGCGCGAGTGTGACGCGCTGCTCGTTCAAAAGCGGCAGGGTCTCGCCCGGCCGAGCCCAGCGCACGGTGATGCCGCCCCGCAGCCTGGCCTCGTCGAAGGCGTGCAGCGGCTGGCCGAGTTCGAGCATCACGTAGTTGGTGATGTCGACGAGCAGATGGATGGCACGCACGCCGCTGCGCTCGAGCCGGCGACGCATCCATTCGGGCGTGGGGCGCTTGGCATCGACCCCACGGATCATTCGACCGAGGTAGCGCGGGCACGCTTCGGGGACCGCCAGCTGGATAGGCCGGACGGCGTCCAGCGTCGCCGTGACCGGATCGATGCGCGGCAGGCGCAGCGGCGCTTCGGTGAGCGCCGAAACCTCGCGCGCGATACCCAGGATGCTGAGGCAGTCGGCACGGTTGGGCGTGAGCGAGACGTCGAAGACGGCTTCGTCGAGTTCGAGTACCTGGCGGATGTCCTGGCCGGGTGTCAGGTCCGGGTCGAGTTCGAGCAGCCCCGAGTGATCCTCGCTCAGACCGAGTTCGCGCGCCGAGCACAGCATCCCTTGCGATTCGACGCCGCGCAGCTTGGCACGCTTGATTACCAGCCCGCCCGGCAATTGGGCCCCGACGAGGGCGCAGGGCACGACGATGCCGGCCCGGGCGTTGGGTGCGCCACAGACGATCTGTAATGGCGTTTCGCCCCCTACGTCGACTTGGCACACGCGCAGCTTGTCGGCATTGGGATGCGGTTCGGCGCCGAGGATGCGGGCGGTGACCACGCCGCTGAAGGGCGGCGCGGCCGGCTCGAGGGATTCGAGTTCGAGCCCGGCCATGGTGAGCCGCTCGCCGAGTTCTTCCGCCGAGAGAGGGGGATCACAGAATTCGCGCAACCAGCGTTCGGGAAACTTCATGATGGGCCTCTTTAGCGGAATTGCGCGAGGAAGCGCAGGTCGCTCTCGAAGAAGAGCCGCAGGTCGTTGATGCCATAGCGCAGCATGGTGAGGCGGTCGAGCCCCATGCCGAAGGCGAATCCGCGCACCGACTCGGGATCGAAGCCACCGTTGCGCAGCACCTGGGGATGCACCATGCCGCAGCCGGCGATCTCGAGCCAACGGCCCTCGAGTGCGCCGCTCGTGAAGCGCACGTCGATCTCGGCGCTGGGCTCGGTGAAGGGAAAGAAGGAAGGGCGAAAGCGCACGGCGAGCGCCTCGGTCTCGAAGAAGGCGCGCAGGAAGGAGGCGATGACGCCTTTGAGGTGGGCGAACGCCACGTCCTTGCCGACCCACAGTCCCTCGAGCTGATGGAACATGGGGGAATGGGTGGCGTCGGAATCGACGCGATAGACGCGCCCGGGGACGATGACGCGCAGATCGGGCATCGACGCCGCGTCGCGATGCCGCGCGGTATGCGCGAGCATGGCGCGGATCTGCACGGGGCTGGTATGCGTGCGCAGCACGACGTCGTCGCGCCCTTGCAGATAGAAGGTATCGTGCATGGAGCGCGCCGGGTGGTCCGCCGGCGTGTTGAGCGCGGTGAAGTTGTGCCAGTCGGTCTCGATCTCGGGGCCATCGACGGAAGCAAAGCCCATCGAGCGAAAGAGCGCCTCGACGCGCTCCAGCGTCCGTGTGACCGGATGCAGACCGCCGATACTCCCATTGCGCCCCGGCAGGGTCACGTCGAGCGCCTGGGCGGCGAGCTGCGCTTCGAGCCGACGCCGGGCGAGCGCCTCACGCGTCTCCTCCAGCAGCGTCTCGATTTGTGCCTTGGCCCGGTTGATCGCCGCGCCAGCGCGCTTGCGCTCTTCCAGCGGAAGATTTGCCAGACTTTTGAGCGCCTCGGTGACGACGCCCGCCTTGCCGAGGAAACGCGCCTTGACGCGCTCCAACTCGGCCGGATCGGCCGCGGCGGCAAATGCCTGCCGCGCCGATTCCACCAAGCCATCCGGATCGATCATCGCTTGCTCCTGCTGCCAAAGTAAAAAAGGAGGCAAGCGCCTCCTTTTGGACACCTCGTATAACCTGCTGCGCGGCTGCATGGCGGTGTTGCGCGGTGCTCGGATGCTCGCCTATCTGGGCGATAGGTCTCGCATCCTGCGCTCCGGGCGCCTTGCCCTGCAGCCGCTCGCGACGGTTCTTCGAGCTGCCCTTTCGCCGCCGTCTTCGTGGGTTCAGGCGGAGAGCTGGGCGCGCGCCCGTTCGACGAGAGCAGCAAATGCCGGCTTGTCGAACACGGCCAGGTCGGCGAGCACCTTACGGTCGACCTCGACGCTGGCTTTCTTGAGTCCGTTCATGAACGCGCTGTAGGTGAGGCCGCACTCGCGCGCGGCGGCGTTGATGCGGGCGATCCACAGGGCACGGAATTGGCGCTTGCGCTGCCGCCGGTCGCGGTAGGCATACTGGCCGGCCTTCATCACCGCTTCTTTGGCGATGCGGTAGACGTTCTTGCGGCGGCCGCGATAGCCTTTGGCAAGGGCTAGGACTTTCTTGTGGCGGGCACGGGCGGTGACACCGCGTTTGACGCGAGGCATGTCGTTCTCCTATCAGGCGTAAGGCATCATCTTCTTGACGAGGGACAGGTCGCTCGGATGGACCTCGACCATGCCGCGCAGCTGGCGCTTGCGCTTGGGGCTTTTCTTCGTCAGGATGTGGCGCTTGAACGCCTGGGAACGCTTGATGCTGCCGCTCGAGCGCACTTTGAAACGCTTGGCGGCCCCGCTCTTGGTTTTCATCTTGGGCATGAAGGCTCTCCTATGACATGACGCCAGGCAGCCTCCGGCGGAGGCGTTTATGGGCCCGGCTTCACTTGTGGTGCACCGCGACCGAACCGCCGCGGCGCCCTTTCTCGCCTCGACGGCGAGAAAGCTTTTATTTTACCGCGAATCGAAGCGCAAGACCATCATCTATTTGCTTTTCTTGGGCGCGATCACCATCACCATCTGCCGCCCTTCGAGCCGGGGCATCTGCTCGACCACGCCGATGTCGGCCAGATCCTCGCGGATACGCTCGAGCTGGCGCATGCCCAGCTCCTGGTGTGACAGCTCCCGCCCGCGGAAGCGCAACGTGACTTTGGCCTTGTCCCCCTCTTCGAGGAAACGGCGCAGGTTGCGCAGCTTGATCTGGTAGTCGTTCTCGTCGGTCCCCGGACGCAGCTTGATTTCCTTGACCTGGATCTGCTTTTGCTTGAGCCGGGCTTCCTGCGCTTTTTTCTGCTCCTGGTAACGGTACTTGCCGTAGTCCATCACCTTGCACACGGGCGGATTGGCCATGGGCGCGATCTCGACGAGATCGAGCCCCGCCTCCTCGGCCACCGCCAGCGCCTTGGCGAGCGGCACGACGCCCAGCTGCTCTCCGTCCTCTCCGATCAAGCGAACTTGCGGCGCGTCGATTTCGTCGTTGACGCGTACTTTCTTTTCCTGTGCGATGGTCTTGCTCTCCTATGTCTGACTGGACGCAGGGGCGGGCGACTTGCGCTCGATCTCCTCGCGCAGACGCGCGATGAAACCGTCGAGCGGCATGGAACCCAAGTTGAGGTTGCCGCGGGCGCGCACCGCCACCCCTCCCGATTCCCGCTCCTGGTCGCCGACGACGAGCAGGTAAGGGATTTTGTGCACACTGTGCTCGCGGATTTTATAGTTTATCTTTTCGTTGCGCAAATCGGTCTCGACGCGAAAACCTTGGCGTCGCAGCGCATCGGCCACCTGCTGTGCATACTCGGCATGACGCTCGGCGATGCTGAGCACCACGGCCTGCACCGGCGCGAGCCAGGCGGGCAGCGCCCCGGCGTAGTGTTCGATGAGGATCCCGGTGAAGCGCTCGAGCGAGCCGAAGAGCGCCCGGTGCAGCATCACCGGCCGTTGGCGCGTGTTGTCCTCGGCCACGTATTCGAGGTCGAAGCGCTCGGGCAGATTCATGTCGACTTGCAGGGTGCCGCACTGCCAGTCGCGGCCGATGGCGTCGCGCAGCACGAATTCGAGCTTGGGCCCATAGAAGGCGCCCTCGCCAGGGAAGAGCTCGTAGCTCATGCCCATGGATTCGAGCGCCCGTGCGAGCGCCCCTTCGAGCCGATCCCAGATCTCGTCGCTGCCGATGCGGTGTTCGGGGCGGGTGGAGAGCTTGACGCGCACCTGCTCGAAGCCGAAATCCTTGTAGATGTCCATGATGAGACGCACGACGGTGCGGCACTCTTCTTCCATCTGCTCGGGGGTGCAGAAGATGTGCGCATCGTCTTGCGTGAAGTGGCGCACGCGCAGCAGCCCGTGCAGGGCGCCGGAAGGCTCGTAGCGGTGCACCTTGCCGAATTCGGCCATGCGCAGCGGCAGATCGCGGTAGCTGTGCAGCCCGTGCTTGAACATGGTCACCGCCCCGGGGCAGTTCATGGGCTTCAAGGCAAAGACGCGACCGTCCTCGGTCTGGGTGGTAAACATGTGGTCGCGATAGTTCTGCCAGTGGCCGGAGAGCTCCCACAGCGAGCGGTCCATGACGTCGGGGGTGTTGACCTCGACGTAGCCGGCCGCTTCCTGGCGGGCGCGCATGTACTGGATGAGGGCCTGGAAGATGCGCCAGCCCTTGGGATGCCAGAAGACGGCGCCGGGCGCGCAGTCCTCGAAGTGGAAGAGGTCGAGTTGCTGACCGAGCCGCCGATGATCGCGTTTCTCGGCCTCTTCGAGCAGGGTCAGATAGGCCTTGAGCGACTTCTCGTCGGGCCAGGCGGTGCCGTAGATGCGCTGCAGCTGCTCGTTGCGCGCATCGCCCCGCCAATAGGCTCCGGCCACTTTGGTGAGCTTGAAGGCTTTGAGCTTGTCGGTGGAGGGGACGTGCGGACCGCGGCACAGGTCGATGAAGCCACCTTGCCGGTAGAGGGAAATGGTCTCCCCTTCGGGAATGGAGGCGATGATCTCGGCCTTGTAGTGCTCCCCGAGGGATTTGAAGAATTCGATCGCCTGGTCGCGCGGCCACTCCTCACGCACCACGGGGATGGCTTGGGAGGCGAGCTCGCGCATGCGGGCTTCGATCTTCTCCAAATCCTCGGGGGTGAAAGGACGGTCGTAGGCGAAGTCGTAGTAGAAGCCGTTTTCGATCACCGGGCCGATGGTCACCTGGGCCTCGGGAAAGAGCTCCTTGACGGCGTGCGCGAGCAGATGCGCGGTGGAGTGGCGCAGGATCTCCAGACCTTCGGGGCTGCGATCGGTGACGATCTCGACGCGAGCATCGTGCTCGATGCGGTGCGACAGATCGACGAGACGCCCGTCGACCTTGCCGGCGAGCGCGGCCTTAGCAAGCCCCGGACCGAGCGACTCGGCCACTTCGCGCACCGTCACGGGCGCGGGGAATTCCTTGATGGATCCATCGGGCAGGGTGATTCGAATCATGTTCGTGTCTCGCAGGCAAAAAAAAATGCGGCCACCGGGCCGCATTCTTGGTACAGGAGCTTCTTCCCCGGTGAGGCGGTCAGGAAGAGCGCAGGGTAGTTCGGATCATGAGAAGCTCCTAGAATCTGGTAGGCGCGATTGGACTCGAACCAACGACCCCCACCATGTCAAGGTGGTGCTCTAACCAACTGAGCTACGCGCCTGTTAGAGGTGGGGATTATATCTTCGGATCGGCGGCTGTCAAGGGCCACTGCGCCAAAAATTCGCGCCAGTGCGCACCGGGGAGTTTTTCGAGATGTTCGCGCAGGCGATCGAGAGCGGACTTCAGTTCCCTCTCGTCGAGCTTGCCGCGCAGCCACTGGAAGCGCAGGAAGACGAGATGGGTATTGACGGCATCGGTCTCGCAGTACGCCCGGATCGCCGCGGCTTCGCCCCGGCACCAGGCGCCCCACACCTGCCCGCCGTCCATGCCGAGTTTGCCGGGAAAACCGAGCAGCCGGGCGATCTGGTCGAGCGGTGCGGCGGCGCGCGTCTGGTAGCCGGCGAGCACGTCCATCAAGTCGAGATGGCGCCAGTGGAAACGCCCGAGGTAGTTGTTGTAGCGGTATTCCGACTCCCGCTCTCCCACTTCCCAATAGGCGCTTGCCTGCACGCCGTGCAACAGGCTGCGGTAGTGCAGCACCGGCAAGTCGAAGCCGCCGCCGTTCCAGGTCACGAGCTGGGGGCGTTTCTTGTCGATGGCGGCGAAGAACTGACGCAGGATCTCGGCCTCGTCCAGTTCGGGCGCGGCCAGTGAAAACACTTTCACGTCGTGCCCATTGTCCCAGACGCCGGCCAGTGTCACGATGCGCTGCAGGTGATGCGGCAGAAAGTCGCTGCCGCTGCGGGCGCGCTGGCGCTGGGCGGCGTATTCCACCACTTCCTCGTCGGACAGCGCGTCGGGCAGCTCGTGGAGCAGCCGCAACGCTGCCACGTCGGGGATCGTCTCCAGGTCGAAAACGAGCGTCGGCGCACTCATCGTCAGGCGGGAAAGACGCCGGTGGAGAGATAGCGGTCGCCGCGATCGCACACGACGAAGACGATGACCGCATCGCGCACCCCGGAAGCCACGCGCAGGGCCGCTGCCAGCGCCCCGCCGGAAGAGATGCCGGCGAAGATCCCCTCCTCACGCGCCAGCCGCCGCGCCATTTCCTCGGCCTCGGCCTGGGTGATCGGTTCGATCCGGTCGACGAGCTCCGGGCGATAGATCTTCGGCAGATATTCCGCAGGCCACTTGCGGATGCCCGGGATTTGCGATCCTTCCTCCGGCTGGCAGCCGACGGTGACGACGGCAGGATTCTTTTCCTTGAGGTAGCGCGCCACGCCCATGAGGGTGCCGGTCGTGCCCATGCTGGAGACGAAGTGGGTGATGCGCCCCGCCGTCTGCTCCCACAGCTCGGGACCGGTGGTTTCGTAGTGCGCCCGGGGGTTGTCGGGATTGGAGAACTGATCGAGGATGACGCCCTTGCCTTCGCGCTGCATCTGCTCGGCGACGTCGCGGGCGAGCTCCATGCCGCCGCCCTTGGGCGTGAGCACGAGTTCGGCGCCATAAGCCTTCATGATCTGGCGCCGTTCGACGCTCTGGTTTTCCGGCATCACCAGGATCAGGCGATAGCCCCGGATCGCCGCCACCATGGCGAGCGCGATGCCGGTGTTGCCGCTGGTGGCCTCGATGAGCGTGTCGCCCGGCTTGATCTGGCCGCGGGCCTCGGCACCGCGGATCATGGCCAGCGCCGGGCGATCCTTCACCGAACCGGCGGGATTGTTGCCCTCGAGCTTGGCGAGCAGCACGTTGTTCTCCCCCGCCCCCAGACGCTGCAGACGCACGAGCGGCGTCTTGCCCACCCAGGATTCTATCGTCTCGAACATTGCTCTTTTCCTCTCAATGACCGGCGATCGCGTCGATCTCGATGACGCGCGCCGGGCCGAACGTCTCCCATTGACCGCAGGCAGGACAGCGCCACAGGTGGCGTCGCGCCTTGAAGCCGCATTGCGTGCAGCGATAGCGCGCCAGCCGCTGCACGTAGCCGTGCACCACCTCCCGCACGCGCTCGACGTCGGCGAGCCAGGCCGGATCGACGTGGCGCGCCACCAGCAGCAGGTATTCGTCGAGCACGATGAGGCTGGGCTGCTGACGCAGCAGCCCTTGCAACAGGCGCATGGCCGTGGCCGGCTCGCCGTGGCGCGCCTCGAACTCGACATAGCGCTCGACCAGGTCGAGCTGCGGGTAGCGGTGCAGCCACTGCCGCATGCGCTTCAAGAGCTTCGCCTGCCAGCCGCAGCGTTCGGCCACCGCCATGAGCCGGTCGATCGCCAGCGGCAGATGCTCCACGGCGATACGCTCGAGCGTGAGCCACTCTTCGAACGCCGCCTCGAACCGTCCCTGCAGGAAATGCCGCTCTCCTTCGAGCAGAATCGGACGCACGGCGTGCCGCTCGATCGCGCGCGCCTGCTCGAGGTGGTGCCCGGCCTCGTCCCAGCGTTCGGCAGTCAGCGCGAGCGCCGCGAGCTCGCAGTGGTAATGGATGAGCCGGACGCGCCAGACGGGGCTATCGTCCCGCGCCAGGCGCGTAGCCACGTCGATGCACTTGCGCCAGTCCTTCTCGACCTGATAGATCTCCAGCAGCTGGGCGAGCGCCCAATGTTTGCGCTCGGTCTGCTGCAAGGCGGCGTAGAGCGCTTCGGCACGGTCGAAGAATCCGGCCTTGTGATAATCGAGCGCCAGTTCGGCAAGGATCTCGCTGCGACGCTCCTCGCTCAAATCCTCGCGCGCGAGCAGTTCCTGGTGGATACGGATCGCGCGATCGAATTCACCGCGCCGGCGAAAGAGCACCGCCAGCGCCAGCTGCAGTTCCAGCGTGGCGGGGTTCTCACGCGCGGCAGAAAGAAACGCCTCGATCGCCTGATCGAGTTCGTCGTGCAGCAGGTGATTGAGCCCCGTGAGGTAGATACGCGGCAGGCGGCTCGAAGCGCGCACCACCTGGCGCATGTCGATGCGCGCGGCCACCCAGCCCACGCCGAAGAAGACGGGCAGCAGCAGCAGCCACCAGAGTTGGAGTTCGTTCATGCGGTAGGCAGCGTGCGACCAGGGTTCTCGTTCGTGCGCTCCGCCGTCTCCAGACGGCGACGAAGGCGGGACAGCGTCCATTTCTGGCGCACGAGGGTACCCAACGTGAAGCTCAGGCCGAGCAGGATTCCCACCAGGGCCGTGACGAGCAGCACCACGGCGAGCGGCGCCTGCCATTGCCGGCCGAACCATTCCACGGTCACCGGCGCATGATTTTGCGCCGCGAAGGCGACGAGCACGCCGAAGACGACGAACCGGAGCACCCAAACGAACATTCGCATCTCGTTTCCCCTGGTTGGCGGAACCCCTGTCCGCACCGTGCGATTATCCCAAGCCGGACGAAAAAAAAGAAGCGGCCCTCGCGGGCCGCCTCTCTCGGGACGAGCGCCAGGCGGTCAAAGGCGCCTCGAAAGACCGTTGCGCAGCAGGTTAGTCGAGGTGCCGTCAACACACGGCCGCCGGCTCCGGGGCCTTGTGCCGGTCCACGCGTTCGCGCAGTTCCTTGCCCGCCTTGAAATGCGGCACGTATTTCGCCGGCACCGGCACGGGCAGACCCGTTTTCGGGTTGCGCCCCATGCGCGGCGGGCGATACGTGAGCGTGAAACTGCCGAAGCCGCGGATTTCGATGCGGCCATTGGCGACGAGCGTCTCGCCCATCGCCTGCAGGATCAGTTTCACGGCAAGCTCCACATCTTTGGACGGTAGCTGCGGGAAACGCGCGGCCAGCCGTTCAATCAATTCGGAACGGGTCATGGCCGCTGGTCGATCAGGACTGTTTCTGTTCGTTGAGTTTGGCTTTGAGCAACGCACCGAGGCTAGTCGTGCCACTGGCGGAGGCACCTTCACCCGCCAGCCGATTGAGCGCCTCGGCCTGCTCGGCCTGCTCCTTGGCGCGGATCGACAGATTGATGCTGCGATTCTTGCGATCGACGTTGACGATGGCCACTTCCACCTGCTGCCCTTCGTGCAGGAGCTGGGTGAGATCGTCGACGCGATGCGCCGCCGCCTCGGAGGCGCGCAGATAGCCCTCGACCTCGTCCTCGAGCTGGATCACGGCACCCTTGGGTTCGACCGACTTGACGGTACCGGTGACCACGGAGCCCTTCTCGTGCGTGGCGATGTAGTTGGTGAAGGGGTCGCCCTCGAGCTGCTTGATGCCCAGCGAGATGCGCTCGCGCTCGACGTCGACGGCGAGCACCACGGCCTCGACTTCGTCGCCTTTCTTGTAGCGGCGCACGGCCGTCTCACCCGGCTCGGTCCAGGAGAGGTCGGAGAGGTGCACCAGGCCATCGATGCCCCCTTCCAGGCCGATGAAGACGCCAAAATCGGTGATCGACTTGATCTGGCCGCGGACCTTGTCGCCTTTCTTGTGATTCTGGGCGAACTCTTCCCACGGGTTGGGCTTGCACTGTTTCATGCCGAGCGAAATGCGACGGCGGTCCTCGTCGATTTCCAGGATCATCACCTCGACTTCGTCGCCGACCTGCACCACCTTGCTCGGGTGGATGTTCTTGTTGGTCCAGTCCATCTCGGAGACGTGCACCAGCCCTTCGATGCCCGGCTCGATTTCCACGAAAGCGCCGTAGTCGGTGAGGTTCGTGACCTTGCCGAACAGGCGCGTGCCGGCCGGATAGCGGCGGGAGATGCCGACCCAGGGATCCTCGCCGAGCTGTTTCAAGCCCAGGGAGACGCGCATCTTCTCGCGGTCGAACTTGAGCACCTTGGCCTCGACCTCGTCGCCGACGTTGACGACTTCGGACGGATGGCGCACGCGGCGCCAGGCGAGATCGGTGATGTGCAGCAACCCGTCGATGCCGCCCAGGTCGACGAAGGCACCGTAATCGGTGATGTTCTTGACCACACCCTTGACGATGGAGCCCTCTTGCAGGGACTCGAGCAGCTTTTCGCGATCCTCGCCCATGGTCTCTTCGAGCACGGCGCGGCGCGACACGACGATGTTGTTACGTTTGCGGTCGATCTTGATGACCTTGAACTCGAGCTCTTTACCCTCGATCGGAGTAGTGTCCTTCATCGGGCGGATGTCGACGAGGGAACCGGGCAGGAAGGCGCGCAATCCATTGACCATGACGGTGAGGCCGCCCTTGACGCGGCCGGTGACCACCCCCTTGACGATGCGGCCTTCTTCGAAAGCCTGCTCGAGCTCGTTCCAGGCTTCCAGGCGCTTGGCCTTCTCGCGCGACAGGCGCGTTTCGCCGTAGCCGTCTTCGAGGGCCTCGATCGCCACGTGCACGAAGTCACCGACCTTGACTTCGAGCTCGCCGCGGTCGTTCATGAATTCGTCTTTGGGGATGTAGCTCTCGGACTTCAGGCCGGCATTGACGATGACGAAGTTGTCGTCGATACCGACGACCTCGGCGGTGATCACCTGCCCCGGCGTCATCTCCTGCAGCACGAGGCTTTGCTCGAAGAGATCGGCGAAGCTTTCTTGGGTTTCGGTGGGTTGAGTGGCTACGGCGGTTGAGTTCATCGTTTCGGTTTCCAAAGACGTTTCTCCATCAGGAAAAACGCAAGACAAAAAGAGTGAATGAAAATTCCCGGATCACGCAAGCCCGCGCGTCCGGACCCAATCGAAAATGGCCTCCACGGCCTCTTCCACGCCGATGTGGGACGTGTCGAGCCGCAAGGCGTCGGGGCATTGCTGCAGAGGGGCGATGGCGCGTTCCCGGTCCCGCCGGTCGCGCGCCTCGAGCTCTTCACGCAATCTTTCAATGCTAGCAGACATTCCTTTGTCGATCAACTGCTTGAAGCGCCGCTCGGCGCGCACTTCGACGGAGGCGGTGAGAAAGACCTTGAGCTCGGCATCGGGGAAGACGACCGAGCCCATGTCGCGCCCCTCGGCCACGAGCCCCGGACGGCGGCGGAAAGCCCGCTGGCGCGCAAGGAGCGCCTCGCGCACGGTGCCGTGTACGGCGATGCGTGAGGCCGCGGCGGAGACTTCTTCCGTCCGGATGGCCTCGGTCACGTCCTCGCCGGCAAGAAGGATGCGATCGCCGGAGAAACGCACGTCCAGGTCGCGCGCAAGCCGCGCGAGCATCGCGGCATCCTCGGTCGCCAGGCCGCGGCGCAGCGCCGCGAGCGCGACCAGCCGGTAGAGCGCACCGCTGTCGAGATAGTGCCAGCCAAGCCGCTCGGCCAGGCGCGCCGCCACCGTGCCCTTGCCGCTTGCCGTCGGCCCGTCGATCGCCACCACCGGCACCGGCCGTACCACCGAGCGGTACACCTGCCAATACTCGGGAAACGTCTTGTTGACGCATTCGGGCTCGAGGATGCGCACGTAGATGTCGCCGAAAGCCGCCAGCGAAAAGCACATCGCCATGCGATGGTCGTCGTAGGTGGCGATCGCCGCCGGCTGCAGCCGCTCGGGCGGGGTGATGACGAGAAAATCCGGCCCCTCCTCGACCGTGGCGCCGAGCTTGCGCAGCTCGGTGGCCATGGCGGCGATGCGGTCGGTCTCTTTCACCCGCCAGCTGCCGATGTGGCGCAGGCGAGACGGCCCCTCGCAGAAGAGCGCCACGACCGCCAGCGTCATCGCCGCATCCGGAATGTGGTTGAGATCGAGGTCGAAGGCGCGCAGTCGACCGTTTTCAGGGGCAGACGCCTCGATCCAGTTCTCTCCCATCGCGACCCGGGCGCCGAGCGCCTCCAGGGCCTCGGCGAAACGCACGTCGCCTTGCAGGCTCGTCCGCCCCACGCCCTCGACGCGCACCGGTCCACCGCCCAGAACCCCGGCGGCGAGGAAATAGGAAGCCGAAGAGGCATCCCCCTCGACGTAGACTTCCCCTGGCGAGCGGTAGCGCGCCTGGCCATCGTAGTGGAAGCGCCCGTCGCGCTCGACGAGTTCCACGCCGAATCGCGCCATCAGCGCGAGGGTGAGGGCCACGTAGGGACGGGAGATGAGCTCCCCTACGACTTCGACGGTGATCGGCCGGCCGAGCAAGGGCAGCGCCATGAGGAGCGCCGAGAGAAACTGGCTGGAGACGTCGCCCCGGATGCGGACGGTCTCGACGGAGACGGGCGCGGGCGGATGGATCGCGAGCGGCGGATAGCCCTCGTTCTCCAGATAGTCGATGCGCGCCCCAAGCTGACGCAAAGCCTCGACCAGATCGCCGATGGGCCGCTCGTGCATGCGCGGCACCCCGCGCAGGCGGTATTCCCCGTCCATCAAGGCGAGCACGGCGGTGAGCGGCCGGAAGGCCGTACCCGCATTGCCTAGGAAGAGCTCGGCCTCACGCACCGGGAAGGGAGCGCCAGCCGTGCCATGGACCACGTAGTCGTGCGCGCCGGTGCGCTCCCAGCGCACGCCCAACGCCTCGAGCGCCTCGAGCATGCGCGCGACGTCGTCGGAGTGCAGCAGGTCATGGATGTGGGTGTCACCCTCGGCGAGCGCCGCGAGCAGCAGCACGCGATTGGAGATGCTCTTGCTGCCCGGCAGCCGCGCGCTGCCCTGGGCGCACCGCGCAGGTGGCAAATCGAGGAAGGCGCTCATTCGTCGGAACCTCCGCCGTTGGCGTCGTTGACGTAGCGCTCGCCCCAGGCCATGCGCGCCGCGCGCGCCTTGGCGAAGACCTCCTCCAGTCCCGGGCCGTTGGCCGACAGCAGCAGGGCGCGGATGAAGGCGAGCTCCGAGAGATACTGATCGAGCTCGGCGAGGATCGCCTGGCGATTGACGAGGCAGATGTCGCGCCACATTTCGGGATGGCTCGCGGCGATGCGGGTGAAGTCGCGAAAGCCGCCCGCGGCGTACTCGAAGAGCTGCTCGGCGTTGGCACGCTCGGCGAGGTCGTGCACCAGGGCGTAGGCGAGCACGTGCGGCAGATGGCTCACCGCGGCGAAGACGCGGTCGTGCTCCTGCGGCGACATCTCGCGGATGATCGCGCCGCAGGCTTGCCAGAGCTGCGCCACGCGCAGCACGCTACCGGGCTCGTTCTCGGGCAGCGGTGTGAGCACCACCTTGCGGCCGCGAAAGAGCGTCGCATCGGCCGCCTCGCAGCCGCTCTTCTCCGCCCCGGCGATGGGATGCCCCGGCACGGCGTGCGCCAGATGTCCTCCCAGGTGCAGGTAAAACGCCTCGATCACGTTGCGCTTGGTGCTGCCTGCATCGGTGACCAGGGTGCCCGGCGCCAGATGCGGCGCCATGGCCTTGACCACCGCCTCCGTCTGCCCCACCGGCATGGCGAGCAGCACGACTTCCGCCCCGGCGAGCGCCTGGGCCCAGTCCGCGGCGGCCCGATCGATCACCCCCAAGGCGAGCGCCCGCTCGAGGGACGCCTGCGAACGCCCCACGCCCACCACCTCGCGCACCAGGCCGGCCGCCTTGAGGGCGAGCGCGAACGAGCCGCCGATGAGCCCGACACCGCACACGACCAGGCGTCCCACCGGTTTCGTCTTCATGGGACCCCCTCAGGTGGGAAGAATGTCGGCGAGCGCTTCGAGAAAGCGGGCGTTCTCTTCGGGCAGACCCACGGTGACGCGCAGCCACTCGGGCAGACCGTAGCCGGCGATCGGCCGCACGATCACGCCGCGATCGAGCAGCGCCTCGTTGACCGCCGCCGCATCGCCCACGTGCACCATCACGAAGTTGCCGCGCGAAGGCACCCAGCGCAAGCCCAGCCGCGCGAATCCTTCATAGAGTTGCTGCAGACCCCGGCGGTTGAGCTCGGCGCTGCGCGCGACGAACGCCTCGTCTTCGAGCGCCGCTGCCGCTGCCGTAAGCGCGAAGGAATTGACATTGAAGGGCTGCCGGATGCGGTTCATCACATCGACGAGCTCGGGACGCGCCACGCCGTAGCCCACACGCAGCGAGGCAAGCCCATAGATCTTGGAAAACGTCCGGCACACGAGCAGGTTGGAGAAGCGATCGACCCAGGAGAGCGCGTCGTAGCGCTCGGCAGGATCGAGGTATTCTCCGTAGGCCTCGTCGAGCACCACCAGCACGTCCTCGGGTACCCGTTCGAGGAACGCTGCCAGCGCCTCGCCGGACACGAAAGTGCCGGTAGGATTGTTCGGATTGGCAAGAAAGACGACGCGCGTACGCGGGGTGATCGCTGCGAGCATCGCCTCGAGGTCATGCCCGTAGTCCCTGGCGGGCACTTGGACCGGCCTTGCCCCCAGCGCCTGCGTCACCAGCGGATAGACCGCAAAAGCGTATCGAGAATACACGGCCTCGGTACCTGGCTGCAGCACGATGCGCGCGGCCAGTTCCAGCACGTCGTTCGAGCCGTTGCCAAGCACCAGGCGCTCGGGCGCGACGCCGAATTTACGGGAAATCGCCTCCTTGAGCACGAAGCCATTGCCGTCGGGATAACGGGCCCCTTCGGCCGCAGTCGATTCCAGCGTGGCCCGCGCCTTGGGACTCATGCCGAGCGGATTCTCGTTCGAGGCGAGCTTGACGATGTCGGCCGGGTTCAGGCCGCGTTCGCGCGCGAGCTCCTCGATGGGCTTGCCGGGCTGATAGGGGGCGAGCGAGCGAATCGCCGCCGGAACGTGATCGATGACGCGCATAGCTTCTCCTCGTCGCGCTGTTGCCCAAAGTCACCACGCCGCGGCCGGATAGGAACCGAGCAGCTTGAGGAAGGTGGCGCGTTCCTCGAGCGCCGCAAGCGCCTGGCGCACCGGTTCGTCGAGCCGATGTCCCTCGACGTCGATGTAGAAGACATACTCCCACAGCCCGCTCTTGGCCGGACGCGATTGCAGCTTGGTCATACTAACGCCATAGTGCGCCAAGGGTTCGAGCAGACGGTGCATGGCGCCGGGCTTGTTCGGCGCGGAGCACACGAGCGAAGTCTTGTCCCGCCCCGAAGGGCCGGCGGCGTCGTGTTTGGCGATGACGAGGAAACGCGTGGTGTTGTTCGGATCGTCCTCGATGTTGGCCGCAAGCACCGTGAGCCCATAGCGCTCGGCCGCCGCCTCGCCGGCGATGGCCGCCGCGTCCGGATCCTGCGCGGCAAGGCGCGCCGCCTCGGCGTTGCTCGCCACCGGCACGTAGGGCACGTCGGGCAGATGGCGCGAGAGCCACTCGTGGCACTGCGCGAGCGACTGGGCGTGGGAATAGACGCGCTTGACCGCCGCAAGGCTCGGGGCGAGCGACATGAGGTGCTGGTGGATGCGCAGCATCACCTCGCCGCAGATCTGCAGCGGATGCAGCAGGAGCAAATCGTGTGTGACCCCTACCATGCCCTCGACCGAATTCTCGATGGGCACCACGCCGTAGTCGATGTTGCCCGCCTCGACCTCACGAAAGACCTCGTCAATGGAAGCAAGCGACACGAACTGCGGCGCGCTGCCGAAATGCTTGCGCGCGGCCGCCTCGGAGAAGGTCCCGGCCGGGCCGAGATAGGCTACCTTGAGCGGCTGCTCGAGCGCGAGGCAGGCCGACATGATCTCGCGAAAGATGGTGCGCACGGCGCTCTCGGGCAGCGGCCCGGGGTTGAGCGCGGCGATGCGGCGCAACACCTGCGCCTCGCGCTCGGGGCGATAGATCGCCCCCTGCTTGAGCTCGCCCACGCGCCGCGCACAGCGCCCGCGCTCGGAGAGCAGCTTGAGGATCTCCTCGTCGATGGCATCGATACGGCGGCGCAGCGCCAAGAGTTCCGACTCGTCCATTCCCTCCCCCCTTGCTCAGGCATGCCGCACGGCAAAATCGCGCAGGAAGGCGGCGAGCGCCTCCACCCCCTCGAGCGGCATGGCGTTGTAGATGGAAGCCCGCATGCCGCCCACCATCTTGTGCCCCTTGAGGTATTTGAGCCCGGCGGCCTCGGCTTGCTGCAGGAACGTTTCGTTCAAAGACTCGTCGGCGAGACGAAAGGGCACGTTCATCCAGCTGCGCCAGCGCGGCTCGACGGCGTTGCGGTAAAAGGGCGTGGCATCGATGCACTCGTAGAGCAGACGCGCCTTGGCTTCGTTGCACTGCGCCATCGCCGCGAGCCCGCCGAGCGATTCGAGCCACTGAAAAACCAGCCCGGCGACGTAGATGGCAAACGTGGGCGGCGTATTGAGCATCGAGCCGTTCTCGGCCATGCGGTCGTAGCGCAGCACCGGCGGGGTGCCCTCCCAGGGCGAGGCCATGAGATCGCGGCGCACGATCACGAGCGTCAGTCCCGCCGGGCCGATGTTTTTCTGCGCCCCGGCATAGATGAGGCCGAAGCGGCGCACGTCGATCGGGCGCGACAGCAGGTGCGAGGACATGTCGGCAACGAGGGGCACGCCAGAGGCTTGCAGCGCCTCGAGCTCCAGCCACTCCACGCCGTGGATCGTCTCGTTGGTGCACACATGCACGTAGCGCGCATTGGGATCGAGCGAAAGCTCCTCGGGGCGCGGCGCGCGGGTAAAGCCGCTTTCCTCGGTGGAGCCGGCCAGACGGACCCTGCCGCCGAGCACGGGCGCGATGCGCTGCGCCTCCGCAAACGCCTTCTGCGACCAGGCGCCGGTGACGACGTAATCGGCCGAGCCGCCGCCGAGCAGGTTCATGGGGATGGCGGAGAACTGCAGCGTCGCCCCTCCCTGCAGGAAGAGCACGGCGTAGTCCTCGGGAATGGAGAGCAGCTTGCGGAGATCGGCCTCCGCCCGCGCGATCACTTCTGAAAAGTGCTTGCCGCGATGGCTCACCTCGATGATGCTCGAGCCGATCCCGTGCCAGTCGAGCAGCTCCTCCTGCACCGTGCGCAGGACCGGCTCCGGCAGCATCGCCGGCCCGGCACTGAAGTTATACACCCGCATCGTCTTCCCCTTCGTCCTCGTCCCCGACCACCGGCGTACGCGCCACTTTCACCACCGTCACCAAGCGGTCGCCGTCGTCCAGCGCCATCAGCGTCACCCCTTGGGTGGAACGGCCCATCTCGCGGATGTCGTCGACCGAAGTGCGGATCAGCACCCCGTTCTGCGAAATGAGGATGATCTCATCGCCCGGCTGCACCAGGCAAGCGGCCACGAGACGGCCGTTGCGGCGGCTGGTCTGGATGGCGATCATCCCCTTGGTGCCACGCCCGTGGCGGGTGAATTCGGCCACCGGCGTGCGCTTGCCGTAGCCCGCCTCCGTGGCCGTGAGCACCGAGCCGGACTCGTCGCGCACCACCAGCATCGACACCACCTGCTGACCGTCTTCGAGCGCCATGCCGCGCACACCGCGCGCCTCGCGCCCCATCGGCCGCACGTCGTCTTCGGCGAAGCGCACCGCCTTGCCCGCGTCGGAGAAGAGCATCACGTCGCAGGTCCCGTCGGTGAGGTCTACGCCGATGAGGCGGTCGCCGTCGTCGAGCGACAGCGCCACGATCCCGGCCTTGCGCGGATTGGCGAATGCCGACAGCGCCGTCTTCTTCACCACGCCGGAGGCGGTGGCGAAGAAGACGTAGTGCGCATCGTCGAACTCACGCACCGGCAGTACGGCCTGGATGCGCTCGTCCGGCCCCATGGGCACGAGGTTGACGATGGGCTTGCCGCGCGCACCGCGAGCCCCCTCGGGCAGCTCGAAGACGCGCAGCCAGTAGACGCGCCCGCGGCTGGAGAAGCACAGCACCCAGTCGTGGGTATTGGCCACGAACACCTGCTCGAGGAAATCTTCCTCCTTGACCGCGGCCGCCTGCTTGCCGCGCCCGCCGCGGCGCTGCGCCCGGTAGTCGTCGAGCGGCTGGCGCTTGACGTAGCCGGCGTGCGACAGCGTGACCACCATGTCCTGTGGCGCCACCAGGTCTTCGAGGCGGATCTCGTCGGCTTCGAGCACCAGCTCGCTGCGGCGCGGATCGGCGTACTGGGCGGCGATCTGGCGCAGCTCCTCGGCGATGATGGCCGAGACGCGCTCGGGCCTGGCAAGGATGTCGAGCAGATCGGCGATGCGCTCGATCACCTCGCGGTACTCCTGCACGATCTTGTCCTGCTCGAGCCCCGTGAGGCGCTGCAGGCGCAGATCCAGGATCGCCTGTGCCTGCACTTCCGACAGGCGATAACCTTCCTCCGACCAGCCAAACTCGGCCCCCAGCCCCTCGGGACGGAAACGCCCGGCATCCTCGCCTGCGCGCGCCACCAGCTCCGCCACCACCGGCGAATGCCAGCGGCGCGCGAGCAACGCCTCTTTCGCCGCAGCCGGCGTGGGCGAAGCCTTGATGAGCGCGACGATTTCGTCGACGTTGGAGAGCGCCACCGCCAGACCTTCCAGGATGTGCCCGCGCTCGCGCGCCTTGCGCAGCTCGAAGACGGTGCGCCGCGTCACCACCTCGCGCCGGTGCGCAAGGAAGTGCCCGACGAGGGCCTTGAGCGTGAGCGTCTGCGGCCGACCATCGACGAGCGCCACCAGGTTCATGCCGAAGGTATCCTGCATCTGCGTGTGCTTGAAGAGCTGATTGAGGATCACCTCGGGATGCTCGCCGCGCTTCAATTCGATGACCACGCGCATGCCGGACTTGTCCGACTCGTCGCGGATCTCGCTGATGCCCTCGATGCGCTTCTCATTGACGAGCTCGGCGATGCGCTCGAGCAGCGTCTTCTTGTTGACCTGATACGGCAGCTCGTCGACGATGATCGCCTGCCGGTCGCCGCGGCCGATCTCCTCGAAATGGGTGCGCGCCCGCATCACCACGCGGCCCCGCCCCGTACGGTAGCCCTCGCGCACCCCTTCGAGCCCGACGATGAGCCCAGCAGTAGGGAAATCCGGCGCCGGTACGTACTGCATCAGATCGTCGTCGGAGAGCTCGGGGTTTTCCAGCAACGCCAGGCACGCCCGCACCACCTCGCCGAGGTTGTGCGGCGGGATGTTGGTGGCCATGCCCACCGCGATGCCGCTCGAACCGTTGATGAGCAGATTGGGAATGCGGGAAGGCAGCACCAGCGGCTCGCGCTCGCTGCCGTCGTAGTTCGGACCGAAATCGACGGTTTCCTTGTCGATGTCGACCAGCATCTCGTGCCCGATGCGCGACATGCGGATTTCCGTGTAGCGCATGGCCGCGGGGCTGTCGCCGTCGACCGAGCCGAAGTTGCCCTGACCGTCGATGAGGGGATAGCGCAGGGAAAAATCCTGCGCCATGCGCACGATGGTGTCGTAGACGGCCGTGTCGCCGTGCGGGTGGTATTTACCGATCACGTCGCCGACGATGCGCGCCGACTTCTTGTAGGGCTTGTTCCAGTCGTTGCCCAACTCGTGCATGGCGTAGAGCACGCGCCGATGCACGGGCTTCAAGCCGTCGCGCACGTCGGGCAGAGCCCGGCCGACGATGACGCTCATGGCGTAGTCGAGATAAGAGCGCCGCATCTCCTCTTCGAGGGGCACGGGCAAGGTTTCGCGGGCAAAAGAATCCATTGAGCAAAAACCGCCGTACAAATCCGTAGAATTCGCTATTTTATCACGCCGTTCAACCCCCTTCCGGAGCCCGCCGATGCCCGAGCCGACCGCGCTTCAGTCCGCCGATGCCCTCCTCCTCCCCCGCTGGTTGCTGCCGATGGAACCGGCCGGGGCACTGCTCACTGGTCACGCCGTCGCGATCCGCAGCGACAAAATCCTCGACGTAGGGCCGACCGACGCGCTGGAACGGCGCTGGCGCCCCCGCGAGCGCGTCGAGCTGCCCGAGCACGTGCTGCTGCCCGGCCTCATCAACGCGCACACGCACGCGGCCATGACCCTGCTGCGTGGCATCGGCGACGATCTCCCTTTGCGCCGCTGGCTCGAAGAGGCGATCTGGCCGCGCGAGGCGGCCCTGATGAGCGAGGAATTCGTCTACGACGGCACGCTGATCGCCGCCGCCGAGATGCTGCGCGGCGGCATCACCACCGCCGTCGACATGTACTTCTATCCCGAGGCCGCCGCGCGCGCCTTCACCACCATGGGCATGCGCTCGGTGCTCGGCATCACCGTCATCGATTTTCCTACGCCGTACGCGGCCGACGCCGACGAGGCGCTCGCCAAAGGGCTCGCCGTGCGCGACGCCTGGCGCGAGGAACCGCTCGTCTCCTTCCTGCTCGCGCCGCACGCACCCTATTCGGTGGGCGATGCGGCGCTTGAGCGCATCGCCACCCTCGCCGCCCAGCTCGACCTGCCGGTGCAGATCCACCTGCTCGAAACGGCGCAGGAGCGGGAAGAATCACACGCACGCCACGGCGAGACCCCCCTGGAGCGGCTCGACCGCCTCGGCCTGCTGGGACCGGGGCTCGTCGGCGTGCACGCGGTGCACCTCACCGAGAGCGAAATCGCGCTGCTGGCCGAGCGCGGCGTAGCCCTCGTGCACTGCCCCACCTCCAACATGAAACTTGCCAGCGGCATCGCCGCCGTACCCCAGTGGCTCGATGCCGGCATCGCCGTCGGCCTGGGCACCGACGGGGCGGCGAGCAACAACCGGCTCGACCTCTTTCAGGAGATTCGCCACGCGGCCTTGCTCGCCAAGGTCAGCCAAGGACGCGCCGAAGTACTACCCGCGATACAGGCACTGGAACTCGCCACGATCGGCGCTGCCCGCGCCCTCGGCCTGGAACATCGCCTCGGCTCGATCCGCCCGGGCAAGGCCGCCGACCTCATCGCCGTTGCCCTCGACGCCGTCGAAACCCAGCCCTGCTACGACCCCTGCTCACATCTCGTCTTCGTCGCCGGACGCGAGCACGTCAGCGACGTCTGGGTCGCTGGCCGGCGGCGCGTGGCCAACGGCCAACTTCTGTTGCAAGAAAGCAACAGCCATTTGACCGCTTTGGCGCAAAACTGGCGACAGCGGATTCAGTTGCAAACCCGCTGAAAAAGTGCTTGTATAATGAACTCAAGGATGCAATCCCAGACCTTGTCCCAACCGTTTTCACAAGAAAGGATGCTGCCATGACTAAAAACACCCGCCTCAAGCTGCTCGCCGTGCTCGGAACGCTCGGTTTCTCCATGAGCGCGATGTCCGCCGACGTCGTCGTCGATCCGAAAGGCGTCGTTCCCTACGTCACCGACTCCCGCAACGTCGTCGTCACCTCGGGTTCCGGCCTGTGCGTGCAGGCAGGCGCCAGCTGGTCGCCCGCAGCCGCCGAACAGGCCAAGGACGCCAGCGGCAAACCGCTCGCCTGCAGCTGCGATCCCGACCTGATCGCCAAAGAAAAATGCGAACCGCCCAAGCCGGCCGCTCCGGTCGCGCGTCCCGCGCCGAAACCTGCCGAGCAGAAAGTCAAGCTCGCGGCCGACACCCTCTTCGACTTCGACAAGGCCACCCTGCGCCCCGAAGGCAAGGCCAAGCTCGACGAAATCGTCTCGCAACTCGGCAAATACAACGTCGAAGTCATCCTCGCCGTCGGCCATACCGACCGTATCGGCAGCGATGCCTACAACCAGAAACTCTCCGAGCGCCGCGCCGACGCCGTCAAGAAATACCTGATCAGCAAAGGCGTGCCGGCCAACCGCGTCTACACGGAAGGCAAGGGCGAGAAAATGCCCGTCACTGGCGACAAGTGCAAAAACATGGGCCCGGAAAACCGCCGCAACAAGAAACTCATCGACTGCCTGCAACCCGACCGTCGCGTCGAAATCCAGGTCATCGGCACCGACAAGTAATTCTGGTCATCCGATGTCTGCGAAAAACCCCGCCATGGCGGGGTTTTTCTTTGGAGAAACTGCTATGACGAACGTCGACCCGCTGGAACTCGCCAAATTCGACGAGCACGCCCACCACTGGTGGGATCCGACGAGCGAATTCCGCCCGCTGCACGAGATCAATCCGCTGCGGCTCTCCTGGATCGAGTCGCACGTCACCCTTGCCGGCAAACGCGTGCTCGACGTCGGCTGCGGCGGCGGCATCCTCTCCGAAGGAATGGCGCAGCGCGGCGCCAAGGTCACCGGCATCGATCTCTCCGCTGCCGCCCTCGACGTCGCCAAGCTCCATCTCCTGGAATCCGGCCTATCGGTGGACTACCGCCTAGAGAGCGCAGAGGACCACGCCGAAGCACATCCCGGTGCCTACGAGGTCGTCACCTGCATGGAGCTGCTCGAGCACGTCCCCGACCCCGAATCCATCGTCGCCGCCTGCGCCGCGACGCTCGCCCCCGGCGGCTGGGCCTTCTTCGCCACGATCAACCGCACGCCCAAAGCCTACCTGCACGCCATCCTGGGGGCGGAATATCTGCTGAGGCTGCTGCCGCGCGGCACCCACGACTTCGGAAAATTCATCCGCCCCGCCGAACTCGCCCGCTGGGCGCGATCGCACGGGCTCGAACCGGTCGCCCTCAAGGGGCTGGGCTACAACCCGCTCACGAAAACCTATCGCCTGATCGACGAAACCGCGGTAAACTACCTGCTCGCCGCCCGCAAGGCGACGTGAAAAAAGTGCACCCACCGGCGGAACTTTTCCGCCCTGCGATGCACTAATACCTTGCAAACCCAATGGGGCCGTACCTGGCTTCGACGGGGGTCGCAAAGCAGCACAGCGCATACCGAGGACCAGTCCCCTCGTAAATCCACTGGAAAGCAAACAAACGCCAACGACGAGCGTTTCGCTCTCGCCGCCTGAGGGCGGCGAGCGCTGCACCGGCTGGCCTCTGGGCCGGATGATGGCGTAAGCCATCTCGCAGCGTCATTCACAGAGGCTCGTCCCCGGGTCGGGCCGCTTGGCTCGGGGCCTAAAACCAAGGCGGCTCGCGTCGGTGCGGTGAGCCTACCCACCCACACCGGCGCTAAATTCAAACGGTAGGCTAAGTATGTAGACCTGGCTGTAGAGGGCTTCCGGACGGGGGTTCGACTCCCCCCGGCTCCACCAACACATTCGCATAAGTGCTTGATTTCAAAGGAAAAAACGGCAAGCAAAAAATTTCTGCCTTATCACTTGCCTTATCGTTTTTCCTGCCTTATCGTCTTGCAGCGCGTCCCGTTTTTTTGATGTGGTCGGCATGAACCGCCTTCCGGCCGCCGCCGCCGCCGGTCGCCACAGCCGCCGCCGTTCCTGGCGTGGGTGCGCGCGCCTTGCCTCTTCAACCATGGTTAAACTGGGTCGCAACCATGGTTAAAAGGTGCGCTTGGCCGTGCGCCGCCATAGCGCCGCTGTAGGCCGTTTTCTTGGATCGCCCATAGGATGGCCTATCCCAGCCAGAGAAAATGGCTCAGAAGCCCGCTACGCAAGCCGTTTTTCTTTCTGGCGTGGGGTGGTGGTGCTCTTCCAGGGTTCGCGTGGTGACGCCGCCTCAAAGCCTGGCCGCACGGCGCAAGCGCCACGCTTGAACCGGCGAAAGCGTCACGCTAAAGCCGTCAAAAAGAGCGCATCGCATCGCCGCCCGCCGTCTCTCATTCCGGCGCGATGCGTCGGCATATTCAAGTTTCAGGATGCGAAAACTGCCGACCAACGCGGATTGCATCACCCTAACCATGGAACCCGTCGGAGTACCTTTTGCCGCCGCTTGGCGTGGCCGTGAAGCGTGCTTACCGCCGCCGTAAGCGCACTTCACGGGGGGAGTGATCAAGGCCTTGGCAGGGGATCGCCAAACGCCTGGCGCGCCGCGCGCAGTGCCGCGCGTGATTCCTCGGTGGCCTCGAACGATTGCGCCACCGCCAGCCGCTCGGCCTCGGGGCGTGGCAAGCCGCCGTCGAATTCGGCCACCGCCGCGCGCTCTTCCCAATCGCGGAATCGCTCCAGGTAGTAATGCCGCGCCGTCGAATCCTCGGCCCCCGCCGCCACCGCCTTGGCGATGGTCGCCGGGTCGGTCTCGCCGATCAGCTCAAGCCAGCGCCGAATGCGGGTGCGCTCGTCCTCGAGCAACGGCCGTTCCGGTGGCGTTTTCCCTGGCGCGTGCGCCACCGCCTCCACCGCGCCAGTCTCGGCGTGCAGCACCTCTTCGCGCGTCTTGGCGGGGAAAAAGGCGATGACGCGCTCGGTGCCGTCGATGTAGCGGATGCGCCACGTGGTGGCGGGGGCGTCGTCGGCAGGCCGGGGCGTCGGGGCGGATGGGGTGGCGTCGGTGGCCGCGGGCCGTGCCTCGGCGATGGTGGCCGCGGGGCGTGCATGCCGGGGCGTGGGCGCCGTCGTCGGGCCGCCGGTGCGTTGCGGGGCGTCGGTGGCATGTGCGCCGACGAAGGGGGCGTCGGTGCCGTCGGTGCTGCCGTCGCTGTGGGCTCGTGCGCCGTCGGTGCCGTCGGTGCCGGTGCACTTCGGGGCGTCGTCCGCGCCGGTGCGCCGCCGGGATCGGATGAAGAGCTCGTCAAGCGTGGTCATACCTTCCTCTTGGAGAACTTTGCGGGTTTGGCGGATTTGCGGGGTTCTCGGCAGTCCAAAACCTTTTTGTGTACGTCCTATAGAAATGGTCTTGTTCGCCTCGCGCGAAGGAGGGAAAACATCCCCGCAAATCCGCGCAAACCCTGCACGGTGGGTTTGCAGGAAAAGTTTTTGGAGTGCACCAATCCCCGCAAACCCGCGCAAACCCGCAAAAGTGGAGGGTCACCCCTCCCGCTGAATGATCCACCTCGCGACCTTTTCGTGAAGGTCGTCGCCGAGGCGCCGCAGCATCAAGCCGCGGGCGATACGGTCGCGACGGTAGAGCAGCAGGCGGCCGATTTGTTTCGCGCTTCGCGGCTCGCCGCCCAGGAACGCGGCGAAGGCCTCGGCAAGCTCGGGGTCGCGCCCGTAGCCTTCGAGCCGCTGGAACACGTCGCGCGTCATGAAGGGCTTGGCGCCAAAGGCCGCGGCCAGCGCCTCGAGCAGGTCGCCGAGACTGTCGAGCTCGGGGTCGGAGGCCGTCGCACCCGTGATGGCGTCCATCGGGTCGCGCCAGTGTTGCGGGTCGCGCCGGGCGAGCCACGCGACGGGTTGGCGCACCAGCTCGTCCCAGCGCTCGAACGATGCCGTGCTGCCGGGGGCGCGGATGCCGTCGCGGTAGTCGCTCGAGCTCAGCCAGCCGCGAATGATCACGCAGGCGGCCGCCGCGAGCCGCTGGCGTTGCCGCCGCACCCGCTCCACCGGGTCGAAGGCGAAGCGCCGCGCGAAGGGGCGTTCGCTTTGCGGGTCGATCCGGCAGACGAGGAAGCGCCGGGGCAGGTCGCCGGAAAGGATGAGATTGTTTCCCGTCACGCAGAATAGGGCGCGATTGGGTACGCTCGTCGCTTCGCTCACGCCAAGGATGCGGTCGCGATAGATGGGGGCCGTGAGCGTGGCCGCAAGCGCCGCGCTGTCGAAGGTGCCGACCACGTTATCCCACACGATCGCCCGCTCGCCCGACACCAGCGCCGTCGTCAAGCGCTTGCGCACTTCGGCGTCGTCGCCGCGTTCGCTCTTGACGTGGGGCCATATCGTCGGGGGTTCGCCCGTGGCGAGCACGCATAGGGCGCTTGCCAATAGCGTCTTGCCGCTGCCTTGCACGGGCGCGTCGAACCCAAAGCCGGGGCAGGTCGGCAGGACGGGGCGCTCGACGGCCGAGAGTAGCGCCGCCAGCAGCACGCTACGGTCGAGCACCCCGGCAAAGGGGAAATACTCGAAGGGCGCCATGATCGCGTCGAGCGCCGCGTCGATCTCTTCGGCCGTGGGCGCCTCGGGCACGATCGGGGGCGTCTCGGCGCCGGGGTCGTAGAACAAGCGCGAGACGTGATCATAGCCGGGGGCCGTGAGCACCTGGCCGTCCAGCCGCACCAACGGGGCCGAGACGACGGCCTCAAGCGGTTTCAGCTTGCGCTCGGCGCCAAGCGCGAGCAGGGTGTCGATGACCTTGGGGGGCGGGTCGCGGTCTTCATCGACGATGCTTCCGTCTCTCTGTTTCTTTTTGCCGAAGAACTGGAACTCGCCGCCGAGATAGTACGCCAGCCGCTCGCGCTTGAAGGGGATCACGCGGCCTTCGCTGACGGTGGCAAGCTCGCTGCCAAAATCAAAGACGTCGTCGGCTTTGCGCAGATACTCGAGCAGCCAGTCGGCAAGCTCGCGCGTGCGCCCGCCCACGATCTCGACACGCCGCGGGGCGCGAATGAGCCTGTAAGTGGAGCCACCATGAGCAAACGATTTTAGCGTCGGTCGCATGCCGACCAAAAAGAGCTTGCCGACCAGCCGCCCGCCGTCGTAGTCGGGTTCGAGCGGGTCATGGCACAAGGCGCCGTGGTATCTGGCGCGATGGTCGAGCACCTCGCCGACAGTGACGGTGCGCCCGTCCTCGAGGATGAGGGGAAAGTCGCCGTGCAGGATTTTTTTCTCGATTGCCTGCTGCGCGAGATGCGCCGCGTGCTCTAAGTCGGTGCCGTCCGAGAGCTCGTCCGCGAGCTCTTGCGCGAAGGCTTCGCGTTTCTCGCGCGCCAGCGGGGCGACGGCTTGGCGGGCCACGTGCTGCACCTCGCCGATCCGCTTCCGCTCGCTTTGGGTGAGCGGGGGCAGGCCGTCGAGTGGGGGCGCCTCGGGGTGGCGCACGATCGGCGGGCCGCGCCGCTGTTCGAGCGGGGCGATGCAGTGCGCACCCGCCGCGAAGACGAGTCGCTCGGGTTGCCACACGCTGGCGTCGACCAAGGTTCGCTCGAGCAGGGCGCCAGACTTCGACACTTCATAGCGCCCGAAGCCCGCCAGCCACAGGCGCCCTTTGATCGTCTCGCCAAGCTCGGGGATGCGCCGCGCGTCCGCGACGATGACGTAGATGTGAAAGCCGCGCAACCCGGCAAGCTCGCGTTCGCCATGCCAAATGCAGCTCGACGAACTTGGACGAATCACCATCGGGGCGGCCTCGAGCTCGGGCACCGCCGTGAAGAGGGCGCCGAGCGCCGCGTCGATCCCCAAGGGCTCGCCGTCCTTGGGCGCGTCGAAGTCGAGCAGCAGCACGCCGGGGGCGTTCGCCCATTGGAAGAACTCGCGCGAGCGGGCGATGACGCCGGGGGTGGTCACAGCGGGCAACTTGTCCTTGGTGACGACGGCGAACTCGTCGCGCGCCGGGTCGCAAGGTTCGCCAAAGGCGAGCGCGTGCCGGGGTTCCAGGAATTCGAGCATCTCGACGAACTCGCCGACATTCTCGAGCCGGTAGCGTCGCGCCTTGCCACGCGCCATTTGCGGGGGTGTTTTCTTTTCGAGCTCGCCATCACCGTCGAGCCGCAGCGTCTTCGTGATGGGACGGTCGGCCTCGAAGACGACGAGGGTCAAAGGGGTGCTATACTGGGCGAGCGTGCATTCGTTCTTGTCGGCCGTCTCGGGAGCTCCACCCGGGGCGGCCGTTTCGTTTTGGGCCTCCATCGCTCACGCCCTCTTCCGGGCCGCCCACGTGGGAACGGGGGCCGTGCGCAGCCATTCTTCGACTTCTTCGGCCAGCCAAAAGAGCCGGGAACCGGCCATACGGGGCGCGGGGAAAGTGCCGTTGCGCGCGTGGCGATAAACCCATACACGCGAGCGGCCGATGAGCTCGCAGACTTCGGATTGGGATAAAACACGTTGCATGGTGCCGCTCCATAAGGAATGAATGCGACACCAAAGATATTTCACCAAGAGCCGGGTTTTCTGGACATGTCCGCCGCCGCTTGGACATGTCCGGTTTCAAACGTGATCAATCCTCGGCGCGTAGCCAATTCCTCAGGTAGCGCGATAGCGTCTTGGGGGCGATGGTCTTCCCGCGGTGCTGCCCGATGGCCTGGAGCAAGGCCGATGCCTTGGACACTTCGGCCTCGGTAGGGCGCTCGATCAGAAACGCCGCGCCCGCCTCTTCGAGCAGTCCGGCGACGATGGCGCGCATCGTCTCGCGGACATCTTCCCGCGGGGGCGGTTCAATTTCCTGCACTCTGGGGGAATCGGCAGGCGGGGGGAATCCTTCGTTGAGGAATCGCTTGAGAAGAGCGCCAGAGACGCCGAGAAACGGGGGTCTTAGGGGTGTTGTGTCCAAGAAGTGGAGAAAAACGTTGTGCCGATAAAAAAAAGCTTCTTTACGCCTCTCTTGCATGTTGATTTTTTTGGAAAAAATCCATTGAGCAACATCTGAACTGCTTAGTTCTATCCATTGTGGCCATTTTTCCCAAGAAAAAATATCTTCATTCATCTCTTCTTCACTTGAATACTCTTTACCCAAAGAAAAAGTAAAATCAACGGCTAGAGCTGGTCGATCGCACGGCGCAACCAAAAAATAAAAGCCGTTCGTCGCGCCCGCATAGATCGCCTCTTCCGACACGTCCAAGATGCGCGCCACCTCGGGCACCGGCAAAACGAAGTCGTCGGGGATGTTGCGCCACCGTTTCAAGTCATCGACCATCGTCGTTTGCTCCTGTAGTGACGAACCTTGCCCATTGCTCCATCAGCGGCCGCCGCTTCTCGACAAGGTCGCCGCGGGCATAGACGGCTTCGACCTCGCCTTTGTAGTCATGCGCGAGCGCGTCTTCGAGCAGTGCGCGGGGATAGTGGGTCTCGTTCTCGCCCCAGGTGCGAAAGGTGGCGCGAAAGCCGTGGGCCACGATGACGCGCCCACCCTGGCGCCGGTCGATCCAACCTACGCCGTCGGCCGCGTGCTTGGCCGCGTGCAGGTCGCGCAATAGTTTCGTCAGCGCCATGTCCGACAAAGGCTTGCCGCCGCGCGATGGGAACACCCAAGGACAATCGGTAAAGCGTGGCAGGGTGTTCAGCAGCGCGAGCGCGGCCGCCGACAGGGGCACGGCGTGGGGGCGCTTGGTCTTCATTCGTTGCCCGTAGTCGCTGGCACCGGGGATGCGCCAGACGCGCGCCTCGAAGTCAAACTCTTGCCATTGGGCAAAGCGCACGTTGAGGGGGCGAACGGCCGTGAGGATGAGCAGCGCGAGCGCCCGGGCGGCCATGCTCGTCTTGGCGTCGAGCACCCGCCAGAAGTCGGCGGCCTCGGCGTAGTCGAGCGCGGGCATGTTCTCGCCTTCGACCACCTTGGACGGGGCCGGTAGCAGCTTGTCGAGATGGCCTTTCCACCGCGCCGGGTTCTCGCCGCCGCGCAGTCCGTGGGCCGCCGCCCAGTCGAGCACGGCCGCGATGCGTTGCTGCAAGCGCGATGCCGTCTCGGTCTTCGTCGTCCATATCGGCTCGAGGATGGCGAGCACGTGGCGCGTCTCGACCTCGGCGGGGCGCAGGTGGCCGATGATGGGGAAAGCGAACTGCGCGAGGGTGTTTTCCCATTGCTGCACGTGCTTGGCGTTCGTCCATTCGGCGCGCTTGGCCTCGATGAGCCTGGCGGCGCATTCGGCGAAGGTGAGCGCGACATGACGTTTCACGCGCAGCGTCTCGGCCGGGTCACGCTTTTCGAGCTTGAGCACGCGCAAGAGCTCGTCGCGCTTTTCCCGCGCATCGGCCAGCGCCAGCACATCGAGCGGCCCCAAGGTGAGCTCGTTGATCTTGCCGTTGAACCGGTAGCGCAGTACCCAGCTACGCGAGACACCGCGCACCCGCAGATAGAGATTGCGGCCGTCGGCGTGGTAGCCGTCCGGCAACCTCGCCAGCGCCCGTGGGGCGAGCCGGTTGATTACCTTTGGCATAAATTCTGCCTTATCGCTTGCCTTATCATTTTACGACGCATGACGAAACACGATGAGACAGATTATAGCCTAGGTGCCTTGATTTACAATACTATTTGAAACGACGAGAAATTGCACATTACATGGGAATGGCGGACCCCGGCTCCACCAATACCCCAAGGCCAACCGATCTCGGTTGGCCTTTTTTCATGCCCGCAACGCCAGTATTGGCGCGGTTTCCGGGCGGCGCCTTGCGGACGCGCGCGCCGTCCGAGCGCCGTTTCCGCCCCGACAGCGCCTCTCTGTTCTCGGTTTTTCTCTGCGGCCCGTGGTGGGAACCAGAGGCCACCTCCTTGTCTGACAAGGACTTAGAGACCCCGGGTTGCGGTCGGAGACTGCCTTGCAACGGCGACCGAGGTTGTGTACCATCCTTTCTGTAAATTCCGTTTAGCGCCTCTGGCAGGAAGTGCGCGGCGCTCGGTCTGACGCCATGACTTCGAGAAAGGAGTATGCCCATCATGGCGATGCGTGTCGAAACCAATCCTTTGGAAATGGCTTATGCTGTGTTGCTCGAACTCGGCCTCGAGAGTTTCTTCCCCAACTCTTCCCGTCATTGACGAACGCACGTCTTCAGGGCAATACTTTTGCAACACCGAATGGGACCAAAGCGATGCCGCGAGTCAGACGCAAGACCGAAGTCGCGACCATCAAACTCACGCCTGAAGTCAGGCGTGCATGGGTGGCCGCCGCCGAGGCCGAGCGCCGCTCGTTGGCCAACGTGTTCGAGGTCGCCATCCTCGAGTACGTCAAGCGCCACCACATAGCCGTGCCCGCTGCCGTCAAAGAAGAACAGCCCAGGGAAGACTGATGCCGACGACCCCGCAACACGGTTTGCTTACACGCCTGCTCGATTACATCGTCGAGCAGGGCAAGGAGATCGACCCCAGGGCCTACGTTCTCACGGGCGCCTCCGACTTCAGGCGTTTCCCAAAGGACCTGTCCGGGCTGCCCGGCGTCGACCTTGATCGCAAGGTCGAAGGCGACCACATCTGGCTGCAGGTTGCGCGCCTCGCGTCCACCTCGCCATCTGCTCCTGACGAGGAGGTGCGGCCCTATATCACCTATTCCGACGATCCGAGCGGGCCCGTGCCGACCCTCAACGAGCAGGCGCTGCAACATCGATTCGCAGCTGACAGACGTACGATGAGTGAGGAGGTCGCGGCCACTCGCGACAAGCATCGCCGCGAGCGCGTCACGAGAGCCTTGACGGACTACATACCGCTTTGGCAGGCCTGGGCCGAAGGGGAGAAACCCCGGCGCCGCACCATCGCACTCTATGGCGATCTCTTCATGCTCAAGGGTCGGCTCGAAGCCGAGGAGACCTCCAACCCATGGGAACTGGTTTGGGGCATGGGCGTGTCGGCCTGGAAGTTCACCGGCACGCGCACGGAGGACGGAAACGGCAAGGGCGTCAGCGTCGACTACCAGTACCCGCTGCTGACACAAGTCGTCGAGATTGACCTCGACCCCCAGACGCACACGATTTCGGTGCGCCCCAGGGCCGTGGCCCCGCGCCTGGAGTTCGACGCCTTTGGCGCCTGTCAAGTCATGGGAGCGGCCGAAGTCGAGAAGCAGGCCAAGGTGCTCCTGGAGAGCGAATCGGAACGCACGCTCACGCCGTTCGACATCGGCAGCTTCGAGCCCATCTTGAAGCTCGTCGCCGGAAGCCTCGACAAGGCGGGGCGCTACGACCCGGCCTATCAAGACTTACCCACTCCGTCCGACCAACTGCTCGTCACGGCCGGATGGGTGTTGTTCGTTCGTCCGCGCTCGGCCAACTTCCTGGTCGAGGACATCCGTCGTCTAAAAGCACGCCTGCAAGCAGGCGATGCGATACCTGCCGGCCCTGCTTGCCTCGTGACGCCGCCCTCTGATGAGGTCGTCAAGTACGAGGCCATCTCGTTTCGAGGCCTATGCAGCGGCAGCAGTGCCAAGGGTGAGCCGCGCGAACTCTACTTCCCGCTGCCCTATAACCAAGAGCAGGAGACCATCGTCGAGATGCTCGAGCGCGCTCCTGGCGTCTGCGTCCAAGGGCCGCCAGGCACCGGCAAAACGCACACGATCGCCAACATCATCTGTCACTACCTCGCCACTGGGCGCAAGGTGCTGGTGACATCCAAGGGCGAGCATGCGTTGTCCGTGCTGCAGGAGAAGATCCCGGAGGACGTGCGGCCACTGACAGTGGCGCTGCTTTCAGGCGACAAGGAAGGGATGCGGCAGTTCCAGGCCTCCATCGAGGCCATCATCCACAACCTGTCGCAGCTCAACACACGCGCCATACAAGACGAGATTGAGCGCTGCAAGCAGCTGATCGACGCCGCACACGCCGAGATCGCCCGTATCGACAAGCGCGTTGACCAGATTGCCGTTCAGCAGTTGGCGGGCATCGAGGTCGATGGCGTGCAGATGCGCGCGCAGAAGATGGCCGAGCTGGTCGTCTGCGGCCAACAACAGCACGACTGGTTCGACGACGATCTGACGCTATTGCCGGAGCACGCCCCGCCCCTGAGCGACGCCGAGGCACAGACGCTCAGAGATGCCCGCCGCCGACTGGGAACCGACCTCATCTACGTCTCTTCACGGCTGCCCTCGAGCTTCGGGCTCTTGCCTACCGAAGAGGTGGCCAAGCTGCACGACGCTCTCGTGGGTATTCGCGAAATCGATGGTGCTGAGGCCGACGGCGAATTGCTGGCGCTGCGTGCCTTGACGCCCGAGGTGCTCGATGAAGCCCGCCGCATGCTCGCGGCAGTCGACCAGGTGCTCAAGATCGTGCACCACCTGGAAGAATTGGAGAGCCCCTGGGTCTTCGATCTGCGAACCAAGTGCCGACGCCCGGACTTCGCCAGCGAACAGGAGGCGCTGAAGGCACTGCTGGCCGAGGTCGACGAACTGGTGCAGGCTCGCGCGGCATTCCTGCAGCGGCCTGTGGCGTTGCCCGCTGAAGCATTGGGCAACCCGAAGGTCGTCCAAGCCATCGAGCGGGCGCGCGAGACGGGCAAGCCCTTCGGGTTGATGAGCTTTGGCAACGGTGATGCGAAGGAACAGGTGGGTGCCATCCGCGTGTCCGGACTACCGCCCCAAGCAGTCGAGGACTGGGTACATGTGCATCGCTATGTGCGATTGCACGAGAGGGTACTGTCGTTCTCCGTGCGATGGAATCAGTTCGCGCAGGAACTCTCGGTGCCTGAGGTCAAGGCTGACGTAGAGGCGCTGCGCTCGACCGAGCGGATTGCGCTCGCGGCGAAACTGGCGCACGAACTGGCGATCGCCCACGACGCCAATCTGCCTCGCATGGCCGAGAAGGTGTTTCGCGAGCCGCCGAAGAACGAACTCCTTGGCGGCTCGTCTCAACTGCAGATGGTGCGCGAACATCTACGCCGCCACCTCACGCGCGCCGAGCTCGCGACTGCCGCCGCGCAGCTCGCCATTCTCCAGGAGAAGCTCGCCGGCACTTCGGGGCCGGTGGTCGAGCGGCTGCGCGCGTTCATCGACTCGCAGCTCGGCAATCCCGAAGTCGCCACCGAGCGCATCGTGGCGCAGTATGCGGAGATCATCGGTGAGATCAAGCGCGTCGAGTCGCTGTCGTCGAGCCTGGCAACCGTCAACGACCTGTGTACGCGCATCGAGCGCGCCGGGGCGATGAAGTGGGCAGCCCGCCTGCGTTCTCAAGTACTCCCGCCCACCGGCGACGACGAGGTGTTGCCTGTCTCATGGCGCGATGCCTGGAACTGGGCGCGCATCAAGAACCACCTCGCAACCATCGAAGCCCGCGATGAACTCCTGACGCTCGCACAACGCCGCCGCGACCTCGAGAGAGTGCTCGCTCAGCAGTACGAGCAGTTGGTGGCCAAGTCGGCGTGGCTTGAGACAAAGGCCCAGGCATCAGCCAGGGTGCTATCCGCCCTGGAGAGCTACCGTGTGGCCATCCGGAGGATCGGCCAAGGCACCGGGCCCAACGCCACCCGCTATCGACGCGACGCACAAAAGGCGATGCTCGACGCTCAAGGCGCCATTCCCTGCTGGATCATGAGTCATGCCAAGGTCTCCGAGAGCATGCCGGCCCAGCTCGGTGTCTTTGACCTGGTCATCGTGGACGAAGCCAGCCAGTCCGACCTCTGGGCATTACCAGCGGTGCTACGTGGCAAGAAGATCCTGGTGGTGGGCGACGACAAGCAAGTATCACCGAGTGGTGGCTTCATCTCGGCAGCCAAGATCGCAGCGCTCCGAGAGCGCTTCCTCTCTGACCAACCTTACGGGCGGGACCTGACTCCTGAGAAGTCGCTGTACGACATCGCGTCCACCGTCTTTGCGGCCGAGCGCGTGATGCTCGCGGAGCACTTCCGTTGCGTGCAGCCCATCATCGCCTACAGCAACAAGACCTTCTACAAGAACCAGATTCGACCCCTTCGCGTGCCCAAGGCCTCTGAGCGCATCGACCCACCGCTCGTGGACGTATTCATTGAGCATGGGGTGCGGGACAACCGGGACGTCAACCGGATGGAGGCCGAGTTCATCGCAGCTGAGATCGAGGCCATCCTGCGTAACCCCAAGCTGCGCAATCGCACGATCGGGGTCGTGTCGCTCTTGGGGCCAGAGCAGGCCAAGTTCATCCACAACTTGGTGGTCAGCCGGGTGGACCTGGCCGAACTCGATCGCCGAAAGTTCGCCTGCGGCGACGCCTACGTGTTCCAGGGCAGCGAGCGCGACATCATGTTCCTGAGCATGGTGGCCGACGCCACCCGCCATCACGCGCTCTCCGGACAGATCTTCGAGCAGCGATTCAACGTCGCCGCCAGCCGTGCCCGCGACCGTATGTACCTCGTACGCTCAGTCAAGCTCGGTGAGCTGTCGATGACGGACGTCCGGCGCACGCTCGTCGAACACTTCACCATGCCGCTGGAGGGCGGCGAGGAGGAAAGGAGCCTCGTCGACCTGTGTGAGTCTGGTTTCGAGCGCGACGTGTATTCGTCGCTCGTCGATCTCGGCTATCGCGTCACGCCTCAGGTCAAGGTTGGTGCCTACCGCATCGACATGGTGGTGGAGGGAGCGAACGACACGCGCCTTGCTATCGAATGTGACGGCGACGAGTTCCACGGGCCGGACCGCTGGCCGGCAGACATGCAGCGCCAGCGCATACTCGAGCGCGCTGGCTGGGTCTTTTGGCGGTGCTTTGCGTCGACGTGGTCGCTGCGTAAGGACGAGGTGCTAGCCGAACTCAAGGCACGGCTACATGCAATGGGCATCGAGCCGCTTGGGGCTCTGGAGCGCATACCGTCGGTTGTCGAGAGTCGCGTGTGGTCGATGCCGAGTGCAGTTGCCGGCAGTTCGGTTGCAGATGAGGCTGGCGACGCGGTTGCGGTGTAGCGATGACTGGGCTTTCTCGCAATGCTCGCTGCCCTTGCTAAACAGGCAACAAGTACGCACTGCTGCTTGGGCAAACTCGATTGGGATATTCGTCCCGCCGACTGGTTCAAGATCGCCTCAGTCAAGCAACCGCACCTGCTCGCGCCAGCCGTAAGGCCAGGGGCGGCCCAGCACCTTCTCGACGGCGAGGTCGGGCGATCCGATCAGCCGCTCGACCACCTCGGGCGCGAGCAGCGTCAGCCGCATCAGGCGATGCACTTTGGATACATCCAGCCCTTCGGCCTGGGCGATCTCGGCCGCCGACGCCACCCGCCCCTCATGGAGCAGCCGTTGCCAGTGGTGCGCCAGCCCGAGCGCGCGCATCAACGCCGTGTCCTTGGCCTCGGTGCGCGCCGGGCCGGCCCACGTCGAGTGAACCTCCACACCTTTCGGTGCGCCGGGCGGCGCGATCACCGCGCGCCGGATGCAGCGCTGCACCAGCCGCCAGGGCACGAAGGTTTCCAGTTTCACGCCGCCCGCCGGCGTCGGCAGTTTCTGGGTGACCGGCGCTCCCTCGATGCGTCCCCGGTGCTTCGTGCTCACGCTTTCTCCTCGAAGCGCCGCACGATCTCGCGCTGGGCCGCCCAGTCCACCGGCAGCGGGTGGCGCTGGAACCAGATCAGGCTCATCCGGCGTGGCTGCCGCCCGGCCATCAGCATCTCGACGATGTCGGGCGCGAGCAGCGTCAGGCGCAGCAGCTCGTTGACCACCGAGTGGTGCAGCCCTTCGGCACGCGCGATGGCCGAGCCGCTGGGCATCGCGCCGCTGTCTAGCAGCCGTTGCCAGTGGAAGGCCCGTGCCATCCCTTCGATGAGCGTGCTGTCGTGCGCGTCCCGGTCCTCGGCCTGGTGCTGAACCAGCCGGCGCACGCCGCGCCGCCGCAGGGTCAGCGGCACGAAGGTCTCGAGCGTCCCGTCCTTCATGCCTCGACCTCCAGCAGCTCGGCGCCGATGCTCCTGGGCGCGAACTCGCCGATCAAGGCGTCCCAGCCCAGTTCGCGCCACTTCACCCGGATGCCCTGCATCTCGTCGGTGTGGACGAGATCGATGCGCTCGATCATCAGGTTGGCGATGCGGTGCTGCTCAACCGGGAAGAGCTGATCCCACACGTCGTTGAGGCGCCCCATCGCCATCACGACCGTGGCCTCGTCGATCGGTGCGCCCTGGCGTTGGATGTGGCGCACGACGGCGGCGATGGATTCGGGGCTGGTCAGCACGGTGCGGATCTGGGCCACGACCGCCGCCTCGATCTCGCGGGCGGGCAGGCGCTCGTAGCTCTTGCCCGGCGCGCCGAAGCGGCTCTCGGACTTGGAGACGTAGTACTGGTACTTGCGGCCGTTCTTGCGCGAGTACGTGGGGTACATGCGTTCGCCCGTCGGCGCGTACAGCAGCCCCCGCAGCAGCGCGTCGTTGCGCGAGCGGATCTTGGTGTCCACCGACCGCGCGTGGCTGTCGCGGGCCAGCACCGCGTGAACCTGGTCCCACAGCTCGCGCTTGATGATCGGCTCGTGCACGCCGGGGTACCACTGGCCCCGGTTCGACAACTCCCCGAGGTATATGCGGTTGCGCAGCACCTTGTGGATGTACTTCTTGTCGATGCGCGTGCCGGTCCGCACCCGCCCGTCCTGCGTCGTCCACGCCTTGGTCGTGATGCCCTCGGCGGTCAGGCGCGCTGCGATCTGCGTGGGTGAGCCAATGGTCAACATCTCCTCGAAGATGCGGCGCACCACCGCCGCCTCGGCGGGGTTGACCACCAACTGGCGATTGACCACGTCGTAGCCGATGGTGGGCACGCCGCCCATCCACAGCCCCTTCTTCTTGGCCGCGGCGATCTTGTCGCGGATGCGCTCGCCCGTGACCTCGCGCTCGAACTGGGCGAAGGACAGCAGGATGTTGAGCGTGAGCCGCCCCATCGAGGTCGTGGTGTTGAACTGCTGCGTGACCGAGACGAAGGACACGCCGTGGCGCTCGAACACCTCGACCATCTTGGAGAAGTCGGCCAGGCTCCTCGTCAGGCGGTCGATCTTGTAGACCACCACGATGTCGATCAGCCCGCGCTGGATATCGGCCATCAGGCGCTTCAAGGCCGGGCGCTCGGTGTTGCCGCCGGAGTAGCCGGGGTCGTCGTAGTCGTCGGCCACCGCAATCCATCCCTCGGCGCGCTGGCTGGCGATGAAGGCGTGCCCGGCTTCCTTTTGCGCATCGATGGAGTTGAACTCCTGGTCGAGCCGCTCGTCCGACGACACCCGGCAGTAGACCGCACAGCGCTTGCGCGCCTTGGTGGAGGCGATGTCCGTCATCAGGCGCCTCCCTTCAGGCCGAAGAACAGCGGGCCGCTCCAATGCTGGCCGGTGATGTGCCGCGCCACGGCGGTCAGGCTCTTGAAGCGGCGGCCTTCGTATTCGAAGTGACCATCGGCGTCAACCGTCACCCGGTGCTCGCGCTCGCCCCATTCGCGTAGCAGCACGGTGCCCGGTGCGAAGTCGAACTTGCGCGGGCGCGCGCGCAGTTTGATCTTGGAGTGCTTCGCGCCGATGGCCTCAAGGCGCTGGCGCGTTTCGGGTGCGAGTCCGCCGAAGGCTTCTTCCTGCAGCTTGTAGGCGATACGGGATTCGACATGGGTGCGGTTCGGAAACTCCGGGCGCCGCTCGAAGTACCGATCCCAGAGCACCCAGAGTTCGGCCATCGGCAGGTGACTCAGCTCGGCGATCCGCGCCGCGACGGAAGCTTGTTTCTCGTTCATCACAACTTCTCCTGTTGAGAGGGGGTTGTATGAACGCGCTGGTCGGGCAAGAAGCCAAGGCGAACCGCGCTCTGTTCCAGCCCGGAAGACCCGAGGGTACGGACGATGGCGGCCGCAAGGATGGTGGTGATTTCGCCAGCACGGGCGCTGGCGCTCATCTCTGCCGGAGATGCAAGTTCGAGGTTTCTCATGACGGCTCCAGGGAATCGAAACCGCCAGGGATGATGTGCGCAGATTTCCGAAGCGGATCGCAACGCCGATCAATCGGCGCGGCGCGCTGACGCCTCAACGGCGGTCAGACGTCTTCGGTGACTGCTTCGATCGCAGCGCTGCGCGTGTCGCTGTCATCGACGATCACTCGATCGAGTGGGGTCAGCTTCAGCTGCCACGCCCGCGTGCCTGGGACCCTTTCGAGATAGTCGCGCCAGGGCGAGTGCTTGCCGGTGAAGAGGTTGGCCGGAGACGTGCAGCCCGTGCCGGCCATCAGCGCCTTCGTGTTGACGTGGGGCGTTCCTGCGGCCCAGGCCTCCACCAGCCGCTGCAAGACGGCGATCCTTGCTTTGCCCGTGACCCGCCACGGCGCCTTGCCCGGAAGGTACAGCGTCGCCGCGTGACCATCGGGGGCGACCTTGAGCGTCACCGTCGACCCGCCCATGGCCGCCAGTTGCCCGTGGCGATAGGCCACCTTCAGCCGGTCCAGGTCGATGGCGCTGCCGTTGCCCGCATCGGCGAGCACATCCTCGATGGGAATGACGACATTGGTGCCGGCGAATGGCAGCGGCGTCGAGGTCGTCGTCAACACCACGCCCGCCACCGGGCGCGGACGAAGCCTCAGCGCAGCGTCGACTTTCGCGTACGCGCGCTCGTGGGACATCCTGGAGGCGAAGTACAGCGCCACGGCATGGCCGTCGATGTCGATCTCGCCAAGGAACACCGGCTCGTCGTCGAAGTGCCGACTGCGGGGTCCTTTCAAGGCCGATCCCAGCGCCGTGATCAATTCCTCGCGCAACCAGTCCAGCTGCACCTTCCAGCGCCGGGCGAGACGGGCCGGCAGGACCACGTCGTTGCCCGTCAGAGGATCGCGGTAGCGCACGGTGTCGGCATCGGCGCAGCGTTCGAGCACCACCTTCATCGGCTCGCCTTCGTCGACGGGGACCGACAGCTCGGCGATGCGCTCGCCTTCGATGAGGATGCCTTCGTCCTGCAGCCGCTCGATGTCGATGCCGAGCTTATGCAGTGCGAAGCCGTCCATCGGGCTGCTGGCGCTCTCCAGAAGCCGGGCCACCTGCGCGATCAGGCTCGGATCGTCCCGCCCGCAGCCCGGGTGCAGCGGTTTGCGCACCCCCAGGGCCTCGAGCAGTTGCATCCCGGCGCGGCGCAGGCGTTGGTCTTTCTCGCCAGCCAGGCTGCAGCGACCGGGCTCGGCCAGCACGATGGCCAGCGGGGTGGCCGCCGTCTCCCCCTCGAACACCAGTTCGGCCACCAGGGTCACACCGAGCAAGGCACCAGGCTGCGCGAAGGGGTGGTTGCCCCAGCGCTCGTCGATCACCTCGTGCAGTTCTGCGCCGCTGTCGATGTGCAGCGTGACGGCGTCCGTGGCATGCCCAAGCAAAGCCTTGGCTTCGGTCAGATACAGCCGCTCGATGCGGCCCCCGTCGATGCGCGGCTTGGTGTCCTTCAGTGGCCGCGCAAAGCGCGACAGGTCGTAGCGCGAGCGGTCCAGCGGACGGTTCGACAAGGGGGCCTTGAAGCCGTGCCGGGACAGCACGTTGGCCAGCGGCGCACGGGTGCCCAGCGTCGGGGCAAAGACTTCGACGAGCCCACGATGAGGCGCGTAGATGAGGGTGGCGTCGCGCGCCGGGAAGTAGAAGAAGCTCTTGCGCTGGCGGTTGCGCATCTCCACCGCGGCCACCTGATCGCCGGCGAAACGCACCACGAGGTAGTGTGTCGCCTGGGTCTGGCCTTGCCGGTTCGGCTCCTCCATGGCCACGTGGATGACCTCGCAGGGCTCGGCCAGCCGCATCGCCTCGGTGAGTTGCGCTTCCAGCCGGTCCTTGACCTCATCGTTCCACAGGAAGGGCGGCGCCTCGCCAGGCACGTCGAACGCGTCGTGCAGGCGTTTGAGCCCCTTCAGGTCCTGGGTGTTGACGATGGACTCGGCAGTGTCGAAGAGCTTGATCGAGGCCTCGCTGTGCGTGCGCATCCACACCGCGCGACCGACCTCGCCGCCTTCTTGCGCACGAAACCGTGCGAGCAGGTCCTCGTCGTAGAGCTGCTCGGCGACGGTGGCGAGGATGGCGGCCCCGCGTGCGGTGCTCAGGCGCAGCACCCGCAAGGCTTCGCGCTCGGCCGGATCGCGCTGCTCCTTGCGCAGGTGCTTGATGTGCTCGATGAGGGCAGCGCTCAGCCCCTCGTCGGGCTGCGTCCAATCAAACCCGCGCTGCAGTCCCAGGCACTCGGGCAGGCCGGCGAACAGCTTGAGGACTGAGGCCGGCACGCGCTCGACCAGCTCCAGCAGACAGTGTGCGTTGGTCAGGGTCTTCTTGCCCATGCTCCCTCCGATACAGCGCGGTGCCTCACATGGCCATGACCCATGGGCGCATCACCGCCACCGATTGCGTCAGCCCCTGCGCCAGCAGGGTGTCCAGGTAGTCGTCCGCCGACTTGGGCGGGTTCTTCAGACTGCGGCGGTGGCGGGCGACTGCTTCGAGCACGCCGGCCGGGTGCAGATCCAGCAGATCGACGATGAAGTCGTCCGGATGCTGCGCCGCGAGGTTGTAGGGCTTGAGCGCCTCGGGCGGGAAGTCCTTGAGGTTGAAGGTCACGATGAGGCTGGCGCCGGCGTGGATGGCGGCCGCCACCACATGGCGGTCGCTGGGGTCGGGCAACTCGATCGAGGCAATCAGGTACTCGAAGCCGGTGACCAGGCAGTCGCGGACGTGGGCGTTCATCAGCCGCCGCGTGCGCTCGAGTTGCTCGGCAGTCAGATCGGGACGGCTGGCCAGCACGTGGCGCATCCACTCGTCGTGAATCCTGTCGCTCCAGCGCGCCCGGTACAGGTCCGACAGCGCCAGATGCATCAGCAGGTCGCGCAGGGGCGCGGGATAGAGCACGCAGGCGTCGTAGACGACGGTGAAGTGCGAGCTCATCCGCTCAGTACCCCATGCCGAGTTCCTGGGCCTGCGCGGCCAGTTCGTCGAGGGCCTTGCGGCGCTCGGCATCGATCCGGTGCTTGTAGGCGATCACGTCCTGGTAGCGCACCCGACGATGCGTGCCGATCTTGTGGAACGGGATCTCGCCTTTTTCCAGCAACTGCACGAGGAAGGGCCGCGAGACGTTGAGCAGGTCGGCCGCTTCCTGCGTGGTCAGTTCGGCGTGGATGGGGATGACGGTGACGGCATTGCCTTGGCCGATCTCGGTCAGCACGTCCAGCAGCAACCGCAGCGCCGTCGTCGGCAGCGTCACTGAGCGCACGGCGCCCTTGTCGTCGTGGAAGTCGATCTGCTGGGTCTCGGCGCGCGTTTGCAGCACCGTCGAGAGCACGCGCCCGGATTCCCGAGCCAGCGCGACGTCCTCGGCCGAGGGCAGCGCATTGGGGATGGTGGGGGTCGTCATGGGGCTCTCCTGGTCGGATCGGATGCGATAGGGGTCATTGTAAACGAAACAAACGAAATCGCAATAACCGAAAAGACATTGTTCTGACCATACAAATCAAAGACTTAAGGCGCATGCCTGGCTCGCCACCGGTCGGGCCGCGCCCCGTGATCGCCTAAAAAGCACTCGCCCAAGCCCAAAGCGCCGGGCAATTCAATGAGGGCTCCCAAACAGAAGGAGCCCCGCCATGCAGAAACACCCTGCATCTGTTCGATCCCCCCGGAACTTCTATCCGGCACCACCCGAAGGCACGACGCCGGTCGCGCTCAACGAGTTCGAACTCGCCGCCCGCTGGCGACTGTCCGTCCACACCCTGCGCCGCTGGCGGCAGGAGCAGCTGGGCCCGGTCTTTTGCAAGCTGGGCGCACGCGTCACCTACCTGATCAGCGACGTCGAGGCCTTCGAGCGGCGCGTCTCGCGCTACTCGACCTTCGCTCGGGCATACCAGTGAGGGGGCGGCCATGAGCGACCTCACCCTCTACCCCGCCGACATCGCCGCGATGTCCGTCGGCCAGCTGGCTCAACTCCCGCCCGCCCAGAAGGCGCAGATCAGCCGCAACCTCGACGAAGCGCTCGCCTGGCTCAAGCAGGCCCGCGCGAAGTTCGACGCCGCACTCGAATCCGCCTACGGCGAGCAGGCCCGTGCTGCCCGCCTCGAGGCCGGCAAGGACTTCGGCGTCGTGCACCTGAAGGACGGGCTGCTTCGCGTGACGGTCGAGGTCCCGAAGCGCGTGTCCTGGGACCAGGCGCAACTGGCCGCCATCGCCCGGCGCATCGCCGCCGCCGGCGAGAAGGTCGAGGACTACCTGGACGTCGAGTACTCCGTCTCGGAATCGCGCTTCTCCAACTGGCCGCCGGCACTGCGCGCCGGGTTCGAGGCCGCCCGCACCGTCAAGCCCGGCAAGCCCACGTTCCGGCTGGCCCTCGTCTCGGAGGAGTGATCCATGAGCACCGAACTGATCCCGTTTGATTTCGAAGGCCGTCCGGTCCGGGTCGTCACGGATGCCCAAGGCGAACCGTGGTTCGTCGCGGCGGATGTGTGCGCGGTTCTTGAACTGCCGAACACCACCCGCGCCCTGGCGCGGCTGGACCCTGACGAGCAAGCCCTGATCTCGATTCAGGGCATCTCGCGCGGCAATGACCAGGTCAACGTCGTCAACGAGCCCGGGCTGTACAGCCTGGTGCTGGGTAGCCGCAAGCGCGAGGCCAAGCACTTCAAGCGCTGGGTGACACACGAGGTGCTGCCGGCGATCCGCAAGACGGGCAGCTACACGGTGCCAAGTGCACGCCCGACCCTGCCGGCACCCACCCAGGACCGCGTCGCCGCTCTGCTGCTGATCGGCGAGGCCGTGGCCAAGGTGCCGGGGGTCAAGCCCGGCATCGCGATGGCGGCCACGCTCACCTGCATCCAGGAGAACACGGGCTTGGCGGTCGAGACGCTGCGCCGCGCCCTTCCTGCCCGGGACACTGCGGCGAACGAGGCGATCTGCTCGCTCAACGCCACCCAGCTCGGCAGGCTGCTGGGCCTGTCGGCCAAGGCCACCAACCAGTGCCTGGCCGCGCACGGCCTGCAGTTGCGCAACGAACGCGACGAGTGGGAACTGACCGAGGCCGGCGAGGCCTGGGCCGAGGCGATGCCGTACTCCCGCAACGGGCACAGCGGCTACCAGATCCTCTGGAACCCTCTGGTGGCCGAGCGGCTGAAGGAGGTGGCGTGATGGCCCTTCCCATCATCACCGCCGACCAGCGGCTGCGCGAGAAGCAGGGCGTGAAGCTCGTGCTGCTGGGCAAGAGCGGCATCGGCAAGACCAGCCAGCTCAAGACGCTGCCGGAAGGATCGACCCTGTTCGTCGATCTGGAGGCCGGCGACTTGGCCGTCAAGGACTGGCGCGGCGACTGCGTGCGCCCGACCACCTGGCCGGAGTTCCGCGATCTCGTGGTGTTCCTGGCCGGCCCGAACCCGGCGCTGCCGGCGGATGCGCCGTACTCCGAGGCGCATTACCGGCATGTGTGCGAGCGCTACGGCGATCCCGGTCAACTCGCCAAGTACGACACCTACTTCGTCGACTCGATCACGGTACTCGCGCGCCTGGCGCTCGTCTGGGCCAAGACCCAGCCGCAGGCCTACAGCGAGCGCACTGGCAAGCCCGACACCCGGGGCGCCTACGGCCTGCTCGGCTCGGAACTCATCGGGGCGCTGACCCATCTGCAGCACGCGCGCGGCAAGCACGTCGTGTTCGTGGCCATCCTCGACGAGCGCCTGGACGACTTCAACCGCAAGGTCTTCGTGCCGCAGATCGAGGGCGCCAAGACCGCCGCGGAACTGCCCGGCATCGTCGACGAGGTGGTCACCTTGGCCGAGATCAAGGCCGAGGACGGATCGTCCTACCGCGCCTTCGTCTGCCACACGCTGAACCCCTACGGCGTCCCGGCCAAGGACCGCTCCGGCCAGCTCGAGTTGCTGGAGCCGCCGAACCTGCGCGCGCTGATCGACAAGTGCGCCGCCGCCACTCGAATCCCGACATCCAAGGAGTAAGCCATGACCGATTGGTGCGATTTCAACGACGCGCAGCAGCAGCCCAGCTTCGACCTGATCCCCAAGGGCACGCTCGCCCGCGTGCGCATGACGCTCAAGCCCGGGGGCTTTGACGACCCGGCCCAGGGTTGGACCGGCGGCTACGCCACGCAGAGCTTTGAAACTGGCTCGGTCTATCTGGCGGCCGAGTTCGTGGTGCTGGAGGGCGAGTACGCGAAGCGCAAGCTCTGGAGCAACATCGGCCTGCATTCCCCGAAGGGCCCGGCTTGGGGCCAGATGGGGCGCAGCTTCGTGCGCGCCGTGCTCAATTCCGCCCGCAACGTCCATCCGCAGGACATGAGCCCGCAGGCCGCCGCCGCGCGGCGCATCCAGGGCTTCCACGAGCTCGACGGCATCGAGTTTGCGGCCCGCATCGACATCGAGAAGGACGGCCGCGGCGAGTTGAAGAACGTCATCCGAAACGCCGTCGAGCCCGACCACCCGGACTACGCCCGCCTGATGGGGCTGCCGCCGAAGAACCCCGGCAGTGGTTCCACCGGCGCGCCCGCCGCAGCAACCCCGCCGCGCACGACGCCGCCCGTCAACCCGCACCCCCCCGCCGTGCCGGGCAAGCCCGCCTGGGCGCAGTGAGAGGAGGGGCGATGAAAACGAGCGAAGCGAAGTTTCGCGAAGCCGAAGGCGAGAGCGAATGCAATGAGCGGCAAGTGCTGGGTCTGCAAACGACAGGCGCGCGGCTACGGCCACTCGGACCTCCGGCATCCGGTGGGCGACGCCCGGCGCTATCCGATCGACTGGGTGTTCTGCTCGCGGCGTTGCCAGCAGGTGTTTCATGCGCTCTACGGTCAGTGGCTGCGGGTGCAGGAAGGACGCACGCCCAAGACGGAGGTGGCCATGATCGACCCGTCTGACGTCGAACTGGCCGCGATGAAGAAGTGCCTCAAGGCCTTCGGCGAGGTCGCGGGCGAGATCGGCTTTGCCAAGCCGCTGGGCGAGTATTCCGAGGCCGAGGCGCTCCAGGTGATCGACGCCATCGTCACCTGCTACACGGAGGCGATGGTCGAGCACCACGAGGCGACCAAGTATCCGCCGGTGCGGGGCTTGAAAGACCCGGTGTCCGACCCCTTCGCCGACCTCGAGGACGATCTGCCGTGGGAGGAGCCGAAGGCTCAAGCGCAGACGGCACGCACGGCAGCACCCAAGGAGGCGCGGCGATGATGGACTTCAACGCCTCCAAGAGCCTGTCGGGTCAGCTCACGGCGCTGATCGACGCCGGGCTGCAGCAGTCTCGCGCGGCGCAGCCTCGCCGCGCGTACCTGGGCGCCTCGCGCCTCGGGGCCGCGTGCGAGCGCGCGCTGCAGTACGAGTTCGCCGACGCTCCGGTCGATCCGGGTCGCGAGACCGACGGCCGCATGCTGCGCGTCTTCGAGCGCGGCCACCTCATCGAGGACTGCATGGTCGGATGGCTGCGCGCGGCGGGCTTCGATCTGCGCACGCGTAACGACGCGGAGGAGCAATTCGGCTTCTCGGCGCTGGACGGGCGCCTGCAGGGCCACGTCGATGGCGTGCTCGTCGCCGGGCCCGACCTCGGCTTTGGGGCCGGCTATCCCGCGCTGTGGGAGAACAAGTGCCTGGGCGCCAAATCGTGGCGCGAGTTGGAGAGACATCGCCTCGCGGTCGCCAAGCCCGTCTACGCCGCCCAGGTCGCGCTCTACCAGGCCTATCTCGAACTGCACGCGCACCCGGCCCTGTTCACGGCGGTGAACGCCGACACGATGGAGATTCACGCCGAGCTGGTGCCGTTCGATGCGGCGTTGGCGCAGCGCATGTCCGACCGGGCCGTGAAGGTCATCACGGCCACCGAGGCGGGCGAACTGCTGCCGCGCTCGTTCTCCGATCCCACCCATGTCGAGTGCCGGATGTGTCCGTGGCAGGACCGGTGCTGGAGGGCCGCGGCATGAACGAGACACCGCTGCACCCGGTGCTCGGGGAGCGCCTGATCGACGCACGCGAGGCGGCACTGGCGCTCAATCTGCCGCACTACTGGCTCACGCACGCGAAGGAGCGCCGACGTCTGCGCCTGCCGCACTACCGGGTGGGCAAGCTGCTGCGTTTCAAGCTCTCCGAACTGATGGCGTGGATGGAGGAACGTCAAGCCCTGCTCACGGCCGACGCAGGGCACGAGGAGGAGTCGGATGCTGGACTTCAATGACACCGCACCCGCGCCCGAGATCCCGGCGTCCGAACGCCGCGAGGCCGTGCGCGCCGCGCTGCTCGCGAGGCTGGAGTCGGTGCTGTTCACCCTGTTCCCCGCTGGAAAGAAGCGCCGCGGCAAGTTCGTCATCGGCGACGTGCTCGGCAGCCCGGGGGACAGCCTGGAAGTCGTGCTCGACGGCGACAAGGCGGGACTGTGGACCGACCGCGCCGAAGGCTCCGGCGGCGATGTGTTCCACCTGATCGGCCGCCACTACGGCGTGGACGTGCAGGGCGACTTCGCCCGCGTCCTCGACCTGGCCGAGGACCTCGTCGGCCGAGCCCCCGCGGCCCCGGCGCGCAGGCGCCGCAAGGAGACCCCGGTCGACGACCTGGGTCCGGCCACCGCCAAGTGGGACTACCTCGACGCACAAGGGCAGCTCATCGCCGTCGTCTACCGCTACGACCCGCCCGGGCGCAAGAAGGAGTTCCGGCCCTGGGACGCGCGCCGCCGCAAGATGGCTCCGCCCGAGCCGCGGCCGCTGTACAACCAGCCGGGGATCCACAACGCCGCCCAGGTCGTGCTGGTCGAGGGCGAGAAGTGCGCCCAGGCCTTGATCGACGCCGGCGTGTGCGCCACCACCGCGATGCACGGCGCGAATGCGCCCGTGGACAAGACCGATTGGTCGCCGCTCGCCGGCAAGGCCGTCCTCCTCTGGCCCGACCGCGACAAACCCGGCTGGGACTACGCGATGGCCGCGGCGCAGGCCGCGCTGGCCGCCGGCGCCGCCTCCTGCGACGTGCTGCTGCCGCCCGACGACAAGCCCGAAGGGTGGGACGCGGCCGACGCCGTCGCCCAAGGCTTCGACGTCGCCGCCTTCATCGCCTCGGGCCCGCGGATGAGCATCAAGCCAGCACTTGGGCAGCCCACGCAGGAGCCTTCCGTCTGGGCCACCGACGACGCGCTGGCGCTGAGCTTCACCAGCCGCTACAGCGAAGACTGGCGCTACTGCGCCGCCTGGGGCAAGTGGCTGGTGTGGGACGGCCGGCGCTGGCAGGCGGACGAGACGCTGTTGGTGCACCACCTCATCCGGGCGATCTGCCGCGAGGCCGCCCTCAAGGCCGACTCCCACCGGCTGGCGGCCAAGCTCGCCGCGAGCAGCACGGTCGGCGGCGTGGAGCGGCTGGCGCGCACCGACCGGCGGCACGCCTCCACCTCGCAGGAGTGGGACGCGGATCTGTTCGCGCTCAACACGCCGGGCGGCGTGGTCGACCTGCGCACCGGGCGGCTGCGTCCCCACGACCGCGCCGACCGCATGACCAAGCTCGCCACCGCCACGCCCCGCGGCGACTGTCCCCGCTGGCGGGCGTTCCTGGCCGACGTCACCGGGGGCGATACCGACCTGCAGGCCTACCTGCAGCGCATGGTGGGCTATTGCCTCACCGGCTCGACGGCGGCGCATGCGCTGTTCTTCCTCTACGGCACCGGCGCCAACGGCAAGTCGGTGTTCGTGAACACCTTGGCCACGATCCTCGGCGACTACGCCACCAGCGCGCCGATGGACACCTTCATGGAGGCGCGCGGCGACCGGCATCCGACCGATCTCGCGGGCCTGCGCGGGGCGCGCTTCGTCTCCTCCATCGAGACCGAGCAGGGCCGGCGCTGGAACGAGTCCAAGGTCAAGGCCATCACCGGCGGCGACAAGGTCTCGGCGCGCTTCATGCGCCAGGACTTCTTCGAGTACACGCCCCAGTTCAAGCTGGTCATCGCCGGCAACCACAAGCCCGCGATCCGCAACGTGGACGAGGCGATGAAGCGCCGGCTGCACCTGATCCCCTTCACCGTGACCATCCCGCCCGAGCGGCGCGACGCCGGGCTCACCGACAAGCTCCTGGCCGAACGCGACGGGATCCTCGCCTGGGCGGTGCAGGGCTGTCTGGCCTGGCAGCGCGAGGGGCTCCGGCCCCCGGCCAGCGTGGTGTCGGCCACCGCCGAGTACTTCGACGAGGAGGACGCTGTCGGCGACTTCCTGGACGAAGAGGCGCAGCGCCACCCGCAGGCCCGCGTGGCCGTGGCCGACGTGTTCCAGCGCTGGCAGGACTGGGCCGGCCGGCGCGGCGAGTACGTGGGCACAAGCCGCTGGCTCGCGCAGCAACTGGCCAACCGCGGCTTCGAGCGCACGCGCATCCACGGCGGCGTCAAGGCCCTGGCGGGCCTGTCGCTCAAGCCCAAGGACTCCGGCGTACGGCTCCCGTACCGCGACGACTGACCACCCACGGTGACCGAAGGTGACTGGCCCAGGGATTGAATCGCTTTACGCGCGTACGCGCGCGCGGGCGGAAGGGATATTCCCCACGGCGGTCACCTTCGGTCACCGGCATGAGAACACGAACGAAGGACTGCAACGATGACAGCAACGATTCTGGCCCTCGACCTGGGCACCACCACCGGCTGGGCGCTGCGCGACCGCACGGGGCGAATCACCAGCGGCAGCCAATCCTTCAAGCCGCAGCGCTTCGAAGGCGGCGGCATGCGCTACCTGCGCTTTGGCCGTTGGATTTCTGAAATTCAGACATCGGTTTCTGAACTTCAGTTTTTGTACTTCGAGGAAGTGCGCCGCCACGTCTCCACCGATGCCGCGCACGCCTACGGCGGGTTCCTGGCCACGCTCACGGCCTGGTGCGAGCACCACGGCGTCCCCTACCAGGGCGTGCCGGTGGGCACGATCAAGAAGCACGCCACCGGCAAGGGCAATGCGAGCAAGGACGAGATGATGGCGGCCGTGCGTGCGCGGGGCCACGCCCCGGCGGACGACGACGAGGCCGACGCCCTGGCGCTGTTGCACTGGGCCATCCAGCAGCACGACGCGGCGCAGGAGGCGTGAGATGGACATCCCGACCCCTCGCTACCGCTGCCCGCTGGGGCGCCTGCAGCCCGAGCCGATGGACGTGGAAGCCGTCAAGCGCCGCGGCTGGCGCGAGCAACGCCTGCTCGTCGTCTCCCTGGAGGACGACCGGCTCGATGGGATGGAACGCGAGCTGATCCGCCGAATCGGCGAGCGGCTCTACGGCGCACGGGAGGCGCGCCATGGCTGAGTGGACCGTCGAGCGGGTGGCCGAACGCTTCCGGGAGGCGGCCATCACCGCCCACCGCCTGCCGCCCGTGCGCGTGCAGGGCTACTTCAACACCTGGCCCGCGATCCGCCGCATGCCCTGGGAGACGCTGGGGGCCGAACCCACGATCCGGCGCTTCCCGCCCAGCCCCGAGGCCATCGAGCGCATGCTCGAGACCATGCGCTGGGTCTTGTGGCTGGAGGAAGAGGAACGCCACCTGGTATGGATGCGCGCCGAGCGCCACCGCTGGCGCGACATCTGCGCCCGCTTCGGCTGCGACCGGACCACGGCGTGGCGGCGGTGGCAGCGGGCGTTGCAGACTGTCGCGAACCACCTAAACACCACGCAACAAGGTGCCAGCGCAGCGGCAGGACGAAGCACCACTCCCAAAGCCATGCGCAACGCCGATTAACGCCGCACTCGGCTGCTCGCGGTTTGGGGTTGGATGCGAAACCGGGCGTGCGCACAGGTGCAACAAATCCGCCGGTCCGAGGGTAGTATCTCGGCTAAGGTCTGGACTGGACAGCGGCGACGGTCAAGCAAGCCGTCCAGCCATCCACGGGTCCTTCCTGGGCACCCAGCTATGCGGGGGGCGCGAGCGCGGCGCTTCGATAGCGTCAGGGTGCAAACCGAGGTTTGCAGGGTTTGCGGTTTGCAGCCCTCCAGCCCGAGACCTTCTCCCCGACACCCCCAGCCCGCCCACGGTCCGCCGTCGGCGGGCTTCTTCGTTTCCGAGGCACCGATTCTGGACACGCTCGCCGTCACGTACCGCAAGGTCGAGACGCTGATCCCCTACGCCCGCAATCCGCGCACGCACAGCGACGAGCAGATCGCGCGCATCGCCGCCAGCATCGCCGAGTTCGGCTGGACCAACCCGATCCTGGTCGATGGCGAGCACGGTGTGATCGCCGGTCACGGCCGGCTGCTGGCCGCACGCAAGCTGGGGCTCGCCGAGGTGCCGGTGATCGAGCTTGCGCACCTGACGCCTGCGCAGAAGCGCGCCTACGTGATCGCCGACAACCGGCTCGCGCTCGATGCCGGCTGGGATGAGGCCATGTTGGCGCTGGAGTTCGCGGAGTTGGCCGACGCCGGCTTCGATCTGGACCTGACCGGCTTCTCTGCCTCCGAGATCGAAGGCCTGCTCGACCACATCGAGGAGACGGAACCGTCCGCCGATGAGGACGAGCGTGCGCCGGAAGGCGACGCGGACGAGGACGACGTCACACCGCCCGCGGTGGCGGTCACACGCCCCCGCGATCTGTGGCTGATCGGTGAACACCGACTGCTGTGCGCCGACAGCCGCGACGCGGCCGCCGTCGCGCGCCTCCTCGAGGGCGAGCGGGCGCACCTGCTCTTCACCAGCCCGCCGTATGCCAACCAGCGCGACTACACCACCGGCGGCATCGCGGACTGGGACGCGTTGATGCAGGGCGTGTTCGGCGCTGCCCGCGCGGCACTGCGCGAGGACGCGCAAATCCTGGTCAACCTCGGGCTCGTGCATCGCGACAACGAGTGGCAGCCGTACTGGGACGGCTGGATCGCATGGATGCGCACGCAGGGCTTTCGGCGCTTTGGCTGGTACGTCTGGGACCAGTCGGTGACCGTGCCCGGCGACTGGGCCGGGCGGCTGGCGCCCCGGCACGAGTTCGTCTTCCACTTCAACCGACGCTCGCGCAAGCCGAACAAGATCGTGCCCTGCAAGTGGGCCGGGCACGAGACGCACCTGCGCGCCGACGGATCGTCCACCGCGATGCGCGGCAAGGACGGCAAGGTCGGCGCCTGGAACCATGCCGGACAGCCCACGCAGGCGTTCCGCATCCCAGACTCGGTCGTCGAGGTGACGCGCCAGCGCGGCCGCATCGGTGAAGGCATCGACCATCCGGCCGTATTCCCGCTGGGCCTGCCGAAGTTCTTCATCGAGGCCTACACCGACGCGGGCGAGATCGTCTTCGAGCCGTTCGCGGGCTCGGGCACCACGCTGCTGGCCGGCCAACTCACCGGCCGCCCGGTACGCGCCATCGAACTCGCCCCCGAGTACGTGGACGTCGCGCTGCGCCGCTGGCTGCAGCACCACCCGGGCACGGCGCCGGTGCTGGAGGGCAGCGGTCGGACCTTCGACGAGGTGGCGGCCGAGCGGCTGGGCGAGACGGCGGAGGTCACTGCATGAGCTGGCTGGCCGATCGCATCGAGCACTGGCCGATCGACAAGCTGCTGCCCTACGTGCGCAACGCCCGCCAGCACTCGGACGAGCAGATCGCCCAGATCGCGGCCTCCATCGCGGAGTTCGGCTTCGTCAATCCCATTCTCACCGGCGCCGACGGTGTGCTGGTCGCGGGCCATGGGCGGCTTGCCGCCGCGCGCAAGCTGGGCCTGCCCACAGTGCCGGTGGTGGTGCTCGATCACCTCACGCCGACCCAGCGCCGCGCCCTGGTGCTCGCCGACAACCGGCTCGCGGAACTCGCGACCTGGGACGATGCCCTGCTGCGCATCGAACTGGAGGCGCTGCAGGACGATGGCTTCGATCTCGATCTCACCGGATTCGACGCCGATGCACTGGCAGAACTGCTGGCCGATGAGGAACCACAGATCGAGGGCCGGACGGAGGACGACGCCATCCCGGAGATGCCGGAAGAGCCGGTGTCCAAGCCGGGCGACGTCTGGCGACTCGGGCCGCACCGCCTGGTCTGCGGGGACGCGACCACCGCCGAGGCCTACGCGCGCCTGTTTCCGGACGGCGAGCGGGCGGACATGGTCTTCACCGATCCGCCCTACAACGTGAACTACGCCAACAGCGCGAAGGACAAGCTGCGCGGCAAACACCGCCCCATCCTCAACGATGCGCTGGGCGAAGGCTTCTACGATTTCCTCTTTGATGCGCTGGCGCTGATCATGGCGCACACCCGAGGCGCGATCTACGTCGCCATGTCCTCCAGCGAACTGGACACGCTGCAAGCGGCCTTCCGCGCCGCCGGCGGGCACTGGTCGACCTTCATCATCTGGGCCAAGAACACCTTCACGCTGGGCCGCTCGGACTACCAGCGCCAGTACGAGCCGATCCTCTACGGCTGGCCCGAAGGCGCGACGCGCCACTGGTGCGGCGACCGCGACCAGGGCGACGTCTGGCAGATCAAGAAGCCAGCGAAGAACGATCTGCACCCGACCATGAAGCCGGTGGATCTGGTCGAGCGGGCCATCCGCAACTCCAGCCGCCCCGGCGACGTGGTGCTCGACCCCTTCGGCGGCTCGGGCACGACCTTGATCGCCGCTGAGAAGGCCGGGCGCGTGGCGCGGCTGATCGAGCTCGACCCGAAGTACGTGGATGTGATCGTGCGGCGCTGGCAGGACTGGACGGGGCGGCAAGCCACCCGCGAGGCGGATGGCCTGGCCTTCGATCAGGCGGCGAGCGACTCGTCGGCGATCGCGCAGTGAATCACGAACCCGGTCAGATAGGGCAGCCCGCGCGGGATGTGCTGCCCCATCGCGACTCAGGCAAGCCGGTAGACGCGCTCGCCGCCCGGGGATCTCTCGGAGACGATCGTCAGGCCCAGTTTCTTCTTCAGCGCCCCGGCCAAGGTGCCGCGCACCGTGTGCGCCTGCCAGCCGGTGCTGTCCATGATCTGGCGGAGGGTGGCGCCTTCGGGACGCTGCAGCATCGCGATTACCTGCGCCTGCTTGCTGTGGGCGCGGGGGCGGCGGGGCTCGGCGCTGCGATGCGCATCCTGCGCCCAGGCCGCTTCGGCGGCGTTCACCGCCGCCTCCAGGTCGGCCTCGTCGCGCGCCGTCTGCGCCTGCTCGGCCCGGGCGATCACCGCATCGAGCTTCGCAACGAAGGACTGGCGCTGGGCGGTGCGGGCACCCGGGCGCGGCACGCCCAAGGCCTCGTAGCCTGCGTCGGCAACGACCCAGACCTCGCCCTGGCGGGCGATCAGGGCGCGGTTGGCCAGGCCGTCGAGCACCTTGCGGCGGGCACCGCCTTGGATGTGCTCGGGGAACCAGTCGATTCGGCCGTCGCTGTGCTCGAGCGCATGGGCCAGGATCGCGTGCTGGGCGGGGGTCAGGGTGATGGTGCTCATGGTCTGCTCCTGGATAGGGATGGATCGGCGCGAGTCAGTCTTCCCACAGGTGCTCGCCATCGAGGCTGATCCACAGGCGCGCATCGCGCGCGGTGGCCATCTCGCGCACCGCCAAGCCGGTTTTGAGGTGGGTGCCGGTCTTGCCGGTGAAGTCGTAACGCTGGCCGTCGTGCATCACGGTCGCTGGGCCTTGCTCGTCGAACTCGATTCGGATCAGGCGGGTACCGAGGGCGTTGCCGTTGGTGTCGGTGACCTGGGGTTGGCGGATGCGCAGGGTCATGGTCGGCTCCTTCGTACAGGGTGATCGGGTGAGGTGATGAACGCGCTGTTCGCCCGTGAAGCCAAGCGTTTTCTGCGGGTGTTGGCCAAGAACTGACGATGACTTGATCGAAGAGGGCCATGGGCATCTCGATTCGCGCCTACGCCCGCCACCGTGGGGTATCGGACACCGCCGTGCACAAGGCCATCCGCACCGGGCGCATCACGCCCGAGGCGGACGGCACCATCGACCCAGACCGGGCCGACCGCGACTGGACCCGGAACTCCGAGCCGCCGAAGGCGGGAACGGGCTCCCGGACCGTGAAGGTGCGGGTGGCGGAGGATCCGGCCCCCAACCTCGCCACCGGCCTGCCCGCAGGCGGCACCACGCTCGTGCAGGCGCGCACGGTCAACGAGGTGGTCAAGGCGCAGACCAACAAGGTGCGGCTGGCCCGCCTCAAGGGCGAACTGGTCGATCGCCACCAGGCCATCGCGCATGTGTTCAAGCTCGCCCGTACGGAGCGCGACGCCTGGCTCAACTGGCCGGCGCGGATCTCGGCGCAGATGGCGGCCCGGCTCGGCGTGGAGGCTCACACCCTGCACGTGGCCCTGGATGCCGCCGTGCGCGAGCACCTCGCCGAGCTCGGGGAACTCAAGGTTCGGGTCGATTGATGGACGAGTTCGCCTATGAGGGCTGGGACGTCATCGAGCGCGCTTGGCGCGAGGGCCTCACGCCGGACCCGCTGCTCACCGTCTCCGAATGGGCCGACCGTCACCGGGTGCTGTCGAGCAAGGCCTCGAGCGAGCCGGGGCGCTGGCGCACCAGCCGCACGCCGTATCTGAAGGCGATCATGGACTGCCTGTCGCCGACCTCGCCCATCGAGCGCGTGGTGTTCATGAAGGGCGCGCAGGTGGGCGCGACCGAGACCGGCTCGAACTGGATCGGCTACGTGATCCACCACGCCCCCGGGCCGATGATGGCGGTGTGGCCCACCGTGGAGATGGCCAAGCGCAACTCCAAGCAGCGCATCGACCCGCTGATCGAGGAGTCGCCGGTGCTCTCCGAACTCATCGCTCCGGCGCGTTCGCGCGACTCGGGCAACACCATCCTCGCCAAGGAGTTTCGTGGCGGCGTGCTGGTGATGACCGGCGCGAACAGCGCGGTGGGCCTGCGCTCGATGCCGGTGCGCTATCTCTTTCTCGACGAAGTGGACGCCTACCCGCTCGACGTCGAGGGGGAGGGCGATGCGATCTCGCTGGCCGAGGCGCGCACGCGCACCTTTGCGCGGCGCAAGATCTTCATCGTCTCGACGCCGACGATCGCGGGCGCCTCGGCCATCGAGCGCGAGTACGAGGCCTCTGACCAGCGGCGCTACTTCGTGCCCTGCCCGCATTGCTCGCACCGGCAGTGGCTGCGTTTCGAGCAACTGCGTTGGGAGAAGGGACGGCCCGAGACGGCGGCGTATGTGTGCGAATCGTGCGAGACGGCGATCGCCGAGCACCACAAGACCTGGATGCTGGAGCACGGCGAGTGGCGCGCGACGGCGGAAGGCTCGGGCAAGACGGCGGGGTTTCATCTGTCGTCGCTGTACAGCCCGCTGGGCTGGCGCGCCTGGCGCGAGATCGCCGCCGCGTGGGAGGCCGCCGTCAGTAAAGAGTCGGGATCGGCCGCTGCCATCAAGACTTTCAAGAACACCGAGCTCGGCGAGACCTGGGTCGAGGAGGGCGAAGCGCCCGACTGGCAACGCCTGCTGGAGCGCCGCGAGGACTATGCCATCGGCACCATTCCCGCCGGCGGGCTCTTGCTCACCGCCGGCGCCGACGTGCAGAAGGACCGCATCGAGGTCTCGGTCTGGGCCTTCGGGCGTGGCAAGGAGGCCTGGCTCATCGAGCACCGGGTGCTGATGGGCGACACCGCACGGGATGCGGTGTGGAAGGCGCTGGGCGGGATGCTCGCCGAGACCTGGACCCATGCCTCGGGCGCGGCCATGCCGCTGGCCCGCTTGGCGCTGGACACCGGCTTTGCGACACAGGAGGCCTACGTGTCAGGTCCCGGACGATTACGTGGCACTTTTATGAAAAGTTCCGGTTTTTCTGCGTACCATCTTTTCATGGCCTCGATGGGCGGGACATGCCCCAGGGCTTTCTGGGGAATGTGGTG
>NZ_SBIK01000018.1 GCF_006503695.1 Tepidiphilus succinatimandens
GTGCAGTCGAACCATCATGACTTTTGCCTCCGTAGTTCCTCGATCAGCTCACGCATCGTCTCGCGACCTATGAATAATGCACGACGTCGCGGATCAATGCAATCGTCCGGGACCTGACAATTACTCTTGCAGCGGTTTTTCAGTTCGTGCTAGACCCCGCGTTCCGGCAGCAGCAATTGATTACACAACCTGAAGTTGCTCAGCATTTGTAATACAGCCTTCCTCGGTTGCCAAGGTCAGGCTCCGGCGCCGCCGAGGGGCTTCGCTGGCAGTGGGTGGGAGGATGAGCCGGTGGAGGATAGCTACGACCGGTTCATCTCGCGAGGGCAGAGACCGTATTGATGTCAAGAGGGCAGATCGCTGTCTGACATCTTCGGACGCAGTCCGGATCTCTCCTGTCCGCGACTCCGCAGATCTCGCTTCACGGCCTCGGGGCTACGTTTGGTCAATTCGGCCAACCACTCGCAGGCCGCTTTCTCAAGTGCGATCCGAGCGCGCGCCTCCGATTCGAGCTGGTTGACTTTCTTTTCGAGTCGGGACAGGCGGCGGGCTTCACTCTGCATCCGATACCCGAACACCCAGCCGCCAACGGCTACCAGCAGGGTGACCACGTAACCAGCTGCTGCAATCAGAAGGGTTTCGCTCATCTCATCACCCCACCCACAGAACACTCATCCCCACCATCCCTGTATCCGGCACACCGATCACGGTGATGATGACTTCTTCCTCGTCCTGCTTGCACAGGTGCAGGTGCAGATAGGCGCCATCCGCCAGCGGCAGCCAGCCGATGGACTCGGCCGCTACCTCGGCCAGAAATTGCGCGTCTTCAGGGTTGATGTCCTTATCCATCGCCTTCTCAATGCAGCACGGCGCTGCCGGGCGGTGCTGCTCACCGAAACCGACTGGGCGCAGTTCGATGAATCCGTGCGCCGGCGGCTCTATGTCGCGCTCACCCGCGCCGAATGGCGCGCGGCCGTGGTGCTCAGCGAACGGGCAGAGCGCGATGTGAAAGCGCAGCTGGAAAAGTGTCAGGTTCCGAGTTTACCGGAAAACGGGGATGATCGAGATTTCCTTGTGATGCGTGGCCCCATCAGTGCAGGGCAGCGAGTGCGGCTTCCGGTGCCTTATCCAGCACTTTGAGCAATGCTTTGGCGGCACCCGTCGGGCAGCGCTTTCCTTGTTCCCAGTTGCGGATGGTGTCCAGCGGAACATTGATCCGCTCGGCAAATTCCGCTTGGCTTAGCCCCAAACGCAGGCGGATGCGGCGCACGAAACGGGCGACGTCTTGCACTGCTTCGGCTTCATCGGCAGCGGCCTGTCGGGCAATGTCGGTCTCCGTCGTGCTATCCACCCGCTCAGGATCGATTCGCCCTGCATCCAGCGATTCTGGAATTGCGGGGTCAATCTTCATGCGTACGATTTTCATAGTGCTTGACCTCCCGTTGGTTGGCCTTTCGGGCCGAGATGATGCGAATCGCGCCATTCCTTGGCGTATAGACCACGACGAAGAGCCGACCTTCGATCTTGCCCATCAATTGGTAACGCTCTTCTCCATAGCTGTATCGGGTGTCAGCCTGGATCAGGCGATTCGGATCGAAGAAGGCTCTGGCCGCATAGGCGAAATCAAACCCGCGCTCGACGAAGCACGTTTCGCTTTTTGCCTCATCCCATTCGAAGTCCATGGCTGAATTGTAGTTCAACGGACTACAAGCCACAAGGGAACCCGCTTCGGATTGGTGTGGCGTTGCAGATGAAAAGCGAAAAACGCCCGGCTCCTGGCCGGGCGTTTCGTTTTCCGCGACGGGGCAGAGGTCAGCCGCAGGTGCCGACCGCGCCGCAGGCGGTGCAGAAGTCGCAGCCGTCTTTGCGGATCACGGCGTAGTTGCCGCATTCGCTGCAGCGCGCGCCTTGCATGAGCTTGGGATCGCGCTCGTCACGCGGTGCTTCCAGCAGGCCCATTTCGCGGATGGGGAATCCCCGTTCATCCAGGATGCCGAGCATGGCGTAGCGGTGGATGATGAGGCGGGCGAGGTAGGCCACGGTGCTGGGGAAGTTCTGCTGGCGCCGGTCGCCGGGCACGAAGGCCATGAAGTCGCCCAGGGGCTCGGGGTAGTTGAGGAGCTTGCGCAGTTTCATGCCGATCCAGGCCGGGTCGATGACGCGCATGTCGAGCGACAGGATCCGGGTGAGGCCGTCGAGCGAGCGCGGATAGTGACCGGCAAGCCACATGGCGTAGGGTCGGGTCATGGGGCCGGCGCCGTCGGGCGAGGGCAGGGTGATCTCTTTCAGGCCCAGGATGAAGTCGTCGCCCGTGGTCGGGTTCTGGATGTCCACCGTCCAGGAGAGCGTGCCTTCCGTGCCGGTCTTGGGCTCGTGGCGGCTGAAGAGGCTGTCGAGCACGGGGGTGTCGCCGAGGTGCTCGAAGGCGCCGAGCCGTTCGCAGCGGTAGCGTACCACCTGACCGAAGGCGGAGACGACGCTGGGGAAGCGCTTGGGTTCGCCATGCGGCGGGAAGGGCATGTCGAAGGATTTCTCGCCCACGACTTTGGCGAGCTCTTCGAGTTTGAGCTGCAGCCAGCCGCGGTCGTTGGCGCGCATGTCCATGGAGAGCGTCTTGGCAACCGCGCCGAGGCCGCGGGGCTGGTCGGCGCCATTGACCCAGACTTCGAAGGGGAAGGCGCCGTGCCCGTTCTGGTCGATGTGGCCGACGAAGAGCGCGAATTCGCCTTCCGGCGTTTCGAGCATGTAGGTCCAGGCGGGGTTGCCGTCGGGCAGTTTCGGCCGCCCGGGCCAGCGCAGGCTGGAGAGGACCGGCGCGGGTAGTTTCTGGATGGACAGGCGCCGGTTGGCGTCGGTGAATTCGAGTTCGCTCGTCTCGGCCGTTTTTTCCTTGGGAGGCTCGACCGTGAGGATGGCGCCGACGACATTGTTGGGCCGGTAGGTGGCCAGCCCCTTGAGGCCGGATTTCCAGGCGAAGGTGTAGAGGTCTTGGAAGTCTTCGTAGGGGTAGTCTTCGGCGACGTTGACGGTCTTGGAGATGGAGGTGTCGATGTAGGGGGCGACCGCCGCGACCATGGCGGCGTGGGCCTTGGCCGAGATCTCGAGCGCGGTGACGAAGGCCGGCGGCAGGTGTTCCACGTCGCCGCCCAGGTGCTTGTAGAGGCGCCAGGCGTGGTCTTCGACGCTGTATTCCTTGAAAGTGCCGTCGGCCATGCGCTTGCGCCGGGTGTAGGTGTAGGAGAAGGGCGGCTCGATGCCGTTGCTCGCGTTGTCGGCGAAGGCGAGCGAGATGGTGCCGGTAGGCGCGATGGATAGCAGGTGCGAGTTGCGCAGGCCGTGCTTGCGAATGAGCGCCTTGAGTTCGGCGGGCAGGCGCGAGGCGAAGTTGCCGCCGGTGAGGTAGAGGTCGGGGTTGAAGAGGGGGAAGGGGCCGCGTTCCTTGGCGAGTTCCACCGAGGCGGCGTAGGCCCGGTCGCGCATGTAGCGCGAGATCTCGGAGGCGGTGAGGCGCGCTTCTTCGGCGTCGTAGCGCTTGCCGAGCATGATGAGCGCGTCGCCCAGGCCGGTGAAGCCAAGGCCGATGCGCCGCTTGCTCATGGCCTCGCGCTGCTGCTCGGGCAGGGGCCAGTGGGTGACGTCGAGCACGTTGTCGAGCATGCGCACGGCCACGTCGATCACTTTGCCGAAGGCCTCGAAATCGAAGCGTGCTTCGTCGGTGAAGGGGTCACGCACGAAGCGCGTCAGGTTGATCGAACCGAGATCGCAGCAACCGTAGGGGGGAAGGGGTTGCTCAGCACAAGGGTTGGTGGCTTCGATCGTTTCGCAGTAATAGAGGTTGTTGTCCTGGTTGATGCGGTCGATGAAGAGCACGCCTGGTTCGGCGTGGTCGTAGGTCGAGCGCATGATCTGGTCCCAGAGCTCGCGCGCGCGCACCTTGCGATAGACCCAGAGTTTGTCTTCGCGCTGGTAGGCGCCGGCCGCCTTGATCTCGGGGCCGGGCTCGGCTTTGTGCACGAGTTCGACCATCTCGTCGGCTTCGACCGCACGCATGAAGGCGTCGGTGACCGCCACGGAGATGTTGAAGTTCGACAGATCGCCCTGGTCCTTGGCGTGGATGAAGGTTTCGATGTCGGGGTGGTCGCAGCGCAGCACGCCCATTTGTGCGCCGCGCCGCGCGCCGGCCGATTCCACCGTTTCACAGGAGCGATCGAAGACGCGCATGTAGGAGACGGGCCCGGAGGCGTTCGACTGGGTGCCGCGCACGAGCGCGCCGTGCGGGCGGATGCGGGAGAAGTCGTAGCCGACGCCGCCGCCGCGGCGCATGGTTTCGGCCGATTGGGCGAGCGCCGTGTAGATGCCGGGGTAGCCGTCGACCGATTCGGTGACGGAGTCGCCCACTGGTTGGACGAAACAGTTGATCAGCGTGGCCTGCAGCTGGGTGCCGGCGGCGCTGTTGATGCGCCCGGCGGGGATGAAGCCGTGCTCCTGCGCCCAGAGGAATTTCTTCTCCCAGGCGGGGCGTTCTTCTTCCTTCTCGACCGCGGCGAGCGCCCGGGCGACGCGCCGGCGCACGTCGGCGACGGTGCGTTCGTCGCCTTTGGCATATTTTTCCAATAGGACCTCGGTGGAGATCTCCTGCGGCGGGAGGTTGTCGACGGTGGGTTTGGCGGGAGTCTGGGTGGTGTTTTTCTGGCTCATCTCGATGCTCCTGGGCGTTGCGCTGAAGCGAACTATAGCCCAGAAATCGGGTAAACGCAAAAAATTAAAGTATTTTAAAATCAATAACTTATAAAAAATGTAGTTGTTTCAAGGCGTTGTACATACGACATTTAGTATGACAAAAGTATCGGATTTTGGCGAAAACCGGCGCCGCGACAGGGGGTGCGGCACGACGAAGCGTCGAAAAATCAACTGCGCAGCAGATCGAGGCGAAAATGCAGTTTGAGAAATTTCTGGAAACGCCGCACCGTCTCGAGCGCGCTGCGCAGTTCGGCGCGCTGCAGGCGGCCGAGGCGGCGTAAGGGGAGGGCATTGCGCGCGGGCTCTCCGGCGGCGAGGCGTTCGAGCTGGGCGTCGAGCCGCAGCCGGGTGAGGAAGGCGAAGGCGGCGGCGAGCTCGGCCGCTTCGGCTTGCGGCAGCACGCCGAGCGCGGCGAGCCGTTCGATGCGCTTGAACGTATTCCCCTCTAGTGCCCGGTGTTGGATGGAGAGGATGCGCACGCCGTCGGTGATGGCGAAGATGCCGGCTTTCTTGAGATCGAGCAGGTCCTCTTCGCCGGTGTTGGGCTGGATGCGGCCGAACCAGCCCAGAGGGACGGCAAAGCGCAGGGTGTTCTGCGCCATGCGGGCGAGTACCAGAGGGTCGCTCTGCGCGTGTTCGTAATAGGCTTCGCGCAGCGGCTCGGCGAGCGCGGCGTTGCCCGCGAGGGGTTTGAGGTCGGCCAGCATGCTGGCGTTCATGAGGTGGGCGGAAGTAGGCTTTTGCAGCCATTCCCAGAGGAGGATGCGCCATTCATGTACCGAGCGGCGCCAGTCGGGGTTGCGCGTCATGATGCCGCCTGGGCAGGGGGGGATGCCGATGTCGATGAGGCGTTGGGTGAGCGTCTCGCCAAATGCATCGAGCGCGGCGAGTTCTTCCAGGGTGCAGTCGTCGGCGTAGACGAAGGCGTTGTCCTGATCGGTGGCCAGCGTCTGCTCACCGCGCCCCTGGCTGCCCAGGGCGAGGAAGGCGAGCTTGTCTTGGAGGGCCGGATCGGGCAGGGTGAGTTCGAAGACGCGGCGGGCGAGCGCGTCGTCGAGGAAGGCGATCACTTCGACGAGCTCGCGAATGGGGGTCCCGGCACGGGCGAGGACACCGACGAGCCGCTGCAGGTCGCGCTGCAGGGCGGCGAGGGTGGCGAAATCCTCGGCGTGTTCGATGTCGAGCGCGAGCTGGTGCGGCGAGTGGCGCTGCAACCGGAGCAGATCGGTTTGGCTGAGAATGCCGACGAGGCGCCCCTCGGCGTCGACGACACCGAGCCGGTGGATGCGGTGGCGCGCCATGAGGTAGAGGGCGCGGTGCAGGGGTTCGGCTGCGCCCACCGTCACCAGGGGCGTGCTCATGATCTGGGCCACGGTGAGGGTCGAAGGCAGGCGGTTTTCCGCGACGACGCGGTTGCGCAGGTCTCGGTCGGTGAGGATGCCGAGGGGGTGTTCGGGCGCCTCGGCCACGATGAGGCTGGAGATGCTCAATTCCCGCATGCGGCGTGCGGCGGCGTCGACGGAGGTCTCGGGCGGGCAGGCGTGGACCGTGCCCGAGCACCATCGCCCTACCGGCTGGAACAGTGCGCTTTCTTCCGTGGCCATGAGATCCTCCTCGCGGCGTCATTCTAGCCGGGAAGAGGCGGCGCTGGGGTAGACTTGCCGCTTCAGTGTGGTACGAGAGACGCGGCGTGTTGCAGCAAGGAGAGTCGGACGACGAGCGCTTCATGGCGCTGGCGCTTGCGGAGGCGGAGAAAGCCTGGGCGCTTGGCGAGGTGCCGGTGGGGGCGGTGGTGGTGCACGAGGGCGAGGTGATCGGGCGGGGCTTCAACCGTCCGATCGCGAGCCGGGATCCGACGGCGCACGCCGAGATCGTGGCCCTGCGCGAGGCAGCCCTGCGGCTCGACAACTACCGGCTGCCGGGCTGCGTGCTCTACGTGACGCTGGAGCCTTGCCTGATGTGCGTCGGGGCGATGCTGCACGCGCGGCTGGCGGGTGTGGTCTTCGGCGCGCCCGATCCGAAGACGGGGGCGGCAGGCAGTGTGCTCGATCCGTTCCGGGAGCGGCGGCTCAATCATCACACCTCGGTGCGCGGCGGGGTGGCGGCCGAGGCCTGCGGCGCGCTGCTGCGGGCATTTTTCGCCGAGCGGCGCCTTGCGCGGAAAAAGGAGCAGGGATGTTGCTGATCGTGGCGCTCGATGCGCAGCGGTTGTGGTGCTGCGAGGAAGGAAGGGTGGTGGCGAGCTATCCGGTGTCGACGGCGGCCCGCGGGGCGGGACAGCGGCGGGGCAGCCTGCAGACGCCGTTGGGGTGGCACCGCATCCGTGCCAAGATCGGCGCCGGGGCGCCGCTGGGGGCGGTGTTCGTCGGACGTCGCCCCACGGGCGAAATCTGGACGCCGGAACTGGCGGCGGCGCACCCGGGGCGGGATTGGATCCTCACCCGCATCCTGTGGCTGTGCGGCGAGGAACCAGGCTTCAACCGCCTGGGCGAGGTCGACACCATGCGCCGCTATATTTACATCCACGGCGCGCCGGACACGGTGCCGATGGGCGTGCCCGGTTCCCACGGCTGCATCCGCATGCGCAATGCCGATGTGGCCGAACTCTTCGACCGGGTGCCGGTGGGGACGAAAGTGCGGATCGTGGCGCGGGCGCAGGAGGCGGCAGAGTCGCTCGCATCGGCCTCCGAATGAGCGGCTGTGAAGGCAATGTCGCGAGCGGCGCTGTAGCGAGGCGCACGGAAGAGGCAGCGCCGCGTAACGTCACCCCGCCGTCGCGCAGCAGGTGATTCGGGCGGCCCGTCAATCGCTTGGCGTCACGCTGAACCGCACGCTGCCCGCCGCTTCGCCCGCTTCGTTCCAGGTGATCTCTTCGACTTCCGTGACGCCATCGGCGCGGCGCAGCACCAGGGTGCTGCAGCGCGTGCCGTAGCCCGGGGTCTGTACGAAGATCGCCGACAGGGCCCGTTCCCAGTCGGGGGCGATGCCGGTGTCGGGCAGCAGCTCGTCCGGGGCGTGCGCCCGGTCGGTGAGCAGCGCCAGCAGCCGCTCGTGCGAGGGCTGGGGAAAGATGGCGGCGCCGAGCAGTTCCCGCGCGCGCTCGGCCTTGGGCCAGGGGGTGTTGAGGAGCGCGTTCGACAGAACGTGCAGGCCCGGGGGGATGGGCGCGACGCGGCCGGTGCGCGATTCGAGGATCGCCGCCTCGTCACGGTCGATCACGAGGAGATTGAAAGGCGGGTACTCGTCCTTGCGCTCGGCCAGGCGCTCGAGCACGGCGAGCGGGGCGGAGTCGGCGAGCGCCGCGGCGACGACGAGGGCGCCGCGGCTGGGGGCGCCGGGGCGATGCCGGGTCGGGTCGCGGTAGTTGGTCAGCGCGGCGAGCCGTCCGCTGCGCGTGAGGGCGAGCCACGTGCCGCCGCCGGTGCGATCGCGCCCGGCGAGCAGCGGCGCGTCGGGCCACCAGTGCATGGGTTCGGCCGGGCGGGCGAAATACTCGTCGCGGTTGGCGGCGAGGATGAGCGGATAGTCCGGGTGTGCCTGCCAGGCGAAGGCGATGAGGCACATGGGCTAATCCAGAGGGTAGGGCAAGGGCAGGGGGGCGGCGCGAGGCCCGTCGGGGGAGCCGAAGCGCACCTCGCCCGTCTCGGCCGCTTCGCGCTGCAGGACGGCGAGCGCTTCGAACCCGCCTTCGGGGCACGGCGCCGCGAGCACGATGCGGCCGGCCGCCTGCTCGCCGAAGGCGGGGGAGAAACAGTCGGCGCCGGTCGCCGGCGGTTCTCCTTCGCGTGCGCCCAGCCGGTACATCCGCCGCTTGAGGCGGCCGAGGTAGTGCGTTCTGGCGACGATCTCCTGGCCGGGGTAACAGCCTTTGGTGAAACTCACGGCGCCGAGCAGGTCGAGGTTGAGCCATTGGAGGAGGAAGGCTTCGCGGTTCTCCGGTAAGAGCCAAGGTAACCCATGGCGCACCAGGGCGAGCCGCCAGTCGACGGTTCCGCCGGGGACGTGGCCCGCGGCGAGCAGCGCTTCGAACCGTGCGGGAGCGGTCTCGGCAGGCAGGAACTCGAGGCCGAGCCCGGGGGCGAGGTGCAGCGCATGGCCGGCGTCCAAGCGTTCGAGCGTGGGGGGTACGAGCGGCGGTTCGATCCGGTCTGGCTGCAGGCGAGCGAAGGCGAAAAGCCCTTCTTCGAGGAGGAATTCGACCTTGCTGCGCAGCCGGTAGCGCAGGAGCGCGACGCGCAGCGGCTCGGCGAGCGCCGCTTCCAGGGCGAGCAGGAAACGGTCTTGCGCTTCCCGCCACAGCAGCATGAGCGCGGATACGCGCCCTTTGGGCGTGAGGAGCGCTGCCCAGCGGGCTTCGCCGACGGGCAGGGCGCGTATGTCGTTCGTCAGGAGATTGTGCAGCAGGGTGGCGGCGTCTGGCCCTTCTGCCTTCAGAACGGCCAGCGAAGGCAGCGGCACGACGCGGAGGGCGTTCTCTGGCGAAGGCGGAGCGAGCACTTCGTCGCCGGCGGGGCGGCAGCGGTGCTGGGCGAGGGTTTCGGCGAGCTCGGGAGTCAGGGGCATAGGAACGACCGGAGGACGGAATTGTCGACGCAATCATTATAGAATCGCGCTTTTGGCCGTCCACCCGGCGGACGGCAGGGCTTTGCGAGGCGCTTCGTGGGTAGGAAAGAACGCAAGGGCGCTTGGCGGCGATGGGGGGCGGCGATCGTCCTGGCGCTGGCCGCGATCCTCGGCCTGAGTGCGGCTTCGGTTTGGTGGCTGTGGCTGCGGCCCTTGCCGATGGCGGCGGCGACGATGGAGGTGGAAGTGCCGCGAGGAGCTTCGGTGCTCGAGGCAGGGCGCGCCCTGGCCCGCCAGGGGGTGGGAGTCGAACCCCATGCCTTGTATCTGCTCGCGCGCTTGCAGCCCGGCAGTGCCATCGTCGCGGGCTATTATCGCCTCGAACGCGGCCTGACGGCGCCGCAGCTGCTCGATCTGCTTCGCCGTGGCGAGCGCATCCGCGAGAGCGTCACCTTCGTCGAGGGGTGGACGTTTGCCCAGATGCGCACCGCGCTGGAGCGCCATCCCTGGGTGGAGAAAACACTTACCGGGGCTGACGAGCGAGCGTTGCTCGCGGCGATCGGCGCAAGCGAAGCGCGGGCCGAGGGGCTTTTCTTCCCCGACACCTACGTGTTCGACCGCAAGACGCCGGATCGCGAGCTCTATCGCTTGGCCTATCGCAAGATGAAAGAGGAACTCGAGACGGCATGGCAGGCGCGCGATCCGGATCTGCCGCTTTCTTCCCCCTACGAAGCGCTGATCCTCGCTTCCCTCGTGGAGAAGGAAACGGGGCGGGCGGAAGATCGCGGCAAGGTGGCCTCGGTCTTCGTCAACCGCCTGCGCCGCGGCATGCCCTTGCAGACCGATCCGACCGTCATCTATGGCCTGGGAGAGGGCTTCGACGGTAACCTGACGCGGCGCCATCTCGGCGAGGACCATCCCTGGAATACCTATACGCGCGGCGGTCTTCCGCCTACGCCGATCTGCCTGCCGGGCCGGGGCTCGCTCTGGGCGGCGGTGCGACCGGAAAAGACGGAGTACCTTTATTTCGTGGCGCGCGGCGACGGATCGAGCGAATTCTCGCGCACGCTCGAGGAGCACAATCGCGCGGTGGCGCGCTGGCAGAAAGGACGAAAAAGCCCATGACCGGATCCGAGGCACGCGCGCCCTTCATCACCTTCGAAGGGATCGACGGGGCGGGGAAGACGACTCAACTCGAAGCTTTATGTCATTTCTTGCAGTCGCGCGGCACGCCGTTCGAGCGCACGCGCGAGCCGGGCGGCACGCCCGCTGGGGAGCGCCTGCGCGAGGTGGTGCTCGCGGAAGCGATGCAACCGGAGACGGAGCTCCTGGTGATGTTCGCCGCGCGCTGCGAGCACGTCCAGGCGCGCATCCTGCCGGCGATCACGGCCGGCCGCTGGGTGGTGTGCGACCGCTTCAGCGATGCGTCCTATGCCTATCAGGTGGGCGGGCGCGGCGTGGACGCGGCGCGCTTCGCCCTGATCGAGCGCTGGGTGCTGGGAGGGTTTCGTCCCGATCTCACCTTCCTCTTCGATCTCGATCCGGCCGTGGCGGGGCGGCGGCTCGCGCAGGCCGGCACCCGGGTGCGGGACCGCTTCGAGCGGCTCGACCAAGCTTTCTTCGCCCGGGTGCGGGCGGCCTATCTCGAACGGGCGGCGCGCGAGCCGGGGCGCTTCGTCGTGCTCGATGCGACCCGTCCGCCCGAAGCGCTGTCGCAGCAGGTGATTGCGGAGGTGCAGCGGCGATGGCCGAGTTGATGCCCTGGCTCGAACCCTTGTACCGGCGCTTCGCGGCGGCGATGGCCGCAGAACGTGCACCCCAGGCGCTCATGCTCGGTGGGCCGCGCGGCGTGGGCAAAGAGGCGCTCGCCCAAGCGCTCGCCGCCCGTTGGTTGTGCGAGCGTCCGCTCGAGGCGGGTGAATCGGCGTGCGGCCAGTGCCGTTCCTGCCGCTTGCTGCATAGGGGCGCCCATCCGATGGCCTGGCGTCTGGCGCCGGAGACTGCGCTCGGGAACGAAGGGCGGCAGATCACGATCGAACAGATTCGCGCCTTGCAGGAAGGCTTGAGTCTGGCCGAGACGGGGCGGCGGGTGGTGACGATCGTGCCGGCCGACGCGATGAACCGCTTCACGGCCAACGCGCTCCTCAAGGTGCTGGAGGAGCCTCCGGCGGGAGTATCATTCCTTTTGGTAACCGATTCGCCGTCGGCGCTGTTGCCGACGGTGCGCAGCCGCTGCCAGGTTTGGTGGATCGCGCCGCCGCGGCGGGACCTCGCCCTCGCCTGGCTCGAGACTCAGGAGGGCGGGGCTCAGGCCGCGCCGCTGCTCGATCTCGCCGGGGGGGCGCCTTTGGCTGCCTTGCGCTGGGCCCGGTCCGGCTGGGGGCGGTGGCTTGAGCGTTTTCTTGCCGAGGCAGGTGGAGATGCGCCGAAGGCCCCCCTGGCGTGGGCGGCCGGGCTGGAGAGTTGGCTCAGGGCCAAGGAGACGCAGGAGAGCGGCTTCGGGCTGGAGGCGTGGATGGATTGGTGGCTGCGCTGGCTGCATGACCTCGCTCGCGTCGCCTCGGGGGCTGCCGCGCGCCATTTTTCCCGAGCCGCGGGGCAGCTCGAGGCGCTCGCCGGGCGGGCCTCCTTGCGTGCCTGGCTCGCGCTGGAGCGTAGGGCAAGGGCCCGGGCCGAGTGGGTGAGGCATCCGCTCAACCTGCGGCTCTTTCTCGAAGACGTGCTGTCGGATTACGTTGATACGGTGGGAGGATGACGATGGTGTTCGATGAAGGGCCGCGAACCGAAATGCGCCCGACGGTGCTGTCGCTGAACGTGGCCAACGTCAGCGCCCTGTACGCTGCCTACATGCCTTTTCTGCTGCGCGGCGGCGTGTTCGTGCCCACGACCAAGCATTACGATCTGGGGGACGAAGTCTTCCTCCTGCTGCAGCTGCCCGACGAACCGGAGCGTTTCTCGGTCTCCGGCACCGTGGTGTGGATCACGCCGGCTGGGGTGCCGGGGAATCGGGTGCAGGGGATCGGCGTGCATTTCGCCGAATCGGAAACTTCCCAGCAGCTTCGGGTGCGCATCGAGCGTAAGCTCGGCACCTTGCTCGGTTCCGGTCGCACCACTCATACCTTGTAAAGGAAAGGAAACGATGACCGTTCTGGTCGATTCGCATTGCCATTTGGATTTTCCCGGGCTTGCCGAGCGCCTGCCGGAAGTGCTGGACGACATGGCCGCGAACGGCGTGGGTTACGCTCTGTGCATTGGCGTGACGCTGGAGGATTTCCCCAAAGTCTTGGCGGTTGCGCGCAGCGACGATCGGCTGTGGGCGAGCGTCGGCGTGCATCCCGATCACGAGGGCGGCGAGGAGCCGACGCTGGAGCGCCTCGTCGAACTCGCGGCCGAGCCCAAGGTGATCGGCATCGGGGAAACAGGGCTCGATTATTATCGGCTCACCGATCGTCCCGAGTGGCAGCGCGAGCGCTTTCGCACCCACCTGCGGGCGGCGCGTGCCTGTGGCAAGCCGGTCATCGTACACACGCGCGCCGCGGCCGAAGACACGCTGGCGATCCTGCGCGAGGAAGGGATCGAGGCAATCGGTGGGGTGATGCACTGCTTCACCGAATCGCTCGAGGTGGCACGGGCGGCGCTCGACCTGGGCATGTACCTTTCCTTTTCCGGCATCCTCACCTTCAAGAACGCCGCGGCGCTGCGCGAGGTGGCGGCCTTCGTGCCCGAGGATCGCATCCTCGTGGAGACCGACGCGCCCTATCTCGCGCCAGTACCGCACCGCGGCAAGACGAACGAGCCGGCCTATGTGCGTTTCGTGGCCGAGTGCCTCGCCCAAGTGCGCGGCGTGCCCTTCGAGCGCATCGCCGAGCGTACCACCGAGAATTTTTTCCGCCTCTTTTCTGGGGCAAGGAGCTCATCGCAATGAGGAACGCTCGTCGATCCACGAAATCTCTTTTTGGCAAGCGCTGGCTGCACACGGTGGTTTTGGCCGTGACCTTGGGCTGGGGAATCGCCCCGCTCTTCGCTGCCGATCTCGTCGAGGATACGGCGCTCGCCGTGCAAAACGGCGACACGGCCACCATGAAGAAACTGCTCGCCAAGGGGATAGATCCAAATACCACCGACGAAAAGGGCAATCCGCTCTTGAATCTTGCCGCCGCCAACGGCGACGAGGCGATGGTGGATCTGCTGTTGCGCTCCGGGGCGTCTCCCAACCGGCGTAACCTCGTCGGCGAGACGCCGGCGATGATGGCGGCGCTCAAGGGGCATGCCAAGGTGCTGCAGCGTCTGATCGATGCCGGAGCCATCGTCGATCACGCCGGTTGGACGCCGCTGCATTATGCGGCGCTACAGGGCAACCTCGAGTGCGTCGAGGTGCTGCTGCGCGCCAAGGCCGACGTGAATGCCGCTGCGCCCAACGGCAGCACGGCCTTGATGCTGGCGGCGCGCAACGGTCACGTGGACGTGGTCAAACGCCTGCTCGCCGCCGGGGCGGATACCGAAAAACTCAACGAGGAAGGGCGAACGGCGGTGAGCTGGGCGCTGGAAAAACGGCAGACCGAGGCCGCGGATCTCATCGAGAAGGCACGGCGCGCCAAAGGCTTGCCGCCGACCAAGGTGCAGCTCGTGATCGAGTGAGTCCTCGAGGGGGGGGAGGGGATGATGGATACGGAATCGTGGTTGGCGCGGGCTCGGGCCCGTGAATCGGTCTGGCGGAGCTGGCGGCACGAGTTGCACGCGCATCCCGAGCTCGCCTATGAAGAGCGGCGGACCGCGGCCTTCGTCGCCGATCGCCTGCGCTCTTTCGGGCTCGAGCCGATCGAGGGACTGGCCGGCACCAGCGTGGTCGCAGTGCTCCGAGGGCGGGGGGGCGACGGCCCCATGATCGCGCTGCGCGCCGACATGGACGCCCTGCCCATCCCCGAGGCCAACACGTTCGCCTACGCCTCGCGCGAGCCGGGCAAGATGCACGCCTGCGGTCACGACGGGCATACGGCCATGTTGCTCGCCGCTGCCGAGCTCCTCGCCGCCGATCCGGCGTTCGCCGGCACCGTCGTCTTCGTCTTCCAGCCTGCCGAGGAGGGGGGCGGAGGGGCGCGGCGTATGGTCGAGGAGGGGTTTTTCGAGCGCTTTCCCGTGCGCGAGCTCTACGGCATGCACAACTGGCCGGGCCTGCCGGTCGGCCAGTTCGCGGTCCACTCCGGTCCGGTGATGGCGGGCACCGAGCGGTTCCGCATCGCCTTGCGCGGTCGCGGCACGCATGCGGCCATGCCGCATCTGGGCGATGATGTCGTCGCCGCCGGGGCGGCGCTCGTGCAGGCGCTGCAGACGGTAGTGAGCCGCCGCGTGGATCCGCTGCAGGCGGCGGTCGTGTCGGTAACACAGTTCCACGCCGGACATGCCTTCAACGTGATCCCCGAGGAGGCAGAGCTCGCCGGTACCGTGCGCGCCTTCGCGCCGGAGCTTTTTTCCCGTATCCGCGAGGAGCTGGAACGCATCGGACGAGGGGTGGCGGCGGCTTTTGGTCTCTCCTTCCGTATCGAGTGGGACGAGGGTTATCCGCCCACGATCAACACCGCCGCCGAGGCGGCGCGCTGCGCCGAGGCGGCCGCCGCGCTCGTCGGAGCGCCGAACGTGCGCCGCAACGAGCCGCCGTCGATGGGGGCGGAGGATTTCGCCTTCTTCCTGCAGCACCGCCCCGGCGCCTATGTCTGGATCGGCAACGGCCCCGGCGAGGGGGGTTGCCTGCTGCATAGTCCGCACTACGACTTCAACGACGAGATCCTGCCGCTGGGGGCGGCCTACTGGGCCACGCTCGCCACGCGCGTGCTCGCGGCATGAACCTGCGGATCACGCTGCGCCTGCTGCGGCGCGATCTGCGCACGCCGGCGCTCGCGGCCATCGTCGCGGCGCTCGCACTCGCCGTCGCCGCCGTGGGCAGCGTCCTGTGGCTCAACGACCGCCTGGGACGGGCCCTGATGAGCGAGGCCGGTTCCTGGCTCGGCGGGGATGCCTTGATCACCGCCAACCGCCCCTGGCGTCCTGAAGTGCTTTCCTGGCTGGATCGTCATCCCGAGCTCGAGCGCGTGCAGAGCGTGGCCATGACCTCGATCCTGCGCGCGGGCGAGCGCTGGCAGCTGTCGGCTTTGCGGGCGATTCCGCCGCGCTATCCCCTACGCGGACGGTTCCTCTTGCGGCGAAATGCCGACGGGCCGGAAGAATCCGTACAAGAAGGACCAGCGCCAGGGGATGTCTGGGTCGACGAGGCGCTGGCGGGCCTGCTCGGTATCGAACCCGGCGACGAGGTTCGGGTGGGGCGCCTCACCCTGCGCGTGTCCGCCATCGTGCGCGTCAATCCCGAGCACGGGGGAAGCTTTCTCGATTTTCTCCCTGAATCCTGGATCAGTCTCGGGGATCTGCCGGCGAGTGGCCTCCTCGGGCCGGGGGTGCGGGCGCAGTGGCGCGTTCATCTGGTCGGGCCTGCGAAGGCGCTGAGTCGCGTGGCCGAGGAGGCGCAAGAGCGTCTGGGCAAGGGGGAAGAATTCGTCTCGCTGCAAGACGGTCAGCCGGCGGTGAAAACGCTGCTCGAACAGACGCAGCGCTTTCTGCGCCTTGCCGTGCTCGCGGCCGTGGCGCTCGCGGCCGTGGCCGTGGGGCTCGCCACGCGCCGTTTCGTGCGCGACCGGCTCGACGTCGCCGCCTTGCTGCGCTGCCTGGGGGCGAGCCGGCGGCAGGTGGCAGCGATCGTACTGGGGGAATTCGTCGCGGCGCTTGCGCTCGCCTTGGTGCTCGGGGCGGCGCTGGGGCTCTTCGCTCAGCAGGGGTTTGCGGTGCTTGCGGCGCAGGTGGTGGAGACGGCGAGCCTTCCTTCGCTGCGGTGGTGGGCCGCCTGGCCGGCGGGGCTGCTCGCCCTGCTGCTCGCCTTCGGCTTCGCCGTGCCACAGCTCGTGGCGCTCGCGCAGGTGACGCCGCTTGCCGTGTTGCGGCGCGATTGGGGCGGCTGGCGTGGCGGGGTGCTCGCCACCGCCGGCGCCGGGGCGCTGGCGCTCTTTGCGCTCACAGTCCTGCTCGCGGGGGAGACGCAACTGGCCTTGGGCGTCTTCGGGGGACTGGTGGCGGGTTTCGCGCTGCTGCTGGTGGCGGGCTCGAGCGGTTTTGCCGCCCTCAGGCGGCTTGCCGCGGGCGCGGCGGTGCCACTGCGCCTTGCCTGGCGCGCACTCGGCAACCAGAAGGGCCTCTCCGCCCTGCAGGCCGGGGCGCTCGCCCTGGGGCTGGCGGCGCTGTGGCTGCTGGCCATCGTGCGTGGCGATCTGCTGGAAGCCTGGCGCTTCAGAATCCCGCCGGATGCCCCCAACCGCTTTCTCATCAACGTGCAGGCCGACCAGATGGAGGCGCTGCGCACGTCCTTTGCCGAGGCAGTGCTAGCCGAACCGCGCTTCTGGCCCATGGTGCGCGGTGCCCGCCTGGTGGCGATCGACGGCGCGCCGGTGAGCGATACCTCTTTCGAAGATCCGCGCGCGCAGCGCCTGATGCGCCACGAGTTCAACCTGAGCTATGGCACGGCGCTGCCCGAGGACAACCGCGTGGTGGCGGGGCGCTGGCACGGCGAGGCGGGTGCGCCGGAGAATGCGATCTCGGTCGAAGAGGGGCTGGCGCAAGCCTTCGGCCTACGGCTGGGCAGCCGTCTGCGCTTCGTCATCGATCTGCAGGAAGTCGAGGGGGTGGTGACCAGCATCCGTCGGCTGCGATGGGAATCGATGAACGTCAATTTCTTCGTCGTCACGCAGCCGGCACTGCTCGAATCTTTTGCCGCTACCTGGATCACGAGCTATCGCCTGCCGCCGGGACGGGAATCCTTCGAGCGGACGCTCGTCGAGCGCTTTCCCAACGTGACCGTGATCGACGTCGGTCGCATCCGCGAGCAGTTCGAACGCATGAGCGATCGGGTGGCGGCGTTGCTGCAGGCGGTGTTCGCCTTCACCCTGGGGGCGGGGGCATTGGTGCTGGCGGTGGGCTGGATGCTGGGGCAGGAGGAGCGGCGCCAGCGCGTGGCCGTCCTGCGGGCGCTGGGGGCGCGTCGCCGGCAGATCCTCGCCACGCTCGCGCTCGAGTTCGCCACGCTGGGCGCCGTGGGGGCGCTGGTTTCGGTCGTGCTGAGCGCGGGACTCGGCCTGTGGCTCGCGGCGTCGGTCTTCCGCCTGGAAGTGGTGCTCAGCTGGGGGCTGCTCGCCGCGGCCGCCGGGTTCGCCGTGCTGCTGGTGGCCGTTGCCGGCATGCTTACGGTGACGCCGCTGCTGCGCCGTCCGCCGCTCGAAGCGCTGCGCTCGAGCGTCGTATAATCGCGACTATCGTTCGATCTCGAGGTGGCCGTGGAGTACTTGTCGACGCGCGGGCAGGCGCCCGTACTGAAGTTTTCCGACATCTTGCTGGAGGGGCTCGCCGCCGACGGCGGGCTCTACGTGCCGGCGCATTATCCCCATATTCCGCTCGAAGAGCTCGAGCGCCTGTCGCGCCTGCCCTATGGGGAACTCGCCTGGGAGCTGCTACGCCGCTACCTCGACGATATTGCCGAGGACGATCTCGCCCGGCTCGTGGTGCGCACCTATACCGCCACGCGCTACCCCTTCGCCCGCCATCCGGCGCGCGCCGCGCGCATCACGCCGCTCACCTGGCTGGAAGAGGGCCGTTTCGGGCTGCTCGAGCTCTCCAACGGCCCCACGCTCGCCTTCAAGGACATGGCCCTACAGCTGCTGGGCGAGCTCTTCGAGTACGTGCTCGAGCGCCGCGATGAGCGCTTGAACATCCTCGGTGCCACCTCGGGCGATACCGGCTCGGCCGCCGAATACGCCATGCGCGGGCGCGAGCGCGTGCAGGTCTTCATGCTCTCGCCGGCCGGGCGCATGAGCCCGTTCCAGCGCGCACAGATGTATTCGCTGCAGGAACCGAACATCCACAACCTCGCCGTCGAGGGGACCTTCGACGATGCCCAGGACATCGTCAAGGCGGTGAGCCAGGATGCCGAGTTCAAGCGCCGCCATCGCATCGGCGCGGTCAATTCGATCAACTGGGCGCGCATCGCTGCGCAGGTGGTCTATTACTTCGCCGGTTATTTCCAGTCGGCCGAGCGCGTGGGCGAGCCGGTGGCCTTCGCCGTACCCAGCGGCAACTTCGGCAATATCCTCGCCGGGCACATCGCCCGCCAGATGGGGCTGCCCATCGGGCGTCTGATTCTGGCGACCAACGAGAACGACGTGCTCGACGAATTCTTCCGCACCGGCGTCTACCGCCCGCGCGCATCGAGCGAGACCTTCGCCACCTCCAGCCCGTCGATGGACATCTCCAAGGCCTCGAACTTCGAGCGCTTCGTCTTCGACCTGGTGGGGCGCGACGCCGAGGCGCTGCGCCGGCTGTGGCAGGCGCTGGAGACACAGGGATATTTCGACCTCAAGGGGACGCCGTATTGGGCGCGCTTGCCCGAATTCGGCTTCGTCTCCGGTCGCAGCACGCATGCCGACCGGCTCGCAACCATCCGCGACGTCTGGACGCGCCACGGCGTGCTCATCGATCCGCATACGGCCGACGCGGTGACGGTGGCACGCTGCGCTGGCATCGAGGACACGCCCGTGGTCGTGCTCGAGACGGCGCAAGCGGCGAAGTTCGCCGAGACGCTGCGCGAGGCGGTGGGATTCGAACCGCCGCGCCCGGCCGAACTCGCCGATCTGGAGCAACGGCCGCAGCGCGTCACACGCCTGCCCGCCGACGTGCAGCAGGTGAAGGACTACGTCGCGGCGCATGCCTGAGCGTCTGTGAAAAAATAGCGGCGACGGCGCGACGGTCCTGCCCGATACAGGGACGTCGCGCCTTTGCTTCTACGTACCCCAAAGTGAAGATAACGGCGCCGCCCAGATCCCGTCCCCGAGAGGCATCGTCTCGCTGCCGTCGTACAGCAATACACCCATCTTGAATTGGCTGCCCGCGAGGCTCGCCAGCTTCTTCAGCCCACGAAGATCGTTTTCCCTAACAGTGGCGGCTGCTTTGACCTCGATCCCCACCAGCTGTCCGGCAGCGTTCTCGATCACGACATCGACCTCGAACTTGTCAGCATCCCGGTAGTACATCAGGCGATAGTCGCCTTCTGCCGTGGTCGTGTGCTTGAGCAGTTCTCCAAAAACGAAGGTCTCCAGCACACAGCCAAACCGTGTCCGATCCCGATGCACTTCCTCGGCGGTCAGATCGAGCAATGCCGCCAGCAAGCCGGAATCGACGAACTGCAGCTTGGGCGTCTTTACCACGCGGTTCAGGCGGTTGCGTGCCCAAACCTCGATGCGCTCGAGCAGGTACATCTGCTCGAATACGCCGACGTAACGCGAGGCGGTCTTGCCGTCCAGCCCAACCTGGCCGCCGAGTTGAGTGTAATTGCACATCTGACCTGCCGTCTGTGCCAAGGCTCGCAGGAATCGCGGCAGCTGGTCTAGCTTCTCGATGCTTGCCACGTCACGGACATCGCGCTGGATGATCGCGTCGATGTACTGACGCGCCCACGCCACACGCCGCCTGGCCGAGGCGCGCGAAATGGCTTCAGGGTAGCCACCACGCAGCACACGCTCGATCAGATCATTGCCCAATGCAGGCCGATCTACCTGGAGTGTCCGGCCGGCGAAGGCGCTGTCGATCCAGTTCGCCGAGCGCAGCTCGATTTCGCTCTGCGACAAAGGCAGCAACGACAGGGTTTCCATCCGGCCAGCGAGCGAGTCGGCAACCGTGGGCAACGCCATCAAGTTGGCCGAGCCGGTCAGCAGAAACCGACCAGGACGCCGGTCCTCGTCCACGCTCTTCTTGATGGCAAGCAGCAACTGCGGTGCGCGCTGGATTTCATCGATCACGGCGCGATCCAGGCTGCGGATCATCCCAACCGGATCTTCCCGTGCCGACAGCAAGGTCAGCTCATCATCCATGGTCAGGTAGCGCAAGCCCTGTTGCGCTGCGATTTGCCGCACCAGCGTCGTTTTACCGGCCTGACGAGGACCGGCCAACAGCACGACTGGCGTGTCCAGCAGGGCTTCAGCGATGCGCGGTTCGATCCAGCGCGGAAAAAGGGGCACCCTGTTCATGCGACGATGGTATCGTAAATCTCGGAATCAAGTACCGTAAATTACGGAATATATCATCTCAAATATCGGAACATGTGAACGTGGATCACGGAACGTAGATTCCCCGATCCCGTCGCCATCCAGGCGATGAGATTGCGGGGTCGTCGTGGTTTTCCCTTCCTTGTGGGCACGAGGGTGTCAAAAGAATCGCTCGGAATCCCGCGCTCAGGTTTCGAGCAGGCGCAGCGAGAGGTCGACGGCACGCACGTCCTTGGTGAGCTTGCCCACCGAGATGCGGTCGACCCCCGTCTCGGCGATCGCCCGCACCCGCTCGAGCTCGACGCCGCCGGAGACTTCGAGCTCGGCGCGGCCGGCGTTGATCCACACGGCTTCCTTCATCTGCTCGAGCGTCATGTTGTCGAGCAGGATCATCTGCGCCCCGGCTTCCAGCGCTTCGGCGAGTTCGTCGAGCGTCTCCACCTCCACCTGGATGAAGGCGTGCGCCGCCCCTAGCGCCTGCGCCCGCGCGAGCGCCTGGCGGATGCCGCCAGCGGCGATGATGTGGTTCTCCTTGATGAGGATTCCGTCGTAGAGTCCCAGCCGGTGGTTGGTGCCGCCGCCCACGTGCACGGCGTATTTCTGCGCCAGGCGCAGCCCCGGCACCGTCTTGCGCGTGTCGACGATGCGGGCGCGCGTCCCTTCGACCGCACGCACGTAGGTGCGCGTGGTGCTGGCCGTGCCGGAGAGCAGCTGCAGGAAGTTGAGCGCCGTGCGTTCGGCGGTGAGCAGCGCCCGGGCGTTCGCCTCCACTTCACACAGCGTCTGCCCGGGTGCGACTTCCGCCCCCTCGGCGGCGTGCCAGGTGAAACTCGCCGCAGGGTCGAGCACGCGCAGCGTCGCCTCGAACCAGGGTTGGCCGCACAGGATCGCCGCTTCGCGGCTGATGACGCGGGCGCGTGTGCGGACATCGGCGTCGATCAGGCGGGCGGTGAGATCGCCCGTGCCGACGTCTTCGGCGAGCGCCTGGGCGACGTTGCGTTGGATCTCGATGCGCAGGGCTTCGGTGAAGAGCATGATGGCATCCTCGCAGGGTGGCATGAGTGAGGGCTATGGTAGCATCGCTGGCCATGAAAGCCGAAACCGGATTCTTGGAGGTCGACGGGGAAGTCGTGGAAGTGCGGCGTAAGCCCATCCGCCACTGGCATCTTCGTGTCATGCCACCCGACGGGCGTCTGCGCGTGTCCATTCCCCTGCATGCCGATGGGGACGCGGTATCGGCCTGGATACGAGGAAAATCGGCCTGGGTGCAAAAACAGCGATCGCGCTTGCGCCGTGAACCTCCGGATCGGGTCTGGCTCTTCGGGGTTCCCTATCCCTTGAAAATATCTCCGGACACAGGGGAGGCAGTGGTCCTTTTCGGCGAAGGGGAAGGATTTCTCGTGCGCGGTGTCCGGAGCCTGGACGAAGGGTGGAGGCTCCTGCGCGCCTGGCAGGGAGAGCGCCTCGCGCGATGCCTCGCGGAAATGCTACCCCACTGGCAGGAGCGAATGCACGCACCTTCCGTTCGTTGGCGCATCCGTCCCTGCAAATCCATCTGGGGCAGTTGTACCCGGGCCACGGGACGTTTGACGTTCAACCTCTATCTGGCCGAGCGCTCGCCCGATCTCATCGAATACGTGGTCGTCCATGAGCTCGCCCATCTGTTCCATGCACACCACGGCCCGGCGTTCTGGGCCATGGTGGCGCGCTACCTGCCGGATTGGCAACAGCGGCGCAGTGCGCTCAGACGGCCACTGGGCTGAATCTTCGGCCGGTCAGCCTTGGCCCTGCTGATCCACGATGGGCACGAGCAAAATCTCCACCCGGCGGTTCTTCGCCCGGCCCTCGGGAGTGCGGTTGTCGGCGATGGGACGGGTGGCGCCGAAGCCCACGGTCTGGATGCGGTTGGCCGGCACGCCGCGCTGGATGAGGTAGCTCGCCACCGCCTGAGCGCGGTTCTCCGACAGCGTCTGGTTGAAGGCCGCCGAACCGGTGGAGTCGGTGTGCCCCTCGATGCGCACGATGGTGTTGGGATACTGCTGCAGGCTCTGGGCGAGCTGGTCGAGTACGCTCATGAACTGCGGCTGCAGGGTGGCGCTGCCCGTTTGGAAGGTGATGGCCTCGGGCGCCTGCAGGCGGATGGTGTCGCCCTGGCGGTGGACCTCCACGCCGCTGCTCGCCATCTGGCGGCGCAGTTCGGCTTCCTGCTGGTCCATCTGGCGGCCGATGAGTCCGCCCACGGTGGCGCCCACCGCGGCGCCGATCAGCGTTCCCCCGGTTTTGGCGTTGTCGCTGGCCACGACCCGGCCGAGCACGCCGCCCGCCACCGCACCGATGGTGGCACCGGTGGCAGTCTTCGCATTCTCGCCGCGGTAGGGGTTTTCGGCGCAGGCGGCGAGCAGTGCCGTGGCGCCGAGAATGAGGAGGGGAAATCTCGTCTTCTTCATGGCAGTCCGTTCCATGGGGATCGTTTCATCGTTTTCCATTATGGCATCTCGCCGCCGGTTTGGGGTAACGAAGGCTTTCGCCGTTTCGGCGGGTAGAGACGGCAGAAGCGCAATTCTTCACCGTAAGGGAAGAAGTCCTCGACCATGCCGGCGCGGATGCGACGCTGCACCTCCTGCCAGAATTGGGGCGTGAGCAGGTCGCGATGGTATTTGAGGAAGGCTTTGCGGATGCGCGGATCGCCCAGCAGGAAAGTGGCGAACTCTTCGGGAAAGACGTCGAGCGGCCCGGCGCTGTACCAGGCTTCGCCCGAGAACTCCATCTCGGGGTAGGGCGCTGGCGGGATGGCGCGGAAATTGACGTCGGTCATGTACTCGATCTCGTCGTAGTCATAGAACACCACCCGGCCGTAGCGCGTCACCCCGAAGTTCTTCCACAGCATGTCGCCGGGGAAGATGTTGGCGATGGCCATCTCGCGGATGGCGTTGCCGTATTCGCGCACTGCGTGTTCGAGCGTTTCGTCGTCGGCGTTTTCCAGATAGAGGTTGAGCGGGGTCATGCGCCGTTCGATGTAGAGGTGCTTGATGACGATCTGGTCTCCCTCGATTTCGAAGGAAGAAGCGGCCACCGCACGCAGCTCTTCGAGCAGCTCCGGCGAGAAACGCGCCAGCGGCAGGGCCACCTGGGAGAATTCCAGGGTGTCGGCCATGCGCCCGACCCGGTCGACGCGCTTGACCATGAGGTATTTCTGCCGCACCGTTTCGCGGTCGATGTTCTTGCTGCTGCCGAAGACGTCCTTGATGATCTTGAAGACGTAAGGAAAGGAAGGCAGGGTGAAGACGAGCATCACCATGCCCTTGATGCCGGGGGCGATGATGAAATGGTCGTTGGAGTGGCGCAAATGGGCGATGAGATCCCGGAAGAACATGGTCTTGCCCTGCTTGCCCAGCCCCAGCATGGTATAGAGCTCGGAGCGCGGCTTGTTGGGCAGGATAGAGCGCAGGAAATTGACGTAGCCAGAGGGCACTTCCATGTCGACGAGAAAGTAGGCCCGCGACAGCGAAAAGAGCACCGAGATGCGCCAGGCTTCGAGCAGGAGGGCATCGACCACCAGCATGCCCGAGTCGCCGTGGCGCACCGCCACCGCGAAGGGATACTCCTGGTGGCCGTTGATCGCCTTGCCAATCACGTAGGCGGTCTTGTTGCGATAGAAGGCGGAATAGAGTACCTGGATCTGGGCATTGACTTCCGGCGCCGGCCAGCGCCCGCCCAGGTGGCGCTTGACGGTGCGCAGGATGTAGAGCACGTCGCGATCCAGATCCTCGAACGGTCGCTGCCAGTCGAAGTCTTCGAGGATGCGCCGGATGGTGCGCCGCAGCCCCTCTTCCTTGGGATAGTAGCTGGTATAGACCGGAGGGAAGGACTCGATGTACTCGGTGGAGATCGCCGGACGGGCGAAGATGTACTGGTTGTTGAAGTAGCTGCGGTGCAGGATCTTGGTCGTCACCGAGTTGAAGAAGGTCTCGGCGAGTTCCGGCTGTTTGTGTTCGAGCAGATGACCGATGTAGTAGAGCTTCACCTGCTGCCAGGTCGCGTCGTCGAGGTGAGCGACGTCGAATTCGCGGCGCAGGCGTTCGACCGTCTCCTCGACGCGCTGGTCGTAGAATTCCACCCGCTCGCGCACCGCCTCGAGCAGCTTGGGCCAGTCGCCGGCCTCGAACAGCTCTTTGGCGCGGCTGGACGTTTCGCGGAAGATGCGGTAGTGGCGATCGAACCCTTCGATCATCACGCGGGCCATCGCCTCGGCGATGCGCTCCGACGGCAGGGATGGGGTCATCGTGTTTCCGCTCCGTGGCTCCTCGTGCTCATGGGGAAAATGATACAACGGCGCCGTTGCGTCGCGCGCTTTCGGATCGTGGGACTTTATTGGATAATACGAAATGGCGGCGCGCGAAGGCGCCAAACGGCTCGGGGCGGCGGTTGCGGCAGGGCGGCGGCCGGTGCACGACCCCGAAATGATGACATCAGGGAGAAGAACCGTGAGCTATTCCAAGATCAAGGTACCTGCGGGCGGCCAGAAAATCGTATTGGGTCAGCCGATCCCCGACAATCCCATCGTGCCCTACATCGAAGGCGACGGCATCGGCGTCGACATCACGCCGGTGATGATCGAGGTGATCGACGCGGCGGTGGCCAAGGCCTACGGCGGCAAGCGCAAGATCCACTGGATGGAAGTCTACGCCGGCGAGAAAGCCACCCGCGTCTACGGTCCCGACCAGTGGCTGCCCGAAGAGACGCTCGCGGCGCTCAAGGAATTCGCCGTCTCCATCAAGGGGCCGATGACCACGCCGGTGGGCGGCGGCATCCGCTCGCTCAACGTGGCGCTGCGCCAGGAGATGGACCTCTACCAGTGCATCCGCCCCGTGCGCTACTTCAATGGCGTGCCCTCGCCGGTGAAGCGCCCCGAGCTCGTCGACATGGTGATCTTCCGTGAGAACACGGAAGACATCTACGCCGGTATCGAATGGCCGGCGCAGTCCGAAGGCGCGCGCAAGGTGATCGACTTCCTGCAAAAGGAAATGGGCGTGAAGAAGATCCGTTTCCCCGAAACCTCGGGAATCGGCATCAAGCCCGTGTCGATCGAGGGCACCACGCGCCTGGTGCGCGCGGCGATCCAGTACGCCATCGACAACGACCGCAAGTCGGTGACGCTGGTGCACAAGGGCAACATCATGAAGTTCACCGAAGGGCTCTTCCGCGACGTGGGCTACCGCGTGGCGCAGGAGCAGTTCGGCGCCCAGCCCATTGACGGCGGCCCGTGGTGCAAGTTCACCAATCCGAAGACGGGGCGCGAGATCGTGGTCAAGGACGCGATCGCCGACGCTTTCCTGCAGCAGATCCTGCTGCGCCCGGCCGAGTACGACGTGATCGCCACGCTCAACCTCAACGGCGACTACATCTCGGACGCACTGGCAGCCCAGGTGGGCGGCATCGGCATCGCCCCGGGGGCGAACGTCGGCGACAAATACGCCGTGTTCGAGGCCACGCACGGCACGGCGCCGAAGTACGCCGGGCTCGACAAGGTGAACCCCGGCTCGCTCATCCTCTCGGCCGAGATGATGCTGCGTTTCTTCGACTGGAAAGAGGCGGCCGATCTGGTCATCAAGGCGATGGAGCGCACCATCCAGGACAAGATCGTCACTTACGACTTTGCTCGCCTGATGGAAGGGGCGACCGAAGTGAGCTGCTCCGGCTTCGGCAAGGCGATGATCGAGCGCATGTGATTCGCCCCCTTGCCGTTGCGCTACGACGAAACCCGCCGCGAGGCGGGTTTTTTAATGGGAGTCCAATCTCCGGCCCGGCGCGCCTGGCGCTCCCAACGATTGATCGCTATGGCATAGACCGTGGCAATGACCGTAAAGAGCAAAGGGGAGGCCGTCGACAGCAGCAGAAAACCCAAGGGTACGCCACCCACGGAGATCGTATTGAGCGCTTCGGCGTACCAGGCGGCGCCGAGATTGAAGGCGAACCACAAGAGCAGCAAGGCGAAGGTGAGCCGGCGCGTGCGTCGCCAGTACCAGAGGACGAGCTCTTCCTGATCGTCGGGGGAAGAGGGGGTCGGCATCATTGGGCCTGTAGCCTCGTGCTGCTGCGCACGTACCACACGGTAGCCAAGGGCGCGATGAGCCCAATGGCGATCACGGCGGTGAGCAGCATACCGAGCTGGGAATAGTCGGCCGGCACGAGCACGGTGCCGTCGGGGGCGCGCACCTCGCGCGTGACCACGAAGATCGTGTTGAGGTACTTCGTGCCCAGTTCGGCGGCCGACAACGCCAGATTGGTGAAGGAAGCCATCACGGCGAAAAACGTGGCCTTGAGGTGTGGCGGCGCCGAGTGCGCGATCCAGGCGAGCATGGGCACCATCGACACTTGTCCCAGCGGCGATTCGACGGCGGTATTGACCAGGGCAATGAAGCGCGCGTCGATCACGCCGTGGGTCATCCGGCTGGTCCATTCGTGCAGGCCGTGATACATCCCCAGGTAGGGCAGCGAGAGCAGCGATCCGATCACCGACAGGATCACCACGATGTCGAGAATGGAGCGCTCGGCCATGAAGCGGCGGAAGATGAAGAGCCCCGCCAAGGTGAGCACCGAGCCGATCAGGGAGAGCCTGGCAAGGAAGGATTGGTCGAAGCCGAGCACGTCGATCATCCACCAGCTGAGCCCCGGACCGGCGGTGGGCGTGGCGCGGAAGACGAAGATCACCAGCGCCGTGCCGGCGAGGGTACGCCGCGCCAAGGGCGTGAGTTCGTTCATGAGGCGGCGCATCAAAAAGAGGATCACCGCCATGGAACCGGCAAAGATCACCTCTTGGTTGCCGGGAAAATCCAGCAGCCCCATCGTCACGGTGAAGGCGACGAAAAAGAGGCTCCCCCACAGCAGTGGCCAGTTGGGCGCCGGAGCTTCCACGCTGGCTTCGTTCCACAGGGCCGGGTCGAGGCCGCGCCGCAGGTGGCGGCGCCGCGCCTGCCGGCGCATCCAGGCCGCCATGAGCACGCCGGAGACCGACACGAGAGGGATGACGAGCGCCAGCGCATACACCCGCGCATAGAGCGGGGCTTTCTGCGCCGCCGTGAGCTGCTCGGTGCCCGAGAAAACGAGCACATTGGCGAGCGACACCAGCACCCCGCCGCCAAGGATCGCGATGCGCCCCAGCGTCTGCAGCGTGGTGTGCATGAGCTTGATCTGCGCCTCGGGCAGTGGCTCGCCGCGCTCGTCGCGCGTGGGCACCGCCTCCACCGTCATCGCGTCGGCCACCACGTCCTGCAAGACGTAGCCGAGCGGTGCGAGTAGCGTCGAGAGCACATACCAGTAGGAAACGGGCCACAACGCCGCCATGGCCTCCCGGTCGGTGGTGAGCCCGATCATGATGAGAAGGCTCGCGGCGATCAGGGCGGCGCCCAGCCAGACGAAGAGCGCCTTGCGGCGCCAGAAGAGATCGACCAGATGCCCCAAGGGCATTTTCAGCGCCCAGGGGATGCCGGCCCAGAAACCGAGCGCGGCGAGAAAGGCCGCCGAGAGGTCGAGGTATTCCTTGACGAAGAAGGTACCGGCGATGCCGGTGAGCCCCGAGATGCCCGCCGCCATGTAGATCATGAGCGGCGGCAGGAAGCTCCAGCGCCATTCCTTGGCCAGTTCCAGCACGTCGTCCCGCCACCAGCGGCGCAGGGCAAGCATCAGGCGCAAGGGCAACGCGGGACGCATCGTCATGCCGCATCATCCTTTGGTGCGAGAAGCGCATGCCGCCCCGCACGGCAGCGGGGCGGGTCCAGGTCGGTGCGATGCTTCCGCGGGAAGAAACGCACCGTGGCCAGGCTCAGGGCAGCTCTTCGTAGAGGGGCAGTGTGAGGAATTCGGTGAATTCCTCGCTGAGTGCCATCTTCTCGAAGATCTTCGCCGCCTTGTCGTAGTTGGCGGTGTCTTCCCCTTGCGCAGAGACTTCTGCCTTGACTTTGGCGAGCTCTTCGGGGATGAGGGTACGCACCAGCTCCGCCGTCACCTTGCGCCCGTCGTCCAGCACGCCTTTGGGGCTGTAGATCCACTGCCAGACCTGGGCGCGGGCGATCTCGGCGGTGGCGGCGTCTTCCATCAGGTTGTGGATCGCCACTGCGCCGTTGCCGCCCAGCCAGGAGCCCAGATAATGGATGGCTACGTTGATGTTGTTGCGTAGCCCCCCTTCGGTGATAGGCTTTTCCGGCTGGAAGTTGAGGAAGTCGCGCGCGGTGAAGGTCTCGTCGCGCTGCTTGTCCCACTGGTTGGGCCGATCGCCCAGCACGGCCTTGAATTCCTCCATGGCCACCTCGACCAGGCCCGGGTGGGCCACCCAGCCGCCGTCGAAACCGTCGTTGGCGTCGCGCCGCTTGTCGTGGCGCACGCCGGCGAGCGCCCGTTCGTTCGCTTCCGGGTCGTTCTTGATCGGGATGAGCGCGCTCATGCCGCCGATGGCCGGCGCGCCGCGCTTGTGGCAGGCTTTGACGAGCGCGAGCGCATAGGCGCGCATGAAGGGGACTTCCATGGTGATGCGGGCGCGGTCGGCCAGGCAGAAGTCCTTGTCCTTACGGAACTTCTTGATGCAGGAGAAGATGTAATCCCAGCGCCCGGCGTTGAGCCCGGCGGAGTGGTCGCGCAGCTCGTAGAGGATCTCTTCCATTTCGAAGGTGGCAAGGATCGTCTCGATGAGCACCGTGGCCTTGATGGTGCCGCGTGGCAGCCCCAGTTCGTCCTGGGCGAAGCAGAAGACGTCGTTCCACAGGCGCGCTTCGAGATGGCTCTCGAGCTTGGGCAGGTAGTAGAAGGGGCCTTGGCCGCGCGCCAGCTGCTCTTTGGCGTTGTGGTAGAAGGCGAGGCCAAAGTCGAAGAGCGAGCCGGAGAGGCGCTGTCCGTCAACGGTGACGTGTTTTTCGTCGAGATGCCAGCCGCGCGGACGGATCTGCAGCACGGCGATCTGGTCGGCGAGCTTGTATTCCTTGCCGTTTTCGGCCACGAAGTCGATTTTGCGGCGAATGGCGTCGTAGACGTTGATCTGCCCCTGCACCTGGTTGAACCAGTTGGGGCTGTTGGAATCCTCGAAGTCGGTCATGTAGCTGTCCGCCCCCGAGTTGAAGGCATTGATGACCATCTTGCGGTCCGCCGCCGGGCCGGTGATTTCGGCGCGACGGCATTCGAGCGCCTTGGGTAGCGGCGCGATCTTCCAGTCGCCCTCGCGCACGGCGCGCGTCTCGGGCAGGAAGTCGGGTTTTTCGCCGGCGTCGATGCGCGCCTGGCGTTCTTGCCGTGCGCGCAGCAGCTCCTGGCGGCGGGGTTCGAAGCGGCGGTGCAGTTTGGCGACGAACTCGAGCGCGCCAGGGGTGAGGATTTCGTCGAAACGCGGGTGCAGCGGCGCGTGCAGTTGCACGCCTTGGGGCAAGGCGATGGTCATGGGGTTTCCCTCTCTTCTCGATCAAAAAAGGAAATAATAAAGCGTGAGTGCCGTTCCCACCAAGAGGATGAAGCGGCGCAGCCAAATGGCCGGCAGGCGGCGCGCCACGTATCCGGCCAGATATCCCCCCACGGCGGCGGCGAGCAAGACCACGAGCGTGTGCGGCCAGCTCACCGCGCCGCCCAGGGTGAAGGTGAGGGCGGCCACGCTGTAGATCACCGCCGAGAGCCAGTTCTTCAGCGCGTTGATCTCGTTGAGGTCCTCGATGCCCTGCATGGCGATGGCGGCGATCATCACGATGCCCATGCCGGCGCCGAAAAAACCGCCATAGATCGACACCAGCAGCTGGAAGAGCGTGCCGCCCCAGCCCAGCGCCTGGCGCGGCCCGGCGCGGCGACGCGCTTCCAGCCAGCGGTTGATGCGCGGCGCAAGCGCGAAGAGGAGCGTGGCCGTGAGCAGCAACCAGGGAACGAGGCGGGCGAAGAGGGCGTTGCTCGTCACCAGCAGCAAGCCACCGCCCAGCGCGCCGCCGACGAAGGCGGCGAGCGTCAGGCGCGGCAGGTGCTGGCGGTAGCGGGCGAGCTCGCGGCGATAGGCCCAGGCGCTCGCCAGGCTCGCCGGCCACAGGGCCACCGAGTTGCTCGCGTTGGCAGTGACCGGTGGCAGGCCAATGGCGAGCAGCGCCGGAAAGGAGATGAAGGTGCCGCCGCCAGCGATCGCGTTCATCGCGCCGGCGCCAAACCCGCCCAGTGCGAGCAGGGTCCATTCGCTTGCCGTCATCTTTCCCTCCGCTCGATTGGATGCGAAGGATTCTAGCCGGGAGTCGCTGTTTGGTCCGTTTTTTCCGGAAAGAAGGAAGGGGCGTCGGCCGGGTTCCAGTCACGGGGGAATCGCTCCAGCCAGGGGCGCAGCTGAAGGTCTTCCTTGATGATGTGGTCGATGAGCCAGGAGCGCAGCAGCGAGAGCAGGTCGCGTCGGGTGTCGTCGTCTAGGGCATCGAGCGTGGTGCGATCGACCGGCTGGGCGAGGATGCGACCGGTGAGGTCTTGCAGCTGCCGTTTGAGCGTTTCGTGCGCGCGGTGATGCTCGCCGAGGTGAGGGTAGCCTGCTGCCCGTTGGATTGCCTCTTCGCGCGTGAAGTGCTCCTCGGTGTAGCGGGCGAGTTCGTCGAGCGCGACGGTGAGCTGGGCGAGCGAGGCGCGCCTGAGGATCAGCGACTGGATGCGGTCGACGAGCTCGATCAGCCAGCGGTGGTCGCGGTCGATGGCGTCGTTGTGCACCGAGAGCGCCTCGCGCCATTGAAGCTGGAACGCAGGCTCGGGTCGGGGATCCATGGCGGGCGAATTCATGGCGGTCGCTTGCAGCGCAATAAAGAGCGGATTATAGTGATCCAATTCACGTTTGGGGAATGTGCTATGCCGCCTTCTGCCGATCGTTTCGATAGCTGCCCTCTATGCCTTGGGAAAGCGGAAGACGTCCTGTGGCGCGACGCGCGCTGCCGCATCATCGACGCTCGCCACGCCGACTACCCTGGCTACCTGCGCGTGATCTGGGAAGCACACGTCGCCGAGATGACGGACCTGGGCGCGGCCGACTGCGCGCACCTGTGGCAAGTGGTGCTCGGTGCGGAGCGCGTGCTGCGCCGTCTCATGAGCCCGGACAAGGTGAACCTCGCCAGTCTGGGCAACATGGTGCCGCACCTGCACTGGCACGTGATTCCGCGCTATCGCGACGACGCGCACTTTCCCGATGCCATCTGGGCCCCGCCGCGCCGTCGCGGTTCGTCGCCGCACGCCGTGATCCTTCCCTCGGCGACGCTTGCCGCCGCGCTGCGGGCAGAGTTGGGCGGCAGCGGAGCGACGGCATTCGCCTGAACTTGCGGTAGAATCGCCTGCGCCGGCGCGCAAGGCGCTGGTGCACGGAGGCGTGGCCGAGCGGTTGAAGGCAGCGGTCTTGAAAACCGCCAGGGGTTTGCGCCCCTCGTGAGTTCGAATCTCACCGCCTCCGCCATTTTTCTTTGTTTTTCAATACCTTCAATACAGATCGTCATTTTCCTGCTTCGATCAGGATGATGTCGATGTCCATCACGTTCGTCCCGGTCGGCCCGGGACGGAAGTGGCTACAGTCCCCGGTGAGGGCATCGAACGTGGCGAAAAACGTATAGGAATCGCAGCGCGCGAGAAAATCGTCGGGGTCGAGCCCCAGCGCGCGGGCGCGGGCGATGGTGTCGCCATCGACATAGGCGCCGGCAGCGTCGGTGGGACCATCGGTGCCGTCGGTGCCGGCGGCAAGGAGCGAGATGCGGGGATGGCCCGAGACCTCCCGCGCGAAGGCGAGCGCCAGGTGCTGGTTGCGTCCGCCCTTGCCGTTACCGAGCACCTGCACCGTGGTCTCGCCGCCTGCGAGCAGGCAGCGCCGTTCCTTCGTCGATCGTTCCTCGTTCAGTGCAATGTGCGCCAGATGGTGGGCAGCGGCGACGGCATCGCCTTGCAGCGTCTCGGTGAGAAGGGTGCTGCGATAGCCCAGGCGCTGCGCTGTCGCTTGCGCCGCGATCAGCGCCTCGTGCAGGTTCCCGATTACCGCCGTGTGGCTGCGGGCGAGCCGGGGATCGCCCGGTTTGGGTGACTCGGGAATTTCTCCTCTCAGGCCGCGGCGCAGGTGTGCCGCCACGCGCGACGGAACGCGTGCTTGCAGGCCATGGCGCTCGAGGATGGACCAGGCTTCGGCATAGGTGGAAGGGTCGGGTACCGTCGGGCCGGAGGCGATGATCTCCGGCGGATCGCCGATCACGTCCGAGAGTACGAGCGTGAGGAGGGTGGCCGGATGGGCGGCCACGGCGAGCCGTCCACCCTTGACGGCCGAGAGGTGTTTGCGCACCGTGTTGAGTTCGCGGACGTCGGCGCCGGCGGCGAGCAGCAAGGCGGTGGTTTCTTGGATGTCTGCCAGCGTCAGGCCGGGCAGAGGGTGCTCGAGCAGGGCCGAAGCGCCACCGGTGAGCAGGCACAGCACCAAAGTACGTTCGTCGGCCTCCTCCAGCAATTGCAGGATGCGGGCGGCCGCGGCGAGGCCGGCCGCGTCGGGGACGGGGTGCGCCGCTTCGGCGAGCTCGATCGTGCGCAGAGGAGCGGCATGGCCGTACTTGACGACGACGAGGCCGGCGGTGAGCCGATCGCCGAGCAAGTCCTCCGCCGCCTGGGCCATGGTCGCCGCTCCTTTCCCCGCCCCGACGACGAGGAGGCGCTCGAAGCGTTCGAGCGCGTAGGATGTGCCGTCATTGAGCAGCAGGCGGTCGGCGTCGCGCCGCACGGCCCGCCGCAGCGCCGCGCCGGGATCGACGGCAGCGATGGCGGCGTGGAAAATTGTTTCGTGCGGCTGGGGAAGGCGCACTGCGGGCTTACCTGATCACCATGGACGTGAAAGGCGGCACGTAGGCCTGCAGCGTCACGAAGATCCCCATCAGGCAGGCGAGGGCGATCGAATGGAAGAAGACATAGCGCAGGATGTCGCCTTCGTGGTGGAACCAGCGCGTGGCAGTGGAGGCGACGACGATGGACTGGGCGTCGATCATCTTGCCCATCACGCCGCCGGAGCTGTTCGCCGCACCCATCAAGTTCGGCGACAGACCCAGCTGTTCGGCCGCCACCTTCTGCATGCCGCCGAAGAGCACGTTGGAGGCGGTGTCCGAGCCGGTGAGCGCCACGCCGAGCCAGCCCATCAGAGTGCCGAAGAAAGGATAGAACATGCCCGTGGTGGCGAAGGCCAGCCCCAGCGTGGTATCCAGTCCCGAGTAGCGCGTCAGCGTGCCGAGCGCGAGCATCAGCACGATGGTGAGCAGCGAGTAGCGCACGAGCCACAGCGTCCGGCCATAGGATTTGAAGAGGGCGGGCAGGCGATAGCCCATCACCAATCCGCCGATGATCGCGGCGACGAAAATGGCGGTGCCGGTCATCGACAGCACGCTGAAGACGAACTCGGCCGACTCCGGCGTGGGCTGGGGAACCACTGGCGGCACCTTTTCCACCATTTTATGCAGGCCTTCGATGACGAACTTGGGTGCCCACAGGGAATTGAGCCAATTTTTGACTGCCGGAAGACCCCAGACGAAGACCGAGACGGTGAGGATGACCCAAGGCGTCCAGGCCTTGATCACCTCGGCGCGCGGTGGGCGGGCGATCGGCGTGGCGGGTGGCGGCGTACCACCGTCGTCTTCGTGGCCGACGATGGAGGCCGAAGTCCAGAGGCGGCGCGGTTGCCACACTTTCAAGAAAGCCACCAGCGCGGCCATGGAGCAGAGGGCGGCGATCACGTCGACCAGCTCCGGGCCGATGAAATTCGACACGAGGAATTGGGGAATCGCGAAACTCACCCCCGTCACCAGGATCGCCGGCCACACTTCCTTCATGCCGCGCCAGCCGGCGAAGGCCCAGATGAGCCAGAAGGGCACGAGCACGGAGAAAAACGGCAGCTGCCGACCGACCATGGCACTGATCTCGTACACATCGTAGCCGTGGACCTTGGCGAGCGTGATGATGGGGGTGCCGAGCGCGCCGTAGGCGACCGGCGCCGTGTTGGCAATCAGGCTCAGGCCCGAGGCGGCGAGCGGCGAAAAGCCAAGGCCGATCAGGAGCGCCGCCGTGACCGCCACGGGCGTGCCGAAACCCGCCGCGCCTTCGAAGAACGCCCCGAAGGCGAAGGCGATGAGCAGGAGCTGAAGCCGTCGGTCCTCCGTGATGCCGGCGATCGATTCCTGCAGCACGCGGAAGCTGCCATTCTGCGTCGTGAGCTGGTGCAGGAAGATCACGTTGAGTACGATCCAGCCGATGGGGAAGAGCCCAGTGAGCGCGCCGAGGAAGGCGGCCTTGGTCGCCATCGGCGTGGGCATGCCAAACGCGACGATGGCGATGGCGAGCGCCGCGATCAACCCCAATCCCGCCGCGATATGGGCGCGCAACCGGACGATGCCCAGCCCGATCAGCAGAACCGCCACGGGGATGGCGGCGATGAGGGTGGACACGATCATGTTTCCGAATGGGTCATAGACTTGCTGCCAGGTCATGTCTCGTCTCCTCTCTTGGTGTGGTTATTGGCGGTCGATTGTCGTCGGCGCCGTTTCATTGTACCCTAATCGAAATATTGTATCGTTTGATAAAAAGTGGAGGAGGGATGCAACGACGTCGTTTCATCCAGGGAACCGGCTTGGCCGGAATCCTTTTTTCCGGGATGGCTCCGGCCGTGGTAATGGCCCAGCGCAACGTGCGCTGGCGCCTGGCCTCGAGCTATCCGCGTTCGCTCGACACGCTCTTCGGCGTGAGCGAGGATTTTGCGCGCAACGTCGCCGACCTGACCGACGGTGCCTTTCAGATCGACATTTCGGCCGGAGGGGAGATCGTTCCGGCGCTGAGTGTGTTCGATGCGGTGCAAAACGGCACGGTGGAGATGGCGCACGCCATCACCTTTTATTTCATCGGCAAGAATGAGGCCTTCGCCTTCGACGCGATCCTGCCTTTCGGCATGAACGCCCGGATGATGAATGCCTGGATGTACGATGGTGGGGGATTGCAGCTCCTGCGCGAGATCTATGCCCGTTACGGCATCGTCAATTTCCCCCTAGGCAATACCGGAGCGCAGTGGGGCGGGTGGTATCGCAAGGAGATCCGCTCGGTCGATGATTTGAAGGGCCTGAAGATGCGCATGGGCAACATGGCCGGCCACGTGCTCGGCAAGCTCGGGGCGGTGTCCCAGGCCATTCCCGGCGGCGAGGTCTATCAGGCGCTGGAGAAAGGGACGATCGACGCAGTGGAATGGAGCTCGCCCTACGACGACCAGAAGCTGGGTTTTCATCGCGTCGCTCCCTACGGCTATTATCCGGCATGGTGGGAGGGCAGCGCCCAGGTGACCTTGCTCGTCAATGCCAAGGCGTACGAATCCTTGCCCAAAGCCTATCAGGAAGCGATCCGCATCGCCGCCACCGACGCGCACACCCGCATGCTCGCCAAGTACGATGCACGCAATCCCGAGGCGCTGCGCCGCCTCATCGCCGAGGGGGCCAAGATCCAGCGCATGCCCAAGGAGGTGATGGACGCGGCCTTCAAGGCGAGCCGCGAGGTCTTTGCCGAGTTCGAGGCGAAGAGCGAGGATTTCCGCCGCCTGAACGCGCAGTACCAGAAGTTCCTGCGCGACGAATACGCCTGGTTCCGCCTCTCGGAGCTGAGCTACGACCAATACATGGCCGGTTTGCCGCTGTGAGCGCCCAGTGCGCTCGCTCTGAGCGACCCTTCCCGAGGACGAAACGATGGACGTCTCACCCCGCGATTTGCCTTTGGCGGCCGAGCTGCCGCCGACTTTGGTCGAGGAGTTGACCCTGCTGCTCGGCGAGCGTTTCACCCAGTCGCCCGGCGTGTGTGCGCACCACGGGCACGACGAATCCCACTTCCCCGACCGGCCGCCGCAGGCGGTGGCTTTCGTCGAGAGCAGGGAAGAGATTGCCGCCCTGCTGCGCGCCTGCTCGGCGCACCGCGTACCGGTCATCCCCTTCGGCGCGGGCTCTTCGCTCGAGGGGCACGTCCTGGCCGTCCACGGGGGGATTGCCCTCGACTGCACCCGCATGGATCGCATCCTCGAAATCGAGCCGGCAGACATGCTCGCGGTGGTGCAGCCAGGGGTGACGCGCAAGCAGTTGAACAACGCCTTGCGCGGTACGGGACTCTTCTTTCCCATCGACCCAGGGGCGGACGCCTCGATCGGCGGGATGACGGCCACGCGCGCCTCGGGCACCAACGCGGTGCGCTACGGCACCATGCGCGAGAATGTGCTGGCGCTCGAGGTGGTGCTCGCCGACGGGCGAATCCTGCGCACGGGCACGCGGGCGAAGAAATCCTCCGCCGGCTATGATCTGACGCGGCTCTTCGTCGGTTCGGAGGGGACGCTGGGGGTTTTCAGCGAGGTCACGGTGCGCTTGCATCCGCTGCCGGAGGAGATGGCCGCGGCGGTGGTGCGTTTCCCTTCGATGCAGGCGGCGGTGGAAACGGTGATCCGCACCATCCAGAGCGGCGTGCCCGTCGGGCGCGTCGAATTCCTCGACGAGGTCTCGATCCACGCCATCAACCGTTACAGCAAGACCGACCTTGCCGAGGCGCCCACGCTCTTCTTCGAGTTCCATGGCTCACCGAGCGCGCTCGAGGAGCAGGTGGCGCTCGTCCAAGAGCTCGCGCGCGAACACGGTGCCGAGGACTTCGCCTGGGCAAGCCGCCCGGAGGATCGCTCCCGCTTGTGGGAGGCACGGCATCAAGCTTACTTCGCCTGCATCAACCTGCGTCCAGGCTGCCGCGGCATCACCACCGATTCCTGCGTGCCGATCTCCAAGCTGGCCGAGGCGGTGCTGCGGGCGCGAGCGGCGATCGATGCTTCCGGCCTGATCGCCCCCATCCTGGGGCACGTGGGCGACGGCAATTTCCACACGGTGATCCTGATCGATCCGGAAGACGAGGCCGAACTTGCGCGCGCCGAGGCCCTGAGCGCCGAACTCGTGGCGATCGCCCAGTCGCTGGGTGGAACCTGCAGCGGCGAGCACGGCGTGGGCATGGGCAAGCGCGAGTTCGTCGCGCACGAGGCGGGCGAGGTGGGCGTGGCGCTGATGCGCTCGATCAAGGCTGCGCTCGACCCGAAAGGAATCCTCAACCCGGGCAAACTCGTACCGTGAGCCAGCGGCTTTCAAGCTGGCGGTGATCGGTTGTCTTATAATTTATCTTTTTTACGAAGGGGCGGTGCGATGCAGGCTTGGCTGAGGCTGTCGCGCGGCATCGACGCGCTCAACCGGTTCTTCGGGCGAATTGCGATCTGGTTCATCTTCGCCGCCACCGTGTTGAGCGCCGGCAATGCCATCGTGAGAAAACTCCTGAACGTAGGCTCGAACGCCTGGCTCGAGGCGCAGTGGTATCTCTACGCGGCGGCCTTCATGCTGGCGGCGGCGCTCACGCTGCGCAACAACGAGCACGTGCGCATCGACATCCTGATCTCGCGCTTCTCGCTGCGCACGCAGGCGTGGATGGATCTCTTCGGCCTGTTCTTCATGCTGCTGCCGGTGTGCGTGGGCGTGCTCTATTTCTCCATCCCTTTCTTCTGGCAGGGTTTCGTCTCCGGCGAGATGTCCTCGAATTCCGGCGGGCTCATTCGCTGGCCGGTCTACCTCACGATTCCCGTCGGTTTCACGCTTTTGTTGCTTCAGGGAATTTCCGAGGCGATCAAGCGCGTCGCCTTTCTCCGGGGCGCCTTGCCTTCGCCTTTCGTCAAGGAAAGCGATGAAACGCCGCCGGCCGGCGGCGCCGAGGGAGCACGATGATGGCCTGGCTTGCACAGAATCTCGCGCCCCTGATGTTCCTGGGGCTGGTCTTCTTTCTGCTCTACGGCTTTCCGGTGGCGTTCGCCCTTGGGGCGTGCGGCTTGTTCTTCGGCTTGATCGGCATCGAGCTCGGTCTGCTTTCGCCGGTGTTCTTCCAGGCGTTGCCGCTGCGCATCTTCGGCATCATTCAAAACGAGACGCTGCTCGCCGTGCCTTTCTTCACCTTGATGGGCCTGGTGCTCGAGCGCTCGGGCATGGCCGAGGATCTGCTCGACACCATCGGCCAGCTTTTCGGCTCGGTGCGCGGGGGGCTTGCCTTCGCCGTGATCTTCGTCGGGGCGCTGCTTGCCGCCACCACCGGCGTGGTGGCGGCTTCCGTGATTTCCATGGGGCTCATCTCGCTGCCCATCATGCTGCGCTACGGGTACGATCGCAAGCTCGCCAGCGGTGTGATCGCCGCTTCGGGCACCCTGGCACAGATCATTCCCCCTTCGCTCGTGCTGATCGTGCTCGCCGACCAGCTGGGCAAGAGCGTGGGCGATCTCTACAAAGGGGCGTTCATCCCCGCGTTTGCCCTGGTGGGGCTCTACGTGCTCTACGTGATCGGTCTGACGATCCTGCGTCCGAAAGACCTGCCGGCCCTGCCGCCGGAGGCGCGGACCATCCGCGAGGACGACGGTTCGAGCGGCACGCGTTCGGTGGCTGTGCTGGCGGCGATCGCGATCACGGTGGGCATCGTCGCCGGCCAGCACTACAATGAAATGCTCGCCTGGCTCGTCGGCGGCGAGCCCAAGGAACAGCCGGTCGACGAGACGGTGGTGGTGGCGACCACCTTCGCCGCGCTCATCGCCTTCGTGATCGCGCTCATCAACCGCGCCTTCCGCCTGGGGCTGCTCTCGCGCATGGCCGAACGGGTCACTTTCGTGCTCATTCCGCCGCTCGCGCTCATCTTCCTCGTGCTCGGCACCATTTTCCTCGGTGTGGCCACGCCGACCGAGGGCGGGGCGATGGGGGCTGTGGGGGCGATGCTGCTGGCCGTGGCGCGCAAACGGCTCGACATGGCGCTGCTGGTTCAGGCGCTCAAAGGCACGACGACGCTTTCTTCCTTCGTCATGTTCATCCTCATCGGCTCGACGCTCTTCAACCTTACTTTCCAGGGGGTGGGCGGCAGCCATTGGGTGCAGCACCTGCTCACGCAGCTGCCCGGCGGACAGGTGGGATTCCTCATCTTCGCCGCGCTCTTCGTCTTCGTGCTCGCCTTCTTCCTCGACTATTTCGAGCTCGCCTTCATCGTCATCCCGCTGCTCGGACCGGCGGCGAGCGCCCTGGGAATCGATCTCATCTGGTTCGGCGTGCTCATCGCCATGGTGATGCAGACTTCCTTCATGCACCCGCCTTTCGGCTTTGCGCTCTTCTTCTTGCGCAGCGTGGCGCCGGCAGGCGAATACGTCGATGCGGTCACCGGCAAGAAGATCCGCGGCGTCTCCACCGCCGAGATCTACTGGGGAGCGATTCCCTTCCTCGTCCTGCAGCTGGTGATGGTGGGCTTGTTGATCGTCTTCCCGAGCCTGGTGACGATGAGTTTCTCCAAGGCGGAGAAGATCGACCTGGAAAAGATCGAGATTCCCGTCGGGGATCAGGGCTGGGGGGCCGAAGGCGCTGCGGATCCCGGGCGCGGCGCCGCGGGCGGCGAATCCAGTTGGTGATCCTGGGCGAAGCGGCGCAGCAGCGCCGCGTTGCCGGGGTGATGCCATTTGCGCTCGAGGGTCACCAGATAGTAGCGTTCGGTAATGTGGGGCAAGATGCCGAGGCAGCGCAGGGCGTCGCGCTCGCATAGCGTCGATTCGAGAATGGCCGGGGCAGGCAGGATTCCCGCCCCGTTCTCTGCCAGCGTGCGCATGAGGGCGCTGTCGTCGAATTCCCCCACGATGTGCGGTGTGACGTGGTGCTCGTCGAAGAGTTGCAGCAGCGCGAGGCGCGTTACGGCGCTCTCGCCGGGCAGCAGCAAGGGGGCGCCGTCGAGCGCCTGCGGCAGGGGGCCTGCCAGGCTCAGCTCGGGCCGGGCATAGAGGGCGAGCCGGGATTCGATCAGCAGCCGGCATTGCAGTTTGTTGCCGAGCTGCGCGGGGGGCGGCCCGTCGGTGATGAGGGCGTCGAGCCGCCCGAGCATGAGTTCGCTCAGTAGCCGCGGCAAAGGGTCTTCGATCACGCTCAGGCGCAGTCTCGGCTGGTGTTCGAGCACCGGCTCGAGCAGCAGGGCGGCGAGCGACTTCGGCACGATGTCGAGCAGCCCCAGACGATAGGGTAGGGTAGGCTGTTCGTCTTCGCGCGCGAGTGCCGCTTCCATTTCTTCGGCGAGCCGGAAGATCTGTTCGGCGTAGCGCAGCGCGATTCTGCCCGCCTCGGTGAGCTCGATGCCGCGCCCTTTGCGGCGCAGCAAACGGCGGCCGATCGCCCCTTCGAGCACACCGATCTGCCCCGAGATGGTCTGGGGGGTGAGGCCGCTCGTTTCGGCGGCGCGCTGGATGCTGCCGGTGCGCCCGACGAGCCAGAAGTGGTGCAGTTGTTTGAGGTTGATCATTCGAATTCTCCGAAACGATCTGCAATGTTTTTCTGATTTTATCTGAGCATCTTTGTTCTACAATGAAAACTCGAAGCCACGACAAGAACAAGGAGGTTCGCGATGAAACTGGAACTCGTTTGCGAAGGTCAGACGTGCCATGAGATCGACAAGGAGGAGCTGGCAAACCGTTTTTCCGGGGCGATTCGCCGCTTCCGCGACCGCGTGACCTGGGCGCGGGTGAAGCTGGTGGACGTGCGTGACGAAACCGGCGCCTGGGCCAAGCGCTGCGTGGTGCAGATGCGCCTGCGGCAGCGGCCGCAGGTGGTGTTCGCGGTTACCGAGCGCGTGGCGCAGCTGGCGGTCGAACGGGCGGTGAAGCGCGTGCAGCGGGTGCTCGAACGCCGCTTCGCCCGCCCGCAGACCGTGCCGCTGCCAGCGTGAGACGTGGATTTTCTGAAGGAGGTAGATGATGCAACGAATCGATGAACGCTGGAACGACGCCGCGCAGGCGCGGGCCGTCTCCTGGGCGCAAGCGCGGGGCGAGGCGCTGCCGGCCACGAACCGGGTGCTGCGCAACACCTATGTGCTGCTCGCACTCACCCTGGCGTTTTCGGCGCTCACCGCGGGCGCGGCCATGGCGCTGCGGCTGCCGCATCCGGGAGTCATCATCACCCTGGTGGGCTATTTTGGGCTCCTCTTTCTTGTGCACAAACTTGCCAACCGGGCAAGCGGCATCCTCGCCGTCTTTGCGCTCACCGGTTTCATGGGTTATACCTTGGGGCCGATCCTTTCGGCCTATCTGGCGCTGCCCAACGGCCCGGCCATCGTGATGCAGGCCTTCGGCGGCACGGCGGCCATCTTCCTGGGGCTTTCGGCCTACGCCACGATCTCGAAGCGGGATTTCTCCTTCATGGGAGGGTTCCTCTTCGTCGGCATCCTGGTGGCTTTCCTCGCCGGGCTGGGGGCGATCTTCTTCCAGATGCCGGGGCTGTCGCTGGCAGTGTCGGCCATGTTCGTACTGCTCATGTCCGGCCTGATCCTCTATGAGACCAGCCAGATCGTGCGCGGCGGCGAGACCAACTACATCCTGGCGACCGTCTCGCTCTACGTGACGATCTTCAACCTCTTTACCAGCCTGCTGCAGCTGCTCGGCGTGTTCAACGGCGAGGAGTGATCCGGGCGTACTGATTCCGTCCGTCGGGAAAGGGGCGCGTAGGCGCCCTTTTCATTTTTCCGGCCCTGGCGGTGGCCTTCGGGTAAAATTCCCTCTTCTCAGGTCGGGACGCAGGTGATGAAACGCATCTTTCTCGAATTCGAGCGCTCGGTGGCCGAGCTGGAGGAGAAGATCGGCGAGCTGCGCTATGCGCACGACGCTTCCGCCGTCGACATCAGCGAGGAGATCGAGCGGCTGGAGAAGAAGGCGCGCAAGCAGCTCGAGGAGCTCTACGCCAGGCTCGATGCCTGGCAGACGACGCAGGTGGCGCGCCATCCGCTGCGCCCCTATACGCTCGATTACGTGGCGCGCATCTTCACCGACTTCGAGGAGCTGCACGGCGATAGGCATTTCGCCGACGACAAGGCGATCGTCGGGGGCCTTGCGCGCTTCGACGGGCGGCCGTGCATGGTGATCGGCCACCAGAAAGGGCGCGACACCAAGGAGAAGATCGCGCGCAACTTCGGCATGCCTCGGCCCGAAGGCTATCGCAAGGCGCTGCGCCTGATGAAACTCGCCGAGAAGTTCGGTCTGCCGGTGTTCACCTTCGTCGATACCCCCGGGGCCTATCCCGGGATCGACGCCGAGGAGCGGGGGCAGTCGGAGGCGATCGGGCGCAATCTCTACGAGATGGCCATGCTGCGCGTGCCCGTGGTCGTCACCGTGATCGGCGAAGGCGGCTCGGGCGGGGCGCTGGCGATCGCCGTGGGGGACGCGGTGCTCATGCTGCAGCACGCCGTCTATTCGGTGATCTCGCCCGAAGGCTGCGCCTCCATCCTGTGGAAGAGCGCGGAGAAGGCGCCCGAGGCGGCCGAGATTTTGGGTATCACCGCGCCCAAGCTCTTGTCCTTGGGGCTGATCGACGGCATCGTGCCGGAACCGGTGGGCGGGGCGCACCGCGAACCGGAGCAGATGGCCGAGATCCTCAAAGGGCATCTGCAGCAGGCGCTCGCCGGGCTCGAAGGGCTCGCGCCCGAGGCGCTGGTGGAACGCCGGCAGCAGCGTCTGGCGTCCTATGGCCGTTTCGTCGAGCGTACCTGAACGCGAGCCGGTCTCCGCGGCGATCTTCAAGGCGATCGAAGCGCTGGCGGCGCGGGTGTCCTCGCAGCCGCTGCGGCTCGTGCTGGGGTGCTCCGGCGGGGTCGACTCCACCGTGCTGCTGCACGCGCTGGCCGAGGCGCGCGGCGAATTTCCGCTGGAGCTGAGGGCGGTGCATGTGCACCATGGGCTCCTCGCTCAGGCCGACGCCTGGGTCGAGGCGGTGCGCTCGCACTGCGCCGCGCTCGGCGTACCGCTGCAGGTGGCGTACGTGCGCGTGCAGCCGGACGGCAAGGGGCTGGAAGCGGCGGCGCGCTCGGCGCGTCTGCGCGCGCTCGCCGCCGTGCCGGGCGATGCGCTGGTGCTGGCGCAGCATCGTGACGATCAGGCCGAGACGGTGCTTTTTCGCCTGCTGCGCGGCTCCGGGGTGGCGGGGCTCGCGGCGATGCGACAGATCGCGCCAGCGCCCTTGGCCGGGGCGGCGGCGCCGTGGTGGCTGCGCCCTTTCCTCGATCTGCCCAAAGAGACACTCATCGCCTGGGCGCAAGAACGCGGTTTGAGCTGGGTCGAAGATCCGTCGAATATGAGCGCCGACTTCACCCGTAACTGGCTGCGCGGCGACATCCTGCCGCGGCTGGAGGAAAGGTTGCCGGGCGTGCGCACCGTGCTCGCCCGTACCGCCGAAACCATGGCCGAGGCGCAGCAGGGACTGGACGACCTGGCCGCGCTCGACGACGAACGGGTGCGCCATCCGCAGGGCGGCTGGGATTGGGCGGAGTTTTTCCGGCTACCGCTCCACCGGCAGAAGAATTTGGTACGCTGGGCGACGCTGCGGCTACCGGCTCTGCCACCTACCCAACGGCGTCTGGAAGAGGGGCTGCGCCAGGCGGCATCTCATGGGGGCGGCGTCCGGCGCTTTCCCCTGGGGGATGCGTGGCTGTGCGCCCGCGGCGAGCGCCTGTGGGTGGAGGCGGCGCCTCAGGGGTGCGACGCCGCCTGGCGCTGTGGTTAGTTCTTGCTCTGGTCGACCAGCTTGTTCTTGGCGAGCCACGGCATCATCGCACGCAGCTTGGCGCCCACCTGTTCGATGGGGTGCTCGGCGATGAGCCGCCGGCGCGCCGTCATGCTGGGGTAGTTGAGCTTGCCCTCGAGGATGAACTGCTTGGCGTACTCGCCGTTGCGGATGCGCTCGAGCGCACGGCGCATGGCGGCACGCGAGTGCTCGTTGATGACTTCTGGGCCGGTGGTGTACTCGCCGAATTCGGCGTTGTTGGAGATCGAGTAGTTCATGTTGGCGATGCCGCCTTCGTACATGAGGTCGACGATGAGCTTGAGCTCGTGCAGGCACTCGAAGTAGGCCATCTCGGGGGCGTAGCCGGCTTCGACCAGCGTCTCGAAGCCCATCTTGACGAGTTCCACCGCCCCGCCGCAGAGCACGGCCTGCTCGCCGAAGAGGTCGGTCTCGGTCTCTTCGCGGAAAGTGGTCTCGATCACGCCACCCTTGGTGCCGCCGTTGGCCGCGGCGTAGGAGAGCGCCAAATCGCGCGCCTTGCCGGAGACGTCCTGATGCACGGCGATGAGCGTGGGCACGCCGCCGCCGCGGACGTATTCGGAGCGCACAGTGTGGCCTGGCCCTTTGGGGGCGACCATGATGACGTCGAGGTCGGCGCGCGGCACGATCTGGTTGTAATGGATGTTGAAGCCGTGGGCGAAAGCGAGCGCCGCGCCCTGCTTGAGATTGGGTTCGATGTCGCGCGTATAGACTTCGGGCTGGGTCTCGTCGGGCAGCAGGATCATCACCAGATCCGCCCCTTTGACCGCTTCGCCCACTTCCTTGACGGTGAGCCCCGCGGCTTCGGCCTTGCGCCAGGAACTGCCGCCGCGGCGAAGCCCCACGGTGACGTTTACGCCCGAGTCGCGCAGGTTGAGCGCGTGCGCATGGCCTTGGGAGCCATAGCCGACGATGGTGACTGCCTTGCCCTTGATGAGCGAGAGGTCGGCGTCCTTGTCGTAATACACTTTCATGGCGTTTCCTTTTTCGTCGTTGTGGTGATGAAAGAATCAGGCGCGCAGCACGCGCTCGCCGCGACCGATGCCGCACACGCCGCTACGCACGGCCTCGAGGATGAGCGCCGGGTCGATCGCCTGGATGAAGGCGTCGAGCTTGCCCTGGTTGCCGGTGAGCTCGATGACGTAGGTGGTGTCGGTGACGTCTACGATGCGCGCGCGGAAGATGTCGGTCATGCGCTTCATCTCTTCGCGGTCCTTGCCCGTGGCGCGCACCTTGAGCAGCATCAGTTCGCGTTCGAGGTGCGGCGCTTCCGAGAGATCGACCACCTTGACCGTCTCGATGAGCTTGTTGAGCTGCTTGGTGATCTGCTCGATGATCTCGTCCGAGCCGCTGGTGATGATGGTCATGCGCGACAGCGAGGGGTCTTCGGTGGGCGCGACGGTGAGCGATTCGATGTTGTAGCCGCGCGCGGAGAAGAGGCCGGCCACGCGCGACAGCGCCCCGGATTCGTTTTCGATCAGCACGGAGATGAGGTGTCTCATGGCATTCGTTCCTGTGCCGTGGGTCAGAGGTCGTTGGCCGAGAGGATCATCTCGGTGAGCCCCTTGCCGCCCTGGATCATGGGGTAGACGTTCTCGCGCGGATCGATGCGCACGTCGAGAAAGACGAGTTCATTGGCGTGCTCGGTGAAAGCGCGCTCGAGCGCCGGCTGGAGATCGGCGGGGCGATCCACGCGGATGCCGACGTGGCCGTAGGCGCGGGCGAGCGCGGCGAAATCGGGCAGGGAGTCCATGTAGGATTCGGAATAGCGCCCGCCGTGGAAGAGCTCTTGCCACTGCCGTACCATGCCGAGGTAGCCGTTGTTGAGGTTGACGATCTTGAGCGGCAGGCGGAACTGCTTGCAGGTGGACAGTTCCTGGATGCACATCTGGATGGAGGCTTCGCCCGTGACGCACACCACCGGCGCGTCGGGCCGGGCGAAGCGCGCGCCCATGGCGTAGGGCAGACCCACGCCCATGGTGCCCAGTCCGCCGGAATTGAGCCAGCGGCGCGGATGATCGAAGCGGTAGTATTGCGCCGCCCACATCTGGTGCTGCCCCACGTCGGAGGTGACGATGGCTTCGCCCTTCGTCACTTTCCATAGCGTGTCGATCACGTATTGCGGCTTGATCGGGCCATCGGCGGGCTGCTCGTAGGCGAGGCAGCGCCGGGCGCGCCACTGCTCGATGCGCTCCCACCAGGGGGCGAGCGTCTCGCGGGGGGCAGTGAGGCCTTCTTCGTCGAGGATGCGCAGGAAGTCGGCGAGCACGTGGCGCACGTCGCCCACGATGGGCAGGTCGGCCTTGACGCGCTTGCTGATGGAGGAAGGGTCGATGTCGATGTGGATGATGGTGCGCGGTTCGCTGGCGAAGTGCTCGGGGCTGCCGATGACGCGGTCGTCGAAGCGCGCGCCCACGGCGAGCACGACGTCGGCGTGGTGCAGGGCGAGGTTGGCTTCATAGGTGCCGTGCATGCCGGGCATGCCGAGGAACTGGCGGTCGCTCGCCGGGTAGGCACCCAGCGCCATGAGTGTGGTGGTGACCGGGGCCCCTAGGCGGCGGGCGAGCGCCGTGAGCTCGTCGGCGGCATCGGCGAGGATCACGCCGCCGCCGGCGTAGAGGATGGGGCGCTTGGCCTCGCGCAGCGCCTTCACGGCTTTGCGGATCTGTCCCTGGTGCCCTTTGACGACGGGGTTATAGGAGCGCATCGACACCGTCTCGGGGTAGTGGAACGCACACTTGGCGGCCGAGACGTCCTTGGGGATGTCGACGAGCACCGGCCCGGGGCGGCCGGTGCGGGCGATGTGAAACGCCTTTTTGATCGTTTCGGCGAGCTCGGCGACGTCCTTGACGAGGAAGTTGTGCTTGACGCAGGGGCGGGTGATGCCCACCGTGTCGACTTCCTGGAAGGCGTCCTGCCCGATCATGGCGGTAGGGACCTGGCCGGAGAGGATCACCACCGGGATGGAATCGCCGTAGGCGGTGGCGATGCCGGTGACGGCGTTGGTGGCCCCGGGCCCGGAGGTGACGAGCGCCACGCCCACTTCGCCGCTTGCGCGCGCGTAGCCGTCGGCGGCATGCACCGCGGCCTGCTCGTGGCGCACGAGCACGTGACGGATCTGGTCTTGCTGAAAGAAGGCATCGTAGATGTGCAGGACCGCGCCGCCGGGGTAGCCGAAGACGTATTTGACGTTTTCGCGCTGCAGGCACTGGACGACGATTTCGGCGCCGGTGAGGAGCATGGGGGTGTACCTCGTAGGGATGATCCGTGCAAGGATCGGGTAAACCCGTAACGTTAGCGGCTCGGTGGGCTTTGGTCAAGCGGGTCGCTTCCTTCGACCTCTTATAATGGGGAACGCATCGCGCCCGGGAGAAAAGATCGATGAACGAGAATATCTTGTTTACACTTGCTTTCATCGTCGTCGCCGGCGCGGCGGCGCAGTGGGCGGCGTGGCGCACCCAGGTGCCGGCGATCGTCTTTTTGCTGGCCGTGGGGCTTGCGGCCGGCCCGGGATTGGGCTGGATCGATCCGGATCGCCTCTTCGGCCCGGTGCTTTTTCCTGCGGTGTCGCTGGCGGTGGCGGTGATCCTGTTCGAGGGCAGCCTCACCCTGCGCTTCAGCGAGCTGCGGGGCATGAGCACGGTGGTATTGCGCCTGGTGAGCCTCGGGGCGTTGCTGACCTGGGCGGTGGCGGCCGTGGCGGCCCACCTGTTCGTGGACCTCGATTGGGGGTTGGCGGCGCTCTTTGGGGCTTTGGTGATGGTGACGGGACCCACGGTGATCGTACCGCTGCTGCGCTTCGTGCGTCCCAGCGACAAGGTGGCCACGGTGCTGCGCTGGGAGGGGATCGTGATCGACCCGATCGGGGCGCTGGCGGCGGTGCTGGTCTATCAGTTTCTCGTCAGCCGAGCGCTGCCCGATCTGCCGGCCTGGTCGGCGCTGTGGGTGTTCGTCAAGGCGGTGGGCGTGGGGTTCGCCACCGGCTGGATCGCGGCCGAGGCGCTGGGACGGATGTTGCGCCGCTACCTGGTGCCCGATTACCTTGACAGCGTCATTGTGCTCGCTTTCGTGGTGGGGGTTTTCACCGCCTCCAACCTGCTCGCCCACGAGGCGGGATTGTTGGCGGTGACGGTGATGGGCATGCGCCTGGCCAACATGAAAGGGGTGCCTCTGGAGGACATCCTCTCGTTCAAGGAGACGCTCACCATTCTTCTCATTTCGGTACTCTTCATCGTCCTGGCGGCGCGCCTGGACGTGGCGCAGCTCGCCGAGGTCGGCAAGGGAGTGGTGCTGGTCTTCATGGCGATCCAGTTCGTGGCCCAGCCGCTCAAGGTATGGGCGTCGACCTGGGGGAGCGGGCTGAGGTGGCAGGAGAAGGCGCTGATCGCCTGGATCGGGCCGCGCGGGATCGTGGCCGCGGCGGTGTCGGCGCTCTTTGCGCTGCGCTTGCGTGAGCTGGGGCACCCGGGGGCGGAGGTGCTGGTGCCGCTCACCTTTGCCGTCATCATCGGCACGGTGCTCTTTGCTGGCGGCACGGCCAGACTGGCGGCGCAACGTCTGGGGGTGGCGGAACCGCAGGCGCGCGGGGTGCTGATCGTGGGGGCGCATCGCCTGGGACGGGAGCTGGGCCTGGCGCTCACCCGGCTGGGCTTTCGGGTGATCGTGGCCGACACCGATTATGCCCTGGTACGCGAGGCGCGCATGGCGGGGCTGGAGACGTTCTTCGGTAACGTGGTCTCGAAGGAAGCCGACCGGCGGCTCGATCTGGTCGGCGTGGGCTATCTGCTGGCGATGTCGCCGTATCCGGAACTGAACGCACTGGCGGCGGTACGCTACCAGCGCGAATTCGGGCGGGGCAACGTCTACGTCGTGCTCACGCCCGAAGAGGTGGCGAAGAAGGGGCAGCAGGTGGCCGATCCTCGCTATGCCCGTCTTCTGGCCGGGAAGGAAGCCGGTCTGGCCGAACTGCTGGCGCTCTTCGAGCGCGGCGCGAAGATCTATGCCACGCGCTTGAGCGAGGCATTTGCTTTCGAATCCTACCAGGAGCAGTTTTCTGGCCGGGGGAATCTGCTGCTGGCGATCGATGCCAAGGGGCGCCTGCAGGGCGTGGGGCCGGAATTTACCTCCCGCCCCGGTCCGGACTGGTATCTGCTCGGCCTCTATCTGCCGGTCGAGGGCGAAAAAGGCAAAGTGGCGGGCGCTTCGGCATGATCGTCCCGCGTTAGAATGAGCCGCCCGTCGTTCATGCGTGCCCGCGGCTCAGAGGAGATCCCAGGTGCTTCGTGTTCCCGTCCGTCCCAGCGAATTTCTGGTCGGCAAGCCGATCCCATTCGACGTCTTCGACCGGCACGGCCGTTTCTTGCTGGCGAAAGGGCACGTGATCGCTTCGGCCGAGGAGAAGGAAAAACTCCTGCGCCAGGGGGCGGAACGCAATCTGACCACCGACGAGCGTTTCCGTCAGGCGATCGGTGCGGCCTTGAACGTGGTGGAACGGGAGGAGGAACCGGGCAAGAACAATGCCCTTCGCCTGAACTTCGAGGAGTTGCGCCTGCTGCCCGGTACCGTCCTTCAGATCCAGCTGGGCCGGGAAGAGGATCGCTATTTCGTGCGCTACATTGGTTCGCTGCGCGGCAAGTCGGTGATCGTCGACGCTCTGGAGCGCGGCGGATTGCCGCTCTTCGTGCCCGATGGCACCGCCTTGCAGGTACGCGGCAGCGTCGGCTCCTACGCCTTCGTCTTCCCTTCCTCCGTGCTGGTCAATGCCTCGCGCCCCTACCCGCATCTGCATCTGACCTATCCGCTGGAGGTGGTGGCGGTGCGGCTGCGGCGCAGCGAGCGTGTCCCCGTGCGCCTGGTGGCGGCGGTGGTCTCCGACGACAACCAGGCCTTCGGTGGGGTCATCCTCGATCTGTCGGTGGGCGGAGGGTTGCTGGCCACGCGCCATCCGCTGAAGGTCGGGCAGCGCATCCAGATCAAGTTCAAGCTGGAGATCTCTGGCACGGAGATCATCCTGGCGGTGCCGGCCATCGTGCGTTCGATGCGCGAGATCGACGATCGCACCCTGGAGGGAGCCAAGGGCTACGGCATCGAGTTCGTCGATCTCACACCCGAGGATACCGTCGCCCTGATGACCTACATCGCCGCCGTGCAGACCAACCCGACGGTGACCGGTTAGGAGGAAAAATGCGCATCGTCAGCTGGAACGTTCAATGGGGGCGGGGGGCGGACGGGCGGGTGGATTGGGCGCGCCTGCTTGCGGCGCTGCGCGCCTTCGACGCGGACGTGATCTGCCTGCAGGAAGTGGCGAGCCGCTTCGACGAGCTGCCCGGTTCGCGCGGTGAGGACGGACCGGCCATCCTGCGCGGTGCGCTACCGGAGTATCACGGCTTCTACGCCCCGGCGCTCGACGTGCCGCGCGCCCACGGCGGCCGGGCGCTCTTCGGCAATTGGCTGGGCAGCCGTCTGCCGGTGGAGCAGGTGCAGCGCGTGAGTCTGCCCTATCCGCCGCCGGAGACCGACAAGTGCATGCCGCGCGTGCTGCTCGAGGCGGTGGTGCGGGTGGGCGAGCGGCGGCTGCGGGTAGCGACGAGCCATTTGGAATACTACTCGCGGCGTCAGCGCCTGGCGCAGGTGCAAGCCCTCGTCGAACATCAGCGGGAAATCCTCGCCTGGCCGCAGGGCGGCGGGGACGAGGAAGAAGCGACCTTCCGCGCTTGGCCGCGGCCGGCGGAGGCGGTGTGGCTCGGGGACGGGAACTTCGCTCCCGAAGACGAGGAGTACCGGCTGCTCGAGGAAAGCGGTCTGTGGTTCGACGCCTGGCGCCTGGTGCATGGCGAAGCGCCGCACGAGCACACGGTGGGGCTGCACGGGGCCGAATGGCCCGATCACCCTTACTGCTGCGACTACGCCTGGGTGAGCGCGGCGCTACGCCCGGCCGTGCGGGATTTTTTCGTGGTGCGGGACACGGCCGCCTCCGACCATCAGCCCATCGTGCTCGATCTCGAATTCTGAAACGCAGCGATCGGCTCAGCGGCAGCGGCGTAGGAACCGGTGCAGCAGCCAGCGCAGCGCAAGCGGCGCTTCCAGCATGGGCGTGTGCCCCACGCCGGGCAGGGTGTGCCAGGTACAGGCGGCTTCGCGCCGCGCGAGCGTTTCCCAAAGACGGGTCGCGGCCTTGACGGGCGTCATGCGGTCTTGTGCCCCGGTGAGGAAGAGCGCCGGCGCGCTCATCCCTTTGGCACGCTCCAGTGCCGGTTCCGCGGCGTAGGCATGGCAGGCGCGCAGGTCGTTGGCGAGCACGCCGGGGCGCTGTTCCAGCACGAGTTCCTGCACCGCCCGCGGCAGCCCCGTTCCCCGGGCGCGGGCACCGAATGCCCACGGTTCCATCATCTGGCAGGCGGCGCGCGGCTCGGCGGCGCGCTCGAGCAATTCTGGGCTCACCGCCATCGGCAGCGCCGTGCCGATGAGCGCGAGCCCACGGCAGCGCTCGCCCAGCCGCGCGGCGAGTTCCAGCGCCACGAGCGAACCCATGCTGTGACCCACGGCAACGACGGGACGCTCGGCATCGAGCCCGGCGGCGAGCGCCGCCGCGTATTCCTCGATGGTGGGGCAGGGCGCGCGCTCGTCGGCGCCGTGGCCGGGCAGATCGGGGGCGCTCACCTGCCAGCCCAGCCGGCTCAGTCCCAGGGTGACGGCCCACCAGATGCGCCGGTCGTGCCCGGCGCCGTGGATGAGGACGACGAGCGGATCGGTGGCGAACGTCATGGTGGAACCCTCCGGCAGAATCGAAGACTATACTTTACCGTTTTTCTTGACGCTTCAGGAGGAGCACGCATGAGCAAGGCCTTCGTGCGCGAGAGCGAGGTCGACGAGGACGAGGAACTCGTCGAGGTACAAAGCTTTCCCGGCTTCAAGAACTACATGACGCCGGCGGGTCATCGCGCCTTGCGCGAGGAGTTCGAACGGCTCGTCAAGGTCGAGCGCCCCCAGCTCGTCGAGACGGTGGCCTGGGCGGCGAGCAACGGCGACCGTTCCGAGAATGGCGACTACATCTACGGCAAACGGCGCCTGCGCGAGATCGACCGGCGCCTGCGCTACCTCACCAAAAGGCTGGAATCGGCCGTGGTGGTCGACCCCCGCGAGCAGACGCAGACCGACCGCGTCTTCTTCGGGGCGACGGTGACGGTCCGCGATCTGGATACCGAGACGGAGGAGACCTGGCAGATCGTCGGGGTCGACGAGGCCGATGCGGGCAAAGGCAAAGTGAGCTGGATCGCGCCGCTCGCGCGGGGGCTACTCAAGGCCGAGCTGGGGGAGGTGGTGCGCATTCCCACGCCGGGCGGCGTGCGCGAGCTGGAGATCGTCGACATCCGCTATGAAGCCTCCTCTTGAAAATTTCCCCCTCTATGCCCAGAAACGAAGGAGCCAACTCTCGTATTACCAAAAGTGCAAATTAGTCCATAAGGGTGTTCATGGAAAACACCATGAGCACGGGCAAGGCGGCAAAACTTCTTGGCGATGAGTGACTGACCATGCACCTTACCCACAAGATCGCCCTTCGTCCCACGCCCGAGCAGGCGGATTACTTCAAACGCGCCTGCGGCACGGCCCGGCGCGTGTGGAACTGGGCGCTCGCCGAATGGAACCGGCAGTATG
>NZ_SBIK01000019.1 GCF_006503695.1 Tepidiphilus succinatimandens
TTTGCCGAGCGCTGGTATCCCAGCAGTCGCCTCTGTTCCGTCTGCGGCTGGAAACACGAAACGCTCACGCTGGGAGAGCGGGAATGGACGTGCCCGGAATGCGGCACGCACCACGACCGCGATCTCAACGCAGCGCTAAACCTCAAACGGCTGGCAACCGCAACTGCCCTACCCGTGGCGAGTCCGTCCAGCAATGGCGGCGCTGCGGCAGGAATGGTTCCTGCCACAGCCGGGAAAGTCACGCCTGTCAGATACGAATGTGGCGAGCAAGCCACGTCGGGGCAGGAAAAGAACTGTGCGCACCTTCGCGCACTTTCTTGATAGCAGAAATGTCTGGTTCGATCATTTTCGCGCTCGCGATCGTGCTCGGCGTCGGGGCGCAAGCCGCTCGTGCGGATGGCAGCTTCTTTTTCCAGAACGGGCAAGAACCACAAAGACAGCGCGCTGCACTGCCGGACCAGGAACGAGACAGGCTTCTTCGGGACGCCTACGCCTGCTCTCGGCCCGGTAAGACGCCGCAAGAAGAGCAACGCTGCCGTGCCCTAGACGAGAGGGTCCGGCAAACGGTTTCCGAGCGCGTACGCGCCAATCATGGACTGGCAGAGCAGCAAATTCAGGAACTCAAATCGATCCATCGCCGGCAAGTAAGGTAAAGACATGTTCGAGTCCGTGGATTTCGAAGAACCGTGGCGCAAGGTGCACGAATGGCCGATGTCGCTCGCTTGGCTGTCGGCATCTGCCATTACGCTTGCCGTGACGGCCACGTTGCCGGTTCCGACCAGAGTGGGCGTGGCGACATCGCTCGCCTGCCTGTCGTTTGCCGCCTGGCGGGCGGCGCAGGCATGGGTCAGAAGCCAGGCCAGAGGAAGAGCCGTCGAAAAAACCCGCAAGGAGTTCGTCACGCCACAAGAGTTGATCTCGAAACAAAAGCCCGGTCTGCTGTGGCTGGGCAAGGGATTCGCCTGGACGGACATCGAGGCGCGAAAAATGCATGCCTTGATCGGAAAAGGCTTGGCCAAGACCTTCGGCAAAGAGTTCATCACGGATGGAGCCCATTGGCTGCATGGGCTGTCCAGCGAAGACGACGTGTATGCCGACCTTGGCTTGCTCGAGGGGCATACCCTGATCGTAGGGAGTACCGGTGTTGGCAAAACGCGGTTGTTCGACCTGCTGATCGCACAAGCCATTGCCAGAGGTGAGCCGGTCATCATCATCGACCCCAAGGGCGACCATGGATTGGCATCGAATGCCCTCAAGGTCTGTGAAGCGCTCGGACAGCCGGAACGGTTCGTCTATTTCCATCCCGCCCACCCCGAAAGATCGGCCTGCATCGACCCGCTGCGCAACTGGAACCGCAAAACGGAACTCGCCAGCCGTATTGCGGCACTGATTCCATCGGAAACGGGAGCGGACCCTTTCACGGCCTTCGGCTGGAAGGTGCTCAACGACATCGTAAACGGTCTGATCGCGACCGGCCAGAGGCCGAACCTCGTCCAGCTGCGGCGCTACATCGAAGGTGGACCGGACGATCTCCTCTTGAAGGCGCTGCGCATGCACTTCAAAACCAAGGTGCCCGACTGGGAGAGCCGTTCCAGCAGCTTCGTCAAGCAGTTCAAGGGAAACCAGCTTCTGGCCTACATCGCCTTTTACAAGGAAATCGTCATCCATGAGGCGCAGTCGGTCGATCTCGACGGCCTGATATCCACCTACGAGCACAACAGGGAGCATTTCCAGAAGATGGTGGCTTCCCTTATCCCCATCCTGTCGATGCTCACGAGCGACCCGCTGACGGAACTTCTCTCGCCGGATTTCGAGGTCGGTCACGACAAACTGGTGACGGACATGGCGCGAATCATCCGGGCCGACAAGGTGATGTACGTGGGCCTCGACTCTCTGGCCGATGCCACGGTGGGGAGCGCCATCGGCTCCATCCTGCTTGCCGACCTGACCGCCGTGGCCGGCGATCGGTACAACTACGGCATCGACTCGATCAAGCCGATCAACGTGTTCGTGGACGAGGCGGCAGAGGTCATCAACAACCCGACCATTCAGCTTCTGAACAAGGGACGCGGCGCGGGGTTTCGAATGACCATCGCAACCCAAACGTTCGCGGACTTCGCCTCGCGTCTTGGCGACGAGAACAAGGCCCGCCAGGTGCTTGCCAACACCAACAACAAGATCGCCCTGCGTGTGCAGGACGCGGAAACGCAGAAATACATCGCCGATGGCATTCCGAAGATCAAGGCAAGGTCGATGATGATCCGTTACGGCCACAACGTCGATTCGAACATCCATGACGCCTACAGCGCCTCCTACCAGGAACAGGCGACCGAGGAAGAGGCCGACCTGATACCGCCAGCCATTCTCAGCGAGCTTCCGCCGCTTCATTATTTCGCCCGATTGTCCGGGGGTCTGACGATCAAGGGACGGCTGCCGATTTTGCATGCGCAAGCGGCAAGAAAACGTCGCGTTTGAGCAAGTCTGACGGAACGGCAAGCGGTGAGTAGGCAGCAGACAAAGACGCAGAGCGCTTGGGGCGGATTCATCGCCACCATTCTGCTCGTTGGATTCGTGGCCGCTTGGGCATCGATTCCCTCGCACGTGCTGGAAGAGACATGGAATGCGGAGCGCAGACAGATGGAGGCATGGGCCGGGCCAAGAACGCAGACGTGGATCGATTCCCAAGCGTTGTCCGTCTTTAGCGGATTCGCGAAGGAAGCGGAAAAAGCGGCGCACGATCTTAAGGGCAACAGCATCGAGCGCTGGCTCGCCGATCGGATCTATATGAGCGTGATATGGGCGGCCACGGCAGCCCGCCGAGCCTATACGCTCCTGATGTGGATGCTCCTTGGTATTCCGCTGATTCTGGCGGCAGCAGTCGACGGCTTTTACGTGCGCGAAATCCGCAAGACAGCCTTCGTCTCCCAGAGCCCGATTCGCCACAAGATCGGAATCCATTTTTTTCGTCTGGTTGGCATCGCGATGGTTTTTTGGCTCTTTCTGCCGATTCCCATGCCGATCGTCGCGGCACCAGCCATGGTGTGCTTCATGGCGCTATCGCTGTGGCTATGGACGGGGAATTTGCAAAAGAGATTGTAATGCTCGCAACGACGCACATTGCCTTCGGCACGGCATCTTCGCTGCTCACAGCCGCGTGGCTCGATGCGTCGGCACCGCAGACGGTCCTGATGGTTGCCGGCGGTGTTCTGGGCAGCATGTTGCCGGACATCGATCATCCCGGGAGCGCCTTCGGGCGGCGCGTGCCGTTCCTGTCGATCCCGCTGTCGGCGGTCTTCGGGCATCGAGGCATAACGCACAGCCTGATTGCCGTAATCGGCATGTCTGCGCTGATCTGGTATGCGCTGCACCATCTCGATTGGCATCCGGGCTATTCCGTGCCGTTCGTGGTCGGGATCGCGGTCGGATACCTTTCCCATTTGGCGGGGGACTGGATGACCAATTACGGCGTTCCGCTGCTGTGGCCCATGAGGCGCAGGTTCGTCGCGCCGGTGCGGATTTTTACGGGGGACGCCCTGGAGTATGTGCTGGCCTTTGCCATGTACGGCTTGGTCATTGTCCAAGGCCTGCGGATGGTCGGGCGGTAAGCGATGCTGCGCCTGGTCCTGCAACTCGGTCTGCTTGCCGCCGGTATCGGGTTGGCGGCGTCGAATCTGGACAGCCAGACCATGCAGAAGATCGCATCCTCGATTCGTGATTTTGCGACAACGCTCAGGCAAAGCGGATTGCCGGGGGGCCAGGAAGCTGCGTCTGGGATGGATAAGGCTGCGGATGCGGTGCAATCGGCGGCGCCTGCGCAGGCGAACGTGACGCTAGAGCGCGGCGAGGCCGATCCACCCCCGAAGGCGTTCTACAACAAACTCCCGGACGAGTGCCATTGGGAGAAGGTTATCGACCCCGCCTCCGGGGATGTTTCGTGCTCGGTTCCGGAGCGGGTTGTCGCAGGTAAAAGGCACCAGTAAACAGTGCAGTTCTGTTTGCTTTTCGGCGAAGTTTTCAAGCCCTGAATTCCTAATATCTGGGCCATGCGTAAGACGTGGCCGATCCTTGCGATGCTCATACTCGTCCTGCTTGTTCCGGAGCGAGGTGTCGCCGCATGTTTCGAGGAAGCGGCGGCCCGCTACCGGGTCCCCTCGTCGCTGCTCATGGCGATCTCCCGAATCGAGTCGTCGGGCAACCCAAACGCGATCAACCGTAACCCCGACGGCAGCTACGACATCGGCCATATGCAGATCAACAGCCGGTGGCTGCCCGTGCTCAGCCGGTACGGGATCGACGAACGCAGCCTGTTCGACCCGTGCATCAACACCTACGTCGGCGCCTGGATTCTGGCGCAGAACATCCATCGACTCGGATACAACTGGGATGCGATCGGCGCTTACAACGCACGCAGTCCGGACAAAAGAATGGCGTATGCCAGAAAGATCGAGGCGATTCTGAGACGGCAGAAGGGGCTTTGATGGGCTCGACATCACAAAAACTCGCTGCGTTCGTTTCGACTTGCGCGGTAACGATGGCCTTGGCGGGGTGCGCAAACGGCCAACAGCCGTCGCGTCAAGAGACGCAAGCCTCTCCGCGGACGCAAAGCATTGGATGGGTAAAGCAGGATTGGAGGATTTGCGAGGATGACACATGTCCGAAGCCGACTCCAAAGACGCTCGGGCTGGCGATTCCCATGGCGGTTGCTACGCGGCCCGCCGTTTCTGTCGAAATGCCAATTGAGCGGCGCGAACCGATCGTAGTGCATTTCGGGTTCGATAAAACGGTCCCTGTTGGCGACTGGAAACGAGCGCTGGAGAGCGTCGAGCGTAAGGCTGCGCCGTCAGACAGGCTGCTCATCGAGTCGTACACCGACGACAAAGGGAGCGCCAGATACAACGATCGGCTCGCACGCCAACGCGCCGAGTTCGTTCGGTCGTGGCTCAAGGCCAGAGGCGTAAAGAATCCGATGGAAGTCGTGGTCAAAGGCAAGTGCTGCTATGTGGCCCCGAACGACACGGAGGCGGGGCGCGCCGCCAACCGGCGCGTCGAGATTCGTTTCATTCATGACAAGGAGAAATATGAGTGATTCCGAAATCGAAAGAATCGATCCGCGACATGCTGATCGCCGGAGCGTTCATCGCGATGGGCGCATTGCTTCCGGGATCGCTGCTTGACAAGGGCTTCGAAGCCCACATCGGCGGCATCGCGATGGGGCTGGGCATCGGCTGGCTCATCAAATCCATCATCGATAACTCGAAAGGAGAAAAAAAGCATGAATCGTAAGGCACACGTGGCGCTCGCCGCAGCCGCTCTTTTTCTGATCGCAGGAAGCGCCTTTGCGGGCACGACTGGAACGGAGTTCCAGGATTTGTACAAATGGATCAACGATGTGGTGACCGGCTATTTCGGTAAGGCGGTGGCCGTGGCGGCGGTCGGCGTCGGGGCAATCATGTCCATCGCGCGTGTAAACCCCATTCCCATCTTGAGCGGAGTGGGGTTCGCGGTGTTTGAGCAATACACGCCGACGATCATCACCGGCATCCTGAGCGCGACCATCTGAGGACGGCGACATGGGTGGCGACGAAACCGGATACATCCCGAAATCGCTCGATGCGCAGGAGCGTTTCCTGTGGTGGGAAATGGATCAGGCAATCATTGCGATCATCCTGATCGGCATGGGGGTCATTTCCGGCTCCATGTTCTTGGGGATGGCTGCCGGCGTTTTTGCCGCCTGGCAGTACGGTCGCCTCAAGGCGGGCAAGCATCCGAAATTCGCCGTCCATGCACTTTACTGGTGGCTTCCGAGCGGGGTCTTCGTCAAGCCTCGCGTGACGCCGCCTTCGTCGCAACGATATTTCCTGGGGTAAGAACATGTTCGAGAAAAAACGCATTGCATTTCTTGCAACCGTTTTGGCGGCAGGCCCGGCGCTTGCTCAGGTCGAGCCCAACGTCTGCGTAGCAAGGCACATCAGCCCGGTGGATCAGGTCAACGGACAAGTCGTCTTCACCTGCCTCAAGAAGGTAGACGGAACCAACCAGAAAACGATTCAGCAGATGTACGAAGCCGGTTACCGTATCGTGTCGGCCACACAGACGATAAAGTCGGAAAGTACGATGGACACCTACACCACGCTCTTCCTGGAACGTAGTGTCGGAACGGGTAAATAAGCCATGCTTTTCAAGAAATATCTCTCGGAGATGGACAACGCCAACCGGGAGATACGCTTCATGCGCCTCCTCGTGGCGGGACTTGCCGTGCTGACGCTCATCGAGGGGGTGGCGATGGCGAAGCTTGCGGGGTCAGAGAGAATCGTTCTCGTCCCCCCTGAAATCACCCGTAGCTTCTGGGTATCGGGCAATGCCGTCTCCAGGGAATATCTGGAAGAAATGGCGTACTGGTATGCGGGGTTGGCGCTCAACGTAACGCCCGCCGTCTCCGATTATCAGAACAAACTGTTCCTCAAGTATGCGGCACCGTCCGAATACGGGCGCTTGCAGGCCGAGATGGGCGTGCGAGCGGAGTTTTTGAAAAAGAACAATGCGGCGACCCAATTCTCCGTCCGCAATGTCACGACGGACGAAAAAAACCTCAGGGTGGCGCTGTCCGGGACGCTCGTAACCTGGACTTCCGACAAGAAGGCAGGCGAGCGCAACGCCACGTATCTCGTCGGATTCAAGTTCATGAATGGAAAACTCTATGTCAGCGACTTCAAGGAAACCAGCGATAAAAATCCTTTTGGCGACCCTGCTGGCAGCCAGTCTTGATGCGCACAGCGCCCAGGTGCTCACTGGACGCCCTGACGACACCCTGAGCGCCACGGTGTCTCGGTTCGAGCCGACCATGATCCGTGTGGAGGGCCACCGCATCCGACGGGTTTTCGGAGCCGAAGGCGATTTTACGGTCGTGCCGGACAAAGACATTGGAACGGCATATATCAAGCCAGCGGCCGAAAAACAGGCATTCAGCGTTTTCGTAGCCGACGATGCTGGACGGACATGGAAGCTGCTGCTTTCCGTCTCCGACGGTCCATCCGATACCATAGTCATCAAAGGAGGGGGCGAATCGGGCAACGGCCGCTCATGGCGCGACATGGCGCGCAACCAAGCCATCAAACGTGTGCTGCTCGCTCTCGATTCATCGGATGAAACGGACATGGCTTCCCGCACGACGAACGAAGTGGTGCCTCTCTGGAACGAGGCCATGTTCGTGCTCGTCAAGGTCGTCGATGGGCCCCTCAGGGGAGAGAAATACATGCTCACGAATACCTCCGACAAACCCATGGTAATCGACGAGCGGGAGCTTTACCGGCGCGGCGTGGTGGCCGTGTCGGTCGAACGCCAGCAACTCGATCCCGCGGAAACGACGGCTGTGTACGTGATCACGGAGGGGGGGTGATGAGCACGGATGACAAGACCGCTCTCGCCGACCGTTTCAGGAATCTGTCGCCAAAGGCCAAGCAGTATCTCGTGCTTGGGGCCGTGGGCACGGCGTTTCTTGGGCTTGTTTTTGGCAGTGTCGCGCTCTGGAACAAGCAGCCATCGATGATTCCTCAGTCCGGCAAAGAAGAGCACCCCACCAAGAACATCGCGGCACCCGGCTCGCAGGTCGATCCGCGCGACGTGTGGATGGCACAATCTTCCCAACAAATGAAGGAAATGGATGCGGTCATCCAGGGGCTCAAGCAAAAATTGGCCGAGATCGAACAGAAACAGAAACAGGAAAGCCTGCTCCCGCCGCTGCCCCCATTCCCGCAGCCTCAGCCTCCTTCCATGGAGCAGCCGCAGCCAGCCGCACCGTCTGCCATGCCCGCAAAACAAGAACCGCTACCCCCGCCGCCGCCAAAGGAACCGGGTATCTCCGTATTCGAAGTCAGCGATGCGGCACCGGTGGATCAGAGCAATGAAAAGCGTGGCAAAACCTATGTACCGTCGGGATCTTTCATGCGTGCGGTACTGCTGGGAGGGCTGGATGCCCCGACGGGCGGACAGGCACAGAACAATCCCTGGCCGGTACTGCTGCGGGTGCAGGACAACGCCTTCCTGCCCAACCGCTATCGGGCCAAGGTCAAGGAGTGCTTCCTCTTGGGTTCGGGGTACGGCGACATCAGTTCCGAGAGGGCCTATCTCAGGCTCGAATCGCTATCCTGCGTGCTGAACAACGGCGAGGTCATCGATACCCCGGCCAAGGGATACGTAGTCGGAGAGGACGGCAAGGCCGGTATGCGCGGGCGGCTCATCAGCAAACAAGGCCAGGTGCTGGCCAATGCGCTCATGACCGGGATCATCTCCGGTATCGGACAGGGCTTGCAACAGTCCGCCATGTCCTACAGCACGAGCGCGCTTGGCACGGTAGGTACCGTCGATGCTGGCAAGGAGTTCCAGGCAGGAATCGGCGCCGGCGTCGGCAGGGCGCTTGACCGGCTCTCGCAGTACTACATCGACCTGGCCGAGAAGATGTTCCCTGTCATCGAAGTCGATGCGGGGAGGGTCGTCGATGTCGTCCTGACCAAGGGCATAACCCTTGGGCTCGGACCGGCGTTCGACGAAGGCGATTATTCGGACGTCTGGAAGCGCGGTCGTCAGGTCATGAGGAAACCTTTGGATCCAATGGAGTAATTGATATGCGTAAGTTCGTTGTTTCGATCGCCGCGTTCGCGGCAGCGACCACGGTGTTCGCGGATGCGGGCGACGTGGAAAAAAGACTCAAGGAGCAGTATCCCGCAACCAAGATCACCGCGGTTCGAGAAACCCCGGTCCAGGGGGTCTATGAAGTCGCGATGGGGCGAAACGTTGCCTACACGGACGCCTCCGGACGGTACATGATCTTTGGCCACCTCTACGACATGAAGGAGCAGAAGGACCTGACCGCCCAGCGCCTCGATGAGATCAACAAAATCGACGTGTCTGCGCTGCCCTTGAGCGATGCCATCAAGACCGTCAAAGGCGACGGCTCCCGGAAGCTCTATGTGTTTTCCGACCCGGATTGCCCGTTCTGTCAGCGCCTGGAGCGCGAGACGATGCCAAAACTCGATAACGTGACGATTTACACCTTCCTCTACCCGCTGGAAGAGCTACATCCCGACGCCAAGCGTAAAGCGGAAACTATTTGGTGTGCCAAAGACCGCGCAAAGGCGTGGGATGACTTCATGAAAAGCGGCAAGCTTCCGGATCAGGTAACCCAGTGCGACAACCCGGTAGAACGGAATATTCGGCTAGGCGGTAGCCTAGGCATCAACGGCACGCCGACCATCATCATGGGTGATGGAGCGATGGTGCCGGGGTTCGTGCCGGCATCCGAGCTCGAACGGCGTCTCGCCGCAGGCGCGCCGCAGCGCGCCAAGACCGCAACTGGAGATTGATGAATGCGCAAACTCGTCATCGCTGTCATGCTGCCAGCCATTCTGACGGGCTGCGCCAGCACCCTGTCCGGGCTGGACGGAGAGACCAAATTTGCTTGTAAAGCGCCAGAAGGTGTGAGCTGCGCCTCGCTGTCCGGGGTCTATGCCAACGCCGTCGCCAACAATCTGCCGGCGCTGAACCCGGAATGGAAGGGCGAGGAGAAGGAAGGGAAAGGTGGGACACCGGCGGCACAGCCTGCGAAGTCCGCCGCAATCGTCGGTCGCGCGCCGTCGTCAGGTGACCCGATCCGCACTCAACCGAAGGTGTTGCGCGTCTGGATCGCTCCATGGGAGGACGGCGACGGCGATCTCCATGACCAGTCGTACATCTACGTCGTGGCTGATCCTGGCCGCTGGGTGATCGAGCACAACCAGAAGCGGATCGTCGACCGCTACCGTCCAACGTTTCTCAGCACGGAGACGAACGGCAAGACGCAGCAGAGCCAGCCTGCGCAACGGCCCGAGGGGGACGGCGTCGTGCTGCCCGGCGCGCAAGGCTATGGGCCGACGCCGTCGCAGCAGATGGATTGAAGGGGGATGGATTGAGCATGCTCGAAGTCCTGAAAACCATCTTTTACGGCGAGCGGTTTGCTCCGGCCGACGCCGTTCCTCGCGCGCTGCTAGAGCAAATCGCCAGCATCCCGAAGCTGACCGGAATTCTGCCATATCTAGGCTGGATGAAGGACGAAAGGTTGTTCGTGCTGGATCAAGGCGCGTTCGGCGGAAAACCGGAGAAGAACATCGGCTTCTGCATCGAAACCATGCCGCAGACCGGCGCCAACGAAGAAATGGAACGGGTGCTGGCGAGCTTGTTCATGTCCTGCCCCCCAGGCACGGGCATCCAGATTTCTCTCTATGCAAGTCCGCACATTCTTCCGGTGTTGCGGACTCAGGCAAACATGCTCCCCGTCGATGGCGACAAAACCGGCGCGGAATGGGGGGACAGACGCAACAGGAACGTCTTTCGCGCACTGGCACGTCGCAGAATCGATTTCTACCTCGAAGGCACGGGAAAATCACTGTTCTCGCACCACATCTATCTGCTGCGCAACTACCGTTGCGTGATTTCCATCACGACGCCCTTGGATCCTTCGAATCCCGGCGATGTGGAAGAGGCGATCCGCATTCGTGAAAGCGCCCATGCGACCATGCGTTCGGCCCACCTGCCGGGGTGGGATTGGGGTCCGACCGACCTGCTCGAGTTCGTGGCCGATTTCTTCGACCATGAGCGGGTGTTCGGACGGGCGGCGGACAAACCGATTGAATACGACGAGTCGAAGCCGCTGCGCTTGCACCTTTCCAATCCGGAAATCGCATCGTGCGTCGCAGACAGCTTCATCAAGTTCCGCAAGGCGGGTGGGAACGAAACCGCACTGCAATGTTTCTCCGTACGGCAGTACCCAAAATACTACCGCCTTGGCAACATGGGGGCCTTGATCGGGGACTATTACCAGATGGCTCTGGCGATTCCATGCCCGTTCCTGATCACGATGGGTGCCATCATCCTTGATTACGAGTCGGCACGGACCAAGGCCCAGATAAAAGCGGCCCGCGCAACTCAGGCCGCCGGTTCCTATATGGCCCACTTCCAGCCCGACCTGCAAGACCGCAAGCGCGACTGGGACATGGTGTTGCGAGCGTTTGACAACGGACGCAACGTTGTCATGATGTACCACCAGATCGTCCTGATCTCGAGGCTGGAAGACGCGGCAAAGAGCGAACATGCGGTACGTGCCGTCTGGCGGGCACGGGGTTTCGATCTGGCCAAGGATGTCTATCTTCAGCATCAGGCGCTCATGGCGTCCATGCCGTGCACTCTGACTCCGGCGCTTCAAAAGGACTTGCAGATGTTTGGCCGAGTCGGGACGAAGACGGCGGACAACGCCGTCATGACCTCGCCGCTGATTGCGGAGTGGAAGGGGACCGAGACACCGGTACTCACGCTCTTTGGCCGCCGTGGCCAGATCATGACGTTCGATCTGTTCGACAACAAGGGCGGCAATTACAACTTCGCCGTGGCGGCGCTGTCGGGTTCCGGCAAGTCGGTATTCGTCAATGAGATGGCGTTCCGCTATATCGGAACGGGTGCCAAAGTCTGGATCATCGATGTGGGCCGATCATACCGCAACCTGTGCGAGTTGCTGGACGGAGAATTCATCGAATTCTCGGACGAACGTCGCAACACGATCTGCCTCAATCCGTTCTCGATGGTCGTGGACATCAACAACGACATGGAGATGCTGTTGCCGTTGATCGCTCAGATGGCGAGCCCACGGGAACCCCTCGACAATTTCAGCTACTCGGCCCTGTCTAGCGCCATCAAGCGAGTATGGGACCAGAAGGGGAAGGAGGCGACGATCTCGGATGTCTACGACCTGCTCAAGACGGGCCGGCTCTCCGAGGAAAGCGAGCGCGAGCGCGATCTCGCGCGTCTGGCCACGGCGCTCGAGCCTTACACCCGCTACGGCATCTATGCGAGCTACTTCGAGGGGGAGGCCAACATAGCCTTCCACAAGAATTTCGTGGTCCTGGAACTGGAGGAACTGAAGAGCAAGAAGGATCTTCAGGCAGTGGTGATGCAGCTCATGATGTACCGCATCACCCAGGAGATGTATCTGGATCGATCCAAGAGGAAGCTGGTGATCATCGACGAGGCATGGGACCTGATGGGAAGCGGATCGAGCGCTGGGTTCATCGAGGCCGGTTACCGTCGGGCGCGCAAATACGGTGGCGCGTTCGGCACCATCACCCAGTCGGTGGAGGACTACTACAAGAACGACGCAACCAAGGCCGCGATCCAGAATGCGGACTGGCTATTCCTGCTCAGGCAGAAGCCGGAATCCATCGATCGGCTGGGCAAGGAAGGAAAGCTTCATGTCGACGAGTGGATGAAGCGGCAACTGTCGAGCGTCACGACCGAGCACGGTTATTACTCGGAGATCTTCGTTCACGGACCGATGGGTTCGGGTGTGGGACGGCTGATTCTCGACCCCTTCTCGATGCTGCTCTATTCGACCAGGGCAGAGGACTTCCAAGCGATCAAAACGCTCACGGAACAAGGGTTGTCGGTGGTCGAAGCAATCGAAACGCTGCTGCAGCGGAACGGAACGACCAAAAATGCTGCGTAAATCTGCGACTGTGGCCTTAACGAAGCGTTTCCGGGCGCTTTTCGTAGACGTTTCGGTTTTTGCCACATGCTAGAGTCGGCCTGTTCGGAGCCAACTCCTTTATTACAAAAAGTGCAAATCATGGGAAATTCAACGGCTGGCAACCGCAACTGCCCTACCCGTGACGAAGTCGTCCGGTAACGGCGGCGCTGCTTCAGGAGGGGTTCCTGGAGCAGTCGGGAAAGTGACGCCTGTCAGGCACGAGCACGGTCATCGAGACGGCTCAGGGCAGGAAGAAAACCGTGCGCACCTTTGTGCGCGTTTTTGAGAGCAGGATTGCGTTGAAGGCTCACATCGTTACATGGGCGTTATCGGTGTTGTCGGCGTGCATCGTCGGCGCCGCATGGATATACACCCACCCATCGCCGCGCATGGTTCGTGTGGACGTGGGAAGCCTGTTCGACGAGCAAAAGAAAAACCTGGCGGAAAAGATCAAGCCCGGCATGTCCGAGGAAGAGCAAAAGGCCCTACTCTTGTCGGCGGAAGATTACGCCAGAAGAGTCGATGGCGCGCTGGATGTCGTCGCCAGGGAATGCGATTGCGCCGTCGTCAACGCGGCGGCGATCCTGCGGCTTCCTGAAACGGGCGGCGCATCGGGAATACCGGACATGACGTGGAGGGTCAAAGAACTGCTCTCGGGGGGAAGGTAATGTTCGGCCGGAAGCTGGCCTGGGCGCTGTCTTTGACGGCGGCAGCGTCGGCGATGGCAGGTACGCCATCGAGCGGGCTGGACTATCCGTCAGTCTGGCAGTGCGACAGCACGAAGTTCAACTGGTATTGCCAAGTCGAGGAGACAAAGCCAACCGAACGGCAGCCACCCAAGAAAGCCAAGACCAAGGAAGAGATCGCCCTTGAAGAGATCGAGAAACTGCGCAAGGAACTAGAAGCGAAGAGGGCGCTCGCCATCTTGCAACCGACCCAGGAAAACGTCAAAGCCTACATCGCGGCTCAAGAGAGTTTGATGCAGCGCGCATCCGTATTCTCAGATGTCTGGCGCCGTGTCATCTGGCAAAACCCGGAAATGAACTACGAGTTGAAGCGTCCGGCGAACAACGCTGCCATCGCGACCTATACGAACCTGCGCAAGGCCGAAGAGAAGCGAACGCTGGACGAGATCAACAAGGAATGGGGGCTGTTCTTCTTCTTTCGCTCGGATTGCCCCTACTGCCATCGCATGGCCCCGACACTCAAATTTCTGTCGGAAGCCTACGGTATTACCGTACTTCCCGTCAGCCTGGATGGAGGAGGCCTGTCGGAGTACCCGAATCCTCTGCGCGATAACGGGATGGCTGCCAGGCTCGGCATCCAGCAAGTTCCCACGTTGGTGCTGGGGAACATTAGGGACAAGCGGCTGATTCCGTTGGGCTCCGGGGTGATTTCCGCTCAGGACGTGATCGAGCGCATCTACATCCTCACCAGTACACGGCCGGGTGAGCTGTACTAATCAGAAATGGACACAAAGTGTCCGCTTTTGGCCGGCTGCATGAGGACCCGCCTACGTTAGATAACCGGATCGTCGGTCACTTGCAAAAGGGAATACCTATGCTCAGGAAACGTCTCATCGCGGCAGCGATCGCGGTCACATTCAGCGCGTCGGCATCGGCCAGCATCCAGTCCGAGATGCAGTCCTGGTTCAACGAAATGGGAGCCTACGGCAACGTGACCGGCGCGCAGATGGTTCAGGGTCAAACCTCGACCGTGTACACCGGCGGCAGCATGTACATGCGCACGCCGATCCGCAACTATCAGCTCGCGTCGATAGCGCCACCCAGCATCCGTGGCGGGTGCGGAGGGATCGACCTCTTCGCCGGTTCCTTCTCGTTCATCAACAGCGAGCAGCTGACCGCGCTCCTGCGCAACATCGCCAACAATGCCATCTCGTACGCATTCATGATGGCGGTGAAATCGGTCTCCCCCGATTTGGCCGACCTCATGCAATACCTCCAGGACCAGGCATCAAAGATCAACGGCATGAACCTCAACTCCTGCCAGTTGGCGGAGGGCATCACCACGGCCACATTGGGCCCCATGCTCTCCGACAAGAAAGAGCAGGCGAACGCCCAGGGCACGGGTTCCACTCTTTCGAACCTCTGGTCAGACAGCTTCCAGTCATTCGACGAGTGGCGAAAAGACAAGACCGCCAAGAAGCAGGCCCGCCAAAAGGCCGCCAGCGCTGATGCAAATCTGAAGGAAATCCTGCAACCCGGCAACGTCGTCTGGAAGGCCCTCCAGAAAACCAGCGCGCCCGACGAGCTGAAAGAGCTGATGATGAGCATGGTCGGGACCATCATCATTGTCCCGCCCGGCGATCCGGGAAACGAAAACGGCACCACGCCACTCTGGCGTTACGTCGGTCCGACCGGGGTCAAGTTCTCGGATTTCATCGGCAACCCGGAGTCGTCCACCAAGAGCGACGTCACCCTTCTCAAATGCAACGACTACGACTGCATGAATCCGGCTGCGGTCCCGAATCAGTCCGTCGCATCGCTGTCGTGGCATGTCCGTCGGACCATGGAGAATGCCACGAACAAGATCGTGAGCCGCCAGAAGCAGAGTTTCAGCGGCATCGACTACGCGGTCTACATGAATTCGTCGATTCCCGTGTGGAGGCTGGCCAACGTTGCCGCCATGAGCAGGAGCGGCCCTGCGCTTCTGACCAACAACTATGCCCAGGTCGTGGCCGTCGAGCTTGCCTACAACTGGTTCAACGAGATGGCAAACACCCTGCAAAAGGCGCTTTCCAACAACATGGCGGCCCAGGCGCAGGACGTCGTGCAGGCGAGCTCGAGCTTGAACCAGCGCATCGCGGAGGTCCGGCAGCTCGCCTCCGCCGAGTATGTGGCGCAATACCAGAAGGCCGTATCGACGGCGGAGCTGCAGAAGACCATACAGTGGCTTCATGAAACCATGATGAGATCGATGCCGGGCGACGTGCAGAAGTCGCTTCTGACGTTCAACCAATAGCGGCAATTTGCCTGCATCGGCTCGACGGGCAGAAAAGAGGGACCATTCATCAAGAGAGCGACTTGACGAAAGGAGGAAGCGGGAAAAGGGGCGTGCCCTGCACGCCGCGCTCTCCCTCCCCGGCCTGAAGGCCGGGGTTTCCCGCGCAAACTGGTGAATTTCGAAATCTACGCGTACTGGAACACGACGGAGCTCGTCAATGTGTTCAACGCGGTCGCGGCCATCACCGGCAGCGGAGACTTCAACGGCCTGCTGCGCACGCTGGCGCTCGTGGTGATCATCAGTCTGGTCGTGGCTGTTCTTGCGGGGCGGAGCCGCCAGGAAGATTTCTGGCGCTGGGTGGTCATGCTCGCGCTGCTGCATGGGATGCTGCTCGTTCCGAAGAGCAACGTGCTGATCGTCGATCGAACCGGAACGAACCCATCCCAGGTCGTCTCCAACGTTCCGATCGGCCTTGCGGCGCTCGCTCATGGGACCAGCAAGATCGGGGATTGGCTAACGACCGCTTTCGAGACGGTCTTCTCGCTGCCCGACGACGTTCAATTACGGAAGACGGGAACCTTGTTCGGGCACAGGGTCATGCTCGAGCGCCTCGGCACCCAGTTCTCCAGTCCCGTGCTCATGCGCAATCTCGACGAGTTCTATCGGGAATGCGTCATACCGGATCTTGCCACTGGATATATCAGCCCATCCACGCTCGCCACGACCGAGAATATATGGCAGGCGTTCAGCAACACCAATCCGGGATTGCTGGTTACCATCGCCGACTACAACGACCCCTCCGTTGCCAGTACGATGAGCTGCCCAGAGGCATACGCCGCGCTGACCGCGCAACTGAACCTGGATGCCAATACCGTGCTCGGGTTGAAAGCGCAGGGGCTGTTCCCGGAAATGTCGATGGCCGCTGCGAAGGTGGCGCTGTCGAACGCATTGCTGAGCACGCAGCAGTTCTTCGCCCCATCGTCAACCGCGACGCCGGTGCTTGACCAGATCAAGCAGGGAGCCCTATGCAACTACCTCATCGATGCTCCTGCCAGGGTAGCCGCGCAGATCGGAGATGCCGCGCAAGTTCAGCAAGCAACCGCTACGGCCGCAGGAATCCGCAGCTTCAAGACCGCCACGACGTCGATGTACTCGGTGGCCATGAGCGGCATGCCCAAGTTCCGGAATGCGGTCGAAATGATCGCCTATGCGGTGTTTCCGATCGTCGTGATCATGATCGTGGTGGCGGGACAGTATGCCGGAACCTTTCTCAAGGGATACGTCGGGTCACTGCTCTGGGTGCAGCTGTGGCCCCCGCTCTATGCGGTCATGAACTACATGATGAACATCAAGACGAAGAGCGAGGTCAGCTCGATGGTCGCGGCCAACGGGAATGCCTATCTCTCGTGCAACCTGACCAACTGGTTGGGGTCGTCTCAGAAAACGGAAAATAAAGCACGCTAAGCCGGTTGCAGCGGCCGTAGCGGCCTGAACTTGCCCGCGCCGATCTTGGCGCTGCTGCGCCAGAGGTAATCGCCGGTCAGGTTGATGTGCTCCCAGCCGAGCGGCGACAGGTACTGCAACAGGCCGTCATCGACGGCTTGACCGTGGCCACGCAAGGCGTTCGCGGCCCGCTCCAGATAGACCGTGTTCCATAGCACGATGGCCGCCGTCACCAGGTTGAGGCCGCTGGCCCGGTAGCGCTGCTGCTCGAAGCTGCGGTCGCGGATTTCCCCCAGGCGGTTGAAGAACACGGCGCGGGCCAGCGCGTTGCGCGCCTCGCCTTTGTTCAGCCCGGCATGCACGCGGCGGCGCAGCTCGACGCTTTGCAGCCAGTCCAGGATGAACAGTGTGCGCTCGATGCGTCCCAGCTCACGCAGGGCGACGGCCAGGCCGTTCTGGCGCGGGTAGCTGCCAAGCTTCCTGAGCATCAGCGAGGCCGTCGCCGTGCCCTGCTTGATCGAGGTGGCCATCCGCAGGATTTCATCCCAATGGGCGCGGACGTGCTTGATGTTGAGCGTGCCGCCGATCATCGGTTTCAACGCCTCGTAGGTGGCATCGCCCTTCGGGATGTAGAGCTTGGTGTCGCCCAGGTCACGAATGCGCGGGGCGAAGCGGAAGCCCAGCAGGTGCATCAACGCGAAGACGTGGTCCGTGAACCCTGCCGTGTCGGTGTAGTGCTCCTCGATCCGCAGGTCGGATTCGTGATACAGCAGGCCGTCGAGCACGTAGGTCGAGTCGCGCACGCCGACGTTCACGACCTTGGTGTGGAACGGCGCGTACTGGTCGGAGATATGGGTGTAGAACGTCCGCCCTGGGCTGCTGCCGTATTTCGGATTGATGTGGCCGGTGCTCTCGGCCTTGCTGCCGGTGCGGAAGTTCTGGCCGTCCGACGATGACGTGGTGCCGTCGCCCCAATGCTCGGCGAAGGGATGTCGGAACTGCGCGTTGACCAGCTCGGCCAGTGCCGCCCCGTAGGTTTCGTCGCGGATGTGCCAGGCTTGCAGCCAGGCCAGCTTGGCGTAGGTCGTGCCGGGGCACGATTCCGCCATCTTGGTCAGGCCCAGGTTGATCGCGTCGGCGAGGATCGTGGTCAGCAACAGGTTTTTGTCCTTGGCCAGGTCGCCTGACTTCAGGTGGGCGAAGTGCCGGGTGAAGCCCGTCCATTCGTCTACCTCCAGCAGCAATTCGGTGATCTTGACGTGCGGTAGGATCATCGCCGTCTGGTCGATCAGGGCCTGTGCGGTATCGGGCACCGCCGCATCGAGCGGCGTGATCTTCAGGCCCGACTCCGTGATGATGGCGTCCGGCAGCTCGTTGGCCAGCGCCATGCGGTTGACGGTGGCGAGCTGCGTTTCCAGCAGCGTCAGCCGGTCATGCAGGTACTGGTCGCAATCGGTGGCCACGGCCAGCGGCAATTCGCTGGCCTGCTTGAGGCTGGCGAATTTCGCGGGCGGCACCAGGTAGTCCTCGAAGTCCTTGAACTGGCGCGAGCCTTGCACCCAGATGTCGCCGGAGCGCAGCGCGTTCTTCAGCTCCGACAGCGCGCACAGTTCGTAGTAGCGCCGGTCGATGCCGGTGTCGGTCATCACCAGCTTCTGCCAGCGCGGCTTGATGAACTCGGTCGGCGCGTCGGTGGGCACCTTGCGGGCGTTGTCGCTGTTCATGCTGCGCAGCACCTCGATGGCGTCGAGTACGTCCTTGGCGGCGGGCGCGGCCCGCAACTTGAGCACGTCGAGAAATTCCGGCGCGTAGCGGCGCAGCGTGGCGTAGCTCTCGCCGATGCGGTGCAGGAAATCGAAGTCCTCGGGTTGCGCGAGCCGCTGCGCTTCGGTGACGCTCTCGGCGAAAGCATCCCAGGACATGACGGCCTCGATGGCGGCGAACGGATCGCGGCCCGCTTGCTTGGCCTCGATCAGCGCCTGGCCGATGCGCCCGAACAGCCGCACCTTGGCATTGATCGCCTTGCCGGATGCCTGGAACTGCTGCTGATGCTTGTTCTTGGCGGCATTGAACAGCTTGCCCAGGATGCGGTCATGCAGGTCGATGATTTCGTCGGTGACGGTGGCCATGCCCTCGATGGCGAGCGCCACCAGGGTCGCGTAACGCCGCTGCGGCTCGAACTTCGCCAGGTCGGCGGGCGTCATCTGGCCGCCCTCGCGGGCGATCTTGAGCAGCCGGTTCTGGTGAACCAGCCGCTCGATGCCGGAGGGCAGGTCGAGCGCCTGCCACGCCTTGAGGCGTTCGATGTGTTCCAGCATGTGCCGCGAGTTCGGTTTGACCGGGGATTGCCGCAGCCAGGCCAGCCACGTCGTCTTGCCGTTGTCGCGGCGCTTGAGCAGATCGTCGAGGCGACGGCGATGCACGTCCGTCAGCGGCTCAGCCAAGGCGTCGTAGAGACGCCGGTTGGCGCGGGTAATCGCTTCGGCGCTCGCCCGCTCGACGGCGTTGAGGGCGGGCACAATGACCGACTGCCGCCGCAGGTGCTCGATCAAGGCTCTGGCCAGCACGATGCCCTTGTCGGTTTGCATGGCCAGCTCGGTCAGCAACTGGACAGCCTGCCGGTAGTGGCCAATCGTGAACGGCTGGAAGCCGAACACCGTTTGCAGCTCGACCAGGTGCTCGCGTCGGGTCTGCTCACGCTGCCCGTACTCGTCCCAGCTTTCGATGCCGACCTTGAGCTGGTTGGCGACCAGTCTCAGCAATGGCGGGAACGGTGGCTCATCAGCGCCAAGGATGACGCCGGGAAAGCGCAGGTAGCAGAGCTGCACCGCGAAGCCCAGCCGATTGGCCGGGCCGCGCCGCTGCCGGATGATGGAGAGGTCGCTTTCGCTGAACGTGTAGTGACGGATCAACTCATCCTTGGTGTCCGGCAACGCCAGCAGGCTTTCGCGCTCGGCGGCGGAGAGGATCGAACGGCGGGGCATGCGGTTTCCTTCTTCTTGAAAACGTAGGTTTGTGACAAGCCCGCCAAGGCAACCGGCGCGGCACGGGAATCAAGGCATTGCGATTCTCGAAAATAGTTCTTGAAATTCTATTCTTTATTGCATATCATCTCAACGAGTTTCGATAAGAAAGGATGCGCATGCGACCGTCTGTTGTGCTTGACATGAAGCGAAGCGCAGTGCGTGAAGCGGTAGGCCGCTTTCGCGCCGCGAACCCGCGCGTCTTCGGCTCGGTGCTGCATGGCACCGACCGGGATGGCAGCGACCTCGACCTGTTGGTCGATGCGCTGCCCGGTGCCACGTTGTTGGACTTGGGCGATTTGGAAGAAGAACTGAAATCGCTGCTCGGCGTTGACGTCGATCTGCTGACTCCCGGCGACCTGCCGCCGAAGTTCCGGGCCAAGGTGCTCGCGGAGGCGCAACCGATATGAGCGAGAACCGCCTGCCCGATTACCTCGACCACATTCAGCAGGCCGCAACCGATGCGCGCAGCTTCGTGGAAGGGATGGCCAAGGACGACTTCTTGGCCGACAAGCGCACCCAGCAGGCCGTCATCATGAGCCTGATCGTCATCGGCGAGGCGGCCACAAAGGTGATGGATGGCTACGCCGAGTTCACCCAGGCGCATGCCGACGTGCCGTGGCGCAGCATGCGCAATATGCGTAATCGCATGGCTCACGGCTATTTCGACATCAACCTCGATGTGGTGTGGGAGACGGTACAGGAATGGCTGCCGGCGTTGCTCCAGCAATTGCCCGCCGTGCGTCAGGATGCCGACGATGAAGACCGTAACGACAAAGGCATGGAGCCATGACCAATCAAGCCGCCGATGTTCGGCCCCTCTGGCGTGTTCGATCCCGCGACCTATGAGCCGCGCTCGGGCAAGACCTTCTGGATGGCCGCAACGGACGTGAGTTCGCTGGTGGGCAAGGAGGCAGCAGCCGACACGCTCATCGGCAACTGCACGACCGCACGACCAGCCTCCCGTTCAAATTCGAGTTAGAACTCATATCCAGCCTGTCTGGGGGCACTGTGAAAGAGGGATCTCCGATGACTGTTGAATCGAGAATATTTTCTGTAGCCGAGTATGTTCAGCCGTCCGAAGGCGAGCCTATTCGTTCCGTTGTGCTTGAAACCCGAGACTCAATTATCGTGGTTTGGCATGTCCATCCCGGGCAGGAAATTGCGGCTCACATTCATCCTCACGGCCAAGACACGTGGATTGTTTTGTCGGGAATGGCTGATTACTTTCAGGGCAATGGGATTGTTCGTGCCCTCAGGGAAGGTGAGATAGCCGTGGCAAGACCGGGCCAAGTGCACGGGGCGCGAAATACAGGTACCGAGCCATTTGTGTTCGTCTCGGTTGTGGCACCAGCCAATGCCGGTTTCGTATTGGCTGAGCGATAGAGCCCAATCTCTGGAGTTGGTCCAATGAGCGGTCGGGGAGATAGGTAACAGACATGCAGCGGACACGGCTGCTAAACCAGGTCGCAAACCTCCTTGCGTCGCAGCGTGCCGCAAGCGACGCGATCAATCGAATGGGGTCGGCATGAGACTGAACACCATCCAGTTCCCGACCGCGTAGCCGCCTGTCCTGCCGATCAGGTCTTGACCATCGACGCCTGGGATCAGTCCTGAATGTTCTTGGAGACCACTACGTTATGAGCCGCAGCCGCCGCAAAACACCCATCGTCGGGCACACGACCTGCGGCAGCGAGCGCGAGGACAAGAAGCTCTGGCATCAGCGCTGGCGCACCCGTGAGCGCACGGCGCTGACCAGCGCGTCGCCCGAAGCCCTGAGCGCCCATCTGCCCCTGCTGGAAAACCAGGCCAGCAGCGTCTGGTCGATGGGCAAGGATGGCCGCTCCTACTGGCCCGTCAAGCGCCAGGCCGCCACGGCGGATCGCATCGCCAATCACAAGGGACGCAACCCGCAAGAACGCGCCTCCCTGAAAAAGCGCCTGCTGCGCAAGTGGATGAGCAAATGAAGCTCTCCTTCCATCAGCACATTGCGCTGTTCTGGATGATCGGTGCTCCGGGCGTCTTCGCGCCCGTGATCGAGAACGCCAAGCGGCCCGATGCCGGCGCCGTCATGGCGTGGGGTGTCGCGATCGTGGCGGTGATGATCCTCTTCACCCCTTTGCTGCTGCGCTGTCCACCATTCCGGCGCTGGTATGGCCGGACGGATGCGCTGTCGGAGCGGCAGCGCCAGGCGCTTGCCGAGCGCGGCCTGCGCCGCTACTACCAGACCGCTTTCGATGACGGCTACGTGCCCCGCGTGATGCCCTACGTGTGGCGCATCATCTGGACGGTCGGCGGGTTGATGGCTGTGACCGCCGTACTGCCTACCAACACCGGACGGCCAGCCTTCGATGCCTTGGTGGTCTTCTCGACCTGGTATCCGATAGGCGTGATGCTGCTGGTTTTCGCGTCGAGGCCCCTTGGCCGGTTGATTCGCCAAAGAGCACAGGAGCGGCGGAAATGAGCACGTCAACCATCGAGGCGCTGGCCAGCGCCTGGGCAAGGATTGCCGAGGAAGCGGAATTCCCCGCTGACTACGAGGGGACTGCCACACCACAAGCGCATCGGGCTAGCGAAGCTATTCAGGAGCAGATTCGGGAGCGCATCGTCGCCACCAACGACATGCGGCTGTTCAGCCTGCTGCACCTGCTGGGTCAGGCGTCGCTGCGCATGGAGCAAGCGCTGTGGCCGGAGGATTACGAGCGGATGACGCGCGAGGTTGAGGAAGCCCTGCGGCAAGCCACCGACGCCAACGCCAGATCGTACACCCACGAAGAAGTGATGCAGGCGATGCAGGAACGCATCGACCGGGCGCGAGACAAGCCATGTTGATTGGCTATGCGCGCGTCTCGACGCAGGATCAGAACCTGGAGCTGCAACGCGAAGCCTTGAGCAAGGCCGGATGTAAAAAGGTCTTCGAGGACAAGGTGAGTGGCACGCGGGCAGACCGGCCTGGCTTGGCCAAGACGCTCGAAATGCTGCGCGAAGGCGATACTTTGGTCGTCTGGAAGCTCGACCGGCTGGGCCGGTCGGTCAAGCAACTGGTCGATCTGGTCGGCGATCTGCACAAGCACGGTGTCCAGTTCAGGAGCCTCACCGACTCCATCGACACCGGCACACCATCCGGGCGGTTCTTCTTCCACGTCATGGCGAGCCTTGCCGAAATGGAGCGCGAGCTGACCGTCGAGCGCACCCGCGCCGGGCTGGAAGTCGCCAAGCAGCTCGGCCGCAAAGGCGGCCGCAAGCCGAAGATGACCGACAGCAAGATCGAGTCGGCCAAGAAGCTGCTGGCCAGCGGGGTGCCGCCCAAGGACGTGGCCAAGAACCTCGGCGTGTCCATTCCGACGCTGTACCGCTGGGTGCCAGCCTCCACGCACGCTTAGCGTGCTTTATTTTCCGTTTTCTGAGACGACCCCTGGTTGGGTACGACAGCGGTCGACGACATGAATGTGGCGGCCTATCTCACTCTTTCCATCCCGATTATTGCGTGGGGCCTCGTGCAGGGGACGCTACAGGCGGCATCGAGTGCCGCGGGGGCCTGGATGCAGGGAGGCGGCGCGGCGGGCGGAAAGTTTCTGGACAACACCGTGAGAAGCGACCAGATGACCGCGGGCCAGTACAACACGGCTCCAACGATACGCATGGGCGCGCCAGTGCGCACGGACGTGGGGGCCGATGGCGTCAGCACGACCACGTTCGCGGACGGCCTCACCGCAGTGGATGCATCGGCAATGCAGCACCGGATCAACATGCGGCTCAACGCGGGAAGCAAGATATCCGCGGCACTCCAGCGGAAGTCGGAAGAAGCGGAAACGGCGGCCGTAGGCAACATGGTAGCCGCGGGCGCGGAAACGGTGGCGTCGTTCCAGAAGATGGGCGACTTCATTCGCGCGCACGCGACCGGAGCCCAATCCGGCGACAGCGCGACGTCGGAAGACATAGCAAAGATCGGCCAAGCCTACGGCAAAGCTCAGGACGTCGTAAAGAACTTCGCCAGGCAGCACGGCCTATCGGAGGATAAGGCGGCGGAGGTGCTGGGCGAGCTCGGGGCCAGTGGCGGACTCGATCTTCTTGGGAACGGCGTAACGGCAAAACTGAGGGCATCCGGCAGCAGCAAAGCCGCCGAATCGATAAGCAAGAACCTGGAAGACGCTATCAGGCAGGCTCAATCGTTCAAGGAGGCGATGGAGCGTGCCCATCAGGTGTCGCGCCAGTCGCGGTATGACACGGGCGAATCGTCGGAGGCTAGGGGCATGCGGGCCCTGCGGGCGAGTTTGGACAGTTTGCAGCGTCATTCCGAGCAAGCGTCGGCCAACTACCAGCAGTCGCTGGCCTTCAAGGAGGAGGCGAACCGCGCCAGGGAAAACTCCGCCGCCTGGGAAACCGGCATGGTGCGTCAGTTCATCAACTGGATGGGAACGCAGCGCAACGAGCTGGATCTGCTCGGCAGGAATTTCGATCCCGGAACGGTTGCGCAGATGGCCGAGAAGAATCCGGAGCTGCTCACGCCGTTCGTGGAGAGATTCTTCAAGGAGCGCGTCGAACCGACGCTATCGGTCGGTGTGGGCGAAGTGAAAACGCCTGCGGACGTGCAGGCGTTCTTCGAACGCGGCAAGGAACGGGTCGGCAATCAAGACCGGATCGTCAAACTAGGGGAAGGGTATCTCTCCGCCATCGAAAATGCGGCCGCGGCCGCCGGCGTCAGCCCGAGTCAATGGGTGAGCAGCCAGTTGCCCGCCCAGGCGAAGGCGGAACTGGAAGCCGTCGGCTCCCAGATCCTGCGCGAGGCAAAAGGAATCGACGATCTTGGAACCAAGGAAAAACGGGAGCTGGAAAATCTGCTGAAAGACCCAGGATCTCTCTTGATAAGGGCGATTTCGAACGCTGGCACGTCGGTTCTCCCGGAAGGCACGACGTTCCTCTTGGACAAATATGGGGAAAAACTGGGACTGAAGAGCGGAAGCTTCGCGAAGGAAACCGCTCAGAATTACAAGGGCAGCGAACGCCAGGCGTGGGCGGAGACGGGTATTTTCGTGAGTGCGATGGCGGGTTGGGGCGGCATCGGAAGGTGGGTGTCGGGCAAGACCGGAGACTGGTTTGCCACGCGTGCCGCCTCGAAAGCGGAAGAAAAAGTTCTCAACGAGACGCTCGGCCGGAATTTCATCGGTCCTCCCCCCGAGACCGTCGCGGAACAAGCCAGGCGTGCGGGCATGAAGGCGTTCAATGACAAAGTCGAAGCAACGGAAAGGTCTTTCGTCAGTCTTGGGCTCGCCGTTGGCGACGGGCTCGGCAATCTCGGGGCGAAATGGGTGGGCGGTTTCATCCAAGAGAATGCCGATACCAGCCGGACGCAACCTGAGCCCCCGGTCGCACAACCCGCGTCTCCGGCCGCGCAACCCACGGTGCAACCGACGGTGCAGCAAGCCGTATCGGCCGAACTAGGCGGTACGTTGGGTAGAGGAACGGACGTCTCCGCGGACCTGCTCGGCGGGTTTGCGGACGGTTCCAGCATCGGGAATCTGTTTGGCGGCGGGCAACGGCCTGTGCCGCCTCAGCAACAGCCGGAGCGGGGCGAAGCGGTCAAGGACGACGGGCCCCCGCCGAGCGGACGATGAGCGCTAATGTCCGTCGCGAGTGCGCCGGCGCCGAGTTGCCTTGTCGGTCGTCACCGAAGTCTTGTCCTGCTTGCCGGGCCAGGGCGAACCGTCGGCTTTGGATTGAGAGTAGCGATGGTATCCATACTCGCTACGAAGGCGCTCGATTTCGTCGAAGCGCACGCGGGTCATCCAGCGTATGCGATCCTCGGCGGCATCTTGGACCCACAGCAAGAGGAAGCCACCACCGAACAATAAACCAAAAAACACAAGTGGGACAGCCAGTCCAAGTATGAGTGCCTCCAATATGCTCCCGCTTTCCGGGAAGAACTTAAAAAAACCAAGGTACCAAGAAAAAGCGAACCCCCCCAACAGGCCGATGGAAGATCTTTTACTCTCGCTAATAGCATAAGAGTTGGTTATCAAAAATAGGAAGCCCATTCCAATAATCGGCAGAATCACCTCTTTAGGGATGTTTTCTTCTGAGATTAGAAGCATCGCCGAAAAAGCGAAGAATAGGTAAGCGATGATAATCGGTCTTCTGGGAATTGTTCTGCGCAACGGCTTCCACGCCAGGATTAATGGGGTTATGAGGCAGATCACCAGGGCAAACCTGCCTATGTCCCAGTTGCCGGAGATGAGGGACAATGGGAAAACGGCAGCTAAAGCCGCAATGGCGCAAGCGACCGCCAGATTACGCAGACCGGGGAGTATCTCTCTCCTCAAGAAGGAGCGTATGGCGCGGAAACCGAACTTTGCCGCGTAATATGCTTGAACGAGATTGCCGAATAATGCGAACCATAACAACACGGTCGTATTGTCCATCGTCGTCCCCTATTGTTAAGCCACTCAATTCCCGAGTCCAAGCGTCTTCGCGGCGCGCTCGAGCCGTTCGTCACAGGTAATGATGCGCGCTCCATGACGCTCGGCCAGAGCGAGGTAAAGCGCATCGTAGACTGTTAGATCGTATGCGTCGGCCAGAGAAAAGGCGGCAACGAGCAGTGAGGCATGCGGCTCGATGCGAACCGGCAGGGAGACGATCGTCTCGACGATCTCTTGGACCTCCTCGGAGGATAACTCGCCGCGCCTTTTCTTGCGCAATAGCACGTTGGGTGCTTCCGCCAGCATCGAATCCGGTGCCAACACGACGTCCGAGCCATGCATCGCCCGGTTCATGGCCGGCTCGATGTCGGGATGCAGCGGCCCATCTGGCACGAAGAGCCGAACGACGGCGGAGGTGTCGACGACCCAGATCATCGCGACCGGTCCTTCCTCACATCCTCGACGGTATCGCCAAGGGGCCGCCCGGAGAGTTTGCTGCGCCACTGACGCGCAATCTCTATGGGCGAGGGCCGAGAAAGGCGTACCTCTCGTTCGATCAGAGCGCGGACGTATTCCTGCACGCTGCGATGGCTCTGCTTGGCAAGCCGCTTCAATGCCTCGTGGACATCGTCGGATAGGTTGCGGATGTGTAGCGCTTTCATTGCATTCCAAAGATAGAGATAAGATACCGTTCATCTGCTATCACTATAGCACAAAAATCTCTTGACGTCAGACGAAGGAAATGCTATAAATTAGCCAAGGTGCTAGCAACACCTCACAAGCGGTCTCCGCGCCCGACAGTTCGCGGTATTTTTACGCCCGGAATCCGTCCGCCGCCTCCTCGGGCGGGTTCCCTGCCGAGTCGATGGCCGGGTGTGCGGCTAATACAAGACCTCGAAAGAGGAAATACGCCCGCCGCCTTGTGACGGTTGCTAGCACCCGGCCGCCCACGGTCTTTCGTGGGTATTCGACTCGACAGGAGCGTGAAAATGACCCAGGACGAACTCGACCTTCTCGACCGCGAAGAACGCATCTTCAAATGTTTCCAAGCGGCGATCGATCTTTTGAATCCCGAAGAAGCCCGTGATCCGGCGAAAGTCCGCGAGCTACTGGATTTCCTCGCCGAGGAATACACCCATGCCCGCGAGGCGCTGATGGCGCGGGTAGCCGGACGCCTGCGGGAAGCGCGTCACGGATGCACAGTTTAATGGCGAGTTTCGGATCGCTGTTCGGGAAAGAATCCGGCGGTACGTCTGCTACCGTGTCCTCCGGAATTGAGACGGGAGGCAAAGCCATGTCCAAACCCACGCCTATTGCCTGGGCAGTCTGGGACACGCCGGATCGGGTTGCGGCGCATCCGGCGATCAAGGACGGCCTCGGACAGGACGATCCGAGGCTGGTATTCATCACCTTCGCCAACGGCGCGCTCAGGGTCTCGGCCACGCGCCGCCCGCGCCTGCACCTGACAGACGCGGGCCGCTATGCGCGTGCCGCGCACACCTGGATCGAGGGAGCGTTGGTGTCCGAGCCGGACCGGCATTTGCACAAGGTCGCGGAGACGCTGCGAAAGCGCCTGCAGCTTGAAGGCTATCGAAACCTCGGGAACGGGTTGTTCGAGGCGCTGCCGGTCGAGGATGCGCTGGCCATGCTGGCCGGCATCCGGGACATCGCCGGGCCGCCGCAGCCGCCCGTCAGGGAACCCGCCATTCCGGCGTTTTTGAGAAAGGAGAACAGCATGCCCGAAGCCATGGCGCCTTCCAGCCCGAAAACCGGGGATATCGTCCAGTTCAACTTCGGGGATCTGCCAGTGCGCGTCGTGCCGGATGACCACGGGGAACTGTGGTTCGTCGCTACGGATGTTGCAAGGATACTGGATTACCGCAATGCGCCGGATATGACACGGAATCTGGACGAGGATGAGAAGGGTACGCAGATTGTGCGTACCCCCGGTGGACAGCAGAAAACCAGCGTTATCAGCGAATCCGGTCTGTTTGCCGCAATCCTGAAAAGCCGCAAACCGGAAGCCAGAAAGTTCAGGAAGTGGGTGACCTCGGAAGTGCTTCCATCCATCCGCAAGACCGGCTCCTACGCGATGCCTGGGGCGGGAAGGAACGGATCGTCAACCGGCCACCCTTTGGTGGATGAGGCCATCGAGTTCCGCGCCTGGCGCGAGGCGGACTGGATGCGTCGGCTGCTGCTGTCGCGGCTGAATCCTGAAGATCCGGTCTCTGTCGAGACATCCTGGACGATTGGAAACAGGGTGCGGGTCGAGGCGGCCCGAAGGCTGGCCGAGATAGCCAGAAAGCACCTGGCGCAGGGCGTGCGGCCGGAAAAAGTCGCCGCCTGGATGGAAGCGGCGAATACCGATGTTGTCTTTGGAAAGACGCTGCCATGAACCATGCGCTCGTCGTCGCCAACACCGCCATTCGGCAGGACGCGGAGGGCCGGTACTGCCTGAACGACCTGCACAAGGCGGCGGGTGGGGAGAATCGTCATCGGCCATCATTGTGGCTTGAAAATCAGCAGACGCAGGAGCTGATCGAAGAAATTGCCAAAGCAGGAATTCCTGCTTTGGCACAAAATCAACCGGTTAGCGTAGTCCGCGGCGGCTCGTCGCCGGGCACCTACGTCTGCAAGGAGCTGGTGTATGCCTATGCGATGTGGATCAGCCCGAAGTTCCACCTGGCGGTGATCCGGGCGTTCGATGCGCTGGTGAGCGGCAGGAAGCCGGAGGTGGGTGCGGGCGGCATCCATCCGGAAGTCGCGCGGGCCGCCAGATCGACGGCATGGCGTATTGCCGACGAGATGCGCCAGATGTACCTGAATGCGATGGGATCGGCGGCTCGTCCGGAAGACCACGAGCGATCGTGGGAGGCGTTTTCCATTCAGATGGAGCGCATCGAAGAGCGCCTCCTGGCGAAAGGCCGCGAGATGCTGCGCAAGAACAGCCCGCAGGCCGTGGCGAACTGGATGCTGAGCTGGCGACCGGAAGGCTGGATTAGGAACTTTGATTGGAGGTTGCATTGATGCGCTTCAAGAGACTGGGAGTCGTCTTTGCGCTTGCCATCCTGTCGGCAGGCTGCAATCAGGGAAAGCAAGACGTTCCGGCGAAAGCCGGTGTCAAAAAGCAGGCTGATGCGCCACTGAATCAATCTACTTTCTGCAAGGTCGGCATCGAATCGCTGTTTGGCGGAGCATCTTGCGCGCCGGGCCAGAAAATCGCCTTCCTGCCGGACGCCTTCGGCAATGAGCAGTTGCCCATTCTGTTTGCCGCCAGAAACTGCGACATGCGCTATAGCGTGGCGCTAACGCGTGGCGGCGTGGTTTGCATCTACCTGCCGACCGAGCAAGGGAAAGCATCATCCGAAGCAGGGCAAAAGCCGGAATCCGTTGGAAAGTAGGTACTGCGGAGCAGACCATGTTCGAGCACGTGGAAGCGGAAGTCTGCCAGACGACGCTGGAGCGCCACCGGAAGCTGATGCGGACATAGAAGAAGGTGGTTATGGCGAAACGCAGAAAAAGAACTGCGGCAAACCGTATTGCCAAGCCGAAACGCATCCGGTTCGGGTACGAAACCGACATGTGGGAAGGCGACCGTTGCCCGGATTGCGGTGTTCCGATGGGCGAATATCATATTCCGGGCTGCGATGTCGAGCAGTGCCCGGTGTGTTTTGGGCAAGCGCTCTCGTGCGGGTGCAGCGAAGACCTTGCGCTCACGTGAGCGGTGTTGAAGAAAGGAGAAAACATGAAGAAACTCATTGCAGCCAACATCGTTGCAGCGTTTTGCGCGACAAACGCTCACGCCTTCGGTATTGGCGACATCGTGAACATCGGCATCCAGGCGGGCGGCGAACTCGTCCGTGCCGCAGGCGGGAAAGCCGTCGATACCATCAAGGACTCGATGCGCGACCCCGAAGCCGAGGCGCGCGAGAAGGAAGAACAGGAGCGCAAGCTTGCCGAGCAGATGCAAAAGCAAATCGACGAAATCGAGGCCATGCCGAATCTGCGGCCCATCGACCGTGAGCGGCTCGTGTTGAAACTCAAACAAACCTGGCAAGCATCCAAGGAGACGCAGGCGTTTGTCGAGTATGCCGAAGCTCAGCAAAAGGCCGAGCGCGATCGGGTGCTGACGGTGGGCGGAATTGCCGGCGTCGTCGGACGGGCTGCCATGAGCAGTCCGAGCCTGGTCGTAGCCCAGGCGGACCTGATGGCAAACAACCCGGTCTGGCGCGCCGAACAGCGGATGCACAACGAAGCGGCGTTTCGGCAGGCAGACGCAATGGTGGCTGCGGGTATTCCGCAAGCCAAGGCGCAGGGGGTGCTCGCGCAAGCCGATGCGCTCAAGGATACTGGGTTGACTCAGGCGGGCACGAAGGCGATCGTCGACAACGCCGAAGAACTGGCGAAAGTCAAGCAGACTTCGCAGGATGCCGCGATCCTCTTGGCAAGCGCGAACGAAACCTCCATCCCCTCCGCACCGCAGGCGAGCGGGGCGGGTTCTGCCGTGCCCGATGCGGGTGCTTCGACCAAAGCAGCAGTCACGGCGGTCGCCTCTGCCGGCGTGCAATCTCAAGCGCAGGCGACACTGCCCGATGCGGCGCAGAACCGGATGAGCGACGCCTTCAGTCCCGACCTGGGGAAGAAAATCTGGATCGAATTCGAGGGCGCGCCGAACGAGACCGAAGCGTTGCGCAAGCTGCTCCAGGAGCGGGGCCATGTCGTCGTTCAGGATCGAGAAGAGGCAGAGGTGGTCTATCTCATACAGGGAGAATTCGTCGTCCCTGAGACGAAAATGCACGAGGGCCTGACGAAAAGCGTCGGGAATCTTCTGGAGAGCCCGGCACAGGCCATCGAGCCGCCGGCAAGGAAGGCGTTGGGAGCAATCGGCTCCGGGATCGGCCGCTTCATGCTGGCCGCGGCAGGTGCCACGGCCCCGGCGCAGCAGGAGAACGGCTACCGCCAGTCGGTATTGCTCGTGATCGCCAGGCAGCCCAAGGATGGCAAAGAGACCCGCGCTTCGGTCGTACGTGATGCACACAGTGAGACGATCGAGGCCGTCGAGCTGGCGCAGGGGGCGAAAGAAGATCTTTATCGCGTTCTTGGAATCTGACCGTTCCGGGTGATCAAGCGGCAGTTCGGCTACATGAAGGTGCGCTACCGCGGCATCGCGAAGAACGCGGCACAGGTGCTGACGCTGTTTGCGCTGTCGAACCTGTGGATGGCGCGCCGGCGATTGCTGCCGGCGGCGGGATAAGTGCGTCCGCTGGACGGGGAAACCCGTCTGGCGGGGCAGCAACACGTGGGATTCCGACCGGATTGACGTGATTTCGGCCTTCGAACCGCGAAATCACGAGGGTTCGGCGGGTTGTTCAGACCTTCCTTAACGGTAGCCAACTCCCGTCTTTTCGGTAACCAACCCCCGTCCTAACGGTAACCGGAGGTGTTGGAAAACTCATTACAGGACAAAGACTTATGTCGATTGTTCCGGCTCCATCCAAGATCATCCATAAGGATGATCCACTCGGCGCGGCCTTCGTCCGCTGCGCGGCCGAGGCCTTGCCTTCCTTCAGGACACCAAAAGAGACAAGGGCCGGGAAGGGCACGTGTAATCTGTTAGCACCTCCACCGAGGGGCGGCTCAACACCCGTGTCGCCGTTGACTGTCCGGCCCCTGGGCGGCGTGGCAGATGCATGTTTTGTCTGTGAATCGAGAGGCCGCTGGAATCTGCCGAACGGCCCCTTTCCTTTTGGTGCCCATCGCGACCGCGCGCAGGCCATGTTGCGCGAATATGTGCGATTCCATGCGACGAAGCGCGAACGTACGCGACGAAACGCGATGATGCGCGAAGACGTGCGATTGATCGTCGATTCGCGCGTCGATCGCGAAAGATCGCATAAGTTCGCAGTGAGCTTTGACGGCAAGATGTGTGTTGTACCGGTACGCGCAAGCACGCACCGGCTCAACACCGCCCCTTACTCGCCTGCGGCTCGACGGCATCCTACTCTGCGAGGCGCACCGACGCTGCCGCGGCTTGGGGCAGAAACAGGGGCACGAAGGACATGAAGGAAGGGGACAGGCTGGCCGCGAAGGGGCGGGGCAAGCGGCCACGGGGGATGCGGCTAGAGGTATGGGTGACGCCCGAAGAGCGGGCCAAGATAGCCACTCGGGCTGCCGAGGCCGGGCTTTCGGTTTCGGCCTACATGCGGGCGGCAGGGCTGAATCACCCGGTCCGCTCTGTCCTTGACCTGACGGCCGTGGCTGACCTGGTAAGGGTCAACGGCGACCTGGGGCGGGTTGCCGGGCTACTGAAGCTTTGGCTCGCCAAGAAGCGAGGGCGGGGCGCGCGGACAACAAACGCCTTCATCATTGCCTCCTTGACCCGATCAAGGTTTGTCCCGCAGTAGCTCCGGATGATCATCTGCTAGTACTTGCGCATAGGTAAGACGTTTTCGAGCACCAACGATGTGGGTCACCACTTGCCGTTGTGCACCACTATGGTGTATAGTGGTGCATATTGATGCAAAATGACCCGCCATGCAAGATTTCACCAATACTAGCGACGACAAGACCGCACACCGCCTGTCCGTCAGTCTCACGGCGGAGCAGCATCGCCAACTGAACGAGATTGCCCGCAAGAACCGGGTATCGGTGGCATGGGTCATTCGTGAAGCGATTGACCGCCTGCTGAAAGATGACATGCCGCTACTTCATGTTCGTGTGGGGAAAGAATGACAACCGGTCACACTAAAGCGCGCAATAGTACGCGCAAGGGCGCTTCTCTTGGTATCACTCCGCGTGGTCGATTTGCTGATTTGGATGAGGATAAGCTGCGGGGCGGTTACTACACCTCGCCGACTGTTGCCGATTGGCTATGCGCCTGGGCAATCCAGTCTGCTGGCGACGCCGTGTTGGAGCCAAGCTGCGGTAATGGCGTTTTCCTTGAAGCAGCAGTGCGCCGCCTCCGCTCCCTGGGCGCCACGCCTGCCAAGATCGCACGCCAGCTACGTGGCGTCGAGATTATCGCCCATGAAGCAAAAGCAGCCGCTGAACGTCTCCGCTCCGAACTCGGAAAGTCGGCCGAGAAAGTTGTCCATAATTCCGATTTTTTCGCGTGGTGGCAGGAGACTGATCAACCAGCTTTCGATGCCATTATCGGCAACCCGCCGTTCATTCGCTACCAGTCGTTTCCGGAACCACATCGCACCCTCGCCATGGCGATCATGGGGGAGCAAGGGCTAACGCCAAATCGTCTGACCAATATTTGGGTGCCATTTGTCGTGGCTGCGACCGCCAGCTTGAAGCCCGGTGGTCGCCTTGCGCTCGTTCTGCCGGCGGAAATCCTACAAGTAACCTACGCGGCGCAGCTTCGGTCTTATCTGACAGACCATTTTGAACGCATCGATGTGATCGCCTGCAATGAACTGTTCTTCGAGAATGCCGAACAGGAAGTTGTGTTGCTTCTAGCGGATGGAGCGCTGGCATCCGCATCTGAAGATAACACCTGCCAAGTCGCATTGACGGCGGTTCAGACGGTCGCTGAGATCACAGAGGTCGAGCCTAGCCTGGTGCTGAAACAGGCGGAGCCCAAGGTTATCCGGCATGACAGCGAGAAGTGGCTGAAGTACTTCCTCGACAATCGGCAGATTGCGTTCATGCGCGAGCTGCGCGACGCAGCAATCACGACACCTATGTCCTCGTATGCCAGTATCGACGTTGGTGTCGTCACAGGGAAGAACGAGTTTTTCGTGCTTTCATCCGAACAGGTAGAGGAGTTGGGGCTTGAAGGCTACACGACGCCCTTGGTGTCCCGCTCTGCCCAGCTCAAGGGTAGCACAATCAGCAAGGCCGACTGGCAATCCCTCGCGGCCAGGGGTGATCGCGTTCACCTACTCAACATCTCAAAGGCGCAAGCCGGCAAGCTCAGTGCAAAACTTCGCCGGTACATCGAGGAAGGCGAGCGAAAGAACTTTCATAGGGGATACAAGTGCTCGATCCGTGATCCTTGGTATCTGGTGCCCTCTGTATGGGTACCGGACGGTTTTGCTTTTCGGCAGATTTACGATTTTCCGCGCATGGTACTGAATGCTTCGGGAGCCACGTCCACCGACACGATCCACCGGATACGAAGCCATGGCGCAGACCCGGAGCGGGTCATTGCCAACACGTACACCTGGCTCACGGCGGCGTCAGCCGAGATCGAAGGCCGGAGTTATGGCGGCGGTGTGCTGGAGCTTGAGCCAACAGAAGCCGAGCGGCTGCTGATGCCAGCGCAGCTCAACGGGGCGATGCCGCTTAAGGAAGTGGACCAGCTTGTCCGCGCCGGTCGGCTGGACGATGTTCTTGAAGAAAACGCAAAGATTATCCTGCGCGGGCATATGGGCCTGTCGGTCGCGGAATGCAACCTCTTGAAGAGCGTCTGGACACAGATGCGGGACCGGCGGAACTCTCGCCGTCGCAGCGGGCGGAAAGGTGCAGCATGACGGTCGTTAGCCCCAAGGATGCTGCCCGCCTCAAGGTGGCTGATCTGGTCCGGAAATTTCGCCGCAACGAAGCCGATTACCTCCGACCAGCCTATAACGAGACGCAGGCCCGCACCGACTTCATCACACCACTGCTCGCGGCCTTTGGGTGGGACGTCCACAATGCAGCCGGCCAACCGCTTGGGCTTCGGGAAGTGATTGAAGAGGCGACGGTTGAAGTCGGAGAGGAAAGGCTTTCCAAGAAACCGGATTACGAGCTTCGTCTTGCCCGGCAGCGTAAGCTGTTTGTCGAAGCAAAGAAGCCGAGTGTGCGTATCGACCGCAACCGCGAAGCGGCGTTTCAAACGCGACGCTACGGGTACTCGGCCAGCCTACCCATCGCGATCCTGACCAATTTTCATCAGCTGGCGGTCTATGATTGCCGGCCGTCTCCAAACCTCACAGACGAAGCGCATGTCGCGCGCATCCTGCTGGTCAGATACGACGAGTTTGAGGCGCGTTTTGACGAGTTGTGGCCGCTTCTGTCGCGCGAGGCAGTATATTCTGGCGACTTTGACCGGCGATTCTCCGTCGATGTGACCCGGCAGGGCGCTAATCAATTTGACGACTATTTCCTCCGCCAGGTGCGATCGTGGCGCGAGCGGCTGGCGCGAGATATTCACCGGCAAGTCCCCGGCCTTTCCCCGATAGAGCTGACCTATGCGGTACAGCTGTTCCTGTCGCGGATCGTGTTCCTGCGCATCTGCGAGGATCGCGATATCGAGCGATACGAGACGCTGCGCGGCTTGGCCGCCGGCAACAGTTTCGATGCTCTTATGGCGGAGCTGCGCCGTGCCGACGCTTTCTATGACTCTGGCCTGTTTCGGCTGCTCGATGATGCGCGGCTCGGCATTCGCATCAGCGATGACGTGCTGAGCGGCATCATCAACGAGCTGTATTACCCGCAGAGTCCCTACACCTTCGCGGTCGTGGAAACCGAAGTCCTAGGGGAAATCTACGAACAGTTCCTAGGCGAGACCATAACGATCGATGGTCATGGGAACGTCGAGATCGTCAGCAAACCGGAAGTGCGGGACAGCGGCGGCGTCGTGCCGACTCCACGCTACATCGTTGATGCCATCGTGCAGCGCACGCTTAGCCCTAAGCTGGCCGGAAAGTCTCCCGCCGATCTGGAGTCTTTCACGGTCGCTGACATCTGCTGCGGTTCGGGAATTTTCCTTCTATCGGCTTTCGAGTTTCTGACCGATCACTACCTCTCCTGGTACCTCGCCAACGATCGTACCAGCTATGTTGGCCGGACGATCTATGAGGCAGCAGCAGGGCAGTGGCGCCTGACCTTCGAGGAAAAGCGCCGCATCCTGCTGGCGCATATTCGCGGCGTCGATATCGACGCGAACGCGGTTGAAGTCGCCCGGTTCAGCCTCCTCCTGAAGTTGATCGAAGATGAGAGTGAAGCCGACCTGCGCGACTATGTAAATCGGACGGGCACGCCAGCGCTGCCGGACCTGAGTGGAACGCTGCGGGCGGGCAACAGTCTCGTCAGTCAGGCGGAGTGGACCGCCGCTAGAGGCAGTATGCCCGCGCGGATTCTGGAGCAGGTCAATCCGTTCTCCTGGGCCGACGAGTTTCCGACAGAACATGCGCGCGGCGGCTTCGATGTGATCGTTGGCAACCCGCCCTATATCCGCATCCAGAACATGCAGGCCTATTCGCCGGAGGAAGCCGCTTTCTATCGATCTGCCCGCTCCCCCTATACCACGGCGAAACAAGATAACTTTGACAAGTATGCGCTGTTCATTGAGCGCTCGCTGTCGCTCGTGCGGCCGGACGGCCGGTTGGGCTTCATCGTTCCGCACAAGTTCATGACGATCCAGGCAGGCAGGGCGCTCCGGCGGCTGGTGACGACGGGCCAACCGCTCGAAGAGATCGTGCACTTTGGCGTGCAGCAGGTATTCGGGCGCATGGCCACCAACTACACCTGTATCCTGATCCTTGACCGGCAAGGCAGAGACCATGTGGCTGTAGAGCGGGTGGAAACCTTGGATTCCTGGCGGTATGGCACGCCAGGGCCGAGAAGCATCATGCCGGCCGCCGAGCTTACAGATGACCCGTGGCAGTTTGCCGATGCCGATACGCGCGCGCTGTTTGACCGCGTCCGTGCGGCCTGTGGCCGTGAGCTCGGTGACGCAGCGGAGATCTTCGTTGGTGTCCAGACAAGCGCCGATGATATCTATATCTTCCGGGCCGCGGATGAGACGCCGCAGACAGTGACGCTCCGGTGGAATGGCCGCGATTGGCCGATCGAGCGCGGCATACTGCGCCCCTGCCTACTCGACGTCACCCTGTATCCCTACGCACGGGCTGAAGCGAACGCGTGGCTGATTTTCCCATATGAGATCGTCAACGGAGCTAGGACGACGGCGCGGCTTATTCAGCCTGCGGAGATGGCGCAGCGCTTTCCTCTCTGTCTGGCCTATCTGACGGCGCGCCGAGCCGAACTGGAACGACGCAATATTGTCGGCGGCTCGGCGGCTACGCGCCAGTTCTATCAGTTTGGACGATCACAGAGCCTGACAAAATTTAACAGTCCGAAAATCATCCTTCCGATCCTGTCGCGCGAAGCGCGCTATGCCTACGACGACAACAACATCATGATGACGGGGGGCGGAAACGGCCCCTACTATCTGATCCGGCCGCGCGAGGGTGCGCCGGAGACGAATTTCTTCCTGATGGCCGTCCTGCATCACCCTTTAAGTGAAGCGATAGTGCGCACGCATACCAGCTCCTTCCGGGGTGGATATTATTCGCACGGCAAGCAGTTCATTGAGCATTTGCCAATTCCATCCGCGACGCCGGCAGAGCGGGCGGATATCGAAGCGCTCGTCGCGCAGCTGATTGCCGCAAATGATGCTGCTCAAGCCGCTCGGGTGCCGCATCAAAGGATTCTGCATGAGCGTCACGCGACTGCGCTGCGCGACCAGGTTGAAGGGCGCGTAAGCCGACTGTTTGGGCTTTCGGCGGCGGATATCGCGTTGGCGAAAGCTGTACCGATCCCAGCATGACCGAAGGGCGAGACCGCCCTGACGAACGGCAAACAAAAGCAAAAGCGACTGGAAGGAGCCACTGTTCCGTGCATCTCTTGGGAACCTCGATCAACCCCCGTTTTCCGGGGAATTTGGGGTGAAGCAGACTCTTCATGACATTCGGCACTGAATTCCACTCGATTTCCCCCCGTTTTGGCCGCTCGTTGCGGCCTCGTGCCCCGGTTTTTTCCTGCCCACGGCCGCTTTGGGCACACTGCGGCC